>CAWJQP010000064.1:0-22808 GCA_963844855.1 Bryobacteraceae bacterium
AAGGACCTTGGCAGCTTCCAAATCCGTCGGAATTGGGTGGTTCAGGATTTCTCTGTAGAACTCGTCACTGAGCACGATCATGTTCTGGCAGTCGCCCGGCAGCAACTTCTGCTCCGGATCTCGGGAGTACCAGATCCGAGCCTCTGACATGAAGTTGAATCGGGCTCGATGAATGACCGCTGCCGGGAGCCGTTGCGAGTCCGTTCCGAAGTAGATGGTGGCCCCGAAGATCCGCTGGAAGGAGTCCACCAACCTCCGATACTGTGAGCCGCCTTGTTGCATCCCAAAGGTGTCGAGCATGGCCGCGGCGCTGTCGAACGTGATTCTGGGTGTCTTCTGGCGAATTGCCATCGTCGCCAGGAAGATTGGGACCAAGCGGTCCTGTCCCCAAGGCAAACCGTAGCTCGGGTGTCCCGTCACCTGAAGAACGAATTGCCCGTTCCGGCGCTCATGCAAAAGACTCCCGGTGCGAGGTCGACGGACCGGGAGACCGCACAGCACGAACGGACGGGCGCAGAAACCGAGATTCTGCCTGTCCGCCTCACGATTTTCGCGCACCATCTGAATGGCTTCGACCTGTCGCAACCTCCGTTTGGAGACCACGAGGTTCGGGTACTGGCGCCGAAGCAGATCGCCAGCGTGAGTGAAGTTAGAGTGTTGTGCCTTGTTGGACAAAGTGTCGATCCTCGGCGACGAGCGCCGGTTAGCGACACAGCGGATCGGGCTGTGACAGAACTGTGTCAGAACCCGATCTCATTGACACGTTTAGAGTTGTGCTTTGAGCGAAAAGCAGATTCCCTAAACTATTGGAAAGAATGAAAACCAGAAGTAAACGATAGAGCCCTTGGAGACCGCGCGAATTCCTTGGGCGCAGGACGTCGTCGGTTCAAATCCGGCCGCCCCGACCATTTGTTAGCAAATACTTACGATGGTAGCAGGTGGGGCTGAAAAGGCGGTGTGTCAAAATGAGCACCTGCTTTTCACGGCCTCTTCGGCGCACTGTGTCAAAACTCATGTGGCAGTCGAGTCTGCCATGGCGATGGTAACCTGCGACAGGACGGACTGGTTCTAAGGGTTAGCGCCCGTGTCTGAATATTCGTGACTAAGTTGGTATGACTGCGCTCACGGAGGATTTCACGAGCGAGGCAGATGCCTGCGCGAGCTGTTGGATCGGGCTCCGCCTCGTTATGCGTTTCGGAGTGAGCGGTCGTCAACGCCGCAACACTTGAGTTCTCCTCCAGGAGACAGTCTTCCAAGCTGTTGGTTGCCGGTTCAATCCCAGTCTTCCGCTCCATCTTTTCAACAACTTGCAGGGTGGTTGACAAGTGTGGGTTGTCGCTTAACTCAGCAATGTCAGTAGTGATGCTCTGCAAGTTAATGCATCGCAAATTCTCTGATCGATTGAATGACAACCCGCAACATTGTGAGTCAGGCGCTCCGGTAAGTTTCCGAGTTGTTGAGTGTTCCTGGGGAGTGATAGCGCGACTCCTGCGTTTTGATTGTTCGCGGTAGGGACGGCCATTACTGACCGCCCCGCGCAGATCCGTAGGTGCAGCGTCGCCGCCTACGGCTCCTGAGTCTCCTGCATATGATCGTGACGTAAAGAAGCGCTCCTCTTCGATAGGGATGCAGAACCCGGCGTGACGGCACGTACCTGCGGGTCAGGCGATTGAAACGGGACCAGTTCACCCGGTGCCCGTTGACTTCGGCGCAACAGAGCGTGCTGCCAAGCGCTGCAGGCTCGTGCGGATTGCACCCAAACGCAGCAGGTTCGCCAGAACTGCATGGTACAAAGTAGCCCTTTGAGAACCGTTGAAGCCACGCGCCTACTACGGGCACGGGTTCGTGCCGGTCGCTGGTAGTGATTGTCGCGGAGCAGCGTCGCTCGCATACTGTTCCTCTCGTAAACCTGATCGGCACGCCGTCTCGCAATATCCCACGCGGGTTGGCATGGGTAGCAGGCGTTGCGGCGCCTGAATAGGCTAGCCCTCGTGAATGGCTCGGCTACGGCAGGTCGTTCTTCGATTGCCGCTCCGTCTCTCTTGAGGAGCAGGTGCGTCGGCCGGAAGCATGGAATGAGGCTCCTTCCAGTGGTGGCCGGCATTTCAAGTCCGAGTTCAGCGTTATGGACATATCCCCCGCACTTGCCACCTATGTGCGGTCGCTTCTCCCACGTGATCTCTCCCCTTCACGCTTTGTGAATGGCGATCGAGCAGCCGTTATTATCGAGCGATTGAAACGGATTGCCTCTCTTTTACGGTAAGCGAACTGCTCTAAGTGCCATTGCCGGTCCGACCTTGAATGACGAGTAGTCTCACAAAGCCGGACCAGGGTCGCTCCATACAACTTGCCGCGAAGAGAACTTGCGCGTTCCAGACTGCTACGTTGCGTGACATCGGCCCCGTCGGCGCTCACACGCTGAGGGGCGCGTTGCCACGATGAAGCCGGTCTGATTACCACAATGGAGGCAGCCACCATATCCACATGTGGCTGAGACAATCTGGTCATTGATCTGTTGGCGACGAAGAAGCAACACATCGGGGTTGAATGTTTACGCTGCCTGCTGGCGAGCCCGTCGCTAAGTACCTGCGAGCTACTGCCAATGAATCTGTCGGTGTGAGTCGTCTACATCCAAACTTATAGGGATACCCCGTTACAGGTGGACCGAGAACGATCATGGCGTACATCATTGCGGACGCGAAAGTATTCACGCATCTACATCCACAGCGAACTATGCCTGCTCCATGCACGATGAGCCAGCAGGTATAGATGTAAATGGCTTACTAGTCGGTACGGCAGAGCGGAAGCGCTGCCGCTTCCGGTGCGTGACCTCCCGCGACCTGCGGATAGCTCGCGGAAATTCCCGCGCCCGAATTTGCAATTTTGATGTACAATCTCATAATCCTCGAGACTGGTCCATAGCCAACCTCGTGAATGACCTCATGTTTGCGCTGTGGAGCTTGTTGCAGCCTCGTGGTGTCTTGAAGTGGTACTCAGCCGCCAACCGGCCGAAGGAGTAAAAGCATCGCAATGCAGCGCAACCTGCCTAGGAAGCTACATGAGTATACGAACCACGTCGTGATCGACAGTACTCGATGGAAGGCGTACGAGCATCGCCCAGGCGACATCGTGATCTCGACGTCGTACAAGACCGGCACCACATGGATGCAGACTATCGTGGCGAATCTGCTCTTTCAAGATGGTGTCTTCCCAGCGCCGGTGAGTGTCATGTCGCCCTGGCTGGACATGGCCATTCCTCCACTCGAGGAAATAATCGCGGGCCTCGAGGCGCAGACGCATCGCCGGTTCATCAAGTGCCATCTGGCGCTCGACGGCCTGCCGTACTTCGATACTGCTCGCTACATCGTTGTTGGCCGGGACGTGCGAGATGTCTTTATGTCGATGTGGAATCACCATATGGGCTACTCGGAACAATTGAAAGTGATGTTCCAGCAACGGGCTGCCGCTTTGGGTAGTGAGTTTCCGATCCACATGCAGGACATCCACGAGATGTGGCAGCTCTTCATCGATAAAGGCTCATTCGAATGGGAGAGCTCGGGGTTTCCGTATTGGTCGCATCTGCACCACGCGCAGACCTGGTGGGACTTCCGCCACCTTCCCAACATCCTGCTGGTTCACTACACGGACCTCCTCCAGGATCCCGAAAGCCAAGTTCGTCGAATCGCCAAGTACCTTGACATCGAAATTCAGGAACAGCAGCTTCCCGGAATCCTCGAGCGAATCTCCTTCAACGGCATGAAGGAGAACTTCAGCTCGATCATGCCGGAGGCGGATCAGTTTTTCCGCGGAGGCAAGACCACGTTCATGAACAAAGGCGTGAATGGCCGTTGGCAGGGTGTACTCACCGAAGCGGAACTGGAGCAGTGCCGAGCGGCTGTCGCCCGGGAATTGACCCCAGATTGCGCGGCATGGCTCGAGCTTGGCGGAGATCATCGCATTACGTCTGAGGCGGCTAGCGGCAGCGCCGTGAGAGTGAAGTAGGACTGGAACGCCACGAACGCGTGCCTTCGCCGCTCCCATGTGGTTCGGCACGCGCCCCGGTTCGATGACATCCATGTATACTGATCAAGCTACGTTAGAGTCAACGATGATGCTGCAAACGTACTTGTATTGCCCTTCATGCAGCCGCGCTCTGTATGAATATGCGTTCGAGTTGGAAGGCGAACTGAAAGGCCCTGATGTGAACGAGCAGTTCACGTGTGAAGGTTGCGGATGGCAGGGTTGTTGCCGCGAGTTGTCTGACGTTCCTCCGGTACGCGAGCCGGAACCGGACTTTCAGATCTGAGCTCGGCTTCAGTTTCCAGAGTGGAGTCGAGATGCCCGCAGTCCTTGCTCGATCACCGTCTCCATGCCTCCGGTTCGCGCGGATGCATCGAAGTCAATAAACTGTTCGTCCGGCACGAGTTCCTGCGCACGACGTCTCTCTACTTCAAAAAATAGACCTGCCAGGCAGATCGTCACCAGTCCGGCTGCAAGGCTGTTCCGAGCCAGTTCCAGCAACATGCTTCCATCTGTCTGTGGAGCAATTACGTGCGTAAGCAACCCACGCCGGAACAGTTCGGCTTCGACCTCGTACGCAACCGCGGTCCTAGCGTTCGACCATATCAGAACCGGAACGTGCCCGATGCGAGCTTGTCGTTCCGCCGCAGGAACGTGACTCGCATCGGTGACATCAAAAGTAGTCTCAGCCAGCGCATCGGCAAGTCGTGGATCGCGGCCCGTTACCATACCTGCCGCAAGAGTCAGATTCGAGATCGGGTCGATGAGAATGAAACACCCGGTCGCGCGATTGCGCCCGTAATGGTCCACGAACAACGGCGAGTGGGTATCGATCTCCACAGCACCGATCTCGTTCAGCTTCAGCTCAGTAGCCGGATGCTTCTCGAACGTATTCACGTCGATTCTATAGCGAATGGTTCTGACCTGGGCTTTTACGGACTGCGTCGTGTGCTTGATGACGTACTGCCGCCGCTGATCCAGAGGCTCGTTACCCATCCATACGAGGCGCGCGTCGATACATCGGGTCATCTGCGGCGGATGCGAAGGCGGCACGATCATGTTTCCGCGGCTCACGTCCACTTCGTCTTCCAGGCACACGGTGACGGACATCGGCGCAAAAGCGCGCGGTAGATCGCCGTCATAGGTGCTGATCGACTTGATTCGCGACGTGCGCCCCGACGGCAGCACCATCACGGGATCGCCCGGCTTCATGACGCCGGACGCGATCTGTCCCGCATATCCGCGGAAGTGCTGAGTGGGCCGCGAGACCACCTGCACGGGGAAGCGCATCTCCGAGAGATTGCGATCGCTCGCAATGTGCACCGTTTCCAGATGGTGGAGCAGCGTTGCGCCGTCGAACCACGGCATGTTCTCACTCTTCGAGACGATGTTGTCACCCTGCAACGCGCTGACCGGGATGAAGTATAGGTCAGGCGTTTGCAGTTGCGCAGCGAAACTACGAAAGTCGCTGCAAATCTTCTCGAACCCATCCTCGCGGTAATCGACGAGATCCATCTTGTTGACCGCGACCACCAAATGCTGGATTCCGAGTAACGACGCAATGAAGGCATGACGCCGCGACTGCACCAACACGCCATGCCTCGCGTCCACGAGGATGATGGCAAGGTTCGCAGTCGAGGCGCCGGTTGCCATATTGCGCGTGTACTGTTCGTGTCCCGGCGTATCGGCGATGATGAACTTGCGCCGTGGCGTGGAAAAATAGCGGTAAGCCACGTCGATGGTGATTCCCTGTTCGCGCTCGGCCCGCAGCCCGTCGGTAAGCAGCGCAAAGTCGATCGCTCCGGCAGACTGGTTGACCGTCGCCTTCGTTATTGCTGCCAGCTGGTCCTCATACACTCCCTTCGAATCGAAGAGCAGTCTGCCGATCAGCGTCGACTTGCCGTCGTCCACGCTGCCGGCCGTTATGAATCGCAGCAGGTCTTTCTCTTCGTCCTTGCGAAGAAATTGCTCGATTCCAGTCGCTGGTTGGGGCATCGGCGACATCCTAGAAATACCCTTCGCGCTTCTTGATCTCCATCGAGCCTTCCTGATCGAAATCGATGACGCGGTTCTCCCGTTCGGACCGACGAAACAGCATCATCTCCTCGATGATCTTCGGAAGGGTATCGGCCTCGGACCGGATCGCGCCCGTGCACGGACTGCAGCCGAGTGATCGCATCCGGCACATTACCTCTTCCTTCTGCTCGCCGGGAAGCAGCGGGACATCGGCCTCAACTGGAATCAGAGTGGACCGGCGGACCACCATCTCGCGCTTCTTTGCAAAATACAGCGGCACGATGGGGATGTTCTCGAGGTGAATGTATTCCCAAACATCCAATTCCGTCCAGTTCGACAACGGGAACACGCGGATGCTTTCACCGGGACCCAGGCGCGAGTTGAACACATTCCAGATCTCCGGGCGCTGATTCTTCGGATCCCATTGGCCGTACGAATCGCGAAACGAATATACGCGTTCTTTGGCGCGTGACTTTTCCTCATCGCGTCGAGCGCCGCCGATAGCAGCGTCGTACTCGCCTGCAGCCAACGCGTCCAGTAGCGCCCGCGTCTTCAGCAAACCGCAGCACTTTTGCGTGCCGAGGTCCCATGGATTGGCTCCGGCCTCGACTGCCGCCGTGTTCGTATGAACGATCAACGTCGCGCCGATCTCCGCGCAAAACCGATCCCGGAATTCGATCATCTCCTTGAACTTGTACGTCGTGTCTACGTGCAGCAGAGGAAACGGAATACGCCCGGGATGGAATGCTTTCTCTGCGAGACGCACCATCACGGACGAGTCTTTGCCGATCGAGTACAGCATCACCGGGCGCTCGAACTCGGCGTACACCTCACGCATAATCTGAATGCTCTCGGCTTCCAGCATCCGTAGGTGAGTTAGAGTCATTCCCGACATACATGACTCCCGACTCCCGTGCCGCTACGCTCCACACGCGTTCGCATGGTGTCGAGAAACTCATATCGACAAGCGACGTTTCCATCGATGCCCGTCCCGAGTCTCACGCCGGGCTTGTGATCGCCGTGGTAATCCGTCCCACCGGTGGGAATCAGATCCAATTGCCGGGCGATCTCCGCAAACTCCCCGCAATCCGCGGGAGTGTGCTCGCTGTGAAAGACTTCGATCGCGCCAAGGCCGCAATCCATCAGGCGTCTTACGAGCGCAAGCGAGATCCGGCGCCGCGCTGCGGAAGCCTCACGGGATGCGCGAGCGACGCCAGGCCACCGGCTTCCACGATCCTGCGGACACCTTCTTCCAACGTCGGTTCATCGCGCTCCACGCCTGCCTGTGCGTCATCAGCGAGGTACCGGTCAAAGGCTTCCTGCATGCAGGACACATAGCCCTTCTCGAGAAGCACCTTCGCAAAGTGCGGCCGCCCAACCTGATTACGCCCGTACACCTCCGCATCGCGTCAACGAGATGTTCACACCCAGTTCGCACAGCTTTCGCAACCAAGTCGAGGTTCCGCTTTCGCCGGCTCGCCTGCTGCGTTTCGAGCCAGGTACGAAACTCCGGCTTGGGCGCGCTCAGCAGGAAATAACCGAGGACATGAACCGAGCGTTCCCGCTTACAGCCGCGCGCTGTCTCAGGACGCGTGCTGAGTTCCACGCCACAGATCAACTCGAGGCCGCTCTCCGCGGCTACGGAAGCCGCCGGCATCGTACCCGGCGAGCGTGTCATGGTCGGCAATGGCGAGAGCCTCGAGGCCAAGTCCGCAGGACTGCTGAATCAACTCGGACGGTGAGGTGGAGCCGTCCGAGCGATCGGTATGAGTGTGTAGGTCTACCACGAGCGTTCACTTCCTGGGTGCCGAGTACAGATCAGGCAGCCTGAAGCTCCGGTACTCAATCACGCCATCGAGCTGCTGAGCGTAAACGATCTTGCCGTCACTCGATGTTTCCACCGCATTCGACACGTTCGAGATCTGATTGGTATACCCGGCTTCGAAGTTATACCCGCCGTTCTTCAGCAGTTGCGCAGAGCCTACAGCGAATGCATAAACGCCGAGGTCTGCATTGTGGATCAGCGTTGCCGTTCGCGACTGCTCGTCGATCTTCCACGCCTGACCGCGCGTATGCGCCTTCGGATCCTTACCGAACCGGGTGTTGCCGTTGTCGAGCAAGGTGATGACATTCGAGCCCGGAGGATCGAAACCGGCATCGTGCTGGAAGCTGAACCAGGGATTCGGGTCATTGCTCACGGGTTTGAAGTCGCCGCCCTCGCCCAGACGCCATAACACCTTCCCAGAGCCTTTCCCATTCTTGTAGTCGACTTTGATCACCCAGCTCTGGGCGCGTATCGACATCAGGAAATCGCCGGTGTCCGGGATATAGTTCAAGCCATTGCTGTGGAGCCACGATTGCGCCTCCGCCGCGAGGAAGATCGGCGTGCACCCTCCTCGTCCAGGGCCTTCTCTTGCACGTGCCCTTGTCAAGCGCAACTCGATTCAAGTCGAGGTGGTCGAATGAATTCCAGAGGCCGACAACCTGGAAGTCCTCATCGAGTTCCACGACGATGTCACCGAGAATGACGACAGGCTCTTTCCAACCCTGCGTTCCGGCCGGCATCAATCGTTCCAGTCCTGCAAGCGCCAGCGTATGCCCGTTCGGCATTCTTACGGCATCGTGATGGAAACTGGGAACACACTCCTTGCCGCCCTTCCGGCAATCGGATGGGATCCCGCGATCCTTCAGTTGTTCCGCAACCATGCCGATGTTGGTTTCGCGCAGCACGCGGCCGGCGATATCGAATTCACGCAATACCTGTGCGCGCTCCATGGTGTTCACGGAGTTCATGCCCTCGCCAATGGAAAGGAAACGGCCACCCGGGATCACACGGGTCAGCATGCCGGGCTCAGGCAGGTACCACACGACTTCGCCGTTCAGGTCCGTGGCAAACGATCGCTTGTTTGGCGCCGCCACGCTGCGTAGAATGATCGGCTCCGCAATCGCAGTTCGGTCCGCCCGCGGTACCGAGACCTTCAGCGGCGGAAAATTGCCGTCGTGCATCCCGGTGTGGAACGGCAACCATGACCCAGCCTCTACCTTGGTTCCGGTGACGACTTCCGAGCGCATACGGTAGGCCCGATCGGCGTGCATCCCCGCGACCAGCACGTTGTTGCTCAGCGGTCCGCGGCAGGGCTGAGCTGGGGTACGCGTGATCTCTTCGCTGCCGTCGGGACGGAGGGCGACCTGGAACTGTTTGCCTGGCGCGCACGCCGGCGCGCTGAACAGGGCGACCAGTGGATGGCCTGTCAGTGAGACAAGCGGCGTCGAGTCCTTCACGCGCGATACGATGCGGAAAGGCGATTCCTGCTCCGCAGTTTGATTCGTCTTGCTGTGGCGAACGGTCACTCGTACAACTGCGTCATGCTCGTACAGCGCAGGCGACCACACGAAATCGCGCTGCTGACTGAAATCACGGACAATTCGGAATGGCTTGCCATCCGCGCTGACACTGTAGCGGACTACCAGCGTACCGGGCTCGGCGTTCTCGACTCGCGAGAAGAGCACGATGGAGGCGCCCACCGGTTGCGGCGACGGTTTGCTGGTGCGCAAGTGAACGGTGAGAGGAGCATTCGCCGCACATGCCAGCAAACACGTGAACAGAACGGAACAGATCAGTCTTCTCATGAACGAAACCTACTTTCCTGGCGCGGAATACATATCTGAAACGCGGAAGCTGCGATATACGATAACGCCATCGACTTGCTGTGCGTACACGACCTTACCGTCTGGAGACGTCTCGACCGCGCGTGTGTAGAGCGATGCCGGATTGATGAAGCCGGCTTGGAAGCTATAGCCGCCACTCTTCAACCGCTGGGCCGAACCCACGGCAAACGAGTAAACACCCAAGTCAGCGTTATGAACCAGCGTCGCCGTGCGCGCCTGCTCATCCAACTTCCATGACTGGCCGCGAGTGTTCGCCTTCGGGTCCTTGCTGTTGCGCTCGCCGCTGTTGTCAAATACCGAAAGGGTGCCGTCACCCCCGGCGTCGAACCCCGCGTCGTGCTGGTGGCTGAACCATGGATGAGTGTCGGTGCTCTTAGCGGTGAAGTCACCACCTTCGCCCAGCCGCCACAACAGCTTACCGGTCCCCTTGCCGTCCTTCCAATCCACCTTGACAACCCACGACGGCTCCGGCATGGAGACGATGAAATCACCGCTCGCGGCGACGTAATGGAGAGAGTTGCTGTGCAGCCACTCTCTCGCTTCGGGCACGAGGAAGATCGGCGGACAGCCGCCCCCGCCGGGACCCACCTTGCAAGTGCTCGACTCCTTCGCTGCTCGATTGATGTCCACGTGATCGAAGGCATTCCAAACAGCGGTTACCTGGAAATCCTCATCCAGATCGATCACGAGGTCGCCCACGATGTCCACCGGCTCTTTCGATCCCTGTGTTCCCGCAGGGAACATGCGCTCGAGTGCGGCAATGGTCAAGCGTGTGACCATTCGGAAGCCGGATTGCTTCGTGGTGGAAACCGGAGACGCACTCCTTGCCTCCCATCCGGCAGTCGGAATGTATGCCGTGCTTCTCCAACTGTTCCGCAACACGGCCGATGTTGGTCTCGCGAAGCGTACTGCCCGCCAAGTCGGTTTCCCGGAGCACCTGCGAACGCTGCATCGAGTTCACGGAATTGGGACCGTCTCCGTGTCCCAGAAATCGACCGCCGGGAAGAACCCGCGTCAACAACTGTGGCCAAGGGCTGTACCAGACGAGTTGGCCGTCCAAGTCCGTTGCGAATGGCCGCTTCAGGGCGTTCAGAGCGACCGCGCTGTGGATGAGCAACGGCTCTGCCACGGGTCCGCCGGTTCTCCGTGGGATGGGTACAGATACCGGCGGAAAATCGCCGTCCACGAGCGCCGTCCGAAATGGAATCCACGCGCCGGCCTTCACTGCGCCGCCTGTAACGACCTCACTTCGCAAGCTGTAATCGACGCCGGCACGCATGCCCGTGACATACACGTTGTTGGTGTTTGAAGCCCGGCACGGTTGTTCGGGTGTTCGCGTCGCCACCTCTTCGCCTTCACGGTTAAAGGCCACCCGGAACTGACTGCCCGCCGGACATGCCGGCGCACTGAATAGCGGCACGAGCGGATGCGCAGTCGCAGTAATCGTCGGCGCCGTCCCCTTCAGTCGCGACACGACACTGAACGGCGCCTCGCCCTCCGCCGTTTGCTTCGACTCGTTTATGCGAAGGGTCACCCGGACCTTTGCCTGATGCTCATAAAGCGCTGGCATCCAGGCGAACTCTCTCTGCTGACTGAAGTCGCGGACGATCCGGAACGGCCCGCCGTCTACGCTCACGCTATACCGGAACACCTGCATGCCCTGGCCCGCGTTCTCCACGCGCGCTCCCAAGCCGATCGGGGTACCCACAGGTTGCGGCGACGTTTTGTTCGCGAGTAGCTGGACCGAGAAAGCAGCCGCACTAGCCGTCCAGCCGCAGCACGCTATGGCGAGAATGAATCGTAGCAACTCAGACATGGAGAGTCAGTATGTCACGTTCCTGCGACGTGAGTCCAGGGAGTACAAGCTACGAAAGTCCCTTCCAAAACAGTTGCGCGCCGAGCGTCGCCAGCCAGACCGATAGCGCCAATCGGAGGGGCCGGTGAGGAAGTATGGAAGACATCGTGGCTCCGAAGATGGCGCCTGCGACTCCTCCCACAATCAGCTTCGTCGTCATCGCAGCATCGTAATTCCTGCAAACAAATGCAAGCCGCCCCCTAACACCGAAAGCACGAGCCCGAACACCATGTCCGTCCCCACCACTTGCGGCGGAGTCAGTTTCGTAAGGTTCAACAGCGCGACAGCGCCCATCGCTCCGCGCCCGCTGATGAGAACCCAACTTCACCTCCGATCAGCGCGGCTAACGGTGGCAGCCACCGCGAGTGGTCCGCCGATCCGACCGTCATCCGATTCCGAATCGAGCGGTATAAAGTGCCGAGCGAAACAGTCATGATGGTTATGCCCAACAGAAGGAAGATGCCGCGTTGATGCGCGTTGGTGTCCAGCGAACTGAGCACGTACACTCCAACGAGAACGCCAGGCATGCCGCCGTAGCAAAGCAGGGCAAGGATTCGGTAATCTACCTGCCGTCGTCGAATATAGATCGGCAACACCGCGAGTTTGATCACCGCAGCAAACGTGAGCGCCGTGCCAACAGCCGCCGCTGGCGAAAGGTGAAAGAAGAGAATCAGGACCGGCGCAGTGATGCTGCCGGCGCCGACGCCTGTCGAGGCCAACGGCTGTTGCTATCAGAAAGCCTAAAACGAATTCCATGACACTGCTCAGACAGGCAGATCCAGCGTTCGGTAATCATAACAGCAACGGCCGCATATCCAACGTAGACCTTTGTGGGATACTCAGCAGCTATGTGCCGATCCGCTTTGCTGACCTTCGTGTGTCTGTTTTCGGCTTCCATCCTTTGGTCGAAGCCCACCGTTCGCGTACTTACCACCGTGCCGTCGCCTCAACCCGTTGGGACCGTAATCGGTCTCACCGCGGTCCCAAAGGAAGAGGGTGACCCGATGAAAGTCGGGACGACCTTCGCTTCCGCTTCAGCGTTAGTGTCGACGGTTCCGACTTCCGGATCGTCCGGGACTACTCGGCTCGCAATGTATTCGCATGGCGTCCGGAACTATACGATCACGAGGCACGCGTCAAGGTCACCGTCCTGAATACCGAATCCAAAGAAACGGGAGAGACGGAACTGCCGTTCCGAGTGGTTTCGCGCGTGATGGACCAGAAGCCTGTGGCGATTCCAACCGCGAATCCCCTCGTTGCTCTTTTCAGTGCTCCTCCATGTCGCCAGCGGCAGCAAGTTCCGCGTAGCGTTCCAACGCCGAGGCGATTCGACCATTCACCGTACCGGCCTTGAACCATGCCGAGTTCTCCGCAGCAGCAACATGTACGTCGCCGGAATGCGATCGGATTCCGAATATATGCTCCACTCGGAAGTGCTTACCGGGGGCGCCGTTCAGTCCGGTCCGAGCCGTGCCGTTTCGCACCGGGATTGCCGATGGCAATTTCGGCGCCCTCAATGTGTCGCTCCGCGACGACAAGGCGAACGCTTCCGAGCCATTCCTGCTATACAGCATCGAAAGGCCACGAAGCCGGCCCATGGCCACGGATCTGACCGGCAACATCGTCTGGTATCTCCCGGAACAGGATCAAACTCTCACCCGCATGCTGTCCGGCGGACGATTTCTCACTTTTGCCGGTGGTGTGAATGAAGAGAACAGCCGGGTGCAAGTG
This sequence comes from Bryobacteraceae bacterium, assembly GCA_963844855.1. Lineage (GTDB taxonomy): Bacteria > Acidobacteriota > Terriglobia > Bryobacterales > Bryobacteraceae > DASQDN01. The sequence continues at coordinate 13,292 of CAWJQP010000064.1, forward strand.
ATCCGTGAGGTCGACCTCGTTGGCAACGTCCTCCGCGAAACGGAAATCTCCACCATCGCGGATCAACTCGAGGCCAACTACGGTATTACGTCCGTCTGCAAGCCGAACGGCAACCAATGCGTGCCGGGATTCCATCACGACGCCATTCGTCTCCCGAACGGCCACACCATCGTGATCGGGAGCCTGGAGCGAATTTTCCCGAAGGGCGCGCAAGGTTCCAAGGACCCCATCAACATCATGGGCACAATCCTCGTTGATCTCGACGAGGACCTGCAGGTGAAATGGTTCTGGAATTCCTTCGACCATCTCGACATCAAGCGTGCCGCAATCGGCGATGAGAAGTGCCGCGGCACCGGCGGCGGGGGACCGTGCGCCCCCGTCTTCCTCACACCCGTCGCGAACGACTGGCTGCACACCAATGCCGTTTCGTTCAGCCGCAGGACGGCAACCTGGTCCTGTCCATGCCTGAGCAGGACTGGGTGGTGAAAATCGACTACGCCAACGGTAAAGGCAGCGGCAAAGTCATATGGCGACTGGGGAGGGCGGTGACTTCAAGACGGATTCGAAAGACGAGTACCCGTGGTTTTCCTATCAGCACGATGTTGCCTTCGAGCCCGCCGGGTCCGACACACCTGCTGTTGCTCGACAACGGCCATCGGCACAAGAAGAAGAACCCAAAAGCCAATACTCGCGGCCAGGTATGGAAGCTCGATGAAGAAGCGCGAACAGCCACCCCGATCCTTAATGCGGATCTGGGAGTTTACTCGCCGTTATGTTGGTTCCGCGCAGCGGCTCGCCAACGGCAACTATCACTTCACGGCCGGAATTCTGTTCAACGACACGGCCCTTTCCGGCCGGTCGCTCGAAGTCACCCCCGACGGCAAGGTGGTTTACGCTCTCGAGATCACAGGAGGATTGATGTACCGCAGCAATCGCATCGCCGACCTGTATACGCCGCCAAACCGGTATCACCGCGCTGGATTGCGAACCGGATCACGCGGAACTTGCAGGATCAGGGTAAACGTAATCGCCAGCAGACAAATGTTGACGGTGAACGCGGTTCGTAGCGCGCCAACGAATGCCTCGGGGGAGGTCGCTCCTCCGAGCGCACTGAAGAACACCGTCCCGATCGCGGCGACGCCGGTCGCGAATGACAGTTGTTGAACCGTACTCAGCACACCTGAAGCCGAACCCGCATCGTGGCCACGAATGTTGATCAAGATCGTGCTGATCAATGTCGGCATTACGAATCCTTGGCCGGTACCGTAGATAAATAGCACGGGCGCAAGCTCCAGGCCGGTTAACGCCGCGCCGCGCCACTGCGTCAGCACCAACAAAGAAATCAGGCCGGCCATCATCAGTGCCGCGCCCAGGTTGATGATACGGCTCCCGAGCTTCGGCTGCACGCGTACGGACGAAAGCGAGCTCAACAAAAACGCCAGCGCGAACGAAGTAAACGTGAATCCTGCCTCCCTCGGTGAATAACCGAGTCCGTTCTGCAGGAACACGGTCGAGATCAGAAAGAATGCGGCCGCGCCACTGAAAAAGCAAACGCCGCTGAACAGGCCTATCACGAAGATCCGATCATGGAAGAGCCCGAGTTCGACAAGAGGCGCCCCGCCTTTGCGTGTAACTCTCTGCTCGTACTTCACGAACAGGAACATCATCGGGAACGATGCAGCCATGGACACAGAACGCCCAAGCGGGCCAGCCTGCTTCACGTCCTTGAATCAGCGGATACAGCAGCAGCGTGAGCGCAGCGACCAAAATAGCAACGCCGCCGAGGTCCAGATGTCTCGCCTTCGGTGACCGCGATTCTTTCACGAATCGAACCGCCGCCAGGACCGTCAGCAATCCTAACGGAAGATTGATCAGAAAGATCGGCCGCCAACTCAGACCGAACAGGTCCGCGCTCACCAGCAGTCCGCCGAGCACGTTGCCGGAGAAGGACGACGTCCCAATCACCGTGCCGAACAACCCGAACGCCTTTGCCCGCTCAGTCACCGGAAAGGTCACCTGCATGATCGAGAGCACCTGTGGAAACAGCAAAGCTCCAGCGATTCCTTGCAGTGCGCGAGCCGCAATCAGGAACAACGGTGACGGGCGCCAAGCCGCATAGCAGTGAGGCGACCGTGAACGCCGATACGCCCCAGATGAACATGCGTTTTCGCCCGTAGACATCTCCGAGTCGGCCGCCGGAGATCAACAGCACGGCGTACGTCAGCCCATAGCTGGCAATTACCAGTTGCACCTCTGCGAAGGTCGCCATGAGGTCTGCTCGGATCGCTGGGATGGACACATTGACAACGAAGAAGTCCAGGCCCACCAGAAATGCCGCGGCAAGAATGACGGCAAGCGACTTCCAGCGTCCCGGGTCCGGCGCATCGACATTCGTAGCCGCCGCAGCGGCCGTTTGCAAACCGGATGGCATTCGGTGATTCTACACCGATCCTGGTACACCAATCCTGCTACACTGGCGCGCAGGCCCGAATATGCTGGTCATCGATCGTCGCCGAACGGCGTGGATATTCGCGGCGCTGATTGCGCTGGCAGCCTCCATGAGCGCCGCGGACCATGCGCGCGTGATCCTGCTCGGTACCGGCACACCTATTCCCAATCCTTCAGACTCCGGCCCGGCCGTAGCGGTCGTGGTGAATAATAAAGCCTACCTGTTCGATGCTGGTCCGGGCGTCGTTCGCCGAGCTCAGGCTGCCGCCCAAAAGTTCGGCATCGAGGCTCTGGATGCGACAAATCTGACGCGCGTGTTTTTCACGCATCTTCACTCGGATCACACGCTCGGCTACCCAGACCTGATGTTTACCTCGTGGGTGGTGGGCCGCAACGAGCCGCTCGAAGCCTACGGGCCCATCGGAACGGCAGCGATGACCGAGCATCTGAAGCAGGCATGGGCGGCGGACATCAAAGTCCGTTCGGAGGGTTTCGAAGGGCTGAACCGCCGGCCGCTGCAGGTGAACGTTCACGAGATCAAGGGTGCAGGCGAGGTGTACAAGGACGCGAACATCACCATCCGCGCGCTGGCGGTTCCGCACGGTTCATGGCCTCAGGCGTTCGGATATGCAATCGATGCAGGTGGCCGGAAGATCGTGATTTCCGGGGACACTGCCGCCAGTTCGACCATTGCGGAAGCTTGCAACGAATGCGATGTGCTCGTGCATGAGGTGTATTCGGCGGATCGATTCGACGTCGTGTTCGGACCAGTCCGTGGGAAGTACCATGCCTCATTCCACACGTCGACGAAGGAACTGGCAGCGCTCGCAGCGAAATCGAAGCCGAAGCTACTGGTGTTGTACCACCAGCTGTACTTCGGGCCGCAAGACCAGGTGGATCTCGAGAAGGAAATCCGTCGCACCTACACGGGTCCGGTGGTGAACGGGCGCGACCTCACGGCTTACTGACCGTCGCGGCTTCCAGAAATCGCAAAATCTCCGCCAACAGGCGCTCGCCTTCATCCGTTTCGAACATGAACTGCGCATGCGCCGCGCCGCCGAGCACCAGCAGTTCTTTCGGATCGGGCGCGCGACCGAACTGGTCGCGCACGGCAGGCGCAAGCGGATCGCCTTCGCTGACGGCAAACAGCTTGGAGCCGGTGCAACGCTGCGGTTCCTCGATGGGCGGCGGAGCGATCAACACGAGCCGATCGATTTCGTCCTGTCGTCCTTTGACGACGGCAGTGGCGGCCGCTCGCCCGCCCATGCTGCCTCCGATGACCGTGACTGTCTTCGCTCCCGTTTCGCGCACGTAGCGAGCGGCCGCCAGGATATCGAGGTGCATCTGCTCCTGCCCGTTACCAGACTCCTTGCCGCCTCGTGACTTGCCATACCCACGAAAATCGATCGCGACGACGCGAAATCCAGCCGTAGCGAGTACAACGGCCTGTTTCGCCCAACTCTCTTTATTGAAACGAACACCGTGAGCCAGCACGACGGCCACGCTCGCCAGTTCCGTATTCGAGCGCGTGCACGATACCGCCGTCCGGTGCCGGGAAGACCACTTCCTTTGAATCAGCTGAAACGGACACGACCGTGTATTCCTTCCGCGAAGTTGTGCTCATGCCGTACACTACCGTATCTACGGTTGTGGAGCAAATGCATTTCAGAGGAAGCATGGCGAATCTCCAGGTCGGCACGTAAAATCGGAGAATCTCAACGAGTGTCAATCAGTCACGCCAAACAGCATTGCGCTACAAACCGAGACTGTCAGAACTGAGGGTAAGGGATAAATGAACTCGACCTTCAGCGTCAAGCTTGAGGATGTAGCTGGTTATGCTGTGACGAAGAATGCTTCCAGTTTGAGTGCTCGGAACAGGAACTGTCGTCTGGCGTTGGCGAGTGAGATTACTTCGTTCTGCTTGCGCCGGGGTCGAAAGTACTGCCGAACTTCCTCGAAGGCCCGACAGAAGCGCTGGGCCGAGCGTAACGACCCGAAGCCCAGCATCGGATAGTATCGCTGTTTGACTCCTCGGTGATCTCGCTCAATTCGACGGTTCATGTATGCGCTGCACCGATGTCCGTAACGGCAAAGGCGGACGTGACCGGGACGTGCCACTGAGCCAGACATTACTTAAGACGCTACGCGAATACTGGTCCTGGATGAAGCCGAAGACCTGGTTGTTCCCTGGCTATGAGAAGGGCTGGAGGGCCGACGTCCCGATCACGGACAAAGTCGTGTGGTGGGCCTGCAAGGAGGCGGCCAGGAACGCCGGTATCGAGAAACGGGTCACCCCGCATCTGCTTCGACACACATACGCGAGCGAAATGGTTCGCGCGGGTGTAAGCCTGCCTGCACTGATGACCCTGCTCGGCCATGTCAAAGCAGAGATGACCATGAAGTACGTTCTGATCGCCGGCGAAGATCTGCGACGCGAGTTTCACCTCGCCCGGTCTCAGCCCCGGTATCTCGCCCCACCGCCGAAAGCGCCGGCTCTTTCCCCGCGCACAGGTCTCGAAGGCGTCGTAGACTCTCTACTCTTCGCCCAACACGCTGTCGAGATGTTCCGGAGATCGCTGTCTGACGGCTCTCCGCGACACTGCCTCGATCGTATTTCCAACCGACTGACCAAGATTCTCTGCGAAGTCCGAAAACTCACCCTCGCCGGATAACCGGCAGAGATTGGCCGGATAAGGGCGTTTCCCGTCAACTTGATCCGGCTTAACCAACTGTCGAGTAACGCGTAACCGCGTCGGGAGCACGTTAACGGGTTGTGCACACCGGTAGCACAGTTGTCCGATGCGAATAGGACCGAACCTTTCGCGAGAGCATCCTTTGCGGCATATGTAATGGGTTAGAACCAGAGGATTTTCATCTACGATGGACGTGGCAGAATCGAGAATATGTCGCGTCGCAAGAAAACGCCACGATCAACCGATGCATTAACCCTCGACCGGGTTAGAGACAAAGCTTGGGACGAAGTAGTACGACAAATCAGGCGGAAGAACTTGGGATGACATCGTCCGAATGGGGGGCACTTGAGGCTTGGACCAAGAATCACTTTGATGTTGAGCCCGCTCGGATAAGCACAGATGGTGCAGCGGGCGGGGACCGCAATCGAGGCAATAGACAACGAATACCGCGAAACATGGAAGGATTCCAATTTGTTCCCGTTCGTACATTCGATCTACCTTCCAGTTGCCGCCCCCACGCTAGTTACAAACATGTGTCACCGTATCCCCCCGCAACCGCGTGAACGCCTCGCTTTTCCGCATCCGAATAGCATCAAAAGGACGGCTTTACTATGTGATCGCATTTACTTGCCATGCTGGGTCGATGCCAATGCCCTCGACATACCCATTGAAGCGACCTTTGGGTCGCAACACCTGACCAGAGGACTTCTGAACAGTCGCTCGTCTTGTGGGAAATGGACATTCCGTACAAAGAGCGCTTTCGAGACCCAAGCCGATTCGAATGGTGGGCGATCGAGATTTTCATCAAGGAGCGTCTTTCGGAGTATTGCGCATCTTTCCCACAAGCCAGCTTGGTACCCGTTGATTACGACATGTCATCGCCTGTTCTGCGCTCCGGGAAGGATCTGGCGTATGAGGCCGTTATCGATCAGATTCCCGTTGCGCTCGAAGACGAGTTGACTTGGCGACAAGTCTTGGAGTTCAAGCAGGATAAGGAGTCAGTCCGAAAATATCGCGATCTTCATTTATGGATTGAGCAGGTGCTCTCTTCGCAGTCCGATCAGCAGCGCGTGGATGTCATCGGCCAAAAACTGGAGGATTACAGGTGGGCACTAAGAAAGTATGGCATCAAAACGAAACTTGCAGCCCTAACCACCTTTATCTCTGCGCTAGGTGCTGGCATACCAGCCGGCGGCTTCGTCGCTCGAGCGGCGAATGTGAAGGCTGAGTGGGGAATGGCCGCCGGTGTCGCCCTAACCATTGCCGGCGGCTCCGCCTGGATCGCACAGCAACTTCTCGAATTGAAGGACCTCGGTAGGGGTGCGCATCGAGAAGTAGCTTACCTTCATGACGTTCAAAAGCTTGTAAAGCAGGATTAGCGGTTGGTTCCACACGCTGATATGGGCAAGCTGCCGAGCAGATCCCTGCTGACTCCCAAAATTGCGATTAGTCTCTTCCGCATCAACGACCGCCCATTTTACATACGGATTTAAGTAGCTGCTGTATGTCCTTTGACCGCATCATGGCATCCCCGTGCAGGCACCGCCCATACACCACATGACTGAGAAGTCGTCATGTCGGACAAATGAATACATCTGATCGACGTCATGCGATTCAGTGTTGCGACAAGCACCGTCATTCAGCACACAACTGCAATAGGGTTGTTCGGACGTGAGGCGCATCACGCTTCGTCAGTTCTTGCCGCATCTTGGTCGTTCAAGAGGCGTGGCTGTCCCTGTCGCAAGTTGTAGTGGAGCTCTGTTTTAATGAGCTACAGCCACAAGGACGCATTTGGTCGGAGGAACTGCTGATCGCCGTCGCAAAGGGACCCCGGCACTCCGAAGACCGGAGATGTGTAAGATCCCGATGTTCAACTAGGCACTAACGGTCTTTTGAGGTGAGCACCGCGATCAGTGTCCGTTGCAGTGTATGATATTCCTTCGATCAGACGCTACAAAGGATACGCTTTCTCGGGAGTACGAGTACCACTGCAAATGCCGGAATCGATAACCGACTTGATTATCAAATGGCAGGGAGGAGATTCGTTGGCGTTCCAGGAATTACTGCCCCTTGTCTATGGCGAGCTTAGGGCGCTTGGCCGCGCACCCAGAAGCGCCATCCCAACATGTCGATATTGCAACCGACGGCACTGGTTCACGAGGTGTGGATCCGCCTCGTTAGCAAGCAGCAACTGACCAATTCACTGCAGGAATCAGTTCTTCGCGCTTGCGTCGAAGGTGATGAGGGACTTGTTGGTTGACCACGCCCGTAAGCAGCAAGCGGGGAAGGGGCGGAACCCTTGTCGCGGTTTCATTGCAAGAGGACATGGGCGGTGAGCACTCGCGCGTGCTAGATATTCTGGTGTTAGACGAAGTGTTAACCCGTTTGGCGGTCGTGAAGCCTCGGTATTCACAGCTAGTTGAAATGCGATTTATGGGCGGACTCACTATGCAGGAGATTGCCGAGGTTCTGTCCGTTTCTATCGCCACCCTGGAACGGGAGTGGAACTTCGCCCGGTTATGGCTTCGTAGGGAGCTTGGCCACGAGATCCATCGTAACCATGAGTCTGGCAAGCTGTGTTCCTCCCTCGGCGCCAAGTCGGTAGTCGCAGACACAACTTAATCCGACGCGAGGACCGTTACGAGGCAGGGCATACCTCCGTATTGCAGCGCGCCATAGGCGACTTGCCGCCACCGACTTTGACCAGCCGTACATGGTTGGGCTGTCGCATTTCTTATTCAATGTGCTAATTCAGCACGGAGCGTACCTGATCGCACCGATGCTTGAGCAATGTACTGGGATTGCACCCACGAAGGTCGTGCATAAATGAATCCGGCACGGTACCTTCCGGTATTGCTATCGCCAAATTGCGGAGGGACTTCTGGAGCACGCTGAGTTCTTAGAGAGAGTCGAGGAACTGGTTACCCAGGGACTGTCGCTGGGCGTGGGAGAGATTGCGTCTTTCCTCTGCCGGAATACCGGAACCTTTCCTTCGAGCTGAGGTTGCTTCCCTGCTCAGAGTTGATAACCAGGGGGATGCCCAGATCCAGGCTATTGTAGGCGCGGCCGCCGCGTCGTTTCTCGATGTCCCCGCGGTCCGCCGGTTTCCCGCTCAATTTGAGGTGCTGCGGCAGGTTGGGCAGGGAGGCATGGCGATGGTCTTTGAGGCCATCGACAAGCATAGGAATATCCGCGTAGCACTTAGTCTTTATTGAATGTTTCTCCAGTGCACCTGCTCTCGTTCAAGCAGGAGTTCCGGTCACTAGCAGGTGTGCTGCACCCCAACCTCGTCACCCTTTACGAACTGAGTACAACACGACGACGAGTACTTCCTATCGATGGAATACATTGATGGTTTCGGCTTTTGGGAATACGTCCGTGGGTTGCGTCACGGACTCGCAGACGATGAAGCAACGGTCGCAGGCAAACGACGGTGCAACATGGACCGTCTACGCTCGGTGATCAGCGATGTTGCGGCAGGACTCGCGGCAATGCACGCCAGGGGCATACTGCACCGGGATCTGAAACCTTCGAACCTGATGGTTAGGGACAATGGCCGCGCCGTGCTGCTTGATTTCGGATTGGCGACAGAGTTGGACCCGCAGAAGTTCCGCCAACGCATCGGTGATCATGGGAGGCACGAAATCATACCTTCCGCCTGACCCGGCATCTGGCGTTCTGACTCCAGCCGGAGATTGTTACTCCCTGGGCGTGATCCTTTTTGAAGCTCTCACGGGAAGACTGCCGGTGGAGGATGAGGAGCTTAGCGCAGTTCCTGAGGGATGCGGTCTTGACACGGTGGATTTGGTCCGGCTCTGTGGCGCTCTTTTGATGCGAGCCCCTTCCGCACGGCCCACTGCAGCTGAGGTCGTGCAAATCCTCGGCGATATCGGGTGTGAGTTGCGGCAGCCCGAAGTGCTTGGAAGCCGATCCGATTCGCTGTTCGTAGGTAGAACGGAAGAACTCAAAAGCCTGGAAGACAGATTTACCGCGCTTCGTACCGGGCAAAGGTCAGTCGTGATGATGACTGGCTCAGCCGGCTCTGGTAAGACTGCTCTGGTCAAACGATTTCTCGCGAGAGCGGCTGCGGACCCCGACGCAGCGATTCTGACCGGCCGATGCTACGAGCAGGAAAGCGTACCCTACAAGGGACTTGACAGCCTGCTCGACCAGTTAAGCCGAATGCTTATCGCGAACTCGCGGGGATGGGCGCAATCGGTCATTCCTCGAGAGGCGGCCGCAATTGCCGCCGTGTTTCCTGTTCTCGGGAGTGTGCCTCAATTCGCGAAGTTGTGGAGTCGCACCAATCTTCCGACGGACCCAGTTGAGCTGCGCCGGAGAGGGTTTGCCGCACTTCGAGACCTGCTCGTCGCATG
>CAWJQP010000065.1:0-85668 GCA_963844855.1 Bryobacteraceae bacterium
GTTTTGCAATGGCACGGGAGCCTCAATAAAATCAGCAGTTCCGATGTCGAGATGTCAGTTGCAAATTGATCGCGAGGGTTTAACCTTCGGGCGAACGCCGCAAACCATTCGCAGGCCGTTTGCGAGCTCGGGATAGTGACTGAGCGAAATCGCAAATGTCTGTTGCAAGAAAGGACGCCGGCAATTTGTCAGAGTTGACCGCCGGCAGCTGTGGCTGGCAGACTGGCGGGAAAACATCGTTCGTCGGAGAGACCGCCGCTTTCGGCTACCGAGGTGGATCGTCGCTAGCCCGGGACCGGTACAAATTCACCTGGCCGTATCGTCGCCTTACCGCGGATGTGTCGCGCGATCAGCAGTCGTGACTCAGCCGGCAGGCGGATTTCTTTACTGTTTTTGCTGCTGCGTCGTAGCCGCGACTTGGACATAGAACTCGCGTTTATTTCGGACGTTCTTCACCGCATCGCTGCCCTGAAAGTCCTTCGCGACCGCGGAACAACCGCTTCCCTGGAAGCCTTCCAGATCCATCGAGCTGTTGCCCTGCTCATCGATCTCGATGACGACTGTTTTCTCCTTCATCGGATTCCTCCTCATCGGACAGCGAAGCGCAGTTGAACCTTCTTGCCCTGAGGCGTCGTGATTACCTCTCTGCCTTTGAACACGTATCCCTTGGCCTTGGCGACGGCCATCGTCTGCCGCTCCTTGTAGGCCTGCGCGAGTCGCCCCAACCATACATCGTTGAAACCGATTCCGCGATCGTAGTCACTGATGAGCGCCTGGTAGACTCCGTTCCCATCACGCGCGAAGCCGATGTCGTTCGACGCTGAATCGAGTTGCCGTCGCCGGATGATGATGTGTGCCTTTTCGGGTCGCGCATCTCCCATGTAACCGACCAAGGCCGTTCCTTCCGGCAGACTTCAGGCGCATAACCCAGCTCTTGCAGCGCTTCGACGAGATATCGCTCTTCGGTTAGAACGGTCGTTAGCTCGGAATATTTGCTCACAATTTCCTCCTCCCCAGCCCTTCTGAGCGAAGTGATTCTGACTCCAGTCCGCCCAAGAAATCCTCTTCTCGTAGGCCCAACCACCCACCGTTGAAAGCCGATCAGTTCGGGCGTTCGGTAGTACGGCATGGGGTAGGGTCGCGCTCCAAACTCCCGCAGGCGTCGCCTCCGGTAGTCGCGGTCCTCTTGAGTTTCTGCCGGCCAGTAGCCGACCAGCATGTACACCATAATGTGGTCTGGCTTCACGCCGTACTTGACCAACCTGTTGAGTCCCGCAAATAGACGGTCTTCATCGCCCCGGTTGTCCCAGGCCGTGTAGATTCGGCGTGTGTCCATCGAATCGTTGCGGTAGTCCACTGAAGCGATCGCCTCGGCGGCTTCATCGGTCAGGCAGCGGGCGTTGATCCCCTGTGTGAAGCTGACCGCGAAGCGACCGTCGCGGATTTCCGCGATACGCGCGCGCCAATCTGGTTGCCCAAAGAAATCGTTATCCAGCAGGATAATCTCGCGTGGCCACGGCTCGCCGCGCCAGATGTTCCAGATGCTCTGCTCGGGACGAATTCGACCTTCCTTATTCGGCACAACACAGAACTACATCGAAGCCGACAGCCCCGTTGAGAGAAACCTATTGATTGGCGGGAATTCGGGTAAAGGGAATAGTCTTGCTGGAACGTCCCGATGCCTACGGACTCCAAACTGCTCACGACTAGGCGCTTGCAGCACCAACATCGACAAAAAATTGTCGATAAATGAGGAGACCGAACACAGCAGAAGGGATTCAGAAATGAAACCTCCAGCATTCCGGCTTCTGATTTCCTCGACTGTTGACTTGCCGCGGCCCGCAGGGCCGTTCGTTCGCGGCGCAGTCCCCAAACAATATTAGGCGCTTGCAGCACCAACATCGACAAAAAATTGTCGATAAATGAGGAGACCGAACACAGCAGAAGGGATTCAGAAATGAAACCTCCAGCATTCCGGCTTCTGACTTCCTTGACTGCTGACTTGCCGCGGCCCGCAGGGCCGTTGGTTCGCGGCGCGGTCCCGAACGATATTAGGCGCTTACAGGAGAAACCATCGACAAAATTTTGTCGATATCTACGCCGCAATGCCCAAGTCTTCAAACAGTGTAAACATACCTTGGCGCATAGCCTCGTAGTGTTGGTCGATAGGACTGGAGTTTTTTGGTTTAGGCTCATCTTGGGCTTGCCAACGCCGGCCAGAATGGGACGTAGGATCTTTTCCCGAGAGTATCACCAATGCTGCGATGGTGCGGATAGCTTGTGGCGGAATCGAGTATCGGCGGGAATCGTCCATTTTTGGCAAGAGGTCTTGGCACGGAGTTTTTTCAGATCGTAGGCCGCTCGGCGTGGATCGTAATTGGGCTCGCCGATCCCGAGGATGGAGCTCACAGCGGCAGAGAACTGGCGTGCCGTGAAGCCTTTGGGCGAGCACACCAACGCCAGTGCGGCGCTCAGCACGGCCTGCATCCTCGGCTTGTTGACATCGACACCGCCAACGCGGGTCTTGCCACCTGAGAAGGGATGATGGCAGTTGATCAGCGTCTCGTCGCTGATAAAGGCGGCATCCATCGCGTACAGTTGTGAGGAAGCGCTCCAGAATTTGCTGGAGTCGAGCGACGATATGGGGAAACCGCTCCAGAACTCGACCACAGCTCAGATCTCTCGTGTTGTGAACGATAGCTTCGAAACGAAGGACGTGTTCGCCTTTGGTATAGACCTTGAGAGTCAGCTTGCCGAAGTGCATTTGAAGATCGTCAGGTCATACTGAGGTGTCTCGATCACGACCTCCAACCGAGGCGGCTGTCCCTTGCGATCCCGGTGCGGACGGCCCTTCGGCGCCGAAGATCGTCTTGCAGCTGTTTCACATCCAAGCGCGCACGTGTGCGATCGATCAACCCCTGAAAGATCTGTTCCATCTGACCGCCGCAGATGGAACATCAGATTGCGGCTGTATTCGACCTGGTACACCGAATACTAGTAGTGGAAACCACTCTGTTCTGTTCGTCCAAGTCCAGCGCAAAACACAAACAGGCGTGTAGATCCAAGCCTCGCAGACCTGGCTCAACCGCCCTATAGTCCGGGGTTCGGACAAGGTGTCTGCGATCTTCGCCAAGTCTGCGGGCTGGAGATGATGGTGAAACAGTTACTCTCCTTTACTGAAATAGATCTCGTTCTTTCTTCGCTTGGCAAGCGACGTATTCGTGGCCGTTCAGCATGATCTGCGCGCCGAACGGAGGATGGCCGGCCATCTTGATCGTGATGTGGCCCCAGTCTGGATCGAGGATGTGGAACGAGTAGTGGTTCATGTAGCGCTCTTCTGGTTCCAGATTGCAGATTACGCCCCGCTGGTTCCGCTGCACATCCCAGACGGTCGCGACGGCCCGAGCCACCAGAATCAAGAACAGACCCCGCGCTGACGGATTATTGCCCAGATACTCTTCGGCGATCTGATGCTTCGCTCTCGTCGCTACGGCAATCGATGACGGGAATCCCTTTCGCTCTGGCAAATCCACGCACCCGACGGCTGAAACGCCCCGCCATGCGCATCAGATGAGCATTGTCCAGTTTTTCCTCCGAGCCATCGTGCAGCCGCCGCCACCAGAACGGAAACCCGCCCGGTGAGTAGCATAGTCTGAAGTTCGCATTCAAAACGATGCGATCGACGCAGTCGTAACTGCCATCCAGAAGGTCACTGTAGTGCTTGCTCAACTCATCGGTGGCCATACTGCGCAGCCTACGGAATGTGACGGTGCCGGGTTCAATGCGTCTCCAATCCCTGCTCCTTCAGGCTTCCTCGATTTTCTAACTTGGCGGCCTTGGCGTCTTTGCGAGAGATCCTATACTGGATCGCAATGAGTGAGAACGCCGTTGCCCAGCAAATCGTGGATGCGGCCTATCGCGTGCATATTACCCTCGGCCCAGGTTTGCTGGAGTCGGTGTATCAAGCGGCTTTGGCGTACGAACTGGAACAGCGTGGACTGCGGCTGGCTCGGCAACAAGCCATTCCTGTGATCTATGAGGCGGTTCGCATCCATACGGGGTTTCACGCCGATCTGGTCGTGGAGGACAAGGTGATCGTGGAGATCAAGGCGTTGGAGGCTGTAGCGCCCAGTGCACAAGACGCAGCTTTTCACCTATTTGAAACTGGCCGATAAACGCCTGGGGCTGCTCATCAACTTCAATGTGGCCCTGATCAAAGATGGCATCACCCGCATCGTCAACGGACTGGAGGAATGCTCTCTCGCCAAGCCGCAAAAACCGTAAAGACCAAGCGGGCTGACTAAAATGGCAAAACGGACCTACTGAGCTGCCCCGAAAGGGGCCACTTTTTCGGCGGCGCAGTCGCCGAAAAAAGCGTAGTTACTTTCCGGCGCAAAATTTGATTTGAGGGAGACAAGCGCGTGACACTGAGCTCTGCGTGAGATAGATCGCTCACCGGTGGCGTACCAGTAAGGAGTGAGTTGGTCGAACGGCCCGAGAGGAGAAGCGGGTCAGGCTTTGGACAATACGAGCGAGTTTGCCAGGAAGCAGCCGATGTTGATGAGGTTGTCGGCAATCACGCCGAGCCCGACCCAGCGTTTCATACCCGACTGTCCTTTATAGAGGGAGCGGTCCAGTCCATGCCGCCGCTTGAGGAGACTAATGCGGCCTTCGCATCCGGTACGCCACTTCTGTGCCTTCTTGAACCGGCGCGTCTTTTGCCGTTGCTGGCGTTGGGCACTCTTGGTGGACGAGCTGGGAACGGCCACGTACTTCACCCCCAGTTGCTCAGCTTGCGCTTCATTGGCCGCGGAGAAGAACGCCCCATCCGCCACCACCATATCCGGGGCACTCCCAAACTGCTCGATGTGTTGCTCCAGTGAAGGCGTCAGCAATGTGGAATCACTGGGCCTCTGGTCGAAGACTTCGTAGTGGGTGACGATCTGGTTCTCGGCTTCCTGAACCTTTACCAGCTTGCCGAATTCGTTGGGCTTGCCTTGCTTGCCTTTGCGAATGACTTCCGTTTGGGGTTCAAACACGCTGACGATCTTGCCTTCGGCTCGCGTGTCGCCGCCAAACACTCTCTGGCGTGTCTGTTGCATCACTTGTTGGACGCGCGGAATCATCTGATCGAGTTGCTTCCGAGCTCGGGCCAGTACCCTCCGATTGCCCCGCTTTACACGACTGGCAATCTCGGCGGAGAACTTCCTGGCTTGCCCCACCACCCGACGCGTGGTCTCCAGCAGTCGGCCATACGCCTGTTGTAGCTTTTGTTGACCTCGCTCGCTCTTGTCGCGGCTGGCGCGGGCAATCTGCAAAATCCGGCGCTTCACACTGCGGGTCCGATTCCGCAGTTGGGTTCCCACCTGGCCGGCTACCGCTGTTACCCTTTTCATCAGCCGCGTCAGCACCCGCAGCCCGTCACCTAATAAAGTGCTGTCGGTGGGATAGTGGATATTGGTCTCCACCACCGTCGTGTCCACCCGCATCTTGCGCCCGGTCACGACATTCCTTTCCCGGGCGATCTGTACCACGCGCTGATGGATTTGGGCGATGACCTCCGGCCCCAGTTGCCGGCCAATGCGTCCGATCGTCTTGTCATCGGGCACCGCTGCCCCGCCGATGCGTGTGAACTCCCGGTACACAAGGTTGGCGCGAACCTCGCGAGTCAGTACCTCGTAACTCCAATCGCGAATGTGTTTGAGCAGCAGCAGCCGCAGAGCGACTTCGGCTGTGGTCGACGGGCGTCCCCGGGTTTTACTCTTGCGGCAGCGCTTGGCCAACTGCTGCTGAACCAGGTTGAGCAGTTCCTCGTCCTGGAGCACCTCATCGGCCTGGCGCATCCATGGCTCCCACAGATCGTCGACTTCATCGGCAATGAAGCCATCGGCAAAGGTACGCTGGCGCCGCCGATGCTGGATCATGACGTTGCCTGTGCGACCTCGCGGCGGCCGCAGCTTGCTTGGCCCGTGACCAACGCTTCTGGAGTTGTTCGCGGTTGAGTGCTGCGATCTGGCCGGCAATTTCCCAGAACCGTGCCCACGCCGCTTGCGCCGCTCGGGCTTCTTCGGCATGCTGCGGAGGCACGTACAAGGCGTAGCTTTTGTTCTGACTGCGCCACGTGAAGTAGAGGTTGGGGCCATGCCGGCGGGCGGGATCGGAATGGCAGGCGCAGGAGGATTTACCGCAGGTACGGGTGGAGGAGGACAGACCGCCCTGGACCATGGATTGGGCGGCGACGGCGAGTTGCTGGAGGAGCTTGGCTCTCGCTATCCTACTCATTAAAGACAGTAGGATACGATGAAGCGAGATTCTTGTCAAGAACATTTTTGAAGATTTTGTTTAGTAGTGGAGAATGCTTGCGAGCCGGGGCGAATCGACGACCGCGACGGCTCGCACAGAAGTACGACCTTGCACGCTAGGATGTCGGCTCGGATGATTACAAAAGGATTAGGCGACGGAATTTTGCGCCGGAAAGTAGCTAGCGGCGGCTGGTCACATCCGGTTCCGCCGACGATGGCCTGAGGGTAGTTTACTTTCAGCCTCAGGCGCTCGGCGGCTGACCGTGTAGATTGGAAGATCGCGCTGCCATAAACGAAGTCTGGCTGCTCATCCCAGAGTTGCGGCTCCGGCTTTCCTCGGCGAAGCTCTACCTCGTGTCCGAGCGCCCGGTGGTGTGCAGCAATCCGCATCAGTGCGATGTTGGGGAGCTTTCCATCAAGTTGGAACAACAGAGCTTTCATTTCTAGATCCAGCGGTCAAGTACCCATCGCCACGTAGAGGTATGCAGCTTGTCTCTGGCAATCGAGATCCCAACGAAGTGATTACTCAGCCAACTCTCGAAAGGTGCGCTTTGCAGGCACGATTGTCTGCTGCCCCGATTCGAACGTGTACACACCCGATCGGGATGCACTGAGGAAACGCCCCGATGATTGGCGGCGCAAGCTCTCTATCTGGTCGGCTGCTGACTGCGAGACCGGGACGATGTAGGATGCCGATTCCTCGAGCGACAGTCTTAGCCGCCACGCCTTCCGGCAACATTCCTTGATCTCCGCGCCCGTCCAGCCCTCGTCTTCGGGCTGGTCGCCCGACAAAGCCCACTTTTCGCGGTAAATCTTCCAGATCGATTCGCGCTCCTCCGCGTCAGGCAGATCGAAGAAGAACGTGCCCAAAGTGAACCGGCGGCGCAACTCGGGTGGCAGGCTTGTGATGGAATTGCAGGTCGCAATCCACAGGCTGCGCCCCTGCGAGATCGCATCCACCACTTGCAGTGCAGCGCGTAGGCGCTCCCCGGAGCCTCCGACCAGTGAGTTTTGCATGGCCGATAGATCGAAAGCGACGGTCGGAATCCCTGCCGTCGCGCCGGCTGCCTTGGCAACTGCACTTTTCGCGGCACCGGGCGGTCCGATGAAGATGACGCCGTCCGCGCTGCGATCTTGCATCCAACTCAGCATGGTTCCGGTCATCTCGGTCTTGACGCCTGACGTGTCCGTTCCGGCTCCTGCGAACGCCTTTTCAATCTCATCCACAAAGACAATCACGCGTGGCGCTTCCTGGCCCTGAAGAACCGCAGTGAGAAACCGTTTGATGCTGTCGCATCCGCCGATCTGATCGAAGCTCTCCCCTCCACGCCAGATTGTGAGCCCAGGGGTCTGCTCGACGGTTTGGCGCTTCCGCTCCCAAAGCCGGTCGAAATCGATGCCGCTTTTTGAGAGCGACATTGCCAGGGCCTGCTCCGCTGGAAACGCCGCCAGACCAACAATTGCGTCAACGGCTTTCGAGACGGTGCCGACATCCGGTATCGGCAGGTTGGCCGACTCGAATGTTTCGGATACCAATCGTTCCAGGTCTTCTGCTGATGGAAGAGGCTCGTCGATGACCATGACATCGTTTTGAACCTCAACGGGGAGCCTTGTCCCCGGTGGAGTCACTAGCACCAGCATCTGGCCACCGGCCTTGAAGACATCGCGCAGATTCCAAATCCCCTGAACGATATCGGCCTGCTCCCAGACGCGTTGCGGATTGAGGAAGAACACGATGGAATCTGCCGGCAGCCGCTGCGCGACCGCAAGCGCGTCGCCGGGACCGATCGAGGGAGCATTCTCGCCGAGGACTTTCGCTACTGCTGACTTTGCCAGCCTCATTGCGTCCCTGGAGTCCGCCGATGAAATCCCAAGCGATCAGAGGGGTCTGCCCTTTCTTCGCGTTGACGCTCGCAGTTACGTGTGTCATCGCGCTCGCTGGGTCCGCAGTCTGAATCGCAACCAGGGGTGTCCCGACTGTGCGGGCCGACTTGAAGACGAGACGGAACTCTTCCGTCGAAGGAATCATGGAATCACCTCTATGAAGGGAAAGGGCCGAAGCCTCAGAACTCGTGCCGTGGTTCTACCGGTGCTGGCGAAGCAGTGCCGCCGCGAGGTAGATCACCGAGTTGTAGGAAATGTGTGCACAGACTGGAGGGACCGTGGACTCGCTCTCAAGGCGCAGCCAACCATAGAGCGTGCCTGTGAAAAAGACTGTCGCAATTTGAATCGGAGTGATGCCTGCCTTAATCAGGTGACCCGCGGCAAAGGCCGCTGCGATAGTGATCACGACAAGCCATCCGGGGTTGCGCAACCAGCGCTTGAGGAGTCTCTCCAGAAACGAGAAGAAGTACCCGCGGAAGACCACTTCTTCAATAAGCGGTCCCCAGGTTACGGCGATCCACATCTCAGCGAACGGCGGCTGAACGCCCATTTCGTAATTGCGGAAGAGCCAAGCGATCGCGGAACCGGCCAGCAAGCCCAGGACAATGGCACGGACGATCGAAAGCGGAGAGGTAGGGTTCCACTGGACGTACTCCAGTCCCCACGTGTTCAGCTTGCCTCGCAACACCCAGAAGAATGCGAAAAGCGCCACTGTGAGAGCCACGCCAATCATCCGCAGATCTCCTCCTCGGATTGCAGCCGAGCGCTTAATCAGGATAGGTCAAGCGCTGCCCTCAGCCAATCCGGAGGTCTGTCCGCCACGAAATGAATCTCACCATCACGCGCTTCCAGCACGAGCGGATGGCTCGCGTCGATATCTGTGTTGTCGTAGATCCAAACAACGTCTAGCTCTTCTACGGCTCGACGAAGATTCATCAAGCTGGCATCATAGATTCGCCGCAGTGTTGTTTCAGAAGCGCTGTGGCCTCCGGCATCGGCGCGGGCCTTAACGCGCTCCAGATGCAGGCGGAAATCGCGAAGGGCGAGGTAACGCATCTCGACGACGAATCCAGCCTGCTTGGCCATGTGGGCCTGCTTGAACGTAACGTCACTCCGAAGCGTTGTTTCGATGGCGAAACTCACGCCACGTTCAATGCATCCGAGTATGAATGCTTCGAATTCGCCGTTCACTATCTTTCGAATCTCGTTAGAGATTCCGATGTACGAGCCGCCATTCAGTTCCGCGGCGCGGTCGTCGGCGTTGAAGTATTCGACGTTGAAGGAGGAGAGAGGATAGAGAGACGACTTGCCGCTCCCGGGAGGACCGGCAACTACGATCATTCTGGGAGCCATCAACCGCCGAAGTCGCGATCCTTGCCTTCTTGCATATCGGCGGGCAGGTCTGTGCGAATCCGGCGTCCCTGGCTATCAATGATGCCCTGTTCCTGGAGCTTGCGGACAGCCGCCTTCCCACGCTCGACCGCAGCCGCATGGTGCGGATCTTTCGTCGGCTTCGGATTCCTGGCTTTCGGGATGGGAATCGTCTTCACTGCCCTTATTTTAGCTCGGATGGCCACTTTGCGCCCTTTCCGTGAGTTGTTATCGCAGACGTACATGATTGCCCTTCACGAGGCGCGCGCCGGATACGGTGGAGTTGTTGATTATCGCGAATCGTACGGCGGAACCGTTGATCTCCCAGCCCTCGCCCTTGAGCGTGGCCTCCAGGCGTCGCCGCAATTCGCCGTCAGCCAACTGGTAGGCGATTTCCTGAAGCTCCGTCTTCGTGAGTCGGATGTTGCTCTCGAAGAAGCACTCCCCGATTTGCAACGGATCGTCGATCACGAGTGAGGCCATGCCGTTAGCCTGCATTCCGATGGCGGCCTTTTCGCCTTCCAGCTTTTTCAGCCCGCGGGCCATCATGAATGCGAGCAGCATATTCTTCAGCCGGCCGAGACGTCCCTCGGCGGCTTTCTTCCGCGCTTCGAGCCGTTCCGCTTCTTTGCCGCAGATGTCCGCGATCGACTCTTGCCAGCGCCAGTATCCCGCGATCCGATCCACTTTTGTGCGGAACGCTTCGATGTAATCATTGATCTCCTGGAGAAGCTCTGCCGGGATTTCGCCGTGTTCAGCGGCGGCATCCTCAACTTGATCCATCAGCTCAATCAACCGTTCGTCGAGGTCGAAGAGGGAACGGGGATCTCGCTCCGTATTCCGGGCCAAGCGACGCCGGAGCGACTCGACCAGATCGGCGATGCGATCGCGAACATTCTCAGGCAGTTCGCCGCCGATCGTATCCTGCTCAGCCTGTTCCAGTAGTCCGGCTAAGCGCTTCCCAATGTCAAAAGCCGACTCCGATGCTATGGTTGGCATCGCTGCAAGGGCCATGATGCACCTCCTGGGATTTGCGTGAGAATTCAGGTGCGGCCTAAACCGCCCCCGAACTTCAGAAGAGAGAAAGCTGGACTGCGGGCGAAGCGGGATCTATCCAATGCCGTGGCTCCTCCCGGTCCGCCTCTTGGATCAAGGGCGGATCGGCTGGGCAAGGGAATCACTGCATTGGTAGGTGACGGATACTTCGGTGTGCTGCATTTGGAGACTCCTCCAAACCTCGGCCGCTTGCTCCCCGACACCCTGACGAGTGACCAACTCCCGTGCCATGGCGGTCAGAAGGTCGTCGTCTTCATTCATCGCCTGAAGACCATCAGCCTGGAGCTTGCCCTCCATCGCGAGGGACACGAGCAGCTTCTTCCCCATCAGCCGCAAGCAACTCTCCTGCGCGGTGCTGGAGTAGGTTAGAAAGCCGACGCGCACCGGCCGCTTCTGCCCGATCCGCCAGCTTCGGCGGCTTGCCTGCCGCAACACGTAAGTCGAGTAGCCAGTTTCGTAAAACAGAATCGTCGGGAATTCCAGTAGATCAAGCCCCGTCTGGACGAGTTTCGGATGGCAGATGCAAACCTGCATCCCGCTCCGGAGATGCTTTTCGTACCAGGCTTCCCGTTGCTCCGGCGGCACTTCTGCCGTCAAAACCTCCGTCCGTATTCCTTGCTTCAAGAGAAGGTCCTTAAGCCGCCGCGTAACGTCGCGCTTCTGCGTGTATACAGCGAACACCTGGACCTTACGACCCTCTGCGAGCTCGTTCTTTACCTCTTCGATCAGTCGCCGCTCTTTGGCATACACGAACGTCGGGTCAAGGTCTGCCGGCTCCGCAATGATGAACCGCTCGCGCTCGCCGGTCTCCTCGTTTGTGCAGTAGCCGTAAAGCGTCCCGAGCCCATACGGCCGGTCGGGATACAGCAGCAGGGCGTTCATTGCCGTGCTGATGACCGATGCGTTGCCGTGATGTTCCCGGAGAGCATCGGTGATTGACGTCTCCAGGTCGGAGTACGCCTTTTGCAACTCCGAGTCCATCTCGACCGACAGCACTTCTTCCGTGTAGGACGGCAGTGCGTCTGAGATGTCTTCCAGCGATACGAACGCCGCGAGGTTCATCAGATACTTGCCGAAGAGAAGGGGTGACGCTCCAGGCCGCCGCTTTACTGTTGTCGTGACCTTCGCTTTCGAGCAGGCGTTTTCAGCCGGCTCGATGGTCGTCACCTTCTCCAGAACCCCGTACGCCTCCGCGAACTGGCGTACGCCGGCTTCTCCGTGGTCGAAGCCTTCTTCCCGCATCATCCGAGCGTCAAGGCGGTAGAGGATATTGAACAGCTCATCCGCGTAACCGCCGAGGAGCGTGCCGGTGAGAATCACAGTACGTTCACAGGCCGAAGCCAGCGCGCCCAAGGCGTTGCCTTGCGCCGTCTCCCCCTTCAACTCATGAACCTCATCCGCGATGCCGTAGTCAAAGAGCCCGTCGAGGTACCGGGCGATGAATTCCATCGGCGCCATCCGGTGGATCTTCTCCTGGTCGGCTTGCCAGAGCGGGCTGAAGAATGCCCTCCGAGAATTCATTGCGTCCGGTGAGACGACTTCCGAATGCTTGACCTTCTTGAAATCCGCGCGGCGTAACTGGTCCTCGCCCGCGAGCACTGGCTTGCCGGTATCCGCATTCACAACGTTCCCGTTAAAGGGACCGCTCTGCGCGACCTTGTAGGCGTGCCGCCAGAAATAGCCCAGCTTGGCTCGCTCCCGCGAAATCACGAATACGGATGGCGATGGAACCTGTACGCGCCAACGGGCTCGCGCAGATCGATGAGTCTTCGCCAGGCGCATGTCGCTCAAGGTGGTCTTCAGACCCTCGCGAACGACGCGACCGTTGCGAAACCGAACCTCATTGACCCCAGTAAAACCATTCGAGCCAACACCGTTCCGAACACCATCAATCATGAAGACGCGAACACCGGGCAACGTTAGAAAGCACTCGCGCGCCCATTTTTCGACGAGCTGCGGCGGCACCATTGCCAGCGCAGTGAACGGACGTCCATCCGCGTGGGTGAAAACGCTGCCGAGTGAGATGAGTGTCTTGCCTGTTCCGCATTCGGCCACGGCCGCCGCGCACCGAGCCTCTTGCCATCGTTTGGCGATTCCCATGATTGCGAGTGTTTGCGCTGGAAACGGACGCCTCTTCAGCCGGCACAGCGCGGGGGAAGCCGGAGCCGTAGCTGCGTGGAGAGGCGGGAAACTGATTGAGAACTCTTTCCCCGAGGGCTTGACCATATGTGCGCAAGTAATCCCCAATGCACGACGGTGCATCCATAAATCGATCCCCTTAAGTTGAAGTCGAGTCTCAGGTAATGGAAAGGTCAGCTGGCGGGATTTGAATTGCCTTTCTACGCACGCCTTGACCAAGGATACGGAGCAACCGTAGTTTCGTCGCTTTTACCGCGATCGGATTGCAGTTCAGGCCAAGGAGGCCTTCGACGAGCCGCCGCCGCTCCAGCTCGCGATCGGAACCACTCCGCCCATTCCGGCAATACCGGCAGGCCGAAGCGGACTGCTAGCCGGTGCAGAATGAAACCAGAGGTATTGTCGAAGAGCACCGTGCGCCTAGCTTCATTTCGCGCGCCAAACGTCGTCTCGAAAAATGTCTTCGATAACAGGATTGCGTGCCGGACCGGACGCTTCCGTCCTGGAATCTGTAGCGAAGCCCGGTACACAACGGGCTTTTCTCCGAGCGAGCCGATGAACTCCTGCCCTCCGATGCTGATCTGAAATCGCAAGCCTTCGTGCACAGCCGCAATCGTGGCGCCGATCTCCTGATCGCCGCCGAAGATTGAAACCAGATGCAGATCAGTCGACGTTCTCGAATCCGGCGGCGGCTCTGCCACGAGGCGATCGAGATGGACAGATACATCCGTGATCGTGTCACGGGTTTGCCGCACAAACGTTAGCTTGCCCATTCGCAGGTGCGCATTCTTCATCGCTTCGCTCCTTCGCCGGCGGCTTGTCGGAGGGTTTCTCTGACAGCAGTGCGATCCGGCCATCGGCATAAAGAAGCGTCAGACGCTGCGAGAATCTTTCTTTCTCACGAATGACCGTGTTCCCGCCGTCCTCGCCCTCCTCCTCGATTCTGTCCACAACCTTCACGCTCTCCCAGTTCGCGACGTGGAGGTCCTTGCCTTCCCCGAACACGCCATTCAGGAGGCCCGAAGTGCACAAAAGCCCAACGTGCCCTTTGTGAAGGGGTGTCAATGGCCGGCCTGCAAATTCGGTCTTCGGTGCGTGGGTGATCCTCTGCGCCTGTCGCCACGCGGGCGATGTCTGTAGCAGGTCCTCGATCAAGTCGAGCGGAAGCCCACGGTATTCGAGTCGGGCATCTGGGCTCGGTGGTACCGAGTAGGTCCTATCCGGGATATCCGGAAGCGGTGGTATTTCTTCGTACCGTCGAGTCAGATCGTTCAACTTCCAGTTCGCCTGTTGAACTGCGTGATCGTTCAGCCGCTCCCGTTCCTGACGCGTTCTCCGAACTCCAAAAACGACAGCCTGTTTGTACGCAATCGCCTCCGGCTCCGTCAGCCGATAGATTGCCTTGTCACGGAACTGCGGCGTCAGGACGGTTCGGCATTCGTAAATGCGGTCATAGGGAACCACCATGACGAGCACGCCGCCTGGTCGAATCCAGCGTCCGACAAACTCCAAAAACAGCTTCTCCATCCGCTGATTCTTCCCTTCGCCGATCTCGAAGTCATACGGCGGATTGAGATAGAGCAGTGAGAACGAGTCAACCGGAGCGTGCGTGTCGAAGGCGCTGCCCTGGATCACATAGTCCAAAACATTGCGCGCTTCCTCCGCGCGATGGGCGTCAAGCTCCACGCCATATCGCCGCAATCCGACGGCATCTGCAATGGTGTAAAGCGCAGCTCCGGTCCCCGCACACGGATCGAGGACGCTCGCGGAGTCACTGGGGAACTGGAGATAGCAGCGGATCCGCTTAGCTTCCGCGGCAGCCAACGGGTAGTAGCCGAGCTTCAATCTCGCCTGTGTTCGCATATCTAAGCCCCTTCAAACAACGGGCATCGCCGTGTGAATTAAGGCATAACTTTGCCGTTTGGCAAGGTTATGCCTTAAATGGGCACTAACGGCCCGTGTCGATGTGTCTTGGCTTTCTACTTTGAGATGCCAGCACGTTGTGCGCCTGGCGAATTGCTAAAGCGACGGCCTTCCATTCGCGACAAGATCCTTCTGGAAGCTGCTCAACGATTCGGTTTGCTGATGGGTGCACGTTCAGACTCCGAAGCTCGGCCGCGATGCTATGGACATCGCGATACATTGTTTCGCGGCGCCGCGTCGTCTCAGCGGAGAAGCACTGGCGGTGCCGCTCCGCGACCAAGGTTCTCACGGCCGGGAAGTACTTGTTCATGAACCATAGCGATACGCCAAGGCGCTTGCAGAGATCTCGCACTGAAGGCGCCGGCGTCTCCCTGAGCGCCGCCATCGCAATTCTTTCCAGATCTGTTCTGCGCGCCTTAGTATGGCTCCTGCGCCGCGTTGCAAGTTGATCGCATAGATCCGGTTCATGCGCCCGCAAGACTGTTGAGGTCGAGTAGCCCAGGCGACGGCTCAGTTCTGTGAGCGTTGGCGCCGGATGTTCTTGGAGTGCCTCTTCCAGAGTCCGGCGAATTTTGTCGGGTTCGGCTTGCTTCACCAGCGCGATCTTTTCGCCGATTGCCGACACAGTTCCGGATATCTTTGATGGATGTATCCATCGTTTGAGTATCCAAGGCTTGCGGAGATCTGATGAACCGAGGTCGGCCTGTTCAATTTGAGTGACTGCTCCAAGATCTCCTTCAACCGGGAGGCTTCGCAAATCCTGATTGCGCTGGCTTCCTCCACCAATGGCTCCGGCCAGAATGCCGATATCTGGCGGCGATGTCGTGGCAGAGTTTCCGATCGGCTTGGTAGAGTCTGTCGGTATTTGTGTAGCCCAGACTTCGCGCAACCTCCGACACGCTGCGCGGAACGACTTCTTCAAAAGCCGCCAGAAGCGTTTGCCGGAGTTCGCTCGCACTGCGCGATGGCGATACGCCCCGGTTGCCGGTGAGAGCAAAGGTTTCCTTTGCGGCGGCGATGCTCACCGGTGTTGGCCCCGATGGATCTAATAGAGTCGAAGTGGGAATATTCAAGGACCGGCAGGTTCGCAACAGATTATCAAGCCGAGGAACCGTCGCGCCGTCTAGCCAGTTCTGGAGAATGCTATGTGGGCATCGAATATGCTGTGCAAGGCAAGGACATTGCCGCCTGCGACCTGTTGGAGATACACAATTAGGCTCCGGCGAAACGAATCCCTGGCGGCCGCCGGATCGACCATGGGAAGCATTGCCAGCAAACCTTCCACCTGCGTGCACGACCACACCTCATTTTCGCTCAGCGACCGAAGCGTGCACGGCTGCTATCGGCGTCTGGCATTCCCAGCCATCCGTCACAACGCTAGCAGTATCCTGGCCGAGAAAAAACGCCGAGTGGACTTAGCGTCCGCATACAGTGGTGGCAAGTGTAGTCGAGTGGCCGGGCATGAATTGAGCAACATGATGACACCTCGATCGCCCAGAGAAGCGGCTCATACACCATCTGCCGTTCGTCCGCCATTGCTCGAAACACACCGCACACCACGCTCGGCGTCGGCGAAATAAATGGTCTGGAAGTACGTGCCGGAACGGAAGGAGAGTGAGATTTCGTAGGTCTCGGAGGGTCGTTGCGGCCTCAAGAGCTTCGACCCACTTCGCGGCGCAGTCGAAACGCCGTTGATCGCATAGCCGCAAGCTCGAAATCCATGCCGCCGATTCTGACAGCCTTGGCAGCAGCGGTGACGATACCGCATTGGGATTGGCCAGATCGGAGAGCACCCGGCCTACAAGGTCTCCTACGCTTACCGAATGCACGTCGGCGAGCCGGGCGACGTAGCCGGTCAAACTCTCGACCATGCCAGTGCCGACGCCGATCGGCTGCAATGAGTAGAGCTGGCTTCTTGGCGGCAACGGTGGCCTTGATAGTGACCACGAGTCAAAGAGTGGCTGCATTTGCCACTTGTCCGATAGCATCGCGTGTCGGGAGCCGTTGGCCAGGTCGCCGGAAGTTGACCGAAGAGGCCGGGTGCTTCGGATCTGATTTGGCTAGTGCGGACGTGCTCAGGCCCAGTCTTGCGCGAAGCCGCACTGCCGCCTCACTAGTCTCGTTGAGCTGGAGTTCGCCATGCGCGGTCTCCGCGTGCATCTGCTCGCATTGAGTGATGGACAAGGCTTGAGCTTCAAGATTGGCTTTAGTCAGCCGTTGGCCACCACTTCGAGACGCCACCGTAGCTGCCCGCAGCAGCCATTCCTTCAAGACGCCAACACATCCAAGGCTCCGCTCGTACAGAAATTCCCAGTCGCTCACCAAGTCTGGCCGGTCCTCAAAGGGAAGCTCCTTCTCGAAAGAGCGGACGATATTGACAAAGGTCTGGCGATATTCCGAATCTTCGGCACGGTAGCGTGCAAGGTGAACGTCCATGCTTCGTCTGCTGAGCTGGCCATTCAGATTTCGGAACGCGAGCAGGTCGTAGGTACCAAACAACACATGCACCGTTTTCGTCTGGTTGGCGATAGATTTGACCACGTCCAGTTGATCGAGAAGGCGGCAGCCGATGGAATCTTGCCTAGATGTTGGGCTTCATCGATCATGACCGCGACGGGCCTGCGATAGCGGACCGCCTGCTCTACGGCGTATCGGTATTCCGTACCGACCGCCTTTGACGGCGGCATGAACCGCGGAATGCAGGCGGCAAGCGAGCCATCCGCTTGACGCCCCAGCTTATGGTCGACCAGTGGCTCGTCAAGCTGATGAAGGAGTCGTTTGTAATGGTCTCGCCAGTTGAAATTGCCGGACTCTGGAGCTACAGCCTCCACACTGACGACCGGAACTCGTGTTCGGTCTTCGTGAAGTTCACTCAGCATCTGTTCGGTTATCAACCGTTCAGCCTTCAGTCGCAATGTTGTCTTTCCGACACCCGTAGGCCCAAACACAAAGATGAGCGAATTCGGTTCAGCCCCGCGGATCGCATTCACCAATGCCTCTTTAGCTTCCACAAGCCGAGGATGCGCCACCGTAAATGACCGAAATTGCTCGAGCCGCGAGTCAGAATCTCCGGTTTCCGAGACAGGCTGGCTGCCATCAGAAATCTCCGTAAACCGCGGTAGCCTGGGGTTGGCCAACCAGTGATGGCATCGACGAGGGGCGTCCAGGCTTACATTCCAGGAAGCTCTCTGGATGCGAGGGATCGTCTAAAACAACGACGGGGTCTTTGTGTCGGATTGACTTGCTCTCGCGGTCACGCAGACGCTGAACAAGGCACTTTTCTTCCGCTTCGGCTGATCCAAGAAAATCCGCCAGCTTCCGCGCTGTCAGCGTGAATCGCTCCTGAGAGTGCAGTTGGCGTCGTCGCCGCACTTCCTTCGATGCCAACATTACTTCCTTCTCCGAACGGTCTTTCAGCACTATATGGTGCTCGGAACAGCACTCTATCCACAGGTTTTTCACGAAGGCAAAGGCTATACCGATATCGAAGGGATCGTACCGGACAGCGACGTCCTGACTCTCAACGGTGGGATCGCGGAATGCCTCGGCCCAGTAGTAAATGTGATTGATAATGACCCCGCGCCCCGGTGACACCTTTGCAGTGCCTCGAGGAGTTGTTGGAAGGGTAGCCATCAAGAAAGCTTGATCGTACGCAATCACTCTATTTGCGCGGAGGCCCGCGCTTTCAGCACCTGCGAGATATGCATCTCTTGGGCTCTGTCCAAGCGCGGGATGCCAATCGTGTCGTAGATCTCGAACAGGAATATAGAAAAGGTAATGGTAAAGGCAACCAAGAGTCCAGGCCGCCTGTCCGACTGGTGCGTTGCCTTCGTCACCTGACGCACGTTGCGAGTGATCTGCGTGTTGCCGCGCAGATTGTGAATAAATTGCGTGTTGGTGGTGCCGAATAGGCGTTCACAAACGGAGCCGAAGCGGGCCTTTGCCGGTGGTCTCGTCTTCTTGATGAACTTCGTATCGGGCCAGGAGAGTTTCGAAATAGGTGCTGTGGAACTCCGCGACCGCCGTCGAGTAACGACGAATCTGGGGCAGGCGTCTATGCGTCCTCGACACATTCCCGCAGGATCATCATGCAGGATCGGTAACTCGGAGCGTCGAATGTCAGATAAAGTGAAAGGCAGCGGCGCGAAAAGGCATCTGTGAGAATCGTCATCCATGGTCGCCCGAGTGGGCGGCCCGTGCTGAGAGCAGACGACCTCAACGTCCAACTCAGTATGGTCGATGTGGCCAATCTCGAAAGGGCGGTCTCCATGGCGCGGCGTGGTGGGCTGCAACTCGAAATAGAAATATCGGCGTTGAGCATAGGCTGCGCGCCGGCCCTGCCGCTTGAGTGTTTGCTCGAACGCTCGGGCGTTCCCGGACCGCAAGGCAGAAGGTCACGTAGCTCGGCGCGACAATGCTCCGCGCTCCTCACAAGTCCGTTTCAGCGCCGCCCATGAGGCTGCCCGCGTCTTCTGCTTGAGATTCTCATAGTCGTGTCTCGACGAACTCGGAAAGCAGTTTTCGCGATGCCTCCGGCAGTCGGACGATTGCGGTTGCCCCGACCGCTCGTTTTCGGTAGCAAGCCGACATATCCGTTGCCATACTTGTCCCTGGCAAGGCGATACTGGGCCAGCCACAGAACGAAGCGTCCGTGCCGCGAATTGCTGCATGGGGCGACTTCGCTCCTGCCAGGTGATGTTGGACGAAATCGAAACGCTCGATTCGCAATCGATTCAAGTCCTGCTCGCTGGCCGCTCTCAGAAGCAAGAAGGCCTCGCTGTGCACCTTGGCCGATGGTCAGGCTGGGAAACGATTGGACCGCTTGTCCTCGACGCTTTCGCTGCAAGTCAGCGGCGGGCGCGCTGGTACGCAGTGGCGGTTTCCGGATTGGGAAATACGTGAACCCGCTCTGGCTCAACGACCGCTGCGGCGCTGAGGTCCACGTAGATGTCGCCGGTACGCGATCAATAGAAAGATGTCGTCACGGTTTCGGAGCACTGTTTCTGCCCTTTGCAAGCAGATCGCTTAGAAGGATTCCCGGCTTCGCTTCCGAATCGCAGCTTTGACCGTCCGGGTTGACAAATCCGGCCGCACTCGTGGGATCGAATCGCAGATAGTCTTCCAGGAACTGGAGGTTTCTTTGGAGAATCCAGTTGATCTCCGCTGGATGACCCAGACGCGATAGTCCAAGCTCAGACGCGGAGGCGTGTACCTGACCGGGCGGGCAGCGCCAGTTGCGTTCGCTATCCGGTAGATAGCGGTTTGGACTTTTGATAGCCAGCTTCTCAAGATCCTCTGAGGTTTTGCATTCCACCCACTCTGCCGAGTCTTGGCGGAGGACGAAGTAATCCGGCGTATGCATGACCGAAAGACGTCTGCCGTTAGCGGCGTTAGTAGGACGAGCGGAATAGAGGGCGGCTGATCGTAATACTCCAACACGTCTCGATCGTGCTCCAGTCTCGTAGACGAACGGCAAGCTCAACGCGGTGACTTTCGAACTGGATGGTGAGCGCCCATCTTGCGGCTAGGATAAAGACCAGAAACGTTGTTCGTGGCCGCCCCCAACACGGCGAGTAGGGATTGCGAGACCGCACCTCAGATATGGCCGCCTGCGTCTTCTCGGTCAAGGCGAGGTGCTTACACCAGATCGAAGAAAATCGGCTTCGTTTAGCATCTTGCCACCTCGGGGCCAGGGTTAAGCGTCGCATGACCTTTCTACTTGCGGTTTTGCAATATGCCGTTCATTCTTCAGCGCCAACGTGTACCTTCGACCGGCTTCGGTCATGAGTTTCTGGAAATCGCGACCGTTGCGGCATGGCCCGCTCCACTTCCTCGGCCAGTTCATCTGGCACATATATGGAAAATCGGCCATCTTCCGTTGCGACCATACAGCGCGTAGCTGGAATGCCCTTGGCCGGATTCGACAAAGCTGGCAATGCTTTCGGATGCAAGGACTCTTCCGGAACGACAACGATCCGATGGCTACAGGCCAGAGATCCCGAACTGCTCCCTGAAACCAGAGTCTGACCTGATCCGGAGTTTCTGTTCGAGTCATTGTATAGGTGCAATCTAACACATATACACATTTGATACAAGGCGAAACAACAGCCAATAAACGTGACGCAAAGAACGGTTCGACGTTACAGGTGGGCCGCCGCTGGAGTGTGAGAGTGGAAAGGTCTCCTGCTCGATCACATAACCAATCGCGGCGTAGCCCTTCAGCCTGCGCTCGTACATCCTGGCTAGCATCAGAACGTAGTTGTCCACATAATCGTAGACCTGCACAAATCGCTTGTTGTCGTGGAGACGATGCAACCGGCCCACATACTGTTGCAGCGTGCCCTTCCAGGAGATCGGCATGGCTAGGAATAGCGTGTCCAGACGCGCGTCGTCAAACCCTTCTCCGATGTAGCTTCCCGTCGCCAGAATCACCCGCGATTCGTTTTCCGGCACTGCCGCCAGGGCTGCCGCTGTTTCCCGACGCTGCTTTTTCCCCATACCGCCCTTCAAGACGAAGACGTGCTTGGCAACACCTGCAAGCTTGGCGGCGAAATACTGGAGATGCTCTGTCCGGCCGGTCAGAAGCAGCGGGCAACGTCCCAGATTCTATGGCGCGCACGATGTCGTTGGCGATCATCTCGTTACGCGGGACATCATTCGACGAGCGCGGCGTAGATGTCCTGAATCGTGACCTCGGTGAGGTCCGGCGCCATCCGGAACTCCGTGTGGCGGGGAGTCACCTTGTGTTCGAAGGGCGTCGTTTCGGTCATTGTCCGGGCGCTCATGCTGAACCGCACGGGGCCACACTGCATGTAAATAATCGGATGGTGCCCGTCTTTCCGAGTCGGCGTGGCGGTCAAACCGACAACATACTTGGCCTTCACCTGCCTCATCACCTGTTCGAACGTGAAAGCGGATAAGTGGTGGCATTCATCGACGATCACCTGGCCGTACTCAGCCACGAAGTCCTTCACCTCGTCTTTTCGATACAGGCTTTGGATTACGGCGACGTCCACGCAACCCGTCCGGTCCATTTTGCCACCGCCGATATGCCCGATCGATTTGGCGGGCAGATCCAAGAACATCCCAAGCCGCTCCTGCCACTGGTCGAGCAACTGCTGCCGGTGAACGACGACCAGAGTGTTGACCTTGCGTTTCGCGATCAGCCACGCCGCAACCGCGGTTTTCCCGAACGCCGTCGGAGCGCAAAGGATACCTTCGTCATGGGCGGTGATCTTCGCGACGGCCTCCTCCTGGAACGGACGAAGCTGACCCTGGAACTCCGCTTCAATCGCCGTGCCGGCGTACCGTTCGTCCCGAACTTCGGGCCGGATCTTGTGCGCTTCGAGAAGAGCCAAGGTCTCCGTCAGACATCCACGAGGCACAGCGATATGCTGGATAAATTCCTGGCCGCATGCGATCACACGCGGCTTGTCGTAGGTGGAGAGCCGCATGGCCTGGGCCTTATAGAACTCCGGGTTCTGAAAGGCGGCCAGCCGGAGTAGCCGATTGAGCATAGCTGGCGGCAGATCCTTACTTTTCTACGTAAACAAGATTCGCGCGAACGATCTGAACGGTCTTTGGCAACGGTCCTTCGATCGGTCGCTCCTTTCGTTTGCGGGAAGGTGGCAAAGTCCACGGGTCTTGCGCATCCTCATCATCGGCGAAGCTCATCCGGACGCCGATGAGGTCGCCTTTGCGCTGAGCTTCAGCGACGATCTCCTCAGCGGCGTCGGCCGGCATTCGCCGGATCGTCGAAAGGAACTGCCATTGGTCTGGATAAGGGCGAAAGTCGGAGTCAATGAATACAGTGTTGTCCTGCTTGCGCGGCGCCCGCTGTAACGGGAGTGCAATCAGGTTTCCGAAGCCCTCCCTTGGGCATCGTGTCCTGGTTGGGGAAAAAGCGATCGTAGGAATCAAGGCCGACCTGATGCCTGCGCTCCATGGTTCGCGTAAGCAGCACGCATCCCAGTTTGCGCGCGGTGATCGCCGGAGTCGCACGGTCAAAGAAGATCCAAATGTGGCCGCCTTTCCCGGAACGAGAACGCTCCAAGGCGGCGGGCACGTTCAACTCCTGGCAGGTCTCCAGGAAAGCCAGGGAGTCATACTCCCACGTCGTCTTGTCGAAGTCCGCCGCGAGAAACCAGCACGTTTCGTCTGGCAGTAGAGGGTACACGCCAACGGTTTCCTTACCCAGGAGGTGGTCCTCGATGACGGCGTCGGTCAGCGGGAGGAACTTCCGTGTCTTCTGGTCGACTTTCTTGCGATCCTCCGGGCGGCTTTTGTTGATGGCCTTCCAGTCCTTTACGACCGCCGGCATATATCCGTGCCGGCCATCAGCATTCTCCCATCGCCGTGCGTAGACATCTTCTCTCCCGCGGAACAGGCTCCGAAATAGCGCGATCCTCTGTCTGGCCCGCTCCTCCTTATCGACGGGTGGCGCCGGCTCGACGGTTTTGGTTGGCGGTGGATTCTCTGGCGAAAGTTGCGGAATCGGAATGCTGTGAACCGCCAGAAGCCGCCGCAGGCGAGCATTCTCCTCCCGGAGACGAACATTTTCCTGCTCAGGAGGTTCGAATGGAAGAGAGTCTGAACCGTTCTCGGTCATACCGCGTTCACCGCTCCGTGAGTGAGACGGGCTTGCGCTCAGCCGTTTAACATGGTAAGTACAGAAACCCACCTGTGGCTACCGACGGCGCCTTTCTCCTCCGAGTCAGAGCTTGGTGCAGCAGCATTTTGAGGTACGTCTGGTACCGCAACCCCTTTTCGGCGGCGAAGGTTCTGGCTCGCGTGAGGTCATCTTCCGCCAGCCGGATTGTGATCGTTGGCGACGCTCCGGCCCGGCTGGCCCGCTCGCTGGCAACTCGCGCCACGGTTCCCTTGCCGAGTGCCTGCGGCTGGCGCTCGAAGCGGTCTGCGAAAGATCTGATTTCGCCCACCATCGGCCTCTTGTGCCTCAGTCTTGAAGGGTGGCTGTTCTTGGCCATAGTGAATCACCTCTCTCGCCTGGTAGTAAAACTGAATGAGCCGTTGATGGTCGAACGCCGTACAACGCGTACCGGTCTCGCGCCAGGTGGCACCACGAGAAGAACGCGGCTGCATGTCGCGCCGAGGCGGATCGCGCCCTCGCCTCGACGATCTCATCCAAGGTCTACGGATCATGAGGATGACTGCCCGCCTCGTCCGGAAGGACGCTGTGACGAGCCACATGGCCAACATCGCTGCCCAATCAAACTCAATCTCGGGCCATCATGCTCTCTCTAGTGTACCTGTTGTAGGTACACTGAAACGCGCATACTCAAATCAAGTGCGGGCATCGCGAAGAGTTGATCTTCTCTACACAGCGTTGCTCTTGAGATCTCGGGCTCCGAATGCTGCAGCCGCATATGTCCGCGGTAGGAGCACTCCAAAGACAGCGCGCAGGTGCTCATGGGAAATCTGTGGGACTGATCACGTGGTAAAGGGGCAGTAGGAGTAGGAGGAGCTGTGTAGGGGAGAGGTGGAAGATTATGATTTAGGGTTAAGGGAAAGGGGTGGGGAAATAAAATGAGGAAGATTAGGGATAGTAGAGAAGGAAGGATAGAAAAACAACGCAGCGCCGGACTGGTTCGCGAAGAACATCTGGTGGAAGTGGGCGATCTGCTCGCGAAGTTCTGCTTCAGCCGGGATCATTTCGGGATTCTTCTCCAGGAGAGTGCGCAACGACCTGTCCAGCAGGCTGCGGCGATCGCCGGCTGCAATGAGCCCGTGACAGATCCTGCACGCGGCCCAGTCACCAACGCTCTCTCCGACAATGCCTGCGACCGCGTAGGCGAGGAAGTTGTGGGCCGGGTAGCGCCAGGTCACGCCCGGTTCTGAGCAGAAGTCACAAATGTGGTTGGACATACCAGTGCTCCTTTGGTTGGAGAGTTCTATGAAGACACCACGGGCATCGGCCACGGGTGGACACGCACGTTGGGTTCGTCCTAGATTCAAACAAGGAGAGTGACCGATGCGGAAGATTATCGTCGGCGCCCAGGTTTCCATCGATGGCGTCATGCAGGCGCCCGGCGGGCCGTGGGAGGATCCGACCAAGGGCTTCAAGTTCGGCGGCTGGGTGATGCCCTATTTCGATCGAGAGTTCGGCGAAGAGCTCGACCGCGTCTTCAAGGAGAAATTCGATCTCCTGCTCGGCCGCAAGACCTACGAGATTTTCGCGGCGTATTGGCCGTACTACGACGAAGACGCTCCCCATGGCGGCATCGCCAAGCTGTTCAAGAACATCAAGAAGTACGCGGTTTCGCGCTCAGGCGAGGTCGATACGAGCTGGGCGGGCTCAGTGCTCCTGCGCGACATCGCCGACGTGAAGCGCCTGCGAGAGGAAGACGGCCCGAACCTCGTCACCCAGGGCAGTACCGAACTCGTCCACGCGCTGCTCGCCAATGACCTCGTCGACGCCATAAGCATCTTCACGGTGCCGGTCGTGCTTGGCGGCGGCAAAAAGCTGTTCGCCGACGGCTCGGCGCCGCATTCGTTCAAGCTGACCAGTTCCCGCGTCTCTCCAAACGGCCTGATCATCGGCCACTACGAGCGCGGCGGTGAGATCAAGATCGGCGACACCGCCCTCGATTCACCGAGCGATCGCGAGGTCGCCCGCCGGGAGCGGATGAAGCGCGAGAACTAAAAGTTTGCCGACGATTACGAAATTCGAGGCAGCGTGTGCTTTACCCGAATGGCTCGAGCGGGTCTCGACCTTCAGAAATTCCGCATGCTGCCTCTCGACCCAGCGCAATGTGTAGCTCTGAAGCCCACGTAACCATTCATGCGGCCTGCTCGAATTGATCAGGATCAGTTCCTCTTCCGTGAAATTGCGGTCCCCGGCCTGCCGTTCCTTCGAGCGCTCCATATACTCGGCCAGTTCGCCGGTCCAGGTTGTCATCGGGATGTACAGCCATGCCGGCGTCGTCGCAAACGCTAACTTATCCGCAAGGCAAAGGCGGCTGACCGGCAAACCCATCCGCTGCGCCCAATACCTGGAGTGGCGGTAACATTCGTCCGCCCACTCCGGCCCGAATAGCCAGCCCATAATGCGTGCACCGAGAATTACGTGCTCCTCGCCGTCAGGTCCGTCCATGTCCCCGCGCTGAAAATACCCGATGTCGTGGAGAAAGCACGCACAGAGTACCCGAAGGTCCCAAGGAAACCCGAACAATCGACACCAAGCTCGGAAAACGAAGAAAGGATGGATCAGAAAACAGTGCGCTCCCCAGAGGAGGCTCTTTGTCCCTACTTTCATGTCAACTCCTGTACTACTCGACCGCTGCTTCCACGGGATCTTCTTCGATCACGACCTTCCTCCGCGGGCGAGCCTCGGCGACGGGCCGGAGCTTTCGATAAATCGGCCACAAGAGGATCGTGCCGGTTATGGCTCCGGTGAACGTGCCCAATTCATTCGTGCGGCCAGAGAACAACGCTGCCAGGAATAGAAACAGGCAAAGTTTTAGTCCGAACTCTCTCACGTCAATCCTCCCTTCGACTGCGGCATCACGAAGCGATCGAGATCACGTCCGATGACACCGATTCGTTCGCGCCCAGCTTGTCGATCAACCCGTGGCAATGCCGGCAGTTCACACACGATACGCCTGTGGTGACTGCCTTGACGGCGTCCCCAAACTCTTTTGGGATAGGCTTCACCTCGCCGCCCCGTGTAAAGAATTCAGGCGCCAGACCCTGCTTCAGCAGCTCCGGAGACAACTGCCCGTCGATACCTCGGAACACGATTGTGGATTCGACGGAGGGCCGTTTCCCTGCCACACTTCCAAGCCGATGCCGAGCTACCAGGAGTTGGTACGTCTCCGCGATCCGAGCCATTTCGATGCTCATCAGCTCTGGACCGATGACCACGGCATGCACTCCGTTAGCGCCCACTCGATCCAGCTTCTGCAACCAAGCAAGACGACTACCGTCCGGCGAGAAGAACGACACATACCTGCCGATCTCCTTTGTGCTCCCTCCGCTTTCGACTCCCCGAAGAACCCACCGATCCGATCGAGCTTGGCGTTCGACAGTCACCCAGGTCTGGCAATAGACGCCAGACGATTCGAGCCGCCGCATTACAGCTTTTGGCAAAGTCAGCCGAGCGATCTCTTTCGGCATCTCAATCTCCTCATCGCGTCACAACCGGAATCGGCGCCCCGAGCGCCGCCCGAATCTGTTCCTTGGTGCAGCCAGCCCAGCACAGGTACTTTCGGGGCTCCTCTACCGAGATGGCCAGGTTATCTTTGCTCCGGTCACGCCCCGCGGCGGCACAGGAAGGACACTGCGCGACCCAGTTGCGGCCGACCCGGCGCCTCGCTTCGATGTGATCCAGGATTGTGAAGTGGGGCCGCTCGGGAGCGAATTCGGGCCGGATCCGCGGCTGGCCGGGTTCTTCGTCCGGCAATGTAGCCACGAGATCCCTCAGTTGCTGTTCAGTCACCCGGCGCAGATTCCGCAGATACGCCATCTGCGCATTCGAGTTCGTAAGGCGCACCATAGAACCAGTACCGCCGATCCGCGGCGCGGTGCACTCCCAATGGTCCTCGGATCGCATTCCCGAATTGCCCGTCGTCGATGGAGTCCTGCTTAGGGAACAGCTCGATCCCGTCGCCGGAACCACAACCCTTCACTTCGACTGACAATTGCTTGGCCAAGTGCCGGATGTGGATGCGCGCATGCTTCGCCAGCACTGGTTTCTCAAAGAAGATCCACAGGTGCCCGCCGCGCCGGCTCTGTTCGAGCGCTGCTTGAATGCCCATGCGTCCGAGCTCGAACTGAAGCTTGAGCAGATCCTCAAGCGCTTTCCGATAGTCCGCATCGATCGCCATCCATTTCACGCGCTGTGTTCGCGGGTTGATCGCGTAGATCCCGAGCGTGATCCCGCCCTCCAAGTGACGTTGGATGTCGCAGGGTGTCAGTTCAAGGGGATTGCCCCGCTTCCGCGGGCGATAGTAGTAGTGGCGGCCTGATGCCGGATGGGGCGTTTCCGATTGAAGCGTGTACGCGCGGCGGTTCACGAACCACCGCGCGTACTCGATCGCCATCTCCGGCGTCGCTTCGAGCAGGTCCGGCATATAGTTTCCTTACACCCGTTCTTCGGAACCCCAAAACGAGTTTCAGGATGACCGAACCGCTGTAAGCCGCGCCGGGTTCTCCGCGAAGTCGAGCAGCCGGAAGTCCCGAATTTTCCTGCGCATCTCGGCGACCGAGTAGCCACCGAAGACGCCATCTGCCAGATCCAGAAGCCAGAAACTGCCGCGTTTGCGGTCGTAGACGTAGAACTCCCCGGATCGGTCATCGCCGGGCGCCATTACAAACAGCAACAGGCCACGCGCGTACTCCACCCAGTGGGCGACCACGCCCTCGCCGGCCGCCAGGAAACGGGCGACAATTTCCGTTGGGTCCTGCTCGACCCGAATGTTCAAGTCTTTGGTGCTGAGCACAGGGCTCGCGCACACCTGATTCGCATTCATGTTCATCTCCTCGTTGGGTTTTGCAGGCACACGACGGCGTCCGCGACCATTCCGGTCCGCAGCTGTCTGCCAGGTTGTTGTTAGGTACGGCAGTCGGGATTCGGCTGTCGCAGGGGAAGCAGCTAACCGAGCACGTTGCGCCCGGTATATATAAGGATGGGATTCAGGCAGCCGTCCTCAGACCGCGGGCGGCAGTTTGCGCAAGTTGATCGCACCGATTCTGCTCGGCACTCGCGCCATGGCCGCGCACCCAAGTCCAATTCACGTGGTGACGTCTGCTCTCGTGCACCAATCTTTCCCATAGGTCCCGATTGGCAACCGGAACGCCACGCGAGTTGCGCCAACCGGAAGCGGCCCAGCGCGCTAGATGCTTTGTCATTGCGCGTTGGACATATTGGGAGTCCGTGACGACTTTCACCGCGCACTGCTCCTTTAGAGCGGCGAGGCCGGCGATGACCGCCTGCAACTCCATTCGGTTGTTGGTTGTGTTCGGTTCGGCGCCGGAGAGCTCCTTTTCAACAGATCCCCATCTGAGTAAACACGCCCAGCCACCTGCCCCGGGATTTCCGAGGCACGAACCGTCCGTAAAAAGAATTACCTGTTTCATGGAGCCCTCTGTCAGGCGATCCGTGCTGTCGCGGCCGTGACCAGCGGTACGTCAGCATCGGTCAGGCTCTTCAGCCCATCCAGCGAAAGCTTTCCGTCCGAAGCCTCAGCGATGATGTCGGCGAGCCGCTTGCGAGTCTTGTCCGCCGCCTTCCGTGCTGCCTGCAGGAACCGTCCGCGAGCGTCCGAGATGCTCACTGCCAAACCACTGGTGCCGCTGCTCCCGTTCTTCCCGGCCGCTTCCGCTTCGACCCGAAGGAGCAATGTCTTGAGCGCGTCACGATTCGGAATGTCATCGATCGACTCACTTGCAAAGTTCAGTTCACGACAGATGACGGAATACTGCGCGTCGCCGAGCACCGCCGCTGCTCGCCGTACGCGGTCAATACCGTTGCCGATATCGCTCAGTTTCTCGAACACGATCGTCAGCTTCGCGTGGCCGATCTTTTCCGGGTCCGCACCGCCGGCGTACTTATCCAGAACGAATAGCGACAAGCTGTGGCCAACTTTGTCTCGAAGCTCCCGCACTTTTGCCAGCATCTCGTCTCGAACCAGGCTCTGCCGCGGGTGTGTAGCTGCCGTGCGATTCGCTTGGCGTTGTGCCTCGCGCTGTGCGTAGCCCGGCAGCGCCCAATCCGGAAGGTTTGGCGTGTGGACTGGCCGGTTGTACTGGTCGAGATCCACCCACATCTTGTCGAGATCGTATAGATACCGTCCGAGGCCGAAACACGAGCAAGCGCGCTTGAACGCCTGGGCCTCCGCGCGAGTTGCCGCGTTCTCGTCGTCCGCCCACTCTTCGCCAACGCCGGTGTGCGACCCGAGTCCGTGGATGGTCACCTTCGAGACCACAACGACTTTGGCCGCGACGGCTGTTTGCTTCTTGTCGCCTGGCGCGCGACGCTCAAAGTTCTGCGCCACCTGGACGTCATAGCTGCGGGTCCAGCCCCACTCGCCAAACACGTCGTTCAGCCGGTCCGTGTAAGCGCGTTGGTCGGCGTATGCGACCAGTTGTCCGCGCTTCTGCGGGCCGTGCTTGGTTTGCTGCGTGGACGTGGCCGTCACGCGCCATTTGATCTCGCCGGGATCGAACGGCTCGCTGAGTTGTTCCCGAATATTCTTCCACCGCTCCGGCGACATCGATACGACCTGGTTGTTCTCGCCGCCGTCTGGTGCGAGTGCCGCTGGCGGCGATGGTTCGTGACTGGTAACGCCATTTACGTACGTCATTTGATCTGCTCTCCTTTCCTCTGCTGTCGGATCAGTCTCCCCGCCGTGCACAAGATGCACGACGGTCGACGCCCTGGCATTGCGCCAGGGCCGCTGAGGTACCGACACTGTTTCGGTTCACCACGCTGTTCGCGGTTCGTGGGTGGGGCTGTGGGGTAGGATGTGGGGCGGGTGCATCAGTTGGGATGCGGTAAACGGCGCGACCTCAACCGTAGACGTAGTACTCGACTGCGCTCGCTGGCCGCTTCAGTTCGCATATTCGTTCCCGAAAGCTTCCGTCGTACTCACACGTCTTGCCACCAAAGAACCGGACATGTTCGTACCCGAGGTTGCGTAGACGCGGCTTCAACCAATGCTCTTCAAACCAAGTTGTCCACTCTCCGTCATACTCGCGGTAGTCGACCAGCGCGTCCAGATCCTGGTAGCGCCGGTGTGTCTCCCATCGACAGGCTCCAATTGCCATGGTTCTGTTCACTCCTTTCTTCGTTTGCTGTTTGTGTTGGCGACTCAGTCGTCTCGCGTCAGTCACGTTCTTGCCCGTGCGCGGTGTAAGTGCTAATGTTCGAGCGTGAACTCGACCCGCATCAGTCGCCGCGTGAACGCGCCTCGCACGAACGTCTATCGCGCGCTTCTCGATGCGCGCGCGGTCGCGCAATGGATGGTGCCGACCGGCATGACAAGCCACGTGCATGCGTTCGACGCTCGCGAAGGCGGTTCGTTCCGGATCTCGCTCACGTACGATGCGCCGACCGGCACCGGTAAGACGAGCGCACACACGGACACGTACCACGGCCGCTTCGTGAAGCTTGTGACGAACGAGCAGGTTGTCGAAGTCGTCGAGTTCGAGACAACAGATCCAGCGCTACAGGGTGAGATGACGATCACGATCACGCTCGCCGATGTAGACGGCGGCACTGATATCCTTGCCGTCCACGACGGGCTACCGCCCGGCGTGCCGACCGCCGACAACGAGGCCGGCTGGCGCTCCTCGCTTGCGAAACTCGCTGCGCTTGTAGAGGCGGGCTACTAGTATCTGTTCGATCTCTCCATTACCTCGCGCCGTCGATTTTGCGCATGCCGCGAATTCCCAAGCAACCATGGGTAGCTTCAGCTCGACATCGCGCCGCTTCGACCGTCACCAGCTCGTATCGAAATTGCCCAACCGGATAACCGTCACCGCAGCAGTAGTACTCCACATGAACCGCCAATCTGACAAACACGCGTGTCTCCTGCGCACTGTTCGCGGCGGCGATGGCATCCCACTATCAACCATTCATTCACGCTTCCAGCACACCATACAGTCACAATTCCGTCGTTCCGATCGTCGAGGTGCCACCTTCATTGACGTTGACTTCCCACTCACTCCACACTTCATCCCTTCCCAACGGTCGCAACCTTCGTCACTTCACTCCAATCCGGAAACTGCCTCAAACTCCGGGGATGTCTGCCGACAAGCTTCGCCCGCACATGGAATTACGAGGCGGCCCCTGTGGCCAGTCAGACGGCAATCTGTGGGCAAAGAGTGGCCAATGGAAGGAGACTAGTCCGCGACTTCTAGGCAGTCACTTAGCCGCCGGATTACGCCGGTACGCACGTCGATCAGGTCGGCCCGCTGCGGATCATTGCAGAACTCTTGAGACAAGGCCAAGTACAAACGTCGGTTCAGGTGGCGGAATGCGTGCATCAGGAACGACTGCATGTGGAGACTTGGCACGACGTAAAGAAACACCGCGACCTTCGTTTCGCGGTTCAGATCCGCCGCGATTCGCTCATAGGCGCGAGACGATTTTGCTGTGCGCTCGTATTCCAGCGCGGCTGTTACGCAACTTCCGTTGACATTGAACGTCACGATCGCGTCGTAGTCCTTGCAGTAACCGAACGGAGTGAAGTCGTTTGTTGCGCGAATCTCCGTCTCGTATTGCCACGATCTGACAACGCCCGCCCGCCGCAACGCCAGTTGAATTCCGAAGAGATCCACGTCGTGCCAGATTCCATTCCTGCCGTTCAGCTCCGGCCGCCTCGACATCCGCTCGACGACTGTGATCTCTTTACCTTGAAGAAACAGCTCACCGTTCGCCCCGAGTGACAGTACGTTGCCCAGTCCGGCTACCTTTACGCGTTCGATGAATCCGTGTTCAGCCAGGCGTCGAACGCGCCAGTTGAAGCTATCCCGGGAGCTTCTCGTGAGCCGCACCGGATTCAGGAACTCGTAAAGCTGAGACGTGGTCAGGTGTCCCGCCTTGTAGACCGTCCGGAGAATTGGCAGGTCCGCCTGCTCTGAGATCGCAATCAGTCCCGGGACATAGCGCATCGTGTCACCACCTCGAGACGTTCCAGTTGCACTTTCCGTCCTGTACAGTCAGAACCGCGCTCCCGATTGAGCCGCGCAACCACGCGAATGGCTGCATCAGCAGCATGATTTCCTGCTGGGATCTTCGCTTGGAAAACGAGACGAGTGCAGTCCGCGAGGCGTCCCAACTGTCCATCTGCAGCTCCCCGACAAGGCTCTCCGTTATGGTTACGAGGTGCCAGTCGGCAACAGCGGCGCGCGATGCGCGGCACAGGAGGGCCAACTTGCGGACATCGTTGACGTCGATCAGCTCAGTTGTGGTCCAGGCTCCACCGGTAATCTCGCGCGTTCCGGAGAGTTCGACTCGCGCCCGCGCGGCGAGTTTGATCTGCCCAAAAGATCACGGCGTAAGAGCGGATGCGCGAACCGGCCCGGATGCCCGTCGTATTCCAGATTCTTGTGCCACCAGCGGGCAGGCTCTTTTCCTGCCACAGACTCCCGAGCGAATGAATAAAAACGACCATGTGCTTCAGCTCCGCTGCGTCTTACGGTTGCTGAGTTCAGCCTCCGCCCGCTGAAGCCTCGCCACAAGTTCTGCATTTGTTCCACCCTGACGCTCAGCCATCAGCTTTTCGAGTTGCTGAAGACGGCTCTCGAGATTCTTTTGGATGCCGTCTCTGTTCTTTAGGTCCGCCTCCAGGCTCGCCACCTTAGCGCGCTCCGACGTCAGTTGCGTCTGCGCGTCGCGCAGTTCACGCCGCAAATCCTCCGAACCGCTGCCCGTTGCAATGCCAGATTCCTGGTTCTCGATCACCCGATTGCACATCTCGATGTGGCGGTTGTATTGACCAATCGCCTCAAGAGCCTTGTGATCGGCGATCCGTTTGGCGTTGATCGCGTCGGTCAAGCACTCGGCGGCGACCCATTTGATCTGGTGCATCTTGTCCCACCAGAGCCAGCAGGTCAGTAGCAGGATGAGAATCAACGCCACCTGCAAAGCGCACAATCGGAAGTACGGGTTGGCAACAGATTGCTCGGCGAGCACGGCTAGGCGCCGGTCAATCTCATCTCCCCACTTGATCTGGCGCGGATTGAGAGCCTTTAGATAGAACTCAAAGATCGTTTCGCGCGTCTGGGCGCGGTTCGCCGGCATCGGACGGTATGGTTGTTTCGGATCGACTTCCACTACGCCCGAACCACTTTGCACATGGCGCACGTGGGGCTGCGTCGGTGCCAGCGTGCTTTTCGTCTCCCGATTCGGTGCTCCCGACGGTCCCGGCGTCTGCTGTGCAACCGCCAACGCGGCAAGCCATAACTGCGACGGCAAGCAGTCTCCTGGTCATCTTCCCTCCTCATCTCCGCGGCAGCGAAATCGTAGCTGCCAACTTCTGGTCCTTGAAACGCAGGTTTGCTCCTTGACTGTCGTCACGCGACGAACGAAGCCGCGGGAACATTGCCGGTTCGAAGCACGGAACTCGAACGTCCGAAGGTGGCCGGACGTGAAGCCGACCGTGCAACGTGCCACGCACAGCGTCCGTCATCAGGATCTCCATCTTGCCCTTGCCAAGATTCTTAATGTGATGATCAAGCGCCCGGAACTCGAGCTGTTCGCGCTCCGTTGCGCCCACCGCCTTCTGGAACCGCTCAAATCCAAGGAAGTCGTTCCGCCATAGCTGCTGTGTCCGCTTCTGGACCGGAACCTGCGAAGATGCCTGCTTGAAATACTTCGCGGTCTCCTCATCGCGAGTTTGCAGCAGCATGGTCGTTCCCGGCGCGGAGGAAACGTCCTGCTGGAAGCCCTTGCCCACCTGGAGAAGCTGAGGCAGCGACTGCATCGAAAACAGAAATGCAGTATTGGTACCACGCGCCGTGTTCAGGATCTGAGCGAAGTTGCGGTACCCGAATGGCGCGAACTCGTCCATGACGACGGAGAAGAGGGGCTTGTCCCGGCGCTTGCGCTCCGATTCCGACTCGTAGCGCTTCCCAACCACCAACTGCAAATTCTGAAGCAGCATCTTTCCAAGCGCTCGCACCGGCGCCGTGTTCTTGTTGATGTTCAGGCTCACGAACAGAATGAGCTGCTGATCGATCACTTCATTGATCGACAGGAGATTGTCATAAGGACCCGTGATGACGCTCAGTTCGTCGTCAAGGAACGTCATGCACTCGTTGAGAAGGCCCTGGATCTTAGGCACGCGGTCGCGGTCCGCGAATGACTGGAAGAGATTCTTCGCGGACATCTCGAAGTTGAGACGGCGTTGGGTGGAAACATCCGGATCCCGGTTCATCCGCGCGCGGGCCGCCGCCACCTGCTGTTCGATTACGGCTTGATCGAGCGCCATAACCATCACGTCGTAGAAGTTGAAGCGCTTGCCGGTGTAGTGCAGGATGCGGACGATGTCGGCGAGGTAGTTCAATTGGTGCTTCGCGAAGAACTCATCGTGCAAGTCGAATGATCCGAAAACCATCGAAACCTGCGCCATGTAGTTGTCGTCGTCGGACGCGAAGGGATTGTACTGAACCGACAGCTCGGGCCGCGACGGATTCATCAGTCGCAGATCCGCAAGTCGGCCGGCGCGGTGAATGTACGGGAGCAGCGATTCGAAGAATTCCAGGTCGCCCTTCCCGTCGAAGATGACCATGGGAATCCTGTGACGGGTCCCGGACGATCCTGCGCTACGCATCAGGTCCTGGGTAATGATGTTTCGAAGCAGAGTCGTCTTGCCGCTGCCGGTCTGACCAAGCACCAGAGCCTGCATGACGCGAGTTGTGTCGGCCCATTTCCACGGCTTGCCATGCACGTCGTAACCCAGGATGACGGCGTTTTCCTGCCAAGCTCGCTCCACGAGTTCGCGCTCTCTGCGCGTCGGGATCGTCGGCAACTGGTTTGGCCATGCTTCCTCACGCGCCCTTCTTGCGCGTGTGAGCTGGTAAACGCCGAGGAACGCGGCAACGGCAAGCGAGCAGCAGCCACAGCGTGAATTCGAGGATCTGCTTATCGCGTGATGTACCAGGCGTATTTCGCGATGACAACCAGAACGGCGTAGACGCCGAGCAGAAGGATCCAGATGAGGAGCGAAGGATTCTCTTCGATGAGCGAAGGACGATATTTGATAGTTGGGTTGTTGTACATTGCAGCGCTGGCAATGCACGAACGGCCGTTGAGATGTCCGAGTCGTTACCGGATGTGGAAGC
Source organism: Bryobacteraceae bacterium (assembly GCA_963844855.1). Classification (GTDB taxonomy): domain Bacteria; phylum Acidobacteriota; class Terriglobia; order Bryobacterales; family Bryobacteraceae; genus DASQDN01. The sequence goes on from CAWJQP010000065.1 coordinate 35,481, forward strand.
CGTACACGAGCAGCAGACCGAGAACGAAGATTCCGCCAATCACCACAACCCATTTCTTGGGCTTGGCGCCGCGCTCTATCGAATGGATTTCGCGACTCCAGAAACGCGTCTCCCAGGAAATTCCTGACGCCCATGTGAGTGCGGTCCTTCAGAAGCTTCTCGAACTCGGTGTGTACCTCTGCCACAGTCAACTGACTCGGCACTGTCTCAGTTGCTGGCCGGTCGGGCATTCGCCACCTCACGCGCGATCGTTCGCTCTGCCGAGGACTAGCACGGCTTCCACTGTTCCTTTGGCGTCGGCGGCAAACTCCAGTCGCAACAGGGAAATGTCACCGGTCGTCTCGTCGGGTTCCTCAACGACCAACCATCCGAGACTGTGGCCGCCGGCGCTGACCGGGGCGGCTTCGTCCGCATCAATCACCGCCAAGCGTGACGATTTCGCAGTTTGCAGGGAACGGATGAGCCGTTCGCCTAGCTGGTGCTCGCCGAGGGGAATCAGCGACTGCGGCGATCGGACTCCAACAAGACGCCAGGCTGCGGGCCTGGTCGGCCGGTAGGCTTGCGGTGAGTGGTTGATGACGGCGTAGCGCACGTAAAGCCGGTTTCGCTCTCGGTACATATCTCGGAGTGCGATCTCTACGCGGCCCTGGGTGTCCCGATCGCCAGCGAGCAGAATCGGATTCGCCTTGGTTAGCATCTCCGCAGGTAAGGAGCGCGCGTTTTGACCGCCTCTTCCTTGTTTGTGTTGGGCACTTTCGCCGCTACCGGCGTAGGCGCTTGGTCGATCGCGAAGTGCATCTGTTCGACGCTGGGTGCCGGGACGAGTTCGTAAGCAAACCGTCCCGCAGTGGTCCACACAAAGAGGTTGGTCTTGGCGCCTTCCTCAACCGGCTTGACGAAAACCTTGTTCTCGCGCCTTTCGACGCTGAACGCACCTTGGTTGCCGACCGCACCATCGTCACCGGGGCTCACCTCGATGACGGTCAGGTGATCGGCGCGGTCTCCACCGATGACCTTCGTCTGTCGAGCGACTGAGTCTCCAGCTTCTGAGCCTTCGCAGAAGCTCGCACCAGCGCGATGAGGTATCTCATGCATTTCATGGGTGCTTGCCTCCTTCAGGCTGATGTTTCCGGCTGGGCCAGAGCCTTTGACGCAGTCAAAGCTCCGGACCAGATCCGGGACCGCAAGCCGAAAGGCCACGGCTTCCTCACTGAATGCCGAGCGTCCGGCGAGATGACGCCGCACGCCGGGCTTCACGAGATTGATGCGGCTGCTGGACTGCTTCAACGCCAAGCGGTCGGCCACCGAATCGAACGCTCAAGGTTTCGAAGCGCGTCGGCTCGGGTTGCACCCGGAGCGAATACGCCTGCCCTTGTATACTCTGCTGATCGTGACCATGATTTCTCTCCTTTGCCTGGCCACGACCGCTACATGGGCTTGCTCGGCTGGACTACCTGAGGCAGTTGACGCGTTCCGGGAAGTTCGAGCTTCCCGTTGCGAATCTCACCCGCGCCCGCCTCATACGGGAACGGATGGACCCACCGAACGCGACCACCGTCGTAGACAACCTTCCCGTCCGGCGTCACCGCCATCAAAAAGGTCATCTTGGTGTAGCTTTGGCCGCTCTCGCCCGCCACTGTTTCAACGAGGAAGCAACGACCTTCCTCGTCAACTTCCACCATCCCCTCGCTCACCTTTGGAACGGCCAGTTGGACTGGGCGACCGCCGGTTCGCTCGACGATGGCTTTCAAGAGCTCGTTCGGAAACGCATAGAACGGTAGCGCCCCGGACGATTGTTCGTTCTTCGTACCGCAGACGATCGTGTGCAGCGCCTGCAGCCATCCCATGCGGTTCTCTTCCTTGTGTCCCGCCCATGTCCGCACTAGCCAGATCAGCGACCGGATTTCCTCCTGCCACTGCTGGTCGTAAGCAGTCATGGCGGCCCGTGCCTGACACAGCGAATGCAGCAGCTTTGGACGGCGTTCTTTGTCTTCCTTCCCGGACTCGAACGCTTCCTCGGCTTGCTGGACGTTTCCGCTGAGCAACTTCTTCCTCTCGATTCCGGCCTGGATCGTGAGCGCCCATGCACGGTTGAGCCGTCGGCATTCGTCGACCATCGCCTGGGTGAACTCGTACCCTTGGACAAGGCCTCGGAACTGCGCGACCGGCATCCGATTTGAGAAGAAGTCAGTCAGTTCTTTGCGAACCAGGTTGTACATGCCGCCGATGCGATCGGTAGGTGGGCATTCGAAACGCTCGGGCAGGTCCTTGGTCGACCGAACCCGCTTCGCCCGAAGCCACTGCGCCGCCGGCGTCTGCTTGATCTGCTCCCGGATCGAGCGGATCTTGTCCTGGTCTGGCATGACGCCATGTTTGAGTTGGTCCAACGCGAGTTGAAGTTGCTCGGCCAATTCACGATGGAAGTCATCCCGGCCTGCTGCGAGGCATTGAGTCATCAGGTCGGTGATAGAGCCGATCTGGTTCCCCATAGCCCCGATGGCAACCTGAGGAAGATTCCACCACGGTGATCGAGCCTTCTTCGCTTTGGTCTTTTCGATTGCGCCGTTGCCTTTGAGGCTGAAGCGATCCTCCACGAAACGCGGGAAGCGGTCGCCTTCCACCACGCAGACAAAGTCGAAGTCGTAATCTCCCCCGTTCTTGGCCGCGGTCTTCGAGTGCAGGGTGAACGTGCCCTCCAGTTCGATTTGCTCTGTCGCGATCCGCTCGGCCAGGGCTTCCGTTGCCGGGCAACCCTGACGTTCGAAATTGCGGGCGAGCAACTGCCGCAGCTCTGACGTGGTGATCTTGGTGTACGGGAGCAGGTCCTCCTTCATGCGCACGGGATAGCGGACGACTAATCCCCGCTCCGTCGCCAGAGCGTTGATCGAGCGATCCTGCGGCATCCAGTCGGAGCCTGAGTACACCTTTCCGTCGTGCACGAACAGGTAGCCATCGTCCGCGAGCGCGAACGCCGGCATCTCAAAACCACCCGCCGTGCAGACCTTGAACGCCCATTTCGCTAGAACACGCTCCAACTGGTTGTTGACCCACGGATGCTGGACAAGGAAGCCAGTCGGATCAGCTTTCAGGACTCCTTCGAGCACAGTGCGCTCCACGGATGTTGCGTCGTCATCTTCCGCGGGCATATCGTCGACCAGCGGGCGCTGTGTCTCCGAGATCCCCAGAAGTTCGAACAATCCGGTGAAGTCCCTGTTTTCGAGGAAGTCCTTGAGGCGTGCGGTCTGCGCGAGGGCGTGCGGCTTGATCTCGAGTTCGAACGAATCCTCCGGCGCGTGCTGGATGACCGTGTACGAACTCTCGAAATTCAGGGGCCGCGAGTATTCACGAATTCCAAGGATCATCTCACCAGCGAACGTGCGAGCTTCACCAGTGAGCCAGGCGATGAGCTTGGATGGACCCTTGTATTCGGGTTTGACCGAGGAGACGGGCAGAACCACGTCGGTATCGAGGGCATCTGCGACCTCGTCCGGCATGATCTTGAACGATCCCTTGGCTTGTGTTTGTGCGAACGCCAATCGGAACTGGTAGAAGCGACCAGTAGGCAAGCCCAGCTTGTCGAATAGCGACTCGCGAAGCCAACCTCGACAGTCGTTCGTGCCGAGTTCGTGATCGGGCACCACTGTGACGCGGCCATGCGGAATCTGCATTCTCACCTGACATGGCGAGACGAGAATCCCGAAGTACGTCACGGCAGCTTGCGGCCAATCGGAGAAGCGCGCCGCCAATGGACGCTCGTAACGGGCATCCACGGCGTAATACTTCCCATTCTTGGCGGACCCGGATGCACCAATCAGCCGGTAATCCGTTCCTTCGACAGCAAAAACGAGACAAGGTGCTTTCCACCCTGGCGCGTTCCACTTGATCGAGAGGTTCGGGAGTGACAGACACAGACGCCACTCTGATCCCTGGACACAGGGCTTCGAGCAGCGTGTTGTTCAACTGCGCCTGCGGGCTGAGGTTGGGCATCTTGCGTTCGATTTTGCCTTCCTTCGTGACCATCAGGTTGATGACCGTCAGGCCCGAGTTCTTTGTCACGGTTGTAGAGGTTGTCATTGGGTTCTCCTTTTGAACGGTTGTTGATGGACAACAGACCGTTCGCGAGGATTGCCCTCACGACCTGGTTCCCCAGTTGGCCTGTTGCCGAAACACGAGGTATTCGGGCCAGGCCTCCGTTGGAGGAACCGCCCTATTCCGTTGTGTTGCCTGTTCAGCCGAAACTGAACAGGTTGCTTTCCAGCCTTGTTAGAGCTGAGAAGCCAATTCCCACGTGAGGCGTGGGCGCCTTCTACTCAACTTGCGTTGGTGGTAGAAACCCGTTCGAAAGTAGGATGCGGACGCCGGCTCCTTTTCGAGCCTACTTGGCCGCCCTCGATTCTTTGCGTGACGCGATACTCGCTGACGAAGTACACGCGGCTGTCATTCTTGAAAGGCGATGACGAGAGCCTCCGGCTCGCTTGCCACTTCTTGTTCGAGCGTCGGCTTGCCGTCGGCTCTGAAGGCCGACCAACGAAGTACCGGACACCGAGTTACCCTCCATGCGAACGTATCGGCGCCGGCCACGGCCGCTTTGACTGGGCCGTGCGCGGAGAGCTCACCGTGCGGGCTTCGTGCCTCCCAGACGGCTGCGGTTCAGCAATTGCGTCGGACTCCCGCATCTTCTCGCGCGTCCGCTGACGCGACTCCACTCCTGTTCAAAAAGCACCTCCTTCAGTCCGACTGCGAGTCAAAGCCAAACATCGTCCGTGTTGATCAAGCCGAAGGTATCGCCGCGTCACGATATGCTTGTAATGCTCGACGCCCGCCTCGCGGATACATCCACATGAACTCCGCGCAAAGTTCCGGCGCGAGCATCCGTTCCAAGCGGTGTCCAGTTCGCGAGCGCTTAACGGCCATATCGACGGTCCTATCAATCCCAGACAAGAATACGGCGGGTACCGTCAGCGGCCAAACAACTTGCTCAGCCGCGACCATTTATTCTTACCTCGAACGCAGAGGGCGGACTGGCGTGATGGTGACCGGGGAGATGGGCGGGACATCCCACACAAAATCACCCGTGGACAGACCCAGACATCCCACAGTGGCAGCGGTGCGTGCGCTATTGAGCCTTCCTGATCAGCAGGAGATTAGTGCGCCATGGCATCCGTTCTCAAGGGATCGGGCCAACAGCTTCGTTCATGCAATTTGGATACCTGATGCGGCTCTGCCTGGCTACAGATTACTCATGGAAAGATTTTGTCCGAGGTGAAATCGAGCTAGTGAGTGTCGCCCGAGTTGGCAAGCAGTAAGTGCTTCCCACTCAGGCTAACCATCTAACGCTGTGCTCCTTTGCGCGACACCTTCTCCACCGACGCATAGCATTGGCTCTGCTCTTAACAGGTGGTTTCCGGCATTGTGGAGGAAACGCCATGCTGGTGACACAGTAAATCCGAGGTCTTTTCCTCTATCGACCAGCACTCTCGGCTCCTGTTGATCAGACGTACTGCTTCTACAAGGCTGCGGTACTGCCTTGCGTTGTCGGTCTCCCCAGAGTTTGACTTTGAGGCAATCGCTGTTCCTGACGACATGCGGCTCCTTTCCCGCTGAAACCTCGCGGCCATTATTTTTACCGGTCCAGCAGCGCGCTCTTCTGCTCCAGATCGATATCCCTCTCGCCGACCATCTGCTGCTCCCAAAACTCACCGACCAGAAGGCCGGTCGGGTGGAGTCTGCGAGCGGCCAGCGTAGACCAGCCGCACCTGATATCGGCAGACCATCTTCTCGGTGTGCTCGATGCGCTGCGAGTTCAGGCGGTGGATCTCCTTCGCGGCGAACACCTGATAGACCCACGGCATGCCTGGGACCGGCTCGATCGAGCGGATCTTGATGCTTGAGGTGATCGAGTCAGCCTTGATCTTGCCGAGCGTGTCGTCCTCGCGGAACTTGTTCATGGTCAGCGTGCGGAAGTTGAGCGTCATCATGTTCAGCGCGTCCGCGTACTGCCGTTCGACGTTCGCAGGCGTATACGTCAGGTACGTCGTCAGGAACTTTCGGACGACAGCTTTGCCTTCAACGTCCGATGGCGCCGAGCCGCGGTGTCTCGCCGGCGGTTGCCGATGCCTGCAACGTTGTGAGCAAGCCGTCCTCGATACTCACCGTGTCCCCGGCCACGACGGTCGCCTCGCCGGTTTGGTCCACTCGGATTACGACAGGCGGCTGCAGCCGGACATACGCGAATAGCCCGAGTGAACCCATCGCGAGAACGCCGCACGTGATTCCGAGGACTGCCATCCGGTTGGCATACGCTCGGAGTGCGCCATCCATCTCGTAGTACCTGGATAGCTGGGCTTTCTCGGGGAGTTCGCTTCGTTTCTTTCGTTTCAATCCAAACATCGATCGCCTCCTTTACGTTGCTCTCCGAATCTCCGCAGATCTGGCGGCATGGCGCTCTGGTGATCAGAGTCCGGCCGGCATTGACGGCCCGCTGGCCACCATGAACCCCGATCGCCGCCGCGGCGCCAGCGAGCCAACCGACAGCGTGCGGGATATTCACCGGCCGCCATTGGCCCATTCCGCGACCGCCGCCCGGACCAGGACCACTCGGTGCCTGTGCCGCCGCCGGCTGACGTCCGCCGCGGTCTCGGACGTCGCAGCGGCTGGCCTGCGGCACTCGCAGGCGCTGGCGCCACGGCGGTGCGCTGAACTCAGAGGCATGCCGCACGCCGCGCGAACTGCCGCCACCCTCACTCGCGCCCGCACCGGACGAGGCCTTGCCAAACCCGTCGCTGGATCCGGCGGCAAACGCCACTGCAGACTGAGCGAGAGCCGCAGCAGTGCCCAATACCGTAAACATCGTGCTGATCCCAGATCCCCTTCCACGATCCGCTTCGCAAGAAACGGGATGAGCAGGATGCAGACGGAGAACAGAATGCTCGCCGCCGCGAGGAGCACTTCTGCTGTCGCGCCGGCGAGCATGCCGCCGAAGTTGCCAGCACCGGTAATCGCAGCCATGCTGTTGATGTTAAGCGCGACCGCCAACCGGCAGAAGATCCCGTAAATCAAACCCCAAGCCCCGAAGATCATGAAATTCACGGCGTATCGCCGTGCAAGGTGCCGATCCCGAGACTCGGCATCAGGGCCAGCACCAGCGGTCCGGTCGTGTAGAGGATCGTTCCGTATAGCGCGTACAGGACCGTGAAAATCGCGTACGCCACCGGGTACAGAATCATGGCGATCAGAAGCAGAAGCGCGCTCAAGCATTCCGGCGACGCCTCCGGTGATCACGTTGAGAAAGGTGCCCGACGAGGCGGCGGCGACCAGTTCGTTCTTCCAGGCGTTGAATACATCGTTCGGCCCAACGCCCGCCATCGTGTGTGCGATCTGGTTGAAAGCGCCCAGGACGGAGCGAACGATCGAATCGTAGACGGCCCCACCGTTGGCAAACAGCAAGCCGAGCGCGAGGTACTTCACGGCGGCGACACCAAGCGCCCGCACGTCGCCTCCTCTTGGTCCAGCTTCGTATGCGGAGAACAGCAAGGACGCGAGGAGAATCCCATAGGCAACCGTCAGAATTGTGCTCATCAGTCCTGCTGTGGCGATCCCGTTCAGCGCCGTGTTGAACATCTGCTCGAAGAGAAACACTTCGTGACCTCCTTCAGCGGTTCAGCTCGGTCAGTTTATTGCGCGTCTCGCGCGTGTATCTGGCGGCTTCCTTGACCCGTGCGCTTTGCGCCGGCCAGCTCGATCGCGCGGAGGCGCATCAGTTCGGCCATCGCCTGCTGTGTGTAGGCATGGGATCGAACGAGCCACGCGCCGGCCTGCGCCCCGATCATTTCCGCCGTACCCGGCGCGGTGCTTTGGAGCGCCGACATCATCTGATCGGCCGCTGCGAGTTCCTGGTCGGCGATCGCGTCGATGGCGATCGAGCGCTTCATGGCTGCCTGCGCGACCGCATCGGTGCTATCGATCAAGTCGCGCTGTGCTGGGTGTGCTTCTGTTGCGGCCGGCAGCGGCGTGTAGACAGCCGAGAAGCTCCCGGCCGACGGCACCAATCTGGCCAGGATCCCGCGACAGGATCACGGCTTCAAGTTGCCGCGGGTTCGGGAGCGTGGCGCTGCGCACGACGATGTTCCAGATTCCGCGAATCGCGTTGTAGATGCCCTGTACTTGACCGATGAGAGCGCGGGCGTTGTTGATTGCCTGCTGCGGATAGACAACGTTTCGTTGGAAATCAAAAATCGCCGCCCATGATCTGCTGTGCCGCGGACAGCATCGCAGAATTGATTCCGTGCAAGAATCGGCCCGATCACATTCCGCAGCGTGTTGTTCACGGACGTCATAACGTTGTTGAGCGTGTTCAGACCGCTGCGTAACGATGTTGATCAAGCCGACAGGAACCGAACTGCCCTTCAGCCGGAGGCGGCGCAAGCAAGGGACGAGGACCAAGCAGCAGCGCGACAACCCGCATCCGGTGGGATGCCAGGAATCTCCAGCAGTGAGCGCATGAATCATGCATGGGCCTCCTAACGATTCAGTTCCGTCATCTTGTTCCGCGATTCACGGGTGAATATTGCTCCGCGCTTGACGATCATCGTGTCGTGGGCGAGCCGTGCGGCCTCCTGGCGCAATTGCCCGGCGATCATCTTCTGCATGTGCGCCTGGCTTTGTACCGAGGCAATGTACGCCGCGGCCGACGCCATCGCGGCGGTTCCGGGCGCCATTCGGGTGGCTTCGTCTTCGATTGCCTCCGCAGCCTGCAAGACTTGGTCCGCGGAGGCGTCGCCCATCTTAAGAGTCATGAGTTGATCGATCGCCAAAGCATCATCAACATCGATCAGGTTGCGTTCCTCGGGGTGGACATCCGCGGGCGCCGGCAGCGCTCCGAAAGCCTGCTGAAACGCGGCACCAGTTGCCCGTGGTCGTTGATCTGCCGGTTCCGCATTACGCCTTCAAGCCGCGACGGGATTCGGAAGCTGGGCGCTATTCACTCCGATAGCGTAGAGGCTGTTGAGGAGGCCGCGGAATGTGCCGATCAACTGCTGAGCCAGCGCTCTGGACTCGGTTGATTTCGGAGATCGGCCAGACAACCTGCTCCCAAAGGTTCCGCAGCTGGTCCAGGAAGCCTTGTAGAGCCTGTGACGCCGACTGGATTCCTTCCAGCAGTGGCCGCATCGTGTTGTTGATGAAGTTGAGAATGTTGTTCGCCACCTGGTTCACAGGATTGAAAAGCGCCCGTGATGACCGCCGAGCGGGTTGAACTGCGCATGCACAGGTTGCGGCACAACCATCGCGAGCGCGAGTAGTCCCGGCCAATCCGACCGCCATGGCTTTCTTTCCAATTGGCCTGACTGTGGCAAGCAGCAGACGCCGCGGAAATCAGAAGGAGTATCTTCATGACTCGCCTCACACTCCAACCGCTGAGTAGTTGACTTTCTCGACGCAGTGCACTTGCCTCCTGGACGGCTCCGGAAGCCTCCTCGGGCAAGATGTCCACGTCTGCCAGGCCATGAGGGAATCGCTCGCCCAAGTCCCGGTAAACGTCGATCAGCGGCCGCTCGCGGTTTCTTTCCAGCCTGAGGAAGTATGCGCGGTACGCCCGCTCGCGCGGGTACGTGGTTGCTACCCAGTAGTCCACCGGCGTGGGTACCAGTCGGATCGTCTGCGTAGTCTCCGACTTTTCCCCAAGCACGAGCAAGACCTCGGCACTCCTGCCTTTTTGCGGCGTGGAAAGCGTTTGATCTCGGTTAGCGCGACTTCGTTCAGAGCCAAATGCTCAACCAGAGGGACTGACATCACCGGGCTGCTGTCCAATCACCTTCACGGAGGCGTTGCGGAGGATGCCGGCGCCGTGTTCCTTCGGCTTTTGCTTCGTCCCGACGAAATCTTCCAGCGTCTGCGAGATTCCCCAAACGCTTGCGCCGCGTTTCCGGGCCGTTCTGAACAACTGAACCACGCAGTCAGCCAGGACTGGCGATTCCAGTAACGACCAGCACTCATCCAGCACCGTGATCGAGGGCTGCCCCGACTTTCCAGACGCCCGTTCAGACATCGCCTGCGCGATTAGCATGCTCATCGCGGTTTCGAGTCTCGAATCCGCGCTCAGTCCCTCGATATTGAAGAACAGCCAGTTCGCGTCTGTCCGGATCGTCGTGTGGCGGTCGAACAACTTCGAATAGACTCCCTTTTCTCCTGTCCACTGCCGCAAGGCAACAGCCGCTAACTGCGCCAACTGCCGGATATGGTCGATCCGCTCCTCGTCAGTCCAGGTTGAGAGTTCGTTTCGGAGATCTGTGTACGTTGGCGTCTTGTTGTCGGCGCGAACGGAGGCGCGCTTGTAGACCTTGGCAATCGCCTCAGACAGGATGTTGTCCAGCAGCGATGTGTCGGACTGGCCGAGGTCGCCGATCATGTGCCGCGTCAGGTTCTTGAGAAACGCGATCTTGTCCTTGGTCGGCTGGATCTGGCCGGGCGGCAGATCCCACGGGTTCAGCGTCTCCGATCCCTCGAGATCGACTTCGATGACCCGACCACCCATGAGTTCCACGAGTCGGCCGGTAGGAGTCGCCACGCTCGACGATGGAGATCAATGGATTGGCGCGCGCCATCATCAGCAGAAACATTTGCGCCATGAAGGTTTTCCCGCCGCCGGATTTCGCCAGGAACAGCATGTTGGCGTCGCCGATCGAAGGGTCATAAGGCGAGAAGGGAATCAACTGCCGGTATGGCGTGTCGAGGAGAATCAGCGGCGATTGCGGCGTGCCTTGCCAGGGCGTCTCGATCGGAAGCAGGTCGGCAGCATGAAGCGTCAGGCAACTGAGGTCGCGCTTGTTCTCTTGCCCCATACCCGGAAGATTGCCGATGAAAAGACGGCGTTGCGCGAGTGACTCCGGGATCGCGCGTGCCCCATTCATTCGTGTCACTGCATGGACGCACGCGCTGGCGACGGTCGTTTAGCGTGCGCTGCGCTTCCTCGAGATCTGCCCGGCTGACGATAGGCTTCGACGTCCGAACGGCGATCACCATCGAATAGTTGCAGACCTTCAGCGAAGAGGAGATGACGGCCTGAAGGACTTCCTGCAATTGGCTTTGGGCGACTTGCGCCTCGACATTGATCTTGAAGCCGCCGTGCGAATCCCGCTGAGCTGCTTGCATCCGGCGCAGCCGACCTTTGAAGTGCTCCAGAATCTTCGTCTGATCGGGGATGGTCACCTCGGCATTGACGATGATCGGAAAGTCGAGAACCAGCAATTCCCGCAGCATTCCGGGGAATGTCCCATCCGGAAGGTCCTTCATGCTGACGAAGGTGTAAAGAAGGCCGCCGACCTGAAGATAGTTCTCCTGCTCGTCCTCGATGCTGGTATTCGTGATCTGGCTTCGAGCGCTCTGGTAAGTGAGCGAGTATTCTGCGCGACGCAGCGGACTTCGGTCATCGAAGACAGGATTCAGAGCACGCTTTGCTTCCAGGAACATCTCGTCATCGGCCATTCGCCGGACGCCCATGCCGGTTGCTACCAGCGTCTGCTCGACGCCGGCGAGCAGACTACTGAACTCCGACAAAAGGTCTTCGTGTTCCCGCCGTTCCCGCTCGATGCACTTCTCGACGGAGAGGCTGAACAAGGAGCCTCTTCTTGCCCTGGAGCTTCTCCGCCAGTTCATGATGAATCCGTGGGTTCCAAATGAAGTACGCGTGCAGGAGATGCCGCAGGTAGTACCCGCGTCGCTTCGTTCTCGTCCCACCGCTGCATCCGTAATCGGTCGATCTCCTGCAGCACCGGATTCTCGTTCCGATTGAGTTGCGGGATACGCCGCTCGCACGTCGCCGATGCCCTCCGTAATCTCAAATCGCATCTGGAGCCGCATCGAGCGTTCCGGCAGAGACCGGATCAACGCCTCCAACGCGTGCTTCGATCGGTTGCGCATGTCGTCATCGTGGTAGAAGCTGTTGAGCCCGTCAGTTCGTAGCCAGCCACCAGGCTTCCGTCCATCTGCACCATCACGCCGTCGAGGTATTCGCGGACCGGCAGCAGTTCGCAGAGTGCGGGCTTACGCAAGGACTCGTCGTGTTTGGCAAGAGTGCGCGGCTTAATCACCTCAAGAACTCCTTCGTGAATTCGCGGTCCGGTTCCAGACCGCAGTAGATGTGCGGTTTGGCGTGCCAGACGAGCAGATCGCGGATATAGCCGCGAGGCTTGCCGTACTTGAACAGCATCAGGACGCGGCACCGCCACGACTGGCACGAGGTATTGAAGGATGATATTCAGCGGAATGCCGTAGAGCTCCCGACCCAGGAACCGGCCGACGATGTTCATCAGCGCGGCCAGGCCGATCACGATGAACAAGTCCTCGAATTCCAGATAGAAGAAGGTCACCCGCTGGTGAAGGTTGCGATGAACAGGCGTCACTTCAAGCGCCATTAGATAGGTCCTCCTAACTCACTCCTCCGGCGCCCTGGGCCACGAAGAACTCCGCTAGCCGAAGCGACTCCGGACAATCCGAAGCAGACCATCGCGGAGAGGAGGTGCCGTGCCCAGGGCGCACCCGGATAAATTCGAAATCCAGCTCCTCCGTAGTGCATGATCGCCATGACAATCTGCAGCACGCCGAACAGCGGCAGGAACACATTCGCGGACCAGTTAACCAGTCCCAGCAGAGTTACCCAGACAGCATCCGGATCGTTCCAGGCGCGCTGCTGAGAGAAAGTCTCGATCGCGCGCAGAATGCCGGAGACCATCAGCGCCGCGAAACCCGCGATACATCGAGTACTGAAACGGCGCTTGGCGTGAGAAGCGAAGAACAGCGATGACGAAGAACACACCGGCCAATGTCGGCATGATGACGTTGGCGAACCAATTTGTGAGGTTGGTGAGTCCAGTCAAAAAATCCACAGTGCCTCCCGTCGCTCTACATCATCCGGTTGATCAGAATCCAAAGAGCGCTCACCGTCAGAAAGCCGCCGGCGCACATCACCAGGCGCAGGTAGCCCGGACGGTTGAACGCGAACTGCACGATCGCGCCGCAGACTGAAAGCCCGGCGGCGATTGGCATGATGCGGCTCGCCAGATACGTCCACATCGATTCGAGTCCGAGAGCGACCGAGAATCGGTTTCCTACGGGAGTCCAGGCGTCGAGGAGCGCGTGTGTGCTGGAGATCGCCAGCAGAAACATCGCGCTCAGAATGGACGGCAGAGGCCCGGCGCCGCTCGCCGTGTCGAGCACCGCGCGGACGACGAAGTATGCCGCGGCAACCGGTGCGATGCGCGCTACGACGAACGACGTCACGAAGGTGGAGACATCCTGTTGAATGCTGGCGAGCCACGGCGTCCCGATGGCAGATCCCGGCGGAAAGGAGACTGGGACACCAAAGAACTGAAACCAAGTCAGCGTGGGTTCGAGCCCGAGGAAGATCACGGCCCAAAGCATCCATTTGGAAAAGCCGCCGCCCACCCAGAACACCGTTCCGCCCTCTCTGCGGAGCGCAATACCGGCATTGAGCAGGCACAAAAAAGCCGCAGGCCCGGTCAGGAGCAGCAGCACGCGCATGATGTCGTACAAGAGCGGTGGCATGGTTGTGTCCTGTCTCGTTGCCGAGAGTGCGGGTGCGCCGCACACCCGCACTCCAAAAGTACGTTGGTTGTCTCTCTGGTCCCTACGAAACACCGCCGCCGCCCTGCGTTGATCCAGAACTCGAGCAGTCGAGTAACGCCGGACACCGCGAGACATCCCAGAGCAGTTACGACATACCGCATGGCGCCCCGCCCGGCGATGTAGGCGACCAAGCCGCCAGCAATCGCAAGCGCGGCGCCGACCGGCGCGATGACGTTGCCGATCCAGTTAACCAGGTTCAGGAACGCGCCTTCCGGCTGCGCGCCGGTTTGGCCTTGGACCGCGACGTTAACCTGCGGGGCTGCGCCCGAGATTCTGGGCCAGCAGCACCAAATTGCGTTGTCAGAAACAGAAGAACAGCGGCGATCGCGAACGACGCCAGCGCCTCGTTTCCGATAGCTGTTGCATGAAGGTGTACCTCCCGGTTCGAAATTCGGCTCAGGCAGGAAGGCCCGAGCATGGGAGGAATCTACAGCAGGATCGGGAACTCGCAAAACCAGTTTCGGCTTCGCCGTTAGGTATCAGGCCGCTAAGAGCGGCGGCGCACAGTACCAAATTTCACCGAGATGTGCCAAATAGAACTTGAGGTTTGCCAAAAATCCGGTCCGGTAGCGGGAACTGTGAGCAGAATCGTGGCCAATAGCTGGCAAAGTAACTAGACGTGTCGTGTAACCTCCGGATAGCCGCAATGCAGAAGTGATGGAGAGGTGATTCCGATCATCCAGTCGTAACCCCGAGAAGCTCAAAAACATGTCCACGCCACGCGAGACCAGCCATAGCCCAGTCCGTGTGCGAAGCGTCCTGGCAGAGGGAGTATATACTTAGACGATCCAGTTGACCATGGCGCCCTGCCACATCAGTCGAACATCACACAATGTTCACGCTTCGCTCGCAGCTGCACGTCTGCCTCGTCGGAGCTGCTCAGGCATTGGTCGCGATATGAGGTTGATGGCGGGTACCGACTCTCAAAACGACTTCGAGGACGAGCATGAGCAACTATGTTTATGGAAGTAGTCTCTCTGACCGCGACTACCTGCAGGCTAGAAGCTTCGAAGACGCTATCAGAAGCGAGATTTCGGCACAGACGAGGTCGCTTATTGCCTCCAGTGAACAACTACACGAAGAGCATATCTCGCTGTCGAAGTCACTACAATCAACCTTTTCGGAGGGTTTTGCAGCAGCCTCAGCGGGTTTGGAACAGCTGTCGTTCGATCTTCAATCACTGACCACTGGCGTTTCAGAGCTGACAGCAACGTTTCATTGGGGGATGAGCGAACTGCTGGTTGCTGTGGGACATGTTAATGATAAGCTCGCCGATCTCGTGCGAATCGCGAAGACACCTGCACAGACCTGGGCCTATGAGCAGTTTGATATTGCTCGTGACGCATTCCGTCAGGAATTGTACCCTGAGGCACTGGAGTATCTTAATCGCGCCATCAACGGCCACGTTGGCAACACTGGGTACAAGCTCGAATACCGCTTCCACTTTCTTTGGGGAACGATCAGGCTTGGAAGTGCGAAGAATACCTCCCCGGACGTCGTGAATCTCTCTGACGCCGAGAACGCATTCCTAAGCTCTGCAAGATACGCACGACGCGACGAACCGAACGAAGCGGGTCGCGTATTTCTAGCCGCAGGCTGGGCCGCCTATTGTCAAGGGAAGATGGATACCGCAAGGGAATCCACAGAACAGGCGGTCGCTCTATTTCCCGGCTTGGCCGAGGCACACTTCCAGTTGGCTAAAATCCAGATGCATGTCGGCGCAGCTGAGCCGGCTCTCGTTTCGTTGAGGCGCGCGATCGAGTTGGAGCGTGCCTATGCGATCAAAGCGGCCTCAGACGGTGACTTCCAGCGACATGAGGCGAAGGTCCAGGCACTCCTGAAGGACTTGTGTCATCAAGCGAAAGAGCGCGCAAACTGCGAGCTGCTGGCGGCTCAACAAGAAGTGGCGGAAGCCGAGAGGGAGAACGTGCAGGAGTTCTCATTACCGAAGCTTGCAGACTTAACACAAGCCAAGCGTGCTCTCGAGGATGCCAAATCGGCCATTCGTGTTGACACATATTTTGGGTACCTAGACGCTTTCACTTGTTGCGGTCGAGCCAAAGAGGCTCTGCAGCACGTTAGGAGACAGTTTGTCGCGCGAGGAAGCGCAGAGACGCTTTCCTTGCATATACCAACTCGTCGTGCCTTTATGGTCCCAGGAGCACATCGTCGGCCGGTGCGTCTGGCCGCCGTACCCCCGCCAGTCGCGGCACGGCCTCTAATCCCTTCCTCTTTGACGGTTTTTAGATACCACGAGTCTTCCTATCTCGGATGCCGGGAGTGCCATTGTACTGAGCGGCATCGCTCTGGGAGACACCAAATTCCTGAACCGTTCGCTCGCGCTAAGTCAGTATTGCATTCTCCACGAGAACAAAGAGTCGACGATCCGTCGTTGCTCAGGCGGACTGAGCAACGTGTGGCTGTACTCGACCGAGCGCTTCTTCCAGATCTTCCTCCAACAAGAGGTGGCGTTCACTTGCGCCTGGGACATTCTTCGCATGGCCGCCCGCTTCATAGTGTTGATCGTGGCTTCAAGGTCCGCCGGCGACATGCCTTGCACACGACGAAGAATGATCTCAGGAGTGAAACCCTCCGCCAGTTTGCGTTGCCAAGATAACGCGCGAGGAGCCTGCGATAGCCGGCTTCGTCCGGAACTCCGATTTCGATCTTCTCGCTGAATCGGCCTCCACGGAGTATCCGCGGATCGATCCGATCCAGGTAGTTCGTAGTGCCGATCAGAAATACGTTGTGCTCGGGCTTGAGGGCACTGATCTCGATCAGAGCTTGTTCAACGAGCTGCACATCATGCTGTCCGACCGGGCCATGAACGCTAGGAAACAAGTCCGTCCATCTCATCGAAAAACAGGATTGACGGGCGCATTCTCTTTCGCTCGCGCGAAGATTTCGCTGACCCGCTTGACTGAGCCGCCCACAGCTCCGGAAAGGACTTCACTGGGCGCAATCGAGTAGAAGCTTCGCTTCGACTGAGAGGCAATGAGCTTAGCCGTCATCGTCTTTCCCATGCCTGGCGCCCCGAGGAGAATCAAGCCCGTCGGAGTCGGCAGTGACAATCGCTCGGCCGCGCCGGGCTCCATCAACCGGATCAGCGTCTGCAAGTCTTCCGTGACTCGTCGTGGAAGGACCACGTCATCCCAGCTCACATGTTCGATAGCGGACGGTCCTGGCCACCCCCGCTCTCGAGCGCTTCGATCAAGTGGCGCTCTTCAATCGCCTTCCCGTTGGCGAGCAGGGTCGCGCGGTCAACGAGGCCCTTGAGCCGGGCAGGGCTCCAACCAGGAGTACGCCGCGCAATCGCCGGAGAGATCGTGCTTTCTCCACGCTGCTCTGGCAAGCTGCGCCGTGAGTATGGCTTTGCGACCTTCCTCGTCTGGCAAGTCCAGCCGCAGCTTTGCGTCGAAGCGCCCCTCACGAATAAGCGTCGGCTCCATGCCATCCAGATGGTTGGTTGCCGCCATGACGAGCATGCCGTCGACAGTCCTGTACCGATCGATCGACTGCATCAACTGAGTTGTGACCGTGTTGTACTCGCGGCCACCGCCGCCAGCGTCAGTGCCGCTTCCATGGGGCTGCTTCCGGCTGCCAATCGAGTCGATCTCATCCAAAAAGAGCACGATCGGCCGATGAGCCGCTGCCCATTCAAATAGCCGCCGGATCTCGGCACTCGTGGACCCGATGTTGACGCCCATCAACTCCGGACATCGGACGTGATGGAAATTGACGCGAAATTCGCCCGCTGTAGCTTCAGCCAGGAGATTCTTTCCGGTACCTTGAGGGCCATGAAGCAGTATGCCGTTTCGGACAACTCCCGCCGCATTCTTGCCAAAGCGATTTTCCGCGATTATTCGGATCTCGTCTTTGATTCTGGCCGCTCCTCCCACATCTGCCAAAGCCAATCTTCGGGAACATTCGACCATTGGGATGACGCGCCGCCTTGCACTTCTTCGTGACGGCTCATCGAGGCTTGCACCGCGGATGGGTGAACGGGGCCGCAACGCCATGAACGCCCAAACAAGCAAGGCCGCCCATCACGCACAAACCACAGAATGCCGCTCCAAGCATTAATCGCCGGCAGAGCCCTCCCTAACCAGTCCAGGCCTACCGAAGCGTTCGCGATTGTGACCACGAAGGCCAGACAGCGTCCAGCGAAGAGGGGGATCCGCGGCGTCGGCCGCGGAAGAAGAAGCAAGACCAGCCAGGCACTGCCCAGAGCGAGTAGAGTGTCACGTCGCGAGAGGATGACGTATAGGAAGAAGTACTCAGCGATGACCAGCGCACAGGAGACGATACACCGGAACAGCCACGCAGATCTTTCACGCTCTGAAGCGGTCTTCGCCCTCTGCGTCAAATAATCGACTTCTCGGCCAATACTGGCTACACCTGCCCCCAGGCGCCACCCGATCCAGTGGGCGAGACTTGCACTAGAGGGTCCAGGCGCAAAAAAACGCGGCATGGGCCTTCTCCGAACGAACGTCCTCAGAATACCCGATTCCGGGTCCGTTCGGAAACAACCCATGCCGTCCAAAAAGCTCTTTTTAGGTTCCGCGCTCGTCTGGAACCGCCTAGTCTTTGGGAACCGTCGGATCCAGCCTGGAACCGCTCAACTGCATCAGGCGATTCATCTCTCGTAATTCATTGCGAAGCTGAACCATTTCACGCAATTCCGGCTCAGATAACGGGCTCCGAGCAGCCGTCGGCTGACCAGCGGCAACCTGCGGCGCAACGGTTTCAACTGAAGTTGCGGGCCGGTTTACTCCCGCCTCGTGCAGAACGAGATAAAAACGTGTGTTGGCCGGAACAGTGACGACGATATTCTGCTGGTAGGCGAGCATCGCCAACTCCTGCTCTCCAGCAAGGGCGACGTTCGAGGCGATCCGTTCTCTCAAGAGCACCGAATTGTCAATGCCACCGGTCAGGCCCCGACCCCCGACAGCGAAGGCCGCGATTGTACCGACCCCGGTCAAGAGTGCGCGTCAGGAACTTCTTGGCGCCGTTCTTTCCGTTCACATCGCCGCGGAGCGCCGTGCGTTCCATGCTGATCGCAGACCCGTTGATTTCTTCCTGCTGGCCATTAGGGAACTCCAGAGTGTGGAACTTGATGCGTTACCCAGCCCTGCGGTGTTGCCTGTGACAAGCTCGCCATAGGCCTTTGCTCCGGCCGGAACTACGAGCTGGCCGTTTTCCTCGTAGTTGTATTCGATCACCGCTGTGACCGGCACCTTCGCCGCTGAACTTATCGAGTGCTGAAGTCGTGCAACCAAGGCTGTGCCCTGCGGCAGCAACTTCGCGGTCTTACGCGCAATCGCTGGCATCGAAGGCGGCCTGGCTGGTACTGGTTTCAACACCGGACCGAACGAACACGATTGATGATTTGCGTAATGCTTCGCCAGGTTTACTGTCGGTGCTGGTGGTGGCGCCGCGTTTTGCTTCGGCTGTGTGTCAGTGATCGCCTCGTTCCAGTCGGCAACGCGCGTGCGTTGCGTGGGAGGTATCAGGCCCTGTCGCCGGTAGGCTTCCGCAAGTGCAGGATCCTCAAAGTTTACGGCGCTGAGAGTGCGGTCGGGACCGGGTGTACTTTTCGGAGACTGGGGCGGCACGTTCCCCGCTGGCGTTTGTGTGCCGCGGTTGCGCATTGTGCCCAATACGTCTTTCTCGCTAAGTTCGCCCGGCTCCTCATTCGGCTGCTGGTTCACTGACAACTGTGGTACTGGCGACCGGTTGGCTGTCTCGGGGTTCACCGCGGCGGACTCCGGGCGGCCGAGACTTGGCGTCATTTTGCGGTCTTTTCGGTTCGAACTGCTGTCCGTCGTGAATAGCCCGAAGAACAGGAAGATGCAGACGACGGTGGTACCGGCCAGAATGACCAAGCCCCGCGTTCGCTCTCCGGACTTTGCCTCCCGGCTTGAGTCCGGAGGTCTTGTCAACCGCGCTGTAAGCTGTTCCCGCCAGCCTCGGGGCCGCTCATCTTCTTCGAGCCGTTCGGCTGCCTTAGCCGCTTCCGGTGGCGCAGACAGCTCGGGATTCTCTGGCTCTACCGACTGTTCTTCGTCGTGTTTAATCTTTCTGGTGAGATCCTCGCCCTGACCCTTGTCATTCATCATTGTCGCTACCATCCTTTCTGACCGCCGACACTCCAAACCCGATTGGGGCGAGGGCGGGTTTGTCTACTGCTCCGCTTTCGGCGACCTGCAAGAAGACGCTCTCATTCGACTGCTTGAAATTCGGTCGCGTGAAGACTACAACGCCGTCAGCGCGTTCGCCGGTACCGAGGCGGCGACGGCTCAGACGATACTCGGTGACCGGAAGCTGCTCACTGGTTCCCCAGCGGCTCCGCCGCACAATGAAACCTCGGCGAACCTTCCCGGCCAACTGGATCTGCGGCGGAAGGATCTCAATTGCGCGGTCCTGTGGGTTGACTGCGGAAAAGAGCACCACAACCGTCCGGCCCTGATCGACTACTTCGGAAACACCAACGTGGACGTGGTCTCCCTTTGGTTCCTGCGAGGGCGCACGCATTCCGTAAAGCACCGGAAGCGCCGCGCGCCGTTGCCTTTCAAGCAGCCGGTCGAGTGGATCGGTTTCCCCTACAGACGATTCGGTATCGCGCGCGCTAACGCCGCCCGCGAAACTAGCAGGTTGAACCGGCGCAACAATCGGCGAACTCGGCACAATTCTCTCGGTTCGCGGCACCTCGACTGTTCCGATGTCACTCTCCGCTATGAGAAACGTCTCCACGGGTTTGTACATCACCACGAAATCAACATGCTTCGATCCGGCGCCTTCGCTGCGCAGGATGAAGCTGACTTGGCGTCCCTTCGTCGTTGTAACCAGGAGATCGATTCGGCCGGCTCTTCCACTACAGGTTTGACCAGGACAGGGTGTGGTTCCTTATCCGAATGCTCTGCGAGAAACTTCACCGGATCGCCGACGATTACTGAACTGACCGGCTCCGGCATTTTGATCGCAGTCGAGTACCGCGGAGCGAGTCGGATGAGGTTGGCTCGATCGTTGAGGCTGCGCTGGCTTACAACGGGCTTCACCTGGGTCTGCGCCATCGACAGCCCGACAATAAAGAACGCAAACAGTCCTCTCATGGGAGCTCCCTTCTTTCAGTTCAGTAGGGTTTGCCAGCGGTTCCGTCGGTAAACGTGTGCCACACGCTCAACGTAGCGGCGAACCTCTTCGGATTCGTAATTCAATCCACGGCGGAGAACCGCGGCGTGTCCAGCGTTGTAGCTCGCCAGAACCAGCCGCCAATCATCGCCGCAGTAATCTCCAGCCATGCGAGATAGGCGACGCCGCCTCGAATGTTTTCCGCTATGTCGAAGCGGTTGGTCACTCCGAAGCTCGCCGCCGTCCCTGGCATCAGCTGCATCAGACCGGCTGCACCGGCATGTGAGATAGCGCTGGGATTCCACCCGGACTCAACTTCGATCACGGCGTATACAAGCTCGCGCTGCAGCCCATATACGTCCGCCCAATGATCGGCCCATTCGCGAACTTCCGCGTCTGCCCGCAACCGGACAGGCAATCCACAGACAGCAAAAGCCATCTCATACCACTGCCTCGACGAGCCCTTGCGCCACCTCTCATTGCAGCCAGCGCTTGATCCCGGTACTCGTGCGCCGTCGCCACCAGGCTGCTGAATCCATCTCGCAGCAGAAGGCGCTTCACGTCTTCTTCCGTTTTCGCCAGGAAGGGCAGCAATACGTCACGGTCTTCGGGCCGGATCTCCGACCTGCCGAGGAGCTGGAGCGCCTTAACGAACTGAACGATCTCATCGATCGAAGGCGGCTTCACGCAGGTTGTAGCCTCGCAACGCTTGTGCAAGCCCGACCGCCTGCGCCTTCAGCTCAAGCGGTGCTTCGACAGTTCGGATATCGAGGATCTCCGCTTCCTTCCTCACGTCCGGATGCTCGATCCTTTGGTAGAGGCTGCGGCGCCGCAGCGGATCGCCAAGCCGCCGCTCCTGGTTGGAGGTCATGACCACGAACGGGATGGTCTTAGCTTTCACGGTGCCGAGCTTTGGGACCGTGATCTGCCAGTCCGAGAGGATTTCAAGCAGCAGCGCCTCGAACTTCTGGTCGACCTTGTCCAGCTCGTCGATCAACAAGGACCACAGGCGTCGGCTGCAATGACGGCTTGAAGCAGCGGACCTTGTGTGAAGAAGTCGAGCGTGTGGAGCTGGAGGCGGAGCTTCTCCCACTCGCGGTCCAATCATCTCGGCCTGCGTTTCGAGGAAGAGGCGCTGCAAGCGCCTCGTCGAACGAGCCAATGGCTTGCTTCTCGGTGATGCCCTCGAAGCACTGCAGCCGGATGAGGTCGGTTTTCGCTGCTGCCGCGAACGCCTGTGCCAGATAGGTCTTGCCCAGTTCCCGGCGGTCCCTCGACCAGAATCGGCTTCTGCATCTTGGTCGCGAGCCAGATGATCTGCACCAGGACGGGGTCTGTTGCGTAGCCGGCTTCACGGAGTCCGGTAGCGACGTGTTGCGGTGTCGCGAACATTTGAGAAAAGGATAGAGCGGGAACCGCGACAGACCAACCGAGCTTTGCGACAACGGATCGTCAGAACCCGCCGGTGGTTACGAGGAGACCGATCCTGTTGCGTACATTCTACAGCGGTGAACAAGAGCGAGGACATGGGCCCGACCGGACGTCCCACACACGACGCCGCTGGACAGCCGAGACATCCTACGGATCAATCCGGTCGGACATCCCACGAACAGTGGACGCGAACAGTGGGGACAATCCACAACGGAGCGACAGCACGACATTCCACACCATTCACCGTTGGACACGGCGGACACCTCACAGCAACGGGATGCACCTGACATCCCACATCAAACTGGGATGGACGGTGTAGGCATCCCACAAACGCGAGATCGCTAGGACATCAAACAGAAGTGAACCCAAACCTGTATTCGTTCGCGAGGAAACCGGCGTAGAATCCTGTGTGACTATTCGCTCCGAAATCCTTGAGCGGCTAAAAAACGTGCCGAACCAGGGAACCGAGGATGCGGCGCTCGCGCTCCTGGCCTTGCGGCAATCCGGCGCTGATGCCGCTCCACTCCTTGCGCCTGCAACAACGTTCCGGCGCCTGGGGCGCAACCGCGAACGTGGAGGTGCCGAATGCTTTTCACACCGGACTGGCCCTCCTTGCCCTCCGACCTTTTGAAAGTTCATCGGTGCGAAGGGCAGCCGACCGCGCACTCAGATGGCTTTCCCAGCTTCGAGGACGAGAATCGCACTGGCTCTGGCAATGGAAGTTTCGTTTATTCGATCGGCAGGTCCGGTTCGATCCAGCGAAATCTGGATGGCCGTGGGTTCCCGAGACTGTCAGTTGGGTGGCGCCGACGGCGATTGCGGTCCTTGCCTTGCGAGCGTGGCGTCGGGAATCGCCACGCATTGCCGCTGGCGCCGACATGCTGCTCGACCGTGCGTGTCCTCAAGGCGGATGGAATGCCGGGCAACTCGGTCGTGTTCGGCGTCGAACTCGATCCGCATCCTGACTTCACAGCCATGGCGCTGCTCGCGCTTGCGTGGCTCAGTTCACGGCGGAGACGACGATCGTCCATCGGTCCCTGGACTACCTCGTCACTCGGTTGACGGATCTCTCTTCCCCTTACTCCCTGGCTTGGGCGTTATGGCGCTTCAATGCCCATGGGCATCGAAGGAGCCGATCAACTGAGCCGTGAGATTGGAGGCGTGCGCGCGTCCTGCGAGTCTCGAATCGTTACCCGCGCGAGTTCTCGCTCTTGTGGCGCTTGCGTTGGAACAGCCGGCCGTTCACATTTGAAGGGGTCACCCGATGAACCGCCGGTCGTTACTAAGCGGTGCTGCTCTCGCGGCGACGGCGGGTCTGGTAGTTCGTCATCACTGGCGATCGCAAGTTCCCCGGCGGCGTCCGACTATGTCGCGAGTCGCGATCCTCAGATGCGATCGATACGAACTGACGCCTCGGCGTCGTTGACGATGGATTTCGGCTGATAAGCCACCCGTGCGTGGCAAGCGCGTGCTTCTGAAACCGAACTTGGTTGAATACTCATCGGCGGCGCCAATCAATACCCATCCGATGCTGATCGCTTCGGTCATCGACGCGCTCTACAGACTTGGGGCTGCATCAGTCGTCGTTGCCGATGGTCCGGGACACGTTCGGGACACAGATCTGTTGCTCTCCGAGTCCGGTCTGAGAGCGCAGCTCAAAGCAGTTGGTCGCGCCGACTTCGTTGATCTCAATTTCGATTCCGTTGCTCGCGTGACGACCAGCACCGGCTTGACGCAATTGCAGGAAATCTGGCTTCCGAAGACGGTCCTCTGCGGCTGACGTGGTGATTTCGATGCCGAAGATCAAGACCCATCACTGGGCTGGAGTCACGCTGAGCCTGAAGAACCTGTTCGGCGTTGTGCCCGGATCGATCTATGGCTGGCCGAAGAACGTTCTGCATTGGGAGGGCATCGACAACTCCATCGTCGAACTTGCCGCCACCATCCCGATTCACTTCGTCATCGCCGACGGAATTGAAGCCATGGAGGGCAACGGGCCTCTGCACGGTCCGATGAAGCGTCTCGGCTGCCTCGTCTTCGCAGACGACCCTCTCGCCGCTGATGCCACATGCTGCCGCCTGATGGGCATCGATCCTACTCGCGTCCGCCATCTCCAAATGGCATCGCCGCTAGGAAATCTGGACATTCAGCATATTGAACAACGTGGTGAACGGATCGAGAGTGCAATCCGCAGCAATTTGATCTGCTTCCAGCAGTTCGCACATCTTCGAGACTCGTACGGATGACAGGCTCTGCCATCGCATCGTCGATGTATGTCATTGCCAGCATCGGAAAACACGAATGGAGTCTGCTCGTAAAGCGAGAGCGTGCGGAGACTTCCAGTGGACGTATTCGTCGGAGCCGCATGGTATCAAACGCAGCCATCGGAATGCAAAAGGGCCGAGATACTTCAGCGATAGAACGATCAATCTGATATAGTCGCCTCATATGAGGCTACTGGGTAGAAAGCCCGTTTTGGCGGAACCGTAATTCGGGCGTTTGTACTCTCTTTGTCCATAACTGTAAGGTAGAAGAGAGAATACGAGTGAGATAATTGTAGGATAAGTACCGCAACTGTGACTGTTTGACAGTAATCCAAATCGAACTCCAGACGGCGGGCGGTGGCCAGGGCCGATGCGCCGCTGTTGGCTGTAGATCTTCTCGATGAACTGCCAGGATCGAAGCCAGTACTTCGTAGCCAGGTTCTATTCCTGCCGGTAGTCGCCGGCGCGAGCGCATCTCAGCCTCGCGATTCACTCAGCAACCGGACGTGAACCTCGCGATTCATCCGGCTCCTATCATCAGACCGTGGTCCCAAGCTCCAATGTGCGAACAGTCCCGTATTGACGAGTTTGCCGCACCGCAACCACGACTAACAAGGATTAGAGGAACATTGCAACCGTAGCATTAAATCGATTTCAGATTAGACCAAGTAAACATTGGTCCACTGCCCGCCAGCGATCCCGAATGGGCGACATAGTGACATGCTTCTTGAGGACAGATTTGCCCGCAAGCAAATTAGCGACACAGCTAAGTGAACAGGTCTTCGCGAGCCTACGAAAGCTCTGAACTTCGATGCACTGCTGGGTCACTTCCGCGCGGCGTCGGATGGTCAGAGCATGATCTGCAATTGTGCCGGATAGATAGAACATTCGCCACGTGGAGTCGTGGTTCTCTCCGCCGAACGCTGCATTCCTCACGCTCCTCCAGAAGGCCGTGAATAATCAGCTCGCTAATCAAGAAGACCTTTACGCTGGGCCGTTTCACAGGCAGCGTCGGGTCAGGGTAACCGTTCAGCACGAGCCACTCCTTGTGATCCCGCGCGAGCCTTGAGTACGGGACCACTTCAGGGTGCTCGCGAAGCAGATCGCCGAAGGATGTCTCGCGCGATGCCGCCCTTGAATCGACGCAGCACTCCGCGGCTGAGCAAACGGTACACCGACGCCCGAGAAAGACCGAGATCTGCCGCCACCTGCGTAACAGTCAGCGAGGGCCGTTCCGTTTCCTCGTCAGGTGCACGAATCAGCGGACGGACGGCCGTTGTGTCGGCTCACGTACTTTCTGACGGCCGCAGAAGATCTTGTGGCCAGGTTCATCGTCTCGCTCTCGACCGCCGCGATCTCCTCCGGTGACCACCGGGGCCTTTCCGCCCATGGCCATTGGCCTCGAGGGAGCACTCTGCGCAAGAACTGCTGAACGGATCCAACGGATCGGCCAAGGCGGCCTGCAATTACCTCAATCTGGGGTCTCGCATCGGCCGGCGTACGCGCCCATTCCAGCACGAGTCTCGCTTCCTTTGTTGTCCACGTTCTCATGGCCGAGAGTTCTGTGCCGCCCGCAACAGCGGGCTACGTCATCGAGACTACGGCCACTCTTGAAATCGGCAAAACACGAGAGAACGTGAAGAACGAGACCGGAAGAGCGAACCGTTCAAGACCACACTTGATGCTTGCGATTGGAATCTCTAGCGGTTCAATCGTTTACATCAGGCGTGGCTTCACAGCGCAATATTCGATGATCCCGGAGAAGTCTAAATCTCCACTGTTGAAAATTCTCGACGTAAACGGCAGTGGATGTACGGAAGCAGATAATCAACCGAGGCCGCGAATTTTTCAGTAGAAGTCTTTGCTCCTTGATACTAAAATCCTTGAAGAAGCCGTGCGGATTGGTCCTTGCATTTCCGGATGCCGCCCACCAGGCGAGTTTAAAGGGAAGAGTCAATTTTGACAGGAAAGACGAAGAAAACGCACTCCGCCACAAGCACGTTAGCGAGCGCCCCAGTGCATCGGGCAATGCGGAAGCAATCGCTCAAGGTGCCGTGGCGCGATTTGCCGATGCGTGCAACCACCTGATCGAGTGGCAATCTTTCGCACTGTGGGTGCGAGCGATCATCGGTTCGGAGCAAGGTGTGCCACCATGGCTGCGCGAGTGCATTGACCATCGTTGCCCAGGTTTCCTTGACGGCCGACCGAAACCATCCGATTACGACTCGATGTGGCTCGACCTTTCAGGCTGGGTAACGAGCATTTCTTCGAGACCGCTCGTCACGGCGGCTGGCTGGATGCTCTCCACTTCTATTCCGGGCGCGATCCCAAGTCCGAGAGGATCTGGGTCCAGTGGACGCGCACAGAATCGGCGTGGCGCAACTGCCTCCCACAAACATATCCATCCTTCGATGAGTGGCACTACGAAGCCCTGAAGACCTGCGGAACCGATGATAAGGATGAACTAACTCACTCACCCATGGCCGACGACCAATTCGCCGCTCTGGTGATAGACTACATCGAGTGGGAAGCATTCGCATTTTGGGCTCGCGCCATCGCTGAGTCCGCTGCCGAGTCCCGGCCAACCTGACGTCCCTATTGAACAGCGGTGCCCTGGATTCGTAGACCGGATCCGTCCGAACCGTCCTACGGCGCACGGGATCCTCGACCCGCTTCTGGAGAGATCTGCTGGCCTGGATCGAAGACCATTTCTTCGCATCAGCAAAGACCTCCTCCAGCCTCGACGCGATTCGTGCTACCGCTCGAACTCACCTGCGCGGCGAACGAATCGCCACCTATTGGGCAGATACCAACTCTCGGTGGAGCACCAGACCACCAATGCCGGTACCCCAGTTTCGAAGAGTGGCTTCGGGAGGCTGACGCCTTCGTCACGCGTTGATTCTCCGTATCAGTTTGTTGTCTTGAGGCACCAGGCGACGCCTCCTGCTAGGTCTTTCTTCTTTGCGCCCTCCACGCTGGACAACGGTTCCGCGTCCGTAGCCCATGGAGAGCATGAGCCATCTCTGCGTCTCGATAGGCAGCGTCTCGAAAGGGATCTCTTCCGGATGGTGCCGGCAAAGCCAACGGAGTGACTCCTCGGTGATACGTCCCTTCTTGCGCCTCAGCCAGCCGCGGCGCACCCAGCCGTTCACGGCGGCCTCCGAGACCCGCAGATCAAGGACAAGGTCCTTCGTTTTGAAGCCTCCGAAAAAATCGGCGCTCCAGCCCAATTTGCGAAGTCGCGCCAGGATAGACTTCTTGGAGCGGTTCAGCCGTCGAGCAATCGTGTCCAGCTGACAACCCATAAGCGAAAGAAGATAGTGGTCGAGCGTCGACGACCAGCGCCTAGGAGGCGTGACCCTATGTTGTGTTAACCCAAGAACTCGGGCCCGCCAAACGACGGCGTCTCTCGACCAATCTGGATGCAGTTTCAAGATCTTCTCGATGGCGTTTCGAGAAGATGCGCGGTTGCAACCAAACTCGTGGCGAAGGATCTGATACCTCTTCGTCGGTCCACTCGTGCTTCCGGTATCGCCTCCGCCTGCCAGCCTTACGCCGTTGTACCGTTGCAGCTCCCGATGACCCGGGAAAGGCGGGGACCTGGGACTTACTACCTGCGTTGGCATTAGTACCACCTGGTTGTATTTACATGGGTTTCTTTCTTTTCAAAGACAATGCTTCATCATTCTCCGGGTAGTGGACACAAATCGCTTGTTAGGTAATCGAAGGAATTGTCGCTTGACCCCTTTGGAGCGGCGCTAGAAGCTGAACCTGGCTGCGATCTGAAACGCCCTTGGACCACCCGACCCGAATACCTGTGTTGCGCGGTTCGCGGGTTGGCCGAAGGCGGAGCTCTCAAGGAGATTCACGCCGTATCCCGTAAGAGTTGGCGACGTTGAAGAGGTTGAAAACTTCCCCGAAGATATTCAGTTCGTAGTGCTCTCGCAGCCGAATGATCTTGCCCAGCCGAATGTCCACGGAAAAGAATCGATCGCCAAGATCGAAGTCCGCCGGAAGAGTAACTCTTGGGATTACCTGGCCGGTCGGGGTGCGTTGCCCAGCCGAACTGGCGTTGAAAGCGTCAACCAGACGCCTCAGATCTGATTTCCCTAGCCCTCGATTCAGTTCGTTCCACTTGGTTCCTGGCAACAGATCGTTGATGGTGCCGTCACCGTTCAGGTCGAGCCCGAACAGTTGTGCACGGAACGGTGGTTTACTCATGAAGGTAGAGATTGAGGAGAGCCTAAAGCCCCAGGGCAAGTCAACGATCCCAGAGACGGTAAGTGAGTGTCGCCGATCACCCACTGTAGGACCATAACTCTCAAACCAATTGTCGTTGTTGATGACACCACTCAGTCCAACGCTGCTTGCCAAGGCATAAGCGAGCGTGAACTGGAATCCACGGGACCAGCGCCGGTCCAGCTTCACGAGCAAACCTGTGTATCGCGAGCGACCGGCGCTGAACTGTACCTGAATCGGCCCAGTCGAGCAACGGATTCTCGGATCAAGTACCTGCTGTCCGACACAAGGCGGAAGGACGGGACCAGCGGCGCTGTTCCATCGATTGACGTCAATACCTCCGGTATCCTGATGAACGAAGCGCCGCAACACGAAATCCGCGCTGAGCACGAGATCCGTGGAAATCTCTCTTTGTACCCCGACGTTGAAATGAGTGGAGTAAGGCGTCACGAAGTCGTGTGCCAAAAGTCCGGTGCCTTGTTTGAACACCTCGATGTTCCTGACCGAGAGATCGGTGTTATTGGGATCGCCGATCAGCTGCATTAACGCTCGCTTAACAGGTGGCAAGATCGATAGGAGATGCGCGCCTGTGAACTGTGTTGGGCCGGTCTGAAAGTTCAGCGGAGTCCAGAGTGGGACAGTGGGAAGACCAGGGATCGGATTCGGTATCAAGGAAGTATCGATCACGGCTCTGCCCGTCCCGCGTGGACCTATTGTGGAACGTTCCTGCAAGCGCGTCAGGGCGAAGGGTATGTCGTAGTAGATTCCGCCACCCGCGCGAGTCACCGTTTTGTGATCTCGAGTTACTGTCCAGGCCAGGCCGAGCGCCGGTGCAAAGTTGTTCCGATCGCGGCTTCGTAGGCGCCAATCCTCTGGCCCCAAGGAGTGGAGCCAAATAGTCAGGCTTGCTGAGGTCGTAATTGGCAAGATCCGTTTGAAAGTGGTACGCGAGCCCGTAGTTCACGGCAAGACGCGGATGAACGCGCCATCGATCCTGCCAGTAGAACCGGATGATGTGGTCCCTTCGCGCGTCCTCAAAACCGAACGACGGCGGCTGACGTGGATCCCCCAGTCCGATATCGGCGCCGATGAGCGGAAGCTGCAGGATGTCGTTCAAAGAGCGAAAGGACGTGGGTAGCGGAATACGGGCCTGAGGCGGAACTCGCGGGTCGGCATTGTAAGCCTGCACGATTTGAGGTGAATACAACACCATCGACGCCGGCTCCACGAGCGATAGGAATCCATCGCCTCGATCAAACTGCCATTCGAAGCCGAACCGCAACTGATGGCGGCCAACCTGCCAAGTCATGTTGTCGGCCGTGTGATAGCGGCGAAAGTCCCCGCCCTGCGGAGCCAGCACATAGTTCCCGATGACAACGTCTGCGCCTAGAACACTGATCTCAGGCGGCCCAAGGCCAATGCACTCGCCCGGACAATCGTCCCGGTAGGCGTCCGGCTTCGAGTGTGCCAATACCAATAGGAGAACCGAATTTCGTTAATGAAGTTGGGCCGCAGCACGCTGGTCAGCGACGCCACACTCTGATCCGCCCAGTTGGTGTTCCGGCTCCAGTTCGAGGGAAGATTGCCTTGTCCTGGCGGCGGGAGGAAGCCGTCATTGCCGTCGTGCGAGTACCGCAAGAACAGGCTGTTGTCTTCACTGATGCGGATATCAACCCGGCCGGTAACCTGGTTTCCGGTGAAGTGGCTGGGAAAGACGCCGCCAAAGCCCGCGAAATCGGGCACGCTGGGCTGGACGGTGACAACACCGTCCTGGTTCATGTGCTCGAAGGCCGTGAAGAAAAATACCCGATCCTTCTTTAGTGGTCCGCCAAAGTGGAAGCCAGTCTGGCGTCTCGCAAAGAAAGGATCGGGATTCGTGGGCTCGCGTCGTAGCGCAGGGTATGCGGCAATGTTGTGATCCCGGAAGAAAAAGAACCCGCTGCCGTGGTAGGCGTTTCCCCCGTAACGCGTGGCCACATTAATTGCTCCCGATCCGGTCAAGCCTGTGCTCAAGTCAAAGTTCAGCGTGGAGACGGCGAACTCGCGGATCACCTCTTGCGAGAAACTCTGCGGGTTGCCGCCGGCGGTTGGCGCGTAGATCGGACCGCCGTCCACCGTGACCCGCGTTTGTTCAGGGGGAGCGCTCAGTATCGAAACATCGAACCTCCGGGTGAAGAATCCAGCACCAGGAGGGGCGGCGCTGACGCCGGGTTCCATGACGGCCAGCTGGAGGAACTCTCTGCCATTCAACGGCAGATTCTCGATCTGGAATCGCGAGACCCCGCCCGCGACTCCATGCTCCTCGTAGTCAAGCGGCGGGATTCGGTCGATCGCCTCCACGACCTGCTCGAGGATTCCGATCGGGAGTTGTAGCTCAACCCGTGTTGTGTCTCCTGTCCAGACGGTAGCCGTCTGAACAAGCGTCCGAAAACCCTTCGCCTCCGCTCGGACCTCGTAGATGCCAGGCGGGAGTGCGGCGAGTAGGAAGTCTCCGTCGGCCTCAGATGTCACCGATCGTTGTAATCCCGTCTCCTTGTTGACAACAGTAACCTTCGCTTCCCGAATTGCGGCGTCAGATTCATCGAGAACGACGCCTCCGATGCTTCCAGTCGGAATTTGGCCCAGCACAACGGCTAGGCTGGTGTGAGTAAGCACTGCTACCCAAAAGAGGAAATCGCGTCGCCCTCTCGACTTCATGGAAAAGACGCCCTCCTGTACTATTAAGAGGCTTTTCCTGAGCGAAAACTCAATTCCCTTCCGGAAGTGCTTGTAAAATAAGTGCGCTGTGGTCTTGCCGGCGCCCCAAAAGTCCCTTTGAGGTTCAGCCGTCACGGAGGTCTCTATTATTATTGATGCGTGGACGGCATGTTCCGCACAAAGCCCTGGTGCGGAATAAAAACGAGCGGTCTCATGAAGGAGCACCTCAGCGCTGGCCGGTTGCAGCTGTGGATTAGCGAGAAGGATAAGCGCGGAAACCGCGTCCGTCAGGACGTGATCGAAGCCGCCACCGATCTGGAACCGTGCGCTCCAGTTTGTGCGGCGTCAAGAAGGTGATGTTGCGCCGGCGGCTGAGATCATGGAATGCTCTGCGCACTGTGTTTCCAGAGCCATACGACGACGTCGGAAACCGAATCACATCCGCGATCTCGACTCCTATCTATATTGGGCGTTCGTTCGAAAGTACAACCGCCGGATGGTCCGCGAGAGGAGAATTCAGTACGTTGATTCTCTGGAAGTGTTCGTGGAAGGGAGGCTCCAGCCCGACAATAGTTGGGTCTCCATGCTGGAGGACGATATTCTGCTCAAGCAGCTCCTCGGCTACCTGGACCCGAAAATACGCATCATGGTAATCCGCCGGCTGAGGCGCGATTCATGGGCTGAAATCGGCCGGATGTTTGGCATCAGCGCTCACAACGCAGAGGTCCAGTACGCCAATGCACTAAAGAAGGCCCGCAGCCGCTTGTTCGGCGAGACTTCGGATAAGGGAGGACCGGCAAAGCCGTGAACCCAAGACTCCCAAAATCAGGAAACTCCGCTCACGAAGGGCTCTCGCGTAAGAGGGAAGCAGAGTTCCTGTCAGCAGCAGCCCGCGTCCTTCGCACCGGGTTTCCGAATACCGAGAGGTCCGCCTGCCCCTCTTTCGGAACTCCTGCAAGCCCTGGCGCGGAAAAAGCCTGAGTCGCACAAAAGTGAGTTTGTCTTCGAACATCTGACGTGCTGCTCCCCTTGCTTCGCGGAGTATGAAAACCTGTTGCGAAAGGAGAGGCTCGTAAGGAACCTGAAGACCCTGGCCCTATGCGCCTCTCTGCTGCTCACTGTCGGCCTCGTTGTCTGGTTTTTCGCCTTTCGAGGCGACCAGCAGCCTCGACACCTGCAGCCGCCGATAGCTCGGGAGCTCCCGCCTGTGCCACCACCGCCCCCACTCATTCAGTATGAGGTAGCAGTCGTAGACCTCAGGAATCGTTCCCCCGTCCGAGGCGAGCAACAGCCGGGGGCCGGAGAAACAGATGCTCGCCTCCCTCCCGGCAAGGCCGCTGGAGTTGTCGGTCTACTTCCCAATCGGAAGCGAAGAGGATCGTTACGAGCTGCAGATTCTGAAGACGGCAGGGGCACCACTCGTGACGTTAACTGGGTCAGCGGCCCGTGAGAATCGCGATGTCGTCTTAAGATTACGCACCGATCTCACTGGATTAGCCCCCGGTCGCTACCTGCTCGGACTTCGAAAGGCCAACTTCAGGCGTGCATACTATCCAGTGACAGTTGTTCAGTAAGATGCGCAGCCCTCTAGCCGAACAGCGGACCGAACAATCCGCCAATGCGAGATAAGACGTAGTCAGCGGTTGCAACGGCGTTTATCGTTCCCTATGCGCGTCAGACCCAAAATGGCCTGTGATCCGCAGCGTGGTGAGGCCGAGCGCCTTGAACCCTTCCTCTGCACACAGCTGGCCCACTCCGGATGAACACCCGAACACGACTGAGGTTCGGAGGAACGCGGATGACCAGGCAGTCAGTCAACAGATAGCCATCGTTGACGTCCAGCTTGGGAAGCCGACTGGAAACAAAGAACATCGCGTTTGCTGCTGGCGATAGAGAATTCGCCCAATGTGTGCTTCTTCCAACTCGCAAATCGAGCACAAATGGAGCACACAGGATCACTCTAGCGTACCTAGCGGTCGGGTAGTTCCGAAGGGGTCGTCCACAGTTTTCAGGTGCGCGACGAGTTCTTCTGGTAGTGATCCTTCCCTGAGCACAAAGTCGTAAGATCGTCCGTCCCCAATCGGTTCTGTCGCGACTCCCAGGCAGCGGTGGACGCAGTGCTTCATCTGCGCGTAAGCCACTAGGCGCTTGGGAGAAAAGGATCGACAAAGTTTTGTCGATATTCATGCCGCAATGCCCAAGTCTTCAAACAGTGTGAACATGCCCTGGCGCACCGCTTCGTAGTGTTGGTCGATCGGTGTGGAATTGTTCGGCTTCGGCGTCGTTTTGGGCTTGCACACACCCGCCAGCATTGGTCGAAGGATCTTCTCCCGGAGGATCACCAGAGCTCCCATCTGCCGGACGGCTTCCGGCGGAATGCAGTACCGGCGAGAGCCGTCGATTTTTCGCAGCCATTCCTTGCCGCGGAGTTTCTTCAGATCGTAGGCGGCTCGGCGTGGATCGTAGTTCGGCTCGCCGGGCCCGAGGATAGATCTCACAGCAGCCGAAAACTGGCGTGCTGTGAACCCCTTCGGGGAACAGGCTAGTGCCAGTGCGGCGCTCAGGACAGCCTGCATTCTCGGCTTGTTGACATCCACACCGCCGACGCGGGTCCGGCCCACTTGAGAGGGTTTCGCCAGTTGATCCCAAGTCTCATCACTGATGAAGGTCGCATCCAGCGCGGATAGATTGCTTAAGAACTGCTCCAGGATCTGCTGCAGTCGAACCACGATCCGAGGGAACCGCTCCAGAATCCGTCCACAGCTCAGATCTTTGGTGTTGTGCACGATCGCCTCGAAACGGAGTACGTGTTCGCCTTTGGTGTACGCCTTGAGCGTCAACTTGCCGAAATGCAATTTGAAGATCGTCAAGTCATACGTAGGTGTCTCGATCACGACTTCCAATCGAGGCGGCTTGCCTTTTCGATCCCGATGCGGCCGCCCCTTCCGACCGAAGATGGTCTTCAGCCGTTTGACGTCCAAGCGGGAGCGGGTTCGGTCGATCAGTCCCTGAAAGGCCTGTTCCATCTGCCCGCCCAGATGAAACAGGAGGTTCCGGCTGTATTCGACCTGGTACACCGAGTACTGGTAGCGGAATCCAGTCCTTTGCTGCTCGTCCAGATCGAGCGCAAAACAGAGGCAGGCGCTGTAGATCCAGCGTTCACAGACTTGGCTCAAGCGCCCTACAGTCCGTGGGTCGGACAAGGTGTCTGCGATCTTGGCCAAGTCTGCGGGTCTGGGGATGATGGTAAAACAGTTGCTATCCTTGATGAAAGCGATCCCGTGCTTCTGAGCCCGGCAGGCCACATATTCATGGCCGTTGAGAATGATCTGCGTGCCGAAGGGAGGATGACCGGCCATCTTGATCGTGATATGGCCCCAGTCCGGATCCAGGATGTGGAACGAGTAGTGGTTGATGTAGCAGCGCTTCGCTTCCAGGTTGCAGATCACGCCTCGCTGCGACCGTTGCACTTCCCATATAGTCGCCACTGCGCGCCCCACCAGAATCAGGAAAAGGCCTTTCGCCGCCGGGTTCTTCTCGAGATGCTCTTCGGCGATCTTGTGCTTGTCATCGTCGCTGCTGCAATCGAGGATGGGAATCCCCTTCCGTTTAGCAAACGCTCGGACACGACGACTGAACCTTCCTGCCATCCTCATCAGGTGGGCATCGTCGAGTTGCTCTTCCGAACCATTGTGCAGCCGGCGCCACCAGGAGCGGAAGCCACCCGGTGAGTAACACAGTCCGAAGTTCCCATTCAACACGATACGATCGACGCAGTCGTAGCTGCCGTCCAACAGATCGCTGTAGTGATGACTCAACTCATCGGTGGCCATACTCTGCAGCCTAGGACTGGAACTCTGCGGGTTCAACTGCACCTTTCTCGCTTTGCGGCCTTGGCGTCTTTGCGAGAGATCCTATACTGGATCGAAATGAGTGAGAACGCCGTAGCTCAGCAGATCGTCGATGCGGCCTATCGCGTGCATACCACCCTCGGCCCAGGTTTGCTGGAGTCCGTGTACGAAGCGGCCCTAGCGTACGAACTGGAAAAGCGCGGACTGCACCTCACTCGACAACAACCCATTCCCGTGATCTATGAGGCGGTTCGCATCCACACGGGGTTTCACGCCTCGGCGCTCGCCAAAAATACCCATTTCTGCTCTTAATCCCACACAAAGAACAGCGTTTTCCCTGTGTTCGGCATAGTCCACATGGGCGACCCTTTCAACATCATCCACGCCAAGGCTTCCCTCGGCAATTTTTCTCCATTACGTCCCCCGCCATGATTTCCCATGGCAAGAGTCTCCCCCTTCTACCCACATCATCTCCTCTTCCCCTCCTCCTTTTCACGCGGACCTGGTAGTGGAGGACCAGGTGATCGTCGAGATCAAGGCGCTGGAAAGCATCGCCCCTGTGCACAAGAAACAGCTTCTGACCTACTTAAAACTGGCTGACAAGCGCTTGGGGCTGCTTATCAACTTCAACGTGGCCCTGATCAAAGAGGGCATCACCCGCATTGTCAA
Source organism: Bryobacteraceae bacterium (assembly GCA_963844855.1). GTDB lineage: Bacteria > Acidobacteriota > Terriglobia > Bryobacterales > Bryobacteraceae > DASQDN01. The sequence goes on from CAWJQP010000065.1 coordinate 71,404, forward strand.
CGGACTCGAGGAATAAAACTCACTCCAACCCGCCAAGGCCAAGACAGCCGGCACAAACGAGCAAACGTCCGACTGAGCTGCCCGAAGGGGCCACTTATTAGGCGCGCAGTCGCCGAATAAGCGTAGGAACTTCAGCCTGAGAAATCGCGCTGGCCGGTCCTCTGCAGTGGAAAGAAACACGCACGCTGTTCCGCGCGCCGGTTGCACGTGGACAAAGTAGTGTGGCTCGCCGTCGAGTGCATCTTGGGATTGCTTCACGAGTTGCTTTCCGAGGACGATGGCGTCCGCGCGTGAGCCACCCGAGGAACTCTGCGACCACGAGGTTCTTCCGGCGACGCGCCGGATCGGGTTCCTGGATGTCGTGCGCTCGCGCTATGATGTCATCGATCGCCAGGCCGAACCGGTACTCCGGCGAGGAAAGCACCTGCCCCGTCGCGGTGGCCGTCAATGCCGCGACCGTCTTCTCCAGTTCTTCGGACGATGAGGGTGACATGTGGCGCTCTAAGACGTCGCGGATGTGCGGCATGATGCGCTCGATGTTGGTCTGCTCGTCGTGCACCATGTAATGCTCACGGGGCATGACGTCGCCGCGGAGTTCCAGGAACGTGATGAGGTCTCCGGCGGTGTCGCATCGCTCAGCGATCATTTTGAAGTCGTGCAGGGAGAACACGTGGACCGGGAAGCCGGTCGTCAAGAGCTCCGGAACCTGCGTCGTCGCATCGAAGGGTTGCCCATCGTCCTGCGCGAGCGCTATCAGACCGATGTGGTTCGGGTATTGGCCGGCGCTAATGGCAGCGTCCCGTAGATGTCGTTCTCGAGTTTGGTGATGCCGCCGTCACCGAGCTGGTCGTGTGTCGCGACCAATTGCTTGCGTGCCTCCAGGAGCTTCTCCGTCGCCCATGCCACGGGGTCGTGCTTGCCGCATTGCGCTTTGACCTGGACGAGGAGCGCGACGTCACTGAATAGGACAAGCGCATCCGCGAGTTCCGTACCCTTCTTCTTGCCGCGCGGGTTCCTGTAGACGAAGTCGCGAAAGAAGGATTGTTCGAGGAACCATTGCGCCCAGCGTTCTTCGTAGTCGCCGGGTTGTCCGCCGATTTCTGGCGGGTTGCTCATGCCGAACCGCACGATGCCCTCTTGCACCACGTCGTAAGTCCTTTCTTTTCATTCTCGCCTCTCCTCGCGGAAGCACAAGTGAGCAAATAATATTTTCAAAAAATATTTCGATAACTTCTCGATGCAGGATCTCTTGAAAGTCCTTCCGTGAGATCCCGAGGCCCGTGACGCGCTTGGGCAGGCCGAGGTAGGTCTTGATCGTCAACTCTACCGCGTTGTCGATCGCGATCATTGCAAGACGACGCCGAAAGCTTCCCCGCCATGCTGGACGCCCTTGAGAAGACACGCTACCGACAAGCTCACCGGCGTGGACCTAGGCGAGGTGGAGTGGTATCCACCGGCTCCGGAACCAGCTCTATCACGAGGGGAATGGCCTGACGGTCGAGCGCACCAAGGTGGAGATTTACGCAGCTTGCGAACACGCTCTTCGAGAACTTATTCGGCGTGAAGCTCGTCACGACGGTGTCTGAGACCGCCGATATTTTCGGCGAGTTCATGATGGCGTGGATCGCGTTTGAGCGTGAGCTTGTCCGCCTCACTGATGGCCACGCAGAGGCTCCTCGTCGGCCGTTTAGCATCGACGAGATGGTGCGCGTGTTAGGTAAGGATGCGCCATTCTCTGCCTCGGACCATCGTCGACTGCGGGAGTTGCGGCAGCTCCGGAACGAAACCGTCCACGGTAAGGCCGAGCCTGGGAGCGTGCGTCCCGACCACATCCTGACTGCTCAACGAGTACACGGCGCGGCTCCAGCCGATGCCACCGCCCCCTTCCTAACTAAAACATTTTCCAGCACTTTTGTGTTAGGGTCGACAGCAAAGCACCGAAAAAACTAGGGCGTAGGAACTCGTGAAGACGCTCAGCAAGCAGACATTTCTGGGCCAGGAGGGTATCACCCTCATCGAGCGCCGACTCCAGACCATGGGGTACTGGTGGTATCCGTCTGCTGTGCCTGAGTGCGGTATCGACGGGCACCTCGAGATCCGTGACGCGGCCACCGGGGCCATGACGAACCTCATCGTCCAGGTGCAAAGCAAGGCAACAGAAGTCGCGTGGGCCAGAGAGACCGACGCCGGTTTCGAGTACACGTGCAAGGAAGAGGACCTGCAATATTGGCTGATGGGGAACGCTCCCGTGATCGTCGTCTTCGGGAGGCCCAAGACGGACGAGGCATACTGGGTGCCCGTCAAGGACTACTTCGCCGCGCACCCCGAATTGCGACAGTCACGGAAGATCATCATCGACAAGGCTGCGGATCGGTTCGACAAGACGGCTGCGGACGCAATCTTTCGACTTGCGAGGCCGAAGGACGCGGGCATCTATCTGTCGCCGCGCCCGCACGAGGAGAAGCTTTACTCCAACCTCCTCAAGGTCGCGTCGTATGCAAGGAAAGTCTTCGTCGCGCAGACCGACATCCGCGACTTCAAAGACATCTGGGATACCGCGCGCGAGCTCGGCGTCGAGATCGGGAGCGAATGGCTGCTCCACGACGGCACCCTTATGTCCTTCCACGACCTCTCACGATACCCGTGGAACAAGTTCTGCGACACCGGCACCATGGAGGAGTTCGACACGGACGAATGGGCGCTCTCCGACGACCCCGACAAAGAGCGCCTTTTCGTTCGGCTCCTCAATCACGCGCTGCGCGAACGACTCAAGGAATGGAAAGTCTGGCGGCGCAAGGAGGACAAAGCCTACTACTTCGCGCTCGGCGATGGTGCCAGGAATCGCACGATCGAGTTCAGTGGCGCGGTCACTGAGCACTTCCGGACGGTCGTCAAGAAGTACACGCTCAGCAAGACGCACTACTATCGCCACCTGGCGTTCTACGCGTCGTTCAAGCGTCTGGCCGGGGACTGGTACTTGACGATCAACCCATCGTACGTGTTCACCATGAACGGCTCCCGATCCTCGAAGTACGAGTCCGAGCTGCTCAGCGGCATCAAAATGCAAGAGCACAACGATACGGTCATGGTCCTCGTGCACCTCTGGACTGATATCCTCACGCGCAAGGCCGACCTGTTCCACACCGACTACGAACTCCTCCGCTTTGGCGACCTCATGACGACCTCGTTGCCGTACGGCATCGATGACAATGAGTGGCTGGAACACGAGGAACTCGACGTCAGCGCCGGGGCCGTCGATGCCCTCAAAGACAACGAGTGGGTCCTGCGATGAAAGCGTCCTTCCTTGCAAGAACCGGAGCTTGAGTTCGGCCAAGGCAAGCACATCGACATCCGCTTTGGGATCTCCAACTACAAGCCACTTGACTACCTTGACCAGCTCGCCCCAAAGACAATCCCTGTCGGCGTTGTGGGCACGGAGAAGACGATCTCCGAGTTCCGGACATGGATCGAGCAGTGCGGGACAGGAATCCCCGCGAAGGCATCGAACCAGCCGAACCTCTTCCCCGCATTCCCAGGATTCGGTCCTGACTCGCCCTTCGAATCAACGCTCCAGTTCGACAGCAGGATCGAGCGCCAGGTCTCCACGCGCAACCTCCCAAAAGCCGTCAGCCGGAAGGACTACAACGCGTTCCTCAAAGAACTCGCGGACTCCTACCTTGCGGAAGCCGACACTGCATCAGAAAAAGGCGCGTCCGTTGTCGTCTGCGCTCTCCCGATGGAAGCACTCAACCTCATCGACCCCGACGACCCCGAACCCGAAGACGCAGAGCAGGACGCAGAGCAGTCAATCGAGCAGGACTTCCACGAGCTCCTCAAGGCACGAGCCATGAGCATCCAGCGCATCAAGCCGATCCAGCTCGTGCTGCCCACCACGTACTCCAGAACGTGAAGCACCCAAGCAACGGAAGAAGAAAGACAAGATCCGCAAGCTGCAGGACCCGGCGACGCGAGCCTGGAACTTCCACACGGCGCTCTATTACAAAGCAGGTGGAGCGCCATGGCGTCTGATCCGTGACGATGCCGATCTAGACTGCTGCTTCGTCGGCGTCAGTTTCTACAAGACCCTCGATGGTTCCGAAGTCTACACGAGCTCGGCGCAGGTCTTCAATGAGCGCGGGCAAGGCTTCATCGTCAGAGGCGGACCGGCACGAATCGCCAAGAGCAACCGGAATGTCCATATCAACGACGAAGGAGCGTACGAGCTGCTCAAAAATGCCCTCTTGACTTACAAGGGAGAGCATAAGAACATGCCTGCGCGGGTCGTCATCCACAAGACGTCGACGTTCGACGACGACGAATTGGACGGGTTTGCGAGGGCCATCAAAGAGCGCGAGATTGAGCTCTACAACATGATCCACATCACGCGCTCGAGCATGAAGCTCTACCATGCCGGGCGCTACCCTCCCTTACGCGGGACGCGTTTCCAGGTTGATGAATTCAACGCGCTCCTGTACACGCGCGGCGGCGTGGACTTCTTTCAGACGTATCCGGGCATGTACGTTCCGCGCGCCCTTGAGATCTGCGCGGAAGACGCCGACCACTCCATGCGCGACCTCAGCGCCGAAGAAATCCTCGCGCTGACCAAAATGAACTGGAACAATACAGAGTTCGATAACTCGATGCCCATCACGATCCACGCCGCGAAACGCGTGGGGCGAATCCTTAAGTACCTCGACAAGGACGACAAGGCGCACGCCCTGTACAGCTACTACATGTGAATACGGCATTGCGCGCGTTTGATACCATACACGCACTTAGGCATATGGCTCTCAATGTTTTGTGAGTGCCGGCCACTTTAAGGTCTGATCACGGACGAGTACCTGATGGCGCGTCGGTTCTGGAAATCGGACAGAAGGACCTCGTCCGCAATCTCGACAATCTCGCGCGGCGCAACGCGGTCGGGGTACGGCCACAAGCTCTCGTGTAACTCCTGGCGATTGTGGATGCGCCGTGCCCATGTCGGCACTCCTTCAATCCCTCGTAGAACGCCGCCCAGCGGAGAGTATACGCCGCCCGTGCCGAACCCCGAGAGGTCCTTCCGAGTGAGGTGAGGCTGATAGGGAAAATCCACCCCCTTGATCCGCAGGTAGTGTAGTGCGGTCCGTTGCTGGGATGCACTCGTCAGGTCCGACAGCCCGTAGTACATCCAATCGAACTGCTGCAGGCGCTCATGTTGCGTCTCACTGATGTTCCACACGTCCTCGCCATTCTTGTATAGGGACTTGAATTGCAGTCCGAAGAGCTTCTTCGTGCCCTGATCCCCGGAACATGAAGTCATTCGGGACATCCCGCTCGGTAAGCTGCGTCAGCGGGAACACGAGCACGTCGAACCCGTTATCAAGGAAGAAGTCCTCGATGCCGCTCGTCCAGTACTCCACTTGCCGTTCGTAGATGTAGGGCGTAGGCATGTAGGATTGTTCATCCTAACGCAATGCGCAGTTTGCATGATTACTCACCCGGCGTTCTGGTGTAATAGGATCTGACTGACTTTCGTGCCATAAAGGCACCTCCGCTGACGCGCGGCATGCGGGCGGCACACGCAAGCGAGCTGTTGAGTTGTTCAGGTTAACTTACGAATGTGGACGCTGATCGGGGTTCAATGTTCACCTCAATCAGTACAGCTGCAGGTAATCATATAATCGTTCCAAATACGAGGAACGGGACTTCGGCGCTTGCGAGAAGTGACCCGGGGCTGCTTTCCAAAAATGACCCAGACAGTCTGTAGCTGAGCCACGACCCGGCTTTGCCAGGAAACGTGCACTCCGCGACATCCCCACCGCAGTTTTCCGTTAGAGTTGATTTTGCTGTGAGCCGGAGGTTTGCTGTGCCCCGGAGAGGAGTAGATTCCCCTCCAGGGCCTGAGCTTCTGGGAGTCATCACCTCCCATGGGCCCTCCCGAGAGTCCTACAAGCCATCCCGAAAATCAAGCGGGTCGGCGGAAGCGACCGGCCCGCCGTCCGCGGACGCGGCTTTGTCTGCTGAAAGGATGCGAGCAGCGTTTTCATCCTCGGCAAGCGCGCCAGCGCTATTGCAGCGCGAAGTGCCGGGAGGCGGCGCGGAAATGGTCGCGGTGGAAGGCGCAGCAACGCTACCGGGAGACGGCGGCGGGCAACAGAAGCGGAACGGTCAAAGCCGGCGTTACCGGGAGCGCGCCCAAAGCCGAAAAGCAGCAGAGTCAGAGACAGTTAACGAAGCCGCGAGGGTAATCACTACGGAACATTTTTTTCGATCATGGCTGCGACCGGCCCGGCTGCTACGAGGGATTCGTGCACCAGCGGCGAAGTCCCTTGCAACACTTCTGTTCGCAGGCCTGCCGGCGGGCGCTGGAGCGGGTTCAGGAACGGGAGCGGCGCTGGAAACAGGCGCGCGACTTAATCCGGACATATTGATCCGCCGCGAGACTCGCTTTACATTCAGCTTTCCGATGCAACTGGAGTTTCACCAGCTCGATCAGCGTTGGAAGCACCTTCGAGTGCGCCATCCGGTGCGGCAGCGGCGGCTACTGGCCTCGCTGGCCGACAGCGGGGCAGCAAACACCCATCGTGGTGGTGGCGGCTGAAGGCCAGGCGGAGCGCTACGTGGTCATTGATGGCTATAAGCGCAATCGCTGCGCTGGCGCAACTGGGCCGGGACACAGTGGAAGCGGTGGTCTGGCCGATGAGCGAGGCCGAGGCCGTACTGCTGGACCGCTCGCTGCGGCTGAGCGAACACGAGACCGCGCTGGAGGTAGGCTGGCTGCTGGCCGAATTGGAACAGCGCTTCGGCTATGGGCTGGATGAGTTGGCACGGCGGTTCGATCGCAGCGTGAGCTGGATATCGCGGAGGCTGGCGCTGGTGGAGATTCTGCCGGAAGCGATCCAGCAGCAGGTGCGCGAGGGCAAGGTGTCGGCGCAGGTGGCGATGAAGTTTCTGGTGCCGGTGGCGCGCCAAAGCCTGGAGGATTGCCAGCGGATGGCGGCAATCTTCGTCCAGCATCTCAGCCCTAATACGGCTACAAGCGTATTTTTGACAGAAACTCTACAAACCTTTCACGGCCTGCACTGCCGCTTCAAGTTGATTGTCTCGCCCATTCGAAACAGCTTCATATAAGAGCGGCACTTCAATATCAGGCTTTATACCCTGACCTTCCAGACGTGTGCCCTGCCACGTCAAGTATGCTCCCGTGGGCAGGATCAAATAGTATCCGTGTGAGAGCTTGAAGGGCCTGCTGCCGACAAGGCGTCCAGGAGTCCTCGTCCCAACGATCTTCGCGAGTCGGTTCTCTGAAGCGAAGGCAGCGACCATCTCGCTTGCGCTGGCACTATGCTCATTCACAAGCAGAGCGATTCGGCCATGGAATTTCTGCGGTCCCAAACCCTCAGTGAACAGCGCGATTGACTGATCGACGAATGCGTATCGAAGGAGCAGCCGAAGGAGACTGATCTTCCGCGAAGGAATGCGCTCAAAACGGGTCAATTCCTCCTTTGCATAGCCCTTCAGCGCGCGAGCCCTGCTCAGGCTGTAGCCAACTGGGATCTTGTACGGTGTCAGATAGCTCATAAGGCGCAAGCCCCCAATCCCGCCTCCCGAATTGCCGCGCAAGTCGACTATCAACCGGTCACAGCCCTGAAATGATGCAATCGCGCGGTCAATATCCCGTGCCACATCGATCCCGACGAGACCGGGGAACATGTTGACCTTCAGATACCCGATATCGGAGTCCAGCTTCGAAGCGATCACTGCTTGCGGTGTACTGAACGGACGCTTTGATTTCAGCACTGGGACCTCCACATTAACTGGCGTTTCGACCCCATCTGGTTTGCGAACCAGCAAGCTTACGGTGCGGCCAGGTTTCAACAACACCCGGCCCGGCGGCTGCATCTCTTCAGCATCGATTGCCAACAGCAAGTCACCTTGCCGAAGACCCGCTACGTGTGCCGGCCCTCCCTCCTGAACGTCCTGGAGCATCCAGCGAAGCCCTTCTTCCGTTTCACACTGCTGGAGCGTCGCGCAAATGGACTGGCGCGGCGGCAGGGGACGCCAGTTTCGGTGGTAAAAAGCCGTGTGGCTCGAACCGAGTTCGGAGACGAGCTCGTGCATTTGCCGCTCGAACTCTTCAGCGCCTCCACCGTCGACGATTTTTGGCGCCCTGGCCTCGACAATGGCTCGCCATTTACCCACCTCGAACTCCGGGTCGAAGTACTTCGTCTCCACAACGCGGGAAACCTTCTGCAAAAGCTTTTCTTTTTGCCTCCGGTTGAGGAGCATGCTGACTACTCCGAAAACTCGATAGGTTTCGAGGCGTCTCCAACCATTGTGAAGCCAGCCCAGAAGAAAGGCGCTGCCTGTTCGCCAACCTCCTCGACGAGATCAAGCTTAGCTTTCTGCAAGGCAATACCTCGATCGAAGCCCTTTGCAAGATTTGCGTAAAATCGCTTCATCAGCGAGATCGTGAACACGTCGTCGGCAGCCCAGAGGCTCGCCACCACAGTTCTCGCGCCGGCGAACAAAAACGCCCGCACCAGGTTGACAATCCCTTCCTGTCCCACCAGTCGGCCCGCCCCGGTGTCGCATGCAGAGAGCGTCACAAGCTCAGCAGCGAGATTGAGGTCCGATATTTCACGGGCTTGCAGCAGCCCATCGTCATCACCACTACTTCGAGCGAGCAGCAATGCCGCCCGTTCCGGTGCTGCGGGGCTGGAGATCCCGTGAGTCGCCAGGTGTAGAATCCGAACCTTGTCCAGCGGTTGCGCCCGAAACAGCGTCTCGGTAGCCTCCGGCCCCATTAGAACAATGCTGCGTGCACCGGCGATGCGCGCAACCGACATGACCTCTTCGGCGGTTCCGGGCAACGGCGGAAGCCGATCACCGCTCAAGTCATACAATCCCCGAGTAGGAACTCTCCACGGCTTCGAGGGTCCTCCGTTATACGTCACCAATTTGCCTTCAACCTCGTACGGCACATCCCCGACAGCCAGCAGCGGCAGCGCCCTATCGCCGCCTTCTGGTCGAGTTCTCAGCACGTGAAGCACAGTGGATGACAGAGTATAGGTGACCACATGGCTCGTGAGGAGGTAATCGCCGGCCTTGTTGACAAGCGAATCAAACGGGACCAGGTGAAGCTTGCCATCAGGCACAATGATCAACCGAGCCTTCTGTAGATGCTCTGGGATCGGCTCGAGGAGCGTCGAGTAAAGCTCTTTGGCCAATTCCGTCGCGGCTTTCCTTGATCGGACTTCACCCAGATACTTCTCTACGAGACCTTCAATGCGGCCTCGGTCTGGTAAAGCGACAACTCGGATCTCGTTTGCACCGATCACCAGGACATGCGACCTCGGTTCGCCAAGCGCGTATTCCAGCAATGATTCATCCGCTCGCAGCTTTCGCTGAAGTTCGGCGAGCGGTACCGGCGCGCCGGGTCCCGTCAGCCGTTGACTATGGGCATACTTCGCTGCGTAGAGCCTCTGCTCGGCGTCAAAGAGCTTCTCCAGGGTCTGCTTCCGCTCCTCTCGTGTGGAGGTGCGCATCAGATGAGTCTGCAGAGTGGCGATTTCACGTTCGTAAGTTCGAGCTTCAGCGTTGTTGATTGGAATGCGTTCCCTGATCCGTAAGACGTCCGCAGACGACCGGCCACGAGCCGTTTCAAGCACCTCGAAAGCTCTTGCCACATTATTGGGCCGATCCGCAACAAGTGCGAAGTGATCGGCGTAAATCTGGCTCTTGGCTCCAATCAGCAACGCTCTACTGTTGGGACTGACGATGTTAACCAATAGACCTTCGACAACATCTTCAGCCTGCTCGTACAGGTGGTCGGCGTCTTCGATCTTGCCTTGGTCAGCACGAAGGCGCGCGAGAAAAGCTAACCGCTCCGGGAGTTCGAAGGCCTCGCCAACTCGTCGGCTGGCATCGACGCCTTTCGACGCACTCAACTCTGCCTTCTCGACAGCGCCGAGGTTGCGGTACAGCCTCGCAAGACCAAAGTTTGCTGTCGCAACAAGCCGGTGGAGTTCGGCGGCTTCAGCGAGGGCGTTTGCCTCTTTATAGAACTCGATCGCCCGCTCTTGCCGCCCTTCCTCATTTGTCAATTTCCCCAGTTCAATCAGCAGCGAAGCAGCAAATCCGCGACGGTCTCTGCGTCGGGCAAGGTCCAACGTCTCCAGAAATAGCTTTTCGGCCTCCGCTTTCTTGCCCAGAGCAACCAGTGCCTTCGCTTTGCCCGCGACAGCCATCGAGGATGTCTCTTGTTCAGGCGTCGAACGCACCAACTGGAGAGCGCGATCGTAATAGCGGATTGCATCCTCAGGGCGACCGAACAAAGTCAGACCGGTGCCCATAAGGTTCAGGTACCGAATGTGAGCGCCAGTGTCTTTGAGTTCGATCGAAGTCTTCAGCGCAGCGGCCAGCAATTGCAACGACTGTCCTGTATCGCCCTCCATGAAGGAGATAATTCCCAACTCTCCCGACGCCCTCGCCAGCCGAGCTTTGTTGCCAAGACTCCGTGCCAAATCGCGTGCTTCCTCGTAGACTTGTCGTGCGGAAGCCACATTGACCTCCAGGTCGACTGCACCTTTGGCTTCCAGAAGCCAGAGTCGGAGTTCCGGGTCGTTCTCGACAAGGGGAGATTCCAGTTCCGTAGCCAAGTATTCTGAAACTTCCCGAAACGACATGGATTCCCACTCCGACCGGAGACGTCCGATTTTTGCGTACAGGGCATTCCGGCGGTCACAAACTTGCTCAAAGAGCTTCTCCGCTTCAGCGTAAAGAGGTCCGGCCACGTACCAGTTGTAGACCCAAGCGAACCGGTCGGCCTTTTCTATCAGACGCCTCGGATTTGCGTCACTCGGTGGGGGCGCGGCGGCTAATGGTACGCACAGCAACGCTGCCACAATTATCGGCATGGCTGAATTGCGCGCCAAGCCCATGAAGAAGATCGTACCCGATTTCCATGAGATGTCGCACTCATCCCGCAGGCGTCCTTGGCTATGATTTTCTCGACGCAATCCGCACTCGGTACTCAAACCCCAGTGAACCCGAAGACACAGAACTAGGGTATGTTATCGCCAAGCGGCATTTTGGCGGCGCAGCCAATCGGCCACATCCTTACCTCGAAAACGGATGTTGCTTTCGATCTTGTAATAGGGAATCAAGTTGCGGGAGACGTAGCTGTATATGGTCTTGGGACTCATAGCGAGGAGTCTCGCAAGTTCTGTCGCAGTTAGCATGCGGTCAGATTCCTCAAGCCGTTCGAATATGTCCCCCATGCGTCGCCCTGGTATCCGAACTGATGTCGCCATTAGCGTCCCTTATCCTAGCGCCTCTCTCCTCACAAAATGTCGACTTCTCGCGTAGGTCGCGGCCCGGGTTGTGCGCCGCCCGCACCTGTTTCGTTTGTACACTGAGAGCCTTATTACGTCAAAGTGAGTTGTTTTGGGATCTGGTGGCTAACTCCAACGCGTGACGGACGGCTGAACAGCACCGCCCTCGTCAACCTCTCTTGTTGATTGCGAACGAGCGTTGGGATCGAGCATGAACTGAACGCGATCCTTTGGTATATTGGGGTTGGTATGGATTCCAGACGGATGGTAGGAAGTGGCAGTGAGCCGGAAACGTGCATGCTGTCCGTTATGCTGTCCATTTTGAGATCCAAACGTATGGTAACGGATGGACAGCATAGACTGGATAGACTGGCGCCTTGGCCTGTTAAGTCCCTTCCTTTCAGGCAAATAGTTGAAAGCGCTCCTGAGCGGGAGTAATTCAGTGGTAGAATGCCAGCTTCCCAAGCTGGACGTCGTGGGTTCGAATCCCATCTCCCGCTCCATGTTTTCAATAGCTTGGAAATTCCCACATTCATCTCTTTACTGCTCTTACTGCGTTAAGCTTTCATTGCCACCAGGGCCTACTGAACCATCGCGGCCTCAAGTTGCCGGACGGCAATCAACTTCTGGCTAAGACTGGCTTGAGTGTATTCGTTGATGCTGACGTCAACGCTGTGGCCCCGCTGGTCAGCAGCGACCTTTGGGTCGACGCCAGCCTGATGTCCCAGGCTGGCATTTGTCCGCCGCAGCACCTGGAAGGTTGCCCATTCCAGCCCAACCTGCTCGAGCCTCGGCAGCATGTATCGCCGCCAGACGTTATCCCGTGAGAGAGGCGTGGTCAGCTTCTCCGACGCAAATAACCAAGCTGTTCCTGCCTGTTCCCCCAGGATCGTCAGCCAAACCGCTAGCAGGTCCGCCGTGCCTTGAGACAGCCCTACCTGCCGCGACCGTCCATTCTTTGGGTCGTCGATGTCGCCTCTATACACGCGGCGTCGAAGAAGCGAGTTGCTCCCGCAATCTTGCACTTGCAGGCCCAGAATTTCCCCGGGCCTCATCCCCTCGTATATTGCCAGCCTCGCGATCAGTTGCTCCCGCACTGGTAAGGTAGAAAGCAGTCTTTTGACCTCCTCGCTGGTAAGCGTTGATTTTTCCTTCGCCGGCACGCATTTTTTCGGCGTGTACAATGCCTCTGCGGGATTCCGATCGACTACTCCCTCACACATGGCAAATCGGAAGATTGACCGAAGAGCCCATCTCAGGTGATCCACAACACTGCGTGACAGCAGGAGAGCATTTCGATCAAGCAATTGTTGCAGCTCTTCGCGCCTCATGTCACGCATACGATGGCACTCGAGAGCTGAAACCAGATGCCGCTTGATGTTCGCTTCCGTAGTCATTGCCGTGGACCTCTTCCATTTCCGCCGGTAAACGGACAGGTAGACTCCCTCGACAAATTCCCCAAACGTGTAGACTAGTGCTTAACTGCGTTAATACGTTTTCGTATTAAAATGTTTGGGCGATGCCCAGACACGCACCGAAACTGGAATGCTCAGAGGAAGACAGAGCGAACTTGCTGACGATCGCCAAGAACCGGACCGCGGACGCCCGCGACGTCGAGCGGGCCAAAATCATCCTGGCTTGCTTGGAAGGCAAACAGATTCAGCAAGTGGCTCGGGAGTTAGGAGTCTCGCTGCCCACGGTTGCGAAGTGGCGTCAGCGTTTTGCCCTGTGGGGACTAAGAGGTCTACAAGACCAGCTACGTCCGGGCAAGCCGATCAAGTACGATACTGCCTTTCGCAAGCGGGTGCTGGCCTTGTTGGAGCAACCACCGCCGCTTGGCATGTGACGCTGGGATGGACCTGCTGTGGCGGAGAAACTCAATGCCAGCGTTTACGCCGTGTGGCGTGTCCTGCGTCGCGAGGGAATCTCCCTGCAGACGGCGGCGCAGTTGGTGCGTGAGCACCAACAAAGAGTTTGCTCCCAAGGCTGCCGACGTGGTGGGATTATACTTGAACCCGCCGGTCAACGCTGTGATACTGAGCGTGGATGAAAAACCGAGCCTGCAAGCCATCGAACGACCTTGCGGGTATATCGAGACGGATAGCGGCAGGGTGGTGCGCGCACTCAAGAGCACTTACAAACGTCACGGGACGCTGAACCTATTTGCCGCGCTGGAAGTCGGCACCGGTCAAGTGCGCACCAAGTTCACCGACTACAGAACGGGAAGACTTTCTCAGCTTTCTCGACGGGATCATGGCCGATCAGCCGCAGGACAAAGAAATCCACGTCATTCTGGATAACTATGCGACCCATAAAAGGAACCAGGACTGGCTCGCCAAGTTCGAAGGTCGCGTCCAGTTTCACTTCACGCCGACCTCGGCTAGTTGGCTGAACCAGATTGAGATCGTTTTCCAGCCTGCTGCAACGCAAGACGCTCAATGGAGCGCAGTGCGCTAAAAGGTGGTTGGTGCCCCAGAAAAGGACAACGGCTCGGTTTCCCGAGCCGCTCTTGGAAACAATCGTGTTCCGTAGGCCCATACGCTTGGTCAGCTATTCCTGCGGCGGCTCTACGGTGGCCTCCAACTCATCGACGTCTATCCAAGGAATTCAGATGCTTCTTGGGCGCGATGTGCTGAGTGGGTGTCTCTTGACATACGACGGGCTCCACGGGCTTTTTTCTTTGGCGTATTGAGTTCTCAACGTTTGACAACTCTCAGCCTCTAGGAGTGGACTTCGGCTCGTGCTTTTTGTCTTCATCGATTGTCCGGTTTGTGGTCACCCGAACGCGATGGCAAATGCCGATCCAGGCCTGATCGCCTTCATGTACAAGGACTCGGCTCTTTTTGAGAAGTGCAAGGCCTGTAGCGCACAGATGCCGCGTGTGGCAGCCTACTGCGCTGAAAACTGAAAAGGGATCAACCAGAAAATAGCGCACTACCCAATGGAGCCA
>CAWJQP010000066.1:0-23864 GCA_963844855.1 Bryobacteraceae bacterium
GTGCACAGGGTAATGCTGTGGCTCTGGCGAAGGCCGGTAGACTCCCTGTGCCCCCGCTTCGGAGCACGGAGTGTTATTTCTCCGGTAAGCCATCGATCGATGCTCAGGAGATCAAATGACCGAAGAGTCCGTCTGCTTTCCAATTTTGTCTCGGTGAGAGATACCCATACGGCTCCAATGTAGCCGGGTATCTCGCAAGTCGGGCAGATGTATTCTATACGATCAAACTGCGAAGACTGAAGCATGAATGTGCCTTGGATGTATCGCGACGAGGAGAAATTATCAGCCAGATTTGCCTGTAGTTCGAAGAGGAGATCGTACTACTCCACCCTCACGAAAAAATGATACCCACTTCGCCTAACGGCTGGGGACGGACTATATCAGCGCCACACTTCAGGGTTTGAAACGTCCCGCAGACAACAACCAGCGGGAGGGAGAGCAACCCGAGGTACCGCCGCAGTGCGAGCCAGACCGGCCGGTGTACGCAGTGTCAGGGAATTTTCCACCTCTCCGAGTATGGAGACGAACCTGTCTTTCCTCGCCACGCTGCTGCTCTGCGCGGCGCGCAACGTCCAGGAGCTGTTCGGCCACCGCCACATAAGTGGCGGTCCACGATGCCTATGCGGCTCTAGCCAACAAACCAAGAAGTGAACGTCTCAGCGGTGTCGAGCCGGGCAGCCGCAACCCCCGAATCGAGGCGGGGCGTTTTTCTCAGCACAAGTGCGCATACGCTGCCGGACAATGAATCTGTTGCGTGTCAGCAGTGTATCTGCGGACCGTGCCCAGAACTGCGGGGTCAGCCGGCTCGAAGCGTGTATATGCCGTTGTTGCCCTTTCCGAACAGGTGCTCAGCCTTGCCCGGATACTCGGCCGGGTCCAGGATGAGCAAGCCGTCTCGAGACAGCAATCCGGCCATGCGCATCAGAGCTGATTCGCGGTGCCGGGATTCCAGGTACATCAAAACATTGCGGCAAAAGATGACGTCGAAGGGCCCGGCAACTGACCATTCGGAGGAGGCCAGGTTCAATTCCCGGAACTCCACCAAGCGGCGGATTGCCGGCACGATGCACGCGGACTTGCCGCCCGCGGAATCGACGAAAAATCGCTTGCGGAGCGCGGGATCCAGCGGCCGTAACGAGCGCTCTTCGAATTCGCCGCGCTGAGCGAAGTCGAGAGCGTCCGAATCGATATCGGTCGCCAAGATCGTGGCCGCCGGGTCGTCCTGCCTCAGCAGGAGGATCAACGCCATAGCGAGGGAATACGGCTCTTCGCCCGTTGCCGCGGCAGCCGACCAGAGTCGCGCCGCGCCGCGACGGTGAATCGTCCACAAAGCGTGCTCGGCAGCTATGTCGAAATGCAAGGAATGGCGGAAGAACCCGGTGAAACTGGTGGCCAGAAGCGAAATGAACTGCCGTCGTGCCGCGGCGTCGCCCGCCTCCACCGCTCCGAGCAGCCCTGCGAGCCCGGCACCGCTCGAGATCCCGACACGTTCGCATCGGCGCGAAAAATGCTCACGGTTGCGCCCGTGCAACTGGATGCCGGCGATTTGCAGAGCCAGGTTGCGGACACGCGCAAACTCCGCATCGGCGACCGAAAACCCTGAACGTGCCGGGGCTTTCCCGGCGGTGCTGCAGGCGCCTATGGTCATACCTTCGCGACATTGCAGACAGCGGCGATCTCGTCCAGTTTCTTCAGGGCGCTGTCGAAATCGAACTCGTCGATCGATGAGGCGAGGGACTTGAGCCGCTCACCATCAATCGTTCCGGACAGAGCTTCCGTGACCGCCTGAACGGCGTCGGCGGCATCGCACTCATTCGCCTCGATCAGCGACCTCAATCGCGCGATCGCAGTTGCGGCCACCGCGGGATCAAACTGCCGATGAACTGGCTTGGGGGACGGAGGGGCCTCTCCAAGGGCAGCACGGATGGCTCTCACCTGGCTGGCGACTGCCGATTCCAAACCCGAAAGCAACGCCGGTACCGCGGGGTCGCTCTCGCGCAGTCCCTTTTCGAGCTTGGCCGCTGTCTCCTGGGTAAGGGACATACCGAGGTTCGCGGCCACACCTTTCACCGTGTGGGCCAGCCGCTCGGCCAGTGCCCGATCGTTCTTCTCGAGTGCATTCGCGATCTGGGAGCTTGCGTCTGCTTGTTTAGCTACGAACTGCTCGAGTAGGCTGCGGTAGAGCTTCTGGTTGCCGGCGACCCGTTTCAGACCTCCCGCAATGTCTATTCCTTCGATTGGAGGAACTTGTACGTCCATCCCCGGCGCGGCTTTCTTTTCGGGCGCCGGAGCCGCCGGCTCACGCCGCTTCGTCCAGCGCGCCAGAGCGGCGAAGAGCGCATCGGGATCGATGGGCTTCGTCACATGGCCGTTCATGCCAGCCTGGAGACAGCGCTCCCGTTCCTCCACGAGGGCATGCGCAGTCATCGCCAGGATCGGGAGATCGTTGAATCGCGAGTCGGCGCGGAGATGACGGGTCGCCGTGAAGCCGTCCATTTCGGGCATCTGCAAGTCCATCAGCACGATGTCAAACGGCGGCGGCTGCGGTCCGTCCCGAAGCAGATCCACGGCGATCTTGCCGTTCCCCGCAACCGTGACGATGGCTCCCGCACTCTCCAGCAACTCGGTGGCGACTTGCTGGTTCAACTCGTTGTCTTCGACGAGCAGGACCCGGATACCGCGGGCGTCGTAAGACGGGGACTCGCCCTTGCGCTGCTGCGGGCCCTCGACTTCCTGACCGCCGCCGCCGAACAGGTCCATCATGGTGTCGTAGAGCACCGAGGCATTTACCGGCTTCAGCAGGTACCCGTCGATACCGATCTGCTCGGCTTGTGAGCGGATCTCCTCGCGTCCGAAGGCCGTGACCATGACGATGCGCGGCACGTTCTGGAGCCGGCCCTGGCGTTTGATGATCGCGCTCGCCTGCAACCCGTCCATGCCCGGCATGTGCCAGTCCATCAGCACCAACTGGTAGGGGTCCGACATGTCGGCGGCTGCGAGCGCCCGAATCGCGTCCTCTCCCGATGCCGCCGCCTCCGCGCGCAGAGCGAAAGCGCGCAGCGAGTCCGTGAGGATCTCGCGGGCTTGGGCGTTATCGTCGACGACGAGAGCGTGGATGCCGGCCATATCGGGAACGAAGCGTTTCCGCTCGACAGCCGCGCCGATGCCGAACCAGGCCGTAAAGATGAATGTGCTGCCGACTCCGCACTCGCTTTCGACCCAGATGTTGCCGCCCATCATTTCCACCAGGCGCTTGCTGATCGAGAGGCCGAGCCCGGTTCCGCCGAACTTGCGCGTGGTGGAAGTATCGGCCTGTGAGAACGCCTGGAACAGCCGTGCGGACTGTTCGGGTGTCATGCCGATGCCCGTGTCTCGGACGGAGAATCGCAGTTTGACGCGGTCGGCAGCCCGCTCTTCCACCCCCACGCTGACGATGACCTCTCCGCGTTCTGTGAACTTCACGGCGTTGTTCACCAGGTTGATGAGGATCTGGCCCAGACGCAGCGGGTCGCCTATCAGATTGGGAGGAATATCCGGCTGGGCGCCGATGAGGAACTCGAGGTTCTTGTCGTGTGCTTTCTGGCCCACTACGGTGGACAGGTTTTCGAGCACGTCGTCGAAACGGAAATCGGCGTTCTCGATGTCGAGTTTCCCCGCCTCGATCTTCGAGAAGTCGAGAATGTCATTGATGATGCCGAGAAGGGCTCCAGCGGCGCCGCGCACCTTTACCAGGTAGTCGCGTTGTTTTGGTGTCAGGTCGGTCTTCAGGGCGAGGTGCGTCATGCCGATGATAGCGTTCATCGGCGTGCGGATCTCGTGGCTCATGTTGGCAAGGAACAGCGACTTCGCCGCGGTGGCTTCTTCGGCCTTCTGCTTGGCCTCGAGGATCTCCTTCTCCTGCTGCTTCCGAACGGTGACATCACGGACCGAGACAGCGACCTGCGGCTCTTCCGAATCCCGGCTCGGGAGAGGGCTCAATCCAATCTCGGCAGGAAACATAGAGCCGTCCTTGCGAACTCCGCGCAATTGACGCCCAGTGCCCATTTCGCGCTTCACCGGATTGCTTGAAAGGATGCCCGAAGCGCCGGGTGGCCGGCTCGGATATCCTCAGGGACGAGCATCTCCACAGGATGACCAACCAGTTCGTCGCGTGTATATCCGAAGACCGACTCTGCTTCTGCGTTGACTAACTGGATGATGCCCTTGGTGTCGACGACTAACAGAGCGTCCGGTGCCAGTTCCAGAACACTTCGGAAGAAGCGCTCGGTGTCGCGGAGACGCTGCTCGGCTTGCTTACGTTCTGAGACATCGTGGACGCAGGTGAGCAGGACCGGCTTGCCCCCCAGGGTAATCCGGGTCAGAGTAATTTCGCACTGGAAATGCGTGCCGTCCAGACGCCTGTGGAGCCAATCGAAACAGAACGGCGTGCTCATCTGTAAGGCCGTTGCTATACGATCGAGGGCAGCCTCGGCCGAGAGGCTGCCGTCGGGCTGGCGTTCCGGCGAAAGCTCGACAGGACCGAGCTTAAGCAGGTCGGCCACGCTGCCGACCCCAAACATGCTTGCGGCTCTCGGATTGGCGTCGATGAAACCGCGCTCGGGTGACAAGAGTAGTAGACCATCGCTCGAAGCGTTGAAGTAAGCGTTAATGCGTTCTTCGGTTTCCTTGCGCTCGGTGATATCGGTGAAGCTGACTACCGACCCGACGATCACTCCGTCCTTGAGCACCGGCGTCGCGCCGTATTCCACGGGCACGCCAGTTCCGTCCTTGCGCCACAGATATTCGTTGTCTACGCGGCTTGCCCGACCTTCCGTGAAGGCGGCGAACATCGGGCATTCTTCCCGCGGGTACACTGTGCCATCCGGCCGATGATGGTGAAACGCTGCATGGGACGGTTGCCCGAGAAGTTCGTCCGCGGCGAACCCGAGCACCTGGCAGGCAGCAGGATTGGTAAACGTGATGTGTCCGTTCGTATCGGTGCCGAAGATACCCTCGGCAGTGAAGTCGAGGATGAGCCGTGTACGCTCTTCACTGGCCTTCATCTGCTCTCGCTGGGCCATCAGCTCTTCCTGCTGGGTGAGCAATTCCTCTTTCTGGGAGAGCAACTCCTCCTGGGACCTGGTGAGCTCCTCCGTTTGCTCCTCTAATTCGCGAGCCTGCTCCTGAGTCTTACCCAGCAGTTCGTGCGTGGCGAGATTGCGCTCGAGGACCTCCAGGCTCATGGCAACCACGGGGAGCGCTTCCTCGAGCAGAGCCTTCTGGCTCGGGCTCAGATCGGCAAACGATCCGACCTCGAGCACACCAAGCAGCTTGTCCTGGGCAATCAGCGGCCAGGCGGTCGCGCGCGCCGGGGCGGCGCTACCCACACCTGAAGAGATGCGAAGGTAGTCGGGAGGCAGTTCGGTCAGAGTGATCGTCGATTTCACTACGGCGCATTGGCCCACCAGCGCCTCGCCGCGACGGAACGACTCCTTTTGAGTCGCAGCTTCAGGGAGGCCGTAACCCGCGATTCTGTCTAGCCGCTCGCCGTCCTTGCCGAATAGATACAAGCCGGCAACGCCGCCGCCGAGGAGAGGCATCAGACAGGCGAGGAAGCGCTGGCCGAAATCGGGTATCGACGCTACACCCTGGAGGGCCTCGGCCAATTTGGCCAGGCTGGCCTTGACCCATCGTTGCTCTTCCATCGCTGCCGCCCCGCTTTTGAGGACGTCGATGGACCGCGCGAGCCCGCCGGTTTCATCTGTTGCCGAGGTGAACGGTACGCTTTGCGTGAAGTCCCCACCGGCAATTGACTGGACCGACGTCTGCAGCGCACGAATCGGACGCACGACGGAGCGGAGCGTGAGAAACCCCAGAACCGCGGAAAGCAAAGTGATCAGGCCGATGATGATCAGCAGTTGCCTCTCGGACTGTTCGGTGGTCGTCGCGGTCGCTTTGCCGGCATTAGCGGCCACTTCTCCGTTGTAGTCGCTCCACTTGACAAGAAGATCATTCAGTTGCCGGCCGGTCTGGAAGAAGCGTCCCGACACGGTCTGCCGGCTAGCTTCGGCGCGGCGGCCTTCGGCGATTAGAGCGAAGATCTGGTCTGCCAATCCGCGCCATTCACGCTGCAGATTCCGAAACTCGCTGAGGAACCTCTGATCCTTACTATCCGAGATCAGAGTGTCGCCGTAGACTGCCAACTGACGGTCCAGGTCCTTTTCGAACTGGCGGTACAGCTTCTCGGATTCGGCCTGGACATCCTTGTCCTCCGCCAGGAGATAGTTGCGGATATCGACCCGCAGTGCTGTCACACTGCGCGAGATCTTCGCCAGTTGCGTGACGCTTCCGATCTGCGTCTCGGCTACGAACCGGCTCTGGAGCGCGATCCGATCGAACCGGTTCGCCACAAAAACGCCGAGGCCGATGAGAACTACGAGAGGCACAGCGAGCAGCAGGGTCAGTCGGTGAGCGATCGTCATGGCCGTAAATCCAATGATGTACATGCAATTCCATTTCCGTGGCGTAAGCGCACTACCATCAGCCAAACCGAGTGTCTTCAGAATCTTTGCCGCCGGCTCATCACGGCCAGCATCTCGTCGTGAGCAGCTCAAGCATGGGCCATCTCTCACGCGAGATCATGTGCGCCCTGCTCCGATCTACAAATTATTTCAAACGCACGCGGCATTAGGCGACAGCGCTGTGCGCACGTTTTCGGTGCATGCAGTACCGCCAAGCCGCAGGGACTACGGAGTACAATTCTTGAGCGATGCAGGGAACCGGTAGGAGATCGTACGCGCCCAGGCTTATCACCTCAGCCCAGGTGCGGCTGTCGAGAGGAGCAAGCAACACAACCGACGCAGGCCGGTCGCATCGCTCCGCGGCGTTCAATACATCGCGCCACGAGCCGTCTACCAGCGTGTGCTGGCATAAAATCACCTGAACAGGGTGCCGCTCGAGTATCGACTTCGCCTCGGCAGCACTGTGCGCGCGATGCACGCACCAACGCGTATGGTTGAAGAGGTCTTTAATCTGGTCACAGTGTGTGTTCCGATCGCCGACGAGAAGCACAGAGATTTGTCAAGGTGGGTATTCACTTCACTCAGGTAGCCACTACAGGTTGTGGTTGGGCTCGACGGCATTGCATTTGACCATGGATTTATAGGGGACAGGATCGGTGACGACCGCCTGCTGCATGAGTCGGTAGAATAGCTTGCCTCGATTTCTGGAGCGACGCCGGTTGAACCGAAAGGTGAATTCGTCGAGGTAGTATTCCAGATGCTCGTGACTCACCGCTCCCTGATGAGTACCCAGAATCCAGCGCTTCAGCAAAGACGCGATCCGGTGCACCCGTGGCAGCAGCTCCGACGCCGATTTCTTCTTGCCGGTTAGAAAAGTGATCTCATGGGGTAACCCCTCTTTTCGAGCGGATCGTAGCCGAGCCACCCGTCAGTATGGACGGTAGTGCCCGGCTCAATCGCCTCGCTCACGAAGCCCATCAGACTGTCTGCAGAGGCATCCGGGATTCGTTTCATCCGGATCCGCCCAATGCCCGGCCCGTCTTCCTGAGCCCCGATCACAATCAATGACTTACGCTCCGTCTGCCGGCCTCGCACTCCCTCCTCCAGGCCGCCGAGATAGGTTTCATCGACTTCCACCCACCCGCTAAGACGATCGCGCCCTGGCCGCACCATCGCCCGCCGGATCTTGTGCAGCCAAGTCCAGGCCGTCTTGTAGCTGCCCAAACCCAGGACCCTCTGTAACCCCAGGGCACTGGCTCCGTTCTTCTGGCTCGCCAACCAATACATGGCCCGGAACCAGTCCACCAGTGGTTTTCGGGTGTCCTGGAAAATCGTGCCCGCCGTCACCGACGTCTGGTGGCCACACTGCTGGCACTGCCTCAGCACTGTTCGCACAGGCCAGAAGTGACTGCCGTCACAGCGCGGGCAACGAAAGCCCTCAGGCCATCGAAGCCGGAACACATAATCCCGGCACGCCTGCTCGGTATCAAACCAGGCTTCAAACTCGGTCAGATTCCGCGGATATTCCTCCACGGCCTGCCATACTATAAGTTGGGGTCACCTGAGTCAAGTGAATACCCACCTTGTTCAATATTCACAAGCGTCCCCCTTTCCGACTCTGTGCTTGCACGTGCCGCGACCCAGCAATTCATGGCGCAAACGGAGCAGTTATGAGCCCTTAGCGCTGGGAGATGTGCACATCTGCGCCATTTAGCGCAACTGGGCGTGTTAAAGCCCAACCCGCTGCGGCTTACGTCAAGGCCACGCCGGTTCGCCGATTCAGGCGTGGCCGGTTTTCTGCAGAAGCCGTACACGGTGAAGACACTTGCCCACCATCTCAGTGCGGCAATTGGCAGGGGCGGCGACGGTGCGGAACAAGACGGCTGAAGACGCCGAAACCTCGAACGACCTCATTGAGGGGCACAGCCCAGAACTGCTCGCAGAGGCTCGTGCAGCATTTCTACGCTATTGATACAGTGGTGCTCCTGGATGCCGTTCTCAATAGCATTTCACACGGATTCTTCCGAGCGGCCGTACATTCGCTTCTCAAGACTGGGTTGTCCGGCGAACCGATGAAATAGTCAGGAGCCAAATGGCGACGTCTTACAATCTCACCTTTGTCGCGATATTCATATTCGTCACGATATTTGCCTCCACCCTGATCCTGCTCGAAGTGGGCAGGCGCATCGGTGTCCGGAGACGAGTTCTCGATCCAGAAGGCGCTGCGGCAGGGTTGGGCGCCATAGAGGGCGCGGTGTTCGGACTCATGGGACTGCTGCTTGCATTCACCTTCTCCGGCGCCGCGTCCCGTTTCGATGCGCGGCGGCAATTGATCGTTGAGGAGACAAACGCGATCGGCACTGCCTATCTCCGGCTAGACCTCCTGCCAACGAGTTACCAGCCAAGACTGCGGGATGACTTCCGCAGTTACCTGGACGCGCGGCTGTCCGTCTATCGGAAGCTGCCCGATTTGGAAGCGGCCAAAGGAGAGATGTCCAAAGCGACGGCTCTCCAAGGCCAAATCTGGACACAAGCGGTGGCAGCGTGCAAAGAGGTGAATTCTCCCGCCGTGACCTCTCTTTTGCTGTCGTCGCTGAACGAGATGATCGACATCACCACCACGCGAACCGTGGCGGGCCAGACGCACCCGCCCGCGATCGTTTTCGTGATGCTATTCATACTGCTCCTCGCCTCTTCCTTATTGGCGGGTTACGGCACGTCCGCCGGAAAAGCCCACAGTTGGCTCCATATGCTGGGCTTCGCCTTTATCATGGCGATTGCTGTGTACGTGATACTCGACATCGAGTTCCCCCGCGTCGGGTTCGTGCGCATCGACTACGTAGATCAAATCCTGGTTGACCTCCGTAACAGCATGAAGTGAGTAAGACCGGCCAACAAGGTCGGCTCATCGAACGGAAACTCGACCAGCGCACTGGAGCGTGAGACGGCGTTCCCGTCCACAATCCGCCCGGTCGCCGGATCGTAGCCCACATGACGATAACGAGACCTCATGGGCACTGAGTACGAAGGAGCTTTGAGCTCCCGGCACTCGAGCGTGGCCTGTGGTGTCAAATGTAGTGTGAGCGGGCCCTTGAAAACCCGGACAGTCGCGACGTTCTGATGTCTGTACGCTCAACGGCTCGCTCCAGACCAGTCCGAGGTTGTGCATTGTTGTATGACCTTCATTTACTGAGACCATCCGTCAGCGGCTTCGACGACGAACATCGGCTCCGGCCGGTTCCGGGCGACAAGCGGTTTCAGCGGACAAGATTGGGAGTAATCATATGCTTCGGTTCAGCTTGTTGCTTGCGCTGTGTTGGACTATGACGGGCGCTGAGGGTAATGCCCGGTTCAAACGAGAGAAGGAGGTGTACCGCATCTATTCGCTCTTGATGACCAATCCACGAACCTCCGGAGCCGGCGACAACTCTCGATACCTCATCAGCGCCACGACTCGTGTGTGGGACGAAGACGAAAAGCCGTGTGTTCGTCCGCCCAGAGACAACAAAGCCGAGTTCGCGGAAGTGCTCGCGGATTTCAAAACGCGCAGGGCGACGACAAGAGTTTTGAAGCGTGACCTCTCGCTTTCCAGGCCGTATGAACTGCTGACGGCTGAGCAGGTGGAGGCGTTCGAAGAGGAACGTCCGTGGCCGAAACAGCAAGTTAGTAAGCCGAACCCTCTGTTCAAAGGTGTCACGGATGTGTTTACGTTTTCCGATGTCTATTTCAGCAAGAATGGTCGGCTTGCATTGACGGCTATTTCCTCCTGGTGTGGTGGGCTGTGTGGGCTACATCAGTGGAAGGTTCTCAAGAAGCTTCCAACGGGAGAATGGCAGGAGCAGCCATGGGTGTATTGCCCACGATCTCACAGAGTCGGACATTCTCATCAGCCCGTGCGCGGCCCGATGCCAGTCCAGTCACACTAGATTGAACTCGGTCTTCTCTTAATGTTCTTGGGATACGGCGCTACGTCGAATTGACATCTCTGCCAGCACTTTCGCGAAGCTGGAAAGCCTGGGCGTGCTCGCCGGAGGTATAGCGCACGATTTCAACAATCTGCTCACCGGGGTGCTGGCTAACTCCGATCTCCTGTTGCAGGATGTCGCCGAAGGGAGTACGCTCGTCCGCATAACCGGGGCTCGATTTCGCCCTGGGTTACTGTTGACGCGTCGAGCCATGGATTTCCTGTCGCGAGGAAACCGCCGTGAACCTTAAGGGGCGACTACTGTCTTATGCACTGGCGGTTCCTGTGCACGACGATTGCGCTGATTGCGCGGTTGCTCATGATCCCGGTGCTCGGCATTCGTCTCCCCTATCAGCTCTTCTTTCTTGCTGTCGTGGTCTCGGCTTATTTCGGTGGGTCTGGGACCTGGCATCGCTTCCGCGCTGCTCGGGGGCATCGCAGCACTCTACTTCTTCGTGCCACCCGTTACAGGCTCTTCCCTATAGAAGGAGCGGACCATCAACTGGGGTTTGCGGTGTACCTGTTCGTCGCGGCCATTCTTATCGTCGTGATCGAGATGCAACACCGGGCAAAACGCCGTGCGCAGCAGGAAAGCGCCGCACGTCAACGGGCCGAAGAGGAAGAACGCAATCATCGCCAGCGCTTCGAGATCACTCTTGCCAGTATTGGCGATGGAGTGATTGCGACGGACTGTGAAGGGAGGATTACTTTTCTTAATCCGAGTTGCGGCAGAACTGACAGGGTGGCAGGAAAGCGAAGCCCTCGGCCAGCCGATTGACAGCGTGTTCGTCATCAGGAGCGAGGAAACCGGAGCGGCGATTGAAAACCCGACAGCAAGCACGCAATGCGTGACAGCGCGCCTGTAGGCCTGGCAAACCATACCATTCTTATCAGGAAGACCGGTGAACGGATTCCGATCGACGACACCGGAGCGCCGATCATCGATGCTGCAGGATCGGTCGTAGGTTCAGTGGTGGTGTTCCATGACATTACTGACGCGCGTCGACGCGGAGCGGGAATCTCGACAGTTTAACAGGCTGATCGAGCTCTCTCGCGACGCCATCATCGTGACCAACTCCGAGCGGCGAATCACCGGCTGGAATCACGGTGCCCAGCAAATGTACGGGTGGAATGCCGGAGGATGCGCGCGGCAAGAACGTTCACGCACTGCTGCGGACCGAGCAGTCGGTGAGGGAGGAAATCGACAAGGTGCTCTTGCAGAAAGGCCACTGGGATGGCGAATTGGTCCACGTCGGCAAGGATGGCAATGAGGTGAGATGCGAGAGTCGGCAGGTGCTTCTCCGCGGATGAAGACGGCAACGTTGATTGCCTGCTGAAGATCAACCGCGATATAACCGAACGCAAGCGCATGGAAGAAAAGCTCCTCCAGACCGCAAAGCTGGAGAGCCTGGGCGTGCTCGCCGGAGGTATAGCGCACGATTTCAACAATCTGCTCACCGGGGTTCTGGCGAACGCCGATCTCCTGTTGCAGGATGTCGCCGAAGGGAGTACAACGTGGTCATACGCGCAGGCCGATCTGTAAAGCCGCCGAACGAGCGGCCGAGCTTGGCTCAACAGATGCTGGCGTATTCAGGGCGGGGAACATTCTTCATCCAGGCTGTCGATTTGGCGCAATTCGTGCGGCAGACCGCCATTCTGATCGAGGCTTCGATACCGAAGAACGTGACGCTGGAGTTCCAGTTGGCCGAAGACCTCCCGTTGATCGATGCCGACATCTCCCAGCTTCAACAGCTTGTGATGAACATTGTGATCAACGGAGCCGAAGCGATCGGTCCGAATGGCGGGCGCGTCACGTATCGCAGCGACATCGCAGATGGTTGACGAACTGTATTGCCGCACTCTCGCGCTGGATCAGAGTCTGAAATCGGGACAATACGCCGTTCTGGAGGTTACCGATACGGGGTGCGGCATGGACGCAGGAGACTCTGGCGCGAATCTTCGATCCTTTCTTTACGACGAAGTTTGTCGGGAGGGGGCTCGGTCTGGCAGCCGTCCTCGGGATCGTGCGAGCGCACCATGGCGCGATAAAGATCTATAGCGAACCTGGGAATGGCACGACGTTTTACGTCTTGCTGCCTGCGAGCACTGCAAAGGCAGCGCCAGAACCCGAGCCACGCAGAGTCTCCGTACTTGCCCAGCAGCCGAAAACGGTCCTGGTCATAGATGACGAGGAAACGTTCGATCGGCCGCGACCAATGCATTGCCGCCGGCTTGGATATGAGTTCTTACTGCCTCCGACGGAGCGCAGGGAGTACAAATTTTCCGATCTCTTCAGAAGTCGATTTCCCTCGTCATCCTCGATCTGAGTATGCCCGGCATCAGCGGCGAGGAGACGCTCGGCAACTGCGGACGATCAACCCCGACATGCCCGTTCTATTGTCCAGCGGGTTCAGTGGAGCCGAAGCTTCACGCCGGTTTGGCGATTCCGGCGTGGCCGGTTTTCTGCAGAAGCCGTACACGGTGAAGACACTGGCCCATCATGTCAGTGCGGCAATTGGCACGGGCGGCGACGGTGCGGAACAAGACGGTTGAAGACGCTCCGAAACCTCGAACGACCTCATTGAGGGCACAGCCCAGAACTGCTCGCAGAGGCTCGTGCAGCATTGCGACGGAGCGGCGATTCAAGGCACAAACGCCCGTAGGGTCAAAAAACTCGAAAGCATTCTGAATCAGCGGCCTGAGAAGTTTCAGATTGGATGAAAAATTGCCAATGGGCCCGTCTCCTGGCGTATGAATCTCCAGCGCGTCGCAAAGCCCAGTTAACCAAAAATGCATGCCGACTCGGAGAACGTGAGAAACCCGCTCGATACCGCCGCGCTTCCGCCCCTTCTGTCTGCTCGCCATTCTCCCGAGAGAGCGCCATTCCTTTCATTCTGGCCAGTTTCCCCAGAAATGCGCGATGGCGCCGTTAACCAAACGTGCCCCGACTTCGATATGGAAACGAGTGGCTCCGCAAATGTGAGCGAAGTTCGAACTCGCTCTCCTGAGAGGCTGCAGATGGCGTCAGATGGCAGCAGATGGTAGGCCCTGGTCGCTGAGCCCCTGCCCTGGCCGACGGTACTTGATAGACAAAGAACGGCCTTTGCTCTGACATATCTGCTGTCGTTGCCGTCGCGGGTTAATGGCTGTTTCGCCGCCGCGAACGCGACGAGGAGTAGCACGAGGATCATTGTTTTCATAGAACTAGCGGCTGCACATGCCCGACTAAGGGCCAGAAATGCGCGCCTTGGAGACGCCAACTTTGTACTATGCCGGGTGTCAAACCCGCCCTTGTTGTTCTCCCATAGCTTCGATCTGGAGCGACACTGACCTCCAGGATTCATCAGCGTTTACATGGGTTTCGCCCCCACTCAGCGACGACCGGCTCAAATTCAGCCAAATTCAACGTCGAAAACACACGTTTTTGGCGCCCCGCGGACGGCTCAATACCACTACTTCCGTTGCAGAATCAACATTTTCCGAGTGCATGGGGCCCAGGTACCCCCCTCCCGAAATTCGCGGGCGCGAAAGGTCGCCACCTCGCGCGGTCGCTGACGGATCGGGACAGGAATTCGACCCTCCCCCCATGGCAGGCCACGCGGCACCAAAAGCAGAAAACTGTACGTAAGGGATGGTCGCACCGACTAGCCGCTCGCGCGTGTGTCCCGAAAACGTTCGATTTTGATGCCGGCCAATTCGGCTTCGGCGCGCCTTTATTTTCAGCAAGGATTCGTGTCGTGCGGACACAACGTTTTTGATGGGGTAGTTCTTTGACCCAAGATTGGTCCCAGCAATAATTGGTTGATTCGTGGCTTCGTGGCCCGCGTGCGAAAGCGCGATGTCGGAAATTGCAGTTGTCTCCACAATCAGGGGGCAAAGCCTGCGGCTCACGTTACCATCAAGCGCAGCCCTGAAAGACTTCCAGACCTCTATTCGCCAAAATTGGTTACGTTTGGTTCCAGGCAAACAACCCAAGCTGAGACCGTCCGAGGCGACACTTGTGGGCTCACAACGGAGTTCTTTTACACGTGTTCTCCGGAGAAATTCTCGACAAATGAAAAAAAGACGTGAGTTAACGTGATACTGACGTCGGTGCATCCGACTTCCGGAGACTTATTTGCGTGCTCTCATCGCCCTGATTGTGCTGATTCGTGTCGGTTTTCGTAAGCGTGCGGAGATCATCGCGGAGAATCTGTTCCTGCGACGGCAACTCGCTTTTTGCCAAGTGAGGAAAGCGCGACGACGCCGGCCAACACCGCCTTCCAAGCTCACGATGATCGCCTTGAGCCGTTGCCATTCTACATAAATTGCCGGACGGCTATCGCGTGGCGAAAACCTCGGTGCTCGGCGGTCTACCTCATCAAATCGCCTGAAAAAAAGTGGTGTACCGCTGAATCACTCCGAAGGACAACGGAAATTGCGTCAATTCAGTTGATCCCTGAACTCCTGTGTCGCGATAATCCGCCGGATGATTTCGATCACCGGCGTGCCCGCTTCTAGTTCTGTCCTAACGGATGTGCGCTCCGCGGGTGTTGGATCGCGCTGTAGCAGCGTAGCATGAAGAACAAACGCTGTAAGTCGCGAGCCGGTGCCGTCACGAAATTCACGTGTGTTCAGAAAAAGGTTAGCTAGGCGAATTCTGGCGGCGAGATTATCCGGCGTTAGAGACGTGCTGACGTGAAAATCTGCCTCACTATCTGATGCTTCACGCAGCAGAATGTACCGGTACAGCTGCTTCACGAAATTGCGTGGCGAAGTAGGTGGAAACTTGAGCTTGTATTCCGCGGAATTGATGAAGTTTTCGACCAGGTTAAGCTGGGTGACGTCGCCTCGGGCCAGTGCATCCCGTTGGAACAACCACCCGCTGTGCTCGGCATCGCGGTCGAGCACGCCGACGTAAAGACCTGCTATGAAGCGTCCACCTTGATTGAACTCGTCCGAGTTGAAGAAGCGCGCAATCAACTCAGCGCGCGATACTCGCTGCAGTTCCGCTAACTGCGACGCAAGCTCGGAGGACGACGGGAAGCGCCCCAGGAAATTGAAGTAGACGAACCGGACGAGCCGCTCATCGTTGGTACCCGTAGCGCTCGCCTGCGTAACGGCGAACGGTAAACCGCTGATAGTGATTGTCGCCGTTCGAGTCGCGCTCTTGAAGTTCGGAAACGCGTTATACTCCACAGCCTGTGATCCAGTTCCCGAGAGCGGGTACGGCTGTAGCCACGGAGCGCTGGAAGACGCAGACCAGATACCACAGGTTGTCGTTAACTGGACCGTTGACTTTTTACCCTCGGACGGTACCGATGCATCACCGGTCGAACTTAAGGACGCTGTGCAATTATTTCCCGCCTGAGTCACTTCAAAACGGACCCCGGCGATTAATACAGCTCCATTCCGCGGCTGACCCGACAGGTTCGCCGCAACTTCCAGGCGCACGACGCCGGTATCAAGCCCCGGAGTCCCCGACCTTACTATGATCCAGGGCACTTCGTTTACAGCTATCCATGATCCGCATGCGTTGACGGTTACATCGATTGTTGCTCCGCCACGAAGAACATTAGCCGTAGCCGGCGTAAGAGTCGTGTTGCAAGCAGTGGTAAGCGTCGATGTCCGATTACTCGTCAAATCGTAATCGTCATCGTCGCTCGCTACGGAAGCAGTGCTCTCCAGCACAACGCCTGATACAGCTTGGCCGGTCGGGGCCACCTCCAATTCCACCCGAGTTGTGGCGCCCGGGGCTAGCTGGGCGTACTCGGCGCGCGCGTTCCATAGGTTCACCGTGCACTCTCCGCCATCGGAACGAGAGCAATTCGTAAACGTGTAGCCGATTGGCGCATTGCCTCGGACGATGACCTGCGAAGCTGTTTCATTGCTGTCGTTGATGATCGTGTAGGCGAACCGGACATTCGACCCAACGGCCGCGAAGCTCGTGCTCTTGATTGAGCTGACCGCGACTGCGCGCTCGGGAAGATCCTCAAATCGACCGACTTCAGCCGCGCATCCGCATAGCGGGGTACCGGAATCGTTGGCACGGAAAAAATAGTCGAATTCAGAGGTGCTAAACCTGCTCGCAGCAAGGTCCGGATCTGTGTAATCTGATCGGCCATGGCGTTCTCGACTACGATCGGGAATGTATACGATTCAGTAGCCGTTGCTACGGGCGCTGTGACCTCCCATGTAGCTGTCGCAAACCCTGCGATAACGGTAAGTTCACGATAAGGAACACTGGCGAAGGACGTCGTTCCTCCGACGAATGTTCCCGCCATTGCCGTTCAGATCGGCAGCAACCAATTGGGCGGCTCCACCACTAGCTGCATTCACAGGCGCATAAACTCGAACACCTGCGGGGATGTCCGACATTCTCATTCGCAATCGCGTGGCTTGATCGGGGGCGCCGGTTCAGCATTCCGAGATTAGGATGAATGTAGCCGGACTCCGAGTTATATTCCGTCCCGATAGTGCTCTGTTGCTGTCCGGGAGCAATCTTCAGTTTGTATGCGTTCTCAAACCCTTCCGCGAAAACCAGAGGCAGGGTCTGCATCGTGGGACCCGGTCCGGATATGCTCGACTGTGTGCCGGCTGTAGCGCCGGCCATGCAATGCCAACCTCCAGCCGGTCCTGTTTCACAGCCACAATGGATGACGACTTCATTTCCACCGACGCCGTTATCCTGGAGCCGCCACAAGCCGGGAGGCATTACGCGGATATTTTCAATCCGCAGCGTCAGCGCTTGACCCGGAGTGCCAATGGGAACATCCTTAAAGCGGAGTTCGTTGAAACCACCAAGCTGCGCTACAAAGGCATTTATACCGACTACGGGCGTAGCGGGAGCGTTGATAAACAGCACCGCTTCAGTCGTGTCGGGACCAATAATCCTGCTGCCCGTAGTCGTGTTCAACACAAGCAATACGTCGGCGCGAATGCCGCCGGTCGGCACGGCTCCACTGCACGCCAGCGTGATGCTCGACGCCAATTCTGCTATGCCTCCGGCACGAACATTTTTCGGATTAGCCGATCCTGTACACGTATACGCCGAAGATGCTGCCG
This sequence comes from Bryobacteraceae bacterium, assembly GCA_963844855.1. Lineage (GTDB taxonomy): Bacteria > Acidobacteriota > Terriglobia > Bryobacterales > Bryobacteraceae > DASQDN01. Next base: position 17,509 of record CAWJQP010000066.1, read on the forward strand.
CCTGCGTGATGGCGTACGTCCGGTTCGCGACCGTAATTGTTCCTTTCCCGCACGGCGACTGTCGAGTTCGGAGCCACAGTGTATCTGACCTGCCCATTACCGGCACTTGAAGCACCCTCGACGATGGAAATCCAAGGAGAGTCACTGAGCTGCCTCCCACTTCCACCCTGATGTAGCTGAGACCGTAATCATCCCAGTGTCACCTATGTCGGACGCGCCCTTGCTTCCCCCGGCGAGACTGTATAGAAGCATGTCAATCCGCCTTGCGTAACCATGAATGCAGTGTTTGCGATTGTTATGAAGCCGGCCCTCCCGTATTGAGAAGAATTTGGATCGATGTTGAGCGTAACTGTCCGTGCAGCGACATTGACATTCGTCACTCTGATCCAGGCAAAACTACTGGTTGCAGTCCACGTACAGCCCTCTGGAATATCGACCGTGACAGTCACGGTTGCAGCAGGTGAGGCGGTTGAGAATGCCGGTGGCGACAGCGAGGCCGTACAGGGTTGAACGACAGGGCAGGGCGTACGTAGCTGCAGAAACGTCAGCGTGTAATTCATCGGTTGATGAGAGAAGTACGCTCGAACGATGACGATATCAGCCCTCCGTCTGAAGGGTCGTTTCAATCCCGTTCTCGGCAGAGGTGATGGGAACGCCCGTGGCATCAAGGAGTTCGACGTAGTTTCGGACGTCCGATACAACTGTCAAGCGCACCCTCTCTCCCGGAGGTACATTGAAGGTTCCCGCGTACATCTGGGTAGGTCCAGCGAGCCGTTCGTTTGGCCGCAGCTTAGCACCGAGGCGCCACAGGGGTTTCGCAGTTGGTAGAAGCTCAGCGTATAGTTGATAGGCTGATGCGAGAAATAAGCACGAACGATCAGTGTGTAGCGGCCGGCTGTCGGCACTGTCGTCTGCAGAAAGTTCTCGGCTGCCGCAACACTCGTTCCCGTGGCATCGAGCAACTCCAGATAATTGCGCACGTCGGAAACCGCGATAAAACGGACAATCTCTCCCGCAGCTATGTTCAACGTTCGCAGGTGCATCTGCGTCACGCAGAGGGAGCCGGAGATCGTCTGTCCACAATTCAGCTCGGTGGCACCGCAAGGGTTTCGTAACTGCTGGAAGCTCAGGCTGAAATTGATAGGCTGATGCGAGAAATAAGCACGAACGATCAGTGTGTAGCGGCCGGCTGTCGGCACTGTCGTCTGCAGAAAGTTCTCGGCTGCCGCAACACTCGTTCCCGTGGCATCGAGCAACTCCAGATAATTGCGCACATCGGAGACCGCGATAAAACGGACAATCTCTCCCGCAGCTATGTTCAACGTTCGCAGGTGCATCTGCGTCACGCCCGAGGGAGCCGGAGATCGTCTGTCCACAATTCAGCTCGGTGGCACCGCAAGGGTTTCGTAACTGCTGGAAGCTCAGGCTGAAATTGATAGGCTGATGCGAGAAATAAGCACGAACGATCAGTGTGTAGCGGCCGGCTGTCGGCACTGTCGTCTGCAGAAAGTTCTCGGCTGCCGCAACACTCGTTCCGTGGCATCGAGCAACTCCAGATAATTGCGCACATCGGAGACCGCGATAAAACGGACAATCTCTCCCGCAGCTATGTTCAACGTTCGCAGGTGCATCTGCGTCACGCCGAGGGAGCCGGAGATCGTCTGTCCACAATTCAGCTCGGTGGCACCGCAAGGGTTTCGTAACTGCTGGAAGCTCAGGCTGAAATTGATAGGCTGATGCGAGAAATAAGCACGAACGATCAGTGTGTAGCGGCCGGCTGTCGGCACTGTCGTCTGTAGGAAGTTCTCGGCTGCCGCAACACTCGTTCCCGTGCCATCGAGCAGTTCCAGATAATTGCGCACGTCGGAAACCGCGATAAAACGGACAATCTCTCCCGCAGCTATGTTCAACGTTCGCAGGTGCATCTGCGTCGCGCCGAGGGAGCCGGAGATCGTCTGTCCACAATTCAGCTCGTTGGCACCGCAAGGATTTCGGAGCTGCTGGAAGCTTACGGTGTAGCTGATCGGCTGATGCGGGAAGTAGGCGCGAACCACAAGTGTGTAGCGGCCGGTTGACGGGACGGTCGTCTGCAGAAAATTCTCGGCCGCCGCAACAGCCGTTCCGTGGCGTCGAACAACTCAAGATAGTTGCGCACATCGGAAACCGCGATGAAGCGGATAACCTCTCCCGCAGCTATGTTCAACGTTCGCAGTTGCGTCTGCGTCACGCCGAGAGCGCCGGAGATCGTCTGGCCGCAATTCAGCGCCGCCGCACCGCAAGGATTTCGCAACTGCTGGAAGGTGAAGGTATAGCTGAGTGTCTGATTAGGGAAATTGGCCCGGAACAGGAGAGTATAACGGCCGCCGGCCTCCAACCTCGTCTGGAGGAAATTCTCAGCAGCGTCGACACGGTTGGCCGCTGAATCGTAGATTTCCATGTAGTTTCTCGCCGACGAGACAGCAATGAAGCGCACTACTTCGCCGGCTGTAACGGTGAATGTGTATACGTCGGTTTCGCCGGGGCTTGTGAGCGAACCGTTGACTGTCTCACCGCAGGTTATCAAGCATGTTGCGACCAGGCTCGGTAAACAGGCCATCAATGAGCGAACTACGCGAGCTATTCGTCCGCCGTCAAGTATGAACTGCGTTCGCATCCTGCCCTCCCGGGCGCGCGGATTAGCGCTGAAACTGATAACGAGTCCGCGCGTGCTACGGATTCCTCCGCGTTAGCTCGTGATGGCGATGACACTTGCATCGCGAGCGACTGACGTAAAGCATCTACAGATCGGTTTGTCACAGATCGGGTTGTCTAAGATACTACGTTTTTTGACAGGATGCGAGCAGTTCGTTGCTCAAGCGTACAGCGCGCCATCTCGTCGGTTCAACTGTCCTACGCGCGCGAGGCTCGCAGCAACGCGAAAAATCCTCCGCGCCAAATCGACCCCCTTTCACGGGTTTTTTTCATCCTGCGGTGGGCGCCCCGATTTTTCCGCTGTCATCGGTGCCCGGGCACTTAATGAAGATTAATGCTAATGGGGTCGCCAGTGATTTCGATAGATGGAGTATGGCCCAAACGATAACGTCAGGCGCAGAAAGAGCCTTTGATGGCCGTTTCTTCCATCCAGGCGTTAGACCGGATTTTGGGCAATTTTGGGTAATGCGCGACGGGGGCGGTGGCAAAGACGGCAATCCGGGCAGCGAAATCTCTGTAAGTTACAGACTTGTCAAGTGCCCTCTGGCTTCGAATCCCACCCTCACCGCCACTCGCAGGATTACGCTGACAAACGCCGTTAGCTTCAGACAAGATTCCGATGGTGGATGCGCAACTATTTATTAGCCGGTTTGTCTCCGACGCAAGTGGTGGAAAGTCTTGTCGACTTGCACACAAAGTAAGAGCTTCTCCTCGGCCGGCAACCCCATGTGGTCAATGACTATGCCGAGTGTCAAACCCGCCCTTGTTGTTCTCCCATAGCTTCGATCTGGAGCGACGCTGACCTCCGGGATTCATCAGCGTTTACATGGGTTTCGCCCCCACTCAGCGACGACCGGCTCAAATTCAGCCAAATTCAACGTCGAAAACACACGTTTTTGGCGCCCCGCGGGCGGCTCAATGCCACTACTTCCGTTGCAGAATCAACATCTTCCGAGTGCATGGGGCCCAAGGTACCCCCCTCCCGAAATTTGCGGGCGCGAAAGGTCGCCACCTCGCGCGGTCGCTGACGGATCGGGACAGGAATTCGACCCTCCCCAGGCCAGCCGCTCGACCGTCGCGATCTCCTCGGCCGGTCATGCAGCGGCAAGTAACGCACAGGAATCCTCTTTTTCCACCGACAATCACAGCGCGAAAACGCCCATTTATTGGGCTTTTTTTGCGTTTGCACCCGCTGCACCCGATTGCACCTTCGGAAAGGTGCGTGCATAACCGAACGTTTGTGTACAAACATCAGGCGGGCAGGTTGTGTACACGCGCGTGGGATTGTCGAGAATGAACTGCTCACGTGGCGCACCTGCCCGACGGTGAGGTCGGATTTGGAGATAAGAGTGGAGTTGATCGAGAAGACCCGCAGAGAGTACGCGGGCGGAGCGAGCCAGGACCATGATCACGCGAGCCGAGGATCTCGTCAACAGCGACTTCGCGTGAGAAAGCGGTCACCAACGCATTGGAGTTACTGCTTCGGGTGCCTCAGCGAGCGACACGCAGTGTTACATCGTTACCATGGCTCGAGTTCTTTTATGAGTACAGATGGAGTAGCGATTGAATGACTCTCGCTAGCCTCATACTCCGATTACTTCCGTATAGCGCGTAATCCAACCGCAATCTAAAGTCTTGGATCCCAGGGATCAGTAAACCCTTCGGCGACAATGCAGGACCTATTCCAGCCGGATTTCGGCGGCCTTGCTGCGACAAGGCGGCATGCTTGGAGTCAATGCGCTCCGCCGCGATGCTGCTTGAACCAGTCGACCGCCAGCTGGTCGGGGAGAATCCGGTTGCGAGTGAGGATGTGGTTGTCATTCGCGAAGATCACTAGAGAGTACTCACGCTTGAGTTCCGTGAGCGCCCCGGCGATCTTCAGCGAATGGAGCGGCGAGACGTCCGTGTCTGCCACCGTGCATGATCAGAATGGGCTTTTTGATCTTTTCCGGCCAACGGATGGCTGACCGGCTCGAATGGATTTCGTCCTTTCGCGCGGCATAGTCTGCCCAGACCGATGTGGGCTAGCTTTAATTCGGGGTCCGTCGCCTTCAGGAAATCCGAGAGATCTGTGATGGCGCCCCACACGGCTGCCGCGCGGACGGACCAGTCTTCTCGTACAAGAAGTATGTCATCATGCCGCCGCGCGATTCTCCATACAGAGAGATCTGTTCTCTGGATCGACGCCTGGCAGAGACTTCACCAGTTCGATCGCATTCTTCAGATCAGCAAGATCTGCCCCTCCCCAGTTCGTCCTGCCCCTTAGTTCCATCGCTGCCACGGAACATCGGTGCGAACACGATGAACCCCTCGCGAGCCAGCCGGCGGATCATAGTTAGCAACACTGGCGCCTGGTTGTTGACGGTCATACTGCCGCGCGAGAAGACGATCGCGGGTAGTCTGCCAGTTTGCGTGTGAGGCGAATAGAGATAACCCGACACGACGGCGTCATCGCTTTGGTAGAGGAGGCGCTCGTAGCGGTAGGCGGAAGACTCTTTCGCCTCGGCGTACTCCGCCGGTGTTGCGGCCCGGGCGATCTGCCGGGTCGACTCAAATGCTGGCAGTTCGACGGGCTTGCGTTCCACAATCCAGTTCTTTGCTGGGTTTTGACCAAGGCACAGTCCGAGACAGGCCAGTTGCGCTGCGAGGGTGGGAAGCACACGACTCATCTCAAGGGGTCCTTTCGGGCGGTCTGACTTCTATCGAGCTTAATACGTTCCAGATGGGAATTGGGTCCGCGAACTCAAGGTATCCCTGGATTTCGCCGGGTGGCCCGCCATACGGCGTAGGATAGATCTACGCTTGGCGGCTAGGAAGGTTTAGTGGAGACTTCCGTGAGGTCAGGCGCAACGCGGGTACCAAACTCCAGGTCGGTGGAGTTAACTTCTGCACCCAGACCCTCAACCGCGACGCCGAGAGCCCGCCAAAGCTCATCAGAGGAAAGCTCTCGAACCATTGACCCAAGCAATCGCTCGGTGATCGAGTTTGGCAACAGGTCCATGCCTCGACCATGTGCCCAAGGAAGTCCATGCCGGATGCAAGCTAGAGCCATGACATGATCGCGGATAGCGCTTATCATGTACTCGGCTTGCCAAAATGTCCCGCGAAGAATGCGACTGCAAGCATGTGCCATGCATGAAGCCACGCAAGTCCGATAATGTCCTTGGCCGGTGGCGGTGGGACCGGCTGTATTGGGTTCGCATTTCCAAAGATCAGTTTGAATGTAGGGCCAAGCGGTCTGAATTCAGTTTGGGGAACAAATGCGAGGTCGACCTGCAGGGTGCCGGGAAGGAAGAACACACGATAGATCCAGGCTCCGACCCTAACATCATAGTGGTGGAGCGCTTCGTGCCGGTCATACATGAGCCCCGTGAAATCGGATAGCACAGCGCCGACTTGGCTAGGATCAGTAACGCCAAAGGCAAGATCGATATCTGACCATCGGTCCTCCCGGTCAACTGCGGCAGACCCTGTGACCGCAACTCCGCCCAGGCGCTTGTAGTTCGCGGCATAATCCAAGAGTTCAGCACGCAATTGCGCTCGATATTCCGCGGAAAACATAATAGCCTCTCAGTGTAGCCGTTAATCATTCGAACACGTCTCTCTTGACGCAACAATTCTCTCTCGCTTCGGCTGAATGGCATCAGTGACGACCAACATGAAAG
>CAWJQP010000067.1:0-33350 GCA_963844855.1 Bryobacteraceae bacterium
AACACGGTTCAGCGAGAACGGGATTGGCAGATCGCGCGACCTCCCTAGGACGGCCTATGCCGGCGTATTGGTCTCGGGCGCTAGCTACTTTCCGTCGCAAAATGACCCTTATCGGACCCGCTCAGGGACTCTTCCCGGGTGGGTGAGTCGAGTTCGGCTGGCGATCTCCCGCCCTCGCTCCCGCAGGAGCGGGACGGTACCGCCGCCCTACTCACGCACGGGTAACCGCCAATACATTCCCGATGTTGATTAGGTTGTCGGCGATCACTCCGAACCCAACCCACCGCTTCATGCCGTCGACGCCACGATAGCGGCATCGACTCAGGCCATGGCGGCGCTTGAGTACGCTGATGCGTCCTTCGCAGCCAGTTCTCCACGCCTGAGCTTTCTTGAACCAGCGGCTCTTTTCCAGTTGCTTTCGCTCCGGACTACGCGTGCTGCGATTCGGTACCGCCACCCACTTCACGCCCTTGTCCTGCGCTGCGCGTTCTTGTGCCTGCGAGTAGAAACCAGCATCGGCCGCCACTAGCCTGGGCACTCGTCCCAAGAACCTGTTCGTGCGCTTCAACCGCCGGCAGCAGTAACTCGCGGTCGCTTGGGCGCTCATCGAAAACTTCGTAATGGATGATGACTCTGGTTCTCTGCTTCTTGTATCTTCACCAGCTTGCCAAATTCGGTTGGTTTGCTGGCTTTCCCTTTGCGAATGATCTCGGTGTGCGGCTCGAACACGCTGACGATTTTTCCCGGCAACTGCGTCAGCCCCTTGAACACTCGTGCGTTGGCCTGTCTGACGACTTGCCGTACCCGGCTCGCCATTTCCGTCAGTGCAGTTGTGAGCGGCTGAAGCATTCGCTTCTTGCCTCGACTCAAGCCTTCCACCTCAGCGACCACGCGCTGCGCATCATTGAGAATCTGCCGGGTCAGGCGCAGCAACCCGCGATAATGCTTCTTCCGCGTTTCCTCGCCCTTCTCGCCTTTGTGCCGCGCAGAAAATGCGATTGCGATCACACGCTTGTTCACGCTGCGCATCCGGTTTCGCACGCTACGCTTCAGCTTGCCCGTCCCGCGTCTCAATCTTCTTCATCGTCCGCGTGAGCACACGCGCGCCGTCGCCGAGCAGGCTGGAGTCAGTCGGGTAATGAATATTGGTTTCCACTACAGTGGTATCGACCCGCATCTTCCTGCCTGCAATGACATGCTTCTCACGCGCAAGTTCGACCAGCCGCCGATGCAGGTCGGCAATCACCTCGCCAGTGATCGCCTGTCCAATGCGCGCCAACGTCTTGGCATCCGGTACCTTGCCTAATCCAATTCTGCAAAAATCGCGATAGGCGAGATTGGCCCGGACTTCCCGCTCCAGCGTGTCATAACTCCAGTTGCGTACATGCTTGAGCAGCAGCAGCCGCAGCGCCATCTCGGCAGGCGTTTGCGAACGACCTCTCGTGCGGCTGTTCTCATGACCGTTGTCCTTGTGCTTCGTACACGCAGTCGACGAGTTCCTCGTCATCCAGAAGCTCGTCCGCCTCAATCATCCAAGGTTCCCAAAGCGACTTAACGTCTTCGGCTACGATGCCTTCCCACAACGTCTGCTGCGGCTGCTTGCGTCTCGTCATGCCCCAGGATAAAACCAGTCTGAAACAAGATCAATAGTGAATGTTTCAGCACCCACTCGGGAGCTGAGTTGGTGTTTGGCGCTGGCCGGAAGGCCTAATTTTGCGACGGAAAGTAGCTAGAGCCAGGGGTCGGGGCGACCCCATTTGCGGATCGCGAGGTATATCAGGACCGCTATGACGGCCGCCGCGACCGCTGTGAGGGAGTCGAGCACAGCCGTAGTGTACGCCCGTGTGGAGGCGGTGTCAGTAGGTTCGTTGTCGCTTGTGTCGTTGTCGCGTGAAATGCACGCTGGCGGTGATTCGGGCTGCGACGCTCGGTTCCCGTCTCCCAAATGTGGCCGTAACCAGTCATTCGGTACCGGCCATCCGAGGTCGAGGTTGGCTGTCAGGAGTCCACCTGGGTCTCGACTAGCTGCATGTTCAGAACGTCGCGAGGGGCGGGCCGTGAACGTATCGACCGTTCCTGACCGCGAGGCCCCGGTTTCAACGGAACGGGCCAGAACGTTCACTGTACTGAAGGATTAGCAACCGTGCGATTATTCAGTTCATGATCACCCTCGCAGACGCTAGAAGAGTTATTACAGCCGCAGAGCGAAAGGCTGAGGACATCGGTCAGCCTATGAATATTGCTGTGGTGGACAGCGGCGGGAACCTGGTCGCCCACGTCCGTATGGATCGGGCCTGGATTGGGAGTATAGACATTTCTATAAAGAAGGCGTGGACATCACGTGCGTTCGATATCGAGACGACGCAGTTGGCGGAAATGAGTCAATCTGGAGACCAGTTCTTCGGGATTCATGCATCGAACGATGGACGTGTAATGATCTTCGCCGGCGGAGTACCCCTGAAGCGCGGGGGTGAGGTTGTGGGGGGTATCGGTGTAAGCGGGGGGTTAGGGAAACAAGACCAGGCGGTCGCTGAAGCTGGCGCGGCGGCGTTTTAGGTATCAACTACCACCTGCCGCTATGCCTCGCGTTTGAACCCATCGCGCAAATGCGTAAACCCCAGTTCGAGCAGTCGGTGGGCTCATTGGATCCAAAACCTATCGGTTGATGGAGATTTCACGAAAGCATTCAAGTCGACTGGAGACCACACTTGGGCTCTCTCCCGAAAGCTCATTGAAGTCACGCACCATGTGGGTCTGGTCACAATAGTTGAGCTCATGAGCAATCGTTGTCCACGTTCGAGTTGGTGATCGTTCATTCTCCTGCAAGGCTGCCTCGAATCGGACGATTCGGGCGTAAAGCTTAGGTGGCATACCCAGGACGTTGGCGAAGCGCCGCTCCAATTGGCGAGTGCAGAGGCCTGTCTGGAATGCGAGATCTGCTATCCGAACGCATCCGCGTCTTCGTACGATCTCTCGTGCAGCTAGCACCTCGACATCGAAACACGCCGGCGTTGACATCCTCGACATGAAGTATTGGTCCGCCACTTCCGCACGGGCGACGAATGACCGCTTCTCTGCGAGTCTCACCCTAAGGTCGGCCAGTGACGAGCCGAATACCGAATCCGCATGAAAGTGCTGATCGACCATGTCGCGGCTCGCAAGAGGGAATAGACGATTTAGGCCGGCGGGTTGAAATACTACGACGAATGATTCCACGTTCCCTTGAAGAACTAAATCAATCGACGAATGTGTCTTCGGGCCGATCAGGACTGAGGGGTGCGCGACCTCTACGCTGAATTGCGAGTTTCTCGACCTTATGTGATACGGATCTCCGAACGTGAACTCAAGAGCCATAGCACTCCTGGCGGGGATTGGACGAATTAAAACCGCCCCGCCGATGTGGGCTTCTATATGTGCATAGAACTGAACGACTTCTCGCAGGCGTTCAGCTGGTTTGGTTCGCAGATACATCGCTGACCATTGTGATCTTAATGTACCGGCATCGCACGCCGGTAATGGACACTTCGAAAGGGCTTTGCCGGCCCCTCTTCAGTTCACATGTCGCATTTCTACTATGCCAACTGAATTGAACTTCATACAATCTGCTTTATGCGTCGAAACGGCAGCCCAGGAGCGTTGAAACGAGTCCTTACGTCCGCGGGGGCTTCGTTACTCCTTATGTACTCGATTCCATGTGGCGCAGCAGCTCAGGAAGTGCCACATCAACATGCTAGCGCAGCAACAACGGTTGCTTTGCAGCCCCTGGCGCTCAAAGTAAGACAGCTCGAAACGGCATTGAACTACTTGGGCCACCCGTTATCGTTAGCTGACCACGAGGCCATTAATGCGGCGATCGCCGACCCAAATGAGATTCACGCTGTTTCGCAATTGCAGGCGATACTTGACCAACATGTGCTGTTCAACGTACATATAAACGCCGAGGGCCGCGTGAGGGTGGAACAAGGTGCCGCCCGTCCCGAATTGGCAGAAGGAGGCACGAGCCTCTTCCTAGTCAAGGTCAACAACAACGCGCGAGTGACAGCGCCGCTGAAGGTGGAAAGCCCCAACAGCGGAAACGTGTTCGTCCGCTCCGATTTCAGTGCCGCTCCGCGAATGCAGTTCACAGCCAAGAATGTGTTGGATCGGTGGGCGAACATCTCCCTATATCAACAGTCGCCTATGAGCAGCCGCCTGTCTGGCCTCGCAGTTGAGTATGCGATTGTCCAGATATACAGCCGGGAAGCGGGCCAGCGTGCGGCCACGATCAGCTTCAATGCAGGCCAGGGCAGTCAGGACATAGGATTCCGCAACGATGTTACTGTCGTCTTCACGGCACAGCCGGCCCGAATAGTCACGCTGTCTGTGAAAGACGAGAATGGGGCGCCGACAACGGCATCTCTCATAATCCGCGATAGCCGAGGCAGGCTATATCCGAATCCATCCAAGCGCCTCGCACCAGATCTATTCTTCCAACCCCAGATCTATCGGGCCGATCGTGAAAAGATCGCGCTACCAGATGGTCGCTATACATTGCAATATGATGGCGGGCCTGAGTACCTCCCGCACACGAGGGAGTTCGACGTATCCGCCGCCGGCCCAGCGGAGATTGCAATCCAACTCGACAGATGGATCGATCCTTCGAGAAGGGGTTGGTATTCTGGCGACCACCATGTGCACGCCGCCGGGTGTGCGCATTACATGAATCCGAGCGAGGGTGTCGAACCGAAAGACATGATCCGGCAGATTTCAGGTGAGCATCTAAACGTTGGATCCGTACTCACGTGGGCTCCGGATTACTACTACCAGAAACGGTTCTTCTCAGGGAAGGACGACCCGGTGTCTGAACCCAATCGCCATTTGTTGCACTACGATCTGGAGATTTCCGGCTTTCCATCCAGCCATGCGGGTCACCTTGTGCTCCTCGGATTGAAAGAGCAGGACTTTCCAGGTACCAACGTTATCGAGGACTGGCCGACCTGGAACTTGCCAATTGCAAGATGGGCGAAGGCCCAGGGCGCAATCGTGGGATACGCGCACTCGGGATGGGGCCTGCAGGTTATCAGCAAGGATCTTCCGACTTCTGAAGTGCCCGCCTTCGACGGTGTGGGAGCCAATGAGTTCATCGTCGATGTAACACATCCGAACACCGTCGACTTCATGTCCACGGTAGATACACCTTATACGTGGGAACTCAATATGTGGTACCACACACTCAATGTCGGGTTCCGACCGCGCATAGCCGGGGAGACTGATTTCCCGTGCATATATGATCGCCGCGTTGGTGTGGGACGTACGTATGTAAAGCTGGACGGGCCGCTGAGCTACTCCAGTTGGCTAGAAGGAATGCGAGTAGGTCGAAGCTACGTTTCCGACGGGAAAACTCACCTTCTAGATCTGCGCGCGAATGAAGCAAGCCTTGGAGTGAATGGAAGCGAGTTGCATCTCCGCCGGCCCTCAACGGTGACGGTAACGCTAAGCGCGTCTGCATACCTTGCTAACCTGCCGGCTGAGACAATGCGAAGCAGCTTGAACCTGTTTGCCCCAAGTGGAGATTTCGCCGGGAGAATACCTGAAGCGCCAAAGGACGACGTGAGGAGCAGGCCCTATGACCAGCCTCCCTACTGGGATTTGGAGCGTGCTCGTATCGGGGACTCGAGGGAGGTATTGGTCGAAATTGTAATGAACGGCAGAGCCGTAGCGAAACAGAAACTGCTGGCGGACGGCCATAATCGAGAGCTTCGATTTCAAATTCCTGTGAAAGAGAGTTCCTGGATTGCCGCACGCGTTACTCCAGCCTCGCATACAAATCCCATATTCATAATGGTTGATAACAAGCCTTTGCGACCATCTACGTCGAGCGCCCAGTGGTGTTTGAATGCGGTCAATCAGTGCTGGACACAAAAAGCAGCCCAGATCTCTCCAGCCGATTTACCTGCCGCAAAGAAAGCTTACGATCACGCACGTGAAGTTTACCGGCGTTTGATCGACGGGGCTAAGCAGCAGTAGCGTATAGAAGCGACTCGTTGCAAAGTACCTAGCACCTGCCGACACGAAGCTCCATATCTGCGACCCGGCCTCACGATTAGAGACGCGGGTGGTTACCACCGACTACACTTTAAACAAAACGAGGAAGTCGGTTCACGAAGTGCAGGGCAGGGAAGAGCAAGCCTCCCGGCGGAACGCGATGCGCAATTCTCTTCAAGCTTGATTTCCTATACCTAAAATAACGCCCCTTGCGGGCCGCAGAAACTTTCGGAGCATCCACTTGTGGGGAGCGGCATGAGAGCCTTGACGGAATGAATAATGCCACCGTACTTACCGCGCTGGTGGTTATGGCCGTTGCGGGTAGTCGCGCCCACAGGCCGGAGCGCCAGAAGAACGAGCAAGCTGTTAAACAAGAAATGCAACGATTGGCCGCGTACGAGGTGGATCTTGTGTTGCGCAGTGACATAGCCGCGATGGAACGCTTCTATCCTGATGACATGATCGTCACGAATCCGTTCAATCAGGTCATTGACAAGCCGCAGGTGATCGAGCGGGTAAAAGCCAATATTATTAAGTACACGTCGATGACAAAGGCCGTAGAGCATGTCCGTTTCTTCGGCGACATGGTCGTGACCATGGGACTCGAGACTGCGAAGGTCACGCCAGGAGCTGACCGGACGGATGCGGGAAAGATGACGTATCGTCGTTTCACTGAAGTGTGGATGTTTCGAGGCGGGTCCTGGATGAAAATCGTCCGCCACGCAAATCACTTTGAACCAAATCCTTAACAGAAGGCGGAAGTCGGTTCAGCCTTCTGACCTGTGAACGTTTGCATCGCACTTCTGTTCAAGTGGCCATAGAATGAGCAAATGCCCAGCCGTCGGACAATTCTCAAAGCTGCTACGTTGGCCAGCAGTTCCTCGCTCTTAAATTCGCAGGAAGGGTCGTCTCAGGGAAGCTCACCACGCGCACAGAAAGGATTCCATGTCGCGCGCGGCAACTCCCGACGGGGCGAACCCATGCTGCTCAGGGGCATGGACCCGACAACTGTAAAGGTTTTAGGGACCGATACGGGAGGTCAACTTGTTGTGTTTGAAAGTACGACCTCTCCCGGCAATGGACCCGGGCTTCATAAGCATGCCAACCAAGATGAATGGTGGTACGTGCTGGAAGGCGAGTTTGTCTTCCAAGTCGGCGACCAGAAGTTTCGCGCCAACAAGGGCGCGAGTGTCTTTGGTCCACGGACTGTGCCCCACTCCTTTCTGAGTGTCGGCACAATACCAGGCAAGATGATTATTACTTTTCAGCCTGCAGGGCGAATGGAGGCATTCTTCGAAGAGTTTGCGAAGGTTACGACAGCGCAGCCTGACGCGATGGTCAACGGCTCGATATACGGTATCGAGGGTGTGGGACCGAGGGTGACTGCTAATGGCGTTAAATGACCTCCGGATCGTCCTGAATAGAAATGGGGCACAGTGTACACGGGTCCGGCCTCGATGATTGTTATGGAAGATTTCCACCCTGCTCGCCAGCAGCACCGCAGCTACGATTCGAGTCGCTGCACGAAGTGGTTGCTATCTGACACCCACGCAAACAGCGTCTGCATTACCAGTAGCGACGCTTTATGATTACTCCTGGGCAGGTCGTTTCCGATAGGCTCGTTCATGCAGTCGGCCAATAGACGCAGCGGTAGTCTCTAAACATCGCGTCTCGAACAACACGCTTGTTGTGCAACCTGTGACGATTAGGTCCTTTACACCCGCACGCTTCAGAACTGCATCGAGATCAGTGCCGTAGAAGCCGCTGAAACGGTGTTTATACATCACGACATCACGCGCGTCGGGCTTGAACTCCGGAACGATAACGGCGGCATCGGTGTTGGTAATGACTTTGTGTTACTTTGCCGCGGCCGCTCGGTTCAGCGCGATTTTACCGTTGTTGATAACGATCTGCACGTCCTTTAGCGCCCCAATATCTTCGAGCGGATTGCGATTGAGAACAACAAGGTCGGCTTCCAAACCTTTTCGTATCGCACCGACACGATCGGCAATGCCGAGACACTCTGCCGCACGGGAAGTGATTGATTTGATTACTTGTCCAAGCGGCAATCCGATGGTAGCTAGCTCGCTAGCCTCTCGGGCGACCGTGAGGTCAGTTTTTTCCTCTCCGTAGTCAAAATCAGTAGCAGCTACGATCGGTATACCCATTCGGTATGCTCTGGCGACCATCAAACGAGCTGCGTCTCTTTGCTTTTGCGAACGTGCTCGAACGTCGTCGGGCATACGCCACGATTGTGCATCGTATTGTGTAATTGTTTCCACGATGCACGTTCCACGCCCCTTGATCAGGCTCAAAGTACCATCGGTTGCAAAGGTCGCATGCTCAATCGTATCCACCCCCGCCCTCGCTGCAGCGGCGATTCCCTCATCTCCGTGTGCGTGCGCAGACACTCGTTTACCCGCGGATCTAGCCTCAGCAACAATTGTGCCCAGCTCTTCATCGGAGAATGTCCGCGCAAGCATGTTGTCTCTCGATCTTGGGGTGGCTAGTATCTTGATGTGATCGATGCCGCGACTGAGGTTTGCCTGCACTACTTTACGGACATTCTCGGAACCGCTGTACTTGGGCATCAAGGCTGCTAGATGTGGAAAATCTAGGAAGAACCCCGGGAACATATCCGGGCGGATCTGATAACCGCTAGCCAGGATATCTGGGACATCAACAAGACCCTGACGGTGCAATCCGCGTAGGCCAACGTCGGCAAAGTACTCAACCTGCATTGTTCGGGTTGTCGTAACACCTGTGGCAATAGCCCGTTGCGCCTTTGAGTAGGTATCAATATGGGTGTGAGCATCGATGTAGCCGGGGAGGACCCAACGCCCACTGATATCCAGCACTGTAGAGCCCTTAGGAATAGTTGCTGTCGTGCCCACGCTGGCAATGAGTCCTTTATCGAGGACGATTGTTACGTCTCGTATAACTTGATCGGAAGTACCATCGATCACGTTGGCGTGTTCTAGGACAAGCACACCGGGACCCTGAGCGAATGTTCCGGATGCTGTTAGCAGAAGCAGCAGGGGAAGAACTGAAGCGCGTGCGTTTGCGTCACGGTATGGCTGAAGCACGCCCCAGTCTACTCCGTATCGGTCTGGACACGGCTAGAGCTGTTTGGCCAGCCTGGCCTAAACGGGTGATTGGGCCGGAAGTGAACAGAAGGCGGAATTCGGTGTGTCAGTAGATTGATGACCCTGTGTGTTAGGCCGCCCAGGCGAGGACGCTATCTCTTCAATGCTGCCGCCCAGTTCAGCACCACGTGGACAGGCTGATTTGATGTATGTTCGTCAGGAAGCGGCAGCAGGAACTTCCGGCCGTCGGCGGCCGCATCAAAGTGCGTCGTGGTATAGGGGGCGTCGAATAACACTTGAGGCGTGCCCGGCTGAAACGTGTCGCCAAGCTTCACCTCTACCCTCATTACCTTTCCGTCCCCTGAGAGGTAGTACAGCTCACGTCCATCCCGGCGCCACCGGGGAACACTGTAGCCAGCGCCAAGCGCGGCGTGAACGTCTGCCGAGATCTGCCACTTGCCTTGGCCCTGCGGGAACGATTGCACCCATAGCTGGTATTGCGTGGACTCATCGGAGATGTACGCGACCCAGCGACCGTCGGGTGAGAACGCCCCATTTCTTTCGTCAAACTTCGAGTTTATGTATGGAAATGGTTTTCCGTCCCCGGCAAGCGGCAGCACCCAAAGGTCGCTGAGCGTATTGGAGGATATCTCGTTGTAGAGCAAATGCCGGCCATCGGGGGACCAATCGTTCACGAATTTGGGAACACCACCGGTGAGCAGCGGCTCCTCCTGACCGGCACCGCTCACCGATTTCCGGCAGATGCCTAAGCTTCCGGCCGTCGAGCACGACCAAGCGATACTTTTACCGTCCGGCGACCACGTTGGTTGCGAGTCCAGGAGTGGGTTGAAATTAAACCTGGTAGGCGTTCCGCGTGTTGTGTCCACAATCCAGATGTCCCGGTTTCCCTGCGCATCCGGAATACCGGCGGCGATGAGGGTTTCATCGGGGGACAAAACAACATTGGACGAGATGGCCTGCTCACCAACCGTGCTCAACGGCTGGCCCTTGCGATCTAACCACGTGAGCCGCTGTCGTTCCCCGGAGGAGATCAGGTAACCCAAATGGCCGGCCTCTGATACGGAGAAGGAATGGCTCCCTGCTTACGTCCACAAATCCAATGTCATCGATCAGCGGGACAGCTTCCTGCTCAAGTTGGCCACGGGCAAGATCGAACGGTTGCGCCATTAGCGTACCATTGCGGACAAACAGCAGCCGGCCAGAGGCATACATCGCTACAGAACTGTCACTAACGAGGCGGTGCGGCTCTGAGGGTTTGTCCATTGAGGCGAGCCATACGCCTCGCATTTCAGGCGGTCCCGGTTTCATGAACAGAAATCGTTGCCCGTCGGGAAGAAACGAAGGCCAATAGTGCCTGCTTTCCCTTGGGCCGAGTTGAGTGACCGCTCGCGGCTCGCCTCCGGAGGCAGGTACGCGCATTATAGGGCTGTTCTGGCGTGCGTAGAGGATGACTCCATTACGGTTCCAGGTTCCACCGCGTCCGGGCCCCGATTCGCAGATGGTTTGAACCGGGCCGCCCGCAAGATCGACCCGCTTCAATTTATTGTCGGCAAAAAAGCCGATCGACTTACCGTCCGGGGACCAGAAGGGCCGGTGCGCGTTTTCCGTGCCGGCCAGCTGCTGCAGACGAATGGAGTCGAGCGCCCGGACCCAGAGTGACATTCTGCCAGTGGCCTCTCGCATGGCCAGAGCCATGTGGCGACCGCTGGGCGAAAGGACCATGCTTTCGGCGGAAGTCTTCGGGGGTAATGCGACACTGAGGCTCACCATCGGCGTTTCCGGCGGCCGCTCACTACTGAAATGGATCACCGAAACACAGAGAGCTATGACTGCGAGCGATCCCGCAGTTATCCACGCCAATCTGCTGTGGCGCGGCGCCATAATCTGCGGCGGGGTTTCCACCAATCGCCAGGCGTCACCGATATCCCGCAAACGGCGCTTGTAATCCTTCTCCAGGCAGCTTCGCAGCAGTGGCTGCAGCTCGGCGGGCACCCGATTCCAATCCGGCTCCTTCGTCAACACCGCGGACAGTGTGTCGGAGATTGTCTCTCCCTCGAACAACTTCCGGCCGGTGAGTATCTCGTACAGAACGACGCCGAAGCCCCAGATGTCCGCACGCTTGTCTACAGGCTTGCCGCGCGCCTGCTCCGGGCTCATATATCCCGCAGTGCCTAGGATCATCCCCGCGCGCGTCGGAAACGTGGTGAGAGTCACGTCAGTTTCAGCCTGTGTATCGCGCGCCACGGCCGCTAACCCAAAGTCGAGCACCTTGACCACGCCCGCCGGGGTGACCATGATATTCGCGGGCTTCAGATCACGGTGGATAATGCCCTTTTCGTGTGCGGCTTCCAGCGCGTCGGCGAGTTGGCGGGCATAGTGCAATGCCGTGCCGACCGGCAAATGGCCATGAAGTGGTTGCCCCTCGACTAACTCCATCACCAGCGCGCCTTCCTCAATAGCGTAGATTTGCGCAATGTTTGGATGGTTCAGTGCGGCCAGAACTTTCGCCTCGCGCTCGAAGCGTCGGAGCCGTTCCGGATCTCGAGCAAGGGCTTCCGGCAGAATCTTAATCGCGACCTCGCGATCGAGCTTCGTATCCATTGCGCGATACACCTCACCCATTCCGCCAGCCCCGAGGGGAGCAACGATCACGTAAGGCCCTAGCCGGTTTCCGGTAGCGAGTAGCATTCAAGTGACGACTAATTCTACTTCGTCTTATTCGTCACACCTCACATCGAACAGGGGTTGTGAACGCCGCCGCCGGGGGCGAGTGACGGATTGTTCTCTCTGATGGAACAGGGTTAAACGGCGATTGCCGAACCGCATTTTCTTTAACAGAATGCAAAAGTCGGTTCACCGCATTCTGTGTTAACGCGACCTCCCTTGCGGAGCAACGTAGTGTAGCTCCGCTAAAATCCAATGGATGAAGCGGTTCGCAATAGAACACCTGCCTAGGGCTATCGCAACGTATCAGGTCACGCCGGTCGACTACAACACCGCACGGACCTGGCTCACAGAAGATAACGTCATATCGCTGGTACGGACAACCGAGCTGGTGGGTGCTATCGGCACAGGCTTGGGTGTCGTGCTCGAGCAATCGGATACGTTGATGACCCTTCAGCCGGGAGACGAAGCGCTTCTGATCTCCTTATCTTTTAGCGTGTTGTTGGCTTGGGTAGAGGGCAGCATTATTCCCCTCCATGACGATTGGCGTTGCCTGCTCCTTCGTGTGGGAAGCCCCGGCGCAGCAAGTCCTCAGCTTGAGGCTGCGACGTCCCAGGACCTGACGTCCAATTAAGAACGGGCCATTTGAACAGAAGGCGGAAGTCGGTTCACGGCTGCCGGGCAGGGAACACTGCCGAGCGGTTGAACCGTTGACCCAAAACCGTCAATCTCCGGCCGTCGAAGAGGATTCGTTCTTTTGATTGCGGCAAACTATAGCTGATGTTTCCGGACAGATTCCGAAGCTCATCGTTGCGCTAGAGCAGAGCAAGGCATTAATGTTGGCGCAGTTCTGAACGCGAGTTTTGATCGATGAGTGCATCCCCCGTAAGTTCAAATCTCACTTGGTAACCGGCACTGCTAGCACGGGGCATCTGGAAGAGCGAATGATTTGCTGAGTAACGCTGCCTCGGAGCGCGCCCCGAAAGCCGCCCTCGCTCTCCGTGGCCATCACGATGAGATCACAATCGAGGGCTTCCGCTGTATTCAGGATCTCTTCGGCAACGCTCCCGGTTCTGGTCAGCATTTCCCAATTCAAGTACGGACGTTCGGGTACGGTGATCTGCGGAACTGCGCTTGCCCCGGCTCTCACGTGAAGCAAAGAGACATGGACCACATCCTCGGAGGAAAACACTGCGGCACGGAAGGCGTAAGTGATGGCCGGATGAGGATCGGGCCGTGAGGCCACCGGAACCAGGACATGTTTCAAAGTGAAGCCACCCGTCGCGGGTGATACGAAACCCTTGCTTGTGGCGGGGACCACCAGAGTCATGGTGCGCGAATTTCGGATTACTTTCTCTGGCGCCGAGGGACGCAACCAGGAAACGGCGCCACTCGGACCATCGGTCCCCATAACCACCAGATCAGTCGGGTACGCCTCGATGTAGTCCAAGAGCACGCGTAACGTGTTCTCTGTCTTCGTGTGAACCTTCTTGACATCAACGGCCAATCTCTCGAACACCGCGCTGCGCGGGCTTCCCTTCTCCAGATATCCCCAACGTTCCAGCAAATCGCGAACTCCCGGAACGCTTGACCACTCGAGCTCGGATTCACGCGGCTTGCTGGCATGCAGCAAGGTGAATTCACACCGCAGGTTCATAGCAATCATCAGGGCGTGGGCGAATGCGTTCATGCTGTCGGAAGAGAAATCCGTGGTGCAGAGAATCGATTGTACGAATACACTTTCTGCATCGCGAGAATCGGCGGATCCTGGGGACATAACCCGAACAGCATAACAGGATGGAGTCAATCAGTTCTGTAAAAAGCTCGCAATATCGCATCCTGGCCGGGTTGAGAGATATCTTCGAGGACTTCACCGGTCTCACGTTTATCGAGATGCCATGCGATATCCGCCTGAGGCACGATGCCGCATAGCTGGCCATGTTCATCGACGATTGGGATGCAGCGGACCTGCTGTAAGTGACGATTCAGCGCTTCCCAGCTACTCACGCGCGGTACCGGAACCAGGAAGTTCCGTCGCGCGTAGCCAACCAATCCTTCCACATTCCCTTTGTCGTTGCCTTTGCCAGGCCGGCCGAACTTGGCCTCGAAGAGATAGTGTGATTTCAACTCACTGAAGGCCTGCGTCGGCCTCCGTTGTCCATCGCCCAGGATCGTGTGCGCCACGTATGCTTTTGGTCGCATCTCGCTTGGCAGGCGTCGATCCTGCAGGTATTTTCGCGCTGTCTTGGGGTCCATGCCCGCCTTTGCCGCCGCAATCTCTAACGTCAACGCCTGTCCGGCTTGCCGCCAGAGTCGCTTTACCTGCTGATCGCTCACCATACAAGCCAGAGTATGGCGGAACAGATAACCGCCTTTCCGTTCAGAAACGATGCCCGCCCTGTTCAGGGCGCGGGTGACGGTCTTCACGATTGCGCACCCGCTGCACAGATGTGCGGTCTAGACGAGTGCAATCAAAAATTACGCTGGGCGTACGTCACCAGAGTGACCAACGTGTTCACGAAAGGCGGTCTCCCTCGCCCGCGCTCCTTGCGACGGGCGCGTCCCGACGGTGTAGACCAGGTCGAAGATCTCTCGGGCCAATTTTTTTATACCTGTGACTCCTTTGTTTACGGATGCGGGAGGCAAAACCCACGGCTGGCCGGGTTTTACGAAAGTTTACAGGTTTTCCGCTGGTCCTACGTTGATGTCGTGACGCTGCCGCTGCGTTTGGCCGCCTGACGCGCCATCTCACGTCCGGTATTCCTCCCCGCATCCACAGCCGAACTCAGCCGCGAAGGCCGCCTAGCCCGAATCGCAAAGGCACTCGTCTCCGGCGCGCCACCGTGACCGAGATCGCCGAAGCCGAAGGCATCAGCCGCGCCCTAGCCTCACGCGAAGCCAACTCGCCCGAGTGCCGGCAATTCGTCGCGGAGTTCGTAGGCGACGAACGCGACGAGATGTGCGCGTTGTTTTACCGCTCGCTTCACGCGATCGAACTCGCGCTAAGCGCTAGGCGCGAGTACATGACGAAGGAAGGACAGATCATCTATGGCGGACCAGACCACTACGCCCGTCTCGCAGCGACGAAATACTTGCGTGACGTAAGTAGTCCGTGCAGGATGACCGTGCAGCCGTCGATAGCGCGGCGGCTGCACGGTTGACGCTCACGCATGACGCGCGCGTGTCTCAGTGCCGCGAGGTAGCGAGCACGATGAACCGCGTGTCCGTAAGAACGCCGCTGGAGTTCTTGCAGGCAATCTCGATTTGAACGTCATCCCCTGACCGGAACTGTCCTTCCAACGCGCAAGTTCTCCCGAGGATACCGTGCGCGTTAACCAGCGCGATGCCGTCGTCGACCCACCGGTCAGCCAGGTTCGGGAAGCTTACCTGGTAACGCCCCTCGCCCAGTCTCGTTGTATTGATGAGCCCTGCCTCACTGGAGGCGAACCATGTGCGGCCATCTTCGAGTCCGAGTACGAAGCCGGTGCGGGCTGATCTGGGTACCACCAGCAGATGGAACGACAAATCAACAGGAGGCTGGGGGATCACTGTAGGACTAGATGGCGGCGGTGGTGGCAAACACGACACTTCGACACCATACTCGTCGGCTCGCTCCGAATTGCTGTCCAACGTAATTGGAAGGCATCGAACCATCGGTGACACTGGCGTCACAAAAGGCATCGGCGGCGTAAGCTGGAACAAAGTTGCCCTTGAGTCTACTTTGAAAAAGATGCCTTTCTGCCGGTCGGTGAAGTTGGCGAGTCGCACGGGCGCGGTCGTATTCCGAGCCCACGGGTTATGGATATTGGTGGCAATACAGTTCGGACATGAGGTAGCGGAGGTGTAAGCGCCATCGGAGGTCTCGTCGACAATCAATAGGGTGAACTCAGGTGTTGCCACGCGACAACTGACCACTGCAATCAAGTTCCTACCTTGAGTTTCAAGACGCGCGCCACAATTAGGGATTCCGGTTCCGGAAACAGCTCTCGGCGTCACCTGGATAGCCGGCCTGTAAGCGAAGCTCGCGAGGTCCTCGAAGACGATGCGTGCGGTTCCCGAGAAGGGAATCGAGTGGAATACAGGTTGTCCTGAGTAGTTAAAGGTCTTTCTTGGGTTCGGGGCACCGCCGAAGAACTCCGTATATCCCTTGACGTTTAGGTAATCAACTATAGGCGCCGCCGTTAGAGCAGGGGCCACGGTGAGAATCGCGGCGATTACTTCGAGCCGCCTTCTGAAGACTTGATCAAGCATGTTTTTCTCCTTCGGCGCAAAATCCCGCTGCGCCTCACACTTACAGCCGCGCGCTTTTGCCCGAGATTCGTATGTGTGTAACGTGTTAACAGGTGTTGTTTTCGGCCCGGTGGGCACGTTAGTTAACGTCCGCGGCCCGGACTCAACGAGCTAAGCTGAACTGGCGGGTTCGCCGAATTACTTCGACGCGTTTATCTCAGTCCCGGCCTGGCCGCGACGCGCGGAGTGTATTGCCCGAAAACAAGATCAACTGTTCTCCGAAAAAATAAGGTCCATGTCACGTTACATCGACTCTGGACATTGGCAACGGGAGAACGGCGATTGCGAAAACTTGCCACTTCGAAGCGTTCGAGTCTTGTACAGATAAGGAAGGGCAGCAGCCTTTAAATCCGTCGGGCAGATTATTCCCCTCCACGACGATTGGCGTTGCCTGCTCCTTCGTGTGGGAAGCCCCGGCGCGGCAAGCCCTCCGCTTGAGGCTGCGACGTCCCAGGAACTGACGTCCAATTAAGAACGGGCCATTTTGAGCAGAAGACGGAAGAGCTTCAAGACAGGCCAAGATCTCGCTGACGGTCGCTAAACGCGTTACGCAATCTCAGAACGTCTTCATCGGTGAGGTATGGCATGGCATCAAAGCGACGGCCAGTGTACATGAACGGCTGGTTGAACTAGCTTGGCTTCACCCCATCGTTGGCTGGAGAGGTAAACGTTGCGGGGGCCGGGTTCACGGCTGCAGGGCAGGGGACCACGGCCCGCGCGATGGAAACCGTTGACCCGAAATGTTCGGTTTACGGCAGGGTCGCGGGAGCACACGCGAGAGGCTAAGCATTCGGGCGTGTCCGAAACGTGTGGATATATAATGCCCTCCTGCGATGACAAATCTGAACACCGAGTCTTTACGGTCCAATTTTTCAGGTGACATCCTTCAACCCGGGAATCCGGGCTATGACAGTGCCCGCCGGATCTGGAATGCTAGCGTTGACAAACGTCCAGCACTCATCGCCCAATGTACCGGAACGGCAGATGTCATTACCGCGGTGACGTTTGCGCGCGACAACAATCTCCTGACTGCTGTACGTGGAGGCGGACACAATGTGGGCGGCCGCGCTCTCTGCGACGAGGGGATCGTTATCGACCTCTCGCGTATGCGGGGCGTCAGCGTAGATCCTCATGACCGCGTAGTCCGGGTGCAAGGTGGCGCAACGCTCGGCGATCTCGACCGAGAAACTCACGCGTTCGGTCTTGCAGTCCCATGTGGCGTTGTTCCGAAGACCGGAATTGCCGGTCTGACACTCGGTGGTGGAGTTGGCTGGCTGATACGCAAATACGGGATGACGATCGACAATCTGGTTTCTTGTCAGGTTGTAAACGCCCACGGGAAAGTGCTCGCGGCCAGTGCCACCGAGAACGATGATCTGTTTTGGGCTCTCAGGGGAGGTGGTGGTAACTTCGGCGTAGTCACGTCGCTGGTTTTTCGGGCACATGCCGTGCATACGATTATCGGCGGCCTGGTGCTGTATCCTCGCCCGGCGGCGACCGACGTCATCCGAAATTTCCGCGATTACATTGAATCTGCTCCCGACGAAATCACTGCGTACGCTGCACTTCTGCACGCGCCTGACGGAACGCCGATGGTTGGCGTGGCAGTGTGCTACTGCGGTGACCCAGAAGAAGGCGACCGTGTTCTAAGACCGTTGCGTGGATTTGGAACCCCGCTCGTGGACACAGTTGCGGCCATTCCATTTCCGGCGATGCAGTCCCTGTTCGCGCCATCGTTCCCGGACGGTAACTACAACTATTGGAAGTCGAGCTTGCACGCGGAACTCTCGGATGAGGCAATCGAAACCGTTGTCGCGCGAGGAAACCTGATGCAATCACCGCTTTCAGCTGTCGTCATCGAATATTACGCCGGTGCAGCGGGACGTGTACCGAACGATGCGACTGCATTCCCTTATCGCGATCTTCCCTGGGACATCGTCATAGCGGCACAATGGACTGACGCACGGGAGACCCCGACTCACGGCGATTGGGCACGCGGCACCGAAAACGCTCTCCGACCCTTCGCGACGGGAGCACACATCCTTGCCGCGCTCGACGTGGACGATGCAGTCCCGACGGCGTTCGGTGCCAACCTTCCGCGCCTGAGTGCAATCAAAGGCAAGTACGATCCTGAAAACTTCTTCCGAGTAAACCAGAACATTAAGCCCGCTCTCGCCCAGTCGGTGCGTGCAGACTGAACTAATTCGAGCGCCGGCAGCTCATCGCCGGCTTATCAATCGCGAGCCCGAACTAATTCTGGACCTCTTCTCTATCGTCCGCCGACGCCCTCGACGCGACACGCGAGTTCAAGCTGGGTTCCTACGCTCGGTGGCTGCTTCAAGCGTGGCGTGTTCACGGCCCGATGTTGAACGGAAGCGGCAAGTCGGTTCAACGGCTAGTTTCCGATAGCCGGACTTCAAAGGCCTCTGACGGAAACCATCGAACGGGCGCATCGAAGCTCGCTCGAAGTTCCTCCACAGGCCTATAACGTTTTCAGGAAGGCAATCAATGCACGCTTGTCGTCAGGCGAAAGCTTTAATCCGAATTCATGTCCTGTAATTGCACCCGGACCAATGTGGAAACCTTTCGGCACGTAGTCATCTTTGAGCCGCGCGGGGTCGAGCCATTCTTCTAACGTCTCGGCCTGACCGCCGTGACCGAAGGCATTTCGATACCACACACCCCGAAGTGAGGGGACTTTATAGAACCCGGTCCCGCGGCGTGATCTCATAGCCAGCGTCGGATCTGTTCCTACGCAAATGTCGAGAATGTCGTCGGTTTGTCGAAGGTAATCCGGAACTTTGAACCCGACGGCAGGGGTGAGCTTGTTGTTGGTGTACAGTGGCGGTGTGTGACAGCCGTGGCAGCCTTGCTGCTCGAACACCTTCTGCCCCCGATCCGCCAGTGCGCTTCGCGAATGCGGATTGGCAGGCGGTTCAAGGGAGTAGATGTAAAGAGCCATGGCATAAAGCTGCTCGTCGCTATACCGCGTTCCCTCTTCACCGGTGAATGCGGTGGGTTTGGAAGTCGGCTGAAAGTCGCCGAAATGCGCGTACAAGTCGAGCCCCATGTTGATGATCGCGTATCGCATCAGGTCCCCGATCGACCGGTGGCGTACGAGGCCCGTCGCGTCCAGGTATCGGCGCTCTCGGATACCAATCAGCGAAGGTACGTGTACAGGATGAGAGCGACTAGTGCCTTGTCGGGCGAATACGCCCGGGTGGTTCGCGGCGAGCTGTGCCGCCACTTGATCTCTGGTCATTGCCTGTACAAAAGCTTCTTTACTCTGTGTCCATGGAGCACCAAAAAGGACCCAATCATTTTCCACTCGCTGCGCATGTGATGCAGGCGTGCTTTCGCGAACCTGCTTCAGAACGGCGGAACTAGACGGCCGGGCTACAATTCCTTGCGCTCCTTCCAACAAAGTGCCGTCCGGCATGATTCGCGTATGGCAGTCTGCGCAGGCATTTATCCCGACTTCAATGACTCCTTTCTTTCGGATGTAGTATTGATGGCCAGGCCGGAACGAAGCGACAGTTCCATCCTCCAAAACCGGTACAGTATCGTCCACCTCCGGTGCGCCTTCCGGGGCCGGGCTAAACCTGATGTGCGACCGGAAAAGCAGCTTGCCTGCCCTGATCCAGTCCGCTTTGTTCCGCAGTATTGATGCGTCAAAGATGATTTCGGGTTCCCTCTGCTTCAGCCACTCCCTGTAACCGGCCGGTTCTCGGCCCGGTGCGTAGACCGGATACGACCGGTAAATCACGCGCTCTGTAAGCGCGTAGTATTCCTTGGAAGTCATGTACCGGGGCGATCGATCTGCTTGGGCGAGAGGAAGCTCGAAACCCTCAACTTCACGATCATCCCAAGACCGAGGGACTTCCGGTTGAAAGGTCTGACCTATAGTCAGCGGGCAGCGCAGCAGAATGGCGGTCAGCACCGGAATTGAGAGCCGTCGCATTTGAGTTCGGGCATCGTAACACAGAGGTGAGATCTTATGTTCATCCTCGCTCACACAATCCTCGCTCACACGGGCGAATGGGTGGGCCAACAGGCGCGTACGGCTGCTTCCTGTCCCGCTCTGCGATGGGTTTGGTTCAGCCATTCCTGCAAAACGGCATTACCACCAACTTGCCCTGAACCAGTCCGATTCTTAAACAGAATGTGGAAGAGAGTTCACGGGCTACCGACGGCCAGATGTTCAGAGCGTTTTCAGAAATGCGACCAGAGCCTTCTTGTCTGTAGCCGTCAACTTCAGGCCGAATAGGTGACCTTTGATGGCCCTCGTTGTTACTCCGTAACCGGCGAACCCAGTCGGGACGTAATCGTCGCGCAGACGCCTCTCATCGAACCAGTCCTCCAGCGCCGCCACTGATCCGTTGTGTTCAAACACGCTTCGATACCATAGGCCCCGTAGCGACGGGACTTTGTAGTACCCTGTTCCCCGACGAGTTTGCAGCGTAAGCCTCGGGTCGGTGTCGATGGGCACATTCAGGATGTCGTACTTGCTCAGATGCTCCGTTGGAACTCGGAATCCGCTCACAGGTAATAGCTTGTTATTTGTGTACAGCGGGGGTGTATGACATCCGCCACAGCCTTCACGCTCGAACACTCTCCTTCCGGACTGCGCCATTGCGTCCACGCGGTGGGGATTCCGCGGCGGGCGCAAAGAATACAGGTACAACGCCAGTGCATAGAGCTGTTCGTCGCTAAAGCGCTCCTGCGTCTCCGGCGCAGGCAGCTTTGAGAATTTCTCTTCACCACTCGGAATAAAACCACCGAAGTTTGACAGGAACTCGATTCCCTGCGCCAAGGA
This sequence comes from Bryobacteraceae bacterium, assembly GCA_963844855.1. GTDB lineage: Bacteria > Acidobacteriota > Terriglobia > Bryobacterales > Bryobacteraceae > DASQDN01. The sequence goes on from CAWJQP010000067.1 coordinate 20,902, forward strand.
GGCATATCGCATCAGATCGGTGATGTTGCGGTGTCTTGTCGAGCCCGTGCGGTCGAGATATTTACGATCGGCGACACCGATCAAATCCGGTACTACAGGTGGATAAAACGGGCTCGACCTATTACGCGCAAACACGCCAGGCGGGATCGCTTCGTGAGCAGCTAGAATTTCTTCGAGCGTCGCCTGCTCAAGCCGCCGTTGCATTTCCGGAACCCACTGTACTGTGAACAACCCAAGCCAGGTATTGCGGACCTCGTCGGGGGTGCCGCGGTGTCGGTCCCGAAACGCGATTGCCCTGTCGAACGCGAAGTTGCTCTGCGCTCCTTTTGCCACTGACCCGTCCGGCAGTACACGTGTGTGGCAGAACCCGCAGGAAAGGTTTCCGACCTCCACGTTGCCGGTGCTGCGGATAACGTAACGGACCCAGGGGATAGTGCCATCACTTGCTATCGGCACTCCCGTCGCGGCGTACCAAGCCGGATTGCCGAGTTCCTGCATGCCTACATCGGTACCGTACGTGGTGGACGCGTCGAAGACAATTTCACCCGCACGAATCCAATCCTCTTTCGTCTTAAGCCGAGCGGGATTGAAGGCGAGCTCTGGAGCCAAGCGCTTCAACTTCTCCATGTACCCGACTGGCGCGCGGCCGGGTGCGTACACGGGATAGCTCTTGTAAATCGGTATTACAGGGATGCGGTAGTAGTAGTCCGGCGAAACCGCCTTTTGGGAGTAAGTCGGGTCGGCTACCGGCAAGTCCATCTGATCGAGATCGGACTGGTCCCACGATTTTGGAATCTTCGGCCGCTCGATCGCATCACTGGCGATTAGCCGAAAAACAGCTACAGCAGTTGCAAGTGGGACGATGGGCCGAGACATCGCACCTCCTTCAGCCCGCGCCCGCTATCATGCCACGTTTTCCGATAGGCCGGGCAATGAATGCTCGTCCATGAAGACCGGCTTTACCACCGATTTTGAGTCCATAACGTTCGATTCTTGAACAAAATGGGGCCACAGCGTTAAACCCGTGGGGCAGAGAAGTTAACAGAACGCGGAAGTCGGTTCGGCCCACCCGCGACCGCGATTTACGGTGTTGACCAGAGGGCCGGATGAACGTATTAATGCGTGTGCCGTGCGACAAGCACATCTGACATGAATTGCGCAGCGCGATGCAACACGAGATCGCATTGCATGGCGAAAAGACTGTGACCAGGGACACTGTCGCGCGCCGCCTGTACGCACTGCATGAGGTCTCGAACTGTTTCCGTTAACGTGGTGTCGGCCATCATGGATGCTAGTATGCGGCTGTCCTCTATCAGACACCATCCGCGAAAGTACGCGCCAGCCTGAGAAATCACCGTAGATGATAAGCCAGTACGTAACATGCTGCCGATAGTACTGCAAAGCAATCCGCGGCGCTCCTCGGCAGGTGGCGATGCGTTGAACCTTGCGGCAATGCAGTTTAACAATGCCTTTCCCCTCGGCAATCACCCAAAACCGGCCAATGATAATCGCCTGAAAAGCGGCCAACGAAGGAGCTGATTCAGGACATTAATCCTGACGGAGGGATACCCTCCGTCAACGTGAGCGAAGAAAAGAAGCAGCAAGCCATCGCGCTGGGACGGCTGGGATGATGATCTCTTCGAGTTCCGCCGCCGCGTGCTGTTCGTCGCGATGTCCCCCTTCTCGCTTTCCCGGCGGCCCGGACGCTCCCTGTACGCTTGAAAACGAGTTCCGGGTTGGGATAACCAGTCCCAATTCAGGTGTTAACTGCCAGCCGCGTAGATCAACATTCAAATAGAGGAGGAGAGGCTTGCATTCGTTGCTCCGGTTCGGTGCGCTTCGTAAATACGAGGTCTACAGCACCTGCGATGAGTACCAGCAAAAAAGGCTGGAACGGCTCACTAAGGCGAGCCTCGGCGTGTGTCGCGGCATGGAAAACAGTTGTGAAAATCAGTAAGAGATACACGGGAAGCAGAAGGCGCCGCTGCCGCCAAAGCAGGATGCTCGCGGCAATCGTGACGATCGGGACAGCGCGCGCAATGAGCACCTTAAGAGCTGCCGCCGGTGCGTAACCGACGTTACGGAGACCTCCATAACTAAAGATGTGATGATTTCCCCAGTCAGCACTTGGATCACCTAACCAGTATGTGAACGCCTTTTCGACTGCAAATCTTAAATATGTCAGTGGTTCGTTACTTATTGAAACGATCGCGCGGCGGGTCCAATACCGATCTCCCTCAATGCTCGTGGGATCAGGTGTTTGCCGGTTTGGCGGATACAAAATGTCTGACCAGATGCGCTCGTAGGTATACCCTTTGTCGCGCGTCAGATGGAAGTATTCAGGACTTCCCTGCCAAAGGAAAGCGTTACTCGTCTGCAGTGGGATCAATGCTCCGAACTTACAGTATGTGAACACTGTCCAAGGCAATAGGGTGAGGGCCACAGCGAGCATGCAAGTCGTCGCACAGCGAAGCGCAGTTCGCAAATTCGTCAGCACAACTAGCGCACACATGACCGCGAACGGGTACAGAAGGAGCGTCGGTCGAATCAGATCGCTGACGCCAATACAGGCTCCCAAAATCGCGAATTTACCAGTGTCGAGCGACCGGAACGCACTCAGTGTCACGATACCTACAACGAGCAATGCTGGCGTGAACAGCACCTCGCTCATGATGAACACTGGCTGACGCACGAGCGGGAAGATCAAGGAAGCAAGTAGAGCGGCGATGTTTCCGGCACGTTGACCAAAAAGCTGCTTGCCAAGCCAGTATGTTAGAAGTACAGACGCAACGCCTAACCCGCACTGCGCTATGCGAACAAATCGGTACGACTCGTCTGTGCACCAGAATAGAATTGCGAGCATCGCTGGATAAAGAGGCACTCTTCCGGGCCAGGTATATCCAACGCCGTTAAGCAGTTCGCGGGCAGTGTTTGCATAACCAAGCTCATCACCACGTAGCTGAGCCGCACTGTCGGGAAGCCAGTAGTTGAAATCCAACACTTCAAATACCCGCTGGCCTGCAGCCGCGACTAAGATACTAAAGAGTACCCAGTCTACCGCCGCTGCCAGCACGGTAGAACTACAATTAGCTTTCCTAACCAACCCGCTAACACCAAAGCATGTTAACAAAAGTCGTGTGTCAGACCTGACTCTGTCCAGCAGGCAGTCAGGTTGTGAAGCCGCTTGTTGCGTACGAACAAGGTGGTAAGCAGCTCACCTAGCGCGTATGTCGATACCGCAATCTCCGTCTCCTGCGCGCGCGAGGCGCAAGATGCCAACTGCCCACGGCGATTTTCAGTTAACGCTTTTTTCGCCACGCGGCGATTAGTGGGGTATGCACGCACATCAAACACGCTTTTCCCTTAACACCTTCCTCGGCAGTACGCCCGCGCGGTCGCCCAGCCGGCATCACCAAAGCACGCCTGCTGCAGCGCCTGGTCATTGCCGAAGCCCTTTTGCAGGGAACCCGTATCGCGACGATTGCCCGCAGCCTCGGCATTTCACGATCCTGGGCCAGCCGCGAGGCCAATGCGACGGAAAACCCGGGTCTTGCTTAGGGCTCTGCTGGAGAAGCGTGCCGAGATGATTGCATGCATGATCGATCAGGCCTTCGCCGTCCTCGATGACGCGTTTTCTGCAACTCAAGTCATCTGTCATTGCGACAGCGAGCTGCACTGCTGCTTAAATCGGCGGCATGACCACTCTTCACGACCAACACGGACATCGCAAGTACCTGACGCCCGCCGAACGGGATGCCTTCCTGAATGCGGCGGACGAATCCGAAGTGCGCGAGGTGCGAACGTTCTGCGCCACGCTAGCCCATACTGGATGCCGGATCTCAGAGGCACTGGCACTGACGGCCGATCGTATCGATCTAAAAGACGGCCCAGTGTAGGCGCCGAAGTGGGCCAGGTGTAGTTGCCGAAAGCAGCAGATGCCGGATGCTTCGATCTAAGGCTCTGGCGCCTTAAATAACATCGCTACCGGAACAGTGTGCTCACTCCAAGGTTTTGGTAGCGTCAACTCGTCAGATGGATCATGTCGGAGCGTTGTATTGGCTCGAATCTCGAGCACGCTCTTTTGTGCCGGGTCAACGATCCAGAACGTGTCACAGCCGTTCGACATTGATACAGCGCTCAGTTTGTTGATCTCGTCAATTGGACGCTCTTTCCACACAATCTCCACCACCAGTTCAGGGGCGAGACGCAGGTAATCGTCCTCCGTTAAAGCCGGTTTCCATCGCTCCCTTGAGACAAGGCCGATGCCCGCCACCCAGAGATTGTTCCCCGGAGGCTGGAATGCAAGTGACGGCCCACAAAATCCGCTTGCGTCTCCTACCGTTGCTTCAAGCACGTTGCAGATGCGGGTCCGCAACTTGACAATATACATATATTCCAGCGGACGGAGGTATAGACGCCCCTCGTGCAGTTCCAGTCTTTCGAGCGGATCGGGTAGATTCATGACTCATCGAATGTGTACTGGCGTTCCCAGTTCATCCGCCTGTACGCTTTATGGCCGTAGTCATTCATCAGTTCGTTCCCAGGAACCACTTCTGTCCCGGATGTCGGCGTCTCGGCCCCTCACCTGGGTCCACCTCCACGCATTGTATTCGTAATATGTTCTAGCATTGCACCGCAGGGACTTGCGGCCGACGCATGGCTATTCGCCATAAAGGGTGTCGCCCTTTGAACCGGGACCGTAACGGGGGGAGGAAACATGGGCGCGCCAAGTCGGGCACTCGCATATGCACAGAGCATAATCGAAACTGTCCGTGAGCCATGCTTGGCGAGACGCCTTGACTTCAGTTGAGCGACCACTCAATACTGTTTGAGTGGTCGCTCAACCTCAATCGATCCCCGGACCGGAAACCAAGGAACGCATTCTACGTACCGCCTTCCAGCTCTTTCACGAGCAGGGCTTTCATGCCACCGGCGTTGCCACGATTGTCCGCGAAGCGGGCATCAATCCGGGCAGCTTGTATCACTTCTTTGAGAGCAAGGACCAGCTTCTCCTGAACGTGCTTGAGTTCGCGCTTGGCTATCTCGGGCCCGCTGTGATGGAGCCCGTGGAGGGCCGCACTCCAGATCCGATCGCCCGCATTTTTGCGCTACTCGATCGTTACAGGGACGGTATGGCGAAACATGACTGCCGGATGGGCTGTCCGATTGGAAATTTGGCGCTTGAGGTCAGTGATGGCAATCCGGAGGCACGGAGTTTGATCCATCGGAACTTCCAAAACTGGGTAAAACGTGTCGAGGGCTGGCTGGTTGAAGCCGGTGAACGGCTGCCACCGGATGTAGATCGCGCCCGATTGGCACGTTTCATTCTGACCGTAATGGAAGGCGGATTGATGCAGTCGCGTGCAGCAAACGACCTGGGACCGTTCGACGAATCGGTAGCGGTGCTCCGCGACCATTTGAATCTGCTCCTACGGCACGCCGCGGAACGTGGCGGCAGTTCTTTGAAAAAGAAGCGAGCGAGAGGCCGTAAGGCCGAGGCCAAGGAATGAATCTCCAGGAGGGTTGTTCATGCATAAGATTGTTCGTTTGATGTTACTTCTAGCCGCACCATTGTTCCCCCAGGCGTCCGGTGGAGAATCGGCGGCGCGATTCGACGACGCTTCATCGTTTATCAACGAAGGGACCGTCAACGCTCCCGTAGCGGCGGTGTGGAAAATCTGGACTTCAGGCGAAGGATTCAAGTCGCTTGGGGTGGCCAAGGCAGATGTGGATTTTCGGATCGGAGGCCTGATCCGTTCGCACTACAGTGCGACAGGCATTCTGGGCGACGAGGGCACAATAGAGAACCGGATTCTCGCATACGAGCCGCAGCGCATGCTGGCGATCCGAATCGATCGCCCCCCAAAATCATTTCCGTTCAAGGAGGCTTGGAAGAATACTTGGACAGTCATCACCCTCGCGCCTATGGGGAATAACCGGACGCACATTCGCCTCGCCAGCATGGGGTATGGCACGGATGAGGAATCGAAGGCCATGCGTCGTTTCTTCGAGATCGGAAACGCTTCGACCCTCAAAACCCTTCAAGGTCACTTCGACGCCGGCTCCACGAAAAGAAGAAGAGATGACGTGGATCAAGGTCCCTCCTCTATTCGTTAAGAATTGCACGTTAAGGCGACGAACGCTTCCTGGGACGTAGCAACCGGATAACGGAGGTCCGGCTGACCCCGAGCTGCTTGGCGATTGCCCTCTTGCTCAGCCCGTCCTTGCGAAGCTGTTTCATTTCCGGGACGAGCTTGCCAGCCGTCTTTGGCCGCCCGTGCGGTTTCCCGTCCTTTCTCGCCTGATCAATTCCCGCCTTCACCCGATCCCGCAGAATATCCCTTTCGAATTCCGCGAACACGGCGAGCATCCCGTCAAGAGCTCTGCCGCTCGGAGTCGTGAGGTCAAGCGCTTCGCTCAGTGAAACGAAGCCCACTTCACTCGGTCAGTTCCTGGAGCGTGCTGACCAGGTCCACCAGCGACCGTCCCCAGCGATCCAGCCGCCAGACCAGGACCAAGTCGATCTCTCGCCGCCGGACAGACTCGATGAGTTCCTCCAGTTTTTGGGCGCGTCGTGGCCCCAGATCCCACGTCCTTCACCTCAATCGCAATAGCCCATCTTCTCCTCTTTGCGTAGTCCCGCATCGCGGACATCTGCATGGGGAGGGTCTGCTGGTCGTGGGTGGACATCGAGCGTAGAGCCCTACGCGAAGCGCTTTCGCACCCTGTCCAAAAACCCTCTGCGATCCGGGGTAGAAACACGCGGGTTTTTCTGGGGGTTGGCCATGCGAAACAGTATGTCCGAAAACTATAGTTTGTGGCCACGCGTGAACTCGATGTTAAAACCAACTAGCGCAAGATGATTCCAGCGGGTGCGGCCGACTCGTACCATTTAAGCCCATTACGCACGATTATCGGACAACGCGCGCTACGGAAACCGGAAGTTTCTTGAATGCGGTATTGTGTTCGGCCACCAATGTCAAAGATTAAACCCTGAGTGAGGATTTCGTCCGAATCGTTCTCACGGGTGTAATTGCCCTAAGACTGTTTTATGGCCGTAGTCATTCATCAGTTCGTCTCAACATTCTCAACCCCGTTATGAGGCAGTTTTCTAAGCGGAAGCCAAGCCCAGCAATTCGGCTGGAGCTTTAGCTAATAAACTTCGCTTGATTTACCTGCGTGAAGCAGAATGCGGTGGAACTCATTTCTGCCGACCCTGGTTGATATTCAATTCCATCTATCGCCGGTTAAAGGCTAAGGGGTCCGTCTGAGCGGCTGTTTTCGTTGACCGTCCGGTACGTCAGAGCTGCGATCTCGACATCGCACTGCAACAATTTCTGCTCAAGTTTGCGCAGCGATCGTTGCGCCTTTCGAATCTCTTGAAGAATGCTATCCCGCCTGGTATGGACCCGTTTCAAGGTGATTTTCCGGGCTAGTTCACCCTTCGTGCAGTGGCGTCGAAGTTCCTCCCTGGCCCGCCGATCACATTCCGCGTGATACGGATCCCGGTCAGCCCTTCTGAATATTTTCAGCGTCCGAGTAGCGGCCACATCGGAGGCCCGCGCGTAAAGGTCCGCCATAGGTTTATATGATTTCCGCAGTGGCATTCGCTGCCTCTGGGAAACATGCGCCATCAGCCCGATCACGAATTCCGAATCAGTGTAGACGTGTATGTCGCGGGCCGTCCGGTCTGCGCGGCAAACGGCAGCAAGCCCATGCACAACAGCGGCCAACTCCAATCCGTTCGCGGAATGTCCGGGCTCGATTCCGGATTGTAAAACCGAGAAGGCTGGCACACTGTACACCCAAGCGCCTACGCCAAGCTCATCGGCGAACGAAGCATCTGTATACAACGAAAGGAGAGCGGGACCTGCGGATAGGAGTTGCATACTAGGGTTGGCGACTATTCTTCGGGCGGTCCACTCGGGAATGGAACCTGCGATGGGATGAAGAGCTTCCGACGGAGAGCGTCTCGGCGCCGCAGGATCTCCTGTTCGTCAGCCTTCCATTCTTCGCTCATCGTTGCGAAGCCTAGCCGATGTCGACCTTCTTGGTACAGCCTCCATCGTTTCGGGGCGGCAAGGCCATCTAGCAACTCGAACGCTTCTGGCATGTTTTCGTAATCCTCCAGCGTCATCTTTGTGAGGACGGCTTCTTCAACGGGAATGCCGCGCAATTGTTCGTCTACTTGCGCGAGCAATGCCTCTGCGAGTTGAAGCACAAGTTTTTCCCAGTAGTCGGCATCCGGGTTGTTTTTCAGGAGCGCAGAGACCTGTTCTCGTATCGTTGGCATTGTCTTCTCCCTGGCATGAGCTTTACGAATGGTCTTAATTTGAAATACACGTACATCGAGCGGGACAAACTGCCGATCAACCTGTCGCTACTGGCGCGCCCCATGATCGTGAGGTCAAGTACGGTGCGCACGATGAAGCATTCTTTGCACTTGTCGCTAACAAGCCTGCCGAGCAGGACACCATTCGGGAGCTTTACGATCCATTGCTCCTTCCGTTTTCGTCCGGCTGACGCACCAAGACAAGCCGAACGATGAGCCCTTTTTCCAAGCCATGACCGTGTGGCAGCCTCTCCCTCCGGCGCGTTGAGGCCTGTTCACTGAAGAGGATGGTAAGCGGCTTCGGTCCCATCGGAGCAAGACAGCATCATAGCCCATTCGCCTTCTGTTCGCCATAGGCCAAAGGTCCTATTACTCGCTATTACTTGCGTATAGAACAACAGCGTACGGGACGTTCTAGCCTTCAGAGGCAATGGTCGCTGCTCCCCACTTGCTGATCCGTGGGTCATCTTATAAGCGCGGCGTCCAAGTATGTACGATTGAAAACGCCGAGCGGCTTCAGCGGCTGATGGGCGGTCTGATCGCTAACACGGCAGATGACACGTCGTTTCTCGGCCTCCGCTTCGGTTTGTTAGGCTTCATCTTCCTCGTCGCCCTCCTCCGCCAAATTGCACAACTTTTCGAGATCCGCATCTTCGGATTCGAGTTCGCGCAGCAATTGCTCAAGGCTGTCTTCCGGATGGGGCTCACCGGTAGCGGCTGCGGTCTTCTTCATGCCACTCCACGTTACCAGCCTTATCAGATTGCAGTGGCAACTTTGCCCGTTCGTGCGCCGACGGCTGTTCCAACTTGTATGCAATTAATATTGATGTACGGTCAGGCGACAACCTGCAAAAAGAACAAGGCGGGATTTGAGGAATTCCGGTATCGCGCACTGAAGCACTTCGCTTTGACGGCGTCGGGCGTTCGGTCATGCTTAATCGCGGATCATGGGACGCTGTTCACAATGTGCATTACAGATGCGTATGATGACGGAGAGGGTGCCTGTTCAAGTTGCTCAATCTGCGGGTGATTTGGAACCGGACTTTATATATGAACGCTCGCCCAGACCAGTCAGCCGCTGAAAGATCTCTTTAAGATGGCTAATCTGTCCCCGAAACGAACCGGTTTGCCGTTCGTCGTCTGGATCTCTCCGCGGGGCGGTGCTCAGGACGATGTTTGTGTGAAGGTGACCAGAGGTCCGAGCGCGGTTCCCGGAGAGTTTATCTCGGTCACCGTACGGCCTGAAGTCACCCTGTTCGGTCCGGGAAAACTCCCCACGCATGAACTGGAGTTGCTCCGGCAGTGGATTGAACTCAATCGCGATGTCCTGACCCGGTTCTGGAACGGAGACATTGAATATACGAAAGACGCTATTGCAGAGATCAAAGCACTGCAAATCGGGTGAGAACGCGGGGCTGAATAACAGAAGCGAGGATAACTTTCACCCGCCGGCAATGGCCTTCTTAGGGCAATCCAGTGAAGTACGATAACTAAACATTATTAGGCGTTATTTACGATGAGGCACATGGCGACTTCCTTCGAGCTTTCTGACGACCTCCAGGGCGATAGTGCCTGGCGCGCGGTTCTCTCTCCTCGAAGGGGTGTTCACAGACACTAAATCAGCATCTCATCTGCTCTATGTGACAGTGCCTTCCCTGCCCTTCGCGGTTTTTTGATCCGGCTGTCTCGGGGCAACTCCGCCAGCTCGGAGTTGAGCGCGATGTGAGCATTCAAGAACCCTTGCGTGAGGCGCTCGCCGGGCTGTCTCGTCCACCAGGTCACGACGGATCGCCGGGCGTATCTCTCGGGTGGGAAGACTACAGTCAGTCGGAAGGGAGTTGTTTAAGTGAAAGCAAATTCTCAGGTTTAAGCGCCATCACCAAAGGCCAGAAGAAAACGAAGCCCATAGAAGACAAACCCAAGGCGGGACGGCCCCGGCCACTTCAGAGGGAGCAAAGCCCTAACGCTTATACATATGAATCCCGATGTGATCAGCTAGCATTTGCCAAAAAGCCGTTCTCTATCTCCGATTTAGCACCTGGGACAATTCCAATTCATCGTTGAAAACGTCCGCGTCAAAGACGAGTTGTGCCGAGAGTTACGGCATCGGGCGAGGCATAATCTCCATCACCAGCATTAGATAGCACCAACGAGAAAGTGTGATCCGGCGAATTGAGCGTTAAAGGATCAGAGCCAGGTGGAAGGCATAAATCACTATCAAGAATGTAGTTCGCCAAGCAGCGCATCGTTATTTTATGGCACATCTCCCGCCCAAGCCGACCCAAGTGGCCGGCCTTCAAACCCCACCAGGCATTCATCCCGCATGATTTTGCAGCAGGGGCGTCTCCACTCGCTTTACTTTGCATAATTGGTTGATAGGCAAAGTTCACCTTTCGTGTCGTAAAGGCATCTGTGACGACAACACAGCGCGAAATCTACTGCCAACACTGCGACAGCTTACACCTGCTAGTGGTCAACAACGCCAACCTAACCTGCGGTCGCTGCCATTTCGTCGTCGCCCGCACAAATGCCGAAGGACTCATGTACTGCGAAGGCTGCGAGGATTATCAGACGTTCTTCGAAGAAATTCTTAAAGAACCGCTGCCGAGCGACCAATTCAATCAGCGATACCTAGTCGGCGACCTGGTCTGCGAGGAATGCTACTCGATCCTCGCCACGGTGAGAGAGCCGAAACCGCTCATCGTCTCGTCCGGTGAGAATGCAAGCGGATAAATGCAAAGCGATAGTCAGGCGTCACACAAACTGAACTTGCGCCCATTCCGCCGCTGCCGCGGGATTCCGATTGGCGACGGAAACTATACCGGTTGCGCGTATGGCGATGGCACAGCACGGCCGTATGAAGGCCCCTGCGATTGTCCGACCTGCAACGGTTCAGGCGTTGAGCCACGGGAGAATGGTTGACAACGGATAAACGGCCTTATCATGAAGATAGAGATGCAAGAGTCCCACAAAACGCCTACCGACGAGTTGCCGCCTGATTACGATCCGGCACGTGCGGCCCGTCTGCGCCAACTTGGCGAGCGGTTGATTGCGGCGTCCGATCCCGACGAAGTAGAACGTCTCAAGGCAGAACTGCGTGCCTTCTTAAGCGGGAAACCCCTTACCATGAATGCCTCGCGTTAAGCGGAGCGACCTACCCAATCCGCTAATTGATCACCTGGCGGATCGCGTTCGTGAACGCAGAATTTCAATTGAAGACTTACTCAAGTTCGACATCTGGCTTGACTCGAATCCAACTGTTCCAGACGGCGAATGGTACAAGGACTTTGGAAACTTTAAGGTCTGCGGGCAAGGTCAATACCCGAAGACATTTCTCTTACGCGGGCAAGTAGCCTACGGCGAAAAGATCGACTGACCTCGGATAACGGCGATTATCACAAGCGATCTTTTAGAACTCTGTTTCAAAAACGGGTCCGAAACCTGCCTCTGATCCGTGCTGCAAACAAAGCTTCCCAAGTACCCATTGTTGCAAGACCTTCCCTAGCATCCAAGAATCTCCTAGCACCTTAGACACCGCGAACTGAATTTAGTCCCTAACCGCTTTTTTGTGGTCTAGAGTCGAAAGCTCTGACGAAGCGAAATGCAATTTCGTTTACAAGGGCGAAAGAATATTCCAACGATTCTGCGCAATTGTGGCGCGCATCACACCAATCTCTCAGAACGCGCAGGAACCACAAGCCTACAATTCGGACTGGAGGAACGGATGGCTTCCGATCGTACTTCAAATGTGCTTCGCCAGTCTGGCTGAGTTCGAGCGCGGCGTTATCCGGGAGCGTGTCACAGCCGGCATAGCGGCGGCCAAGGCCAGAGGGCGCGTTGGCGGCCGGCCCCGCGTGATGGATACGAAGAAGTTGCGGATGGCTCGCGCGTTGCTCGATGGCGGGAGCTCGGTGAGCGAAGTGTGCGAGGCGCTTTCGGTTTCCCAGGCAACGCTGTACCGCTATCTGGCGAAAGAGCAACATGAGGCAGTGGCCTGAAGCCGCACCTGAGAACTTGACACTCCCCATGGCTAAAGCCAGGGGATTCTCGCTTCAACCCCGGTTGCTAGGCTTTGGCCGTGACTGTGTATCCATGTTCGGCATCGACAGCGAGCCTG
>CAWJQP010000068.1:0-12718 GCA_963844855.1 Bryobacteraceae bacterium
CGCCAGCCGCGAAACCCTTACGCGCGTTAACTCCATGGCGGACAGTTACGATGAGTTGCCGGGCGCTGGACTTACGCAGCTCATTGACAGGCTTGTTGATAAGTACAAGTGATCTTGCGAAAAAAGCAGCTTACTCACGCTATTCCAGGTAGGAGACGATCGAATGAGCGTAGAGTTCAAGGAAGTATTTGCGAATTGCGGCTTCACCCGCCAGACACCTACGGGCGGTCCGGGGATAATATCCCGCAGGACGGAGCCACGTTCTTCGTTCTGGAAGGCGGCAAGGATTTGAAAGTCGGTCCCGCTGCCAATGCGCCGTTGCGTGTTGACGAAATCAAGGACGATCAGCGGCGGCACGAGGCGGTTACGAACGCGCCGTTTCCCACGAACCCGAAGGAACGTGCATCAGTGCTGGCACTACTGAAGAGCGGAAGTTCGAGACTGTTCAAGATCACCGCCGGCAAGCGTCTCGGCTACGGCTTGAAGATCGAAGCCGTGAACCCAAAGTGGAAGAAACCGGAAGCTGAACTGAAGGTGATCATCCTAAAGCAAAAGCCCGTCACGATCGCAATCCGGCCAGTGCGAGTTTTGGATGACAAAGGCGCGCCCGTAAACTCGAGCCTTCAGAAAGATTTCAATGCCAAGGCACTTCTGGACCAGATGAACTCCATCTGGACGCCACAAGCGAACGTGGTATTCGCTTTGGGTAAAACCGATCCGGTGACACTGAAGAACTTGGGGCCCGGGCAACCGGCGGACATTACGGACGTAGATCTGAAGTCAGAACTCATCCAGAACAAGGACGGCGGGTCCGCCCTCACGTTTTTCATGGTTAAGCGAGCGGTAAACAAGGACAGCAAGGATCTGGGAGTCATCAACTCGGAGGCCGGGATCAGCCTGATCAGCGATGACCGCTCGGACTCGACGATGGCGCATGAGGCGGGACATTTTCTGGGTTCACTCAGCGAATCAGGCAAGTTCAGCAAGCGTTACGGCCATCAGGGAACGGATGCGAGTCTTCTGATGCGCGAGGGTGGCGCGGGCTATAAGATTCCTTATGACATCGTGACGGACTTCAACAAAGGGTACACGAATTAATTGGCGTCGAAACAACGACGTATATCGCGCCGGGCACGGCGTCGCGTTGCGTCTGACGTCGTTTTATGCCTGCCCGGCTTGTAGTCGCAGGGCATTCGCAGGCTAGCTTTCTACACCCCGGGCTCGCCCGGCATCTCCCTACCCTCGCGTAGCACGACGGGAAGCCGCTCCGTCAATTCTGAATGAGCTGGTGCGACAAAATGAACAGAATGGCGGAAGTCGGTTCGACCCGCCCGCGAGCTACGAAAACATTTGCGCCCGTTAACTTCATAGCCGGGTGATCTGAGGTGCAAAAGCTGCTCAAATCGGCAGCATGACCACTCTTCACGACCAACACGGACATCGCAAGTACCTGACGCCCGCCGAACGGGATGCCTTCCTGAATGCGGCGGACGAATCCGAAGTGCGCGAGGTGCGAACGTTCTGCGCCACGCTAGCCCATACTGGATGCCGGATCTCAGAGGCACTGGCATTGACGGCCGATCGTATCGACCTAAAAGACGGCACCATCGTGATCGAAAGTGCGAAGAAGCGACAAACGGGAATCTATCGTCCAATCCCGGTTCCACCGACACTTCTCGACATGCTGAACCTTGTTCATGACGTCCGCGCGGCACACAAGCGTCGGGATCGGGGCGAGACGGTGCGGCTGTGGGACTGGAGCCGGACAAAGGGCTGGTACGTCGTCTGTGCAGTCATGATGGCCGCGAAGATATCCGGTCCGCATGCAACGCCCAAAGGACTGCGGCACGGCTTCGGCATCAAAGCGATCAGTTGCGGAGTGCCGCTGAACACCTTACAGCAGTTGTTCGGGCACGCCCAGCTCTCGACCACTTCGATCTATGCAGATGCTATGGGGCCGGAGAAACGCCAGCTTGTAGAGCGGATGTGGCGGTAATAGAATTCCGCCTATGTTCTCATCCGTGTTGCCCCCGGAATGTCTAGCCGCCCGCGTCCGGTTCGTCAAGAACTTCTTGATTAGAGAAAATGGTTATGGCATGTTGCTGCGCATGGACAAAGAGGCTGTGAAAGCGAAGCTACTGGAGTATGAGCCAGAGCTGAAAGCTGCCGGGATCGTTCACCTGCACCTGCACGGCTCTGTGGTTAGGGGAGAGGCGGGACCGGATTCCGATGTGGATCTCGCGGCCGTCTTCGATCGCGCCAAGGTACGGGGCATTCTCGCGGAAATCGGCCTGAAACACCGCCTATCCGAGATCCTCGGCGCCGATGCCGATCTGTGCAATGCCGAGCGCCTGAAGGAACTGGTGCAGGGCAATTTCGACCGCGAGGCCGAGCTTGTCTTCTAAGGCTGAACAATGGCTGCGCGACATTTTGCAATCGGTCGAGGTGATTGAAAGCCACGTCGCGGGCTTGAATTTCGAGCGCTTCCGGACGGATGTCAAAACCATGGATGCGGTCGAGCGCCGCTTGCAGAGGATCAGCGAGGCAGCCATTCGCCTCGGGCCAGAAGCGGAACACTTTTGTCCCGGTCTGCCGTGGCACAATATCCGCGGCATCGGCAACTGGCTGCGGCATCAATATGACCGCGTCGATCTCGATACCGTATGGCACACGGCCACGGTTGAGATCGTTCCGTTGAAGGCTTCGGTGAAGGCCGCGCTGCAGCAGCTGCAAAGCGCGACGGAACCGCCCAACTTGGGTTGAAATTCAGAAGTCGGTTCGGGTCGGCAGCCAGTGAACGCTTGTACCAATACTGTTGGTTCACTTCTTCAACGCGGCTTGCCAGTTCGTCACCACCGTGAGAGGCTCCGTCCCCATAGAGTTCTGATTCCGAAAATAACCAAGGAAGCGCTGGCCGTCCGGCGATACCTCGTACCACGTCACGCTGGGCGTCGTGCCTGTAGGAACTCGAAATAACTGGCGAGGGTTGTCGGTCTGAACAGTGGCGCCGGCAACGCGTACGCTGGCTACCATCATCCCGCGGTCGCGGGACCAATAGAAGAGTTCCTTTCCATCGGAGTTCCATCTGGGGACCCCCCCCCGGTTGTTGGACACCTGCCACTTGCTTGCCTTGTCTGGAAACGATTGAATGAATACCTCGGAACGGCCGGTGCCCGCGGAATCGTAGGCGATCCACTTGCCGTCAGGAGAAAATCGCACATTTTGGACCTGCCTGGCGCCGAAAACTTCAAACGTTTTCCGATCCCCAGTGAGAGGCAAGGCCCAAATGCTCCGCAGTTCAACCGCGCTCCACGGGCTGCTGGAATAAAGCATATAAGCGCCATCTCGACTCCAGTCGAATGCTGAAAGTGACTCAGCCCCGGTTATGAGCTGCTCTTCGCGACCCGATCCGTCTACAGCTTTGCGATAAAGACCTTTGGTTCCGGACCGGCTGGAATAGTAAATGATCTCGCGTCCATCTCCAGACCAAAGAGGATTGCCGTTGAAGCCTTCGAAAGTGAGTCGGGTCAGTATCTGGCGGCCAAACTCGAATATCCAGATATCGGAAGTTGTACCGCTATCATCACTCACGCGGGCCACCGCGAGCCGCGTTCCATCCGGGGAAAGTCGAAAACCGCTGTACCTGTCCTCCTTGAGAACTTCCCCAAGTTCCTTGCCATCGCGGCCGATCCAGATCAGCTTTCCAGTGGGGTAGGTGCTGCTGGCCCGGTAAGCGAGCAGGCCCGTATCGGAAACCCAGAACTGCGCCTGGGCCTGCACTGTTCCTACGCTCTCGGCCAACCGAATAGGCTCGCCCTCCAATCGGACCTTTTCCGCATCGAATCGTTGCGCCAGCAGCGTCTGTTCCCGAACGAACATGAGGAACCCGCTCCGGCCGTCCAGCGACGGACTGTAGTATGCCTTGCGTTCGGTCTCAAGAATGCGAACACGATTGGTTGGATTGTCGAGGGATGCCGCATAGACACCCCGTACGTTCGGATCAGTGCTATTTACGAGGTACAGAAAGCGGCTTTCGTCCGGAAGAAAGCGCGGGACGCCGTGAAATGTCTCCTTTCGCGCGCCATCCGGTTTGGTGACCTGCTGCGGAACTCCTCCTGAGGCCGGAACACGGTAGATACCGTCCTTCGTTCCAAATAGGATCACTCCGTTGTGGCTCCACGCTCCGCCTTGTCCCGAATTTCCCTCCGCATCGCACAGCACCATCGGTGCTCCACCCGCAATGTCACTGCGCTTCAGCTTGCCACCCGCATAGAAGCCCAGCGACTTACCGTCTGGAGACCAGAAAGGTGCCAGAGCGCCCTCGGAGCCGGGTACAGGCGCCGCGCTCAGCGAATCGAGCGGGCGTACCCACAAGCGCTGTACGACTGGGGGCTGCGAGTTACTGGCGACAAATGCAACGTAACGCCCGTCGCGCGATACTGCCGTGAAGCTTGCCGAGAGCGAGAACCTGGTGTCAGCCGGTGGCGTGACCAGAAACCGAGCAGCCGGCGCATCGGCGACTGGCGCGCGTGTCCATGAAAAGACTATGAACGCCAACGATGCTGCGAGCGATGCAAACGCGCCCGACATCGTCCACGGCAGCCATGCGCGCTTGGCCGCCTCTCGAGGCGCTGAAACAGCGGAGTTGCCTATGGACCGCAGTTGCAGCACCACGTCGCGGAGAGACTGCCATCGTTCCTCTGGGTCCTTGGCCAAGCACTGCTTTACCAGGCTCTCGAGGGCCGGGGGCGTTACCGGCTGCAGAGCGGTCATCGCCGCCGGTTCGGCGGCCAGGATCGCTGCGGCCACACTGGCCTTGCTCTTGCCGTTGAACGCAGGAGCGCCGGTGATCATCTCGTACAGCACGCAGCCGAAGGCGAAGACATCGGTGCGAGCGTCGGATTCCAATCCTTCGATTTGCTCGGGCGCCATGTACTGGGGTGTCCCGAGCACAGTTCCTTCGCTCGTGAGCGGAACCGTGAGGGTCGCTTCCGCCGCGGCGGCAGACCTCGCCACGCCAGCAGTTTTGGCGAGACCGAAGTCGAGCACCTTGACGCCATCGCGGGTCAGCATGATGTTGCCCGGCTTCAGATCGCGATGAATAACTCCGGTGCGATGCGCGCGATCGATGGCGTCGCCGATCTCGCTAGCGTACTTCAGAGCCTGGTCGAGTGGTAACGGGCCGTGCTGCAAACGGTCGGCCAGCGTCTCGCCTTCGAGATGCTCCATCACCATGAAGAACGTACCGTTCTCTCTGCCGATGTCATACAGCGTGCAGATGTGAGGATGTTTCAGGCTGGAGACGGCACGCGCTTCGCGTTCAAATCGCAGTCGCAGATCCTCGCGATCGGCTATATGCGACGGCAGCACCTTGATGGCGACCGTGCGATCCAGGCGAGTATCGCGGGCTTTGTACACCTCGCCCATGCCGCCAGCGCCTAGGGGAGCGACGATTTCGTACGGTCCAAAGCGGGTACCCCCGGCCAGCGGCATATCGCGGTGATTATACCGTTGCGGCAAGCCGTTATGCTGCTCGCGATCTACCATTCTGACGTGCCGTACAACCCAGAGGTGGAGTTGCGCGGCTAGTTACAAGCGAGCTTTTTAAACAGAATGGGGGAAGTCGGTAACGATCACTATTCAATTCCCATCAAGCAAGCGTCCTGCCAAACTGGGCGGCTCCGTACAAGTCAGATAACCCGCAATGCGGCAGCGTTCGGCACCGCATCTTCGATCAGCATCACGTCGCCGCACTGCCGTTTATCGCAAAGGATCTCACAGGCACTTGGGCGGTAAGCGTTTGCATGCCGCGCAACGTTGTGGTGCATTCATTCACTAGTGCGATTTTGAGTGTTTGGGCGCGAACGCTGCGGACCAGTTCTGGACCACGCGCAGCGGACGCTGCTTGTTGCCCTCGGTCGGCTCGGGAACCAGAAAGCGTTGGCCATCCGGCCAGACGTCGTATCCATCCCCGAAGCCTGAATCTGACCTGAAAAGCAACTGCGGCCTGCCGGCTGCAACGCCATTCTGCGAACTGGTCAGCGAAACAGCCATTAGGGAGTTGCCCTGAACGTAGTACAACTCCTTGCTGTCGCGCCGCCAGCGAGGCTGACCGCCGCCTTCCTCGGACACCTGTTTCCCGCCGGTACGCTGATTCATTGGGCGCACATAAATTTCCATCCGGCCAGACTGCGTCGAACCGAATGCGAGAAACCTGCCGTCAGGCGATACGCGCCCGCTCTGCTCGTTATAAGGCAAGCCCATGCTTTTGTTGGCAGCCTGCTCCTGCCCGGGTAACGGAATCTTTGCAAAATCCATCCAGTACCGCGATGAGACTGGGTCGAATCCCGCCAGAATCATCTGATCAGGCTTGTACCAATCACTAGGCGCGAGATACTCGGAACTGCTGAATAAGTCGACCTCGGCCCCGGTTCCGTCTACGGACCTGCTCTTGACCGAGTATTTCTCCGGCGCGTAGGAATAATACGCAACCCGGTCTCCTGATGGCGACCAGACCGGATAGTCATTGTACGGACGATCGTCTCCTCGCGCAAACGTGACAGGGGTCTTCACTGGCCGATCGAGTTCCGCAACCCAGATATGGCGGCTCATTGCTTCCATTGCGGAGAATGCGACGCGAGTGGCATCGGGTGATAGTGCTGGAGCTCGCATGTCCTGAACGGGAGCCCCGACGACACCCGTCTTACGTCCCGCGCGGTCACGTGCCGTTAACTGCAACAACGCGGGGATCCGCTCAACATAAACAAGAGTGTCGTTGTTCGAGACACCGAATACGAACTCCACGTCTGCGACAGGGAACGCCTCGCCCGTGACTTTCAGGGTCTTTAGTGAAAACGGCGCTGCCCACATCCGGACGCCGGGCTGGAGGCGCATATAGAGAAGGTGGCCGCTGCGTGAATAAGTTGGAAACTGACCATCGGCGGCGCCCAGCAGGTGGTGCTTACCGGTGTTCAGATCATGAACCCACGTTCGTGCTGGAACGTTTCCTGCCGTGCGGCCCGCCGTAAAAAGAAGGATCCTGCGGTTGTCTCCGAGTGGCAGAAATGAAGGATCACGAGGGTTTAATGTTTCCGGACTATCTGCAACCACCAGCGAAGCGGCGCCACCCCGGGCGGGAACTCGGTAAAGCCCTCCCCTGTCCACGGGTCCGCGAGACCCAAACACGAGCCATTCGCCATCAGGACTCCACGATCCGCTGAAGAACATGGGACGGGGCAGACTGCAGACAGGGATT
Organism: Bryobacteraceae bacterium; assembly: GCA_963844855.1. Taxonomy (GTDB): domain Bacteria; phylum Acidobacteriota; class Terriglobia; order Bryobacterales; family Bryobacteraceae; genus DASQDN01. The sequence continues at coordinate 7,256 of CAWJQP010000068.1, forward strand.
GCAGGCCCACCTGTTACAGGGATCTTGATCAACTCCTTATCGAGGGCAAACGCGATAAAGGCGCTATCAGGTGACCAGAACGGGCGCTGTGCGCCGGCTGTTCCGGCCAGGGATCGGGGCTCATTCTGATCGAGATCCTGTATCCACAGATTCCGATCCTTTCCCGCAATGTAGGCGATGTGCTGACCATCGGGTGAGATGGCCGGAAACCATACATTCGGCGGGTTCAATGTGAATCGGACGACTTGGCGATCTTGCGCAATTTCCTGTGGGCGCCACAACCAGAGCGCCGCCGCAACCGCGATGATCGCAACAGCAGCGCAGATGATGGCCAGCGTCAGCACGCGCGATGAGACGCGTCGTGTGGGGATGGCGGACAGATCTGAGCCCGATTCCGCGATCCACTTCAGCTCATCGCTCAAATCGCGAGCACTTTGCCATCGCTGATCGGGATCTTTCGCCAGGCAGCGCCTGACAATTCGTTCGAGCGCTGGTGGCGCAAGCGGCTGCGCCGAAGCAAGTGGAGCAGGTTCAGCGGTCAGCACCGAAGCGATCACGCTCGCGGGACTCCGGCCGTCGAAGGCCTTCTTTCCGGTAATCAGTTCGTAGAGCACGCACCCGAACGAGAAGATATCGCTGCGATAGTCGGCTTCCCGGCCCTCGGCCTGCTCGGGAGCCATGTAGTTCAGCGTTCCGACAATCGTGCCCGCTTCCGTAATGGGTTGCGTAACGGTCACATCACCCCTTGATTCGTTCGATTGCGTAAGCTTCGCCAGTCCGAAATCCAGCAGCTTTACTCCGGATTTTGTGGCAAGGATATTCGCCGGTTTCAGATCCCGATGAAAGATCCCCTTTGTGTGCGCGGCATCGAGTGCGTCTGCGATCGCCACCGCGATTTTCAGCGCTTCGGGCAAAGGAAGCGGGCCGGCGACTGGCTTGCCCTCGATGTACTCCATAACGAGGTAGTCAGGGCCGATATCGTACAGCGTGCAGATATGGGGGTGATTCAGCGCTGCAATGGCACGCGTTTCACCTGCGAATCGCTCCGAGAATTCTGTCCGCGAGAATTTTATGGCAACCGTACGGTCCAGACGCGTATCCCGTGCTTTCCATACCTCACCCATCCCTCCGGTCCCAACCACGGTTTGGAGTTCGTAAGGACCGAGACGGTGTCCGACTGCCGCGCTGCTCATGGCCGACGATTCTACCGGATTTCCCACCCGGTGGATACCTGATGATTTAGTGTCGGATGCTGTCTGTAGATCAGTGCCCGGAGAGCGATTGCGTAACTGCGCCTTGAAGCTCGCTGTTCTTGAACAGAATGGGGCCAAAACGTTTAACCGCGATGCTTTAAACCGATCCCCCGAAACCGGAGTACCAAACTGAATCGTTTGGTTCGGCTGTGGTTCACACTGTCAATCTCGCGTAACCACAACACGAACAAGTAAAAGAGATACTTTGTGCGGCTGCCACTCATCGCGGCGCCATAGATCGGCGGCCTGACGATGAACTTATACAATGCGGGGAATGTCCCCGGAGATGGCGGCACGTCTGCGCATGGATGTGCCGGTCTTATTAATTGGCATCATTGTCTGGACTACTGGAATCGGAGCGTTGCTGATGCATGTGCTTCGAGGTGGCCGGACTGGTCGGCTGCTGCTTTGGTTCAGCGCCTTCTCCATACTCTACGGGACGCGCCTTCTCGCGGCTTCCGTGTTCGTGGGCGAAGTCTTTGGCACCGCGGCAGGATGCCGTCGCTGGACAGATGCCTTCATTACGTATGCAATTAACATCCCCAGCGCGCTGCTTGTGCGGGAACTGGTCGGCGAGGGCTGGCGACGCTCTCTCACTTGGCTAGTTCGTCTGCAGGTCGGATTCGCTGCTTGCGGAGTCGCCTCTGACCTGGCGCAAGGCAGGCCAATGACTCTCGGCCTGCTCAACAATATTCTCGTGATCGCGAGTATGGCCGTGTTCGTGGGCAATACCGTCCGTGCGAATCTGAGCCCAATACCTGGCATCCGTGTGCTGACAGTCGGATTGGCTGTGTTCGTAATCACCGTGGTCGACGAGAACGTGATGCGGCGCTCATCTCAGGGCTTATGGCTGGAGCCGACGGGATTCCTTATTTTCGTGTGCTGCCTCGCATACGCCATCGGTCGCGTCATTACTTCATCCGCCGAGCGTCTGGCGTCGATCCAACACGAACTTGAGACCGCGCGCCGGATTCAGGTCTCGATCATGCCGCAGCAGATGCCGCGCATTTCTGGTTTGGATATCGCCGTCCGCTATCAACCGATGGCGGAGGTTGCGGGTGATTTCTACGACTTTATCTCCATTGATGAACAACGTCTCGGGGTGATCGTGGCCGACGTGTCAGGCCATGGCGTACCCGCGGCTCTCGTCGCCTCCATGGTCAAAGTCGCCGTCGCTGCGCAAGCGCCACATGCGGATGATCCGGCCCGAGTACTCGCAGGCCTGAACCGCGTGCTTGCGCCTCACATGTCGGGGCAGTTCGTGACGGCGGCCTACATCCTTGTGGACACAAAGCTGCGGGTGCTGACGTATTCAGGCGCGGCACATCCCGGGATCCTGATCGCGCATCCCGGCAGTTTGGTGGAGGAGATCGAGCAGAACGGCCTCATGATCGGTCCCTTTTCGTTTGCATTGTACGAGAACACAACCGTGCAACTCGGCACAGGGGATCTGGTTGTGATCTACACCGACGGGATCACTGAGGCAGCTAATCATGTTGACGAAGATTTCGGGGCTGAGCGGTTGCGAACCGCGCTGGCGGCAAACGGCGGTAGGCGAGCGAACCAGATTGCGGACGCGTTGATGGAAGCCGTGACCCGCTGGTCACCCGGACCGCAGCAGGACGACCGCACCCTCGTCATAATTGACGTCGTGGACGCTGAACTTGCTGCTCCGGCATAATCTCATGGCGCCTAAGCGACTAGCGAAACGGACCGGCTGGAGGACTAACAAAGGATGCGTGTCTTTTTGCTGGTGCGCAACCGCCACTTTCTTGAACAGAGCAGGGAAGAACGTTCAGCCTCACGCGCAGCGAACGCTTTACCAAATCCCGTAGAACTGGGGCCCTGATAGATCGCGGGGCCCATCGTCGAGTTCCACTAGGTGTCGAGCTTGTCGCCGTGTACTTTCTCAGAACCTTGCTGGGGTTGAGCGACTGTGTCGATTGTAACGTCGCCAGGTTCGTCCGCAGAACCTCCGTTCAGGCGCTCGGATAATTCCTTACTCGGCTTGAACACGGCCACGTTGCGAGCAGCAATCGTCACGGCCTCTCCAGTTCTAGGGTTCCGGCCTTGCCGTTCCTTTTTTCCGCTCACTTGAAAGCTACCGAAGCCGCGAAGATCCACTTTTTCGCCTTTTACTAACGCTTCAGTGATGCTTGAGAGAACCGCGTCAATTACCTGTTCCATCTCTTTCTTCGTGCCGTGCGTTGCCTCGGCGACGTGATCGATCAAATTGGACTTTGTCATCTGTACACCTCGAAGGTAACCCACGCATGTTCTCGCATCCCTTCAACCAGCCGGATTGTTCAGGATCCGCGCTTAAACGCTTCGCCAGTGCGTTAAAAGGTGGGACACGCTTGAACACTGCGTCTGCCTGGTCGTTTTAAACAGAAGAGGGAAGTCGGTTCACCGCATTCTGTGTTAACGCGACCTCCTTGCCGGGAGCAACGTAGTGTAGCTCCGCTAAAATCCAATGGATGAAGCGGTTCGCAATAGAACACCTGCCTAGGGCTATCGCAACGTATCAGGTCACGCCGGTCGACTACAACACCGCACGGACCTGGCTCACAGAAGATAACGTTATATCGCTGGTACGGACAACCGAGCTGGTGGGTGCTATCGGCACAGGCTTGGGCGTCGTGCTCGAGCAATCGGATACGTTGATGACCCTTCAGCCAGGAGACGAAGCGCTTCTGATCTCCTTATCTTTTAGCGTGTTGTTGGCTTGGGTAGAGGGCAGCATTATTCCCCTCCATGACGATTGGCGTTGCCTGCTCCTTCGTGTGGGAAGCCCCGGCGCGGCAAGCCCTCAGCTTGAGGCTGCGACGTCCCAGGAACTGACGTCCAATTAAGAGAACGGGCCATTTGAACAGAAGGCGGAAAATAGGTTCACTGGCAGGCGTGAAACCATATTAGTCTTTCTGTTCGAACGCCATTTTCCAGTAGTCATAATTCGCAAGCAGAACCACGAATCTTAAATCGGCTGGCCAATCACCGCGGCCGCGGGGTGCTCCTTGCGCGACCGCGCGAAGCTACGTTGAATCAGGCCAGCACAGGTCGATCTCGTCATTTCGACACCGGCAGACGCGGCTTCGAGTCGGGCGCGATATGCGTCGTCCAGGTTCGGCCAGCGCGACGTTTCTCAAAAGACTCATGCGCCGCTTGCACTTGAGCGGGACTCGCGAACAATTCGATGGCTGCGAGCGCCAACGTCCGAGCGGCGACAACCATGCCCTTACGTCCAATGCTGGATCCTACACATGCCGTCGCCTGCCACGTATGAGACGTAACTCCCGGGACGTAAGTACTCGCCATGACCTGAGCCGTCGGCACGATCCAACTTACATCGCCTATATCCCCCGAAGCTGGAAAAGGGTCCTGTGATTTGTCCGTGATCACGGTCTCGGGACCGGGGGAACTGATCGTCACCCCCAATGTCTTCTGTAAAGTCGCCGCGAAGTTCCGCTCATCGGCCGAGTACTCATAACCCCCAGCCTTCTGCATCGCACGTGCCAGCACGTCTGCTAGTGCGTCGTTCGGCAGAAGATTGGCAGAATTTACACCCTGCTCAAACTCAAACCGTGTTTCCGAGGCAAGTGCGCCCGCTTGGGCACACTTCAGAATGCGTTCCCACACCAGTTTCAAGACGGTCGCGTGGGGCCCCCTTCAACCAACTCCACTTCCGCGAAGTCGGGGACAATATCTGCAGCCTTTCCACCGTTTGTGATGACATACTGAACTTGAGTTTCCGTCGGAATGTGTTCCCGAAGAAGCTCAAGCGCGTTCAGCATGATCATGACCCCATCGAGAGCCGAGCGGCCACGGTCGGCGCGCATTGCGTGTGATGCCAAACCGTAAAAGCGGAATTTCCCTCCATTGTTCGCAATGTAGGGCCGTGAGTTGACGGTATTGGTGTCATTAGGGTGCCAGTAAAGGGCAACATCAACGTCGCTGAACAGGCCGCGATGAATCATGTATATCTTGCCGCCACCACCTTCTTCTGCCGGTGTCCCGTAATAGCGAATTGTGCCCTTGAAACCTCGGGCCTCCATCTCTTCCTTCACCGCTACCGCGGCCAGCGCCGAACCTGCGCCCAACAGATTGTGCCCGCATCCATGGCCGGGAGCGCCCATCCGCAGCGGCTCCTGGATCGGTATGTCCTTCTGAGAAAGACCGGGCAGCGCATCAAACTCGCCCATTAGGACGATGA
>CAWJQP010000069.1:0-141546 GCA_963844855.1 Bryobacteraceae bacterium
CCTCAATAACTTAGAAAAATCCAACCCCAAAACCCCAAATCTCGAATGCTAAATTCGAATCGGGGCAGTTATGATTTGCGAGATCGACATACCGTGGACGCCACGGACCATCAAACGATCCGCAACGCCCAAAAACCAAACCCTCTCCTTCAATACACTCCTGGCCATCATCAACGAAGCGCTAAAACCCTTCGACGAAGCGCGCATCGCGCTCTCGACCGCCTTAGCCAACTTCACCCCACAGGCAGCAGTCACATGACCGCGTTAGACCTTAGCATAGGCATGAACGCCGCGGAATTCGCCCGAAAAAGTCTCGAATTCGAACCCGACCACCATCAAACGCGCGTACTCCTCAGCACCGCCAACCGAGCCATTCTGAACTGCACGCGCCAGTGGGGCAAGTCCACCGTCTGCGCCATCAAAGCGCTCCACCGAGCCCTCTACCATCCTGCCGCAACCGTTGTCATCGCCTGCCCATCCCAGCGCCAAAGCTCCGAATTCTTACATAAAGTAGCGACATTCCTGCATATCCTGGAAATTCCAAGAAGAGGCGACGGCCGAAATCGCCAGTCACTCAAACTCCCGAACGAATCGCGCATCATCGCGCTCCCGGGCCAGATCCAGCAGACCATTCGCGGCTTCTCCGCGCTATCGCTGCTCATCATCGACGAAGCTGCGCAAGTCACAGACACGCTCTACCTCGCCCTCCGCCCCATGCTCGCCGTCAGCAACGGCGACCTCTGGCTCCTCAGCACGCCTTACGGCAAACGCGGCTTCTTCTACCGCACTTGGACCCAAGGCGGCGACCGCTGGCAGCGCTTCACCGTCCCCGCCACCGAATGCCCGCGCATCAGCGCCCAGTTCCTCGAAGAGGAGCGCGAAGCCGGCGGCGCGCGCTACTTCGGCCAGGAATATCTCTGCGAATTCCACTCCACCGACGACGCGCTCTTCGATGAAACGCTCATCCGCTTAATGCTCTGCGATCAAGTGGACCCGCTAGTCTTCGACAAAATCACACTCGATGAGACTCGCGGCATGAGACCCGCCGTCGCCACCGTCATCAAGCGCGAGTTCTTCCTAGGCCTCGATCTCGGACAGCGCCGCGATCGCACCGCCATCGCCATCATCGAGCGAACCGACATCGTTACACCCGAACGCAACCCCATCACCTGGGAGTCCGTCACCTCAAAACAAACCAGCGTGCGCTATCTCCAACGCCTGCCGCTGCACACGCCCTACACAACTATTGCGGACCACGTAAGCCGCATCGGCCGCCAACTGGCCGCGACGGGACAATCCACTCTCGTTGTCGACGCGACCGGAGTCGGCCTGCCCGTGGTCGATGCGCTCAAAATCGTCAATGCGCCCTGGCGTCTGATGCCTGTCACCATTGGCTCCGCCGCGCACGAACATTACAGCGACGGCTTCTGGCGAGTCCCCAAGCGCGACCTCATCGCCAACCTGCAACTGGCCTTTGAGAACCACGCCTTCCGCATCGCCAGCCGCCTGCGCGAAGCGCAAACACTCATCGAAGAGCTCGCCTCCATGCGAGCCACCACGCGCCTCTCGGGCCACACGCAGTTCGCCAGCCCCGGAACCGCGCATGACGATTTAGCCATCGCCCTAGCACTAGCCTGGTGGGCCGCTCATACCCGCCGCCCGGCGAACTAGGAATCAACAAACCACTCATTTAGGAAAACACTCATGTCACTCAATGCCGTCAAACATGGACTAACGTCGACCAAGATGTTCGTGCTCCAGAACGAAAATCCCGCTGCTTGGGCCGAGCTCCTGGACCAATGCGTCAAGGACTACAAACCCACCACACCCCTCGAGCACACCTACGTCCAGGCAATCGCCTTCTCCCTCTGGCGCCTGCGTCGCATGTACTCCGTGCAGACCGCCATGGTCGATCTCGAAATGGACGATCAGGCCGCGGGCTTCAATAAAAATTACGAAACGGCCGATGAAACCGTCCGCAAAACACTGGCCGTCCGGGAACTCCTCAGCGACGCCCGGCCTCTCACGAATCTCAGCCGCTATGAGGTAGCCCTCCAGCGCGCTCACGATCGGGCCGTCAACAATCTCGTCAACCTGCGAAAATTACGAAACGAAAAAGCCGCGTGAAACGCATAAGCGGCCATGCTATCCTAAGTTTTTCTTTGGTAGAGGCGCGGCGGCGATCAGTAGCCGGCGGCGTAGTTCCGGGCACTCCGGAGCGGCCGGCGAAAGGCGTCGAAAGCAGTATCCGCCGAAATCGGGCCTGAAAGAGTGCTTCAGACCGGTTGGGGGGCCAGGGTTAATACCCACCCACTGTCACCCGGGCTCAAGACCGGGTGGAGCGCTATCGGGATGGGCACGCCAGCCGCAACTTCGCGCCGTCCTGCCCCTCCTGCGCTCCTACCCTGCATCGCTCTCGGGACAATACATTTATGGGCGTCTATTCGAGCTCACACGAGCGCTGGTCGACATCGAATCGATCACCGACAACGAGGAGCGCGTCGGCGACTTCCTGTTCGAATACCTCCAGACGCTCGCCGACCAGCACGGCGGCGTCGGTCGAGAAGATGCCCGTCGCCGAGCGGCGCTTCAACGTCTTCGCCCATTGGGGCGAGCCGGTCGTTACGTTCTCCACGCACATCGACACCGTGCCGCCGTTCTTCGCCTCCACGCGAAGATGACGATTACATCTGGGGACGCGGCGCCTGCGACACCAAAGGCATCATCTCCGCCATGATCCATGCCGTGCGAGGCGCTGCTCGCCGCAGGCGTCACGCAATTTCGGGCTGCTGTTCGTCGTCGGCGAGGAGCGCAACAGCGTCGGCGCATACACCGCCTGCGAAGACCCGCGCGGCTCGAAGTTCCTCATCAACGGCGAGCCGACCGAGAACAAGCTCGCGCTTGGCTCGAAAGGGCGCCCTGCGCTACGAGATCATCGCCAAAGGCCGCATGGCGCACTCGGCCTACCCCGAACTCGGCGAGTCGGCCATCGAGAAGCTCCTCGATGCGCTCGCAGAACTTGCGCAAGATCAAGCTCCCGCAGGACGCCGTCCTCGGCGCGAGCACGATGAACATCGGCACGATCACCGGCGGCCGCGCGCCCAACGTCATCCCCGACTGCGCGCAAGGCCGAGATCTTCATCCGGCTGGTCGATGACGGCGATCGCGACACGCCACGGCGTCACAGCCGCCGTCGGCAGGTCTCGCGGAAGCAGAACGAAGTGCTCTGCGATTCCCGCCGTGCGGCTGGGCAGCCTCGAAGGCTTTGAGACCACGGTCGTCTCATACACCACCGATATTCCGGCATTCGGCGGCGCATGGGGCGAGCCGTTCCTCTTCGGCCCCGGCACCATCCACGTCGCCCACACAACTGAGGAGCGCGTCCCGAAGCGTCAACTCGTCGAAGCCTGTACGAAGCTCTATCAGCGAATCGCGTCGCGCAATCTGCTTGGAGTTCTGAAAGAGAAGAACTATGCAACCAATTGAAGTAGGTGTACTCGGCGCGACCGGAATGGTCGGCCAGCATTTCGTGAAGTTCCTGCAGGACCATCCCTGGTTCGAGCTGACGTGGATCGGCGCGAGCGACCGCTCCGCCGGCAAGAAGTACCGCGACGCGACGAGCTGGCGGCTGGAAGGCGGCATGCCGGCCGACGTCGCCGACCTCGACGTGCAACGAGTCGAAGCCCGGCAACGCGCCGCCGAAGCTCATGTTCTCCGCCATGGATGCGTCGGTCGCCACGGACATCGAGCGCGCCTTCGCCCAAGCCGGCCACGTCGTCGTCTCCAACTCGCGCAACCACCGCATGGAGGCCGATGTGCCGCTGCTGGTCCCCGAGATCAATCCGATCACCTGAGGCTGATCCCGCGGCAGCAGCGCGAGCGCGGCTGGAAAGGGCAGATCGTCACCAATCCGAACTGCTCCACCATCGTGATGACGCTCGCGCTCGGCGCCGCTGAAGAAGTTCGGCATCGAGACGGATCATGGTCACCACGCTGCAGGCCGTCTCCGGCGCGGGCTATCCCGGCGTCGCGTCGATGGACATCATCGCCAACGTGATCCCCTTCATCGGCAGCGAAGAGGAGAAGATGCAGTCCGAGACGCAGAAGATCCTGGGCGATCTCGTCGGCGACGAATTCCGCCCGCTTGCCGGCCAAGGTCAGCGCCCACTGCAATCGCGTCCCGGTCGTCGACGGACACCTGTGCTGCGTTTCGGTCGAGCTCGAAGAGAAGCCCGGAGTCGCGGCGCTTCGCGAAGCCTTCGAGAACTTCACGCAGCCTGCCGCAGCAGAAGAACCTGCCCAGCGCTCCCGCCGCGCCCGGTGATCTACATGGAGCAGGCGGACCGTCCGCAGCCTCGCCGCGATGTGGAGCGCGAAAACGGCATGGCCGTCTTCGTCGGCCGTCTCCGCGAGTGCCCCGTGTTCGATTACAAGTTCCTCGCCTGCGGCCACAACACCGTTCGCGGCGCGGCCGGCGCCGCCGTTCTCAATGCCGAGCTGATGCACTCGGAAGGGATGCTCGACTAGATGATCGTCATGAAGTTCGGCGGCACGTCCGTCGAATCGGCGGCCGCCATTGAGAAGCGTTGCCGCCATCGTGCGCGCGCGGCTCGCGCGCAAGCCGGTGGTGGTTGTCTCGGCGATGGGCAAGACCACCAACAAGCTGCTCGCCATCGCGAGCCGAAGCCGTCGAGGGCAATCGCGACGAAGCGCTCGACTTGCTTGAGGAGCTTCACCAGTTTCACCTGACCGAAGGCCGCAAGCTGGCCGGCGACCAAAGCGGCGCGACGATCTCGACAGCAGCGTCGACGGCCTGTTTCAGGAACTCGAGGAGCTGGTCAAGGGCGTCGCCGTCATGGGCGAGCTGACGCTCGCGCGCCACCGACGCCATCTCCAGCTACGGCGAGCGCCTGTCGAGCGAGATCGTCGCCCTCGCGTTCGACAACCTCGGTATCCCGTCCGTCGCACGTCGATGCGCGCGATGTCATCGTGACCGACACGCGCCACACGCAGGCCGCTCCGCTGCTTCCGCCTACGTATTCGCGGCTTGCGGCCACCGTTCCGCCACTTGCCGCAGAACAGGGTTGTCGTGATGGGCGGCTTCATCGGCGCCACCGAAGAAGGCGTCACCTCCACGCTCGGCCGCGGCGGCTCGGACTTCACCGCCGCCATCGTCGGCGCCGGCATCGGGGCCGAGGAAATCCAGATCTGGACCGATGTCGACGGCATGCTGACCGCCGACCCCACCGTCATGCCCGGCGGCCATCCGCGTTAAGACGATCTCGTTTGCCGAAGCGGCCGAACTCGCCTATTTCGGCGCGAAGGTGCTGCATCCGTCCACCGTCGTGCCCGCGATCGAGAAGAACATTCCGGTGCTGATCCTCAACTCGCGCCGGCCCGAGGTCGAAGGCACGCTCATCGTGCGCGAGACCGTGCATTGCGCGAACGTCGCGAAGTCGATCGCCTGCAAGAAGAAGATCACGCTGCGTCAACATCGTCTCCACGCGCATGCTGATGGCGCACGGATTCCTGCGCCGCATCTTCGAAGTCTTCGACCGCTATGAGACTTCTGTCGACATGGTTGCGACCACCGAAGTCAGCGTGTCGCTGACCATCGACAACACTCACGCGCTTGAAGGACATCTCGCGCGAGCTGCGCCAGTTCGCGGAAGTCACAGTCGAAGAAGACCAGGCCATCGTCTGCCTCGTCGGCGACAACATCCGCTACACTCCCGGCGTCGCCGGCCGCGCCTTCGACTGCCTTGCGCGACATCAACATCCGCATGATCTCCCAGGGAGCGTCGTTGTTGAACCTCAGCGTGGTGGTCGCCCAGGAGGATCTCAAAGCAGCAGTCGAGCGGCTGCACGCCGAGTTCTTCCGCGATCCCGACGCGGCGGTGTTTGCGGCATGAAGATCGCGCTCGTCGGCTACGGCAAAATGGGCCAGCTCATCGACCAGCTTGCGCCCGAGTACGGCATCGAAGTCGGCCGAAGCTCGACGAATATAACAACGCCAACGACAGGCATCACTGCCGAGAACTTTCAAGGATGTCGACGTCGCGATCGAGTTCTCGACTCCGCACAGCCGTCGTCGCACAACATCGAGCGGCTGGCTGCGCTCGGCGTCAACACAGTGGTCGGAACCACCGGCTGGGCCAAGGATTTCGACCGTGTCAGCAGGCTGTCGAGGAGAGCGGCATCGGCCTCGTCTGGAGTCCGAACTTCTCCATCGGTGTCCAGGTGTTTTCCGGCTCGTCGCCGAAGCCGCGCGCCTGCTCAAGGACAGCCGGAGTACGGCGCATGGGCTTGGGAGATCCACCACGATACCAAGGCGGACGCTCCATCGGGCACATTGTTGAAACTGGTCGGGGACATGAAGAGCGCAGGGTACACTCGAAACATCGATGTCAGTTCCAATCGCGCCGGCCGCCATCCGGGAACGCACGAGATCGGCTTCGATTCAGCGGCGGATACCATCACCCTGCGTCACGCTGCCCGAAGCCGCGAAGGCTTCGCGCGCGGCGCATTGAAGGCCGCACAGTGGATCCACGGCAAGCGCGGTATGTACGAGTTCGGCGAGACGCTATTCTCCTAGAGGGGTGGACATGAGCATGTTCACAGGATGCGGTACCGCGCTGGTGACGCCGTTCAAAGGCGACGGATCGCTCGATGAGGAGCACTCTCCGAAAACTCGTCCGGCGGCAGATCGAGGGAGGCGTCCACTTCCTCGTCCCCTGCGGCACCACCGGCGAAAGTCCGACCCTGACCCGCAAAGAGCACCTGCGCGTGGTCGAGATCACCGTCGAAGAAGCAAAGGGCAAAGTTCCCGTCCTGGCAGGCGCCGGCGGCTACAACACAGCCGAAGTCATCGAGCTTGCCCAGGAAGTCGAGACGCTCGGAGCGGATGGGCATTCTCTCCGTCACGCCGTACTACAACAAGCCGACGCAGGAAGGCTTGTACCAGCACTACAAGGCGATCGCCGACGCCGTCGATCTTCCGATCGTGGTCTATAGCGTTGCCGGCCGGACAGGCGTCAACGTCGAGCCCGCAACGCTGAAGCGTCTCGACTGACATTCGCCAACATCGTTGCGGTCAAGGAAGCCTCCGGCATCACTCGCTCAGATGACGCGTATCCGTGCATTAACGCCGAACCTGACTCTGCTCTCCGGAGACGACATCCTCACTTCCGCGGTCCTCGGCATCGGCGGCAAAGGCGTAATCTCGGTAGCCTCGAACGTTGTTCCGAAGGAAATGAGCCGGCTCGCCGAGACGAATGACATGGCCATTACTAGCCGTCTCGCTGGCCCTCATGGATGTGCACTTCATCGAATCGAATCCGATTCCCGTCAAAGCCGCGATGGCGATGATGGGCCTGCTTGAGCCTGTGTGGCGGCTGCCGATGTGCGCGCCCGACCGAGGCGACCGAAGCCAAAATTCGCCAGACTGCTCGAAGACCTCGGCCTACTGAATGCTTAGTCAACAAATCGAAGCCGTCTTCGACAACAAGCCGGCCGAATACACCGAAGAGCACTTCCGGCTCTTCGAACAATTCAAGGCAGCCCTCAACGACGGCGCCATCCGCGCGGCCGAGCCCGACGCCTCCGCCAAAACCGGCTGGCGCGTAAACGGCTGGGTGAAGAAGGGCATCCTTCTCGGCTTCCGTATCGGCGCGATCGTCGACATGTCGATCGATTCCACCCGCCAGCCTTGTTTCGACAAGGCGACTTACCCGGTCAAGCGCTTCACCACCGACAGCGGCGTCCGTATCGTGCCCGGCGGCTCAAGCGTTCGCGACGGCTGCTTCGTCGGCAAAGGCGTTACCTGTATGCCGCCGATGTACATCAACGTCGGCGCATACGTCGGCGATGGCACGATGGTCGATTCTCACGCTCTGATCGGAAGTTGCGCCCAGATCGGCGCTCGCTGTCACGTCTCGGCCGCCGCCCAGATCGGCGGCGTCCTCGAACCGGTCGGAGCGCTTCCGGTCATCATCGAAGACGACGTCCTCGTCGGCGGCAACTGCGGCGTCTACGAAGGAGCAGTCGTCAAGGCCCGCGCCGTTCTCGGTACCGGCACGATCCTCAATCGCTCGACGCCGGTCTACGATCTCGTCCGAGGCGAAGTCTACTCGGCCACCGACAACGATCCGCTTGTCATTCCCGAAGGAGCCGTCGTCGTCGCCGGCTCGCGGGCAGTGACCTCCGGCAAAGGGAAAGAGTGGGGAATCTCGCTCTACACGCCCGTAATCGTGAAGTATCGCGACGCTAAGACCGACGCGAAGATCCAGCTCGAAGACCTGCTTCGATAGCGGCGAGAGTCTTCCGGGCAGTTTCGTCCCAAGAGAAACTCTCGGCTCGCTTACGTCCTCTTTGGACCATCGCAGCCGTGTCACCAGTCAACCGATGCATAGCCGCCGTTATTGCGGCTGTATCGTCAGGAGCGAACTCAATGGCGGCCCCATCGACGATGCTATGCAGCGGCTCGATATTCGAACAAGCGAGTGGCACACCAGCCGCCATCGCTTCGACGACAGGTAGCCCAAAGCCCTCGAAGGTCGAAGGGTAGATCATTCCGGTCGCTCGACGGAACAAATCGTAAAGAGCGGCTCTTTCGATCCAACCCGTCAGGACGACGGATTCGGCCAATCCAAGCTCGCGGACCTTCCGCTCCACCTGCTCCGTATGGAACCCCCGGACGCCTGTGATGAAGAGCTTATAGCCGGGCTTATCGAACGCGGCAAATGCGTGAAGTAAATTGTCGAGGTTCTTATGAGGGTGCAGCGTCGAGACGCACAGAAAGAAGGGTTCGGGACTTCGTTCCATCGAGTAGAAAGCCGGTTCCGCTCCCAAAGGAGCAACGGTAATCTTGTGGTCCGGGACGTGATAGAAGCGCTGCAAATCCTCGCGTGTCGTTTCAGAATCCGCGATCAGCATCGCGGATCGCTTAACGCTGATCCAGAGAAAAAAGTTCCAGGCCGGTAGATCGAAGGTCTTGAAGTGCTCGGGATGCCGCTTATGTTGGAGATCGTGAAAGACCGTGACATTGGGACAGCCGGGAAATGCCGGCGCAGTAAAGCCGGGATTGAGCAGTAGATCTAATCGATACTTTCGGGTTTCTGCAGCCAACAAAGTCTGCTCATAGATCAATCTGGCCGGCCGATTCGCAGCGCGAATCGGCAGTGGCACATGAGTAAACGTCGAAGGTACCAAGTCGCTGCCGGTCTCGGTATTGGTAAAGACAAAGTACTGGTTTCTGGAGTCAATCTGAGCCAGTGAAGGAAGGAGATTACGGAGATAAATTTCAGTGCCGCCAACGCCTCCGGGAATGAGGTAAAGCGCGTTGACGCCGATCCTCATCGGGCCAGCGACAGACCCTGCTGAGCGGCGGCATTATTGGGGTTAATCGCGAGGGCCTTCCTATACTCGCTGGCCGCCATCGGCATCTGTCTGCGGCTGGCAAAGATATTGCCCCGGTAGACATACGTCATCTCGAAGTTGGGGTCCAACTTCTCGGCAGCCGAAAGGGCTTCGAGCGCTTCATCTACGCGCCCGCGCTTGCCGTAAATCATGCCGATGACCGAATAGGCATGGGCGGTAGGCTGTTGCTGCTGCATCGCCTCACGAACCTTGGCGACCCCTTCATCGGGCTTGTTGGCGCATTCGAGAGCGAGGGCCCAATCGATAAGAAGCCGGTCATCGGGCTTCTCCATCTTCGCGACCCGTTCATAGTTGGTGACCGATTCCTGGCACTTGCCGTCCTGCCACTGGGCATAGGCGAGCTGAAACCGGGCCCGCGCGTTATTCGGGAGACTTGGCCGTGATGTCCTCCCAGAACGCGAGCGCGCTCGCCCAAACGTGATTGCGCTGATAACTGGCCACGCCCGCCACAAGCGAGACGGCCGTCATAGCGCCGATCATCACTGTACGCGACGTCTTCCATCGCCGCAGTAGATCGACCGTAATGAACAGTAAGCAGATAAACGGCAGATACATTCTTCGTTCCACAGCCACGTCGCGAATGGGAACGATCGATGAAGTAGGAGCCAGCAAAATCAGGAAGCCGAAATAGCCAAAGGAGGCCATCGGAAACTCACGACGGTACTTCCAAGCAAGGACAGCCAATGCCAGTAGACCGATCAATCCGAATAAAGCGCCGCCATCGAGAATCGAGCGCGACGCTTCCCAGGCATAGTCACCATTCTGCCCGAAAGGAGCCACATACAACCGCAGATACAGCCAGATGACACGGAACTGCGTGAATAGATACTCGTACCACGTAAAGTCCTTAATCGCGAAGCCCGCGCTATCAGCTCTCTGGAGG
The DNA here is from genome assembly GCA_963844855.1 of Bryobacteraceae bacterium. Classification (GTDB taxonomy): domain Bacteria; phylum Acidobacteriota; class Terriglobia; order Bryobacterales; family Bryobacteraceae; genus DASQDN01. The sequence goes on from CAWJQP010000069.1 coordinate 10,322, forward strand.
ACACTGAAGACCGCGATCAACCCGAAGACAGCCCCGACTGCAATCGGGCCATATAGCTTAAGATTGCGCCGGATGCCTATAAGACGGAACGGCGTAATGAAATAGTAATCCGTCAGCAGCAATAACGCCGGAAGCACCGTAGTGTGTTCTTTCACCGAACATGCCACTCCGAAAAGCAGGATGACGACGATCGCCCTCATCATGGTGATCGATTCGGTGCTTCGGTACACGAAGACCGCATAAGCGCACAGGAAGAAGAAGACGCTCATCGTCTCCGAGCGGCTAGTGATATAAGCGACAGACTCTGTCTGTACCGGATGCAGCAGAAAGATCGCCCCTGCAAAGATCGATAGCGCTTCCCGCATCCATCCCATCTCGCCTACCCAGCCGAGAACGCGACGAACGATGAAGCCGGCCAGAAAGGCATTCAATACATGCAGCAGTACTCCGACAACGTGATACGGATACGGTTCAAGACCCGACGATTGGTAGTTCAGCCAGTAGCTGATCATCAACGCCGGCCTGACGCCAAGCCAACCACTCAATGGACCCTCGGCCACCTGAGAAGTCATGAAGGGGAGATAGCTGTCGTCGAAGAGAAACTCGCCATTCAGAGCCGGGCCGTAAACCTCGAATGCGACAAAAAACGTCAGCAAAACACCGACGACCCAATGCCACCACTGGAGCTGCGGAGCCTGCTTAACGGCGGTTGTTTTTGTCGGTTTGGCGCTGCTCTTCATGAGTCGATTTGTATTGATATTCCAGTATGGCAAGCCGCTGGGCCATCGCGATATTGTTGTCTTTCAACTCCGAGATTCGAAGTGAGAATCGGTAGAGGACCACCAGAAATACTCCGAACATGAAGACAAGAATCACCAGCGGTGGTTCCGCAGATCCCCATCACCTCGGCCAGCCAGAGAACCGAGCCTCGGTTGAAGGAGACGAAGATCAGAATCGTTGCCGCCACGAGCCAACTGACCGAGTACTCGACGCGAATGTGTTCGCGTCTCACGGCCATAAGCACGAGCACGAACAGCAGAACGCTGAATCCACCCAGCACTAATAATGGACGATCCATACGTTAGTTCCTTTTTCGTCTTTCGAATTTCAAAATATTGACGAATACGCCCAACAACACATGAATGATGTAATAAATCGATTTGATGGCTGTAATCGAGCTTCGCCCCGCCTGGCGGGGCCGCACTTCGCACGCGACTTCTTCAAATCGAAACGCTTTACGCTTCAGCACGACGAGCGCCTCGATTTCCGGATACTCCAGCGGGAAACTGCGGCTGAATAACGCCAGAGCTTCGCGATTCACTCCAACGAAGCCCGATGTCGGATCGTATACCCATTTTCCGAGAATCGGCCGGAGCACGGTGCGGAACGTCACGATGCCGAATGCCCGCAATGTACTCGTATAGTTTTTCTGTTTCTTTAAATAACGTGACCCGATCACCATCTGGCACTTCGATTTCTTCAGAACATCGAAAACCCGGGGGATATCTTCTGCCGAGTGTTGCCCGTCGCCATCGACACGAATCACGTAGTCGAAGCCTAACTCAAACGCCAGCTTGTAGCCCGCTTGCACGGCGCCTCCGACACCCAAATGATGCGGCAGCGTCAAGACATGGGCTCCTGCAGCCTTCGCGACGGCGACGGTGCCATCGGCGGAACAGTCATCGATAACCAGAACCGGCACGCCCGGCAGCACTCGATGGATCTGGGAAACGACATCGCCAATCGCGCCTTCCTCGTTGAAGCATGGCGTCAGTACGAGCAAACCCTCAGGCCCCGGAGCGATCAATGGGCTGCCACCTGCCTTGCATCGATCCAGTGGCGACGCAGGATGCGGCGAAAACTCACGTGCCGAAATGCGCGCCTCGGATCATGTTCGCCGCTTTGCGAGCAACTTCGGCAGCGCCAGTATGGTCGACAAATGAGCTCGTATCGACCAGCCAGGCCAGCATCACGCCACCTCCGCCATCCTGCGCGAACTCGGCCGCTTTGCCTCGGCCTTGCAACATGTAGATCACGTGCCATACATATCGCTGTATTGCGATAAACGGTGTCAGAGCCAGCATTCTCAATGGGAAGTTCTTCACCGCCACATACAGCCGGTTGCGCTCGACGTAGTAGGCCTTGAGAGCCGACGCCCGACCGGCCGAGTGCGAATAGCGATGTTCCACGACAGCGTCCGGCACATAAAGACAGCGCCATCCGGCCCAAAGCGCTCTCAAGCCCAAATCTGTATCCTCACAGTAGAGGAAGAAGTCGTCATCGAAGCCGCCAATCTCTTCAAGCATCGTCCGCCGATACATGGCCGCCGACCCGCTGGGAAATAGGACTTCTTCCGAACGGGTGTACTCGATCCGTCGATTCACCATGGCCACGCTGCTTGCTGCTAGCGTCGCCCGCGATCAGCATGCCGGCGGAATCGATCGTGCCGGCTCCTTGCAACCGCACTTGCGAAGCGATTAGACCGACTTCGGGCCGGCTCTCGATCGCACGCAATAATGCCTCGATCCAGCCGGGGCAGGCGATGGCGTCGTCATTCAACGTTGCGACAAATGCGGATTGTGAAGACTCGATTCCTTGATTCACAGCCGCTCCGAACCCTGCGTTGCAAGGGTTGACAATCACGCGAGCGGTACTGCCTGGCGGAAGCAAGTTGCGCGCGCGCCCGGAGCCGCTGTTGTCCACAACGATCACTTCGAAATCACAGTTTGACTGCGACTCCAGCGACCGTAAACATTCCGTCAAAGCAGGGTCCGCCGCAAGAGTAGGAACCACAACCGTGACGCTGGGGGGAGACAATTTTCAGTTTACCGTGGAGTGAGGTTTTCATACCATCGCAGGTTCTGTGTAGCCGACCCGATGCAAGTGATATCCGGCCGTTTGTCCCCGTTCAGATCAAGCGCGATGCATGCTGCGGCCGCTATGCCACCTTCATCAAGGGTCCGCCGACTCCATTTCGAGCCGTCAAACCTGTAGATATAGACTGCCTGGGGTCCGCGGCGGCAACCCGCGATGATCTCGTCCTTGCCATCGCCGTCCAGGTCGGCAGTGACGACCGTGTGACCGTCTTCGAGCGCTGTATCGATCACTTCCCGCCGTTTGCCGTCGTAGACCGATACGATGTTTCCGTGCCACGGCTCGATGGCGGCGAGAAATCGTTTCTTCCCGAGCATTCCAACGGCTACATCGCTCGACCCGCCCTTCGGCCAAGGATCCGTGCGCGCCCTTGCTGATCTCTACGCGTTTCCAAGCCTTGTTCCACTGATGCGAATGCAGACCGAGAAAGCCGGCGGTCAACACGTCGTCACGGCGGTCGCCATTCCAGTCCGTAATGAAGATGCCATGCGTAACTCCTCGGTTCTGAGTGGGAATTTCCTGGCGTTTCCAGTCTTTGGGGTCGTAATAGTATAGGGCCGTATCGCCTTCATATCCTGGAGGCTCGGCCGCTGGTCCGGTTAAGACTGAGTTTATTAGTACTTTCTTTCCGGTGCCAAAGGGGTCGGCCCAGCGCAGACGATGTGACGTCGGAACGCGGTCGATTTCTTTCGCTGACCAGGCGCCATTCTCAAAGCGGAGAATCGACACCACGCCGGCGCTCTTCTTCGCCACGTTCTCGAATAACGAAGCGACTGCAATCTCAGGTGTTCCATCCGCTTCGACATCGTGAACAGCCAGATTGATCATCCGAGGTAGCGGTCCAAAGATCACGTGCCGCTGCCATGTGGGGTTTTCGTACCAAACCAGCTCGGGCATCCCGCTGGCGAGGGCAATCAAATCGGGCTTGCCGTCGCGGTTCATGTCCCATGGAACTACCTGGTAGCCACCGCGCAGGCCCGTGGCGATCGTGTGCGTCCGGAACTCCTGGCCGGCGGCGATAAGCGCGAAGAGAAGGAAAAGGATCAGCAAGGGAGGAGAATATCATCATGCATCCCGTCATGCCGAAGAAGCCTACACCTTTAGGCTGGCGAGCAGGCTGGCGAGAGCGATTGGAAGCGCTTCGAAACGTTCCGCCGCTGTTGAGGATGGTTTGGGAAACCAGTCCGTGGCTGAGCATCGCGGTTATTCTGCTCCGATTTGTGGCGGCGCTATTACCCGTGGCGATGCTTTGGATCTCGAAGCTCATCGTCGACCGCGTCGTTGCTGCGATATCGACGAAAACGCCGGTTGATGAAACGGTCTGGTGGCTTCTTGGGGCCGAAGTGGCATTGGCGGTTCTCGGCGATGCGCTATCGCGAGCGACGTCATTGAGCGACAGCTTACTGGGAGACCGCTTCACCAACTACGTCAGTCTCCGCATGATGGCGCATGCGACGCAACTGGATCTCGTCTCGTTCGAAGACCCGGTTTTCTACGACAAGATGGAACGCGCGCGGCGGCAGACATCCAGCCGCCTGGGTATGTTGGCAAGCCTCGCGAGTATGGCTCAGCAGGCGATCACGTTATTGTCTCTATCGATTGGGATCATCGCCTTCTCACCGCTACTCCTGTTGCTGTTGATGGCCGCGGTGATCCCACCGTTCCTGGGCGAAACGCGCTTTGCGATGCTTGCCTACTCGCTTCTGTTTCGCTGGACTCCCGAGCGCCGTGAACTCGACTATCTCCGCATGCTTGGGGCGAGCAACAGTAGCGCGAAGGAAGTGAAGATCTTCGGACTGGGCGATCATCTTACTGAGCGCGCGCGCCGCCTTTTCGACCGTTTCTACGCGGAAAACAGGGGCCTCGCAGTGAAGCGCGCGATCACGGGCACTTTGCTGAATCTATTGCCTACGGCGGGCTACTACGCGGCCTATGCGTACATTTTGTACCGCGCCTTATCAGGCTCTATTACCGTCGGCGATCTCACCTTTCTTACCGCAGCTTTCGCGAGATCAAGAGGGCTTATCGAGCAGATTTTCGCGAGCTTCTCGGGTATCGCCGAGCAGGCCCTCTTCATCGAGGATCTTTTCGATTTCTTCAAGACTAAGCCGACTATCGCCTCAGCCGCGAACGCGATTCCCGCCCCGCGGCCAGCCAAGCGGGGCTTTGAGTTTCGGGATGTGTCATTTGCTTATCCTGGATCGTCGAAGCTGGTTCTCGATCGAATCAGCTTCTATATCGACGCGGGAGAGCGGATTGCCTTGGTTGGCGAGAACGGGGCGGGGAAGACAACGCTCGTAAAGTTGATCGCGCGGCTTTACGATCCCACGTCGGGCGTCATTCTTCTCGATGGAGTGGACCTACGCGATTACGACGTCGATGATCTGCGACGGGAAGTTGGAGTCATTTTTCAGGACTACATGCGGTACGACATGCGCGTATTCGAGAACATTGGATTTGGAAGAATCGAAGAGATCGATAACGACAACCGAATCCGGCGAGCTGCAGCGAAGGCATACGCGGACACGGTGGTCGAGTCGTTGCCGGAAGGATATACCCAGATGCTTGGCCGCCGCTTCGAAGGCGGAGTGGACCTGTCCGGTGGCCAGTGGCAAAAAATCGCCCTTGCTCGAGCTTACATGCGTGACGCGCAAGTGTTGATCCTCGATGAGCCTACAGCGACGCTGGATGCGCGGGCGGAATACGAAGTGTTTCTTCGGTTCTCCGAACTTACGCGCGGCCGGATGGCAGTCCTTATCTCGCATCGATTCTCGACGGTGCGGATGGCGGATCGGATTCTTGTGCTGGAGCACGGACGCATCATCGAGCAAGGTTCCCATGAACAACTGCTCGCCCTGCGTGGCCGCTATGCCGAGTTATTTGAACTCCAAGCAGCCGGTTACCGCTAGCAATCCCGATCGCGACCATACGCAAGCACTAAACCAATCAGATTCAGGCTGAATATTGTATGTAGCGCACGTCGCGGTTCCAATAGAGGCATTTTCTGCGTCGATCGGGTTAGTACTAAAACATGCCCGATGCATACGGTACTTTCTTACTGAACTATCGTGTCTTTCCCTAGCAGTCAAAAGCGACTTTCCGTGGTGTTATTGATCATCACCCTCGTAAAAGGGAATACCTATGAGTAAGAACCGAAACGAGTTCGGGTCCAACAAGGGTCAGGCGTTCACGGAATCTGCCTTGATCCTAGGCCCGCTGGTCTTCTTCATTCTGGGGGTTATCGATACTAGTACGGCTTTGTTGGTTCATTCTACTCTGCAGACTGCCGCCAGGTCCGGGGCGAGTTATGCCCTCACATATAACACGCAGAGTGGATTTCGGACAGACGCAGTCGATTAAGAATGTCGTCAAGCGGAATTCTATAGGGTTGCTTACAGATGACGACATTACCATGGGCCCCTGATCTTTAATGACATCACGGAGGACATGCCGGAGATACCGTACCCGTTCTAAGGCGCATGAGTGTGGTCTTTTGAGGCCTTTTCGTGCGCGTTTCGCGCCGTTAACGCAAGTAAGTTTGCTAAAGGAGAGTAGTGAGTATGCAAGCTAGATCCCGCAGAAGTGGTTTTGTTCTAGTAACTATGGCCGCTGGAGCCCTCGCCATGACAGGCGCGCTCGGTATGGCCTTCGACATTGGCCGCATGTATATCGCTAAAAATGAGCTGCAAACTTTTGCGGACGCTGCCGCTCTCGCGGCTACGCTGCGGCTCAACGGGCAAGGCAGCGGAATTGCTCGCGCTCAGGCAGAGGTTGAGAATATGCGCGCCACGCATAAATGGAATCTCGCGAGTACTCTCCTAGCTGCGAACGAAGTAACCGTCGATTTCGCTCAATCGATCAATAACGGTCCGCCACTGAACTGGTCTTCGAGTCCGGGAAGTGCGGCGGGGTATAGCTATACTCGCGTTGCTGCCCGCGCCAATATGCAAATTTACTTCATGGCTGCGGTCCGTGGCGCGACACAGGCAAGCATCGCGACGACGGCTACGGCCGGTCAATTGGAACTCGGCCCGACGTCGGTTCCGCAGGGGATGTTTCCTTTCACGCCCATCGCGCATGAGGACGTCAAGCCCGACTTTGGTTTCGAAGAAGGCAAGCAATACACGCTGAAGTGGGCATCTGCTCCAAAACTGAACGGAAACAATGTTTGCCAGGGCGATAAAAAGCAAGCAGTTCTCGATGCCTCGGAGCGTCGTGGAGCAGATAACCGCGGATTCTATGGGGCCGGCGCCGCATCTGTCTTGAAGGATCAGGTTGCGAATGACACCCCCGTAACATATTACCCGGAGGGCAGCAATATTGTACTGACGGGCGGCGCGACCACTACGGTAAAAGACGCGCTCCAGACGCGGATCAATCAAGATGCCGACCACACAAGCACAACCTTTACCGCCTACAAAGATCGCGGTCACTCAAGACGCATCACTACCGTCCCCGTCACGGATAGTGTGAATGGAACACGCATTGTAGGCTTTGCGCGGTTCTTTCTGCTAAGGGCAAATGACTATAGCCAGGCTCAAGGTAATGATCCCTGGTGCGCTATCTATATCGGACCGGGTGCTCCGGAAGGTGGCGACGGCGCCGGAGCCAACACATCGGCTTCGGTGACTAGAGTTCGTTTATGGAACTAAAAGGGCGACGCGGTAGTTCGATTCTCGAATTCGCTATTGGCGCCAGCGCGTTTGTGCTGTTCTTTACCGGCGTTTTCCAGTTCGGCTATTCGTTTTACATCTATAGCAAGCTCGAAAGCGCCGTGCGCGGCGGCGCGCGTTACGGGGCGATGAGCGTATATAAGGTTGACGTGCCGACTGTCGCCTCGTCCCCGACATCCACGTTTGTCGACGAGGTGCGCAATGTGACGGTTTATGGCCATCCGGCCGGGGCGGGGGATGGACGTTCGCCGTTAGTGACGGGGTTGACAACCGAACACGTCAAAGTAAGTGTTGCGTTTCAGAACGATATGCCCTCGAGCGTCGTTGTCAGTATTTCCGGACTCCGGCTCGATGCCATTTTCGGTACTTGGAACGCCAATGGAAAACCGAAAGCCACGTTTCAGTATGTAGGTAGATATGCGCCACCGATCGTCTAATTCACGCCGCGGTAGCGCAATGCTTGAAGCCGCCCTCATCTCTAGCTGCGTTTTCTTCATGTTGATAGCTACATTTGACATCGGCCACTACATGTTTCTCCACCAAACTCTGGTTTACCGTGTGCGTAGCGCGGCCCGCTACGGTGTCACTCGCGCGTTCGACGCCGCTCCGATTCAGAACATGGTGCTCTATAACAGCCCGACCGTTCCCTCCGGAGCAACTTCAATTTCCGGGATGACCCCCTCCAACGTGAGCGTTACGGAGACTGCAATGACACTGGATACGCCCGCGTATCTGAAGGTCGAGGTCAGCGGTTGGCGCTACTTCCGGTTAACGCCCAGCCAGTCAGGACAAACAACCGGTCAAAGAATTTCCATAACTCTGCCAATGGAACTGCCTTGAACGGGTGTCTCAACGAGCAGCCTTGAACCGTTTCCGGCTGCTCTACTTCTGGCCCTCTTCTCCTTTCGAATCTCCGCGCCGGGAAACCTCAATGCCGGTGAAACAATCGAAGGTCAGAATGTCAGGATGCTAGTTTTGCCGCAACGAACTCATGAAAATCCGGATTGGCGCCGATAGGAATTCTTAATGGACCCAGCGTATCCTAAACCTCTTAGCCGGCCAGCGCAGCTCGCGCTGAGGTCCATCATTTACCTCTCGCTTGCCTTTACGATGCTATGGATCGTGCTTTACTTCAAGCCTGGCTTGGCGATTTTGCCTTTTGCCGCTAGAGTGAACCGCAGCCCATTCTGTTCTACGTGGCAGGCTGTTGAGGATGCTGCTGTGAAGGTCAGGCAGGCCAACATAGAAAAGGAAATTCAATCGCAAACACGTTACATCCGATCGGAAAACGGCTACAAACTGTGGTCGACTCCGAGCGGCGAGTTCTGGACGCCGGATACGAGTGACGGAATTCTTCCGATACTGCTTGCTCAGCAGCAACGGAAGATTTATGGCGACGCAGAAAGCGGAGGAGTCAGGGCGGGTGACATCGTTCTTGACGGCGGCGCGCATGTTGGTACTTACATCCGAACTGCGCTTGATGCCGGGGCTGCGAAGGTGGTTGCAATCGAACCATCTCCGGAGGCCATCGAGTGTCTACGTCGGAACTTTGCGCAAGAAGTTGCGGCGGGCACAGTCGTCATCTTTCCGAAAGGCATTTGGGACGAAGAGAAGCGACTTATTTTTTATTCCAACGGGAACGGAGCGGCGGGCGATAGTTTCGTCGAACGAGGAACAAACGCGAAGATCATCGCCGACATTCCTGTAACCACTATCGACAGGATCGTCCATGAGCTGGGTCTTCCTCGTGTCGATTTGATTAAGGCTGACATCAAAGGCGCTGGAACTCGGATGATTACCGGCGCATCGGAGACTATCCGAAAGTTCCATCCACGAATTGTGGTGTCCGTTGAAGAAGCTCCGGAAGATCCGGCCTCTATCAAGGCCGCGGTCCTGCATATCGCCTCCGACTACCGATTCCGATGTGGGCCATGCCTGTTCACAGGCGACGAGATTCGCAACGATACGATTTTCTTCCAATAGCTCTTACATAGCCAACGTTAGCCTCAGACGGTGCGGGATCTTCATATAATCAACCCGTGACCAATTTCACTCCTCTGTTTCTTTTGTCAGTCCTTGCGGGAATCGCTTATCCACAGAACTGCGATCGCATCAAGGAATTGAAACTTCCCGATACGACGATTAACGCTGCCGAGTCACTTCCAGCGGGTCAATTCACCTTTCCGGGAGCGTCAGAGAGCAATCCGAAACCACCAGTGTCGGCGCGATGCCGGGTCAGCGCGGTCATCAGGCCAACGTCCGATTCTGAGATTGAGATTGAAGTCTGGATGCCGGCATCGGGTTGGAACGGGAAATTTCTGGCCGTGGGCAACGGCGGTTGGTCCGGCGCCATCAATTATTCAGGACTGGTGCAAGGGCTGCGGGACGGGTATGCGACTGCGTCTACAGATACGGGTCACAAAGGCGGCTCAGGTAGCTTTGTCCTTGGCCATCCTGAGAAAGTAATCGACTTCGGACATCGGGCAGTGCATGAGATGACTGTCAGAGCCAAGGCGATCATCAACGAGTTTTATGGAAGCGCGCCTCGGCGGTCATACTGGAACGGTTGTTCCTCAGGTGGTAAACAAGGGCTCAAAGAAGCGCAGATGTATCCGGCGGACTATGACGGTATTATCGCCGGCGCTCCTGCAAACAATTGGTCCAAGTTGTCGGCTTCGCTCATAAATATGGGCGTTACGAACCTCAAAGATTCCGCCAACACGATCCCACCTACGAAACTACCGATGATCCACAATGCCGTACTAGCGGCTTGTGACGCGATCGACGGAGTTAAGGATGGTGTTCTGAACGATCCACGACAGTGTAGCTTCGATCCCGCTGCTCTAACTTGCCGCGGCCCCGACTCGCCGGATTGTCTAACTCCGCAGCAAGTGGAAACGGCTCGGGCAATGTATAGGCCATTGAAGGATCCACAGTCCGGGAAGGTCGTGTACGCAGGGCTTGCGCCGAGTACCGAATTGGCATGGGGGCCGGCGCTGGGAGGACCAAATCCGTTCGGTATCGCGTTCGATCATTTCCGCTATTTCGTTCATGAGGACGCCAATTGGGATTGGCGGAAGTTCGACTTAGCGCGCGATGTCGCGCTTAGCGAGAAAAAGGATAAACACATCGCTGCGGTCAGTCCTGACCTGAAGGCTTTCAAAGCCCGGGGTGGAAAGCTTCTGCTATGGCACGGATGGATCGATCAACTCATCACTCCGGAGAACACCATCCACTATTACAACAACGTGCTCGCTGCGATGGGTCCAAAGCAGGATGATTGGATGCGCTTGTTTATGGCTCCAGGAATGCTCCACTGCAGTGGTGGACCCGGGCCCGATCACTTTAACGCGCTTGCGGCTTTAGAACGATGGGTGGAAAAGGGTGTTGCGCCGACGGAGATTCCTGCCTATCACGTCACGAACAATCGTGTGGACATTAGCCGCCCCCTCTGTCCGTATCCGCAAGTCGCGGAATATAGCGGAACCGGTAGCATTTATGACGCGGCCAACTTCGCGTGCAAAGAACCGCGCGCCGAGAAGAAGTGACAGATTGCGGAAGGCAGAGAACAAGAAAGGCGCTCGGAGTAACTCGAGCGCCTTTTATCAGAATGAACACTAAAAGTTGTTTCCGTTACATACCTATCGTGATGTGCGTTGAGTGCTTTTGCGTTTGGGGTTCGCACGTGAGGAATTCACTCGCTGCGCAGCGCTCGCGCCGGGTCGATTCGGAGTGATGACAGCGCCGGAATCAGGCACGCAGCGAATGAGAGCAGCATTACTAACGCGGGAGCCAGCGTAAAGCTCGTGAGGTCCATCGGCTTGACCTGAAACAAGACACCTCGCATCAGATTCACGAGGAACATTGACGCAAACACACCCGCTATCGCTCCGCACGCCGACAGCAGCATCCCTCGCGAGAGCACGGTTTTCAGGATGTCGGCGGCCTGGGCGCCCAAGGCGACTCGAATGCCGATCTCAGGAATTCTTTGCGCGACTGAAAACGCGAGCAGACCGTAGATTCCGACGCAGGAAAGCACAATTGCCGTTGCTGCGAGCGCGCCCGCAAGGAAGGTCATTGGCTTCCGGTCTGCCATCTCGAGATCGACAATCTCGCTCATGAGGCGAACCTTTGAGATTGGAAGAGATGGCCAGGCAGAGTTCAACTCGCGCCGGATTGCCGGAACGAGCGCCGCAGGGTCCTCGTTGGCGCGCACGGCCAGTTGAAACGGTATGTTGAAATCGGCTTGCGTCTGAGCGTTAGGCAAATAAATCATAGGATGCGCGGGCGCCAATAGCCCCATCTCCTTGACGTCGCCGATTACGCCGACGATTGTGATCCATGTGTCGGAGAACCCCGGGCCATCGATGCGGACGCGTCTGCCAATCGCGTTTCCTCCGCGCAAATATCGTCGCGTAAGCGCTTCGTTCACTATTGCTACCGGCGTCGATGAAGACCGGTCGAACTTACTGAACTCGCGGCCTTCCCGAAGTTCGATTCGTAACGTCCGGAAATAGTCAGTCGTAACCTGGCGCTGCAGAGCGGCGCGATCGAGCTGAGCAGGCTCGCCTTCGATATCGAAACGTAATATGCCGCCTTTCCAGGTAAACGGAGCGGCTGACATATAGGCGGCATGGGTGACTCCGCGGATCGATTTCACGCGGGCGAGCGCTTCGTCAATAAACGCTACACGAGACTCGAAGCTGCGAAACGACTCTGACGGCGCAGTCACGGCGGTAAGGACACCTTCCGCCTGAAATCCCGGCTTTACGTTGAGCACCTGTACGAGCGTGCGAATTAGCAAGGCTGCGCCTACGACAAGCATTACTGCGATTGCTGTTTCCGTAATAACCAATATTCCCCGAAGCCGCTCATGACGAACGCCTCCCACGAGTCGGGCTGATCCCTGCCGTATCGTCTGATGCCAATTGACGGATGCAAGGTGAATTGCGGGGAGTAAACCGCTAATCAAGCACGCGACGACGGCCAGTCCAATAGATAGGAATACTGTCTTGGCGTCTACCGCTATCGTCGTGAACGCGAACATTCGTTGTGGGATTAGAAACGTGAGCGCTTTCAGGCTCCACACCGCCAGGACAAATCCAATTAATCCGCCGATTGCAGCGAGGGCAAAGCTTTCCGTCAATAACTGTCTTACAAGGCGTTCACGATTTGCGCCCAGTGACATCCGTAGAGCCAATTCCGAACTGCGGCGAACGGAACGCGAGAGGATCAAGTGCGCAACGTTAGTACACCCTATCAGAAGTACGAGCAGCACTGCAGCGGAGAGCAGAAAAACACGATCGCGAACATCCCCGGTGAGATCGCGACGAAGCGGTACGATAACGGCTCGGAAGTTGCGATTGGCATCGGGATCGGCGGCTACAAATTGTGGCGCGATTGCATCCAGCGACGCTTGCGCCGATTTGATGTCCACACCATCGCGCAGCCTCGCGACGACGTTGAAGTAGCGGCGATTGCGATTCGCAAGCGTTGCCGGTGAAAGCCCAAGAGGAGTCCAGGCGTGCGTGTCGGAAAATGCGAACTGGAACTTCGGTGGGAGCACACCTACAACCTTGTGAGGTTGGCCATTCAGCCGGATTGTTCGACCGATAACACCGGTATTTCCGGCGTATCGACGAATCCACAGTTCGTAACTGAGAACGACGATTTCATTGTTGCCCGGCGCGTCCTCACCTGGATGGAAAAAGCGTCCAAGCGCTGGCTTCACTCCGAGTACATCGAAGAATCCAGCTTCAACCCGAGCGCCGTCGACGCGCTCGGGGTCGCCATCCTCCGTGATCGTAGCCGGATTTGGGTGAAACATCGCAATTGCGCTGAAGGCGGTTGTCCCTTGCGCGAGATGCCGGAAGTTGCCGGGTGATGTGTCGCTCCGAGAAAAGCCTTGTCCACGATCTTCATAGATGCGAACTAATCGATCCGGGTCCTTGTAGGGTAGTGGTCGCATGAGAATCGCATAGGCGAGTGTGAACACGGCAGTACATGCTCCGATGGCAATGGCGAGTGTTCCAGCGCCCAGCAACGCATAGCCGGGATTCCGGCGCATGCCACGTAAGGCAAGTTTCGTATCCAAGACGAACGTCTCAAGGATCATCCTGGTGGTTAGACTACGGAAGTCCGAGGTAGTTAGCCGATCATCGGCAGCGCGCCTTCAAAGGCAGCTTCACGACCATGGAGTTCGCGGCCATGTCGCCAACCGGAATCGCTGATGGCGCGTTGGAGAAACTGATCCCAACGGCAAAAACATGCTCATGGGAAAGAGCTAAGCCCTCCAGCAGATCCCGGCCCGGCCCGCCAAAGAATCCGCTGAAACACAGTTTGCCGAGGTCCGGAGAGAATGCCGCGATGAAGCCGTCTGTCTCACCACCAACGTATTTCGTTTTGACCCCAGGGAGGTCGGACGAGCTTGTTATCCCGACGATCCAGATGTTGCCACGGGTATCGACCTTGACGTTGCCGCCATCATAGCCGCTCGAATCGTCTTTTGACCCGCCGAAGTAGGTGGATTGAAACTTGCGGAGATCCGTCCGATCGAACCGGGTCACAAATGCATCCGACCCCGCATTCTTTGCTGGTTGAGAGGCGTCAGAGCTGATCGGGAAATCTGCAGAGCTAGTGATGCCCGCGATGACCGGGTCCACTTTCGGGGAGATCGCGATACCCCATGCCGAATCGTCCCCCGAACCACCCAGAAGCGTGGAGAAGTTTATCGACAGATCGGCGATCGCGATACGCGTGAGAAACATGTCGCTCACGCCTTTGAGGGAGCGCGAAGACGGAAAGTTTGCGGATTTCGAATAACCCGTCGCGTATAAAGACCCACTACTATCGAGCGCGATTCCAGTTAGCTTCTCTTCTTCGCTTCCGCCGAAGACAACGGAACGAAAGCCTTTTCCATCTGCCTGCAGGGACGTTACGAACGCATCGCCGCGACTACTTGCGCTCGGCTTCGATTGACCGGGGAAGTCAGACGACCATGTCGTACCTGCCACGTAGACATTTCCCTTGCGGTCGATCTCCAGTCCATTCCCTTGATCTGTGCCGCTGCCTCCTATGAATGTCGAGTAAACAACTTTGCCATCGGGCGCTAGCTTCACCAAGAAAGCATCGCTGTCTCCGCCGGCATATTGCTTTTGCGTGGCATCGGGCGTGGTCCAGAAATCTCGCGATTTCGTGAAACCGGTCGAGTAGACGAAACCGTGTTGGTCCACTTTGATCCGGATCGCGTTGTCGTAGTCGGCTCCGGCAATCCGAGTCGCGTACACGAGCTTTTCCGTTTTCGGGTTGTACCTCAGGACATATGCTTCCATGCCACCGTTGGATCGTTCGAACGCAGTGACTTCGATGGACAAACGATCGCTGGGTGAATGACACGCGAGATAGAGATCTCCGCTTGGTCCCATTGCAACATCGTCACAATCGGCGACACCCAAGGAGGTTTGACCGATCAGAGCAGGAGCGACGAGAATAATCGCAAGAAGGACTGCGCGCGGCATATGCAGGTCTGGTGGTTACGATAACGCCATTCTCCGATGCTATAACGGATCTGCAGATGACAAGAGATAGCGCGTTCGAGATGGCGAGCTCGAGTATTCGGTTTGGGGTCGGGACTACACACGAAATCGGGATGGATTTGGCAGATCTCGGAGTTCAGAACGTCCTGGTGGTTACTGATCCCCACATTGCGAAGCTGGCGGCGGTCCAAAATGTGCTTGCATCGCTCGAGGCGAATCGAGTTCGGTTTGCGGTTTTCGACCGTGTGCGTGTCGAACCCAGTTATGAGTCACTGCAGGAGGCGATCGCGTTTGCCACCAATGGTGAGTTTGATGCCTACATTGCTGTTGGAGGCGGTTCCACGATCGACACCGCGAAGGCTGCCAACCTCTACTCGACGTATCCTGTTGAGGACTTCCTTGAGTACGTCAATCCGCCGATTGGGAAGGGACGGCCTGTACCAGGGCCCGTCAAACCGCTGATTGCCGTTCCTACTACTGCCGGCACGGGTAGCGAAACCACTGGTGTGGCAATCTTCGATTACACACCGCTCCATGCCAAGACGGGTATCGCGCATCGTCGGCTTAAACCGATGCTTGGAATTCTTGATCCCGAAAACACGCGGACGATGCCTTCGCAAGTGGCTGCCGCGAGCGGCCTGGATGTCTTGAGCCACGCGATTGAATCGTATACAGCAATAAAATTCGACGAGCGTCCTAAGCCGGATCGTCCCATCCTGAGACCGGCTTACCAGGGATCGAATCCGATCAGCGATCTATGGTCTCTTGAAGCGCTGCGGATGGTCGCGGAGTTTTTGCCGCGAGCAGTGGAAGATCCAGGCGATGATGTTGCTCGTTCGCAAATGATTCTTGCTTCGGCATACGCGGGTATCGGGTTTGGCAATGCGGGAGTTCATTTGCCGCACGGAATGTCGTATCCGGTGTCCGGGATGGTTCGAACGTATCGGCCGTCGGGGTATGAAGTGGATCATGCATTGGTTCCCCACGGGATGTCGGTGATCCTCAACGCGCCGGCAGTCTTCCGATTTACGGCGATAGCTTCCCCGGAACGCCATCTACGAGCGGCTGAGATTTTGGGCGCTAACATCGCAAGAGCATCGGCGGACGATGCAGGAAAGATTCTGAGCGATCAGATCATTTGTCTTATGCAACGTCTGAAAGTGCCCAATGGGCTGCGCGCTATTGGCTACACTGCTGACGACATACCGGCCCTTGTCAAAGGCACACTTCCGCAACATAGGGTTACTAAGCTTTCGCCACGACCTGCCGGAGAAGAGGAACTTGCACGACTCTTTGAAGACGCGATGGAAGCCTGGTGAGCCTGTTTCTTAGGCGCTAGCGTCCTTGAATTTGTATCCCTGCTTGACGAGAAACGCTTTGCTCGTCTGAGCCGTCTGGAGCGCAGTGATTGGAGTGCTTGCTGCGCGATCAAGCTCAACCATTACGTTGACCGGATGGCCGGCCGATTCCGTCGTGTCGAGAATTCCCGCCAGATCAACCTTACCCTCTCCGAGAGGACAGTAGCCGGCGTAGTATTGACCGCCTACAAAATCTTTGAGATGCATGTGGACGAGAATGTTCTTGAAGTCCTTTACCACCTTGGCGGCGTCCGAACCGCCTTTTTGCAATTGCCCCACATCCGGAGCGAATTTGCAGTGATTGGTGTTTACCGCATTCATGACGGCATAGACTTCCTCTTCGGAATCGATGGCGGTGCCGGTGTGTTGATGTAGGCCGGCGCCTAGCCCAACGTCATTGGCGGCCTTGGCATAGTCGTTGAGCGCTGCGACGATGTGTGCCTTGTGATCTGCAAAGTTGTACTCGGCTCTCTTGACGCTGTTCGGGGCCAACACGATGAATGTGCCGCCGTGTTTTCGAATGACCTTCGCAAGACGGGTGACTGTCTCGACGGTTGGTTTACGCTGGGCCGGATCGATTAAGTTCCCCGTGAAATATCCCGAGCGAAGAGGTACTTTGTATTTGGCTATTAAGCCGGCGAGTGTGCCGTTGTTATCTAAGGTCTCGAGTACTTCGGCAAAGGTCTCGAACGAATGGAAACCGAGATCCGAGAAATCCTTAAGCGCTGGTTCGAGATTCTCCGGCGCTTTGGGAGTCGCATTCCAACTGAGCGCGGTATAGCCAATCTTCAAATTTCTCTTCGGGCCAGCGGACAACGGCAGCGCAGCGGCTCCTAAACCTAATGCGATCGATTGTGAGAAAGATCGACGATTCATGATTCCTCCTTATTTCTTGGCCGCCAGTTTGGCGCTGGGCGTCGTGTCCGCGTCGAGGTCGCCCACAATGAACTGAATGCCCGCGAAAACGTGGCCCATGATCGGCTTCGACATCATGGTTTCCGCCATGTGACCCATCGAGTTGTAAAAGATTCTGCCTTTGCCATAACTGCGGATCCACGCCACTGCGTAGTCATTGTCCGGCCGCGTGAAGAACGGCTGGCCATCGCGGCCCGGCTTAAAGATCTCCGGCGACTTGTCTGTGTCGAGGCTGAGTAACACGTGTACTTTGTCGCGCGAGTAGAATCCGCCTGTCGGCCCTTCATAGTGAAAACGATAATACTCTTCCCGGTGCTGCAATCCCGTGCCGTCGAAAGCCTGGTTGATCGGGCTCTTAGGATCATCGAGCTTGATGTAAGCGGGCTCGATCCGGTGTGGCGCATCCATTGCGGCCATCATATCTCCTAGTTCGCGCCAACTTCGGGAGGCCCATGGCGACCCATGCCAGCCGCCGATGCCGCCACCTTCCCGTACATAACGCAGCAGACTTTGACGGATCTCCGGGTCGGGAAACAATTCGCCCACGGTGTCGTTCAGGTAAATGGCATCCCACTGCTTGATCTTAGGCCAGCGAAGGTTATCGAGATCGTTGTTGAATACAGCTTCGAATGCGCCAGTGTATTTGGCCATCAACTCAATCGCCAGGTTGAAGTGGGGAATGGTGTTGTGCGACATGTTGGCGACGCACGCATCGATTACTAACAGTTTGCGCGCCTTCTTTGGCTTAACGTAGGCTGTGCGCGGGATAGCGGCGTCGATTTTCTCTTTGACATCCCGCGGAAGCGTATCGCCGCTTCGAATCGGCATCGACTTCGTAGCCGCGACGACGAAAGCGCCGAGCACGGGCTGAACCGCTCTCTCAAATGCTTCGATGGTCGACGGCATATCGGAGCCGGAGAGTGTTAGGAATAACGGCCGCAGTCCAAGACGATTCAACTCAGCGAGGAAAGCGGTCAGATTCGCAGCGCCAATGCCGTCTTGAAGGTTTACCGCGACAACACGCTCCTTCACTTGGGCCAGGGCTTGAATGGGCTTTACGCCATTTGTCTGCCAAACAGCCGGGTCGATTGCCAAGCCGATCTGCTTGCTGATGCCGGTCAGTCCGGAGAGTGCAGTCTTCGGGTCACTATGGTCTTCGAGGGCGACGCGGATGCCGATGTCGTTTGCAAGCTTGTCGAGACTGGACAAGGAGGCGGTGCCTGCCGAACCGATGACCGTGTCGGCTCCGAGTCCTTTGGCGAACTCGAGCACTTTGCGTTGTGACGCGTCATCGGACGGCAGCTGACCGGCTCGATAGCCCACGAGGCGCATGTTGGCAGACTTCAGCGTTTCGCGAACAGAGTTCTGTTCGTCAGGCGTGAGATTCGGATCGAGCTGTTTCGGGATCTGATTGCTCACCTTCTGAGCGCTCGATCCTTCGATCGCATTCAACCCGAGCTCATCCGTTTTATTCACTGCCTCGACAAATGTCAGTTGCGGGAACGCAGCGGAGGTTGTTCCAGTCTTCCATTGCATGAGGCGATCGTCGCCAACCAGAGTACGCACGTGCCACGATATCCGTGGGGTCGTGGCGCGTGCTGGAATCTGTTGCGTTAAAGCGATTCCCTGGAAAACGAGGATGCCAGCGCAGAGGGCGCTTATCGTTCGAGGTTCCATATTGCGCAATGTGATCTTGCTCAAAAGCTAAACCTCAGGGACAACTGCATACGGCGCTCCTGACGGGCAGCGGTGATCTTTCCGAAGTTTGTATCGGTCTGGACGCCCGCCGGATTGAAGATAGCCCCGTTATCCACACCCTGATCGGCATTTGGGCCACCGAACTGTGTGTGATTCAGCGCGTTGTACATCTCCCATCGGAACGTGAACTCTTTGGTCTCGGTGACCTTGAAGTTCTTGAAGAGCGAGAAGTCATGGTTGTTAAATCCAGGTCCAATGAACTTCGCGTTGTCGCAGTTGTTGCCGATGTCGCCTTGGCCGCTTGGACGGCGGAAGACCGAAGTATCGAACCAACGGTCAACGGTGCGCTCACCTCTCGGAAGCACTGCGCTGCCGGTTTGAACGATTCCCGTTCCGCAAACTTCACCGCCACCCGTGAAATCGAAATTATCGGTGGTCGCGAAATTTACGTTCAAGGGGAAGCCGCTGGCAAATGTACTGATGCCGGAAACCTGCCAGCCATCAAACAAGAATCTTGAAATACGACCTGGAACCAATCGGCTGCCGTTAGGGATGTCGACGACATAGCTGAGGTTCAAGACATGTTCCTGCACGTTGGGATTGCGGCTCCGATTAAACGAAGGCGACAGGATTTGGTAGACACCTTCTTCGGTAGCGCTTGCGGTGGTTCCCCGGCGCGTATTGGAAGTACCGCCGGCATACGTGTACGAACCGGCGATTTCGAAGCCTCCGATAAACCGGCGATTGACCTGCACCTGCAGTGAGTCGTATCGCTGAGACGTGCCAGGACCGCTCATGTTGATGTCGCCATAACCGATGATCGGCCTCAGGAATTGATCCTGAAGGGGCGTCGCGGGGTTCGTTGGATCGCGGCTTTCCGGCCGGAAGCGGACGCCCTGCGGCAGGATGTTCATGTTGTAGTTGTAAAGGTTGTGATAGGTCTTGCTGCCCACATAGGCAACGTCTAGAACGATGTGGGACGCGAGTTCGCGTTGGATACCAACCGTGTAGTTGTAGGTAACCGGGCGTTTCTGACCTTCGCGCCAAGCGCCGTTAACGTTTGTTACCGATGTTGCGCTGCCGGCTGTCAAATACGAATCGAGGTCAGTAAAGAGAACACTACGTGTGAATTGATATGCCGGTCCACCTTTGAATGTCTGGCCACCGGTCCCATCATGAAAGGCTCCGACCGACGCGCGGATGGCTGTCTTCCCGTCACCGATAGGATCCCAGGCCATTCCGAGCCGGGGATCATACTGGAGGCCTAGCGGTTCAAAGAAGCCCTTGCTCGCGCCATTCAGATATTTCCCGTCGTTCTGTGTAACGATACCGTTAATGTTGCATGGATTCGTCGGGGAGAGCGCAAACGTGCAGGAGTATCCTGTGCCTGGCACCATCAATCCGATATAGGAAACCGGCAGTACTTCGCCGGTAACCGGATTCTGCGCTCGGCGCCCTGAGGAAGTATTCACCGGTTGAAATAGCACCGGTGGATTGCCTCCCCACTTCGGGTCGAATCGTTCCGGCGCGTATGCCGAAGCTTCTCCCGTGCCCCACAGTGGGTAGTTCCATTTGTACATGCGAAGGCCGACGTCAAGCGTCAGGCGCTGGTGCACTTTCCAGGTGTCTTGCACGAACCAAGCCCATGTGATCTGATATCGGTCGTCTGGAACACGCCCCATGTCTTCGGCGTATTCACGAACGTGTCCGATATAGGAATTGGCGAAGGCATAACCGGTTGATCCCGGATCATTCGAATCATGATTGAATCGGAACTCGCCGGAGAAGAGCCCGGATCGCGCCTGACCAAAGCGCTCATATTGACGCAAGATGCCGGCCTTGAATGTATGGACCCCACGAATGTATGTGAGGTTGTTACTGATCGGCATCGCTGTGTCAGCCCCCGTGATGGGCCACCGATTGTCATACTGGATAGCCGCCGCGTCGAAACTGTTGTTTTGCAGCCCGGTGAATGTCGCTTTCGGGATGAGACCGAGTGGATTGTTGTTCGGTACAAACTGAGGCAGCCCCGCAAGGCCCTGCGGAATTCTTTGGATTCCGGCCAGGGCGGTATCATCTGCGGGCGGACCGTTTTCAGTGCTGTAGAAGATGCCGATCATCGCCTCATTGACGATGTTCGGACTGATGATACGCGTGTAATGTATCGTTCCCTGGTCAGCCGTGAAGTCGTAGCGTTGTTCGACAAGACCCCAGCGCGAAGAAGCGCCGGCAACCTCGATACCAACACTCTTCGTGTACCAGTTTTGATATTTGACACTGAACGTATCTTTCGTCGTTGGCCGGACGTCGACACGAAGCAAGTGCTGCCGTCGCGGCTTGTCCAAGCTCGGATTTTGGATTACGAAGTTGCACCCAGAACGGCCACCGCAGGAAGGATCATTCGGCAGGGGCAGAATGTTCATCATCCTCACACCAAGAGTGTGAGCCCGGTTTGCAGGGATTATGTTTCCTGGAAAGGGCGCGTTAGTGGATGGGTCACGGATAGCGATGAGGCTGCCGTTGTTGGCTCGTGATTGCGAGAAGTCTCCCTGGCGCTCCAACGCAGTGGGCATCGTCCAACGGCGAATATCGGACGGCGAGATCGTTTGCGTGTCATCGAGTGAATAGAAGAAGTTCATCCCCTTCCCGCCGGGATTCAGAATGGGAATCGGGAGGGGAATGGGCCCGCTGAATGTGCCGCCAAGCGTCGATACTCGATAGATCGGCTTGCGGATGCCGCTAGCGTTATTGAAGAAGTTCGTTGCGTTGAACATCTCATGGCGTTTGTACCAGTAGGCCGTGCCGTGGAATTGTGCGCCGCCTCGTTTCGTTACGAAGTTGATCTGCGAACCGCCCTTCAATCCGTACTCGGCTGTATAAGTGCTCAATTGAACGTTGACCTCAGCGATCGCGTCGAGATTCGTGGCGCCGCTGAACATATCGCTACCGCCACCATCGCCGCCATTGACACCGTCGACGTAGATTGTGCTGCCGCCACGGCCCTGAAATTGGGGTACGGGCGTTGCGTAATCACCACCAAAAAGCTCCTGGTTTCCGACCCCTTGCTGCACACCCGGAAGAATACGGAGCATGGTGATGGGATCGCGGCCTCGGAGGGAAATCTTTGATAGCTGCGTGCTGTCAAGAACTGCCTGGTTTGCTGTTGTTGTCGTGGCAACCGTCGCGCCTTGAGCGGTGACGGTGATGGATTCGCCTACGCTACCGATTTCGAGTTGCATGACTCCGACAGCGAGGCGACTCCCGCCGACGAGGTTGTTCGACTTGCGCTCCAGCGGCCGAAAGCCCTTAGCTTCGACGCGAATTGTATACGCGCCAGGAGCGAGAGCTGCGAAGGTGAAGTCGCCGAGTTCCGATGTTGTTCCCAAGCGTTCTTCGAGGTTAAGTTCGTTGATGACCTTGACCGAGGCGCCGGCGATACGCTGGCCACTCGGATCCATGACAGACCCGGATATCGAGCCCGTAGTGACTTGCGCGGGCGCCACGATGGCGAACACCAGCGCGAGTTTGAGTAGAACGGCGAAGTTCCTCATAGTCCCCCCTGATTCCCAACGAGCGAATCGAAGTCTCGGCAGGCTCATCTCCACCCCTGAAGATGACCCGCCTCGCTCTAAGCGGACGGCAGCCGAAAAGGAAGGTCAGATTCTGAACCAACAAACCCTTAAGCAACTGACACAAGCTGTTGCATATAATGCAATGCCGTCTGCACCGAAGCGTCCGAATGCTATCAAGGGTTGCATTTCATGTCAAGAGGAATTTGGCGCGTTTTCTATAGAACTCGTTTAAGTAACCAATGCCCTACACGCTACTGCGTTATGCTTCGCAGAGACAGCGCGACAAAGAATCCGTAGAACAACGCCATCGCAACAAGTCCTGCGCGGCGCCACGTTGGTGGGCGCAGCTCTGACGGTAGCAAACAGGTGTTGAGATAGAGCAGGTGCAGGCTTGCGATGACGAAGATGACACCCGCGACATTCGCTCCCAGCTTGAGCAGAAGTATCGGTTGAGCGAGGCGCAGCGCGATGACACCCCACAACGCGACTGCCGACAAAACGGTGTAATACACGGCACGCACGTCGCTACCGCGCCACGTCCTCACTCGATGGCTTCCCGTCCATAGAATGTCTGTGATTGAGCGGACCATTCCCTCTACTATGTCGAGTTGCGTTTTGAAGAGAAGCCAGGCGCCGAGGAAGGCGATCACTCCTCCCAGGAAGGGTCCCGAACGCGCTGAGATGCTACTGGCAAGCGCAGCGCTTATCCCGAGGCCCTGAATGTCGGAGCCCCTTGGTAAAAATGTCACGTACAGCACTGCGGGAAGCGCCATTCCTAGAATTGCTCCGGTGAAGAAGACGCCCCATTGGTCGGCCCGAACGATCCGCCACCAACCTTTCCAGCGCCGCATCATCTCACGGTCGGGCTTGAAGATAAAGCCGGTGTGAGCAAGGTGAACCTTGTGTCCGCCGACCGCCGCCGGGATATACCCGGAGCGACTACCCATGCCGTATCCTTTGTCGCGAGCCCAGTTCGAGAGAGTGATATTCACCGCGCCGCCGGCGCCAGAGTAGGCGATGAGGGCGGCGAGTAAGAAAAAATCTACGCCCTCAGGAGCAAATGTGAATGCCTGGTCCGCCATATCGAAGCCGATGAGGCCGGCTGCTGCTGCAAGCCAAGTTGAACCGGGAACGAATATCATCGCCAGAATTAAAAACGAGCCCAGAATGCAGACGACGAGGATCCAATTGAGAACTTCAAGAGTCCGTTCTATGCGGCGGCCCATCAACAATACGACAAAGCACGCAATGAATGTGCCCACGCCGATCTGATAGACCGCTGTTGCATCGGTGGGTCCTGCGAGACGGCGCGTCAACAAGAAGAAGATAGCTCCTGCAGCGACACCCGCTGACGCGGGCCATCCGGTCTGGAGAAAGTAGAGCGTCGAATAAAACCACGCCCACGCCGTTGAAGATGGCCGGGTGCGCATGAAACCTGTAAACACCGGTTCACCGGTCGCGACGGTGTAGCGCATGAGTTCGGTGTTGAAAAGCGTCTGGAAGAATACGGAAACAACCGTCACCCAGAGAAGCGACAAACCGTGACGAACGAAAGTAGCGGGCCCGAGTAGGAATTCGCCGCCACCCATTGATAGACCGAGAACGATAACACCAGGGCCTACGGCTCTAATCCAGCCGATCCCGCGCGGAGCCGGCGGCTCGGGTAGTTCGGCCGGCGTCCACGGTTCGAGACCCGTACGCGTTTCCGGAGATAGATTATTGCGTCGCTGTGATGCCGCCATCCAGGTACAGGGTTTGTCCCGTGATGAAGTCAGAAGCGGATGAGGCGAAGAATAGGACAGCGTTCCGCACGTCCTCAGGTTCGGCGATGCGGCCAAGAGGAATGCGCGCTACGAGACCGTTGTAAAAGTGGGATCAGCGAGCATATGCGCAACGAGACCGGTCCGCACGAACGTCGGGGCAACGACGTTGACGTTGATTCGATTCGAAGCCCACTCAGCAGCAAGTTGCTTGCACAAGATCGCAAGACCACCTTTGCTTGCGCAATATGCGGCGTATCCGCGCCCGCGCAATCCAAGCATGGTCCTGACCGAACCGATGTGAATCTGTTTGCCGCCGGCGCCTTGCTTGATCATGTGACGCGCAGCAGCCTGGGCTTGGAACATCGCACCCTTCAGGTTGACGTCCATCACATAGTCGAACACATCTTCTGTGACGTCCTCGGCTTTTTCTTCGCGGTTGAGTCCGACGCAGTTTACGAGGATGTCAAGCCGACCATAGTGAGCGGCCACTTCGTCTGTCATCCGTTGGGTCTCCTTAACGGACGCAGTGTCGAAGCCGGAAGCGTAAGCATCGAAACCCTGCTGTTTCAGGGACTCGGCGCACTTGGACGCCTTTTCGGAATTGTGTCCTGCAATAGCCACTTTGGCGCCCAATTCTGCAAGCCCGTGAGACACGGACTCCCCAATTCCTCCGTAACCGCCGGTGACGAGAGCCACCTTGCCATCGAGACGCAATAGCTGCTGAGTTGAAGCCAATCCGCTCTCCTTGCCTGACTTGATGAACTCCGATGATTATTCTTTGACGATCGCTACCGCACGAACCGGAGCAGCGGATGCGCCTCGCCATTTTACGGGGAGGACGCTAACAGTGAAGGAATGATATGGAGCAGGAATCTCGTGTAGGTTGCACATGTTCTCGAGGTGATAATACTCACGCTCCCGCATAACCCGGTGGGCTTCCCAGAATTTCTTGCGCTCAAACATCTGCGCCACAGGAGGGTCGAAACCGATGGCGTCGATACCCATCACCATCACACCGCGATCGAGCAGATAGTGGACAGATTCCTTCGTCATTCCGGGATGGTCAGTCAGATAGCTCTTCTCCATGTTTCGCTTTGCCGCGTCGGTCCGCAGAAGCACAATGTCAAGAGGCTTGATCCGATAACCTCCAAGCTTGCCTTCTGCTTGCTCGATGTCCTGAGGAGTAATCTCATCACCGGGTCCCTTATGCGTTAGATCGAGCACGACTCCATCACCGTAACAATACTGAAGTGGGATACCTTCAGCGCGCGGCGCATCGGGCTTCACATGTCCCCATGAATCGATGTGAGTTCCGATGTGATCGCCGGTGACAATCATGCAGTGATTGCAGATCTCATCTATGCCGAACTTGTCAGTGCCAATGCTTCGAGCCATCTCGGCATGCGTCTCCATGTCTACGATGACAGGCTTGGCGACGTTGGGATACGTCATCATCCCTTTGTAAACTTCCATGCTGAGGTCGATCAGTTTGACACCCATCGTTACTTACCCACCCATCCGCCATCCACGTGAATGGATTGACCGGTCAAATAACTCGCTTCTTCGGAAGCGAAGAACGCCACGACAGTTCCAATCTCTCGCGATTCACCCGGACGACCCAGCGAGATCTGGGAAAGAATTCCTGGCAGCAGATCCGGCCGCTTCATCACCCATGCAGTCATGTCAGTATCAATCAAACCTGGGTGAACGCAATTCACGCGAATGCCAAGTGGTGTCATCTCTGCGGACATATTCCGTGTCAAAGCTTCCAGACCAAGTTTGGTAGGCGCATAGTGCGTGCGGCCGGGAAGCACCTTGCCGGCTTGAATGGACCCGATATTGACTATGTTTCCTTTTCGACCCTCCAGAATTGCGCGCCGGCAAAAGACCTGGGAGCACAACCACTCTCCCCGAAGGTTCACGTCTGTCAGGCGTGTCCATTGCTCGTCGGTGAGATCGAGGAAAGGAACGATTGTCTCGATGCCTGCGTTGTTCACGAGGACGTCGATGGGTCCAAGCTCATCCCAGGTTCTATTGATCATCGCTTCGACGTCGCCTCGATTGGCGACGTCGCCTTTTATCGTGATCGCTCGCCTGCCTTTGCAGCGAATCCAGGCTGCGACCTCTTCAGCCTGAGCCGCGCTCGCGACATAGTTGACGGCAACATCGGCGCCTTCTTCAGCGAACACTTCGGCGATGCCTCTCCCGATTCCACGGCTGGCCCCCGTTATGAGAGCTACCTTTCCTTTCAGTTTCACCAGGTCTCCTTCATTTCTTGATTAGAGCAGCAGGTAAGGCGAATGCGTAGTATCCTTGCGCTTCCGGTTTCCCAGGCGTCCAGGCGATGGACGCAGCGCCGATGTTATCGAAGACCCTTCCCGCGCGTGTGCAGAAGACTACGTACTGTCGACCGTGCACTTCGTAGACCGACGGAATTCCTTCGGGATTCGAGTCCAATTCTTTTTCCCAGAGAACGGCCCCAGTGTCCTTGTCGTAGACGCGAATTGTGCGATCGGACCAGGTTCCCACGAAGAGCAAGCCACCCGCTGTCGCGACCACACCGTTGCGCGTTGGATGATAGCTGCCAGTGTTTCGGATGCCCTTCTCGGCGAGCGAAGCGACCTGCCCGAGTGGGACCTGCCATTTTATGGTTCCTTCGTTGAGATCGTATGCGGTCAATTGGGACCACGGAGGACCGATCGCCGGAAGGCCGTTGCTCGCGTTTAGCGTTCCAAAGGGCGTGTAGTAGCGGACCTGCCCCACGGGCGGTGGAGGTGGCGGTGGCCCCCGACGCGGCGGTGGCTCTCCAGCTGACGGATTCATCAGGTAGGCCGATAGAGCATCGACATTCTGTGTTGTTAAGTGCGGGAAGGCAGGCATTTGTCCGCGGCCTCTTCGCAGAAGATTTCGGAAACGTTCGGTCCCGAGTTCCTTGGGAGAAGTCACGCCTGTACGGTCTGCTCCATGGCATGTGTCGCAGTTGACTATGTATAAGGCGCGGCCCTGCTGTTCCGGCGTTCCGCCTTCGGAGGCCGGCCCGGGTTGCCGCAACGACATGATATGCATCGTCGGAGCATCGATAGAACGCACGTAGATCACACCAGCGGTAGGGTCTGCAGCGACTCCACCCCAATTTGTACCGCCGAGCTCACCAGGAAAGATGATTGTGTTACGAAGCGACGGTGGTGTGAATAACCCCTCATTACGCGCCTTCAGCAGGATGTCGCGCAAACGCTCGCGCTCTGATGGTTCCACGTGGGGATTGAGGTCGTCAACCGTGAATCTCTGCCTGGAATACGGAGCCGGCCTGGTTGGGAAAGGTTGTGTCGGGTAACTCTCTTCGCCAGGCACATCGCTCTTAGGCACAGGCCGTTCCTCGATGGGCCATAGAGGTTCGCCGGTGATGCGATTGAATACGTATATAAATCCGAACTTCGTTGGCTGAGCTACGATGTCGATCGTCTTGCCCTTATGGCGCACGGTCAACAGCTTCGGAGAAGTTGTGAGGTCATAGTCCCAAAGGTCATGATGAACAGTTTGAAAGTGCCACAATCGCTTGCCGGTGCGGAGGTCCAGAGCGAGGAGACAATTGCCGAAGAGGTTCGCGCCTTTGCGATCAGCGCCGTAAAAATCATAGGTGGGAGATCCTGTCGGAAAGTAGCCGATGCCTCTCTTTTCGTCAATCGAGATTTCTCCCCAGACGTTGGCTCCCCCAACGTATTTGTATGCTTCCGCCGGCCAGGTGTCGTAGCCATACTCGCCGGGTTGTGGAATCGTGTGGAATGCCAAACGAGCTTTCCGGAGATCACATCGTACGCGCGAATATGACCGGGGGCGGAGCCGTAACCCTCTCCGGGCGCTGACCCTGTGAGGATCAGGTTCTCGAATACGCGACCTGGCGTTCCGCTTTGGATGTTCCGAATGCTTTTTGGATCTCGTCCAAGGCCCTCTCGGAGATCCACACGACCGTCATTACCGAACGTGTTGATGGTAAGGCCAGTGCCGGCATTGATCTGTTGTAGATAGTTATTCGCAGCAAAGATCAGCCTCCTGTCCGAGCGATCCTTGCTTTCCCAATAGTTAATACCTCGATCGGTTGGATTGCCGTCGACTGGATGGGACCAGATCTGCTTGCCCGTTGCTGCGTCGAGGGCTACGATTGCGCGATCGCCGCCGAGAACATACATGACGCCATCGACGATGACGGGATTAAAGCCGAAGCGTCCGCCCGATCCCGGAACAAGGTAGGACCATGCTAATTCGAGGCGGCTGACATTCGATTTATTGATCTGCTTGAGAGCCGAGTATTGCATCGAGTCGGCTCCGCCCGCGTAATCGCGCCAAGTGGTGTACGGTTTCTTCGCAATCGCCGCGATCAGAAGTCCTGAGCCTACGCAGAGGTACAACCACGAACGCCAGGCCGTCATTTTATTGCTTTGAACTCTTTACGCTCTTCGGTAGCGCATATACATAGTAGCCTTGGGCTTCGGGCTTGCCTGCTTTCCAAGCGAGGTCGCCGCGGTATGAGCGAAATGACCCTGCGAAGAACGCCACGTATTGACGTCCACTAACTTCATACACCGCCGGTATCCCATCCGGATTGGCTTCGATCTCCGTTTCCCAGAGAGACTCTCCAGTGTTTTTGTCGTACGCGCGGAGCATGCGATCCGATGCGGTGCCGATGAAGATCAGTCCGCCTGCCGTCACGACGGGACCATTTCGGCTGGGTCGATAACTGCCCGTGTTCTTTATGCCCTTGGCTGCCAGAGTGGAGACTGTTCCCAGCGGAACACGCCACTTGATTGATCCTTCGTTGAGGTCGTAAGCAACCAGTTCCGACCAAGGTGGACCTATGACGGGAAGCCCGTTGCTCGCATGCATCAGGTTGCCGAACTGGCCGTAATAGCGTGTCTGGCCATCGGGCGGTGGAGGCGGCGGAGTTCCACTCCGGGTAGGCGTTGGAGCGGTGCCGGCGGGTGGATTGATGAGATACCCGATCAAAGCGTCGAGGTTCTGCTCAGGTAACAAGCTTGACGGGAAAGGAGGCATCTGAGCTCGTCCTCCTCGAACGATTGACTTAAAACGATCTGTTCCGATCGAAGCAGGAGACGGGAGCCCAGTGCGATCCGGCCCATGACAGGTAACGCAGTGTTGCATGTATAACGCTGCGCCTCGCTGCTCCAGAGTTCCACCCTCGAGTCGCTGCTGTTGCTGCGGCGATGTTTGGCCTAATCGATGGATCGCGGGCGCATCGATTGTCCGTACGTACAACATGCCGGTCTTAGGATCGGCGGCGGTTCCTCCCCAGTTAGTCCCGCCAAGCTCGCCAGGAACCGATATCTGGTCGCCGGTGCTGGGTGGAGTGAACACGCCTTCGTTGCGAGCGGCCAGCAGAATTCCTTTGAGACGCTCGCGTTCTGCGTCATCTACATACGGATTGATCTCGTCGACGGAGAACTTCAATCGCGCGAACGGAGGGGGCTTCGTGGGAAATGGCTGCGTGGGGAACGACTCCTCACCGGGCACATCGCTCTTCGGAACCGGTCGTTCCTCAACTGGCCAGATTGGTTCGCCTGTTACGCGGTTGAAGACGTACAGAAGACCGAACTTGGTTGCCTGCGCCACGACATCTACAGGCTTACCGTTGTGACGAATCGTCAGAAGCTTCGGAGCAGTCGTTAAGTCGTAATCCCAGAGATCGTGGTGGACCGTTTGAAAGTGCCACAGGCGTTTTCCGGTCCGGGCATCGAGAGCGAGCAGGCAATTGCCGAATAAATTGGCGCCTTTGCGATCCGCTCCATAGAAGTCATATGTCGGCGAACCCAGAGGGAAATAGACTATGCCGCGCTTCTCATCGACCGATATCTCGCCCCATGCATTGACGCCGCCGATGTACTTGTACGCATCCTTGGGCCACGTATCGTAACCGAACTGGCCTGGCTGTGGAATCGTGTGGAACAGCCATGCTAGCTTTCCCGTTCGAACATCATAAGCGGCGAGATGGCCAGGAGCCGAACCGTATCCTTCCCCGACTGCAGAGCCTAGAATGATCAGGTTCTCAAAGACACGACCTGGTGTGCCGCTTTGACCGACACGCGGAATCGCTTTGCGGAGATCGACTCGTCCGTCATTACCGAACGTATTGATCGTCACACCGGTCTTAGCATTGATCTCCTGTAGATAATTGTTGGCGCAGAATATGATCCGTCGATCGGAACGATCCTTACTTTCCCAGTAATTGAAGCCGCGATTAGTCGGCGCGCCTTCGACCGGGTGTGCCCAGATCTGTTTGCCAGTGGCAGCATTCAACGCGTGAATGACGT
The DNA here is from genome assembly GCA_963844855.1 of Bryobacteraceae bacterium. Lineage (GTDB taxonomy): Bacteria > Acidobacteriota > Terriglobia > Bryobacterales > Bryobacteraceae > DASQDN01. The sequence goes on from CAWJQP010000069.1 coordinate 41,033, forward strand.
TATCCGTACCGACGACATACATTACGTCGTCGACAATGAGCGGACTGAAGGCGAAGCGGCCGGCCGGACCCGGCGCAAAGAAAGACCAGGCAAGCTTGAGCTGCTTTACATTGTTTTTGTTGATCTGGGTGAGGGCCGAGTACTGCATCGAGTCGGCTGCGCCGCCATAATCGCTCCATGTTGTGTAGGGCTTCTTCAGGGCAGGCGCCGCGGCGTCGATGATGGCGCCGATGAGGAGCACTAGCAGGAGTCCACGAACGAAGGGATATGCTTTCACGAAAATATCCAATTACTTGCTCTCGCTTGTGAGTTTGGCGCTAGGAGTCGTGTCTGCCTCAAGATCGCCAAGAATGAACTGTACACCCGCAAAGATGTGGTGCACCCAGGCAGGTGTCGTGAACAATATGTCGGTATGACCCAGAGGTGTGATGAAAACGCGCCCTTTGCCATAGCTTCTGATCCAACTCATTCCATAGTCATGATCGGGCCGAGTACATTTCGCGCACATCCGGCCAGAGGTCGCCATGTCCGACTTTTCGACGTCGATGCTCAGAAGAACGTGCAGTTTGTCTCGTGAGTAGGGAGCGCTGGCGGGAAAGTGATAGAACTCGTCTGTGTGCTCGAACGAGCTCTCCTTGAATGCTGCGTTGAGAGGGCTTTCGGATCATCAACTTTTAGGACTTGTTTTTCTGTACGGTGTTCGCCTGCGCCAGCGCCGATCATTTCGGTGAATTCCGGCCAGTCCATCGCGGCGTATGTTGTCGCATGCACGCCGCCAAGTCCGCCGCCCTCGCGAACATAACGGATCAGGCCATCCCGCGCCGCAGGATCCTGGAACATCATGCCCGCCATGCTGTTGAGAAACACTGCGTCGAACTGCCGGATTTTGGGGTACTTGAGATTGTTCAGATCGTTACTAAACACAGCTTCGAACGCCCCAGTCTTTTTACCCAGCACTTCCAGTAAGAGGTTGCCGTGTGGGATGGTGCCGTGACCTGAATACATGTTCAAGTCCATGACAAGCAGCTTCCTCGGCTTCTTCGGCTCTGAGATTGCGCGCGCGGGAACTGCCGCTTCGATTTTTCCGCGTACTTCCTGGGATAGCTTTTCCGGGCCGCGAATGGCGCCCTGCGGAGAATCTGCCATCTGAGCAACCCGGGCCATCATCGCGGGTTGCAGGATCTTCTCGAATGCCGCCACGGAACGCAGCAGATCGGCGAATACGTCTGAAGCGCCGGTGGGTTCGATCGTGATGAACAGAGGTTTCAGTTCGAGGCGATATACATCAAGGAAGAATTGATCGAGTCCCGCGGCTTCGTTGCCCATCGCCCGAACGTTCAAGACAAGGACTCGATCCTTCAACAGCGCGAGGCCGTCTTTGGGCTTAATGCCTTCCTGTGTCCACGCATGGAGATCGACGCTGACACCGATACGTTTACTTCGATGTTGGAGCAGTGCTGATACGCTTTTCGGGTCCGCGTACTCGGGTGTGTCTTTCCGTGAGCCCATTCGAATCGCGATGTTGATGCCGTATTCATTGGCAAGCTTGTCGAGTTCCTCGAGCCGCCCCGGATCGGGTGAACAGACGATACTTTGGGCGCTTAAACTCTTCGCGAAGTCAAAAACTGCGCGCCTGGAGTTATCATCTGTGCCGATCTTTTCGACTTGATAGGCGGGCACATTCACATTCAGATCGCGCAATCTGTTGTTAATCGCCGCCCTTTCGCCGGTTTGCAACCGGAAGTCGAGAGGCTTCGGAATCTCGTGGCTGACTTTCTGTGAGTCAGAACCTTCGATGCTCGCCAAGCCAAGCGCGTCGGCTTTGGCTGCGGCGTCGGAAAAGGTCATCTGCCGGAACGCAGTCGCTTTGACCCCGATCCGCCATCCGAACCAGATGGCTGGATCGGCGGCTCCCAGGCGTATGCGTCCGAGACTCGATCCGGAGACTCGGACGGATGCCGAACCCGGTGGGACACTTTGCGTTTGCGCATCCGTATCGACTGCGATTGCGAAAGTCAGGAGGACGGGTATAACGCGACGTAGAGTCATAACGTTTTGCATTCCTATCCGGTGTTACTTCTACCATTGCGTATAGCGCAATGGTATGTGCGGCAATCCGAACGGAATCGTATCGAAGCACTGGGCCTAAGTCAAGCGTCCGCGCTGAGAATAGCGCTGATCTCGTTCGCCGTGTCGGAGACATGGCGCGCTGAGAGCAAACAGCGTTCACGAGGAAAGCGCGTAAGTGGCGCCGAGATTCCTATCGAGGCGACGATGGTTCCGTCTTTGTCGCGAATGGGAGCGGCGAGGCAACGAACACCCTCTTGAAACTCAACATCGTCAATCGCGAATCCGTCGGCTCTGATCTTGGCGCAGGCTTTGGCAAGTTGCTCGAGTGACGTGATTGTCCGGCTTGTGTGCTGCTGAAGTGGAGTTGAGCCGTATAGCGTCCGGAGTTCGTTCAAGCCGAAGTCCGCGAGCAGCGCCTTTCCGTGAGCCGTGCAATATAGCGGCATGAGTTCGCCCGTCTGCCCGGAGACCACTATGATCTGATTCGTCGAGGCATGGTGGTCGATAAATAGCGCCTGCTTGCCCTCTTTGACTGCCAAGTGCGCAGTTTCACCTGTCTTGATCGCGAGCATTTTCAGGCGCTCGTGGCAGAGCGTGATCAGCGTTCTGCTCCAGTCGTACTTTCGTGAGAGTCGCCAGATGGAGGGTCCAAGAACATAGTCCTTACGACCATTCGGGTTGGCCAGGAATCCACGGCGCTTAAGAGTATTTGCGAGCCGGAAGACGCTGCTTCGATCGATGCCCATTAGGTCGGTCAACTGTCCTAATGGAACCGGGTCGGCGGATCCGGCGACGGTTTCCAAAATAAATAATCCTCGGTCGAGACTCTGGATGGAGGGCGTTTCTAAAGGAGCTTTTTTCGCCGTTCGATTCAGACTTTTCAGCAATGCACCGTCCTCGTCAATCGCAATCGTCGTTGCGTAAGATGCAACGGTTGAGAACGTTAACACGCGAGCGAACTACAAGTCAAGATCTGTTACAAATGGCTTTTGCATGCAAAGGCTGTGACTCGCCGGCGCCTCCTCGCTTCGGCTCGCGGGAGTTTGGATGATGTTATTGCCGCCGCATCCAAGAGTGTTTCTGCGTTGATCGTCCGCGAAGAAAGAAAAACGAGATTTCGGCCGTGGCGAAGTTTGAAATAATGCGGCCGACGATGGGTAAAGAAAGTCGCGCCTGGTCAATTTGTCGATCCGTCACTAACTGCTTCGAAGCCTGGACGTCTCTATGGTAGGACATCAGTAATGGTCTGGCTCGATTCGTTTCGCGCCGATATCGTTTTCGGCTGGCGGCAACTCCGGAACAGAGGCGTCGTGTCTGCTGCTGCGATATTGTCCCTGGGGCTTGCGATCGGAGCATGCACGGCGGCGTTTCAGATTATCGACGCACTATTGCTACGGCCTTTGCCAATAGCGGAGCCCGAGCGATTGCATGCTCTGTTTCGTGAAGGTATCGGACCGGACGGCAACCCGAGGACAAGCGACAGCTACGAGTATCCGTTGTTCCGTCAAATGCGCGCCGCGGTGAAGGATCGCGCTGAGTTAATTGCCGTTTCGTACGCATACAGCCGGCCGATCGATGTTACGTACGGATCGGATCAGGAAATGGAACGGGCTTATCGCCAGTATGTCTCCGGATGGATGTTCGATTCCTTCGGGATTCGTCCGGCGCTGGGACGCTTGTTCGCAGAAGCTGACGATGTACGGCCGGGCGCGCATCCTTACGCCATACTCTCTCATGACTACTGGACACGCCGATTTGGAAGGGATCCCAAAGTGGTTGGGCGTACGTTTCGAATCGGGGCGGATCTCTACGAGATCATCGGCGTCGCACAGGAACGATTTACTGGCGTTGAGCCCGGAAGCGTGACGGATATCTTCCTGCCGACGATGATGAATGCCAGCGCAATCGACAGCACAGAAACAAGTTGGTTTCGAACTCTTGTCTGGATGAAGCCAGGGTTTGCAGTCGAGCCGGTTCACGATCGATTGCAGGCGGTGTTTCGAGCCTTTCGTGCGGAGCAGGCCAAAGGTTTCACTGGTAGACCCAAGCTGTTCATCGATAGATTTCTCAATGAATCGCTTCTGTTGGAGCCCGCGGCCGCGGGAGTCTCCGATATGCAGAAAGAGTATCGCCAACCGCTCGCCGCTCTCGGCGTACTGGTTGCGCTTGTGCTGTTGATAGCGTGCGCGAACGTCGCGAATCTGATGACTGCGCACGCTGCCGCACGATCGCGTGAGATGGCGCTACGAATTTCCATCGGCGCGGGCAGATGGCGTCTTGTGCAACTCGTGCTCGTCGAAAGCGCCTGGATCGTATTGCTTTCGACTGTTCTTGGAGCTTTGTTCGCACGGTGGTCGGCGCCGCTCGTTGTCAGGATGATCGACCGGCCCGACTATCCTGCGCGGTTATCCCTTCCGTTCGATTGGCGCGTATTGGGGTTCGGATTGGCTCTCGGGCTCGGTGTAACGTTTCTGTTCGGCTTGCTTCCGGCGCTTCGCGCCTCGGCCGTTAAGCCTGCGAGCGCGCTGAAAGGTGGTCACGATCCGCATTCGCGCCGTCGCTTAATGCATGGTCTGATCGCAGGGCAGGTGTCTTTTTGTATTCTTGTGCTCTTTGTGGGCGGCTTGTTCTTTGCTACCTTTGACCGGCTGGCGAACCAACCCACCGGGTTTTCGGCGGACAGGTTACTCACGCTGGAAACGGTCGTACGAAGCCCTCAATCCTCAGGATATTGGGAATTGGTCGGTCAGCATTTGCGCCAGACGCCCGGAGTCGAAGCAGTTGCCTTGTCGCGATGGGCGCTACTCGTCGGGAATGCGATGAACGGGTTCGTCTCAACGGATGGAACTCCTCCAGAGGAAATCCGAAACCATTTCCTACATGTGTCACCCGGATGGGTCGACTTGATGAAGATTCCATTCGTCGCCGGCAGAGACTTTCACGCTAGTGATACGTATCCAGGCGCTGCAATAGTCAACGAAACTTTCGCGAAGCAACACTTTGGCGGATTGAACCCGGTTGGCAAACAATTCGAGAAAGTTGAAGGCGACGGGAAACGACTTCGTTTTCAGATAGTCGGCTTGGTCCATGATGCGCGCTACCAGAATATGCGCGACCGAATTATTCCGACAGTCTACGTGCCGTTTCAATGGATCGAAAGCAATGGCGCACCCCGTCTTTATGATCGCGCGACTTTCATCGTGCGCACGTCGAATCGAGACCCGCTGGCTCTGGCCCCGATACTTCGTCAAGATGTAGCGCGAGCGCGTGCCGGATTTCGCGTTAGCAACATACGCACACAGAAAGAGCTGAAAGAATCGCATACCGTTCGCGAGCGGCTGCTGGCGACGTTGGCGATCTTCTTTTCGTTTGTAGCGCTCTCGCTTGCGGGTGTCGGCCTTTACGGCGTGTTTGAATACTCGGTGCTGCAGAGACGTCGCGAGATCGGTATTCGCATGGCGATCGGAGCTCAGGCGGGCGGCATTGTCCGACTTGTGACCGTGAACGTGCTCGCGATGGTGATTGCCGGGGGGCTCGTCGGGCTTGCATTGGGCGTAGCTTCGGCGCGCTTTCTTGAGAAGCTGTTGTACCAAGTCAAGCCGACCGAGTTCGGCGTTCTTGCGCTTCCATCTATAACGATTCTTGTTGCTGCGCTGTTAGCCGCTCTGCCGGCAGCAATTAGGGCGGTACGGATCGATCCAGCCAAAATGTTGCGGTCCGAATAATTTCATCGTTGACACCAAAGACGATTAATATCACAATGTGATAGTAATCATGCTTGGCGAGTTCGAGTACCTGTTGATCACCGCGGCCGTTCGTCTTGGCGAGGATGCTTACGGAGCGGCCATACGGCAGGAGATCGAGCAGACAACGGAACGGCGTTGTTCGATTGGGGCGCTCTACACAACCTTGGATCGTTTGGAAGCCAAGGGCTTGGTCACCACATGGATGGGTGAGGCAACATCGCAAAGGGGCGGTCGGGCCAAGCGAATGGTCCGAGTCAATGAAAAGGGTATCGAAGCGGCAACGGCCTTCTACACGGCGGTGACGAAAGTTAGCCGTGGTGTTCATTGGTCAAGGAAGCCAATCAAGGCGGGTTAGATGACTCAAATCTGCTGGTGGCTTGTGGACATCGTCTGCCGGACGTTCGAGCCGGCTGAGCGAATCGTAGTACGTGGGGATATCGCCGAGTCGGGTGAGACAGCAACATATGCGCTTTACGACGTTGACGTTGCCGGTTTGTTCGCTCGACGTCAGGCAGCGTTGTGGACCGATTGGAAGCTGTGGCTGACCTTCGTCGGACTTGTTGTACCGTTCGGTTGGATGCTGAGCGGTGTAGCGACTTGGGTCGCTGACGGCACTGCCATCCCCATCTGGATGTACGCGAACAACTGGACGTGGACCTATGTTACGAACCAAGCGTTCCGGCTTGATCTCATCCATCACAGCTTCATCACAGCCAAGCACTATTCAACGCTGTTTTGCTGCTCCTGGACATGCGGTCTGATGCTGGGAGTTCTCTCACGCCGCGCGATTCCAGTCATTGCAGCCATGTTCTGCCTGATGCTAGTGGTAAGAGGAATTATTAGCGTGCCACAGCTTCGTGGGCAGGGACACGAGGCCGTATTTTCACTCGTGTTTTATAGCGTAATCTTTCCGTTGATCGTCCTGACAATGCTTGTATTGTTTCCAGCTCTATGGGGCATGCGCGCCGGACTCGCGTTGGCTCACTTTCCTTTCCACATGGGAACAATTCTTTGCACATCCGCGCTTGTGACGTTGAGTGCCATGGTTGGGCAGCAGTGGTTTCGGTGGCCAATGCGAGCGCCCGGTTGGCCGCTGGTTCTTGCCTTGGTAACTCCGGCAATCTATCTGGTGGCGAAAACAAGGCGCCTGCAACGTTCGTGAACACAGGCTCCCCATTGAGAATCGGCCTTGTCGCGTCGATCGCCCTCTGCCAAAGCTTACCGACAGATTATCCGCAGTGGCGCGGGAAAGCGCGCGACGGCTCAGAGAGCGCATTCTCCAAGCCGAAATCGTGGCCCGAGACTCTGACTCGCAGATGGAAAGTTGAGGTGGGAGAAGGTTACGCAACACCAATCGTTGTTGGCGCCCACGTTTATGTATTCACACGACGCGAGGGCGATGAAGTGATGATCGCGCTCGACGCCGCGACCGGTAAAGTCAAGTGGCAGACGCCCTATTCAGCGCCTTATCAGGCATCTCCACCTACGCGCGCCCACGGCGCCGGTCCCAAGGCAACTCCTCTGTTTCACAACGGCAATTTATACACGGTCGGAATCAGTGGGATCGTAACGGCGTTTGAAGCTTCGAACGGGAAGCTTTTATGGCAGACTGCAGCGCCGGCTGAAACACCGTATTTCGGAATGGCCGCTTCACCGCTCGGCCACAAGGACTTGATCTTTACTCATCCGGGAAACTATGGTCCTTTAACGGCATTCGACGCGAACACCGGGAAAGTCAGGTGGACCGCTGCGGATGGTGGCGCCTACGCATCTCCGATCCTTGTTGAGATTAGGGGGACGAACCAGATCGTAGCGACCACACAGAAGAGCCTGGTTGGTCTCTCTGTCGAAGACGGATCGCTGCTTTGGGGACACGCATGGGCTCCGGACATGCCAATCATTACGCCGGTTCAACATGGCGAAACTCTTCTTGTGAGCGGTCACAATTCCGGCGTCGCTGCGATACGACTTAGAAACCAGAATGGTAAGTGGACGAGTGAGACTGCGTGGGAGACGAAGGCAGTCTCAATGTACATGAGCAACCCAGTGCTCGTTGGCGACACACTGTTTGGCTTGTCTCACATGGCAAGCGGCCGGTTCTTCGCGCTCGATGCCAAGACGGGTAAGATTCTTTGGTTGGGTGAGCCGCGGGAAGCGACGAACACGGCGATCGTCAAGGCGAACGATTTGCTCTTCCTACTCAATGACGACGCTGAATTGATTGTTGCGAACAGCAGCGATGTAAAGTTCGAACCATTGAAGCGATACATCGTTGCCGAGGCGCCGACGTGGGCTCAGCCGGTGATTTCCGGCGATCGAGTATTCATCAAGGACGTCTCGTCATTAGCGCTCTGGACGTGGAACTGAGTCACTCTGACCGAAGCGCGCTGATAATCGGCGCATTAGCGGTCGATCGAATCGCTATCAAGGAAGTGACAATACCAACCAAGAGTACCGTGCAAAGCAGCCCGATTAATGTTAGCCATGGAGGTGTCCCGCCTCGCTCCAACACTGTCGGAACGACGGCGATGCTGGCAGTGACGGCTCCTGCTCCGAGACCGGCAAGAAGCAGAAAAACGTTCTCGGCGATGATCATTCTCGATAAATGCTGAGCGTTAAAACCGGCCGCGCGGAGAAGCCCCAATTCACGGCGGCGTTCAAAAATATTGCGCAAGATAACCGCTGCCAGGCCAATCGTTCCCAAGAGAAGTCCAAGCGCGCCCAACGTCTGGAATGTCGACAGGTAGGTATTCTCGACGCGATGAAATGCTGCGATTCGATCGGAAACGCTTGTAGCATCGAAGCCGTAATCGGCGAGAGCAGTCTCAAGCTGGGCATCGGCTCCCGGCGGCGCATCGACTAAGAATACTCGGAAGCCTTGCTCTTCCGGATACGCTTTCTGGAAGTCTGCATTTCCGATGATGATCTCGCTTTGGAAAACGGTGTCGTGTAGTGTCCGCACGAACTTCAGTCGCCCATTGCCGACGGTTAGAACATCTCCCAGCTTCTTGTGCAGAACGTACATCAACGTGTTCGCATCGACTGCGGCCGGGATCGTACCGTCGGACTGAGGCTCGAGAGTTATCCAGGATGCGGGCGCGCCTATGACGCGCGGGTTCTGCGGCTGATAGAGATTCAAGCAACTCGCGTCATCGCCAGGTCGAAGACGAAAGGACAGCCACTTCGCGTCGACGTTGAGATTCAGCGCCTGCTTGCCTTCGGGAACATTCGGATCGTAGAAAATGGGAATCGCGGACTCGGCAAAATAGCGATAGCCGCCCTCCGCTTGGGCGCCACTGCGACGGAAGGAGTCGACGGCAACGATGAGGAATGTCGCCGAGGCGATGAGCGCGATGCAGAGAACGGCGCGCCCTGGTCGATGGGCCGAGTAGCGAATACCGAGAGCCGGGACGCTTGCGATATTGCCGCTTGCATGCTTCAAGCGACCGAAGATCCACACGAGGATTGCTGCAAGAAGCAAGGCCCCTGCGCCAAAAAATCCGCCTGCGCCTCCGACGGCCAACATGAGCAATCCCAAGACGGCCAGGACGACCGAATAGATATATGCTCGCGTCTTTCGCAGCGCGCTTTCACGGACTGCGCGTTTACCGATTAATCGCAGAGTGCCGTAGATGACAATTGCAGCCATCAGAAGACCGCCGAAGATTCCGAGCAATACGCTGACCGGCGAGAAAACCATCTCGAGGTCACGAGTGCCGACAGCATCGATCCACCACGTCTTAAGCGCGTAGAGAATCATTTTGCTGTAGAGAAATGCTGCAATCGACCCCACGGTGCTACCCACGGCCGCGACGATCAAAGACTCTATGAGCAGTAGCTTGCGGATGCTGGCGATGGGCCATCCGACAGCGCGCAGCGTTGCTATCTCTGCCAGGCGTTGTTCAATGCCGAAGCGAAAGAACATGCCCGCGAGAAGCAACGCGGACACGACGAGGAAGAAACTGAAGTAAAGAAAGTATTCGCCGAAGTCAGTCGCGCCACTCGATGCTTGAAGACTAGCTTGGCGAACGTTTTGAACACTTAGAATGCTCAGGGGATCGAGGCTCGCTCGAAGCATTTCGGGTGTCGCGTTACTGCGCATGCCGGTAACAGCGCCATATCGCGATCGCCACAACCTTTGACCTGCGTTCAGCGTGATGAAGGCCTTTGGCGTTGCGCGATAGCGATTCCAATACTCCTCGTCGGCCTTGCGAATCCGACTGAGGTCCATTGGGAAAGGTGGATCCCAATCGGAGATCGTCGGGGCGTCAGAGATTCCGGGGTACTCCGGCGACAAATGACGCTGCCAATCTTCGATCGGCACAGCTCCTGCATTTTGGAACGTCGCGGTCTTTGTGATGAGCTTACCGCTGGGATCCCAGACGTAGTATTCGAGCGTGACGGTGTCGCCGGGTTTCGCTCCCAGGTCCCGCGCTGCCCACTCATTCAAGACGATCTGATCATCGGAAGCAAGTTCCGGTCGATTCATTGCCGTGGCGACGGAATAGGGGATCTCACGGCCATTGATACGAATCGAATTTGCGAGATAAGTAAGCGCGGGCTGCGCCTGTGGGTCGGCTTTGCGAATGGCGTCGACTAGCGAGTCGTCCAGCATCATGCTGGCGTGTTCGACCATCCCATCGTGCAGCCGGATGCCGATGTCGTCGAGTGTGGCTTTCGTCTTGACGGTCTGCTCAGGGTTGTCTTTCGTAAGAGCAACATTCACTCGCCCGTCCATCTCTAGGTCACGTTGAAAGCGGTCGAGATTGACGAAGATCGCGCGTACTGCGCCCTGTTGCGGTCGCAGCGAGAACTCACCCATCGCTGCGCGCGAGATCACTTCACGCGCAACACCCCGAACGGTACGGCCGGGATCGTCCTTACGGCCATGCAGGGACTCGGTTGGAATATCGGAGGCGCGCGCAACGCGGACCAGGATATTATCGCCGGCCTTCGCCGAAAGCTCGCTAGCCAAGGCTTCACTGAGAAGAAATTGATTGCGATCGGGAGGCTCGACGGCTCGCTGATGAAACTGCCAGAAGCGCTTGTCGACAGCGTAAAGAGCGACGCGGGAAGCGCGGCGGCCGGAATCGTCGTGCGTGACTACTGCCTCAAGCGCGATGAGGGGCGCTTCAGGCAGCAGGTCTTCGCGAAAGGAAGTGTTCGATGTGACGGCGTACTGCGTCGACCCGAGCCGAGACAACGCGAGATTGCGCAGGCTCGCACGTACCGATTCGCCGACGTTATAAGCGCCGGCCAACACCGCTACTGCAATTGCAATGCCGGCGGCAGCGGCAAGGTTCGTGCGTCTATAGTGTCGCAGACCGCTAACGGCGAGACTCGGAATTGTCAGACTCGTTCCAACCTCCGGTCGATCAATTCGTAGCGCTGCGGCATGCGTGAAGCGAGCTCACTGCTATGCGTGACGACCACGAGAATGGTTTTTTGCGCCGCGTGAAGCTCGAGTAGCAGATCTGCCACGGTATTGGCTGAGTTGCGATCGAGATTGCCGGTGGGTTCGTCGCAAAGGAGCACTTGGGGCTCGCGAATCAACGCTCGGGCGATCGCAGCGCGTTGTTTTTCGCCTCCCGAAAGTTGCGCAGGGAAATGATCGAGCCGATGCGAAAGACCGACGCGATCGAGCAGCGCGCGCGCCCTGGTGTTATATGGTCCTTCTGGCGCCACCAGCGTCGGCACCAGCACGTTCTCGAGCACTGTGCATTGCGGCAGCAGCGCATGATCCTGGAAAACGAAGCCGATGTGCTGGTTGCGAAATGCAGCCGCTTCGTTGTCGCCGAGCACGCCAAGGTTTGAGCCTTGCAATGTGATGGTCCCGCTTGTGGGCGTATCCAATGCGCCAAGCAGATAGAGAAGAGTACTCTTGCCGCTGCCCGACGGTCCCATGATGGCGGCGGCTTCGCCTTGGTCGAGCGTCAGATTTGCGCTCTGCAGCACCTCGACGGGACCGGCGGCAGTTTCATACCGCTTGGTCACGTTCTCAGCTTTGAGCAACGGCAGCTCCCTGGCTGACAGATTGGTAAATCTCGGCGGTGCGAGTTGCCATTTGCGCGATGCTGTAGCGGGTTCGGACGCCTTCGGCCGCATGCTCGCTCAGCTCCCGGAGCCGATCACGATTTCGACGCGAGCTCGTCTAAGGCCGCTGCAAGGATCTTCGCTTCGTCGGGTTCGTACAGCACTCCGCCACGTGTCTTGCCGACGATTTCGGGGAATGCGCCACGGCTCGGCTGCACGACGGGAACACCATTGGCCATCGCCTCCAGAAGCGATAGACCTTTGGGGTCGGCGTAAGGGCTGGGCATGGAGAATACGTCGATCGATTGAAGAAACTTGATCTTGCCGGAACGATCCGGGGAACCTTCGTACTTCAAGCCAAATTGATTCTCGAGAGTACGCAGGTAGTTTGCATGCTCGGGCGGAAGATACCCTGCGGCGCGCAACTCGGCTGGCTCCTTCATCAGCGCCACCGCCTCGCAGAGGATGTGCAGACCTTTCTCAGGTGCTATGCGCGCGAAGTAACCGACTCGCAGAGGGCCTTCATACGTTCTGGGCGACTGGACTGTGTCCTTCGAGCGAAATGCCGAGAGGGGCGACCTCGATACGATCGTGCTCGATATCCAGATACTCGGACATGAAGCCGGCGTAGTAGGCGCTGACTGCGATGAAGCGATCGACGTGCCGGAGGTTGTCTCGGATCAGCCGCAGGCACTCAGTGCGCCATGGTCCCGGCAGGCCCTCTAGAAAGAGATCTTCGCCTTGCAGCGTGCAGGTTATCGGACACTTTAGAGCCCTCTTAAGAGGTTCGGCTAGAGCGATCAACAGCGTGTAGGGCAAGTCGATGACATCGGGGCGGGGTTCTTTCACGAGCCAGTCGACAAGTTTACGGATCTCTCTTGCCTGATACCCCTTCTCACCGCGCAGCATTGAAGCCGTCATTTCGCCGAGCATTTTGGGGTCGACGGAAATGGAGTCTTTGGTCGCGAGCTTAAGAGCCCACTCCGAATCCCACAGCTTGTCGAAGAACGACGGCAACTTACGGAAAATCGGATAATGCTGCTGAAGATAGACGCTGATGCCGCCGAAGAAAATCCGGTCCGAGCTGACATTCTCATCGTCTGTCAGCGTGGGCGTGTACATCGGAACGAGTAAAACATCATGCCCCTGGCGTATGAGTTCGCGCGCAAGCGAGTTATCGCGCAGACACGTGCCGCAGTACATTCCCGCGGCGCCGGCTGTCAGCGATACGATGCGCATCTACGCCACTTGGAAGGCCCGCCGCGCGTAGAGGTGTTCGAAGAGATTGCCCTCGTGCGGCTGATCCCAGCTAATTCGATTTGTCGCAATGCGGACCGAAGTTCAATCGACCGACATGCGGCGAGTTGAGTAGCTGCCGTTTGAAGTTTTCATCTTTCGTAATGGCGGTAACGACGAGGGAAGGCCCGATGCGCTCGAACCATTTCCGACTGCGGGCACTCGACCACAGCGGCGAACGGAAACAGGAACTCACGATTCGCGAGTGTGTGCTCAGGCGATTCGCAGTGCACGATGGAAGGCAGCAGGTAAGTGCACTTTCCAAGTTCGGCGACACGGGCAGGGCGTTGCGTCGCTTCCCGGGCGCCGGGGTCGGTCAGCCCGTCGTCGATCATCGCGGATATTCGTCTCGCTACGTTGGGGTCCGCAAAAGGAGCAAGCTGTGCGGCGGGATCGTCCGCAGGCTTGGGCTGGATCGCAGATAGCTTGTCCGCAAGAGCATCGGCAATAGCGGCTGCGTGCCGCGGTGTCCAAACGCCCGACGCATTGACGCAAGAGCGGCCGGAGTTGTCGGCGATGGATGCGGCAATCACATCGATGTGTTGCTCCCAATTGTCGGCCTCATCGTCCCCTAGAAGAACTTTGCTGAAGCCGGGACCGTGAATCTCGATGCGCGGATCGCTCGCATAGAGCTTGGTTGTCGAGACGTCACCGAAGACCATTCCACGACCGCTGCCACGGAGAATCTCAGCGGCTCCCGCATGGTCCGAAGGATAGAAATGAAACGCCTCAGGCGGCGCGCCCGCTTTGATGAGCGCCTGGATCACTCGGAAAGGTGTCCACGGCTCAGCGCTGCCCAGGCTTGAGGACGAGAGAGGTCTTCAGCGCGATCGCGGGAATCCAGAGGGAATGCACGCCGGGCGAATTGCTGGGAAGAACAACGCCGAGAGTATGAGCTCGGGGGAAGTAGCTGAGGCCGCCCGAAAATCCACGATCGAGGACTTCGAGATTGACACCTCGCGTGAGGCCTCGAAGTACTTGCTCCATCTCGGCCATGACTCCGCGAATCTTCGCCATGTTGTTGCGAACGAGAACATAGGGAAGGCCGGTTGTGGCGGAAAGCTGCTCGACGTAATCCTGCGGAGTTTGCGGCGTGTCGCCAAGCGGAAGCGTGTCGTTGGCGAAGATGTCAGCGGCGCGGCGGCAGATATCGAGCAACTGCGCTGTCGTGAATGCGTCTAGAGCGGCGCGGGATTCCGCCTGCTTCAATAGATCGCGACGAATCAACCCTACGTTGGCCTGGCTGATTTCGACAAACGGTTCGCCCGTTCGCATGTTGGGAGTGCGGGAGATTTCCACACTCCGGTAAGGCTGGCCGCGACGAAGAATTGGAATATGAAGCATTAATAGACTCCTTCGACGACGCTCTTTGCAAAGCGGGAGAACGGGCGAACGTTGCGGACGCCGTCCCACGCATAGTCGCCATAGGGAAGCTCGCGCTCACACTCGTCACGTTCGAGGAAACGCGGCATAAAGAACTCCTTAGTCAGAGTTGTCAGGCGGACACGGCCGGTCTCACCGTAATCTACGAGTTTCGTGGCATCGTCAAAATCGACGACTTCGATCATCGCTCTCGGGCAGGGCGGGAAATAGATGATCGCCCAATTGTCTTCCACCAGGCGCGGCTTATGAACAGCGAGTCCCATCAGCGTGTTGCCGTAGGTGGGAGCGAAGTAAATGCCGTCCAACAACTCTTCGACGGCGAATCGATGAAATTGCGGGGTCATCTCGGTGCCGCCGCAGAAGACACCTTTGATTCCAGCCTTCTTGAGAGAGATCTTCTCGCAAAGCGCTTCGAGCAGCTTCGGAGTTGTAAAGATGCACTGAATTTCATGCGCCTTGAGGAGCGTCAGCGCCTGGTCGATGACATGCTGCTTATACAGCTCCATCATGCGCATCTCACCCATGCGAATCAGCTTGATGACCCAGCGAGGGTCGAGATCGAGCTGGAAGCAGATGCCGCCGCGGTGCTGGGCGAGGTGCTCGACTGCGAGACGAAGGCGGCGCGGCCCTGTGGGGCCGACGGAAATCCAGTTGGCTCCCTTCGGAAAGGCGTCGTCCGGCAACGTGTCACTGAAAAGCTCGTAATCGATCCGGAAATCTTCGGAAGCGATTCGCGATTTTGGCACTCCCGTGCTGCCGCCAGTCTCAAAGACGAAAATCGGCGCGCCTCCCAGACCCTTCGGCACCCAGCGTCTCACCGGCCCGCCGCGGAGCCATTCATCCTGAAAATTGCCGAAGAGATCCAGGTCGTCGTAGGTCTTGACGTCCTTACGAGGATCGAAAGAGAGCGTTTTCGCGCGCTCCAGCCAGAATGGGCAACCCGTCTCCGGATTGAAATGCCATTCCATCATCTCTTGGGTCCAGGCGTCGAGACGCGTACGCGCTTCCGCCTTTCTGGCTTCCAGGCTATTCGTTGTCGCAGCGGTCAAAGTACTCATGAGGCTTATGACTAGGATACTTCGATGCGGCTATACTCGGGTGAATGTGGGTTCCAACGGTGGCAGGTTTTGCTTTGATGGCCGCTACGGCGATGGCAGAGGACTGGCCGATGTTTCGCGGGCATAACGCTTCCGGCGTGTCCCCGGCGAGGAATTTGCCTGTCGAGTTCAGTCCCCAGAAGAACGTCGTGTGGAAGACATCTTTGCCTCCGGGGCATTCTTCGCCTGTGCTGAGCGCGAACCGCATCTTTTTGACTGCCGTCGATGGCGAGAAGTTGCTGGTGTTTTGCCTGGAGCGCGAGACAGGCAAGATCCTGTGGAGGAGGGAGACTCCACGCCCGCGCAAACAGGAACTGCACAAATCTAACAGCGCGGCGTCGCCCAGCATTGCGACCGATGGCCGGAACGTGTTCGCGTTCTTTACCGATTTTGGACTGATCTCCTATGGTCCCGACGGTGAGGAACGCTGGCGCGCGCCTTTGGGTCCTTTTAACACTCCATTCGGAATGGGCGCTTCTCCTGTGCTGGTGAACGGGAAAGTGATCCAAGCGTGTGACGCGGAAACGGGGTCATTCCTGATTGCTGTGGATCAGCGGACCGGCAAGACCATTTGGCGGAAGGAACGTCCTGATGCGACGCGCGGTTTCTCGACGCCGGTACTGCATCGGTCCGAGGGTCGGATGCAGGCGATCCTCGCTGGAACGAACAGGCTAACCGCTTACGACGTCGATACCGGCGAAGAGGTCTGGTGGGTTCGCGGCCTCACATGGCAGGTGAAGCCGACTCCAGTTGTTGAGGGAGATATCGCGTACGTGCTCGGATGGGCCGGTGGATCCGATCAGGGCAATCAGGAGAATTTGCCGCCCTTTCCGGAAGTGCTTGCTTCCTACGATGCAAACAAGGATGGCAAGCTTGCGAAAGACGAGTTGCCGAATCCGAACTGGCAGCGCGATTTTGCGGAAGCCGATCTCGAGCGCGATGGCGCTATGGGAGCGCGCGACTGGCAGAAGTATCAGGAAAAGCGCGCCTCTGTGAATTCCGTCATGGCAGTCCGTCTCGGCGGTAAGGGCGATATGACCGAGAAGGGCATCGTTTGGCAGCACTTTAAATCGCTGCCCAATGCGACGTCTCCGCTGCGCTATAAGGGTGTGATCTACCTGATGAAGGAAGGCGGCATTCTGACTGCGCTGGACGCGAAGACCGGCATGGTGTTGAAGCAAGGTCGGTTGCCCGGGGCGCTGGATTATTACTACTCATCGCCGGTAGGCGCAGATGGAAAAGTGTACGCCGCAAGCGAAAACTGCCATGTTTCGGTAGTTAAGGCAGGTGGGGATTGGGAACCGCTCGCTCGAAATGATTTTGAGGATCTCTGTTATGCTACGCCAGCGCCCGTTGATGACAAGTTGTACTTGCGAACCAGCTCGGCGTTATATTGCTTTGGGCTGGGTCAGTAGATTCAGAGTTTGTAGCGCTTCTTGAGAATGTCGCTGACTGCGCGTTCCACCTTTTTGATCGACTTGGTTCCATCGGTGGCGATAATTTCCGCCTCTGGAAAGTAAATCCGCACCATGTCCATCTCGCGATGATAGTCCTTGAGCCGTTGCTCGACGGACACGGGCGAATCCTTCGCCTTTTTAGTGCGCTTCAGCACGGTCTCGTCGGGAATTTGTAGCTCGATCACGAGCGGTTTCGGAATGACACCATTCTTCACCAGATTCGAAAGATAGTCGACGTGGTCTTTGGTTGAGGGATAGCCATCGAAAATGATGCCGCTCGACAGGTCGCCTTTTTCCATTCGCTCGGAAAAGAGGCGGTTCAGCACGGGGTCGCTCTGTGGCTCCATACCGGAAATCTTCTTCTCGCGGAGCTTTTCAAATGTTGCCGCGTTGTCCTTGATCAAATCGTCGACGGCAACCACCGGTACTTTCAAGAGTCGCGCTGCTGCCGTGGTCTGCGTAGACTTCCCACTGCCGGGCGGGCCGATGAACAACACGACCGGGCCGTCCACTTTCGTTTGCGCGTGTCCCCAGCCGTAAAGCAGGATGAGGCCCGCCAGCAATCGCACAAGGCTGACTTTGTTCATACTCGGTCTACTTGGGATTATAGCGAGCTATCGTCAGATGGATCGCGGTGGATGCGCCTCGTATCCGGCAGGGACGCATCCTCGACGACGGGTTCGCGCCGATTTCGGTTGGTAACGTGGCCTTCTTCGGCGGCTGCGACGTCCTGAGCTCCGGTGTGACGCAACATCTCCTTAGCGCGACCGATCATCAGGTTGTCATCGCAATGGACAGACAGAAGAATTCCTCCGCTGCGGATGCGGCCTTCGTAGCGTTTGGCTTCGTACTCGGGAATTCCCGCGCCCACCAGCGCTCCGGCCAAGCCGCCGACGACGCTGCCCGCTCCGACGCCTGCTAGAGCGGCCATGATCGGACCGGCCGCGATGAAGGGTCCCAAGCCCGGGATCGCGAGCGCACCGATCCCAGCCAGCCAGCCCAAGGCGCCCCCGGCGATGCCGGCGATGGCAGCCCCGGCGGTAGCTTTCTCCGGCGCCTTCGTGTGTTTCTCGTGCCCGATGTCTTTCGTGCCTTCATTATCGGGAAACAATACGGATATATCTTCGGCGCGGAAGCCAGCGGCCCGCATCGAATCAATCGCCATCTCCGCGTCTTGCCGCGTGCTGTAGATCCCGTACACCGCCGTATGCGCCATGTTTTTGTCTCCCTTCCTAGACGCTGAAAGAAATTTAGCTGTTTCATGAGCGGTTTCGCTTACAGTTTCCGCTTTGACTATTGAGCGAGAGATTCGCGTGACACTTGTTCTTGTGCTTGCGGTGATTGCGGGAATTGCGAGCGCGTTTCTGGCGCATATGCGTCGGGGGCGTCTCGGTGGTATTTCTGCAGCCTCAGGGGCAATCTCGCTCGCATCGGGGCTCGCGACTTCGCTGGTGTTGACGGCGCACGTAGTTAGCGTCGTAGTAAGCAATCTGGCTGCTCACGAACCTGTCGTCTACGACACAGAGCAAGCTGGTTTGTTGGCGCTGGGAATCGCGGTATTAGTTCCTGGTCTAATATGCCTTGTTCAGGCTGGGGCAGTAATTCGCGGCGAGCTACATGCGCAGAAGCGCACGCTCGCCGCTTCCATTATCATTACGGGCTTTACACTTCCGACCGCGCCAAACGATCCTCTTGCGGCGCTGGTAGCCCTGCTGGCCTTGGCGAATATTGCCGTACTCTTGGCGAGCCCGACAAATGGCGACCTCAGCGCACCGGAAGAGTCGTTACATTACTGACACGCGATCCTGACCGCACAACCACCTGAGCCGCATCCGAAGCCTGAACATTTAAAGAGATTTGGCAGTTGATCTGGTCGAGACCTGGATAACCCGGAGCGCGACCGGCGAACGTCACGGCACAGGTTTGTCCTCCCAATGTGACCTCTGGCTGAATATTGGCCCACTGGAGGCCGTTTCGCTCGGTGGTGCTACCCAATCCCGTCAAAAAAAGTGATACGTAATCGCCGGGTCGCAGTGGCGACTGAGAAGTCACCACAGTTCCCGCGATGGCATTCAGCGCCGGAGCGAAAATGGCAGGCCTCACCGGTTCGACAAGGACGTTTACCGTATGCTCTCCGGTCGAGTTTCTGACTTGTAGCTTGACGAGACCCGAGGCGTTTTCGGGGATAAGAGTATTTACCTGCGTGGAGTCGGCATAGCTCAAAGGCATCGGCTGACCTGCGAAAAGTACTTCCGAACCGGCTAGCTGTGTCCCGTAGATCGAGATCAGGCTACCCGGGGCGACCGTTCGAGGAAATACGGCGGCCGCTGATGGGAACACGCCAGCGATGTAGGGGCCAGGTTTGTACGTGATCGGGCGCATCTCTCCAGCCGTTAAGGGCACATTCATCGATGCTGTCGAACTCCCGAAGTTGATTGTCAGTTGAGTCGGTTGCTCGACAGACAGAAAGTCGCTGTAGGCGACCTGTGACTGAGTCCGGATCGTGAGGGCTGTGGACCCGGCCGTGACAGACGCAGGAGTCACGATCCGGTCGCTCGCGTCCTTCGTTCGGAGCATCACGCCGGCACGTTTCGAGTGCTGCGCGTGCTGCTCAAAGGACTGGCCGATCGCCCGCCAGGCTTGCGTATCATTCAGGAATGACAGCATGATCTGCGCAGTCAGGTGATCGCCGGAGTTCATTTGGGCAATTGGAGTCGTGGGACGAATGCAACCGACGAGCGCGATTCCGTCCGTATGACAGTACGGGAGAATGCGTGTCCGATCCGGCGAAACGAACCCGAGCGAGCCGCTGGTAAGCGATGTCACCGGATCGTTGAAGCGACTGGTTCCGACCAGTCCACTTCCTGCATCGCCAAGCACTGCAATGGCGTCGGCGCCGCGGAGATCGTCGATTCCTTGATTCCAGGTGGCGAGATCGAAGATGAAGGCGCTCCCCATCTGAAGCGCATCGGTCTGCCGGTCGTTCCCTCCAAGAAGCAGCGACGTGATCTCAGTACCGGCATGGGGCGTGGCGATAAAGATAATCTTTCTGACCTTCGTTTCCGCCGGAGGCAGGAAGACGCCTGGTTCCGCACGCTTGCCGGATAGATAACTACGAACAATCAAGCCGCCCATGCTGTGAGCAACAATGTCCACCTGTCCGACTTGCGCTCCTCCCTCAAAGCGAAGACTCGCAAGAAATTCTCCCAGCTTCGACCCGAGTTCTTCGATCACGGGGCGATTCGGGACGGTACAGTTGTCGAAGAAGAGAGAAACTCTGCCGTCTGCCTGCAGCAGTTGATGAGCGTTGGCGAATGTGCCTTGGAAGGTTGTTCCGCTGCAACTACTCTGATAACCATTCAGGAAAACAACAGGCGGCTTGCCCGTATTCGGAATGGCATCGACGCGCGTTACGAGTTGTGCGTCACCTCTTGCAGCGTAGATCGTAATTGCAAGCGCAACTTGGCCCAGTACGCGACCAGCGCGACTCCCACCACGATCAATCCAATCGATAACCCTAGCCAGAGGCCGAACGCCCCGTAATTTCGGTTGAAGCACAATAAGTAACCTATCGGTAAACCCAGAAGCCAGTGTCCCATGAGGTTAAAAAGCATCGGCGTTCGCGTATCTCCCGCGCCACGCAAAACGCCAGTAGTCGCGACTTGAATGCCATCGAAAAGCTGAAAAACCGCGCCGATCGCAAGCAAAGGGACGGCGATCTCTAATACATCGGAATTTTTCGTAAACAGCGTAATGAGCGGCAAGGGAAATATCGCAAACACTGCCGCTGAGAAGAGCATAAAAGCGCTCGCTAGAGCGATGGCGAGCCAGCCGTTCAGTTTGGCGGCTTTCTTGTCGCCGCGCCCGATGGCCTGTCCTACCGTCACGGCCCCCGCAGAGCTGATTCCGAGGGGAACCATGAACGTGGTTCCAACGATATTCAGGATCACGTGATGCGCCGCCAACGCTTCCGGGGTCAGGCGACCTGCCAGCAAAGTCGACGCTGCGAACACGCCAGTTTCAAGAAGGATCTGCCCGGCAGCGGGCACACCAAGCCGAAGCAACTCGCCAATTCGGACAAAGTCCGGTCTCGGGATGTGTCTCAAGAACGCAGGTTCCCTGGTAAGGACGACAAAGCCCAGCACAAGCGCCATATATACGCGAGCGCCCGTCGTTGCCCATCCCGCGCCCTCGACACCAAACTCCGGAATGAGACGCCAGTTCGCAATCGCGTTTACGATGTTGGCCGTGATCAAGGCTAACATTACTGGTTTTACGAGAGAGATGCCCTGCAAATAGCGCCGGAACGCCGCATAGAGCATCAGAGGTAGAACGCCCCATTGCAGGCTGAACGCGTACGGCACGGCAAGACTAACGACCCCGGGCTGCACGCCGGCAATCTTCAGAGCAGGCTCGACACCATAAACCGAAAGCATACCGAGCGGCGTGAATGCCACCGCTAAAAACAATCCCTGCCAAAGAGAGTGATCGCAATCCGCCATATCCTCCGCGCCGTAGGACTGCGAAACGACGGTATCGAGGCCGAGTAGCAATCCGATGCCGACAATCGTGACGAAGTCGACGAAGATGTGTCCGACGCTCACCGCTCCGATCGCCGTGGGTCCGAGCGGCCCGACCATGATGGTGTCGACGACACCCATGAACATCCAGCCGAGTTCGGCGAGGATGACGGGTCCGGCTAACCTGAGCAGTTCTGAAAGCGAGCTCCGCACGTTGTTCCAGTGTCGCGCGGCTTGTCACACGTGACAGATTCGTACCCGAGCCGTCTAAGATCGAACCATGCGGTATGGAGTTTTCCTCCTGGCGGCGATGCTGCCCCTACCAGCGGCCCAGTGGACCCGCTTCCGCGGACCGAACGGAACGGGAATAGCCGATGCTCAATCGATCCCTGGAGAACTCCGACCGGACAAGAACGTCGCTTGGAAGATCGCGCTGCCTTCGGGCTTTTCGTCGCCGGTACTGACCAATACCGATGTCTTTCTTACCGCAAGCGAGGAAACCAAGCTTTATACCATCAGCGTGAATCGCAAGACCGGCAACGTGAACTGGAAGAAAGAAGCGCCGATGCCCCTCGGCGAGAAGCCGAAAGGCCCGAACTCACCGGTATCGCCGAGCCCGGTCACGGATGGTAAGAATGTCTATGTCTTTTTCGACAATTTCGGATTGATCTCCTATGCCGCGGACGGGAAGGAAAGATGGCGTTATGAAACTGGAGCGCTAAATCTGCCTTACGGTGCCGGGACTTCTCCGGTTCTCCACGAATCGACTGTCCTGCTTCAGATGGATCAGGACTCGGGCTCCTACCTCGTGGCGCTTGATAAGGACACAGGTAAAGTTCGATGGAAGACCGAAAGGCCGCACGCGACACATGGATTCTCGAGCCCGGTGATCTATCAGCCGGCCAAGGGTAGTGCCGAAGTAATCACGTCCGGCGCGTATGAGTTGAACGGCTACGATCTCGCCACCGGGAAGAAGCTCTGGTGGGTTTCAGGGATGGCTTGGCAGGCGAAGTCGGTGCCGGTCGTCGCCAAGGATGTTGTTTATGTTCACTCCTGGATGGCGTCGCTGTCCGAACTCGGCCACAAGGAAATCACCGCGACGTGGGAGCAGACACTTGCTGATCACGACAAAAACAAAGACGGCAAGATCGCGCAGGACGAGTCTCCGGACCCAACGCTGACGAAGATCTGGTTTCTCTACGATCTTGGGAAAGACGGTTTCCTCGATGCCAAGGACTGGCAGTATCTGCTTGCCCGGAATAATACGAAGAACGGTTTGTATGCGATCAAACTCTTCGGACGTGGTGATGTGACCAAGTCGCATGTACTTTGGCGAGTGGAGAAAGGAATGCCCAATATTCCTTCGCCGCTCGTTTACAACGACGTGCTTTTCCTTCTCCGTGAAGGAGGAATATTGACCTCCTTCAATCCCAAGGATGGATCGATTCACAAGCAGGGCCGCGTTGAAGGAGCCGTTGACGCTTATTTCGCTTCGCCGATACTCGCCGATGGCAAGCTGATCACCGCAAGCCGTGAGGGTAAAGTCGCCGTGATCCAGCCTTCGGCGCAATGGGAAGTGCTGTCGGTGGGCGAATTCGGGGAAGACATCTGGGCGACGCCGGCAGCCGCGGACCGCCAGTTCTTTGTTCGCACCCAGAAGACGCTCTACTGCTTCGAAACCCCTCGCGTCTGATCCGGCGTTATAGTGAAAGGACTACCTGAACGGGTCTCCTGTCCTATCTATGCGTATTTTTCTTGCTAGTTTGCTTCTCACTATGACTGTCTATGGGCAGACTTGGCGGGGCTCCGTCACCGGCATAGTTACGGATGCATCAGATGCCAGAGTTCCTTCGGTCGCGGTGGTCCTTACGCAGGAAGAGACGAACGCAAAGCGTTCGGCAGTGGCCGGCCCCCAGGGCGAGTACGCTTTCAGTTCTCTCGCGCCCGGGACATACCGGCTCGAATTGACGAAAGATAACTTCCGGACAAGTACGCGGCAATTCACTCTCAACGTCAACGAAGTTGCGCGTATCGATGTCGTTCTTGAGGCGGGATCGAAAGGGGAGCAGACGACTGTCACAGCAGTAGCTGACGCTTTGAAGTCCGAAACTACGGAGCTTGGTCCTGTCATCGAGCAGCGATCTCTGCGCGCTCTGCCTCTGGATGGCCGGAACTTCTATGACCTCACTTTGCTTGCTCCCGGGACTGCTCCGGCAGCGCAGGGGTCAGCCGGATCGGTGCGTGGTGACTTTGCGATCCATGTCAACGGCGCTCGCGAGGATGCGAACAACTTTATTCTCGATGGTGTCTACAACGGCGATCCCAAGTTAAACGGTGTCGGCGTGACGCCGCCCGTCGATGCCATTCGTGAGTTCGAAGTTCTCACCCACACGTATGATGCATCGTTTGGACGCAATGCGGGCGGACAGATCAACGTGGTCCTCAACTCCGGCACGAACGTGTTTCATGGCACTGCTTGGGAGTTCTTCCGCAATGCCGCGCTGGATGAGACGGAATCACTTTGCGCCTGCCAATGAGCCCGACGCCTCGATACCAGCAGAATCAGTTTGGAGCCGTGCTCGGCGGACCCATCGTCAAGGATCGCACGTTCTTTTTCGTCGACTACGAAGGTCGCCGGACGAAGGAAGGAATCACGCGCATCACGAACGTTCCTACGGCTCTTGAACGTGCAGGTGATTTCTCGCAAACACCGAATCCTCCAATCGATTTGTTCACACAGCAGCCGTTTCCGGGCAATCGCATTCCGGCGCAGCGCATTCACCCTGTGGGCGGAGCGATCGCAAATCTTTATCCTCTGCCGAACCGGTCTACGTTTCGGCCAGAACTTCGTCTCCTCGCCAATTCTGAGTGATCGAACTCATCATTTCGATGCACGGCTCGACCAGAAATTTGGCGAGTCCTCCGATTTCGCTCTGCGTTACAGCTGCGCCGACCGTCTGTTGTTTGAGCCTTTCTCCGGTCCTGGTTTTGCTCGTATACCCGGTTTCGGTACTGAAGTCCCTCGCCGGGCTTCGAATATCATGGCTAGCGAAACTCACGTCTTTACGCCTCGGTTTATCAATGAAGTTCGTCTTGGCTTCAATCGAGTTGCCGCCGGCGCGTATCAGGAGAATCAGGACCGTAGCTTAAACGCGCAGGTCGGGCTGCCGGAGATCTGGCTCAACGACCGATCGCAAGGACTGTCGTTCATCAGCTTGCCCGGCTTTTCGCCGCTTGGCGACGAGTACAACAATCCGCAGCACAGCGTCACGAATACCTATCAAATCATTGATCAGGCAACTTACTCCACCGGCCGACATTTCGTGAAGTTCGGTGGCGAAGTCCGATATCTTCAACAGAACGCGTATCGCGACATTCAATCGCGAGGCTTGCTGACGTTTTTCGGAATCTCCGGCAACCCCCTGGGCGATCTCCTGCAGGGATTCCCGGTCGTGACGGGAGCAGCGCAGCTCGATAATCATCAGAACCTGAGGTCGGAGACTTACGGGCTTTTCGTCAACGATATGTGGCGTGTGACGCCGACGCTGACGCTGTCGGCCGGTGTGCGTTACGAATACACGTCGCCGGGTGTCGACATTCGTGATCGCGCAAATCTCTACGACGTGACAACTGGTTCGCTGGCACCGGTGGGGACAGGGGACATGCCCCGGTCCGGTTACTATGCGGACAAGAACAATCTTGCGCCGCGTCTCGGACTCGCTTGGACGGTCGCAAACGGATACCGTGATTCGTGCTGCCTATGGGATTTACTTCGACCAGTCGGCGCTTGCGCCCAGCGAAGGTCTCTATTTCAGCCCGCCGTACTACAACTTCCATTTGTACGCCGCTCTGCCGCAGTTCCCACTTACGCTGTCCGATCCGTTTCCAAGCAACTACCCGTTT
Organism: Bryobacteraceae bacterium; assembly: GCA_963844855.1. GTDB lineage: Bacteria > Acidobacteriota > Terriglobia > Bryobacterales > Bryobacteraceae > DASQDN01. The sequence goes on from CAWJQP010000069.1 coordinate 66,538, forward strand.
CCGATTCCCGGCTCGGCGTTCGCGATCCAAAGAGATCTCCGTACGCCGTATCTTCAGCATTGGAACTTCAACATCCAGCGGGGCATGGGTAGCGGACGCGTGTTGGAACTCACCTATGCGGGCACGAAGGGTACAGGATTGATCTCGGCGCGCGACATCAATCAGCCACAGCCGAGCCCGGTTAGCCCGAATCTTCGTCCGAATCCCCGCTTTGATGACGTCAATATCCTGGAGTCTCGCGCCAACTCGATCTATCACTCGTTTCAGACTCGTTTTCAGCAGCGATTCTCGAAAGGCCTTACAGCGCTTGCGTCGTACACCTGGGGCAGGTCGATCGACGACGCGTCGGGATTCTTCACCAGCGCAGGCGATCCGAATTTCCCGCAGAGATAGCTACAATCTTCGCGCCGAGCGCGGTCGCAGCAACTTCGATGTGCGGCATCGCTTGTCCGTCAGCTACAGCTACGATTTGCCGTTCCGTGGAAATTGGTTCTTGAATGGATGGCAGACCAATGGTGTCTGGCAGTTCCAGACTGGACGCCCGTTCACGGTTGCGCTGCATCCTGACAACGACAACAGCAACACCGGCCGAAGCTCACTCGGTTTCGGCGCCAACGACCGGCCGAACGTAGTCAGAGATCCGAAGCTTGGCGATCCTACGGAACAGCGATGGTTCGACACATCCGCGTTCGCGATGCCGCCGTTCGGGCACATTCGGAAACGCTGGACGAAACGTTGTGGAAGGGCCCGGACTTGCCGTAGTGAACGCATCCATCGTCAAGACGACCCAAGTGACGGAGCGCCTCGGCGTGCAGTTCCGCGTCGAAGCGTTCAATCTGTTTAATCGGGTGAACTACGATCAGCCGGACAACTTCCTCGGCTCGCCGAGCTTTGGCGCGATTCTATCGGCCGGCAGTCCGCGCCGTCTGCAACTTAGGGCTTAAGTTTCTTTTCTAGGCTGACACGGCCGTTTTTGAATCGGACCCCTTCGGCCTCGAGCCGGAGCCGTTGTTCTAACGCCGCTTCACCGGGCAGCAGAATCTTGCCGCCGGCTCCGACCACGCGGTGCCATGGGATGTCCGGTCCGCAATTCTGAAGGGCCCAGACTACCTGTCTTGCCGAGCCGCGATGTCCTGCGGCGGTCGCGACTTCGCCATATGTCATCACGCGTCCGCGAGGGATGCGGCGAATGACATCGCGAAACTCTTCGAGCTTCACTTCGCTCCCGTAATCTCTTTCAACTTTGCGAAGAAGCCTTCTTACGTTCCGTATCGAGGCCCCAATTCACCGGCGGCGACTGGTAGCCTTCCGGATCGAAATAGCCCCACGATGCAAACTCACGAATTGACCCGAGCATGTTGTAGTCGGGCTTGTCGAAGTCGAAGTGATCGTCTTCGTTGAATAGAATCGGCTTCGGAGTGTAGCCTGGCGACGGCGCGAGTCTGCTGAACCATCTCCACGATCCGCTTCGGATCCTTCACGCCGTTACCGTGGAGCAGCAGAAAGTCGCCGGAGCGCACGACATTCTCTTCGGGAACTTTGTTGCCTCCGTAACTGGTGCTGACAAGCAGCCGCCGGCCGCCGCGCGTGCGGGATTTGACGCGATCGATCAATTCGTGGATACGCGGCGGGCTTGAGAATCGCATGCTCGTAGCGCGTAACGTTGCACTCGTTGTTGACCTCGATCAGAACGTTGCGATAGCCACGATCGAACACCCAGTCCACCGTGTTATCGACCGCTTTGATGACGGCTGCTTCATCCTTCACGCGCTCATCTTGACCGAAGTAAAAGATACCCAGGATCACAGCCATTCCCAGATCGTCAGCTTTGTCGAGAATGCGCTTCAATCGCGCCATATAGACTGGCTTTAACGAACCGTCTGGCGCGATCGCGCTGTTATCCCATGGTTGTGCTTTCGAATAACCTTCCGGACTTCCGCCCTGCAAATTAATCGTGATTCCGAGTAGCCCGTGCTTACGCCATTCCGGCATCGCCGCCAAAAACTCGCGCGTATTGCGCTCAGCGTCCCACTTGCCCGTATCTTTGTATGCCCATCGTTTGACAGTCTCCGGATTGGCAGTCGTCGTAGACGCCCTGCACCATCCGGGAGTTCATCAGCAGACCCTCGATCTTGTGGCCCTGCCAGGTGCGACCTTTGTAAGTCGGCTGTCCGTTAATGAGGAATCGATCGCCCTGAATGGTGACGACGGTTTTAGAAGCGCCCACTGCGGAGATCGCCAGAACTGCAAACGCAACAACGGTCCGAAACATGTCCCGGATTGTATCAACGATGGGTCGCCAACCTATAATAGTCAAGCCAATCCATATGCTGCGCTGCTTTTGTCTGATTGCGTTACTTTGCTGTCCGAGCTTCGTCTTTCCGCAAACCCTCGCTGTTGAAAAAGGCCGCGCAATCTATCGCAGCAATTGCGCGTTCTGTCATGGCATTACGGGCCTGGGCGGTCGTGGACCGGACCTCGTCGGCGGAACGAAGAAGACCGATACGGAATTGCGGCGTATCATTCGCGACGGGGTTCCTGGCACGAGCATGCCCGCCTTCAAGAGTCTTGCGCCCGAAGAAACCGTGCAAGTCGTCGGATTTCTGAACCATCTGCGTGGCTCAGGTGTGGGTGTTCAGAAAGCGACAGGCGATCCCGCGAACGGTAGAAAGATGTATGTGCGTCACGGATGCTCGGGCTGTCATCAGATCGGTAACGAAGGTAGCGTCTACGGGCCGGAACTGACGCGCATTGGCGGGGCGCGATCGGTGAAGTATCTCGAAGAGTCGATCGCCGAACCGTCGGCCGACATCCCCGATCAGTATCGCGGGGTCACCGTCATAACGAAGGACGGTGGCAAGATCGTGGGCGCTCGCGTGAACGAGGATAGTTTTACGGTCCAGCTTCGGCTGCCCTCCCAGGAATTTCGATCGTTCATCAAGGATGAAGTGCGCCAAGTGGATCACATGACAGAATCGCTCATGCCCGGCTATAAGGGAATGCCGAAGAACATCTTGAACGATATCGTCGCCTATCTCTCGACACTCAAAGGGCAGACAAGGCAAGGCGCTGACGTGAAGAAGGTCGAGGGCATCCGATGAAAACGCGGATGGTAGCGATTGCGCTGGCTGCGTTGGGCCAATTGCAGGCACAGGTCACATACGATCGCCTCGTCAATGCCCGTGAGGAACAACAGAACTGGCTCACCTACTGGGGCGATTACTCTGCTGTCCGGCATCGCGATCTCAAGCAGGTCAATACGTCGAATGTCAAAGACCTGCGGCTGGAATGGATGTTCCAGACGGGTGTAGGCGGAACAATCCAAGCGGTTCCCCTCATTGTTGATGGCGTAATGTACGTCACGGGAGGGGAGGGAACGGCGTTCGCTATTGACGCTAAGACGGGCCGCCAATTGTGGCGCTATAAATACCCTCTGCCGGCCAATAAGGAATTCGTAAATGGGACCGTGAATCGCGGGCTGGCGATTCTCGGCGACCGCGTCTTCATGGCGGTTCCGAACGCCCACGTAGTCGCGCTGGATACTCGTACCGGCAAGCTGATCTGGGAAGCGGAGATGGGGGACTATCTCAAGGGGTTCGGGGCCACGGTCGCGCCGCTTGTCGTGAAAGACAAGGTCATCGTTGGAATCACGGGCGGGGAATACGGCATCCGGGGCTTTCTCGATGCTTACGATGCCGCGACCGGAAAGCGCGTCTGGAGGACCTACACGACTCCGACGAAAACGGAACCGGGCGGCGACACGTGGTTAGGCGATTCCTGGCGCCGCGGCGGTGGCGGTACCTGGCTCACCGGCACGTTCGATCCAGCATTGAATTTGCTGTATTGGCCAACCGGCAATCCCGGTCCCGGCTTGTATGGGAAGGAACGCCTTGGCGATAACCTGTACACCGACTCGGTGCTGGCGCTCGATGCGGACACAGGGAAAATGAAGTGGCATTACCAGTTCACGCCGCACGACACCCATGACTGGGACGCGAACGAATCACCGATGCTGCTGGACCTGGACTGGCAAGGCAAGCCACGCAAGTTGCTTGTGCAGGCCAATCGCAACGGCTTCTTCTATGTGCTCGATCGGATCACCGGTGAGTTCCTGAGCGCGAAACAGTTCGCCCGTCAAACATGGGCAAAAGGCTTCGACGCAAAGGGCAAGCCGATTCTTAACGGGGAAACCGAACCGAGTCCTGACGGCAATCGACAGTGTCCTGGCTTGGCGGGAGCGACCAACTGGATGGCGCCCTCCTACAATCCGCAGACCGGCTGGTTCTATTTCACGGTTCGAGAAGCGTGCGATGTTTTCTTCTCGTCTCCGCCGAAATACATTGAAGGCAAGCCATTCTGGGGCAGCGTATTTCGCGGTGTCACAGAAGAGCGGGAATGGGGTTTGTTAAAAGCAATCGATCCGTTAACCGGCGAGACCAAATGGGATTTCCGATTCGACAAAGCTCCCTGGGCTGGAACGCTGTCTACCGGTGGCGGGCTCATTTTCGCTGGTGATGAAGATGGATATTTCATGGCAGCCGATGCAAAGTCCGGGAAGATTCTTTGGCGCATCTATACGGGCAGTCGGCTGGTGACGTCAGCCGTTACGTACACATTGGATGGTCGCCAGTACATTACGATGCCCTCCGGAGGGGCCGTGATGACATACGCGCTTCCCAAGTGAGCGAGATCGAATTTGGCGGCCCTTTGATGGTCGTGCGCTTTCCCACTCCGCAGGTCTGCGTGAGTTGGGCAATCGTCAATGGTGGTCGAGTTGTGGCTCCTGCAATCGCGTGGTATTTCATTGAGCGCCACGAACAGCCCGAACTTGCCGAACCCGCCGCATTTCTCAAGAGCAAACTCGATGCTGTCGGATTATCGGGCGCCGTCGGACTCATCACGAGCCGCAAACGCTATGGGCAAGTTGTTGAGACTGCACAGCATGGGATTTTCACTGCATGTTGTGTTGCGACTACTGGCCTAAGTAACGCTCTCCGTATTGGCGACCCGCCGACCTACGTTCCAGTGGGAACGATCAATTTACTGTGTCAGGTGTCTGTATCGCTCAGTGAAGAGTGCGCTCTCGAAGCAATTGCGATGGCAGCCGAGGCTCGGACGGCAGCGGTGATGGATACCAGCGGCCCGGCGACGGGTACGGGAACCGATTGCATCGTGATCGCGCACCCTCAGGAAGGAGAGCCTGCGAAGTACGCCGGGAAGCACACGCAACTCGGACACGTCATCGGGAAAGCTGTCTACGATGCAGTTCATCGCGGTATCAAAGAGTGGCAGAGCGAGCATAGGCCGTAAACTGAATCTATGGCCAATTATTCAGCCCCGCCCACGATGGCGATCGACACAAACAAGAACTACACCGCGACGTTTGACACTTCGCGCGGCAGGATTGTGGTCGAACTCTATCCAAAAGACGCGCCGAACACCGTGAATAACTTTGTGTTTCTCGCGAAGGAAGGGTTCTACAACGGGACGACGTTTCATCGCGTGATCGCAGACTTCATGATCCAGGGCGGCGACCCCACTGGCACCGGTCGTGGCGGTCCCGGCTACAAGTTCGAAGACGAGTTGAAGAACAACCCCCGCAAACATCAGGTCGGCTCGCTCTCGATGGCGAACGCAGGTCCGAATACGAACGGAAGCCAGTTTTTTATCACACACATCGCGACAGACTGGCTGAACGGCAAACATACCGTATTCGGGCAAGTCCTCAGCGGACAGGACGTCGTGAATGCAGTGCAGCAAGGTGACACTCTGAACAGCGTCAGCATCGAAGAGAAATAACCGCCTCTTGACAATTGTCGTGATAACAAGTAATATCGCATTGTGAGCGGCAGACTAGCAGCAGAGATCAAACAAACGAAGCCGTTCGCCCTCCTTGAAGAAGAGGCGATACTCAACCTCGGACGCACTTACGAGTATCTGCAACAGCGACTCGGCGATCTGCTGAAGGATTACCAACTCACGCCGACGCAATACAACATGCTGCGCATTCTTCGTGGCGCCGGTTCGGACGGGGTGACTTGCTCACAAGCTTGTGAACGCATGATTTCACCCGATCCCGACATCACACGGCTACTTGACAGGATGGAGGCGCGCAAATTGATCTCGCGCGAACGCAGCAAGCAGGATCGTCGCGTGGTGATTACCTGTATCACGCCGGAGGGGCTCGAGTTGGTCAACCAGATCGACAAGCCCCTCACGGCGCTTTTGAGGAAGCATCTCGGCCGTGTCGGTAAAGATCGTCTGACGAGCCTTATCGACACACTCGAAACTCTTCGCGAAGAACCTGAATAGTTTTTCGCAGCCCAAACATCTGTTATAACGACAAACGTCACAAGGAAAAGAGGACACAACAATGTATTCGAGCAATTTCTTGAAAGCAGTTTTCGGCGTGCTTGCGGCTAGCGCTATCGCATTCGGTCAACCGTCGACATACGACATCGACACCGCCCATTCGTCGGCGCAGTTCAGCGTTCGCCACTTGATGATCTCGAACGTAAAAGGCGAGTTCTCAAAGGTGACCGGAACGATTCTGTACGATCCCAAGAATCTGGCCGCATCGAAGATCGACGCGGTAATCGATGCGAATACGATCAGCACTCGCGACGCAAAGCGCGACGAGCATTTGAAGAGCGCCGACTTCTTTGAGACTGCGAAATATCCAACGCTGCAGTTTAAAAGCAAGGAGTTCAAGCGCACGAACGACAAGTTGCAAATCAAAGGCGATCTGACGATTCACGGCGTGACGAAAGAAGTTGTCCTGGATGTTGACGGTCCAACGCCGGAGATCAAAGATCCATGGGGCCTGACCCGGTTGGGCGCGACTGCAACCACAAAGATTAATCGCAAAGACTGGGGGCTGACGTTTAATAGCGTTCTCGAAACCGGTGGAGTCGCGATAGGAGACGAAGTGCTCATCACCCTCGACATAGAGGCGACGAAGAAGACGGGCACAACCACGGTAAGTAAGGCCGCGCGCTAACATCTGATCGGCCGTTACGCAACGCGATAGAAGCTGAGACTGTTGTCGCCTTGTTTGAGGACCCGGGTCCGCCTCAACTTCCCGTATTGGTCCTCCAAAGCGAATCGTGAGTGATGCTGAACGATCGACAGCGCTGGAGGGTTCCCCCCGAGCATCTCCAGCGCTTCCTTGTATTCCTTCTCGAGATCATACGGTGGATCAAGGAAGACAATGTCGGCTTGGCGGTGCGGCAGGTATTGAAGCAACCGGCCCTGAAGAACCTCCGCACGATCGGCAATCCCCAGCGTTCGGAGATTGTCTCGGATCACGCCAGTCGCTCCTCGTCCTCGCTCGATGAAAATAACGCGCCGGGCTCCCCGGCTCAGCGCTTCAATTCCCACTGCTCCTGTACCGGCATACCCATCCATAAACAATGCGCCATCAATCTCCGGCGCCAGTACGTTGAACAGTGTTTCCCGCAAGCGATCCGATGTCGGACGCGTGTCGAGCCCAGGTAGTGTCTTCAAGACACGGCTGCGAAACTCTCCCGCAATCACCCGCATCTCAGCCGACCTGCACCAAACCGTATCGTCTCTGCCAATGCGTTTGGATGAAGGACACCGCATTGCGCAGCAGCTCAGGAGAAGGAGGATGCTCAACGAAGGACATGGCTTCGGCGCGAGCCACCTCGAGAATCTCTCCGTCTCGAATGATGTTCGCGACGCGTAGGGACGGCAGACCGCTCTGCCTTGTGCCGAAGAACTCTCCGGGTCCACGAAGCTTCATATCCATCTCTGCGATATAGAATCCGTCGGTGGACTCAACTAATGTCCGGATCCTCTCTCTGGCCGCATCTCCAAGCTTGCCCGTCACCAGGATGCAGTAGCTCTGTTCCCCGCCACGACCGACCCGGCCTCGTAGCTGATGTAGCTGCGCGAGTCCAAACCGCTCGGCCTGCTCGATCACCATTACAGTTGCGTTCGGAACATCGACGCCAACTTCAATGACGGTTGTGGAAACCAGGATGTTCGTTTCCCCTTGTTTGAAACGGGACATGGCCTGTTCTTTCTCGTCCGGTGTCATCTTGCCGTGCAGTAGGCCCACCTGTAGATCTGGGAAGATGATTTGCGAAAGCTGTTCATGCATGGCCTGGGCAGCCTTCATCGCCTGCGTTTCCGATTCTTCGATCACCGGATAGACGACGTACGCCTGGCGGCCCGCATCAACCTGCTTTTTAACGAAACTGTAAACCTGCTCGACTCGATCCTCCATCACATGTTTTGTATGGATCGGCTTTCTTCCAGGCGGCAGCTCGTCGATGATCGATGTGTCCAGGTCCCCATAGAGCGTCAAGGCAAGCGTGCGCGGTATTGGGGTCGCAGTCATTACGAGTACGTCCGGCCGGTGTCCCTTCTCGTACAGTTTTAGCCGTTGCATGACCCCGAAGCGGTGTTGTTCGTCGACGATGGCGAGCCCGAGCCGTTGAAACTCGACATCGGATTCGAGCAGCGCGTGCGTTCCAATCGCAATATGGGCCAAGCCTTCCGCTAACAACTTTTTAAGCTGAACCTTCTCGCGCGCGGTGTTCGATCCCGTTAGTAGCAACGGAACGTAGCCGAGTTTCGAAAACAGATTCTTAAACGAGATGTGATGTTGTGCCGCCAGAATCTCCGTTGGAGCCAGCAGGACAACCTGATAGCCGTTCTCGATCGCGATGATCGCTGCCTCGGCTGCAACCAGTGTCTTGCCGCTTCCAACGTCGCCTTGCAGCAGGCGATTCATCGGATTTGGGGCCGCCATGTCCGCCGCGATTTCCGAAAGCACGCGCTTTTGCGCCGCCGTCGGCTTGAACGGGAGCATGGCTTTGATCTTCTCCCGCACGCGATCATTCAGTTCAAAGGGAATACCCTGAACCGCGCGCGCCTTTGCGCGTTTCAGCGCCAAGCCGGACTCGAGCCAGAAGAACTCCTCAAAGATCAGGCGGAAATGAGATTGCGAGCGGAAAGCATTCAGCAGCCGGATGTCTTGATCTTGTGGGGGAAAGTGGACAGTGCGAACCGCGGTCTCTCGGTCCGGCAGTTTCAATCGCTGCCGGATATGTTCTGGCAGCGGATCTTCCAGCGCCGGAGAGGCATCCAGTATGCGCTTTAACAGTGATCGAAATATGCGCGTGGTGATCTTGCCGGCAGCTTCGTAAATCGGTACGATGCGTCCAGTGTGCAGACTGGCTTCACCTTCGTCGTCATCAGCCGAAAGAATTTCGAACTCCGGATGCATCACCTGTAAGCGACCTGTGTAGGTGTCGAGCTCGATCTTGCCGAAAAGCGCGACTCTTAGCCCCGGAACCAAGACGTTGGAAAGATAACTGCCATGGAACCACTTACCATTCAGAATTTCGCCCGAGGAATCGGTGAAGGCGGCTTCAAACAGACCGAGGTTCTTGCGTTTGAATCCTGACACTTTCGCGGAGCGGACTTCCGCGATGACAGTTGCCATCTCGCCGGGAGCAAGTTGAGAGATAGGCTTCAGATTACTGCGATCTTCGTATCGAAGAGGAAGGTAGGCTAGAAGATCTTCAACGACGAAGAGACCCTTCGCCTCCAGCATCGTTGCGCGGCCTGGCCCAACACCTTTCACATAAGTCAGAGGAGTGGCAAGGTCCACAGGAAACTTCAGTTTACCAACGGTGCTGGAAAGGGATGTTCTTCAGCTTTTGAGTAAGGGGGCGGGCGCGGGGTTTGGGTGATTTGGGTGATTCGCGCCCGCAGTAACGGGGTTATTTGTATAACGTAGTGACACCCTGCGAAGTTACGCTAATTCGAAAAAAATGTATTCGAATTGTCTCAGATTCATTCTGTGAACATTCCCTCAAATAGTGGGGAGCTCAAATACCGCTCGCCCGCGTCCGGCAGAACGACGACGATCGTCTTGCCTGCCATCTCCGGCAGCTTCGCTATTCTCACGGCCACCGCTACCGCAGCGCCACAGGAAATACCGCTCAACAAGCCCTCTTCCTTGGCGAGTCTGCGCGCCATCTCGATCGACTCTTCATTTGAAACGAGCTCGACCTTGTCGACCATAGTGATATCGAGGGTATCCGGGATGAAGCCCGCGCCAATCCCCTGGATCTTGTGGGGACCAGGCTTGAGTTCCTCGCCGCGAAGTTTCTGCGAGATGACCGGACTGTTCGTCGGCTCCACGGCGATCGAGAGAATCTTCTTGGCCTTTTCCTTCTTTATGTAGCGAGATACGCCGGTGATTGTACCGCCGGTACCGACACCCGACACGAGCACGTCAATGGCTCCTTTGGTGTCTTCCCATATTTCTGGCCCTGTGGTTTTAAAGTGGATTTCCGGATTGGCGGGATTCTTGAACTGCTGTAACAGAACGTAGCGATTTGGATCGGACGCGCAAATCTGTTCGGCCTTCAGGATCGAACCCTTCATGCCCTGCGACCCTTCCGTAAGAACGAGCGTCGCCCCGAAGGCCCGTAGCACTTTGCGCCGTTCGATCGACATGGTTTCGGGCATCGTCAAGGTGATGGAATACCCTCGCGCAGCGGCGACAAATGCCAGGGCGATACCGGTGTTACCACTGGTCGGCTCGATGAGTTCCTTGCCCGGGGTCAGCACGCCACGCTTTTCAGCGTCCCAGACCATCGATGCGCCGATCCGGCACTTGACCGAAAATGCCGGGTTGCGCGCTTCGATCTTGGCGAGCACCGTTGCCTTTGCGCCCTCTGTTACCCGATTCAGCTTCACCAGAGGCGTTCGGCCGATACTCAACGAGTTGTCTTGAAATTCCACGTCCTCGACTCCTTCCTAGTTACCTAAATGTCCCAATTGGGAATATAGCGCCCCTGCTTCTCACGCCATTGCCGAGCCAACTCCCCGAAGGTGGTTTGATCCACGACGCGCGAAACCGCGTCGTCGACGCTTTGCCAAAGGGCAGAGAACGGGCTGTTCGACCGTTCCTTCGGCTTGCCGTTCCGTTTGCCTTCCATGAAGCGAATTACTTCGCCGATCGTAATGTTATCGGCGGCCTTGGCGAGGAGATATCCGCCTTCGGCCCCACGGCGCGATTCGACGAATCCGCCCTGTTTCAATCCGGCGAGTATAAGCTCAAGAAATTTCTGAGGGATTTCCTGTCGGCGCGCGATGTCGGCGATCTTGACAGGGTCCCCTGGCTTTTGGAGAGCCAGATCGAACACCGCGTGCAGGGCGTATTCACCTTTCACAGAGATGTTCATCGAGGAATCCGCCGAATCACCTGTCGGAAACTAGAGATTAGCGAACCCCTTACGTATCCGTCAATGTTGCGAAGGGCTCTCAGCTTTTCTTTGGAGCAACTTTCTTTGAAGTGGTGGCTGCTGGGGCCGGTTCCTTCAACAGTCCTTCGATGGTTTTGCGCATGAAAGCCTCAGTCGACGTTACGGTGTCCGCCTGGGGAAGGCTCTGATGGCGGATTACGCCCTTACGGTCGATGAATACCATCTGCGGAACGTGTAAGGAGTGCTTGGGATCGTTTTGCAAAAATCCATGCACGGGCTCGCGCGTGCTGAAACCTACCGGGTAGTTCACTTTAAAGTCGCGAACAAAATCCCGGACCAGCATCTGGGACATGTCATTGAATGCGACTCCGAGCGCTTGAAAACCCTTCGGGCCGTACTCAGTCTGCAGGCGCGACATCAACTGAGAAGCCGTCTGGCAATGCGGGCACGTCGTATACAGAAATTCCACACATACGACTTTGCCTTTGTACTGGCTCAGCAGGAGCTGCCCGCTCGGTTGTGGCAACTGGATCGCGAATTCAGGAGCCTTACGTGGTACTTCGGCCCCCGCCAGAGGCAATAGCGCAAGCGCGCCGGTAACTAGGATCTGGACGAATCTGTTCATTACGATACCTTTTTCGTGGATGTGGACTTGGCGGGCGCTGATTTTTTACCTGCCGGCTTGATCGAAGGCGCTCCTGCGGGTTCTCCCAGCAATTGCTCGATCATTTTCCGCATGTTGGCTTCCTGTTGCGCTCCCAGGAAAGGATCGGTCCCGCCATGTTGCGCACGGATCACACCCTTTCTGTCGATAAAGACGACTTGGGGAACATAGAAGTTGGCGGACATAATCGATTGCTGCAAATAGGAGAACGCCTGATCGCGCGTCGCGGCGCCGACAGGGAACGCCGTCGCATACATTCGCTTAAAGCTCTGGATGTCTGGGTCGGGGTTGATCGCCACGCCCAGAACCTGCAGACCCTTAGGTCCGTACTCGGTTTGGAGTTTCGAAAGGGTCGTCGCCGACTGCTGGCAGTGCGGACAGGTCGTGAACAGAAATTCCAGGACAACGATCTTGCCCTTGTATTTAGAGAGGAGGTCCGGTGTTCCGCCGGGCAACGTAAAGGCAAATTCCGGCGACTGGCGGGGTACCTCCGCCGCTATCATCTGCAGTCCCGACAGCAGTAAACCCGCTGCGATCAAAATTCCCCGCATTTTCCCTTTAACTCCTTGAAATTTTTAGTTTACAGCAGCAACCCGCGCTGGTGGCAACCCCTCGATTGAGGTAACGCGGGTTCCCGACAGCGATACGCGAAAATCTCCGTCGTCGCCCGATCCTGTAAGTGAAGTGGACGTGTCGGTAGCGATTGTCATGCGCTTCCATTTGCCCTTGAGGATGCCGCGATACGCTTCGAACATTTTGCGCGCGTCATCAGCCGTTTCCCATTCGGACGCGTACAGCAACACCGGTCGCTTGTCTCGTTTGTTCTCGATTACGGCTGCCGAAGAGCCACGCCAGTGCGACGCGATTGCCTTTGCCTCATCTTTCATTCCGTATTGTTCCATCAAAATGGCGTGATCGAATTCGCCTAACGTGCCGGAGGTCACCATTCGCCAGCCACGCTCTTCGGGTAACTTCGGAAGTGGCACATCTACCGGCCGGGTATTGGCAAAGTAGGCATCGGGGTGCAAGATCTGCTGCGAACTAATCGGCGGCTCTCGGAACACGCGCGCAAAACCTGCCTGTCCCTCTTTCTGCAAAACCATGTGATTGAATCGCAAACCTTCCGCATAGGGAAAGAGCAGCGAAGCGCGAATGTATAGCGGGGCTGCGGCCAAGACAGGATATTGGGTCGCCACGTCGGCATTGCGGTTCGCCATATCGAGGATTGCCGTCGGCAGGTCCTTCAAGGAATGTCCGGCTTTTCTGGACGTACTTTCCATCATCAGCCACGTTGCCTGACCTTCCATCACGGCCATCCGGGCGAGCGAAGAATCGTCGCTCTTGCCTCGGCGGATGAACTTATTAAGATCGAATCGCTGATCCGCTAGCGCGTGGGCAAGCTCATGAAATACGACCATCGCCTGAGCGGCCGGGTCGCCGCCGTCGAGCAGAAACAGCTTTTTCTTTTTATAGTCGTAGAATGCCGCGGCCTGCTCGGTTAGAAGATCGATCATTGTGCGCGACAAATCGAAATCCTGAGGAACGAAACCAAGTTTCTTTAGTGCAATTTCTTCGGCCCGAATCTCTTCGGGCTTGATTTCTTCCTGAACCTTTTCTTCAAGATACCGCTTCAGCGCGGTCCGACCCATCGTATCGTGCTGGACCTTTTTAAGTGGTTTCCAGCCCGTAATTGCGGACAATTCGAGTACTGCCTCATCAATTCCGGCGTTTTGAATTTGAGCAGACGCAAGGCGGACGGTAAGGAGAAGCAGTAAAAAAGAGACAGCGCGCATTCGATCTTTCAGGATAGCGGCATTTCGAAGGACGCGCGTGGAACCAGCCACGTTGCCCTATACAATAGTGCGCAACATGAAGATATCCGACATCCGGCTTCACCCGATAGCCATTGCGGACGCCCCGCTGCGCAGCTCGTATGGTAGGCACGCGCCCTATGCCCTACGCACCATAGTCGAGTTGAAAACGACCGATGGCATAACCGGGATCGCGGAAACGTACGGCGGCGATGGTCCTCTGGCCGCGCTCGAAGCCGCGAAGAGCCGCATTCTGGGTATGGACCCCTTTCGTTTGATGGGCTTGTGGAGAGAATTCATCGCTGACTCGAAGGCAGTTTCGGCCGGGGATCGGAGCCAGACGTACCTGGTTCCCGGCGAAAATCCGCTCGATCAGCACACTCGGACATTTGCCGCTATCGAGGCTGCCTGTCTCGACATTATTGGCAAGGCCGTCGGGAAGCCGGTGTGTGATGTGGTTGGCGGCCGTGTTCGTGACCTTGTTCCGTTTTCAGCCTATCTCTTTTACAAGCACGCAGGCGGAGGCGGGCTTGGCGACGATGCGCGCGCTGACGAATGGGGCGAATGCCTCGACCCGGAATCGATGGTCCGTCAGGCCAGGAAGATGGTGGATGAGTACGGCTTCAAAGAGATCAAACTGAAGGGCGGCGTGCTCGATCCGGACCAGGAGATCGCCACCATCAAGGCGCTTCGCCGGGAATTCGGTCCGGCATATCCTCTCCGAATCGATCCCAACTGCGCCTGGTCTGTCGAGACATCAGTCCATGTCGGCCGCGAGCTGAAGGACGAATTATCAAACGGCGGGTATCTCGAGGACCCGTGCGCCGGTCTCGAAGGCATGGCTGAAGTCAGGCGCATTTTACGAAACGAAGCCATTGATATGCCAAACGCCAGCAACGTCGCCGTCACGCATTTCGGCCATGTTGTTGAAGCTGCTCGCCTGGACGCAGTTCAAGTCGTTTTGTCCGACCCGCATTACTGGGGCGGTATCCGGGCTTTGCTCCGCCTCTCGGACCTGTGCGAAACGCTCGGACTCGGCGTTTCGATGCATTCGAATAATCACCTGGGCGTTAGCCTGATGACGATGGCCCACGCGGCGGCTGCGGCCCCACACGTTTTGTACGCCTGCGATACGCACTACCCCTGGCAAACCGAACAAGACGAAGTGGTTGTTGGCGGTCGGGTTCGTTTTGAAAACGGCAGTGTGCGGATTCCGGACAAACCCGGATTGGGCGTCGAACTCGATTATGATCAACTCGAACGGCTGAAAGAACGATATAAAACGCTGCCTTTCCGCAAACGGGATGACGAAGCGGAAATGCGTCAACACGTCGATCCAAACTGGAAGCGCGTTCTGCCCCGATGGTGATCTGGAGAGCCCGGGTGGAGTGGTAGGGACGCTCTCTTCGAGGAGCGGGATGGATTTCAGTGAGGATGTTAGGTATGGAAGTACTACAAGGTGGGACGAGTAGTGGGACCGGGCTCTCTTTGATTCCCGATTCCACTCTATCCTGCGTGTTTCTCCGTCCATGCCGTTTATGTGCATCGCGAGTTGAAAATAAAAGAGATAAAAGTTTTCAACGACGGTGAAGACGTATCGACACTCTATAGGAGTGATGGCAAAACAGAGCCAGAATCTACTGCAAGGAACGCTCGACCTGCTTATCTTTCGAGCGCTCGTTTCCGGGGAAAAGCACGGCCTCGCGATCTCACGCAGAATTGAGCAGATGACGAACGGGACTTTCCAAGTCAAGCCCGGTTCGTTATTTCCGGCGCTGCAAAGGTTGGAGAAGTCCGGGTGGCTCGTGTCGGAATGGGGAACGTCTGAAACCAATCGTCGCGCGAAGTATTACAAGCTGACGAAATCGGGCGAGGGACAACTGAAAGCCGAGACCGACGAGTGGCAGAGAATCGTGCAGGCCATGGCGAACGCGCTTCGCACCGCCTAAGCATTTGATGCGACCAAGCTAGAATCGATACAGCGTGGCCATTCAAACTCTCTTCGGTTCAGTCCCTCAGGAACCGACGCTGCTCGACCGCCTCAAGGCAGGCGTCGAGAAAACGCGTGCCGGTCTTGTCGACCGTATTGAAGACGCAATCTCGGGGCGTAAAGAAATCAATGCCGATCTTCTTGATGAGCTCGAATATGCGCTCATCACGGCCGACATCGGCGTAAAGACCGCAACGGAAATCCTCGATCAGATCCGTTTGCGTGTGGATCGGAAGCTGATCGACGATGTAGGAGAACTGAAGAATCTCATCAGGCAGAGTTTGCTTGAAATTCTGCAAGCAAACGATCGGCCTGTTCCTCGCGTGGCCGCGCCGCCAGCGGTGGTCATGGTCGTCGGAGTCAACGGAGCAGGGAAGACAACGACAATCGGCAAACTGGCTCGCCGTTATCAGGACGAAGGTCGCACAGTTCTCCTGGCGGCCGCCGACACCTTCCGCGCCGCGGCAATCGAGCAACTCGAAGTGTGGGGAACGCGTACCGGTGTGGACGTAATCCGACAGCAGCAGGGCTCGGATCCCAGTTCAGTCGTCTACACAGCCGTCGATGCCGCTCGCGCGCGCAAAGTCGATTACGTCATCGTCGACACGGCCGGGCGCCTTCATACGAAGGAAAACCTCATGGCGGAGCTCGAGAAGATGCGCCGGACGGTCAAGAAACTCATTCCCGAGGCGCCTCATGAAGTCCTACTCGTCCTCGACGCGACGACAGGTCAAAACGGGCTGGAGCAAGCTCGTCGATTCACCGAGACGAGTGGAGTTACCGGTATCGTTCTGACGAAATTAGACGGCACTGCAAAGGGTGGTGTCGTGGTTGCGATCAGCCGCGAACTCGGTTTGCCGATTCGTTATGTGGGGGTCGGCGAGAAGGTGGACGACCTTTTGCCGTTCGACCCCGAGAGCTTCATCAACTCGCTCTTCCAGTGATCAATCCGTTCATGGCTGAAGCGTTGGCGGAAGCCGCAAAGGGTCTCGGCCAAACGAGCCCCAATCCAGCGGTGGGCGCGGTTATCGTGCGCGATGGCGAGGTGATCGGACGGGGTCATCACACTTGGCAGGGTATCCACCACGCCGAGATCGAGGCACTCAAGAATGCCGGTGACGCAAGGGGCGCCACGATGTATCTGACGCTCGAACCTTGCAGCCACACTGGCCGGACCGGTCCGTGTGCTGAGGCGCTGATTGAGGCCGGCGTCGCGCGCGTGGTCGCCGCGATGGGAGATCCCAACCCGCTCGTCGCTGGGCAGGGATTCGAAAAACTCCGGAATGCTGGTATAACAGTCGAGATTGACATGGATGCGACGTCAGCCGCCGAAAAGTTGAATCCTTCCTTCGCGCACTTCATGCGAACGGGCTTGCCACTGGTGACTCTGAAGGCAGCGCTAACGCTCGATGGAAAGATCGCCGCGCCGGAGGATAACAGCGGCTGGATTACGAGTGAGAAAGCGCGGTCCCACGTCCAGACGCTGCGGCATCAGTCAGACGCGATTCTGACAGGAATAGGAACCGTGCTGGCGGATGACTGCCTGCTTACCGATCGGAGCGGCAACCCTAGAAGCCGGCCGTTGTTGCGTATTGTCGTCGATTCGCAACTTCGCATACCCCTCGAATCACAGATGGTGACGTCGGCCGCAAACGATCTCGCTATCGTGACAACATCGGCAGCTCCGGACGAGCGCAAGCGAGCGTTGGAGAGTCGTGGAATACAGGTTGTGACGTTCGACGGACCTGGCGGCCGCACCGATTTTCGATCCATACCGAAATGGCTCGCCGAGCAGAAATACCAATCGCTGATGGTTGAGGCCGGGAGCAAAGTCAACTGGACTGCGCTTGAATCAGGAATCGTCGATCGAATTTACTTCTACTACGCTCCGAAGATTCTTGGAGGTTTGCTATCGCTGCCGGTGGCCGGCGGCGCGGGCAGGCAGCGTCGCGTCGATGCGATGGTCTTTCGCAACGTTGACGTCCACAAGATCGCGCCCGATGAGTTTGCTGTCGAAGCGTGGCTCATCAAGTAGCGAGGAACTAACCCAGCGGTGTTCCCATCGCGGCATCCAGACGGTTGCGAAATGCGCGACTGACACGCAGTTTTCGCCCTGACTTCAATACCACTAAGGCATCGCGACTCGGTAGCGGCCGGATCTCGGAAATCTGATCCAGCGCGACCGCCACCGATTTGTGAATTTGTAGAATACGCCGGCGCCCCAGTCGCGATAGAACTGACGCCAAGGTTTCTCGAATCACCAATTGGCCAGACATCACTTGAAGACAACAGTAGTTGCCAGCGGCCTCAATCGTTTCGATCTCCTTCACATCGACAACGCGAACCGCTCCGTCTACTCGCAGAGCAATCTTCTCAGGCGTGCTGTAGCCTCTCGTGCCTGAACTTAGCTTTTGCCGAACGCGTTTGATTGACAACGCGAGCCGGTCAGGCGCCACAGGCTTGAGCAAATAGTCGATAGCTTCCTCTCCAAATGCTCGGGCGGCATGCTCGCTGTACGCGGTCACAAAGACGATCGCGGGCAATTGATCCGCGTCAACTTTCTGGAATATGTCGAAGCCGTCACTACCACGCATTTGGATGTCGAGAAAGACGAGATCGGGTCGATGTTCGCGAATGGAGATGACAGCTTCGCCGACCGACCCCGATTCGCCGACCACTTCCACATCGGGAAAGCCGCGTAGCAGCGCTCGCAGACCGCGACGCGCCGGCGGTTCGTCATCCACAATCAGCGCGCGCATATCGACTCCTCCGGTATGCGCAACCTGGCCGTTGTACCGCCTTCTCGATTGGCGCAGAGGCGCAGTGATGCTTTGCCTCCGTACTGGGTATTCAGCCTTTCCTCCACATTGGAAAGGCCCACGCCGTAGATCGGCTCGGCGCCATGGATCCCTGAGCCATCGTCAATCACCGCGAGTTCCAAATTCCCATTTACCTGGCGACCAGTCACACGAATGGTCCCGCCACGATCGCTTCTATCCAACCCGTGCCGGATCGCATTCTCCACCAGCGGTTGCAGGATCAAGTGCGGTACCCTGCAGTCGAGCACGTTCGCATCGATATCCAAAACATACTTCAATCGATCGGAGAAGCGAACAGTTTCGATGCCGAGGTAGTGTTCGACGAACTGTGCTTCCTCCCTAAGCGTGCATTCTTCGTTTACTCCGTCGAGGGTTACGCGGAGAAAGCTGCTTAATCGAACGATCATTGCGTGCGCCGACTCGTTATCGCGCTCGAGGACCAGAGCCGCAATCGTGTTCAATGAGTTGAAAAGAAAATGAGGATTGAGTTGATAGCGCAGCGCTTTCAGCTCAGCCTGCCGAGCCATCGCCTCGCTTCGAAGCAGACGCTCCCGCGCTTCCTGCGAAGCGAGGAACTGGCGACATGCGAGGTACAACGTGGCCCAGGTGAACAACGCTAACGCATGGGTGACGGAGTAGTCAAAAAGGCGCAGAACCGGGACGGCGAATGGCGAGGTTCCTTGCTCCGTGAGTAGAATAGACGACCAAAGGACCGACCACACTATCCCGAGCGCGTAGCAAACCACTGGCACGAGTACTACCGCTCTTGACAGCTCGCCATCGCGGGTTTGGATTCGCGCGCAGAAGCTACGCAATGCCAGGCTTACGACCAAGCCGAGAACGGCGTTTAATCCTTTGTTTAGCAACGCGGCGGAAAGCGGAATGTAGGGCAGTGTTGCCGCTAGCATGACCGCGCCATATACAAGCCATCCAACACACTGGGCAAGCCAAAACAACCTGCTCCTATTCGCCTTGTCGAGTCCTCGCACGCTCTGAGTGTAAGACGAAAATTCGCTCGTAAGAGATCGCTGTGGAACGTGTTGTCACGTTGAACGCACGGGTTGCCACCGCAGAGGTTAACAGCGCTGGATTCACGGGGCATTAGCGCCCACAATGGGCGTTACTTATGATTTCTGACTCGATAGTGATGCGCATAGTGCTGGTCGCGTCGATTCTCGGCGCGCCGTTATACGCAGCCTGCGCGATGCCGCGCTGCTAATAGCCCGAGCGGGTGTCTGGACCATTGCAGGCACACTTGCTAACATGATGTTCTCGTCAGCGGAGGACGAATCGTGGCAATCGAGCCAGCCGGTAGGATCCGCCGTCCGCCCGGCACGGAGGTCATTGAGGCGCGCGGAAACACGCTCCTACCCGGACTTATCGATGGCCATGCGCACTTGTTGTCGACAGGTGGGCCATGGCCAGTGGATTTCGAGAAGGATACGCGCAAGAACGTTTTTCCGATCACCGCCCGGCAGACTCTGCGTTCGGGAGTAACCAGCTCGCGCATACATCTGTTTGACCGCGTCGAAGGACCTGCTCTGAAGAAATTGTCGCTGGATGACTGTTTCCCCTCGCCTCGATTGCAGATTGGCGGACCGGGACTCACGGCCGGGGCTCCGGATATGAATGGCCGCCAGTTCACCGGCTATAGGGATCTGGATGACGCAAAGCAGAAGCTAGCCTTGACGAGCCAGTCGGGCGCAGATTGGGTCGCTCTGCATTCGCTCGATCGCTTTCAACCTGACGAACTGCGGGCCATTGTCGTAGAAGCCAGACGCCTGGGACTGCGGATCATTGCGGCCGGAGATAGCATACGCGCCATCGACGCAGCGCTCGAGATTCGGGTGGATAGTTTGGAATATCTAGCGCGTGATGAGGACGGTAGCTACTCGAAGGCACAGCTTGACCGAATGAAAAGCCAAGGCATCATCGCCATTCCTCCGATCGGCTATTTACACCGCCACGCAGCCTACATTCAGGATGAAGCGCTTTGGACGAATCCGTTGCTGACGCTTTTCATGCCCGCCGACGTTGCGGCCTTCATGATGGAACGGAACAGGTTTCGCGAGAACCTCGGCAGGTCGAGACAAGATTTGTCTGTCCCGGTTGCGCGTTTCCAGCAGCTTCGTGGTGCAGGTGTCGCAATTGCCGCCGGGACCGACTCGGGATCACCTGGGAACTTTCAGGTGGATGCGATCTGGTGGGAGCTCGAAACGTATCGGAAACTAGGCGCAGCGCCAAACGAGGCAGTCGCGGCCGCTACCTCTATGGGCTCGAAACTTCTCCGGGATCAAGATGTCGGCGCAATCCGCGTTGGCGCGCGCGGAGACCTCGTTTTGTACAGAGGCGACATCAACAGCGGCAGCTTCGATGTGAAACGTGTGCTCGTGGTTGCGAAAGGCGGCAAACTGTTTGTAAAAGATGGACGTTGGGTTGGTCCAGAGGGAGTTTCCCTCTCATACCTTGCTCTTCGACCTATCGTGCGCTAGTCTAATGGTAGAAGGTTGAGGCATCGATGTCGTCTTCACGTTTTCCTATTCCGCAAGGCACGCTCGATATGTTGATTCTGCAGATTCTGTCGCTCGAAACGGCGCATGGATACGGAATCGCCCAGAGACTCGAGCAAATTTCGAGATCCGTCGTTCAGGTCAACCAGGGATCGCTTTATCCCGCTCTACACAGACTCGAACAGAAGGGTTGGTTGCAGGCAGAGTGGAAGCAATCGGAAACAGGGCGCGAAGCCAAGTTCTATTTGCTGACGCGCTCCGGGCGAAAACAGCTTGCCCTCGAGAAAGATAGTTGGTCTCGTCTTACCGGAGCAGTCCAGCTTATTTTTGACGAGGGCTCCCGGTGATGAAGCAGTTGCTCAACTGGTTCCGGCGTCGGAAGCTCGAAGTCGGCCTCGACCGCGAGTTGCAATATCATATCGACCGTCGAGTCAGCGATCTGATGAGCTCCGGGCTACCTGAGACGGAAGCCCGGAGGCAAATCACCCTGGAACTCGGAGGCCTTACACAAGTACGTGAAGAAGTCCGCGATGTTTGGCTGACCCGATGGTTGCGCGACTTCGCGTATGATCTTCGATTCTCGGCGCGCGCCTTTCTCAAAAATCCGGCGTTTACAGTCACTGCGGCGCTTTCGCTCGCGCTTGGGATTGGCGCCACTACCGCCATCTACTCGTTGGTCAGCCAGGTGATCCTTCACACGCTTGCCGTGAAACAACCGGAACGCCTTGTCTTGATCGACTGGATAGGAGATCAGGCAGCCAACGGATTTGGCTCTTACAATTTGATGTCGTACCCGATCTGCCGCGACCTTGCATTGCAAGACCGATTCTTCGATGGCGTACTCTGCCGCGCGGCGACGACGGTCAACTTTTCGACTGGAGCGGAACCCAAACCCGCGGCTGCGGAGATCGTGTCCGGCTCGTACTTTTCGGTGCTTGGTGTAAGACCGGCAATGGGAAGGTTGTTGACTGACGAAGATGACGGCGCGGCGGACGCGAGTCCGGTGGTTGTGCTCTCCTACCACTTCTGGAAAACACAGCTTGCCGGCGCTTCGGATGTACTAGGCCGAAAGGTTCTGGTGAACCAGAATCCAATGATAGTTGTCGGAGTCGCCGCCGCGAACTTCCGAGGAATCGACGTTGGCGAGGTTCCATCCTTCTGGATTCCGGCTGCAATGTCGGCGCAAGCCATCCCGGGCTTCGGAGGTCTGCTGGATCGGCGAACGCGCTGGATGCAGGTGCTGGGCCGCCTCAAACCGGGCGTGGGGTTGGTCGAAGCCCAGGCGGGGTTGCAACCGTGGTTCAAGTCGAGGCTTCATGAAGACGCGCTTCGCGCTGAGTTTCCCAAGCTGACGCCGGAAAGACGGCAAGCGTTTTTCAACTCGACAATCGAACTCACTCCGGCGCCACATGGTCATTCCAGCTTGCAGCGCCGGCTTACGCAGCCGTTGTGGGTACTGCTTGCCGCTACGGCGGTCCTGCTAGGTCTGGCCTGCCTGAATGTGGCCGGTCTCTTCCTGGCGCGGGGATCGGCGCGCGACCGTGAGATCAGCACTCGATTAGCCTTGGGAGCCTCGCGGGGACGGATCGGCCGTCAGCTTCTAGCCGACAGTGTTCTTCTCGCTCTAGCGGGTGGGCTCCTTGGTGTGGCGCTGGTTCCGATTGCACTCCAAACTCTTATCGCGTTTCTTCCTCGCGACGCGGCAGCGAACGCTCTCGAATCGACTGCCGACGTGCGTCTGCTGGGGTTCGCATTCCTGGTCAGCGTATCTTCGGGGATACTGAGTGGTTTTGCGCCGGCTATTCAGGTCGGCCGCCGATCATTGACTGCCTCGCTGAGGGAGCGAGGTGGAACGACTTTTGGCAGTGTCCGGCTTCGTAAGGCGATCGTGACGTTGCAGATCGCATTTACCTTGGTTCTCGTAGTTGGAGCGGCACTATTTGTTCGGACTCTCACGGGACTACTTGCAAAAGGACCAGGATTCACCACAACCAGTCTCGTCTCGTTCGGCCTGGAACCTCGTCGAAATGGCTACTCGCCAGCACGAGCGAGTCAACTGATTCGACGTGTTCGTGAGGAGATCGGTGCTGCCCCAGAAGTCGAGAGGTCGGCCGTTGCGCGGTTCCAGCTATTGACGGGCGGGAGTTGGAACAACCCGATGACGATTCAAACCGATCGGCGAATCATCACGGATCGCATGGTCAATCTGAATGCTGTCAGCCCCGGATTTTTTGCAACTTTGGGGACCAGAATTGTAGCCGGCCGCGACTTCGATGAACGCGACTCGAAACCGATCGGCGAGACAGGCTCACGCTCGGCGATCGTCAACGAAGCCTTCGCGAAGAGATACCTTGCAGGGAAAAGCCCTCTCGGAGTGCGCATCTGTCAGGGCGGCGGGCCAGATGCGAAGCCGGACATCGAAGTAGTGGGAGTGGTCTCGAACTTCAGCTATCGAGGAATTCGCGAGGAGTCAGAGCAGGCGTACTTTCCGATTCTTGAAGAGAACGCGAGCAGCGCCAGCTTCTACCTGAAGGTTCGAGGAACTCCCGACACTGCCTTCACATCCATTCGGAAGGTCATTCAAAACGCCGATTCCACGTTGCCGATCTCCAATTTCCGCACCGTCGATGAACAGGTCAATCGATCCTTGAACACTGAGCGCATGCTAGCCACGCTTTCGGGAAGCTTCGGCACGTTGGCCCTTCTGCTCTCGCTCGTCGGCCTCTATGGGGTTATGTCGTTCGTGGTGACGCAGCGGACGCGCGAGATCGGTGTACGGCTTGCGCTCGGAGCGACACGCTCGTCCAACGTGTGGCTCGTCCTTCGAGATGCTCTTGTGATGATTGCCGCTGGAATAGCGATTGCGCTGCCATGCGTCTGGGCGCTTGGCCGCTTCGTGGAGTCGCAACTCTACGATGTGAAACCGACCGATCCAGTCATGATCGCCGTCGCTACGTTGGTTCTATGCGCGACCGCAGTCGGCGCCGCGGTCATTCCGGCTTATCGAGCATCGGCGGTTAATCCAACCGATGCATTGCGCTTTGAGTAGTTGATCAACTGTGCTGGCACGCCTGTCTGACTGCGTCCACCATGCGCTTCTGGCGTTGATCGACTGTCCGCATAATGGAACGGACCTTCGCTTTGGCCTTTGCCGGATCGCTATGAATCTTCTGAAGACGTGACCACAACTGCTCGCCACTCGTGTCGTCGATTTCGAAGAACCAATCGGCGGATCCGATGTCGCGATACATCTGCCCCTTACATGTATCGGTAGGCTGGCGCACGTAGATTGCGGGCGTGCCGTTGTGCAGCGCAATCAGCGGCGAGTGACATTCGACGCTCACGACAGTCTGCGCTTTCGAATAAATGGATGCAGCTTCGTCGGGCAGCCAGTATGTGTCGCGCCACACGACGTTTTTCTTGATGTCCTCGGGCAGGGGATCGACAACTTGTTCCTTGCCGAGTTCAATCTCGTAGGTCATCTCAGCGCAGACCATCACTTTATTGCTTGTCTTGCGCACGTAGCTGACGATCATGTCGCGCAGCTTAGCGTGATCCTTCTCCGTGGTGCGGTTGTTAATAGCGTCGCGGACGTCGTCCGTAGGAACGCGCGGTACGTTGTTGACCTTGTAGTACGGCGTATAACGCAGACGCGGGATCACGCAGATGAACTTGCCCTCTTCAAGGCCGTGTTCCCGCATCCAACCGAATCCTCGCTCGTCGTCGCGCAGTGTCATTCCGAGCTGGGCGTCGGGTCCGAATTCGAGAATCGGAGTCTTCACACCCTGCGCCTTCAGGTAGTCGCGGGAGATGGTGTCGCGGCAGAAAAAGAATGCGGATTCATCGATGATGTAGCGGAGATCAGGAATGAGGTGATCCGATGGCAGGCGCAGAGCTTTCTCGCGAAGTTCTTTGAGCGTTCCGCCTTCGGCCTCGCGATCTTTTGCTATACCTGAGATCGGGTCGGTACTCACGCCAAATACGCCAACCGGTTTTCCCGTGATGCGGCGGAACGCGACTGCATGATTTGCGGCCGGGAAACCCGATCCGGAACCGGAAAGGTACAGATCGGCTTCTTCCCAAGCCTTGGCAAGTTCCGGAGTCGACGGCTTATTGTTTGCGTCGAGCGTTCCCTCGGCAATCTTGAGCTTCGGGAAATTCTTTGTCAGCAGTTCCCGCGAGCCATGCCCCAGCCGCCCGGGCCAAAGAGTGATTTCGGCTTCCGGCAAGTGCTTCTGCAGCAGTCCTAGCGCGCCAGGTGTATGGCCGATGTCTCCGATATTGACGCTCTGCCAGGAACTGCGGAGAAGTATGCGTGGCGGACGATCGGGCTTCCCGGCGGCGATGCGGCGGCTGAAAAAGGCGCCCGCCGCGGCGAGTACAGATCGGCGGCTCAAGGATCGAACGAAATTCATCCTAGCCATCTTCTCACTCGTCTTTTCAGATGGCGGCCGGCGCCAGGGGACTCAAACTTACTAACTCGGTCGTGCGCTTCAGTTGACCGCATGCTGCGTAGATATCGAGGCCACGAGGCTTGCGTACGAAGCAGGGAATCGATCGACGCACGACGTCCTGAAACGACGCTACACGCTCGTCGTCCGGCCGCTCATAAGGAATCCCGGGACCCGGATTCCACGCGATCAGGTTCACCTTGCAGTTGATGTTCCCGAGCAAGCCGACCACACGCCGCGCATCCGCGTCCGTGTCGTTCACACCCTTCAGAAGAACGTATTCAAACGTAAGCTTTTCCCAAGGACGCAACGGGTAAGCACGGCATGTCTCAATCAGATCTTTGAGATGCCACTTGCGGGTGATCGGCATTAACTCCTGCCGCTGCTCTTCATGCGATGCATTGAGCGAAATCGCAAGCTTGGGCCTCGCAGGGTCAGCCGAAAACTCGACGATCTTGGGGATGATCCCTGCAGTCGAGACAGTAACGCGCCGCGGAGACATGCCGACTCCGTCCGGATCGAACAGGATACGGCAAGCTTTCAGCACATTGGCAAGATTCAGGAGCGGCTCGCCCATTCCCATCATTACAACGTTTAGCTGGCTATCTGTGGGCGACAAGCCATGGCGCGCAGCGACAAGAAGAATTTGTCCTACGATCTCGCCGGCAGTCAGATTTCGTTCGATGCCCATCTTTGCCGTCAGGCAAAACTGGCAATCGACCGGGCAGCCTACCTGCGATGAAATGCAAATGGTGTTGCGCCCTTCTTCGGGCATGAGAACCGTCTCGACCGTGCGCGCGTCGTCGAGTTTTAGAAGATACCGGCGTGTGCCATCCGACGAATCAAACCACGATTCCGCCTCCGGCATTCCGAAGTTAACCGTTTGCGACAGTTGCTCACGCAGACGTAGCGGAAGCGTCGTGATCTCATTCAGATCCGCCACTTTCTGCTGATAAAGCGCCTGATAGATCTGGCGCGCCCGGAACGCCGGTTGGCTGGGACCCAGCAAATGTTGTATCTCGGCCGAATCGAGGCCGACGAGAGAGTGTCTCATCGCAACTATTAGTGTGGCATAGGGTTTGACGTAGGGGGACCTACGAAAACTTCCGATTGACAGCCATGGGATACTGATCCTACTGTAGGCTGGACTTGGGTAAGGGTATCTCATATGAGATTGTCGCGAGCGTTGTGTTCAGGTTTGGTTTTGGCAATTTTTGCTGTGGCGCAAGAAGATGCGCCTCCAACTGAACAAGCCGTTCCGCCCGAACAAGGCTGTACGTTCCGCTCCGACCCCGCGCAATTTCTGAACGCTCAGGGAAGGACTCGCGATGCTGTACACGCGCGCGTTCGGAAGTTTGCCCAAGCGCACTTCTCAGCGGTAGAAGCCGGTACCGACACGGCTCCGATTCGACGCAATTTCATCGACGACGAGATCTTCGGAAAGCTCGACGCGATGAATGTGACGCCCGCGAAAATCAGCAGCGACGAAGAATTTCTTCGCCGAGTTTACCTCGACATCATCGGTCGCATTCCTTCGGCAAACGATGTGAGGGAGTTTGTGGCGAGCGCGGCAATCGACAAACGCAGCCGTGTCATTGAAACACTGATTACCGCTCCTGAATTCAATGACAGGTGGGGTGTCTGGTTCCAGGATCTGGTGGGAATGACAGAGATTCCATCGACCAACAATCGCCGCCCTCAGATTGAAGGACGCAACGCTTTTGACGGTTGGATTCGCGAGCAACTGTCGCACAACCGGCCGATGACCGCGATCGTTTACGAAACGCTGACCAGAGGCGGCAACAACTTCTTCACGGAGAACGCTCCGGCGAATTTCATCGTGCTCGGGAGCGCCGGTATGGGTCCGGCGCAGGACACCTACGATCAGATGCTGGTCAGGAGCGCTACGTCATATTTAGGTCTCGGTCATTACGATTGTCTGCTTTGCCACAGCGGGCGCAATCATCTCGAGCAGCTAACGGTATGGGGAACCAAAGGCACGCGATCCGATGCCCAACGCATGGCGGCGCATTTCTCGCGCGTGCGGCTGAATAACGTTGTGCCAAATACGGGCCAGTATGGTCACGCTCTATACAACAGCACCGATGTAGTCGACGCGGCTGCGGGAACGTACGATCTCAACACGACGTTTGGGAATCGCCCGAACCGAACGCCGATCGGCAGCGAACGGAACCTCACGCCGGAGTATCGTGACGGCACAAGAGCAACCGGCAACTGGCGCGCGGCATTCGCAAACAAGCTCATAAACGATCCGCTTTTCGGCATCAACTTTGCGAACCGTATGTGGAAAGAGTTCTTTGGGATCGGGCTGGTCGACCCCGTGGACACGCTCGATCCGGAGCGTCTCGATCCCAACAAACCGCCAGCCTCTCCCTGGGCGCTTCAGGCGACTCATCCTCAGTTATTGATAAAGCTGAGTCAGTTTTTTGTCGAGAACGACACCAATTTGCGGGAACTGATCAAGACGATCGTCCATTCCTCCGCCTATCAGCTCAGCTCACGTTATGAGCCGGAATGGAAGGTTGAATATGTGCCCTTATTTGCGAGGCATTATCCGCGGCGGATGATGGCGGAGGAAGTGCACGACGCGATCGTGAAAGCTACTGGTGTGATGCCGCAACTCAGTTATCAACTGGTCAACAATCAAACAATCCCGCAGATAACGCCAGCGAATTCACGGCCGAAATCGGACCCCGTTCCGTGGGCGATGAAGATGCCCGACGCAACGGAACCGCGATTCATTAACGGAACGCAGAATGGCAGTGTCGTGAATTTCCTGAACACATTCCTGCGCGGGAATCGCGATACGGCGCGACGGGCGGATACCGGCTCGATTTTGCAGCAGATGAGCCTTATGAATGACAACACCGTTGTCCTTCCGAAGATCAAGATAGCGAACTCGCCTTATTTGAAGGAACTCGCAAAGATCACCGACAACGGCGAACTGGTGGACGATTTGTGGCTGACTTTTCTTTCGCGCAAACCGACAGCGGCAGAGCGCAGCAAAGCAGTAGCTCATTTTACGAAAGTAGCTCGCAATACGGCGATCGAAGATCTCACTTGGGTAGCAGTGAATAAAGTGGATTTTCTGTTCAGTTACTGAAGGATTCGTCATGAGAGACCGGTTCGGAATCGATTGGAGTAACATCAAAGGCTCACATTTCTGGGCTCGGCCGCAACTGAGTCGCCGGTTCTTTTTTCGGCATTGCGCGTCGGCTGTCGGCGGTTACTTCCTGATGCCATCCCGGCCGCTCGAGACGGTCGCAAAGGCGGCGGTCAGTCCGATTGGAACCGCGAAGAACGTTATTTTCATTCTCATGGCCGGCGGCCCCAGCCACTGTGACACGTTCGATCTTAAGGAAGGCGCCTGGACTCCGTCTTTCATGGCTCCTACATCGTATGGAGATCTGCGGTGGCCGCAAGGGATCATGCCGCTCTTGGGCGACCAACTGGATCACATTGCGTTGCTGCGGTCGACCAAATCCTGGGCCGCCGTCCATGAGTTGTCCCGGACGTGGATCCAGATCGGCCGCAATCCCATATCGGGTCTTGCCAAGATCGCGCCACATATTGGGTCGGTGGTGTCGCTGGAATTGGGTTTGGGTCGAAAAGCTACGTTGCCGGCCTTCGTCTCTCTGAACACCGGTAGCGGGCCGGATCAGGGTTATCTCACTCCCGATCACTCGCCCTTTTACGTCAACCCCAATGGAAATGGAATCGGCAATGCAAGTCACGCCGATGGCCAGGGAGTGTTCGACAGGCGATTCAACTTGCTGCAGGACATTGATGCGGAGAATCGCTCAGGCGCGTCGGAGCTTGGTGGAGCGGTTGACGAAGTGGCGTCGTTCAATCTCAGTGCCCGCAAGCTCATGTACAACCCCGATGTGAACCGGGTGTTTACATTCGATGCGGCGCAGCGTGCCCTCTACGGGACCACTGCTTTCGGCAACGCTTGTATCACGGCGCGCAATCTACTGCGAGCCAATCTCGGCACAAGGTTTATCCAAATCACGATGGGCGGATGGGATATGCATCAGAATATCTACACTCCGAACGCCGGCCTGCAGAACCTTACGCGCCAATTCGATAGCGGACTGGCTCCGCTGATCGCCGATCTGAAGAATGACGGTCTGCTCGACGAGACGTTGATCATCGCGATGGGCGAATTTGGCCGGACCATCGGGGCGCCGAATGGTCAGGCAGGTCGGGATCACTTCCTGCAGCAGGCAGTTCTAGTGGCGGGAGCGAAAATCCGAGGCAAGCGCGCGATCGGAGCGACTGACGAAACCGCCCGCGCCACATCGGAACCCGGTTGGTCTGCCGAGCGCGACATCCGGGCAGAAGATATTGAGGCAACAATCTATTCGGCGCTCGGTATCGACTGGACGACTGTGCGTTACGACGATCCGCTCGGCCGCGGCTTCGAATACGTCCCCACGAATCAGGGCGTCCAATACGCGCCGATTCACGAGCTCTGGACTTAAGCCCTACGCGGTCGGGTCGACCGGAACAGCGTCAGGCTGGCCAAAAAGGCGAGTGCCGCTCCTGCAATCATCCACAAAACTCTGTAAAAGGACGTCTCATCCTCAAAGATATAGGACTTTATCAGAAAGCCCTGCACCATCAATATCAGCACGGCGAGCGTCCACAGAGGAAAAAGGAATCGAAAAACTCCAGTAATTGCCAAAATAATGCTGATCAGTCCGGCGAGACCACCCCAAAGCAGCCATGTCGTCCAGATCCGAGCCGGTCCATGGCAGCATCGCTAAGTTCAACTTACTCGGACTGGAAATTGCCAGCGACGCGACTCCCATCAAAAAAAGGCAAAGCACCAAGTGATATAGATAGCTATACACACGGAGTATCATTGCGAACAAGGCCCGTGACCTCCAGGGGGATTGAAGGGGTATTGTAACAGGCTCGGTCAGTTGCCGAAAATCTACGTCATCGGCACGCAACTTGCTTAAGGTGTAGCCTTACTCGTAAAATAATCGTATAAGAGAGTGTTGTGTCGCTCGATATGACTAGACAGTCGGCATCCCAGGTCCGGCATCTCGCTATTCTGCACTCCATCGTGCAGACCTACATCGAAACGGGCGAACCCGTTGCATCTAGGACAGTTGCGCGCCGTCTTCGTGAAAATCTGAGCCCTGCCACGGTCCGGAATATCATGGCCGATCTCTACGAGGAGGGCTATCTCGCTCAACCTCACACCTCTGCCGGTCGCATTCCGACGGAAAAAGCCTTTCAGAGTTATGTGCATTCTCTTACACAACGTCGGGTTTTGTCCGCAGAATTGGAGCGGCTTCGTACCGAACTTTCTGACCTGGAGACCATGCAGGCGCGAGTGGAGCGCTCCTCGCATTTGCTGTCTGAGATGACTCGTGGCCTGGGAATCGCCGCGGCCATTCCCACTCCGAGCCAAATTCTGGACCAGGTCGAGTTCGTGAGTCTTCCGGAGCGGCGCGTTTTGATGATCGTCGCAACTCGGGACAGGATGGTCCGGAATCGCGTCGTGAGTTTGAACGAGCATGTTTCGCTCGATGAACTGCAGTCCATTCGGAACTACCTGAACGCTAACTTTAGCGGATGGCTGCTTGCGGACATCCAGCGCGAGCTCGAACATCGTTTGCGTCAGGAAAGCGCAGCCTATGATGCTATCCTTCAGCGTCTTAACCTGCTATACGAAAAGGGTTTACTGGAATTAGGCCTCGCTCCCGAGGTGCACTTTGAAGGCGCGTCGAATCTCCTGGGTCTCGACCTTCACCTGACGCGCGAGAAAATGCGCGATCTGTTCCGAGCGCTGGAGCAGAAGAAGAAAGTTTTATTGCTGCTTGACCGTTTTCTCGAGTATCCGCAGGGAGAATTGGCTGTTCGCGTAGGACTGGCGGAAGCCCACCCTGCTATGAGTGAGCTTTCCATCATCGGTATTACCGTCAATCTTCCAAGCGGTCTGTCCGGCAAAATTGCTGTCGTGGGGCCCATGCGAATGAATTATGAGAAGGTCATTTCCGCGGTCCTCCATGTTGGCCAAGCCTTTGGAAGCTTCCGGGCTTGAGAATACCTCCGAAAACACCAAAATTTGATTAGTTTGAACATCATGCAAGAAGACAATAGATCCGCTGTCGATAGCAGCGAAGGCGACGTGACGTCGGCCGAAACTCCTGAAGTTGTCGAGGACGCTCAGCCTTCGCCCGAAACCGGAGCCCAACAGTGGGCAGGCGAAAAAGCTGAACTCGAGGATCTGCTGCGCCGGCGTCAGGCGGAGTTCGAAAACTACCGCCGCCGTATCGAGCGCGAACGAATGGAGTTTGCCGAATACGCGAGCATGGAGAGCGTCCGAGCGCTGCTTCCAATCCTTGACGATTTTGAACGCGCCTTGAAAGCCGCCCAAACGGCTGGCGCTTCCGATAATGAATTGGTAAAAGGGATCGAACTGATCTATAAGAGAATGCTCGAGATCCTTACCAAGCAGGGGCTGGAGCCGATCAGCACCGAGAATGCAAGCTTCGATCCCCATTTGCACAACGCGGTTCAGCGTGTGGAGCAGGAGGATGCTCCGGACGGGGCAATCCTCGAAGAATATCAGCGCGGTTACAACTATAAAGGAAAGCTGCTGCGACCGTCGATGGTGAAGGTAGCAGTACGAACATGACGCAGGGTCGGTAATGAACGTGGCAAAAAGAGATTATTACGAAGTCCTCGGCGTCGACCGGGCAGTGGATGAGGTAACGCTCAAGGGCGCATACCGCAAACTGGCTCTCCAGTATCATCCGGATCGCAATCCGAATGATCACGAGGCCGAAGAGAAGTTCAAGGAAGCGGCAGAGGCCTATAGCATCCTCAGCGATGGTCAAAAGCGGGCCGCCTATGATCGCTTCGGTCATGCCGGCGTTCAGAGCGCCGCAGCCGGCGGGGGTGGGTTCGATCCCGGCCAATTTACGGGATTCGAAGATATTCTCGGCGAGTTTTTCGGATTTGGCGACATGTTTGGTGGCGCAGGCGGACGGCGTAGCCGGACTCGCGCGCAACGCGGCGAGGATCTGCCTTTCGAACTCGAAGTGTCGTTTGAGGACATGATGAAGGGCATGTCGGCCGACATTCAGGTTCCGCGGATGGAAGCCTGCGGCCGATGCTCCGGAAAAGGCGCCGAGCCGGAAGACGGCTTGACGCAGTGCCCTGTTTGCCGTGGCAAAGGCGAAATCCATTACCAGCAGTCGTTTCTGACAGTGCGCCGGACGTGCTCGCAGTGCAATGGCCGCGGCCAGATCATCCGTCGACCCTGCAAGGAGTGCAAAGGCGACGGGTACCTCCGCAAAGACAAGAAATTGAAGATCAATATCCCGGCGGGCGTTGATACAGGCACGCGGCTCCGGCTAACTGGAGAAGGACAGCCGGGTGTGAATGGTGGGCCGGCCGGCGACCTTTATGTCCTCCTGAAGGTCAAAGAACATCCGATTTTCGACCGCCTCGAGGACGACCTGCACTGCACGGTTCCTGTCAACGTCGCGCAGGCAGCCCTGGGTACCGAAGTCGACATCCTGACGTTCGATGGTTTGCAGACTGTCAAGATTCCGGAGGGATCCCAGAAGGGTTCGAAGATCAAGCTGAAAGGCTTGGGCGTGCCGAACTTGCAAGGCCGCGGCCGAGGGGATATTTACGTCAATATTGACGTGAAAATCCCGAACAAATTGAGTCGCGAACAACGGAAACTCTTCGAGCAACTGCGCGAAACCCTCCCCGAAGAAAACGAGCCCCAGGAAAAAAGTCTTCTGGATAAGGTAAAAGACTACTTCATGTAGTCTGCATGTGAAGGTATAAGAGACAGCTTATACCTTCATATTCCTTCGTTTGCGCTTTGACGGCGCTGGTGTGTGATTTCGCGTCAGCGCCTACCTACCATTCCGTCTTACTTCCATAACAATAAGCACCTTTGTACAGCTTCCCTGGCTGCGGGGTCTAAGTGCGGCCAGTATGGGAATGTTAAGCAGGCCAACTTTATGGCTGTAACACAATTGTAATATTAGTTCCTCAATGACTCAGCCAAAATTTTTTGGATTGGATCGCCTGTCAGGAATCCGCTAACTTGGATACAACAAGCCACCACGCAAAGATGGGGTAAACGTATATCTCATCACCATGCAGTGGCTTGGTAAACGGACCTGGACGTCCCGCAACGCAATGATTGTAAAGCAGCGAGGGGACTTTCAGGGTGGCATTACCACTACAAGCGAGAGCACTTACAAGCGACGGGATCTTCTGCAGAATCAGCGCAGAACCGGTTGCTCCCTCTCGTCCCAGGGTCCGTAGTCTTCCTCCTGCCAAACGTATCCCAGATTCCAAACCCGGTCCCGGCGAGCAGTACCGCTTCCATTTCGACATGACCCGTTGCATCGGGTGCCACTGCTGCGAGGTGGCTTGCAACGAACAGAACAACAATCCTCCGCACCTCCAGTGGCGAAAGGTCGGTGAGCTCGAAGGCGGGGTCTATCCCGATGCTAAGCGATTCCACCTCTCGATGGGTTGCAATCATTGCGTCGAGCCGTCCTGCCTGAAGGGCTGTCCGGTCGATGCCTACAAAAAAGATCCCGTCACCGGAATCGTTCTCCATAACGCCGACGCCTGTATCGGCTGTCAATACTGCACTTGGAATTGTCAGTACGGTGTTCCGCAATACAACGATGCGCGCGGCGTGGTCGGCAAATGCGACATGTGCCACAACCGGTTGGCTGTCGGCCTCGAGCCCGCGTGTGTCAGCGTTTGTCCTTCGTCGGCGATACAAGTTGAACTCGTCAACATCGCCGAATGGCGGCAGAACATGGCCGCTGCCGATGCTCCCGGTATGCCGCCGGCGCTAGTTTCCATCTCGACCACGCGAATCACTCAGCCTCCGCTTCCTGTCCATCGCACGGACGGACCGCGGGTCAAGCCCGAGCATCCGCACACGCCGCTCATCGTCATGACGGTGCTGATGCAGTTGGCCGTTGGTTTGATCGCTGCAAGCTTATTCCTGAAAGACCCGAAGTGGATCGCGTCCGCAGCCTTCGGTGTTCTCAATATCGCGCTGGCTGCTTCCACGCTCCACCTCGGCCGGCCTATTCACGCGATTCGGGCGCTTCGGATGTGGAAGCGATCTTGGCTTAGCCGCGAGGTTTTGCTCTTCACGCTTTTCGCGGGCGCCGCCTCAGCGTACGTCGGCGCGCTTTGGATCGGAAGCCCCCTGGCGACGGTTGCCGGAGTAATTGCTGCGTGTCTCGGTGTCCTGGGCACAATCGCCAGTTCTTGTATTTATCTTGTTCCCGCGCGTCCCGCCTGGAACATGATTCATACGACGTTGTCGTTCCTGCTTACGGCCGCAATCCTGGGGGCATCATTCTCCGGCCAGTTTCCGATCTTTGCAATCGGCGCAGCTATTGCTCAGATCGCCAACGAAGTTGTGAAATACATCCGGCTCTCGACATCGACCGAGCGCGAACAGGTTGATTCGGCTCGCCTGCTCGGCGGCAAGCTCTTCGTTGCGCGACTGCTACTACTACTACTGATTCCATTCGCGCCCGCAGCTTTAGTTGCTGAATTCCTCGGGCGCTATCTCTTCTTCATCACCGTCGTGCCGCGTAACGTTGCCTCCACGTACTTCAGCGCCAAGGAGGCCGCATGAACATCAAGCGTCTGCTCGGTATCGATAATCTGAGCGCCGAATACGCCTACGCGCAGGATCCGGATTTCGGCTATACAGCCTCAGGCAAGATCCCGGATAAGTGGATTCCCACGACGTGCGGATACTGCTCGGTCGGCTGCGGCATGTTGATCGGCGTTAAGGATGGGCGCGCCGTAACAGTCCGAGGTGACGCCAAGCACCCTGTCAATCACGGCCGCCTCTGTCCGAAGGGCCTCTCCGAGCACTACATGATTCGCTCGAAAGGCCGCGCGCTTCACCCGCTGTTGCGTGGGAAGCGTGTTTCCTGGAAAACCGCCGTTGAAACGTTGGTCACTGAGTTCAGAACCGTTCAAGATCTGCACGGCAAGCAAGCTCTGGGAATCGTAAGCACAGGCCAACTTGTCACGGAAGAGTTCTACACGCTGGCGAAGCTCGCGCACCTCGGCTTTCGGACCAGTAACTACTGCGGCAACACGACGCTTTGTATGGCGAGCGCGGTTGCCGGCTATAAGCGCTCGTTCGGAAGCGATGGACCTCCCGGCGCATATCAGGATCTCGAGAAGGCCGACATTATTCTCCTGGTGGGCGCCAACATCGCCGACAATCATCCGATTCTGGTCCAGCGCCTGAATCCACATGCGACGTTGATCGTTGCCGATCCGCGAGTCAGCAAAACGGCAATGATGGCAGACATTCATCTGCCAGTAAAACCACGTTCCGATATCGCTCTGCTCAACGGTATTGCGCACATCCTGATTGAGACGGGGATGTTTGATAAGGCATACGTCGAGGCCCATACCGAGGGCTTCGAAGAGCTTCGTACCTTCCTTGCCAAGTTCACGCCGGATCATGTATCCGCAGTTACCGGTCTTTCGACGGAGATGATCGCGCGTGTCGCTTCACTCTACGGGCGGGCAGATTCGGCCTTTATCG
This sequence comes from Bryobacteraceae bacterium, assembly GCA_963844855.1. Classification (GTDB taxonomy): domain Bacteria; phylum Acidobacteriota; class Terriglobia; order Bryobacterales; family Bryobacteraceae; genus DASQDN01. Next base: position 102,644 of record CAWJQP010000069.1, read on the forward strand.
GCTGGACTATGGGCGTGAACCACTCGACACAAGGCGCCGAGACGGTCAATGCGATAAACAACCTCGCCCTCTTAACAGGCAAGATCGGAAAGCCCGGGTCCTCTCCTTTCTCGATCACCGGCCAATGCAACGCGATGGGTACACGCGAAGCCGGCGGCACCTCGAGCCTTCCTGGATATCGCAAGTTCGAAAGCCCAGAAGACCGAGCCGACCTGGCTGCTATTTGGGGTTGCGATCCGGTCGAACTTCCGACCAAACGGGGCCTCGCTTATCCGGACATTATCGAAGCGGCCGCCGAAGGAAAAATCAAAGCGCTCTGGATCATTGCGACGAACCCGCTTGTGTCCTACCCGAACCATAAGATGATCGAGAAGGCATTGGCCAACCTCGATTTCCTGGTTGTTCAGGACGGCTTCCATCCGACGCCAACGACGGAACGGGCTGACCTCGTGTTGCCGGCTGCCATTTGGGGTGAGAAGGAAGGTACCTACACCAACTCCGAACGGCGCTGCAGCAAAGTGAACAAAGCAGTTGAGCCGATGGGCGAATCGAAGTCGGACTTCGATATCTTCCTGGCTGTCGCCAAGCGCCTCGGTTGCCTGAACCGGCTCTACAAAGGCTGGACCACACCGCGCGATGCGTTCGATGAGTGGCGGCAGGTTTCTAAGGGCCGCCTTTGCGACTACTCGGGCATGACGTATGCCTTGATCGAGGAACACGGCGGATTGCAGTGGCCGTTTCCCGAAGGCGCAAAGCCCGGCGTTACGCGTCTCTACGAAGACGGAAAATTCCAGACGGAAACCGGCAAGGCGAAGCTGTTCCGAGTCGAGTGCGAACCATACCCCGATCAGCCTGACGCCGAGTTTCCTTTCGTTTTCAACACCGGTCGCACAGTCGAACACTGGCACACACGCACCAAGACAGGGAATGTGCCGATTCTCGATCGACTCTCGCCGCACGCTTGGCTCGAGATTAATCCGACTGATGCGAAACGGCTCGGATTGCAGGCGCATGATCGTGTCGATGTCATCTCTCGGCGCAGCCAAGTCCAGGCTGTTCCGCTGCGTCTGACCGAGATTGTCGCTCCGGGTCAGGTCTTCATGCCCTTTCATTTCGCGGAGCACAATTCCAACCGCGTAACGCAGGATGCGTTCGACCCCATCTCGCGGGAGCCGAACTACAAACAGTGCGCAGTTCGCGTACAGAAAACCGGAGTCAACGTATGAAGCAGCTTGTTGTCATCGGAAACGGAATGGCTGGAGTGGCCTGTGTTGAGCAGATCCTCAGCTACTCCCGTAAGTTTGAGATCACGGTGTTCGGCGACGAGACACATGTGAACTACAACCGTATTCTTCTTTCTTCTGTTCTTGCCGGCGAAAAGTCGACAGACGAGATTGTTCTGAACGGCCTCGAGTGGTACCAGCAGAACGACATCGGCCTTCACCTTGGAGTTCGCATTACTCAGATCGATCGCGAACGCAAGGTTGTCATTGGCGATGACGGCGGAATAACTCCATACGACAAACTCATCATTGCAACGGGATCGAGCGCGTTCATCCCGCCCATTGAGGGTGTGAACAAGAAGAACGTCTTTACATTCCGCAGCCTCGACGACACCAGAGCGCTTCTACAGCGAGCTCGCCCGGGCTTAAAGGCAGTTGTTATCGGAGGCGGACTTCTCGGTCTCGAAGCCGCTCGCGGCTTGCAGGTTCAGGGCTGTGACGTTACGGTTGTCCACCTGCTGGACACGTTGATGAACATGCAACTCGACAACACCGGCGGGTTGTATCTCCGTTCGAAGATGGAGAACCTTGGTGTTCGCGTACTCTGTGGCCGCTCGACGAAAGCGCTATTGGGTAATGGAAAGGTCGAGGGCTTGATGTTCGCCGACGGCGACGCGCTGGACGCCGAGCTAGTTGTCATCGCGGCAGGCATCCGACCCAACGCGGATATCGCGCGAAAAGCGGGGCTGACCGTCAATAAAGGCATCGTTGTTGATGACAGCATGCGGACGTCTGATGCCAACATCTACGCAGTGGGCGAATGCGCCGAACACAATGGCACGACCTACGGTCTAGTCGCGCCACTATACGAACAGGGAAAAGTCCTCGCCGCTGCGATCACCGGCGCCAAAGATGCCCGGTATGAAGGGGCAGTCCCGGCGGCGAAGCTGAAGATCATGGGCCTCGATGTGTTTTCTGCCGGCGATTTCGAGGCAAGCAGTCCCGATACCGAAGTCGTCAAGTATGAAGATCCGTCGCTGGGTATCTATAAGAAACTTACACTTCGTCAGAACAAGCTTCAGGGAGTGATTCTCGTAGGCGACGCGAGCGATAGCCATCGCTACGTCGAATGGCTGCGCAACTCGACTGACATTCAGATGATGCGTCGTAGCCTGCTCTTCCCCGAGCCAGCGGCAGCATCGGCGGACCAGGGAGCCGGAGTTGCTTGCCTGTCCGATGGAGATACCATCTGCGGCTGCATCGGTGTAACGAAAGGCGCGATTGTGAAGGCGGTTCACGAGAAGGGCATTCGAACCTTCAAGCAGCTGAAAGAATGCACGCGCGCATCCACAGGCTGCGGTTCGTGCGCCGGTATGTGCCAAACGCTGCTTAAAGCCGTTGCGCCGGATTTCGAAGAGGAAACGAAGAAGGTTCTCTGCGCCTGCGTGCCCTTCCCGCAGGAACAGTTACGGGAGATCGTACGAACTCAGCAGCTTCGCTCCGTTCAAGAGATTTTGACCATTTACGGCAACGGCGCGGGCTGCGAGATCTGCAAGCCGGCGCTCAGCTACATGGTTGACGTCGTATGGTGTGGTGAGCATTCCGAAGATCGCTCAGCTCGCTTCATCAACGACCGTGTTCACGCCAATATTCAGAAGGACGGAACGTTCTCAGTCATCCCGCGCATTCGTGGCGGTGTAACGACGGCCGCGGAACTTCGGAAGATCGCCGATGTCGCAGAGAAGTACAACGTTCCGACCGTCAAGATCACCGGTAGCCAGCGCATCGATCTGTTGGGAGTTAAAAAAGAAGACCTTCCCAAGATGTGGGCCGATCTGGGAATGGTTTCTGGTCAGGCGTATGCCAAGGGCGTTCGCATGGTGAAAACCTGCGTCGGCACCGAATACTGTCGCTTCGGCACGCAAGACTCGATGGGCGCCGGAATTGAACTGGAACGCCGCCTCGAAAATCTTTTCACCCCGCACAAGTTCAAGATGGCGACAGTCGGTTGTCCTCGCAACTGTGCCGAAGCCACGGTAAAGGATATCGGACTCGTGGGGCAAGAGGGAAGCTGGCAAGTTGTCGTCGGAGGCGCGGCGGGTAAGTCGGTTCGCAAAGCCGATCTTCTTGTCACAGTCACGACAACCGAAGAAGCGATCGAGGCTGCCGAGCTTTTCTTCCAGTATTACCGCGAAAACGCGAATTATCTGGAGCGCAGCTATGACTTTGTCGAGCGTCTCGGCATAGAGAAAGTTCGCAAGGAAACCGTGTACGCGCCCGAAGTTCAACGCAAGAAGCTGTTGGCGAGGCTGAGAAAAGCCAAAGCGCTTTCCCGCGACGCCTGGCTTGAGGGCTCGCAGCCGATAAACCCAACACAATTCGTACAGATTCAACCGATGGAGGCAATGCTCGTATGAGCTGGATCAAGATCACTACAGTCGACAACATCCCTGTTCGTGAGGGGCGCAGCGTGAGGATTGGCCGCACCGATGTCGCCGTATTCAACCTGGGCGATCGTTTCGCTGCGATTGACAATCGCTGCCCACACAGCGGTGGTCCACTGTGTGACGGATTGGTTTCGGGCAACAGCGTCGTGTGCCCGCTCCATGGATGGAAGGTTGACCTGACGACCGGATCGATTCTTCGTCCCGAAGTCCCTGTCTGCGTGGATGTCTATCCCGTCAAAGTCGAGAACGGGGTGATTTCCGTCGATTTTCCTACTCGTCGTGAGCAGGTAAAGGAAGCAGCAGCGTAAACAATTCTTAGATTTCGTTTAGCCGTACGAACCCCCTGTCAGTGTTCGGCTCAAACCAACACACAGGAGAGGTGTATGCGGTTACTTGTCGTGCCGCTGTTATGCGGCGTAGTGTGCTTAGCGCAGACGGCCCCGCCGGCCACAACGTTCGTTCCTTCCGATGAGTTGAATGCGCAACTGCCCAAGTGGCTGCGCTTCAATGGCGAGTACCGCGCCCGGTTTGAAGGCTTCGGGGGCGGGGGCTTTCGCAAAGATAATGACGATCTCTATTTTCTGAATCGCTTCCGCCTCAACATGAAAGTGGAGCCGACGTCCTGGCTGCGCTTCTCGTTTCAGGGCCAGGACGCGCGAGTGTTCTGGAAGACTCTGAAGCCTTACGCGCCTCCGTTTCAGGACCGAATGGATCTTCGCATGGCATTCGTCGAGTTGGGCGAACCGGAGAAGAAGGCCTTCGGGATGCGGGTCGGCCGGCAGGAACTGGTCTTCGGCGAGCAGCGGCTTGTTGGTCATGTTAGCTGGCTCAACACGGCCCGCAGCTTTGACGCTGTGCGAGCGTCCTTCCGTCACAAAGGCTATCGACTCGATGCGTTTGCCGCTTCCGTTGTCAACATCCGGGATGGCGAGTTCAACCGGCATGTCGACGGCAATAACTTCCATGGACTTTACGGAGGCCTCGAGAAGCTGATTCCAGAGGCCGTCGTCGAGCCTTACGCGTTTTGGCGTCTTGCCCCAGGAGTCGACTTTAAGACTTGGGGCGTTCGCGTCGCAGGCAAGCTTCCCGCCAACTTCGATTACGGAACGGAGATGGCGAAGCAGACCGGCAGCACCGACGCTTGGGCCGGTCACTGGCGTCTCGGTTACACGCTGCCTGCGTTCACATGGAAGCCCCGCCTCATCGCGGAATACAACCGCGGCTCATCGACTTTCGATGTTCTTTATCCAACGCCGCACGACAAGTATGGCCTTGCCGATCAGGTTGGCTGGAGAAACATTCATCACATCCGCTTCGGCCCCGAGATGAAGTTGTCAAAGCGAGTAAACGCTTCGGCGAACTATCATTCCTGGTGGCTTGTCGACCCGACCGCGCCACTGTATAACGCGGGCGGCAGTCCGGTCTTTCGTGTAGCGAACGGCAGCGCGGGCCGTCACGTCGGCCAGGAGCTCGACGGACAGGTTATGGTCGCAGTGAACAGGGCTGTCTCGCTGGCCGGTGGCTACGCTCATATCTTTCCCGGTACGTTCCTGAAAAACGCAAGCCAGGGAGCTTCATACAACTTTCCGTACATCATGCTGGGGTACGCCTTTTAAAGACGCGCGTTTTGAGGAGATTAGTGATGCAGACTCGAAGATCCGCGTTGGCCACGCTCATGGCCGGACTTCCCGGGGGCTGGGTGGGAAGCGCTTATGCCGACGATTCACCGGAGACGAAGCAGGTCCGCTTTGGAATTATTGCTCTGACGGACTGCTCGCCGATCGTGATGGCGCATGAACTCGGCTTTTTCAAGAAGTTCGGTGTCGATTCGGTCGTCTCGAAGGAAGCATCGTGGGCGGTCATTCGCGACAAGCTGACGCTTGGCGAAAATCAAGCAACTCATATGTTGATCGGGATGCCGTTCTCGTCGACATTGGGCCTGCTTGGTTCGCCCGCCAAACCGATGATCATCCCGTGGTTGCTGAACCGTAATGGCCAGGCGATCACGCTCAAAACCGAACTTAAGCAGTATGGTGTGAAACTGTCATCTGCGCCATTGAAAGCTGTTGCCGCCAAGCAGAAGGCGTCCGGGAATCCGATGACATTCGCGATGACGTTCCCTCCGGGAACACACGCGATGTGGATGCGTTACTGGCTCGCGGCTGGCGGTATTCATCCTGATAAAGATATAGCGCTTATCACGATCCCTCCTGCGCAGATGATTGCCAATATGAAGGTCGGCAAGATGGATGGTTTCTGCGTTGGCGAACCGTGGAACTATCGCGCGATTAAAGACGGCATAGGCTACACCGCGTTGACCACACAGCAGATGTGGAAGGACCATCCCGAGAAGGTCTGCGCGTTTACTGAGGACTTTGCAAACAAGAATCCAAAGACGGTAAAGGCAGTGCTTAAGGCGTTGCACCTTGCGAGTCAATGGGGGGACAAGATGGAGAACCGTCCTAAACTTGCTGAGGTTGTGTCGCGGCCGACGTACATCAACTGCCCACAGGACATCATTCTTGCTCGTCTGCAAGGTAAGTACGACTACGGCGACGGTCGCGTCGAGCAGGATCCGAACTACATGATCTTCAACGATCGCAACTGCAACTATCCACAGAAGACGTTTGGTCTCTGGTGGTTGAGCCAGTTCCGCCGCTGGGGCATGGTGAAGGATGTGCCGAACTACGAGGCCATTACGTCGAAGGTGATGCGTCCTGATCTGTACATGGCCGCGATGAAGGATATGGGTGTCACACCGAAGGTCACGGACATGCAGCCAGTGAAGCTGTTCGACAGTACATTCGATCCTAAGCAACCCGAGAAGTATGCCAAGAGCTTTCCGATTCACAACATCGCTTAAGGATAACGACAGATGAAATTCGTCAATGCGGTCGTATTGCCACTGATCGGCGTGATGCTGGTGGTGGGCCTGTGGTGGGCGTTGAGCGCTCACGTTGCCAAAGACCTGCCGAACCCCTATCAAACGTGGGTCGACAGCAAACTATACATTATGGAACCGTTCGCCAAACGTGGCGAGATGGATCAGGGAATCGGCTTGCTTGCGTCCTATAGTCTGTACCGCGTCGCCAAGGGTTTCTTCCTTGCCATCCTGGTTGCGACGCCACTTGGGTTCATCCTCGGACTGTCGCCGGTTGCCTATCGTATGCTCGATCCGATCATTCAGGTCTTGCGGCCGATCTCGCCGCTGGCTTGGTTGCCGCTTTGGCTGATCGTCTTTCGACAGTCCGAACCGGCGGCGCTGTTTACGATTGCCCTTTGCTCGATGTGGCCGACTGTGATTAATACGATGGCCGGCGTGCGCTCGGTTCCGCAGGATTACTGGAATGTCGCCAAAGTGTTGCGCTTGTCGCCTTGGAAAACGTTCATTAAGGTTCTGGTTCCTGCGACGCTGCCGCACATGTTCACGGGCTACCGACTCAGCCTGGGTATCGCGTGGCTTGTCATTGTTGCCGGCGAAATGTTGACCGGATCACCCGGTATTGGCGGGTTTCTCTGGCAGGAGTACAACAGCCTGATTTACGCGCACATCGTGCTTTGCATCTTGACCATCGGCGTTATCGGATTCTGCCTTGACCGTTTGATGGGCTTGGTGGAAGGCAAACTCCGAGCGATCTGAGGAGCCATATGGCGTTCATCGATATCGTCAATGCATCGAAGATCTACGGCAAGCGACATGTGCTGGATCATGTGAACTTGTCGATCGACAAGGGTGAGTTTGTCTCGATAGTTGGCTACAGCGGGTCGGGGAAGACAACGCTGATCGGTATCGCATCCGGTCTCTTTAGTCCTACTTCGGGTCAGGTTTCGATCGATGGGAAGCCGGTGTCGTCATTTGCGCCGCGAGCTTCGATCGTATTTCAGAACTACTCGCTGTTGCCATGGTTCTCCGCACTCGAGAACGTGAGGCTTGCCGTGGAGGCTGCGTTTCCGACGTGGACGGTCAAACAACAACGCGATCAGGCAATCAAATTCCTGGAGATGGTCGGCCTCAAGAATGCTGTGGAGAAGCGGCCGAGCCAGCTTTCTGGAGGCATGCGCCAGCGTGTATCGATCGCGCGCGCTTTTGCCGTTGAGCCTGACGTGCTCTTCCTCGATGAGCCTTTCGGCGCTCTCGACGCGCTGACGCGCGGCAATCTGCAGAAGGAGCTTCTGGCAATGCGCTCGTCTATCGGCGCATCCGTCACAACGCTGATGATCACTAACAGCGTCGATGAGGCCATACTGCTCTCCGACCGTATCATCCCCTTGAGTAAGGGACCGAAAGCTACGTTGGGACCGTCGATTCCAGTGCCACATGACGTCGATGAAGACCATGTACGCGCACGTGTCATCGACTTCCTCACCGGTTTTACGTCGACGGCCGACGTGGCAACTCGACGCGAGCATACAGAAGGGAGGCTAGCGATTGATTCGACCCCTAGAGATAACCGGGCTTGGTAAGACGTTTCCAACACCGGCGGGACCCTTCACGGCCGTCACCAATTTCAATCTGACAATCGAGCCAGGTGAGTTTGTCTGCATTCTTGGCCATTCGGGCTGCGGCAAGTCTACTGTCCTATCGATCCTTGCCGGTCTGCAGCAGGCTACCCAAGGCGGCTTCTGCATCGACGGCAAAGAGGTCGACTGTCCGGGCACGGATCGTGGTGTTGTTTTCCAGTCACCATCGCTGTTGCCGTGGTTATCGGCAGCAGACAATATCATGCTCGCGTTCCGGCAGGCGCATCCGAAACTCGGTAAGGCTGAGAGCAAGAAGCACGTTCGCCGCTATATGGAACTCGCCGGTGTGTCCGATGTTGCCGATATGCTTCCGACCGAGTTGTCGCTGGGGACGCAGCAGCGTGTTTCGATCGCGCGGGCGCTATCGCTCGATGCCCGGTTCCTGCTGCTCGACGAGCCGTTCGGAATGCTCGACTCATTCACGCGATTCGACTTGCAGGACGCTTTGCTCCATGTGCTGCAGGAGACGCAGAACACAGTCATCATGGTCACTCATGATGTCGACGAGGCGATCTATCTATCCGATCGAATTGTGCTCATGACCGATGGTCCGGCAGCGACTGTTGGTGAGATCATAAGTGTTCCATTTGCCCGGCCTCGCGAGCGTTCGATCATGAAGTTACCGGAGTACAAGCAGCATCGAACCCGTGTCATCGACTTCTTGGAGCACCATGCGAAACAGTCCGCTACTGTTGGCGCTCGAGCACCGCGCCAAGCCACTCCGTCGCTCGCTCAAAGTGAGGCCGTCTTCTTCCACATCTCGAATGTGATCTCCTTGCTTTGGGTGACGTCATTCCGAAAGTCCTTGGCTAGGCGCTCGGCCAACACGGCGTCTTCCACTGCGATGTTCACTTCGTCGTTGATGCCGAACGATCGGCTGTCGAAGTTTGTTGATCCGATCACAGACCAGATGCCGTCAATGATCAAAATCTTGGCATGAATCATGGACGGCTCGTATTCATAGATCTTGGCCCCGGCTTCGAGCACTTCGCCGTAGAGCCGGCGGCTCGAACTGCGCGTCATCGCGTGGTCTGTCTTGTGACCTGGGACCACGATCCGAACATCGACGCCTCGCTTCACCGCGCGTACGAGCTCACCTCTGGCGCTGGTGTCAGGCAGGAAGTAAGGGGTTGTGATGTAGATCGACTTATTGGCGGAGGCGAGAAGCGTCTGAAACAGGACCCGCGCTTTTGTCGATTGACCGGTGGTCGGAGCACTGGCCACCACCAGGGCAGGCGTCTTGATCGCAGGCTTCATATGGGGGAAGTAATTCCAGCCGGTTAGGATCTCTCCAGACGCTTCGAGCCAGTTTTCTGCGAACGCTCCCTGTAGACCTGCGACACTGTCGCCTTCGAACCGTACCATCGTGTCGCGCCACTTGTACCAATGGTCACCCCAGCCCGCGCCGCCGATGAAGCCGACGGTTCCGTCAATGATCAGCAACTCGCGATGCGTTCTGTTATTAATCCGCGGCCACGTCGTAAAGCGAATCGGGTTGTACCACTCGACATGCCCTCCTGCCTTCATGAGGTCGGAGAATGTGCTCTTTGAGAGCGAAAATGCGCCGATGGCATCGATCAGTACATTGACCTCGACGCCCGATCGAGCGCGCTCCGTGAGCGCATCAGCCAAGCGCTTCGTCACTTTCCCTTCGGCGACGATGTAGGCTTCAAGGTTGATGCTCTTTTGCGCTTTCTGTATGTTGGCGAGCATGGCCTCATAGAAGTTTTGGCCGTTGGTGAAGACCTCTATCTTGCCCGCGTCACGTTCCGCCGACTGTGTAAGCGCTTCGACTGTTTGGATGAAGTGTGCCGATCGCAGATCTTCCGCAGGCCCTTTGGCGATGCGATAGGGAAGACCGGGCGCAAACAGCGCGAGGTACAACAAACCCGATTGAATTACCAGGGCGATCAACGCCAGGATTGATAAGACTTTGAAATTCCTCGGCCTTTTGCCCCGTGGATGGACCGAAGGTTCCTTTCGATGGAACATCCACGTGAAGCCGTGGTCGATCTTCTCAAGCAGTTTCGTCACCGGACTATAGACTCAAAAACGCCTCCAAATCTTTCAAATTGAGTTTTCCGGTGTAGATCGCCATACCCAAAGCGGAGTGGATATTCATATCTTCCAGGGCGCGAATGTCATCAAGGGTAGTGATACCGCCTGCGGCCGTGATCTCATGCCTTGTCGCCGCGCGGAGGCGACGGAACCAATCGAGATCGGTTCCTTGCATCATGCCTTCCTTATCGACGTAAGTGCAGAGGAAGCCTCCGCAGTAAGGCTCGAGTTGGCTGATAACGTCTTCGGCGGAATAGTTCGTGGATTCGCGCCAGCCCTTGACTACGATGCGGCCGTCTTTCGAATCGAGCGCGATTAGGATCTTGTCCTGGTGTGGGAGAGATTCCAGGAACTTGAAGTCCGGGCCTTGCGGGCCGAATGCCGCCGTTCCGACGATGACGCGCTCAACACCAAGGTCAATCAGGCGAAGTATTTTGTCCGCTGTACGAACGCCGCCGCCGACGCGAATGCGTGCGCGAGTAGCGATCCATTCGACAATGTCTTCATTCGCGCCGGTCCCGATTGCGGCATCGAGGTCGATTACCTGAATGACAGGAAAGGCGGCGAATTTGTCCAGCATCTCTTGTGGCGACCCGCCTTCGAGCGCCTTCTCGCGCCCTTGCACGAGTTGAACGACCTTGCGATCTTGTAGATCGATGCACGGAATGATCATGAACGTACTCTCCTGACGGGGACACCTTCGGCTTCGAGATAGACTTTCAAGTCGTCTACCGTATAGGTTTCGTAGTGGAAGATGGAAGCGGCCAGCGCGGCATCGGCTTCACCTTCTTCGAAGACATGAAGGAAATCTTCGGGCTTGCCGGCGCCGCCCGAGGCAATGACCGGGATCTTTACGGCTCGCGAGACATTTCGCGTCAGGCGGCAATCGAAGCCGGTTTGGACTCCATCGGTGTCCATGGAAGTGAGAAGAATTTCGCCGGCGCCGAGTTGCTCACCTTGCTTGGCCCATTCGATGGCGTCGATCCCTTCGTTGACGCGGCCTCCCTTGGTGTAGACGATGCCCCTTCTGGCATCGATCGCGAGGACAACGGCTTGGGCGCCAAACTCGCGGCTGAGTTCGGAAATGAGGGCCGGCCGATGTACTGCCGATGTGTTGACACTGACCTTCTCGGCGCCGGACAGGAGCATCTTGCGCGCATCGGCGACCGAGCGGATTCCGCCGCCCACTGTCAACGGAATGAACACCTGTCGCGCTGTGCGGGCAACGACGTCAGCCATGGTGTCGCGGTTGTCGCTAGATGCGGTGATGTCGAGAAACACCAGTTCGTCGGCGGATTGCTGGTTGTAGCGATCTGCTAGCTCGACAGGGTCACCTGCGTCGCGCAGGTTGACGAAGTTGATGCCTTTCACTACTCGTCCGTCGGTGACGTCGAGGCATGGAATAATTCTTTTGGCTAACATTTAAAGCTCCACGAAATTCCGGACGATCTGCAATCCAAGGGGACCGGACTTCTCGGGGTGAAACTGGACACCGAATACGTTGTTTTGTTCGAGGGCTGACGTGTAGGGGCGTGTGTACGTTGTGGTCGCAGCGGTCGCTTCGCATACAGGAGCATAGTAGCTGTGCGCGAAGTACACGTGCGATTCGGGCGCGATGCCGTTGAGCAGACGGGAAGGCTTGGTGAAGTCTAGCGTGTTCCAGCCCATGTGCGGCACTCGGGCGTCCGCCGGAAAGCGCTCGATGGCGCCGGGGAAAATGCCAAGGCCGGCGACCTCGGTGGCTTCGGAACTGCGTTCGAAAAGCGCCTGGAGACCGAGGCAGATGCCGAGGAACGGTACACCCGCTCCTATGCGTTCGGTCAAGGTGGACCGGACGCACATATCGTCGAGCGATCGCATCAACTGCCCGAAGTGGCCGACGCCAGGAAGAATAATCTTCTGCGCAGGCTGGAGTCCTTTGGCATCGCAGACCACAGTGTATTGCGCGCCGATCGCATCGAGCGTATTTTGCACGGACCGAAGATTGCCAGCGCCATAGTCGAGAATCGTGATCATATGAGCAGGCCTTTTGTCGACGGCAGTTGGTCTTTTAATCGTTCATCCGTTGAGACCGCGTACTTCAATGCTCGCGCGAAGCATTTGAAGACCGCTTCGATTTTGTGATGGTTGGACCGGCCGTACATTACTTTGACGTGGACGTTGGCGAGCGCATGTTGCGCGAAACCGTGAAAGAAATCTTCCACCAACTCGACTTCCAAGCCGCCGACTCGCCGCACACGCACACGGTCGCTGTAGACACAAGCGACGCGTCCGCCGAAATCAATTGCTACGACGGCCAGCGTTTCATCCATTGTCTGGACGAAGTACCCGGCGCGGTTGATTCCTTTGCGATCCCCGAGCGCCTGATTGACTAGTTGTCCGAGTACGATGCCGATGTCCTCGACGGTGTGATGCTGATCGATATCGAGATCGCCTTTTGCCCGCAGTGTGAAGTCGAAGCCGCCATGCTTGGTGAATAGCTCCAGCATGTGATCGAGGAAGCGAATTCCGGTGGAAACCTCGTATTTGCCTGTGCCTTCGAGAATGAGTTTCGCGGAGATCTGAGTCTCCGTAGTGTTTCGTTCGATGCTTGCTTCTCTCATAAAGCTTTCTCCAATTCGTTCACATTTTCGAGTACAGCTACGGCGCCGTTCTCTTTGAGGAGCTTCACAACTTCCTCGTGCCGGGGATTGGCAGCATGGGCAATACCGACGAATCGAACTCCGGCTGCCATCGCGCTGCGCGCATCGTCGACGGTGTCGCCGACATAGGTGATGGGTGTGTTGGGGTGAGCCGCCATGATGTCCAGAAGACCGTCAGGCGCGGGCTTCGATCTGGCGACATTGTCATCGGCCACGATCATGGACCATCGGATCTTAGGTACGAAGCGATCGAGAGAGATTTTTGCTTCGAAGCCCATGCGGCCGGTGAAGATACAGAGGGCGTTTCGCTGGCTCAGGCGATCCAGGAATTGCGGCTCGGCAATCCATTGCTCACGAGAGATTAAGCCGTCATTGTTCTCGCCAAAGAAGATACGGTTGAACTCGCGAACGATATCGTCGTAGGCAACCGGAACTCCTTCATCGGCGAGGATCTTTTGGGAAAGAGCGAAGTCGTTGTTCCAGCCGCCGGAGTTCTTGTAGTCCTGGACCCGGGCATGAGAAACTTCGGGACCGCCGAAGTGTCGAACCGTCGCCCGGATCGTCTCGCGATAGGATTGGGTGACATCCACAAGAACGCCATCCATATCGAAGACGATTACGCCTTCCATACGCGCTCCAGTTCACTGAGGAAGCGGCGCATCTGATCGCGCGTTCCGACGGTTACGCGAACACATCCCGCGATCTCATAACTGCGGTCGCGGACCAGGACACCTGCGTCGCGCAACTTATCACGGACTTCAACCGCACGAGTCCCGATGCGCATCAGTACGAAGTTGCCATCACTGTCGTAGTAGGGAATCCCCAATTTTTCCAGGCCGACAAAGACGAGCTCGCGGGCGGCAAGAACCTCGGTCACATAGCGAGTGATGAATCCGCTGTCCTGCACCGCGACTTGCGCCGCCATTGCCGCGAGAGTGTTCACGCTGTACGGCGATTGGCACTTGTGGAGGTATTCGATATTTGCCGCTTGTGAGAACAGACAGCCGAGACGCATGCCGGCCATGCCGTAGACCTTTGAGAACGTCCGGCTGACAAACAGATTCGGGTAGTCGGCGATATGGCGAAGAGCAGTGATGCCGCAGAACTCGTAGTAGGCTTCGTCGATCAAGACCGCGGCGTTGCTTGCGCGCCTCAGGATTCTTTCGATCCCCTCGATTGTGACCGATGTGCCGGTGGGGTTATTCGGGTTCGAGATGAGAATCGCGCGCGTTATCGGCTCGATGGTTTCGAGCAGTTCTTCGAGCGGGAATTCGAGTGTGTTCGCCCGGTAGTCGATCTCGCGTATGTGCGCGCCGGCGACCTGCGCATAAAACTTGTACATCGCGTAGGACGGGCGGAGGATGACGACGTCGTCTCCATCATCGATGAACGTATTGATGAGTACCTGGATCGCCTCATCGGTACCATTCGTGAGGAGCATCTCGCGTTCGTCGACTTTGAAATATCCAGCGAGCGAGTGCTTCGCCTCGACGTACTCGGGATAGATTGCGAGGCGGTTTTCATCGAGGCGGGATTTCAGAAACTCGATTACTTTCGGGGAACAGCCGATGGTGTTCTCGTTGAAGTCGAGTCTCAGTTTGCCGGCGCGTCCTCCGGTCGGCGGGTGGTAGGGGGCCATCTGGAGGACAGCTTCGCGGGGCCGGATGCGCTTAGGCATTCTTCGTTCCCTTGTAGACGCTTCTGGAACGACGTTTCCGGGCAGACTGGAAGTCTGCCCCACTTGGCTGGCAGCGGGCTTCGATGCTTCTGGCGTGGGCTTCGAGGCCTTCGGCGCGGGCCAGGGTTGTGATTGCCGGGGTTAGTTTGCGCAAGGCTTCTGGGCTGACTTGTTGGGTTGAGATCACTTTGACGTAGTCGGCGGTGGAGAGGCCGCCGCGGAGACGCGCTGCTCCCGAGGTCGGCAATACGTGGTTGGGGCCGGAGGCATAGTCGCCCGCGGCTTCCGGACTGTGGGCACCGATGAAGATGCTGCCGGCGTGACGTATGCCGGGAAGTAAGCTCGCATCCGGAATGCTGAGATGCTCGGGCGCGAAGCGGTTGCTGATTTCGACGGCCTCGTTGACTGAGCGAACAATCACGATGGCGCTATTCCTGTCGATTGATTTGCGCGCGACGGGTCCGGTCGGCAGAACGGCAAGCTGCTTTTCTATTTCCTTGGCTACCGATTGGGCCAGGCGTTTTGACGTGGTTAGCAGGACTGCTGAGGCTTCGGTGTCATGCTCAGCTTGGGCGAGCATGTCGGCGGCAATCCATGCGGGCTCGCCTTCCGTGGCGATCATCAGGATCTCGGTCGGGCCGGCTATAAAGTCGATGCCGACTTCTCCTGCGAGGAGCTTCTTTGCGGCGGCGACGTAGATGTTTCCCGGTCCGACAATGCGATCCGCGCGAGGAACCGTTTTCGTTCCATACGCGAAGGCGGCGATGGCGTGCGCGCCTCCCAGCAGAAAGACGTTTTCGAGGCCGAGCAGGGACGCGGTCCCCAGGATTTCCGGAACTGGCCTTGGTGTCGTGACACAGACGTTCGGAACACCAGCCACCTGCGCCGGGATCACAGTCATCATCAGCGTTGAGGGCAGGGGATAACGGCCTGCGGGAATGTATGCGGCTACTACGTCGAGTGGCCGTACAACTTGTCCGACCACAAGGCCAGGACTAATTGCCGCGCTCTTGGCCGCAGGCATTTGTAGCTTTGCGAATGCACGGATGTTCTTTGACGCAGTCTCGATTGCTTTCAAGAACCCAGGAGTGAGCTCGCGTTCAGCGGCTTTCAGTTCGGTCGGAGTCAGGCGAGGCGACTTGCGGTCGAAATTGTCGAACTTTCGTGCGTACTCGACCAGCGCCTTATCGCCGCGCTTGCGGATGTTTTCGAGTATCGGACGAACAGTATTCTCGGCATCCGCGAACCGGGCCGCTTTCCGCGCGAGTAGCTTACCGACTTGGGTGGAATCGACGATTCGAATCATCTCTTACATCACGATCTTGTTCAGCGGATATTCGACGATGCCTTGCGCGCCAGCTTCCTTCAACCGGGGAATGATTATGCGCACGGTGCTCTCATCGAGGATCGTGTTCACGGCGAGCCAGTCTTCGTCGCTGAGGTGGGAGATAGTGGGGGTCTTCAGAGCAGGCAAGACAGCGATGACAGCGTCGAGATCCTGCTTGCGCACGTTTAGCATCAGTCCGACCTTGCCGAGCGCAGCGATGGCGCTATCGAGCAGCATCCGCATGTCTTCGATTTTGCGGCGCTTCCACTCGTCCTTAACGGATTCACGATTGGCGATCAGCTGGGTGTTTGATTCGAGGATGGTCTCAATGATGCGAAGGTTGTTTGCACGCAAGGACGAGCCCGTCTCCGTCACTTCGACGATGGCGTCTGCCAGGACCGGCGGCTTCACCTCTGTCGCGCCCCAACTGAACTCCACTTTCGCTGTGACTCCGTTGCGCTCTAGATAGCGTTTTGCAGTTTGCACTAATTCCGTCGCGATGATTTTGCCTTGTAGATCCTTCACCGAATGGAAGGGCGATGACTCGGGGACGGCGAGCACCCAGCGAACTTTGCCGAAGCTCTGCTTGGAATAGATGAGATCGGCAATTGTGACAACCTGCGCTTCGCTTTCTTCGACCCAATCGCGGCCGGTGAGTCCGACATCGAGGATGCCGTCGTCCACATAGCGCGCCATTTCCTGGGCTCGGATCAGCATGCATTCGATCTCGGGATCGTCGATGGCCGGGAAGTAGGAGCGGCTGCTGGTCGTGATGTTGAAGCCGGCTCGGCGGAACAGGTCGACGGTTGCGTTCTCCAGGCTGCCCTTGGGGATGCCGAGACGGAGTTTGTCGCTTCTGGCTGTCATTGTTTATATACCGCCTCGGGATCGTAGCTTTTTGTGTCTGAGGTTTTCCACTCGCGGTCATCCAGCTTACGAAAGAAGCAGCTCTGATAGCCTTCGTGACAGACGCCAGGTCCGATGGCTTCGACTTTGAGGAGGACGGCATCCTGATCGCAGTCCGTCGCGATTTCTTTGACGACGAGACGGTGTCCGGACGATTCGCCCTTCAGCCAGAGTTTCTTGCGCGAGCGGCTGTAGAAGGTAGCGAAGCCGGTTTCTACGGTTTTCCGCCATGCTTCTTCGTTCATGAAGCCGACCATGAGCACTTGGCCGGTGGCGTGGTCCTGAATGACGGCAGTGACGAGGCCGTCGAGTTTGGTGAAATCCAGATTCATAAAATCCCTGTAAAAGAAAAAGCCCGCCGGTTTCCCGCGGGCTCGTTCGTTCTGATGAGGAGTCAGATCCTAGTTAGCACGATTCCCGCGGAGGCATCCCATGTCGATGGTGATGATGATGGCGGCCGTGCACAAGCATGAAACGACTAGTATACACGACTCATGCAGCCAGCTTCGGATGGGGAGCGATGAGTGTTGGAACTGTTCCCATTCTTTCTTGGATTCGCCGTCGACGACTGCGGTTTTGTGCGAAGTAAGCCATGGCCCGCATTAATCTTCGATGCTTCCGGACGGGACTAAAAGTCCCGGGCAGACTGGAAGTCCGCCCCACTTGGCCGACCGTCTTCATTGGAAGTGCGTTTGCAGTTGGGCTATTTTGCGAAACGGACCGAATCCCGGAATCGGACAGTTCCGCGGAGCCTGCTGTAGCTACCAAGAGCTTGGCGTCCGAGCTTTTAGGCTGCCGCGCCCGCTGAAGCCGCGTCAGGGCATCGAGCGTACGAAAGAAATCCCGGGAGATGGCTCCGTCGTAGCGGAGATAGGTGCGCCATCGCTCCTCAGGATTCTTCATGAAGGCCACGGCAATAGCATTGTGTGGGCTTAAATGTTCCGGGCAATCCTCGACGATTTTCCTGGCTAGGGCTCGCTCAGTGGCCGCAGTGATGTTGAGGATGCCGGTCTCCACGCGGCGGGAACGGAGAGTGCGCCAGTGGGCTTGGGCCAAGCGTAAGACGAGCGCTTCTTCGGCGGCGCCGCGTGGTAGGAAAGACTCGCGGAAGCCGCGCAGGACCTCTTCGTATTCATGCTGGTTTTCCTCGGGCAGGACCACGAGTGTTGTGGAGGTCAAGCCATGCTTGAGGGTGTTGAGGCGGCTGCGTTGTTTGCCGGCTTCGGTGCTGGGTCCACCTTTGCTGCCGTTGCGTCGATTGGCCAAGCGTTGTCGTTCTGATGCCATAGAGTTCCGTTTTGCAAAGAAATGGAGCGAGCGCTGGGTTGAGCGCTCGCTCCTGTCATGATCTTCGCACGCGGAAATGGGGCTGGAAGGGGGTGTTGGAGTTAAGTGGTTGGAAAGAGGCGAAATATAGAGTCGCGAGGGTTGTCAACAAGGTTCCGAGACCCTTGGGGTCTCGCAGTGGCGGGGATGAAAAAGGGCCGCGTAGCGGCCGATTTTTATTCGGGCTTGGACAGGGGGCCTTTTGGGCTATCTGTCTGATTCGGCAGCCAGTTCAGCTGAGCATTTTTCGTAGGA
This sequence comes from Bryobacteraceae bacterium, assembly GCA_963844855.1. GTDB lineage: Bacteria > Acidobacteriota > Terriglobia > Bryobacterales > Bryobacteraceae > DASQDN01. The sequence continues at coordinate 121,027 of CAWJQP010000069.1, forward strand.
ATGGGCTGGGATGAGTGCTCAAAAGTAACTAGATGCGGTTATCCTGTGGAGCGTATCCGGAGCAAAGTTAATTTCGCAGGAACTGGCGCTGGTAAGTATACATTGGGCATGCCGGCAAGTACTTGAGTCCATGGGCACAACCAAGTTGTATGTGAACGACGAAGCCGTGGCGGAGGGTCTAAATAGACACAACCTGGTAAGTTCACGTTATCGGGCGATGGGTTATGCATTGGACGCGATAGCGGCGATGCCGTAAGCGAGGAGTACAAGACCCCGGGTACTTTCAAGGGCGGCGTGATCGAGGTTGTCGGCGTCACGATCGAGAGAGAGAGAGACCATTACCTTGATCTCGAGAAGAATGGCCGCAGCCGCTATGGCGGTCGACTAGGAAGGTGGCGACAATGATCGAGGGAGCTGCGCTCCCTCGACATAACCAGGTTAACCATCCGAGTGAGGCGACGTAACATACGCCTTGTTAGCGTATGCGGTCTTGAAAAATATACATGTCGTTTCCGGTCGTTGGCAAGAACTACCTTAGGCGGCCGTTTTGGGAGCCTTTTTGCGACGAACCGAAGACGGTTTCTGTTCTACGTCCAAGTTAACGTCGGCACCCATGTCATCGAGGGATGCCTGCTGAAGCAGTGGGTCGGCGATAGCAGTCAGGAGAAAATCCGCGCTTTCCTCCTCGCCTAGTGTGTGGGTAAGAAGCTGGGCACATGCGAGCTCACCGATTTGCCTGGCGAGCGCCCGCGCCGTGCCGTAGGAGGCGATTTCGTAATGCTCGACTTTTTGTGCGGCGGCTATCAGCGCAAGGTCGGCGGCCAATGACTCCTTCCCGGCCCCTTCCTCAATTGTTTCCTCACCTTCCTGAATGAGTCCCATCATCGCTTTGCATGTTTTTGGCTCGGCTTTCTCGCCTAATAAGTCGAAGGCCGTTTGCAGACGCTCCACGTGTGTCTGCGTCTGGGAAAGGTGCTTCTCAAAAGCCTCCTTTAACTTCGGATGACTGGCAGCATCGGCCATTTTCGGCAGCGCGGCAGTTAACTGAGTTTCCGCGTGCAGAAGGTCCTTCAATTCATCGAGTAGAAGTTCTTTCACTTGTGGCATAATCTTCCTCTTTCCTGTGTTGGCGATAGGTTACTGTTGTCGCGACGATCCATTCCCGCCGCGCGCACCTTCGGTTTGGCGGGTTCCTGCTTTAACCGATGCAAACTCCTGGAATGCGGGCGCTGTGACGGGTACCCAGTCGCCACCCTCATTCCAGGGTCCTGTGGTATCGGGTTCACCTCGGTCACCTACGCCAGTCGAGTCATTGAAATATTGGTCGACCAAACCGGGAGTCGGTGGAATACGACCTATTGAAAACGCTGGTTTGCCCATGCTCTCAAGGGCCGCAGTGAAGGCCTTCATGTGCGTGATCTCGCGCGTCATCAGAAACTGGAGCGCATCAATGGTTCCCTGATCGTCAGTGAAGTTAATTAGACGCTCATAGACGATCTTCGCGCGGGCCTCCGCCGCGATATTGCTTCGCAGATCGACATCCAGCTCACCGGTTATCTTTAGGTAATCAGCGGTCCAAGGGTCTCCCATGGAATTGAAAAGGTTGACCCCCCCACCGCCAGCAATTGCTATAAGGGGATCGGCATGGGCCGCTGCGCGGTCGGTTTTCAGTGGTTTCAAATGCATCCGCGCAAGAGTTCCGACAACCTCGAGGTGGCTTAACTCCTCCGTGCCGATGTCCATCAATAGGTCCTTGCGATCCGGGTCGTCGCAGTTTAGACCTTGAATCGAATACTGCATCGCCGCCGCCAATTCGCCGTTGGCGCCGCCGAACTGTTCGAGCAGCATGTTGCCGAAGCGGGGATCCGGCTGACCGATTCGTACGGTGTACATCAACTGTTTAATATGGTGGTACATGCGCGTCGCCGGTGCACCTCGGGCGCCATCATCGCTCGAATTTGATTGTGTAACGGTTTGTGTCGTTAGGCGGGAATCGTGAGTGAAGTGTGGTCCCGCCGGCTGGCGCCGGCGGGATAACCTTTCCGTACCGTGAGGATCAGAAGGCGGATCGGGCGAAATTGACAGTGACTTTGTCCGTCGCAGTTCGTCCTGCAGAATCCGTGACAGTCAATTCGAAGATGTACGGTACCGGACCGGATGGAAACTGCACAATGGGGGTCGCGGTATCGGCATTGGAAAGCGCGGCCACCGGACTTTCCGGCGCATTGCTCCAGCGGTATTTCAGGGGACTTCCATCGCTACTAGTGGACTTGGTTCCGTCGAGTTGGATTTGATTGGAATAGGTAGTGAGATCCTTGGGTCCGGCTACCGCGGTTGGCGTGGCGGGGCGTCCACATCGGTTGGGTTTTTCCTCGGGACCACCCTCAACGCATGGGATCGAGCTCAAGAATGCAAACATTGCATCCAGATCGCGATCCTCCAAATCCTGATAGACAGGCCACGGCATGACCTGGAGCAGAGTCGAGACTTGCGGGTGAAGCTTTCTCAAATCGACACCGGTCCTCATCAGCTGCCTTGAAATTCGTAAGACTGCCTGTAACAGGGCCTTCTACGCTGGGTGTAATGTTGCGAGAGGTGAACGGTCCGAAAGCTATGCCTCCCGCCATAAAGCCCGCGGCATTGACTTTCTTGGCCATGCCCTTGAACGGATCGCCGTCAGCCTGGTAATTCGGGTTCGTATGACAGTCGTTGCACCCGCCCGCGGCGTTCACCAGATAGCTGCCGTAGCCTACCTGATTCCTGTCCCTGCCAGTAAAGTCAAGGGGTACTGGCGAGATCGCGAGACCTTTCTGCACGGATGCAGGGTCGTACGTATACGCCGATTGAGCCTTGGCGAAGGGAGCATGGAACATCGCTCCAGCGCCGATTGTGAACACTGCTCCCAGCACCGACATCGTAAGCTGGCGAACTCGGGTTTCTTTCATTTGTATTCTCCTCAGTATGGTGAATCAATAAAAGCTACGTGAATCACTGGATATGAATTCTAACGGTATTGGTCGTTTGCCCGTCGACGGATAGCGCTACATCCACGGCTCCGACACCGCGTAGCGTTCGGGGAAGTTCGATATTGATCTGATCCTGTCCGGCAAATGTTCCTTGCGGTCCGGCGAAGGCAGCTTCGACTGTCATCGATCCGATCTTTGCGGTAACGGCGCCTGCGTGATGGCGGATGCCTGTTCCATAGAGTATGAGAAACACCTGCTGATCTTCCGGACCGAGATCGATCGGAGCTAGCTCGAGATTTCCTCCGAGCCAGTTCGAAGCGTGTTCGTAGCGGTCTGCGCGCCACCGCGGAACGTGACGACGTTGGCTGCGGCCAAGCCCGCCACCCCAAATAGCCCGGGTGAAACGTTGTTGATCAGGACAGCCGTCCGAAACGGCGTGGCGCCGCCGATAACGCTGATGGTTGCAGGACCAGGAGATGTCCCTTGCGGTACCAGGAAGTTGAACTGTCCCGGGGAGACGAAGAAGAGCGGCGCGTTGCGAGCGACGCCTGCCGAATCCTCCACCACCACCGTCAGCCCTGCAAGAGTTGTCGGCGCGGGATTCGACTCTGCAACAGCGGTGGCTGTTGTGAGATTCGAAGCGAACGCTGTGACGATCGAGTCTTGAGCAAGGACTGTTCTCTCAAAGCTTGCTGCATTCGCGGTGACGAACCCAGCCGCCGTGAGAGCTTCGATCGAGCATGCGTCGGACATATGGTGCGCGCGGCTTCCATCGGTTCCGATGCCGGCAAGCAGTTCTTCGAAAGTTTGCAGGGGCGCGGTGTTTCCGTTGCGGCCAACAGCCGGAATTCCGACCCAGCGGTCGGCTGCACTCATTCTGAACGCCGGATTACCGTTCGGTCGTAAGATCGAAGCCCCGGTCGCCTGGAGGTGACCGTCGGGAACGCACAATTCGGGATGATCGAAAGGAGCGCGCTCGTAACGCACGCGGTCGTCGGTGAGCGCTTTCATGAAATTGACCATGTCTGCCTGATCTTGAGCGCTGAGGTTGAGCGTACGAATATCAGGGCCGTTGTCCGTATTAACCGGGAAATCGCCACCACGGTTGTAGAATTCCATCACTTGCCCGAGCGTGGCCAGCCCGCCGTTATGGAAGTACGGTCCGGTGAACTCGACATTGCGCAGTCCGGGCGTCTTGAAGCGGCCTCGAGCGGAAGCCGGCGAGTCGTCGGTTGGCAAGGTGGTGGCGAGCGGTTTGCCGAAATCGTCGATCTTTCCCAGGCCAACATCTTCAGCGATGGGTCGGATACCGATATAGAAGTAGCCGGTGTCGCGGCCTTTCTTGAGCGGATCATTGCCGTTGACGCCGCTGTGGGTAGCAAGACTGAACTCGGCGCCCGCATGGCAGACAGTGCAGCCCGTACGTCCTGTAAACAATCGCATGCCGGATAGCTCGGAGTTGTTCAAGGCGGTGAGCGGATTTGCCTCTAAACGGTCTATTGGCGCATCATCGGATACGAGCGTCGATTCGTATGCTTGAATGGCGAGTCCGAAGAACATGGAGAAGTTGAACTCAGCTTGCGTGAATCGATTCGCCTCGGGTACGGACGTCCCCGGGGTCAGCGGGTTTCCCGATTCGTCTACGGATTGGGTCGAATCCCAGTAGGCGGGCTGAAACGCTGCTTTGACCAGATCGAGGTAGACACTGCCGCGTGGGAATCCCGGAATCCGGCTGTTTGCAAACCGCCCAAGGACGCTATCGTCAGTCGAGATTCGCTGGTTTGCCAACGGTCGCAATGCGAGCATCTTCTTGCCAACTGTGGGCCAACTGCGCGAGTTGTAGGACATCTCAGCCAGGTTTAGCACCGGACCGACAGACTGGGACGCAAGACTGGACTTGTCGAGCCGGAGAGGCTCTGGCTTCAGACTTCCAGAGGCTGATGCGAGAATGACGGCTCGGGCATCCGACACGCCAAACGGTGTTGCTCCGGTGAACGTCTCGCTGGCTCGTCCGTCCCAAAAATTCCGAAAATAATAGACAGCATTGATGACGCTCGGCGCATTGCGGTCGCCAGCTTGGCGAAGGTTTAGACCGCCGATGCGAAACGTCTGATCCTCCAGATCGGCTCCTTCATCCGCCGGAATTCCCGGGATCAAGCCGCCGAACTTGCGCGCGAACATTCCAGCCGAGCCGGTTCGATTCGTAGAGTCTCGAATGACTCGCGATGACTGATTTGTCGGATCGGCCAACTGGTGGAACGGGAAGTCGGCGGCTGTCAAGCGGTAATTCAGTGGAAATCCGGCTCGCGCATTGGACAACTGGTTGTTGAGACGATGATCGGCGCCGGCGTGGAAATGGCAGGTCGCGCAGGCGACTTTGCCGTCGCTTCCCACTTGCAGATCCCAGAACAGAGCCTTACCTAGCGCGATCAGAGTATTCTGATCACGCACGTAAGTGGATAGATTGGTTGGCTTGGGAACCTCGACCCGCTTGAGCGGTGGGATCGGCTGCGGCGCTCTTTGCGCAAGAGCGGCAACAGCTGAGACCAGGAGGGTCAAGCTGAATTTGAGTATCAATATGAATTCCTAAGAGCGCCGTACTATAAGGCGAAAATTACGTCTCTGATAGCTCATTCGGCGGAAGAGTGTCGGTACAAGAGGGTGAAAACGTCTCGCCGTCGTTTTCGCGCTAGACGCCATAGGGGTAGCGGAGGGCCAGAACTGGGATCGCTACCTTCAACCGGCGCCTTGTTGTTCAACCTGCATGATTGTCTCTCTCGAGACCGTTCCATTCGTCGATCTCGCGCTTGAGCTCACGCAGTTCCCGCGCTCTCATGACCAAATAGCTGATTATCCAGACAACTACGAGAGCCAGAAAGGGAAGTGCATTCGGAAATAGTCCCTTGTCTTTCGTCCCAACCATTGCCAACGCGAGAAAAAATGTTGCGATCGCCATCAGTAGAGGGGCCAACGACCATAGAAGAACTCGGTGTAGCAGGTTTCGCCGGCGCTCGATTTCTTCCCGGCAAAACTCCAGACCTGTGCTGAGTCCCGCGTCGCCCGGCATCACTGTTGACCACATTCCCCGGTTTAGGAAATACAGTCCCACCAGACTCCAGGCGAGCGCGAACGAAAATAATGGGTGCAGCACGTTCCCGAGCGGCGCGAACTCTCTTATCCCGAAAGCGTAGAAAAAGGCTGCCGCCAGTGGTCCGGCCACCGTCCCCAATAACTTCCTGCGCGTCTTGGCTTGAAGCTCTCGCGCCTTAGATTGGACTAGTTTCAACGTCATTGGGGATGTCTCCGTTGGCTGGTGTTTCCAGAGGTTTTTTATGTCGTCGGTGGGCAACTCGTCAGGCATAATTCTTCCCTTGGTGGAATTGCTTCGCCAGAACATTCTTGATTCGATGGATCCGCAGAGCCACATTCCCTGGCGCCAATCCGGTGATTTCTCCGATGGCTGCCGCGTCCATGTCTTCGAGATAGCAGACGATGACCTGGCGATCGAGCGGTTTGAGCCTTTGAATCAAGGCTGAGATTCGGTCCAGATTCAGGCGCTGGTGGGCTGCGTCGGGCCCGTTTCCTTTGTCAGGAAGAGTTTCGAGCTCTTCGAGCGTTACGAGACTCGAAAAGATGCGGCGCTCACGGATGACATGTGATGTCGCCACATGATTGGCAACGCGATACACCCATGTCCGCAACGAGCAACGGCCATCGTATCGCTGGAAACTCCGCCACAACTGGAAGTGAATATCCTGGCTGAGATCACGGCGCTTCTCTGGATCCGCTTCGTAGGCCCTCGCGAGCCGTTCGAGCGCCGATCCGAATTGATCCACCGCGCTGCTATATAACCCATCCTGATTCGCGTGCTCCGTCGGAATGGATTCTTTTCCTCCCACACTCAGGGTAGTCGTTGGAGGCGGAACTTTCTTACAAAAGAAACTTTAGAATCGACCAGCTCGTTTGGGTACGTGTTGACGTTTACTGCTTCAACGCCGCCTGCCAGTTCACCAGGACAGTAATGCCGTGGATCGGAGCATCTCCAGCAGAGTGTCTGCACTCGTGCGGCGGGAACGGCAGTAGATCCTGTGTCTGTTTCACTAGCCACTGATCACGCTTGTTTGGTCTGACACTTTGGGCAATGCCGGTTTCGGCAGCTAATGGTGATTTCTCCATTACATGCCTTTATGGAGAGTATTTTGTTCTGGGGAGTGCAGCGCGCGGAAAGGCGTGCAGCACGTGTCCACACGCCTTTCTTACTCTCCATTAAGGTTTGGTCTTCAGCATCGCGATCAGCTTGTCTGGAGGACGGAACTTGCCCTTCCGAAGACGTGGTGGGAGGACCGCTTCAATAGCCTCGAGCTTCTCAGTGGGATCGGCCCGAACGTAGATCTCGGTGGTAGCCAGATTGCTGTGCCCCAACCACAAAGAGACCTTCCTAATATCTTGCGTTGCCTGAAGCACAACCATTGCACAGGTGTGTCGGAGTACGTGAGGTGAAACCCGTTTACTCACCAGCGATGCGCATTTCCTGCCGGCGGTTTCGGTATGGCGGCGAAGGACGTAAGCGACACCCCAGCGACTGAGTGGTTCGCCACGAGCATTTAGAAACAACTCCGGCGCGGGAACGGTGCCGCGTACAACCATCCATGCGCGGAGTGCCGAAGCAGTTGTTTTCCACAGTGGCAAGGCCCGCTCACGCCGACCTTTTCCCCGCACGCGGATGCTCACGGATTGTGGGGCGACATCGTCGATCCGCAGGCCGGTTAATTCCGAAACTCGAAGCCCTGCGCAGATAGCAAGGTGAAATATGGCGCGATCGCGAGTGCCGTCCCGAGTTGCCGGATCGGGTACATCCAGCAAAGCCTGGACTTCCTCCTGCACTAGATAGGGAATGAGCCGGGTGTCGGTCTTCTTAAACGGAATGGCGAGAATCCGGAGGACCTGTGCCAGTGCAGCGGGCTCGCGGTGCTGCAGAAAACGGAAGAAGGACCGGATAGCAGCCAGGCGGATGTTTCGCGTTTCGGCTGAATTGCCCCGCTTTGTCTCCAGATGCTGCAGAAAGGCGCTCACCAGAGGCGCATCCAATTGCTCCAGCGTCAACGCTGATGGCTGGATCTTCAGTTTCCCGGCAGCAAATTCAAACAAGGATTGGAAGCTGTAGGCGTACGAATCGGACGTATGTTCACTCACGCCTCGATGCCGAGGAAGGTGGTCGCGGAGGAACGCTTCTATATGTGGGGCAATCGACGTCATCACCGTCCTCCGTCAAAGAAGGCTTCAGAAGCGGCAGCAATATTGCTCAGCAGTTCCGGCGTTGATTGCAGGTACCAGTAGGTGGCGTCGATGTTGACGTGACCGAGATATGTTGCCAGCGCGACCATGTGCCGGCCGATTCGCCGCCGACCGGTGGGACTCGCCTCCAGCGCCCTGACCGCAAAAGTATGCCGAAAATCGTGTAAGCGCGGGACACGGCCTTGCGAAGGAATGAGCTCGGCCGTCTTCAGCAGTTTGCGAAAGACACCTTGAACCTTCCAATACGCGAGCGGAAGCCCGGTGTTGGAAACGAACACGTGGTCTCCACCGCAACGCATTCTCTGCCGTTGTTCCAGGTACCGTCGTAGTCCTGAAACGGCTGTTTGGTGTAGCGGTACCAGGCGGGTTTTCTGGAATTTTGTCTTGCGGATCAGGAGGCCGTCGGGCGTGATATCGGAGATAAGCAGGTGCAGCGCTTCCGAGATCCGCAGGCCTGTGGCCGCCAGAAGACTGATCAATGCCGCGTAGCTGAACGGACGTAGTGAATCGGTTGGCACGAGTTGCTCGGCGGCCCGGATCAGACGGTGAATCTCGATAGCAGAGTAGATGTGAGGAACGCGGCGGATACGATGATAACCGAAGTAGTTCGCCGGTGGGCAGTCGTTCCGATCGTCTTCCAGGCGAACATAGGTCGCAAAACGGCAGACGGTCTGATAGCGAGCGTGACGCTGTGCGAGCGAAACCGCTTCACCGGCCCAATCGATAGCAGTCTCGGACCGGATATGTGCCTGCTGACGATCGCCAGCGAACCGGGCGAAACTGCGCAGCAGGTATTCCTGAGTGCTGAGGGTGAACCCGGTAGCCCGTCTCATAGCCAGGTACGTATCAATGGCCGTTACCATGCCTTCACCTCCGGCCACGGCTGAGCGATCTGTTGCAGCAAGGCGACATCCACCTTGGCGTAGTAGGCGGACATATCAATGCTCCGATGGCGGAGGACAAGGCCAATCTGATCGAGAGGGACGTCATGCCGCAGCATCTCCGTGGCTGCTGTATGGCGCAACAGGTGAGCGCCTTTGGCCGGAGCCTCTATGCCCGCACGGCGCAGGGCGTGTTTGACCACAGCTGAGATGCCATGAGCAGTCAGTGGTCTGACCGGAGCAATCGTGCGGAGAAACACACAACCGCCAGCGCTGTCCGCAGATCTGCATTGCACATACTGAAGCAGCGCATCGCCGACGTCCTGGGGCAATGGTAATCGGACCTGGTATCTTCCCTTTCCGATTACCTGTAACGTGCCGCCATTCCAATCGATGTCGGCGAACTGAATCCTGGCGACATCGCCGGCTCGTAACCCAAGCCGCGACAGAAGCAGGATTATAGCCCGGTCGCGAAGGCGCGCTTGCGTATTTCCAACACACGCAGCAATAAGGCGGTCCAATTCCTCGGCCGAGAGAGCGCGAGGAAGTGTCGCGAGCCGCCAATGCGCGACGGCAGGGATGGCGAGATAGAGATCGTTTCTGACATCGCCGCGGAAACTCAGGTAGCGCAAGAACGCTCGCAATGACGTAATGAGCTTCTGCGTCGTTTCAGTTCCGCACTCACCCGCGCGTTTCATCAGGAACGCCCGTACAGCCGGAGGATCCCACCGGCTGACGTCTTCACCGAGTGCCTGAAGCAATTCCATGGCGCCGCGCGTGTAATGGCGGAGGGTAGGCGGTAATACGCCGCGATGAATCTGAAACCATTCACGGAAATCAGTAACCAGTGCCGGTTCGACGCTTTCTTTCGTGGTCGACGGCTGAGCCTGGCAGACACCGCATCGGATTAGGTACCGATAGAACAGCTTCACGCCAAAGCTGGCGTGATATCCAGTCTTTCCCCCGTTGGATTCAGGGCAGCGGCACCGTGGCAAATGCCGGACGAACGCTTCAAGGATGCGCTCATCGATATAAGGCAGCGCGCCACCTCTTCGCTTAATGAAGACTCCAAGGTGGGCTGCTGCACGTACGTAACGGATAACGCTCGCATGTGCGTAGCCCTGGTTGTCAAGTGCGTCCGCAAACCCATCAACATGTGGTCCGCTGAATCCCGCGCGCAACCGTCGAAGTGTCTTATTCGCGCCAAAATGTCTTTCGAGCAAGAATGTTCTCCTGTTGTGATTAGCCTGATTGGCGGCACCACAGTAGCAGGAGCCCACCGATATTATGGTGAGTACGCCGTGCGCACAACGCGTCAAAACGCCATGTTCAAGGGCCGGTATTCATGAGCTAGACGGCCGCACTCCCCAGAACGAAATACTCTCCATAAGACATGAGTTATAGCAGATGGCCTGACGGCCGCATCGGGAGCACCGGTCCAGATGACCGCCGAGAGTTGCAGTGCGGCAGCCCGGGATGGCGCGCAGCACCTTTAGCTGCGGCCATGTCAGATGGTTTCGGTCGATGAACTTGTTGCCCGCTGCACGAATGATGTCGGCCACCTCCAGGGTGGGGCGATTCATCTCCTCTTTCTGATCGGGTTGCGGCGGGCGGTTTCGGGCCTATCGCCGCATGATGTTATCAATTCGCTACGGACACCCTCCGCAAACTCATCGCAGATGTTGTAAAGCGAAGGACGATTTAATCTCAATCGAATTTCCTTTTGTCCAGGATTGCCGTTTTGAGGGAGCCGCTACAACTGTTCACGACCGGCGTGAGTAGCCCGAAGCGGTCACGAAGACAAGGTTCTAACGAATGTGCTGGCTGATGACATCCATCAACTTGCCGATCGTAATGAAATTGTTGTGAACAGATGAATCAGTAACTGTTAATAGTTCTATGCGTCAAGTTCCTGCAAATTGGTAGTGGTAGCTAGACCGTGTAAGTGTTCCCGGTGGAGAACCGTTCTGGTACTTGCTACGCCATTGATGGGCGGCGTCGCGGGAACACGTCCTGCTAGGGGGGCCGCCAGTACTATCGCGATCAGATGGCGATCACGGGCGTGACCACCTACAACCGCGGTTTCCCGCTTCAAATCCGGCTTCGCTTTACGGATTTTCGCTTCCAGAGAGCGATCGCCAGCAAACTCGTTGAGATTAGTCCAACGGTCGCTGGCTCCGGGACAGGTGATTGTGGGACGTTTCCCCGGAAGAGTGGCAAGTGTACTTCACCCCTTTGATCGAAATCACCACCGATGAACACGGAGCCATCGATGGAGGTGCTGCTGGTCAAGTTGGCGTGGGGTGCGATGATCGAACCAAACCAAGCTCTTTGTAGATTAATACTGTCAGCATCGACGAAGTTCCAGATCAAGTGCGGCCATATCACCGGATCGCTGAAGACCCCAGTGAAATTTCCCTGAGTGAAATTGACTGTTGTTCCCACCACATTGACGATCATCAGATCAACGCCCGGATCGATATTTAAATCGTATTGTTGCGATTGCGGATCACTAAAGAGAGCGCTGTCGACGTTGAGCACAGCCATATTACCTGGTCCGGCCGCTGCGTTGAAAGTCACGGCCGACGGTCCGGGTGGATTAGTAATAGTACTATTCGGACTGAGGCCCGCAAAGTACGCCGAAAGTGAGTGAAGCTGTGCAAGGACGGATGTTATTACTCCGGACACGGTTGGATCGTTCTGAACTAGATCGCTTCCACTCCCATTAAGATTGACAATTCCGGATGCCGTTCCACCAACGCGGACGTCTCCTGCAGAAACGTTTACATTTGTAGCCGTGATATTCCCACCGACTATGAGCGTATCTACATCACTGAAGGCGGCTGACGGAGTCAGCCTAACACCATAGTTCGAGGCGGGTCCCGAGAGGCCACCTCCTACTAACGCACGGCCTTCCACTTCCGAGCTAGAGACAAGATTCCCGCCAACAACAAGGTTGAAGTCAGCCAGAATAGGCGCTGCAACTGACAACTGAGACAGCAAGATAAGAGTTGCTGCCAGTAGTCCACCTTGACGCAACGCGGTAACAACGATCATGCGAAAGGCTAGCATTTAACCTTTCGCATTCCTATAGATCGTAGGTCCTAGCGCTTACTATTCTCTCTCGGGATAAGGAATTTCCTGACCCGAAATCCCCGCAACGTACAGCCAATCACTTACCTCGGCGCTCTACTTATTACCGAGATTATCTGGCCCTTCACGGCACTAGGATGCAGGCGTACATTATGCTTAAACCCGATCCCTACAGCGATGTCAGTGAACTTTGTCGTTGGACTGAGATGAATCCAGCCCACTACAGACGTTTCGAATCGCTCTTGACCTTCGACACTACGGAACAGACGGAAACTCCAATGTCCTCTGTGGATGACCGTAACCAGGCATTTGCCGATCCAAACGTAACTTCAACAAATTTCCAACCAGCGATAACAGTCCCCGCCGATTGTACTCCTCCTACCGTCTCATCGCCGCCTATACAACGTCAATTGATCGCACTTGCGAGTGTACATGGCCAGGCTACTGCCGAACCTACTGTTCTGCCGCTATTGTCGGGCGTTGGTGGATGTGGGGTCACAACAATTCTTTCGACGCTTGGGCGTGCGCTCAGCATACTAGGCGAGCGAGTACTGCTGGTCGATACGGAGGGACCATCTACGGTGCAGTCTTCGTACAAGACGCAAGCGGAAGGCTCCGGCCTCCTACTCTCTACAGATCCACTGTCTCGCTTCGAAGGTCAGGTTCATGTGCTTCGGACCTCATCGACATTTACAACACCGGCTCAGGGCGTATCAACGCGGTTCTATCGCGCTATGGCGGAGCTTGCCGGCCGTTTGGATCACGTAATCCTGGCTGGTGACAAGCTGCTGACGCCTGCCCTTAAGGGCCAAAACCCAGCCAAAAGAAATGTTTGTCTTGTTGTCATAACAGCGGAAATGCGGTCAACTTTGGCTGCGCCTGACATTCTGGCCTCCTTTGCGGGCGACGCGCAGCCCTGGTTTCTGCTGAACAGGTTCGACAAACACAACTCTCGCGATGTCCAGTGCCGATTGCAACTGGAGTCCTCTCTAGGCAATCGCTTGCTCCCATTCCATATTCCCGAAAGCTCGTCGGTCGAGGCCGCCCTATTGAGAGGCGTCACGCTTCTCGATCTGGAGCCTCAATCGGAGATCGCAGACGCATTCTTCAATCTGGCCGAATGGTACCGCGCCATGTGTGAAGTCGAGACTTCATCCTACAGTTTTTCCGAGGAGACCCAGCTTGCTGTTTCAAACCGATTCTAAACCAGTCAGAACGCACAAGGCTCTTTGGCTGATCCTTCTACCAATTGTTCTGATCATTCTAACGTTCTTCCTGACGCTTCCACTTAGCTGGCGAGATCAGGCGATCCTGGGGTGTCTTCTCATCGCATTCGCGATGTCTGCCAACCGACTCCTGTCGAATCGGTTGACAACGATATTTCTGTCGCTTGTCGCCTGCTTCTGCACCGCCAGGTACGCCTACTATCGTTACTCGGAAACGCTCTGGAGCTTCAAGACGTCGTGGTCCCAGATTGCAGCGCTGGACGCGCTCTTCGTTCTTTTACTCTTAGCCGCCGAAACCTATTCGTTCGCCATTCTGTTCCTTGGATGCTTCCAAACAGTACGGCCGTTGAAGCGTGGTCCGGTCCAGCTCACAGAGGATCCAAACAATTGGCCCACTGTGGACGTGTTTATCCCGACGTACAACGAACCGTTGGATGTTGTAACCCCCACTGTTCTTGCGGCACTTACGATGGATTATCCCAAAGATAAATATCGCGTGTTCATCCTCGATGATGGTCGGCGATCCGAGTTTGAAGGATTTGCATCAAAATGCGGCGCCACTTATGTGACCCGGCTTGATAACGCCCATGCGAAGGCTGGGAATATCAACTCCGCCTTGCGAGGACACAGCGGCCGAGTACGTCGCGATCTTCGACTGCGACCACATACCCACTCGATCTTTCTTACAAGTAACTATGGGCGCATTGGCTGCTGATCCTAAGCTGGCCATGATCCAGACACCGCATCATTTCTATTCGCCCGATCCTTTTGAACGAAACCTGGGCATCTTCCGCAAGGTACCGAATGAGAGCGCGCTGTTCTACGGCATCATCCAGGATGGAAATGATCTTTGGGACGCGACCTTCTTCTGTGGATCCTGTGCTGTGCTGCGACGTACTGCGCTCGAAGAGATCGGTGGAATTGCAGTAGAGACCGTAACTGAGGACGCCCATACGGCGTTGCGCATGCACTCGAAAGGGTGGAGCACCGCGTACTTGAACCTGCCGCAGGCGGCGGGACTGGCAACCTCCCGTTTGGCAGATCATGTAGGCCAGCGAATTCGTTGGGCGCGCGGTATGGTTCAGATCCTCCGCGTGGACAATCCGCTCTTCAAGCAAGGTTTGAAGTTTCCGCAGCGCCTTTGTTATCTGAACAGCATGCTTCACTATCTGTTCGCCGGACCGCGTTTCATCTTTTTACTGTCGCCACTTGTATACCTAATCCTCGGTCGGTCAAACGTCTTCGGTTATCTGCCGGGCATCTTGGCCTACGGCTTGCCGCATGTCTTCCTATCGACGTTGATGAACTCGCGTGTTCAAGGCAACTACCGTCACTCGTTTTGGAACGAAGTGTACGAAATGGTCCTTGCGCCCTATATCTTCCTGCCCACTCTGCTCGCGTTGATCAATCCCAAATGGGGCAAGTTCAACGTGACGGCAAAGGAATCGGTGGTCGAAGGCACGCATTTCGACTGGGGTATCGCGAAGCCATTTGTCGTTCTCCTTCTTTTGAACCTCGTTGGAATGGGTATGGGCGGGTACCGCGTCTGGACGGAAGGCGATCCGCAGGGCGTTCTTGCAGTGAATCTGGTTTGGGCCTTTTTCAATACGCTGATGCTTGGTGGCGCGTTGGCCGTGGCAAATGAGTCCAAACAGATACGCACCACCGTTCGCGTTAACTCTACGCTCCCGGTTCGCATTACTCTACCGGATGGACAGATCGTCACCGGTCAAACCGATGACCTGTCCTTAGGTGGAGTCGTTGCCCGGCTGGTTCGTTCGAATGTTCTTGAGCGCGGGGATTTTACCCGCATTGTAGTATCACTTGGCAGCGAAGATTACACGCTGCCTGTAAAGGTTACGTCTACTTCCGGTTCATTAGTCAGGTTCCGTTTCGGCGACCTCAACCTGTCCCAGCAGGCGATGCTCACCCGAGTAATCTTCGGTCGGGCTGACTCCTGGCTGAAATGGCGGTTTAGCTATGAAGTAGACCGGCCGCTTCTCAACCTGCTTCGAATCACCGCAATGTCCATCCGTGGAATTGGCGTCGCTCTCTATTCACTTGTTCCGAAACGGAAGCCAAGAACGAAGGAGACGCGTAACGCTCGAGAGCAGACTGTGCTACCCCTGGCGTTTCTACTTTTGCTGCTGGCAGGGGCGCCGAGCGCCACTGCTCAGTCGAGCGTTGCTGCAATTCCCGCCGAATCTGCGCCCATGGGCACAGCGATCGACACAGTTGACGCTCCCTGGTTTCGCGATGTTCGTGATCTATCGTCTCTCGGCCTCAAGCAAGGATCTATGGTGCGAGGCGCACGTGGCCGGTTCACGCTTCACTTTGGATTACCAATAACCAAAATGGTCGTAGAGTCTGGGCTAGTGTTGCACTACCGTGTCTCTCCGCGCGTTGCGAAGGGAAGCAGAATTCATGTGTCCTTGAACGGTTCGCCATCAGGTACGATACCGATCCAAACAGGCAGAGGCGCTTCCACTATTATTCAGGCGGAGCTCGCCCTTTCGCCTGACCTCTTCGTCGCGGACAACACACTGGACTTTGATTTCGATGGCCAGTGTGCCGGCGACTGTCCAGATAGCCCGGCTGCTGACCTCTGGTTGTCGTTTGAATCGTCTACCGAGATACGGACGGCCGGCACGCTGCTGCCAATGCCGAATCGATTAAAGCTCTTGCCCGCGCCCTTCTTAGCCGCTGGCGCTCAAAAGCTGGTGGATATTCCATTCGTCCTGGACCAGCGAAGCGATGCCGCAACCAAGCAAGCTGCGGGCGTAGTAGCGTCCTGGTTCGGAGTTAAAGCCGACAACCAAGCTTTACGATTCCCCGTGACCGAGGGTGTATTTCCATCGGGCAATGTGGTCTTGCTCGCAACGAAAGATTCGCCGCTGGCGACAGCGATCGGTGTCGATGCAACAGTACCGTCGGTTTCCATACGCAACAATCCAGGCGATGCTTACGGCAAAATTCTCGCCATCGTGGCGGAGGACGGACGTGGACTTATCGATGCTGCGCGAGCGTTCGCGCTAGAGCGGTACTCGAAAGACGGAGACTTCTCGCTGCTGTCCCTGTCGGACCTCCCTGCCGTTCGTAAGCCTTATGACGCACCGCGATGGTTGGATACTACACGCGAAGTCCGACTGGCGGAAGGCATGTCGGATTCACAGTTGGAAGTTCGCGGAAGTGGATCGGTGCCCCTCTATTTCCGGCTTCCTCCCGATCTGTATTACGGAAACCGTGATACCGTTCCGTTCTACCTAAGATATCGTTCGAGCGCACTCGCGCGTGGCAGCAAGGCGTTCGCCAAAATTCACTTGAATGGCCAACTCGTTGCAAACCGGCCGATACCGACGAACAGCCGGACTGAAATCCACGAGGAGGTCATCTACCTCCCGGTAGCAGCGATCTATCCTCGGAATACTCTCACAGTTGAGTTCTCGTACGACACAGTACGTCTGCAGGACGACGCGTCGAACATCCCGGAAGCGGCCATTCTACGGAGTTCCGAACTGATGGTTAAGGGCTTGCCGCACTTCGCAGCGATGCCTCGTCTGGACATGCTCGCGAACACGGGATTTCCATACACTCGAGTAGCCGATTTATCCGAGACGTTGGTGTTACTGCCAGCGGAGCCGAGATCGGACGAACTATCGCTGTACTTGACGATGGCGAGTTTCATGGGTGCGCAAACCGGGTATCCTGCCTTGCGCATCGAGGTAGTCCAGTCGAGCGGTGCGCCGGGAGCCACCGACAAAGACATTCTTATGATCGGCGCGCTTGACCGGCAGCCGTTACTTCAGACGTGGGCGGCAAACATGCTCGTTCAACCTTCGGGAAAACGCTTCCATCTGGTGCAACGATATGACTGGAGACAGTTGCTGGCGAATCTTCCAGGCTCCGGCGGGCTCACCGATCGCAAGAATTTAGAACTGATCCTCGCGAATGATTCCCAGGTAGAAGGCGTTGTTCAAGGCTTTGCGTCTCCTTTGTTCCCTGGAAGAACCGTCGTGGCGTTTACTTCAATGCCGGGCAAGGGTCTTGCATCCTTGGCGGAAGATTGGGCTTCGGTAGCGGACGCTTCTCGTCTCTATGGTTCCGTGAGCCTGTTCAGTGGCAACCAATTTCATTCGTTCACGCTGGAATCCAGTGGTTATCACGTCGGCAAACTTGCGAACTGGCCCGCGATGCAGTACTGGGGTCGGCGTTATTACTGGCTATCCCCAATTCTGATTTTTGCGTGCATGTGGCTCCTCACAGTGTTCTTCGATAAACGCCTGGAAGCTCGCGCTGCGGAACGCTTGGAGGCTCGATCGTGAGTCCGAGCAATACGAAACCCGACATGAAACTACCGTATTCGATGGTGATGACAACGATGCTACGACACACATTTTTTGTTCTATCGGCAACTACTCTACTCTTGGCTCAGCAGCCGGCGGCTCCTTCCTCGCGGGCTTCCGAATTGCTCCTGAGTAAGGCCAGCGCATTGGAGTCTCGCGGAAGGATCGACCTCGCGGCGCAGGCCTGGCAACAGTTGCTGATGATCGAACCGGAACAGCAGGATGCGATTGCCGGGCTCGCACGAGCAGCAAAGGCGCGTGGAAACGACGCTGAAGCGGCGGCGCTGGTTGAAAAGCTTCGAAAGATCAATCCCGCCAATCCTGCTATTCAACAAGTGGAAGCGCTTGTGAGGACGGAGAAGCGCAATCCTCAACTTCAGGAGGCTGCCCGGCTAGCCCAGGCGGGAGAAGCTCAAAAGTCGGTTGCGATCTATCGGAGCGCATTCGGCGGCAACACTCCCCCGGCTGACTGGGCTATTCCTTATTACGAGACATTAGCCGCGACCCCGGGCGGTTGGGAGCAAGCGACGTCTGCGCTCGATAACGCGCTCCGAAAGAATCCGTCCGCTCACGAGTACAAGCT
The DNA here is from genome assembly GCA_963844855.1 of Bryobacteraceae bacterium. Lineage (GTDB taxonomy): Bacteria > Acidobacteriota > Terriglobia > Bryobacterales > Bryobacteraceae > DASQDN01. The sequence goes on from CAWJQP010000069.1 coordinate 139,414, forward strand.
ATCTCTGGGAAGGCTTTACACCTATCGGCCCGCGACCAGAATGAAAGGTATCGCGCTTCTGGAGACGCTCTCCGGCGCCCATGCGCGTTCAGGTCAACAAGCGTGGAAGCAGGCCCTCGTCTGGGAAGCGGGAAGCGCGCGATCAGCGGAATCGCTTGGGCGATACTTGACTCGCTATCCGGACGCGGAACTCCAAGCCTCATCCAAAAAAGCGCGAGCCACCACTGAGGATCTGGTTACGGGCGAAGATCTCCGACAGGCGTACAAAGCACTCAAGGCAGAAGACCTCGCTACGGCGGACAAGCTCTTTAGCGCAGCGATCGAAAAGAACCCCAAGCAAGCCGGCGCCCACGCAGGAGTTGGCTTCGTTCGGATGAAGCAAGAGGATTTCGCTGGCGCATTGAAGAGTTTCGAAACGGCCGTTGTTCTTGCGCCGGGCAATCGCGTTCTTCGCGATGCTGTTAAGGAAGCCCGCTTCTGGAATTCCATGCAGCAGGGTTCTGCTGCGCTGAAGGAAAGCCGCGGGGAAGACGCAGTGAACGTCTTCAAGAAGGCCTTCTCAGAGCGACCGAACGATCAAAACGCCATGCAGGGTTACGCCGGAGCACTGATGGTGAATGGCGACTACTCTGCCGCAGTGCCCGTGTTGGAGCGCCTGGTCAAATCCGATTCGACCCTGGCGCGTAATTGGATGGATTTGGTGAACGCCAAGCACCACGCACTCGGCTCACAAGCAGCGTTAGACACCATAGCTAAAGTTCCGTCGGCAGTAGCTGTGAAGCTCACGTCTTCACCCGAATACCTTACCCTTGTGGCGGAGATCCACCAAACCGTCGGCCAGACCCAGGAAGCCCGGAAGGCGCTCAACCAAGCCGTCGCACTGGCCGAAAAGAGTATTGATCTACCGGTATATGTGCAAATGAGTTTGGCCAGTCTCTACTCTAGCTTTCGGGGAATCTGACAAGGCGGCAAAGATCTATCGCAGCGCCCTGGAGCGGGAACCGACGAATCTTGCTGCCTGGGAAGGATTTCTTCTGGCTAGCAATCAAAACAACGAAGCTGCGGACGCTTTACACAAGCTTCAAGGGCTTCCAACATCTGTCCACGAGTCAGCGCAGGCTCGCCCCTCATTCCTGCGCGCCGTCGCCGCGCTCGAAACCAACGTCGGCAATTTTTCGTCGGCGGAAGCTCTCTTGAACCAAGTAATCGCTACCGAGACTTCGAAAGGCGGTCAGGCCAGCTTTTCAACGGAACTTCAGACTGCGCAGCTTTGGCTGGAACAAGGTAAGAGCGCGCAATCAGCTCGACGGTTTCTAGAACTTTCCAAGTCATATCCGGACAATCCGGAGGTTTGGAAGGGTCTCGTTTTAGCTCATCAGAAAGCGGGCGCTTTTGACGAAGCATCCGTAATGATGCACAAGATTCCGGCGTCGGTCGCAATGCAGCTCGAACTCGATCCGGACTACGTGGGATCCGCAGCCGCCATATACAAAGAAACGAAGCTCCCGGACGAGGCGATCCGATTGCTCCAGTCTGCCAGCGAACGTTTCTCGACGCAATGGCCGTCAACGTACCACCGGCGTTAACGACACAACTGGCATGGTTGTTACTCAACAAACCGGGGAGTGAGCGGGACCTGTTCGTATTGCTCCGAAACGCGGGTACGCGAACGTGACTTCTCTGCCGAACAGCGCAAGAACCTGGATGACATATGGTCGGCGTGGTTCCTACAGTCTGCGAATAAAACCGCGTCAAGCGGCGATCTGCCTCGAGCAGTCGCAATTCTCGAAGCTGGTCAACGGATGTTGCCCGCTGATCTGCAGATACAGCGCTCATTGGGAGCCGTCCTATTGACAAGTGGTGAGGCCAAACAAGCTGTCGCGGCTTATCGATCGGCCGGGTTAACCGGAGCGACTTCTGGAGATTACGTAGCGGCGATCGGAGCCTGTCTTGGGGCGCAGGAAGCAAAGCTGGCCGACCAGTGGTTGAAGGAAGGACTGATGAAGTTTCCGACGGACCACGAGTCTATTGAGTCTCGCGGGCAAGCACGCAGTCTCGAAGGGCGACTTCAAGAAAGCAGAAGCTTTTTGGCGACTGGCGCTGAAAGACATCGACGCGCAATCCCATGAGAAA
>CAWJQP010000070.1:0-57960 GCA_963844855.1 Bryobacteraceae bacterium
CGCGTCTACAGCATGGCTGAACTAGGGAATGAACGTGTACTCTTCCGAACCCAGTGCGAGACACCGCCAGAATTGTCAAAGACATTCAGGTAGACGTTTTTTGGGCCTGGGCCCATCGAGTTGAGTTAATGTCATCGGCACTTGAACCGTAACGGTATCTCCAACCTGTTGATGGCGAATTGATAAGTTATGCCGCGATTGGAGTCTGGTACAACCCTCGACAGTGCCTCCGCCACCGGTACGAATCAAGACCTGTCGTTGATGTTGGTTCGTGAACAGCCGATTCTGGCAGGCGTCCGTCCAGTCCAGCATGCGTTCGATGGCCGTTATAGTAATGTTGAAAATCGAATAGCTTCGTCTCGAGATCGGCTGTGGTCCAGAATAAAGTGTGGTCGAGGTACTCGCGCCGAACCGTGCCAATCAGTCGCTCTACAAACGGATGCGAAAGCGGCACGTAAGGAACGGTCTTGATTTCCGTCACCTCGAGCACCCGGAGATTAGCTTGCCATTGGTGGAATCGATATAGCGGATCATGATCCGAGCTGAGGTATTTTGGCAGGCTGTGCCCGCGAATTGCTCGCTGGAACATGCGGCACAGCGCCACACCATCCACGATGCCGCCGTGAACGCCAAACCCGATGATGCGGCGTGTAAATTGGTCCATCACAACCAGAACCCAATGTGTTCTCAGCGTTGCCGATTCGCAGCGGAATAAATCGCAGCTCCATAAACTGTCCTTTGTGTGGCCGAGAAACGTAAGCCAGGAAGGACCTCCTGAATCTGATTCCGGTCGGTAGTGAACGCTCAGGATGCGGCGAACAACATCCTTGTCGATCTCGACGCCGAAAGCCAACGCGATCTGCTGAGCAATGCGGGGACAGCCCCAGCGGGGATTGCGCCGTTTCATTGCTACAACGGCGTCAATGAGGTCTTTCTTCGGTCCCTTCGGACCAGGCCGGTGTCTGCGCTCGGGCGAAAACAACAAGCGGTACTTTCGTTTCCTCAGCACACTGTGGAGATGGAGCAGAGTGGAAGGTTTCAGATTTTAAATGGGCGCGTCAAGCATTTTGTGTAAACGACCGCGATTTTGTAACGCATCCTGGTAGACTGGGCGGACCTGAGCGGAGGGTAAGGCTCTGCGGAGACGCAACCCGAGCGCCGACTCAGGGGCCGGGATTCCGGGAGTGTGAGCGTAGCTCATCTCCCGGCCCAGGAATCCTGGCGCGAAAGCGCTAAATCTCGGGGCTTGGGGCAGAGCCCCATCCCGGAAAATGTTCTTCTTTCGATTTTCTTCCTCCGTTGCAATTTATGCCGAATCCGCTTTCGGAACGCGGTCGCCGAGCAGGATCGCGAAACGCTGTAAAGCGGCTTTCCAGTTTTCACCGGCATGGTCCACTTCTTCGCGATGTGCTCCAAGGCCAGATACAGCAGCTTCATCGCGGCTTCCTGGTTGGGAAACGAGCCGCGGGTCTTGATCACCTTCCGCAGCGACATGTTCAGCGACTCCACCGCGTTGGTCGTATAGATCACCTTGCGAATGTCGGCCGGGTAGGCGAAAAACGGCGATCAAGCGCTCCCAGTTCCGCCGCCACATCTGGCTGATCGTCGGATACGTTCCGTCCCATTTCGCGGCGAATTCTCCGAGCCGCTGTTCCGCTTCGTCCACAGTGCTGGCCCGGTAAATCGGCCGCAGATCCGCGGCCACCGCCTTGCGTTGTTTCCAGGAAACGTAGTTCAGCGACGCCCGCACTTGATGCACGATGCAGAACTGCACCTGCGCCTCCGGGAACACCGCCTCGATGGCTTCCGGGAAGCCCTTCAGCCCGTCCACACAGGCGATGAAAATATCCTGCCACACCCCGATTCTTCAACTCCGTCAGCACCTGCAGCCAGAACTTCGCTCCCTCCGTCCCTGGCCCGCCCACAGCCCCAGCACTTCCTTGCTGCCCTGCATATTGACGCCGATCGCCACGTAGATCGCCCGGTTGCGGACATGGCCCGTCTCGCGAATCTTCACCACCAGCGCGTCCAGGTAAACGATCGGATAGACCGCGTCCAGCGGCCGGCTCTGCCAGCTCTTCACCTCCTCCATCACCGCCTCGGTGACGTTGGAGATCAGCGTCGGACTCACCTCGACCCTGTAGATCTCCTCCAGATGCCCCTGGATCTCGCGCGTGCTCATGCCTCGCGCATACATCGAGATGATCTTGTCGTCGAAGCCGGTGAAGCGCGTTTGGCCCTTGGCGACGATCTTCGGCTCGTAGCTGCCGTTGCGATCCCGCGGCGTCTCCAGCGGCATCTCCCCGAAATCGCCCTTCAGCGTTTTGTTCGTCGCGCCATTGCGCGAGTTGCCGCTGTTGTAGCCGCCGGGTCGTGCTTCTCATAGCCGAGATGTTCGGTCATCTCGGCCTGCATGGCCCGTTCGAGCAGCGCCTTGGTCAGCTGCTTCAGCAGCCCGTTTTCGCCGATGATGTCTTCCGGCTTCTTGTAGTCCGCCAGCAGCTTGTCGATCAGTTTGACGATCGATTGCCATCGGGTCTCCTTAGTGTGATCCTCTCGATGGCCGTTTACACAGTTGATTTTACACCCTCGATTAAATCGCGTGCGAACGTTATCGCAACCTTCGATCATCTGAGCGCCTGAGCCTTAAATTCAGGCGTATAGCGCTGCCACTTCCTCATTCGCAGTTCTCCTTTCAGTGCGAAAGTGTTCAGTGCCCGAGCATCTTACTTTTGGCGTTCACTCTTGTGGCCGGTGAACTGCGGCCGACCCACCTGAACCAGATCGGTCCGGGAGCGATACGGAGAGTCTTCCCCACCGATAGCATAGAGGCGTCCATTGACAAACACCAAACCCTGATCGGTGAGACCGAGCCGCATCGATCCTCCGTTGCTGTAGCGGTCTTGCACCGTGTCATAGAGCAGGATCTCCGAGCTCACGTGTGCCCGGGCCTTTCCATTGGGAGTGGCCTTTCCGTCGACCGCAAGGGCGAGTCCACCGGCTATCACAATAGTGCGCGCGTCCAACGCGACCGCCGCACCTGAACCTAATCCGTGGGGCAACTTCGCAATCTGACGGCACGTACCACTCTTCGGATCGAAGACCGTGGATTCAACAAGCGGCATGAGGTCCTTATCTGACTCGCCAGGCGCACTGCGGAGACCTCCGAACCAGTAGATTCGCCCCGCCGCAGCAGCTCCCATCTGCCACTCGGCTCCATTCGCAGGAAGCGTACCAACAAGTCGCCAGGCTGGGTTTGCCGCTTCCGTGTCATAGGCAAGGATCATGCGGCTGGGTGCGGTGTGTCTGTCCGGCGATCCTGGGCCCTGATTGCCACCAGCCACGTAGATGACGCTGCCGATAACTCCACCGCTGAGCCCCCAGTGCGGATTCGGCAGTTTGGCTTGTGTTCGCCAGACGACCTTCGCTTCTGATGGGTCTAGGCTGAACACTTCGGAATTGCCGCGCTCACGGCCACGCCCTCCGATAACATAGATTCGACCGTTCACCGCAGCCGCAAATGCATAGCCGACCTCCCGGGGATAGTCCGGTAGTCGCGTCCATATCCCCGCCCGTGTGTTGAGCGCGAACACTTCCCGCGACCAACGCTTCACCAGCCGTCCATCAACTTGTTCCCACGAGGTGCCGCCAACAGTCACAATGCTGTTGCCGACGGCTGCGGTGGCCCGACAGGTCCGTGCTGCGGGCAATACAGGGCCATAGCTCCAATCAAATGGCGCGCTCAATAAAGCTAGCAGAGACAAGATCAAAGTTGGCATTGAGGTGAGTATAGGCCCCCCGCTTCTCCATGATCAAGCATTATTTCGCATAATCATGCACACTAATGCATATCATGTTGACCATCCCCGCATTAACCCGTATAATTCGAGCTTAGCTCTCAACTGTTATGCCGGGCTCTTCCCATTCCCGCAAATGGCTAGTCGTTGTCCTCCTTTCAGCCGGTCTCGCCATCGACTACCTTGCCCGATTGGCGTTGTTTTCGGTTGTGCCACTGTGGCGCAATGACCTAGTGATGAGCGATGCCGCCATGGGCTTAGTGGCGTCCTCGTTCTTGTGGGTTTATGGCTTGTTGTCGCCGGCGGCCGGCTTTCTCGGTGATCGGTTCTCGCGCCGCACGGTGCTGATCTGGAGCCTAGCGGCCTGGAGCGCGGTCACCGTGCTGGCCGCCTTCGCAACCGCCGCCTGGCACTTGATCGCGATCCGGGTTCTACTCGCCATTGCCCAAGTTTGCTACATGCCGGTCGCCCAGGCATTCCTCTCCGACTTTCATGGACCGGCAACCCGAAGCCGCGCCTCCGGTTTTCTGCAATCGGGCGCGTCGGTTGGCATCTTTCTTCCGGACTACCGGCCGCATGGCTGGCGAATCAATTCGGCTGGCGTCCGATGCTGATCGTCTGCGGACTGATCGGCGTCGTATTCGCCTTGTTCCTGGTTCGGACGCTTCCGGATGCACCGCCAGAAGCGCGGCAACCCAGCGAGAAGGTCTCGATTCGCCAGACGCTCGACCTGATCCGCATCCCATCGATCGCGGTCATGATGACGGCTTTCAGCATTACTTCCATCGCATATTGGGTCCTGTTCAGCTACTTGCCGCTGTTCATTTACGAGCGCTTCCACATGACCCTGGAGACCGCTGCTTTTCAGGCAACCTTCTATATTCAGGCCTCGGCCGTTGCTCTGATGCCGCTCTACGCGACGCTCGCAGACCGTTGGTCGAACCGCGATCGCCGCAACCGCTACCTGCTGTGCGCCCTCACCAGCGCCCTCGGGCTACCCGCACTGGCCGCAGTCGGTTATTCCGAGCACCCCGCCATTCTTATCGGCGGGCTGATTGTATTCGGTCTCGTGATGGCCAGTTCCGACTGCACTTGGCTCCCTATGCTGTGCAACGTCACAATGCCGCGACAACGGGCCAGTGCATATGGCCTGCTTAATTTCGCCGGAACTTTCACTGGAGGATTCGCCGCTATGTTTACGGCACTGGCGAAGTCCGCGTTCGGCCTCGGCGCGATCATTGCGAGTATCGGGTTGATGTATCTGGTGATCACCGTTGCAATCCTGCTCTGCGGATATCCACTGCTGCGGCGTGACCAAGTTGACTCTGCAAAGAAACCTGCGGCCATCTCCGGTGCGGAACAAGCGCTGCAGCACGAAGCTTGAACTACAAGCCTGCAACCGACGATAGGAACCGCTGCACAGCGTCCCGGAACTGGCGCTGGTGCTCGATGGGGCCTTCCGACTTAGAGACAATGGTCTCTAATTTTGCCTGAGGCAGTGCAGCAGCCAAACTCTCCGCCATTTCGAATGGATGAATGGGATCGTTGCGGTTACCCAACACCAACGCAGGCACCCTGATCTCGCGCAGGTTCTCCAGTGACTCGACCGGCGCGGACGCCGGTATCTCACGAAAGCTTGTCACCATCGCAGCTTCGGTTCGCCCGGCAAACAGACCCCTCAACGATGCGGCAGTCGCCGGCGACTCCTGCGTGAATTGTTGATACTGCGCCGTTTGCTCGAATGCTGCCAGTGCCTGTTCCCGGCCATACTGCTCCACCAGCTGCGCGATCATGGGAAATACAGCAAGATTGGGCGGCATCGGCCGATCGAGCCATGCGGGCCGCGCCAGGATCAGCGCAAGCGGAATCCTCGGATAGCGCTGCGCCACGGCCAGGCATATTCCCGCACCCATCGAAACTCCGCCCAACACCGCGCGGTGGATTCCGAGATGCGCGAGCAGCGCGGCGGCATCATCGGCCATCGAAGCGAAGTGAAGCGTACCCGGATGCGTAGTTCCGAGGCTTCTGCCGTGCGTGCGGCTGTCCAACAGTAACGTGCGTAGCCCGGGCAACGCTGTCACCAACCCGGAGACCTGGGTCAGATCTCCGCCCAAGCCATGACTGAACAACAGCGGAGTGCCCGCGCCGCTTTCCTCGTAGTATAGGTCGGCGCCATCCAGCGCTAACATTGGCATCAGCAAGCCCCGAGCTTGCGGAGATTGGCAGCGCAGGCTTGCACACGATCTTCCTCGAGATCGTGCATGATCACGGCTCCGGTGTAACCTTGCTCTCGCAGCAGTTCCAGGTAGCGTTTGAAGTCGATCCGGCCGGTGGTAGGAGCCACTCGCCGGCATTCGCGCTCACCGCGGGCAGGTTCAACTACATCCTTGGCGTGCGCGAGCACGATCCACTTTCCAATCCGGTCAAACGCTTCCTCGATGACCTCGCCGGTTCGGTCCAGATCCTTGGCATGCATCAAGTTGGCCGGATCAAACACGACGCCTAACGAAGGGTGCTCCACTTCATCGATTAGACGCCGCGCTTTGGGCGAGCTATCGATCACATTGACCACCTCTGGCTCGAACCCAAGGCTCACGCCCTCGTCTGCAGTCTGCTTCGTCAGAGCCAGCATGGTTTTCACCAGGTCCCGCCAGGCGGCGACGTCCCGGTTCGCCGGGTGGTATCGCCACATATTCTCCGGATCTCGTGTGCCCGTACACAGGGTGATCACCTGCGTGCCCAGATCGTCGCAACGCGCGGCGATCCCAGTCACTCGACGGATCCCGTCTTCCCTGACCCGACGGTCGGGGTGGATCGTGTTGAATGTTCCCGAAACGGCCGCCACCGTGATTCCCCGTTCCCGAAACACGTCGCCGATCCGGCGGGCGGTGTCGCGGTCCAGATTCTCCGGCAGAGGTTGCAGCCCGGCGTTAGCCAAGCTCAACTGCACGGCCGTCAGCCCATCGGCACGTACCGCATCAGCGATCGCCGCAAGAGACGGACGGCTGTACATACGCGTCATGATCCCGAGTTGCATCAGATCTCCGAGCTATTTTATCCGCCTACGACGACTGTACAGTCTCGGCGATTGAGGGCAGGCGCAACAACTCGATCCGTCTACCCGTCTCGACGGATTCGCGAACGGCCTCGATGACCGCCAGGTCTGCAATGCCGTCATCGACGTCGGGCATCACATCGGTGTTCTGCAGAATCGCTTGTGCGAAGGCTTCTACCTGACGCTCATACGGATCGCTGTCAGGCATGATCGGCGAACGGTATTCGCCTGCGGCTGCGTCGAAGACACGCACCTCGCTGGGCCGATAGAAGAAGGGTAAGAACGAGCGCAGCTCTACACTGCCTCCTTCTCCATGAACCGAGAAGCCTTCCAACCAGTCCATTTTAATCGCAGTGGTCAGCTCGAAGTGGCCCAAGGCCCCGTCGTCGAATTCGAGCAGTCCGTGCCACGAAAGGTTCCCGAACTTCTCGGCAAGCCGCGATTGCAGCGCCACAATCTCTCCTCCGAGAAATCGCAGCGTGTCGATCAGATGAACCCCGTGTGTCACCAGTTTGTACGCGCGCTTGTCGCTTTTGAACACCGGATCGAAGCTCACCTGCGCGGCGCTACGCAGCGGGGGCAGTCGCAGGGTGCGCTGGACTTCTGGCCGGGCCGCCGAGTCGCAATACCAACCGGCGACCGACAATCGCTGTCCCATCGTCTCCGTAATGAATTGATGCGCGAACTGGACACCCGGATCGTAGCGCTTCATGTTACCCACCTGCAGTTTGCGCCCCGAAGTCCGAACCGCTTCGCGCAATTCGTAGCACTCTGCCGACGTGAGTCCCAGCGGCTTCTCCACCAGCACGTGTTTCCCGTGCCGCAGACATTCGATCGCGTTGGCGACGTGATACTGGTCTGCGGTGGCAACCACGATCGCATCGAGCGATTCGTCTTCCAGTAATTCCCTCGGATCGCAACTGAAACGATCCACGCCATACTGTCGCGCTACAGTCTCGGCCAGATCCTGCGCGACATCGCACACGACCGCCAAGCGGACGCCTTCTGCTTTCTGCAGCGCGAACAAGTGCGCAAACTGTGAGATGAGGCCGCAGCCGAGCAGCCCGATTTGTACCTTGTCTTCCATTGGGCCTAGGCCAGTTCTTCCTCGCTCGGATTCCGCGGAACGGGCACCTTGATCACTTCCCAACCAAATTGTGCAAACGGCGTACAGTCGGCAGCTTCGTCCGTCACCAGAGTATGGATCGAGTCCGGCGGCGCCACGCGCGTAAATGCGACCCGGTTCAGCTTCGTATGGTCAGCCACACAGATCACCCTGTTCGTCACTTCGAGCATGGCCCGCTTCACCAGCGCATCGGCTTCGGAATCGTCGGTGATCCCATGCCTTGCGTCCACGGCGGTCAGTCCCATGAACAACTTGTCCACTCGGTACCGCCCGATCTGCTCTACAGTTGACGGACCCACCAATTCGTGATGAACGGTGTCATATCTGCCGCCAAGCAGGATGAGTTCGCAGCGGGGACGTAACGCGATGACGCGCGCCACATCCAGGCTGTTGGTCAGCACCCGGATGTTATCCACCTCAAGCGCCTCCGCGATGGAAAGGGTAGTTGTTCCGCTGTCGATGATGATCGAATCCCCTTCGACGATAAATTGCGCAGCACGCCTGCCGATCGCCCGTTTGACGAGTGGAACTTCCCGCAGCCGGAGCTCGTACGGGGGAGCCGCACTCACTTGCGCCAGCGCCCCTCCATGCGTTTTGCGGATCAGGCCGCGCGACTCCAAGTCGCGTAAATCACGCCGCACCGTGTCTTCACTAATTTCAAACAACTCAGATAGTTCGACAACCCCGGCACGGCCATCCCGTTCAAGAATCCGCAAGATGCGTGTCTGTCTCTCCTCGCGATACATTCCAAGGCTCCGTGATCCCGAGTCTAGCGAGCGCCGAAGGTGCTGTCAAGGATAAACCAGCATGAATCAGCAGTTTTATAGTACGAAGAATCAGTGTTGTGCAGAAATACCTGCTGCATAATGCGCTTTTGTGCGTTATAGTCCAGAAGACTTACGCCGATTCGTCCTCTGTGACGTGCACTCGTATGACTCTCCAGTCCGTCGTGCGGAATCCGGTGAGGTCCGCCACTTCATCCGTGACCAGGACATCGAAGACCGACGGCGGCGCCACGTGTGCAAAGGCGACTTCACCCACTTTGGTGTGATCGGCAAGACCGATCACTTCCCGCGCCGCCTGAATCATGGCACACTTTACCGCCGCTTCCTCATCCGATGGAGCCGTCAGCCCCATCTTCGCGTCAAGCGCCGCTATTCCAAGGAAAACCTTATCCACCCTATATCTCGACAACTGCTCGACAGCCGCTGCTCCGACGAACTGGTGCAGCGGATCCCATCGGCCGCCGATCAAAATGAGTTCGTACTGCGGAAGCTGCGAGATGACCTTGGCGACCTCCAGGCTGTTGGTCACGACACGCCCCCGCGCCGACCCCAACGAGTGCGCTAATGCCAGCGCGGTTGTGCCGCTGTCAATTAGGATCGATTCTCCGTCTTCCACCAAACTCGCAGCTGCCCGCCCGATCGCCGTTTTGAATTTGGTCGCATGCTGCACGCGGCTCTCGTACGGAGTAGGAGGCGGGGTCCGCCGCAATGCGCCGCCATGCGTTTTACGCACCAGTCCCTGGGCCTGCAACTCCTTGAGGTCGCGCCGGATCGTCTCCTCGCTCACCTGCAGCCGTTCAGCAGAGAAGCGAGACGCCGGCCCGGTGCTGCTCGTCCAGGATCCAGAGGATCAGCGACTGACGCTCTTCTTTGAATAATCCCGGGGTCGTACCCGGCGAGCCGCTGAGAGTGCCGCTGTCCACCAAATCCAATATAAAGGGAGTTCATACAGAAAGCAACGGAATACCGCACAATCATGCAATTTTTTGCTGTTTTACGTTGACATGGTTCCGACTCTGCTGTAATATGCTTCCTATCGATATGCGTTTTCGGGATTTTGGCAGCTCTCCATTTCAGGTGAGCGAGATTGGATTTGGCGGCTGGGGCATCGGCGGCGTTCAGTGGCTTGGCGGCGATGACGCCGAATCACTTTCCGCGTTGCGGCTCGCCATTGAATTGGGTTTGAATTTCATCGACACGGCCCTGGCCTACGGCGACGGGCATAGCGAGCGCCTGATTGGCCGATCTGTTGCCGATATTTCCACGACTGTGCGTATTGCCACCAAGATCCCCCCAAAAAATAGAATTTGGCCGGCAAGATCGGGCATCGGAATTCAAGAAGTCTTTCCCTATCAATACATCATCGAGTCATGTGAACAGAGTCTTGCCAACCTGCGACGGGAGCGCATCGATCTCCTCCAACTCCACGTCTGGAACCCCGCGTGGACTGAGTGCGAGGAATGGAGACGCGGCTTTGAGGATCTGAAAAGCTCCGGCAAAGTCGCAGCAGTCGGCATCTCGCTCACCGAACATGAACCCGATTCCGGTCTCGATGCCGTCTCAACGGGGCTCATCGATGCCGTGCAGGTGATCTACAACATCTTCGATCAAAGTCCGGCACAGAACCTGTTGTCCGCCTGCGCCGCCAAAGGCGTCGCTGTCGTCGTCCGCGTTCCTTTCGACGAAGGCAGCCTGACGGGCACGATTACGGAAGAAACCGAATTTGATCCGTCCGATTTTCGAGCATTTTACTTTCGCGGCGATCGCCATAGACAAGTTGCCGAACACGTTGCCGCATTAAGGAAGGATTTTGCAGATTACGACGGGCCGCTTCCGAACTAGCGCTCCGCTACTGTCTTTCCCATCCCGCTGTGTCGACGGTAATCCCGGGCATGCGTCGTCCCGCTCACGTCGAGGCGAACTGCAAAGCCTCCGACAGAGGGACGCTTAGCCCTCAACAATTGGCGATCCTGCGCAAACACGCCTGGCAAAGGAGCTTCTATCAGTGAAAGTAGTGGGAGAAGAAACCGATGTTGTCCCGAGCGAGCGGGACGTTGATCAGTACTGGGAACGAGGATACTGGATCGCTCCCAAAGTGTTCAAGGATGGTGAGATCGAACAACTGAACCACGCTCACGACCGAATCTGGAGTGGTGCCATCGACGGCGATGGTTATTACTTCGAAGGAAAACCGCCTCAAGTAGTGACGGGTTCTCCGGCTGTCCGAAAGATCCAGAACGGCTGGTGGATCAATGCCGAAATTCGCTCGGCGGTCTTGAGCAGCCGCATCGGCCGAATTGCCGCCGCACTCATGCGTGTGCCCCGGGCACGTCTCTGGCACGACCAGGTGATTGAAAAGCCCGGCTCCGGTGAGGGTTCCGAAACGTTGGCCGGCAACGTCGGCTGGCACCAGGACTACGCCTATTGGCGGTGCACCGACACAACAAATATGGTGAGCGCGTGGATCGCGCTCCAGGACACCGATCTTTCCAACGGAGCAATGATGACGCTTGTCGGGTCGCATCGCTGGGGGCTGTTACCAGGCAGCGCGACTTTTCGGGATCAGGACATGGCCGGTCTGCGAGAACGTTTTGCCTCTCAAGTCGGCGAGGCCTGGATCGAAGAACCGTGCATCCTGAAGGCCGGCGAGGTGAGCTTTCACCATGCACTCTGCTTCCATGGTTCGGGTCCGAATCAAACGGCGCGCCCCCGCCGCTGCGTGACTGTGCATGCCATGCCCGATGGAACTTCGTACGAGATTGCTCCGGCAGCAGGAGAACCGAGGTCTGCGGTCTATCACACGAACGTTCGCTTGCTGGGTCCTACGCCTCGACAGGGCGATCGCTACGACAATCACTTTTTTCCGCTGCTCGACGATGCGGCTTACAACCATCAAATGCAGAGGGAATAGCTAGTCATGAAGAGCGCGCAAGTAGTGATCATCGGCGGAGGAATCACCGGCGTCAGCACCGCCCTCCGCCTGGCTCTGCTTGGCGTCAAGCAGATCTGTGTTCTCGAGCGGCATCATGTGGCTGCGGGCCAATCGGGACGGGCCGCTGGCATCGTCCGCGCCCTCGTCGCGCACCCTGCGATCAGCGCGATCCTCTTGGAATCTATTCAGTTCTTCCACGAGTTCTCCGCCCGGTTCGATCAGCCCATCGATGTCAACGAGGCCGGATACATGCTGCTCGCCGATCCGGAAGGCCGCGACCGTGTCCAACATTCACTTGATGTTGCGGCAGCGGCCGGCTGTCGAGCTGGTTGGATCACAAAGGCAGAGGCTGCCGACCTTCAGCCCGGCATCCGAACTTCCGATGATTGTCTCTACGCCTTTGAACCCGGCGGTATCTGGACCGATCCCATGCCGGCGGTGCAAGCCATCGCCCAGGCGGCCCGACGCTCGGGAGTGACGATCGTCGAAGGCTGCCAGGTGAATTCCATCCGAACAGATAACGGTGCGCGCATTACTGGCGTCGAGACGACCGAAGGTACCATCGCTACCGAGAACGTTGCTGTGTGTACGGCCGCGTGGGGAGCTTCCCAACTCGCCGCTCTCGGAGTGGAGACTCCGGTATATCCGCACCGTGTCGAGATGGGATTTTTCCAAGCGCCTCCGCGTCAGGAAGAGCCGTTTCGATGCATCCTCTCCGATCCGTCCGCGATGCTCTACATGCGGCCCGAAGGAAACCGCCAGCTCTTCGTCGGCTGGCGTGAGACCGATCGCATCTCCAGTATCAGCGACCTAGAAGCCGTAGATCCGGACAACTACCGTCAGACTGCCCGCTACCCGTCGCTCGCCGACATGACACGCCGTCTGACCGTCACTCTTCCATTCATGTCCGATGGGTTTATCCATCGTACGTATTCGTGTGTCTACGACTACACGCCCGACGGAATGCCCATCCTCGACACGGGTGGTCCCGACGGCCTCCACTTTGCACTCGGATTCAGCGGAGGTGGTTTTTCACTTTCTCCATGGATCGCGCGAGTTTTGGCAGAGTCAATCGCCACAGGCCGAAAACCTGAATCCATGCACATTCTCGCCCTCTCCCGATTCCGCGAAGGGCGGACGCTCGACTGGAGCAACGCTGTCAAGTCTTCCACACTAAGCGGTGAGTCCGTGACCTCGGCAGGGGAACGAGCGTAAGCCTATGGCCATGCGCACCAGTTCCTTGGAACCTGTCGACACCGAGAGCGTCGATACCGCGTTCCGCCGCATCCGTACGGCGATCCCCGTTCCTGAATCTATCGCTCCGATCCAGCGACTCCGAAACCTCGAATCGCGCTCCATGTCCGGCATGCCGCCGATCCTCTGGGACCATGCCAGCGGTTTTCTAGTCTCGGACCTCTATGGCAATCAGTGGATCGATTTCACTTCGGGCATCGTGGCGGCCAACACCGGTCATGCCAATCCACGCGTCATGAATGCGATCGCCGACCAACTGGGGAAAGGTCTCGCGTTTACGTACGCTTTCCCGTCGATGGAGCGCTCGGAAGCCCTCACGGCACTGCTCTCGATCTCCCCTCCGTCTCTCGACAAGGCGATCCTGTTCTCATCGGGAACGGAAGCCACGGAGTGCGCACTGATGATCATGCGGCGCCGCGGCATTGCAATGGCGCCTGAGAAGCGATGCATCCTCGGAATTGAAGGCTCGTATCACGGCCGAACACTCGGCGCGCGTCTCGCCGGAGGCGCGGACGGGCTCGTCGACGGCGTCGATCGAGCGCTCGCGGGGTACTTCCTGCTGCCTTTCCCCGGAAGCGAGTCGTCGAAAGGGTTCCGCAACGATGTCGCTGCCCTGGGCATTGACCCGACAGTGGTCGCGGGCATCCTGTTCGAATCGATTCCCGGCTGGAGCACTACGCCACATCCGGCGGCTTACATCGCCGAAATGATGGATTGGTCGCGTGAGCACAACGTTCTGGTAGCTTGTGATGAAGTGCAGTCGGGAATGGGACGCACCGGGCGCTGGTTTGCCTTCGAACACTACGGCATCGTTCCCGATCTCATCGCTTGCGGCAAGGGATTGACTGGCTGCCTTCCAGCCTCAGCCGTCATCGGACACCGTTCAATCATCGATCTTTGTGAGCCCGGCGAGATGTCGAGTACATTCGGTGGCAACCCCCTGACTTCCGCTGCCGTAGCAGCGACGATTGCAGTCCTTCGCGACGAGCAACTGGTGGAACGCTCTGCATGCTTGGGTCAATTGGTGGGTGAACGGCTGCGCCGCATCGCCTCTCGCCATCCCGCGGCAATCGAGCGC
The DNA here is from genome assembly GCA_963844855.1 of Bryobacteraceae bacterium. Classification (GTDB taxonomy): domain Bacteria; phylum Acidobacteriota; class Terriglobia; order Bryobacterales; family Bryobacteraceae; genus DASQDN01. Next base: position 14,028 of record CAWJQP010000070.1, read on the forward strand.
TGTGACGGCCGCGGGCTCTTTCTGCTCTCTTCATTTTCGTGACACCGCCGCAACGGAAGCCATCACCATGGAATGCATTCGACGCGGCGTAATGCTTTTTCTTACTGGGCGCGCCTTCCTGAAAGTGACGCCGCCATTGATCATCGACGAGAACGCGCTCGCCGAGGGACTCGATGTGATTACTTCCGTAGTCAACGACTATTTCGAGGGAGGATTGAAGACTTGAATCGGGTGAAACGCAGACTAGCTGAAACCGAGAAACGAACACTGCTCGGGCTCGCCATCCAACGATACGACACCACCTTTGTCGAGATTGCCGCCTTGCTCGGCTTCGACGCCATCTGGATCGAAATGGAGCATGAGGCGCTTTCCGTCGAACAGGCCGGCGACATGTGCCGCATCGCTACAGGCGTTGGCCTCCTAACCATGGTTCGCGTGCCCGACCCCACGCGCGCATCGGTTCTTAAAGCCGCGGAGCTTGGACCCGATATCCTCGATCTGCCCATGGTCAACGCAATATTCACCGCCGAAGAGTTCGTGAAACATGCGCGCTTCCCACCGCTCGGCGAGCGCGGTTTTTTTGGCAGCTCCCGTGCCGTTCGCTACGGCATCGGAGATTCGGTTCCCGGATCAGCAACAGCGTCTCAACGACGAACTCTGTCTGCTGGTTCAGGTGGAAACGAAAACAGCCGTCGGCTGTGCCGCCGACCTCTGCGGCGTACCCGGTATCGATGGTATTTTCCTCGGCCCTGGAGATCTCTCGGTCAGCTTTGGCGTTCCCGGCCAGCCGGGCCATCCCGAAGTACGCAGCGCGATGGAGACGACGATCAAGGTTGCCCGTCAGGCCGGTGTTCTGGCCGCCGGCGCTTGTGCGCCGTCGGACTTTGCCTATTGGGCAGACTGCGGGGCCGAACTACTATTCTGCGCCGGCAATATCTCCTGCCAGATTGCCGGCGCGAAGCTTGCCCTGGAGGAAATCGGCGATGCCCGGATGGCGTCATCGAAACCCCGGTTGGTTGGTTAGCCAAACCCATTTTTCACCGCGCGTTTGAGCACCGCGGCAATACCATTCGTCCAGCAAATGGGCCTGATTGGAACAAGAAGGAGAAGTGTATGTCGAAACGGACTTTTGTCGAAAGAACACATCCTGCCGCGCTCGCCAGCCGGCTTTTCGTTTGTTTTGTGTCTCAATGCCTGCTTGCGATTATTGCCTGGGCACAACTCGGCGGCGGATCCATCGTCGGAGTTGTCGTCGATGGCAGCGGCAGCCCCGTCCCAGGCGCGATTGTCTCGGCACGCAACGTCGAAACCAGTGTCGCGAAGACTTCCACCACCAACGATACCGGCTACTACGAGTTTCCGCTGCTCCCGGCCGGCGACTATGTCGTCAACGTGGAGAAGGAAGGCTTTCAAAGAACCACGGTGAGCCGCTTCACCCTATCCACAGGCACCAAGCCCCACATCGATGTCCAACTCCAACTCGGCGCTGTCAGTCAAAGTATCGAGGTCTCCTCCACCGCTCCACTGGTCAACGCGACCACAACGGAACTGGGCGTCGTCATCGATAACCGCAAGGTCACGGAGCTTCCGCTCAATGGCCGCAGCTTTGTCCAGTTGGTAGCACTTCAACCCGGGGTTATCAACCGCAATGCCGAACCAGTAAGCTCAGGCGCCCAGACCGGCGCGCGCGGCGGCGTTGAATTCAACGGATCCCCCGCACTTGGCACTAACTACCTGCTTGACGGTGTAGATATGAGTTTCGGGGAGAACAACGCAGTCGGCGACCAGGCAGCCGGTAGTGGAGGCAAAGGCGCAGCCATCAACACCGTCAGTGTCGAAGCAATTCAGGAGTTCAAGACTACATCCAGCGCTTTTTCCGCCGAGTACGGCCGAGCCACCGGCGGTGTGATCAACGTCACCACCAAGTCCGGCACCAATGGATTTCATGGGACGCTGTTCCACTTCTTCCGCAATGATGCGTTGAACGCCGCTAACTTCTTCTCTAACCGCTCCGGACTGCCCAAAACTCAACTCCGGCACAATCAGTTTGGCGGCAACATCGGTGGGCCGATCCTGAAGAACCGCCTTTTCTTCTTCTTCAACTATGAAGGCGCCCAAGTCGTCCGCGGCCAAGTTGTCCAGGGCAACGTTCCCACCGACCTCCTGGTCGGGCAGATTATCAACCCGAGTCTACGCACCGCTTACGCCGCCACTCCCCGCGACTATCGCGCCACCAGCGATCCTTTTATCGGCTTCCATGAACGTAACGACACTCTGCGTAACGATGAGAACACGTACGTCAACCGCATCGACTATCACGCTACCCGCCATCACATCGCCGGCCGCTGGAACTACAACAAACAGGATTTTCGGCAGCCCTTGTTCATCCGTGACACGTTCCCTTCCCTACCCGACCCGCTTCCGCAACATTGGCTTTCAGGACAACTTCACCATCGCCTCCAACAAGCTGAATGAGTTCCGCTTCGGCTACAACAGCAACGAACTGGACCGCTTTTCTTCCGACCTCCGCGAGGATCCCCGCTTCCCGGTTCGCAGGGTGCTGCCATCACCAGTGTCGCCACCGCACCCGGCCTTGCAGCTACCGGCCGCCAGGATCGCATTCTTTTCAAGAGCCACACCTGGACGGCGGCAGACAACTTTTCCTGGATCCTGAACCAGCACAGCCTGAAGGCCGGTGTAGAGGTTCGCCGTCTCCATACGCAGCGCATCATCGAGCAGAATCCGTTCATTAACTACAACAGCATCGCTGACATGGTTGCCGACCGTCCACAACGCGTGGATGTCAGCTTCGGCGTTCCTCCTGTTCCCATTGAGAACTGGAACACCGGCTTCTACTTCCAAGACGACTGGCGCGTCAATCGCCGCGTCCAGATCAATGCTGGTCTGCGCTATGAATACTACACACCGCTCACCGGTCCTTTCAACGTGGAGAGTGATCCGTTCGGTCCCTTCGCTCCCAAGGGCACACCGATCTTCAACAAGGACACGAACAACTTGGCTCCGCGCCTCGGTCTGGTCGTTGACCTTCTCGGAGACGGCAGTACCATTCTCCGCACCGGCGCCGGCATCGGCTACGTGCCCATCCAGCCGTTCTTCTACTACGATATGGCTTTCCTCGACGGCCCCTTGCCTTTCCTGTCGCCGTTCTTCTCGACCGACTTGCCATCCTCGGTGCCTCTAACCTTTCCGTTCCCACTCTCCTTCCAGGAACAAGTGATCTCCAATCCATCGCTGTTGCCGAAGGATCTCAAGATCGGCCGTAGTATTACGGATCGCAACTCGCGCACCGAATACAGCGGCCAGTGGAACCTCGCTCTCCAACGCAAATTTACCAACACTCTTGCAGTCCAGGCCGCCTACGTCGGCAGCCGCGGCGTCAAGCTCTATAACGGCCGCGAACTCAACCTCATCAACCCTGCGACGGGCCTGCGCATCCAGCCCGATCTTGGTTCCGTGCTCTATCGTGAGAACGGATCCCGCTCCAGTTATCATGGCCTGCAGTTGTCGGTGAATCAGCGGCTCGCAGGCGGCCTCACCTTCGACTTCAACTACACTTACGCCAAAGCCCTTCAGTACGGAAATGCCGATGGCGCGTACGTCGGCGACGGCAACACGCAGGACCTCAACAATATTGCCGACTCCTACGGTGCAAAGCAGTCCGATACACGCCACCGCATCGTCACCGTCTGGAGCTATCTGGTTCCCAGTCCCGTGTTCGCTCGGCAATCCGCCTTCGGTGAAGCTGTCTTCGGCGGCTGGAACGTCGGCGGTATCTTCAACTATCGCACCGGGTATCCGATCAACGTCACGCTTGGCCGCGACGCCGTGGGCAACGGGCGCGCTGCAGGCCAGCGCCCCGACCTGGTCTCGGGCGTCGATCCACTCGCCTCCACTTCGGATCCTTTAGTCTGGCTGAATCGGGCCGCATTCGATGCGGCAACTCCCGCCGCCGAACGACGTTTCGGCAATCTTGGCTACAACGCGCTCTACGGCCCCGGCGCGCTTTGGCTGGATATGTCAATCCACAAGCTCTTCAGCATTACGGAGCGCCAGAATGTACAGTTCCGCTTCGAAATGTTCAACGCTCTCAACCACGTCGTTTACGGTCAGCCGGATACGTCGCTTAGCAGCGCCAACTTTGGCCGCATCGTTAATGGTAATGACGGCCGCAGCATTCAGTTGGCGCTCAAGTACCGATTCTGATCGATCTGAAAAGTGAGGACCAATAAGGATGAAGAAGATTTTCCAACAACCGCTCCCACTAGGCGGCGTGCTGCTTTGGCTTGCCGCCTCCTGTGGATGGTCCGCAACCCCGCCTTCGCTTGTTGAGCAACCCGTGTTTACGTCCGGCGAATCCGAATATGCCTGCTTTCGCATCCCGGCAATGGTTGTGACGCCAAGGGGCATCGTTCTCGCCTTTGCCGAAGCACGCCGCACGAACTGCCGCGATGATGACAACATCGACCTCGTCCTGAAGCGCAGCACCAATGGCGGTAAAACGTTCGGCCCGCTCATCGTCTTTCAGGATGACGGCGACGAATCGATCAATCAGCCGGCGCCTGTGGTCGACCGCACCACCGGACGTGTCGTGCTCGTCTTCTGCAAGAACAACCAGCAGGTTTTCGTGAGTCAAACGTCGGATGATGGCCGTACGTGGAGCCCGCGCCGCGAAATCACTCGTGACGTTGTCGCTCCCGGTTGGAAGTACGTCGGCTCCGGCCCGGGCCACGGCATCCAACTCGCGAGCGGGCGCCTGCTGATTCCATCCTGGGGCGACACATCGCCGGGCCCTGCAAGTTGGAGGCCTTCCAGTTGGGGCAAGGTGCAGTTTTCCTACGCGATGTACAGCGACGATCACGGAGCCACGTGGAAACACGGCGCCGCTCTCGATAACGACCTTTCCGACGAAGCGATGGCCGTGGAAACCGCACCCAATCACGTCTACATGAACATGCGGAGCAGGCAGCGCCGCAACCTCCGCGCCGTCGCGCGAAGCGCCGATGGCGGCAAGACTTGGTCGCCTATTCAATTTGACCCGGCACTCCCGGAATCTTCGTGTCAGGGCAGCGTCGTCCGACTGACAGCAGCCGATTCCGGCCGCAGCCGCATTGTGGTCGTCAATCCCGCCGATGTCAAGGCACGCACCCACCTGACGGCACGCATCAGCTACGACGAAGGCAAAACATGGGCTCAGTCCCGCGTCATCACCCGAGGCGCCGCGATGTACTCCGATCTGGCCGTCGCCCCGGACGGTACCATTCTTTGTCTGTATGAGTCCGGTAGCTATGCGGATAAAACGCTGAAACTGACGCTGGCCCGGCTAAATCTCGAGTGGCTGACTCACGGCAAAGATTCGCTGAAGGCAGAGTAGCTGGAGGACGCGTTGCATCGCCGAGAATTCTTCACCGCCGCCGGCTCACTTCTGCTGCCCGCCGCAGCCGTGGCAGTTCCTGAACTTTCCTTCCGGTACGAAGACGGCAAGCCGCGAAAGCCAGGCTCGCTGCTTCGTGTCCACTCAATTACCATTCCAGAGGTCTCAGGACGTTTTTTCGTTTACGGGACCTTCCTGATGGGCTCAGCCAATCCGAAAACGTACACCGGCGATCTCTCAACGGGCGCGCAGAGTGTTACCCTCGGCTTCGTTCGTGACGGCATGCTCAAGCCGCTTGTGCGCTTTGGCTTGGCCGACGACAAAGGTTTGCCGGGATTTTCCTATCTTGTGCCCTGGATTGCCGCTGCCGACGGCGATCAGTTCGGCAGCTATGCCCGCCCCCAGACACCATGCGACTTCAAGCTCTCCATCGATCTCACGCTGCGCCGCATCACCGCCTGGACAGCAAGCCGCGGAGATGATGCTTTCTTCCTGCTCGCAGAGAATGCGAGACTGCCGGAAGAGATCAACTCCGTCAACCATCTATTGATCGAGCAGCATCCCGGAGCCACCCTCATCGAGCACCTAGTTGTCGACTCTAGATCTTGGGCGCCCGGTGAATCCGTCCGATCGCATCCCTTGGAAAAACGCAATCGCACCGTCGACGCCGATGGTGGTTTCCGGCTCCAGAGCATGCGCTCGCTGTGGCGCAATCCGGGTCGTCACGTAGTCGTGTCACGTGACCAGAATCGCTGGCAAGGCTTCGCCGATGTCACCAGCACTGCGTCGGGCAAGCTGCTTGCCACGTATTGCGACGGCCGTGCCCACGGAGGTGGAGGCAAATCGGTAATCCGGACGAGCGACGATGGGGGCAAAACCTGGAGTCCGGAAGTGGTCATCGCACCGGCGAAAGGAGCCAACGAACGCCTCCAGCGTCTCCTCGACGGCTCGCTACTCCTGGTCAGCGGAGAGAAAGTCCCGACCGCTGAGTTCAAGCGCAGCACCGACGACGGCCGAACGTGGACTATCCTCGGCGGATTCGATTGCCGCGACTTCGGAATCAAAGTCCACTACGCTCTTAGCCACGTGCTGGAATGCTCGGACGGTTCCTGGCTTACCGTCGGATCGGACACGTTTCCAGTCGGCGAGCAAGCCTTCGATCATGCCAACCGCTTCCGTGTTCACGAGCGCCTGCAAATCTACCGCTCGGCCGACACCGGTAAATCGTGGACTCTTTGGTCCGTCCTCGACACGTTTCCATCTAGCGGCCACGCCGGCAGCGAAGCCAGCATCCACGAGATTGGAGGCCGGCTCATCATCTATGCGCGCGACAGCCGCAACGACGGCTATCCCGGTTTTCGGGTATCTTCGTCCGATTTTGGCAAAACCTGGTCAGAGCCTGAGGATCTGCCAATCCAGGTCATCGGCCGCGTTGGCGCTGACCTTCTTTCCGACGGCCGCGTCCTGCTGACAACCCGTACCGAGATGGGTTACTCCGGCCTGTGGGCCTGGATCGACGACCCGGCGCACAAGCCTGGGTTCCAAATCAGCGGCATCCACTTCAACGATCACTCCAGCAAAGGACTGCGAGGCGGCACTCTCTACATCGACAGCGACGGACATCGAGGGCAGTTCACTCGCTATCTCCTTCGTCCTCCCGAAGGACCTGAAAGCGCGATCGTTTGCGAAGCCGAAGTCATGGTGCGCGACAATGCTCTCCACGCAGCTACCATCGGCATTCCTTTCGCCGGCCAGTTGCGTATCTTTCCCGATCGCGTGGATTTTGTCGGAACCGCAACCCAGAGCATCCGCATCGCTCCCGGCAAGTTCCACACCTATGGGATGACTGCGGGGAACGGCCGGCCCTTCCGGCTTACCATCGACGGCGAAGTCAAGCTGGAAACTTCGGACCTCGACCGTCGTACGTGGAAGAACGGGTGGTCGCCCGCCACCGTCAGCACCGTGCCATTCTCTTTCGGAAACTATCCGAGTCCGGACGTCCTTACTCCCGACGCTAACGCCCGGACTCAAATCCGTCCCGAGCAGATCACGCCGCAGGTCACCGGCATGAGCCTTTGGAAGCACGTTCGCTCCGCGGTGACCGGCCGCAGCGGTCGCGTGTTTGAAACCTCGTGGACCTCCCGCGACGGCTTCCCAGACCAATACCAACTCGACCATGTGATCCGCATTGATGCATCCGTGAGCGGCTTCGACCAGGGCTATTCCAGTTGGACCGAACTCCCCGACGGTCGCATCTTCGTCATCAACTACACGGACGATGGTTCCGTCGCATGGCCCGCAACGGGATCCTATGCGCACTGCCCGTGGATTCGCGGAACGTTTCTCGATCGTCGGGATCTCTTGTGAGCCAAACCACCATGAAAAACAAAGTACAAACATCCGCATCGTCAGAACGAAGATTCGCTGCGCCATCGTCAAGGCGGCAGTTCTTTCTGTCGGGAGCTGGTTTGGCTGCGACGGCATCGTCCAGCCACGGGAAAGCCGCTTCGTACCGACCGGCTTCCCCGGACCTCGACGGGGTCAGCTATTTCATGATCGATCACGAGGCTGTACATTCTTGCCGCCAGGCGAGCCTCGCGCAGCTCAACAACGGCGATGTCGCGGCCGCACTTCTTCGCTGCAACGAAGGCCTGCGCACGGGAAGCGTCTTGTGGGCTCGATCGCAAAACCACGGCGTGTGCTGGAACAGGGGTGAGACCCAGATTCTCTTTGGCGACGGTAAGGAGAAGCCGGGTTACGGCGCCGCAACCATCGCGCAACTGTCGACTGGAGAGTTGCTCTGTTGCTCCGCGAAGTTTCAGTTTCTGTTCGAAACCGGACCTGGCTGGAAGCGGGGCTCAGAGATCGATGGGCTGTACCTCCGAAAGTCGGCCGATCATGGCTACTCCTGGAGTTCTGCATCACGCATCGATATCACGCCATTTCAAACAGCTTGGCCGCACGGCTCGATTCTGGAACTTCCGAGCGGCAGATTGCTGCTGCCGCTAGCCGGACAACGGTCCGATCGCTACAGACGCACGACCGAACCCATCGCCTCGTTCCTGTTGCGGTCTGATGATCGAGGAGCCAGTTGGTGCTTTCATGCGCTTCTCGCCGGCGATTGCGGAGCCAGAGATTACGAAGAGCCTTCCCTCGTTTGTCTGGAAGATGGCCGACTGCTGGCAATCCTCAAGAGCTCATCCGCCCAGAGCAGGAGTCTGGAAGAAGGCTACTTCTGGCAGTCGGTTTCGGAAGACGGCGGATTGCGCTGGCAGACACCGGTTCGAACCCGCATCTGGGGCGATTCCGCTCAACTCACGAAACTCTCCGACGGACGGCTGCTCTGCACCTTCAGTTACCCGATTCATCCGGGTCCTGGTATCCGGAGATGCATCTCCCGCGACGGGATGTCGTGGAAACCCGAGGATATCGTTGACGTGGTGCGGATGTCGGATGGAGTTGACTTGGATTGCCCCAGCACTGTTCAACTCAGCAATGGGTCTGTCTTGACTGCCTATCGCATTGCCGATGGGAGCAGCGACCAGGTCACGATGGAGATGACTTCGGAATCCCGATCCTATCTCGAAACTGCGTACTACCAAGTCCGAGGCTGAAAGGAAGATTGCCATGACAATCAAAAACGCGCAAAAGGTCACCATTTCACTGGACCGGAACCACTACCATGCACACGTTGGAGCGACGCAGCTCAAGAACGGCGATGTAATCGTTCTTTACAACGAGACGCGCGGCAGGAAGCATGAGGACTTCGACACCATCAAGCTCATCCGTTCGACGGACAGTGGCGCGACCTGGCATCCGTCGACGCGGCTCACCGTGTGTGCGCAAACGGACTACTTCGGTGCCGACATTCCTTCTGCGACTCAGCTTTCGGATGGCACGGTGCTCGTCAATTTCCTGCGGACAAGCTTCGTGGAGAGGAAGGGCATTCTCGAAGACCTGGGGCCTCAATCGGAGAATCTGACCTTGCTTCGAGAGGTTGAAGGAACGTGGCTCACCCGTTCAAGCGACAACGGTCACACCTGGAGCACAGCGTACAAGGCGAACGCGACTCCGCTCCGGCACGCACAACCTGTTGATGGCGTCGTGGAACTGCCAAACGGCGTGTTGCTGATGCCCGTTCTGGGGCAAATGGTGTCCCGGTATTGGAAACCGGAACCCGAACCGGGCAGGTCGGCCCTTCTCAGGTCAGACAACAAGGGCCTCGATTGGGAACACTACGCGACCATTGCCTACGACCCTGCTGGAATCATTTCGTTCGACGAGCCGACGTTGGCGAGAACTCGAGATGGTGTGCTGATCTGCATGATGCGGACTTCACACGCCCCGCGGCAGAGACATGAACACCTCTGGCTGTCGTACTCGAAGAACAATGGCGAATCGTGGAGCCGCCCTGAACCAACCAACCTCTGGGGTTACCCGGCGGATCTGACATTGCTCCGCGATGGACGGATGATGTGCACCTATGGGTACCGGAGACCGCCTTGGGGAGTTCGCGGGTGCGTGTCCGACGATGGTCTTCACTGGGATGTTGCGAACGAGTTTGTAGTGCGCGATGGAGGCGTCGCTCCCCCTTCAGCAGCACCAGGAATCTGGTTTCACATCGGCTACCCGGAGACCGTTCAATTGAACAATGGGCGGATTCTGACGGTAGATCACCAATTCACAACCGAGGAACCGTTTGTTCAATATGTCGTTCGGTGTCCTCTATGAGATCTAGCCTCGGCTAGCTCACCCTTTGCATATAAATTGGACGGAGATTTATTAAGTTCATGATCACCCTCGCAGACGCTAAAAGAGTTATTACAGCCGCAGAGCGAAAGGCTGAGGACATCGGTCAGCCTATGAATATCGCTGTGGTGGACAGCGGCGGGAACCTGGTCGCCCACGTCCGTATGGATCGGGCTTGGATTGGGAGTATAGACATTTCTATAAAGAAGGCGTGGACATCACGTGCGTTCGACATCGAAACGATGCAGTTGGCAGAAATGAGTCAATCCGGAGACCAGTTCTTTGGGATTCATGCATCGAACGATGGACGTGTAATGATCTTCGCCGGCGGAGTACCCCTGAAGCGCGGTGGTGAGGTTGTGGGGGCCATCGGTGTAAGCGGGGGGTTAGGGAAACAAGACCAAGCGGTCGCTGAAGCTGGCGCGGCGGCGTTTTAGACAGCAACTCCACGTGTCGCCATGCCTCGCGTGGCGCTGTAACATAATCTGTGCAAATTGTTTTGGACATGGGTAAGCTGGCAATAGCGGCTCAACTGTGTCTGAAGCAGGTGGAGCCTCACCTTTAACTCAATGAAGAAGAAAGGAATAGGCTCGATGACATCCACAGAACTGCTACTACGACGGAGACAACCTTATATATGTCGCGCGAAGACGAAATGGGTTTACGCCACGCTCCGCGTGCCACTTCTTGAGCGTCTCCGCAAACTGGAAACGCCGCGTTGCCCCTTCTCAAATTTGCCCGAAAAGAAGAGCGGACGATGGGGACAGGGATTACGGCTGCGAAAATGGTGGACTGCCGCTGGGTCAGGCCACTGCTCGTCGGGCAGTCTGAATTTGTCGAGTGGACGCCTGATAAATCTCCGGCACTCACTCTTTGTGGCGCTTCGTGAGGACAAAAAGCCAAAGGACGTTCGCCGGGAAGCTTAAACACTTCGTCAACTCCACGAGATCTGGAGCGCATGGCGGCTGGTTCCATTGCGAAATCTGGTAGGAGGCGGCTGATAGGGTGAATGTTGCCTGTCCATGGCGAATTACCAATTGGGCTGAATTTGGTGGATTTAAGGTGCTGATACGATTGCCGGGATGCGCGACTTCCTCATCCTATTCGTTCATGTGATCGTCACCTTGGCCCGATTGGCAAGGCCGGGCGGAGTCCGTTCCGTTGTCGCCGAATCCGCGCTGGTCCGGCATCAACTGCTGATCCTCAATCGTGGTCGAAAGCGTGCGCCCAACCTGCGTGCCGCGGATCGTATCATCGCCGGCTTGTGCACCACTTTTCATGCGCCCGGCACGCGTTCTCCGTTCCGCCATCGTTCTGAAGCCTTCCACTCTGCTCCATCTCCACAGTGTGCTGAGGAAACGAAAGTACCGCTTGTTGTTTTCGTCCGAGCGCAGGCACCGGCCTGGTCCGAAGGGACCGAAGAAAGATCTCATTGACGCCGTTGTAGCAATGAAACGGCGCAATCCCCGCTGGGGCTGTCCCCGCATTGCTCAGCAGATCGCGTTGGCTTTCGGCGTCGAGATCGACAAGGATGTTGTTCGCCGCATTCTGAGCGTTCACTACCGACCGGAATCAGATTCAGGAGGTCCTTCCTGGCTTACGTTTCTTGGCCAGACAAAGGACAGTTTATGGAGCTGCGATTTATTCCGCTGCGAATCGGCAACGCTGAGAACACATTGGGTTCTGGTTGTGATGGACCAATTTACACGCCGCATCATCGGGTTTGGCGTTCACGGCGGCATCGTTGATGGTGTGGCACTGTGCCGCATGTTCCAGCGAGCGATTCGCGGGCACAGCCTGCCAAAATACCTCAGCTCGGATCATGATCCGCTCTATCGATTCCACCAATGGCAAGCTAATCTCCGGGTGCTCGAAGTGGCGGAGATCAAGACTATTCCTTACGTGCCGCTATCGCATCCGTTTGTAGAGCGACTGATTGGCACGGTTCGGCGCGAGTACCTCGACCGCACTTTATTCTGGACCACAGCCGATCTGGAGACGAAGCTATTCGATTTTCAACATTACTATAACGGCCATCGAACGCATGCGGGACTGGAAGGACGCCTGCCAGAACCGGCTGTTGACGAATCGGTATCACCAATAGGTCTCGATTCGTACCGGTGGCGGAGGCACTGTCGAGGGTTGTACCAGACTCCAATCGCGGCATGACTTATCAATTCGCCATCAACACGCCGCATCCCGCCAATCGCAACAGCTTGTTAAACCGGCCCAATTGGTAATTCGCCATGGACAAGTATAACGCGTGTTTATGATGCGTACTTATGGAAAAGCCGTTAACAATGAACCGCTTACCGGCGTGAACCCGATTCGGTAATCAGCGCCGTTGGGACACGCCACTATCGAAGGAAGTAGCGTTTGAACGGACTTTCCGCAATCTGTTCAACAACCGAGATGCGCCACAGGTGCATGCAGTGCAGTGCTGTTGGAATGTCCCGTTACTCTACTCTAGAATCCACGTCCTAGGCACCGTCCCGCGCTTTAACGCATGGCGCTGGTCACCCGGAAGACCCCGAAGCACCCCGTGCAGGTCGGCGAGTAGGCCGGATGCGGATCCGTAGTAATGTGACAGGGGTGAGGACATTTTGTCACCAAAGTCGACAACATCGACTCCCGTAACCCGGTCGGCAAGGTTCGTAATCGCGCCAGCACGCTCCGCACCTGTAAGTTTACGGACGACGACCATCTGTGGACAACCTTTGCACGTATACACTGTCACTCGTTGAGCAGTCTTTGTGAGAACTTGAACGCGATCGGCAAAGTTCGTGACGTCCACGTCGGGAGTGATGAACACGACTTCATTGAGAATGCCTGGTTCAACGGCGTACCGGTGCAGTGCCGACAGAACTACGCGCGAGCCCAAACCATCAGCGATGATCGACACTTTCTGTGCTCCGGATGCGGTGAGGATCTGAAGCACTTTTCCGAATGAGGCGCTAGCACCTTCAGCTGCATCAACGTCCTGTATGTATGCTCCGACGGATAAGGATCCCCGTGACGGCCAGCTGAAGAGTACTGGCGCGGCGGTTAGCCCTAAGTCATAGGCGAGGGTTGCCAGCCGGCTACAGCCATCGTTGAACTGAACGTTAAAGCCTGGCACGTAGAATAAAACGTCTTTGCTCACTGCGCTGCCGATTCGCTGTTTCAATCGGGCGGCGAAATCCTCGGTGCCCAGCGCCTGGGCAGACAAAAGCACAACGTGCTGTTCGGGGTCTTCCCGGAATTCCAGCTTCATTATAGAAGCGCGCTCAACTTCCCCGATGCGGTGTCTTCGTGGTATTGATACTTCCGTGACTCCGCACGTAAGTTCGCGGGCTTCTGTTCCGAACATCTCCCGTACGTTAGCGGCACTGGAATTCCGCTCTCGATTGGTGCAGTACAATGGCGCGACGGTAGCGAATTGCGGAGTCCTGATTAGGCTCACCTTCCCTTTGCCTGGGCCTCCACTTGGTATGTCGACTACTCCACTCTCGATGTACGGAGTAAGGATTTGTGAACGAACCGCCTCTCGATTGGCACGCGACGTTTCCAGATTTAAGCGGCGCAAAACAGCATCTGCAACTTCGTCCGGGTAGGCCGGCCCACTGCTCAAACGTGCAACGGCGGCCTCCCGGCCTTCCGCACTCGAGAGTGCAGTTCGGGTGGCAATTACTTGCTCTGCATACGCAAGTTGTTGCTTCTGCTGCAGATATGGAAAGGCCACGAGCACCGCAACGACTGCCGTACAGCCCAATCCAGCCCAGCTCATCCAATCCCGTGAGTTCCAGATCCCTAGAGTGCGCCTGCGGCTGCGGTCAAGGACTTTTGCGATCTCTGAAGCCCGTTTTGCAGTCGTGGTGATAGGTACCCAGACGGGCTTGTCGGATGTAGGATAACGGCTGACAACATCTCCTGCGCCGACGGAAGCCCTCGACATTTATAGGCAACACAGTACCCGTGCGTCACAAGGGAGTTGATTTCTGTGACGCTGAACGTATCCAGATCCGTGCGGATGGCGCGCGCCTTTCGTTGCAGATCTTCCTGCAAACAGAATGGATGCTCTGCTCTATTAACGACCTCTTCGATGCCGATTCTGACTACCGGCCACGCCGAAGCATGAAGTTGTTGTGCGACGTATTGCTCGAGATCTCCGACTCGCTTCATCAGGATGTCAGTCGCCCGGGCCGTTCTCGACACGAGCCAAGCGAAGCGGCTGCCGACGTCCCAGTCAAAGGCGGCACCAGCGTCGCTCACCACGAGCAGGTCGAGCGTTAACCCGAGTTGCTCGCGAAGCGAATGAAATTTGCGGATACCCAAGTTGTCGAAAATGCCGCCGTCCGCCAAGTAATCGGACTCGTATGGAAGCTCATTTACTGCAGCGTCCAGCATCTTGCGTGTCAATCTGACCGGCGGGAACAAAGGTGGGAAAGCAGAAGAGGCGGCAACCGCCAGCCCAAGCGGAAGCAGGGTTTTGGGAAGGAGCTTACTGGCCCCTTCCTGTTCAACCCAAAACCCCTGCTGGTTAAACGAGCATAGCTGGCCTGTGGTCATACTCGTCGCAATGATGTGTAGTTCCGGACGTCGGTCCTGAGGATCAGTTCCGCCCAACGCGCCGAGATCCGCCTGGCGGAATAGCTGTGAGTAGTACTTCTGTAGCAGAGCAGTCCGGCGGAAGAAAGGCAGTACGCGCGAGAGGAGCCATCGCCGAATGATCCGCCCTCTCACGTCCGACTGAGCAAATCCAACTAGGTCCTGTGCTGCGGCCTCAAACTCGCGATCCGTGCCGTTGTACTGCGGCCAGTTCTGGACCATGTGCGCCGCAAGGATGCTGCCGCCCGATACCGAGCAGATGTGAGTCACATGTTGAAGCAACTCAGCATCCCGAAGAAAGCGAATGAGTCCGAGGTGGAAGAATGTTGCGCGGAATCCGCCGCCTGAAAGAGCCAATCCTAACTGCGATCCACGTTCCATGCCGACATTCATGTTATCGGACGGGATATGCCGTCCGGCCGCTGACCACTAAGCGTTGGCCGCAACACGGTTCGAAGAACCACACACAAATCATTCCGGACGCCGGAGAACGCGGTGCGCTACGCGTTAACTGACTTCCCTGTTCTGTTCAAAGCATTGCGGAACGGTCCGCGCCGTGTGTCCCTAAACCGAGCGAAGCCTGAACGTTGCCCGTCGGGACTCGGGGTCCGCACACCGAGCCTCGACGCTTCATTTCTTCAACTCACCAGCCGCCCGGAAATGTTGTCTGTAAACGGGTAAGTGGTGGGACCGACTTTGTCTGCCCAAGCCACAGTGTCTACCGATAGAAATAAGGATAGCCACTGAATTTTGATCAGGTCGCGAACAGGGGATTAAGGGCACGATGTCGGATTCTACTGAAAAGAATGAAACTTCTGCTTTCCTTGACCTGCTGATGCTTTATCAATGAGTCATTAGCTTTTGTCTAACTCACAACTGGCGTGTTTTCAGCTAGTTTGGAGCCACCCGCCGGGATTGAACCGGCGACCTGCTGATTACGAAACAACACTACAGTCGCAAATCGTAGAAAAGACAGGCATCGATGTACATCCTTCAGCGCCTATGTCGGGCATTGCGGCGTTAGTTGAACAGGTTTCTGAACAGGTTGCGCTAAGGATGGGAGGAACTACTTCTCGCAAGGCGCATCCACCGGGTCTTCAGCGCGCGAGTTCTGTCCTTCGGCAGACCTGCGAAGACCTGATTGTATCCAAGCAAAAGCTCAAGCAAGTCGAGCGAATACAACTGGTCCGGGAGAACCGAGACCAAGCTAGTCAGACGCTTTGCTTCAGTTCGCGTCCGTTCGTCTTGTGCGGCCTTCCGGTCCGTCGTCTTCCAAAAAACCGGTTGCTGTATAAACGCCGAAATGGCCGGTTCGTTCTCCACGTGACTGGTCATCCAGAGTTCGGTGTGCCGTTCGGTCAAGACCGGCTCGTACCGATCTTCCTGGCTACCCTGGCGGTTCAGCAAAAAAGTCAGACGATCCGCTTCCGCACGGCCGCTGAGATGCTGTACACATTTGGAATGCAAACCGGGGGCAAGGAGTACCGTCGGCTGGTCGACGCATTCGAACGCGTCTTCGGAGCAACTATCTTTTTCGGGACTGATAGTCTCAACGGCTCCGCAAAGGTAATTCAGCGTTCTCGCTTCAACTTCATGCGGGAGGCGCAGATCTGGTACAGTCGGAGTCCAGACCAACGGCCGATTTCACGGGAGTTCGAAAACGTGATTGTCCTAAGTGATGACTTCTACCAAGAAATCCTTGCGCATCCTGTTCCGAACGATCTTGAGGCGGTGAAGCTGCTCGCGGCCGCCCCAGCCGTGCTCGACCTCTACATGTGGCTCAGCTACCGCTGCTTCAAATCGAAGGAACGGGAGACGATCCCGATCTTCGGCGACTTCGGCCTGGCGAACCAACTCGGGTGCGTGGAGTATAGCCGCCCGCGGCGGTTCCGCGCCATGCTTGAACAGTGGCTGACGGCCATTCGCGCGATCTGGCCGGAGTGCCCGGCTCAAATCGCGGCGGATGGCCAGAGCATTCAAATCAGAAAGGCGGTTGCTGTCTCTGAAGGCCGCTATCAGATTCCGTAGGACCGGTGGGAATGTATCAGAAATGGGCAGTGAGTTTGCGCCGTTTCTGGGTCAACGCACGCCGAAGATGCTCGAAGTGCCTGTCGAAGCTGATCCTGTTCGGTGAGACCTCACTTCTACGAGCTCTGGCTCAATATGTCATGCACTACCATGGGGAGCGAAATCATCAGGGCAAACGAAACCTGCTGCTATTCCCTGCCAATACCAACACTTGCCCTTCGGAAACGCCGATTGTTTGCAAGCAGCGTCTCGTCGGTTTACTTCGGTACTACTCACGGGCTGGATGAATATATTGACCTACCAACCAGCAGGCCACGACGTGCTGATTGATCAACCGAATGACATGAAAGCGATCGGCGACGATCCTGGCGTTCGCTTAACTGCCCGCCGACGATAGTTTCCGACTTCACGATCACCCAGAATATCCGACCATCGCGGCTATAGATTTTCGTAAGGCAGTTCAGAAGAAACGATCTAGGCGGTTCAGTGTTGGTCGGAGTCGGTTGAGTTTGAGAACCGCGACCTGCTGAGCGCAAAGCCAGAGCTTCAAGTGCTGTGTCCCTTCGACTGCGAAAGAAGACATGGCCGGCCGCGACCAGATAATCAGGTGAACAAGCGTTACTTCGCTCGCCTTCCCAGGCTCATTTTGATGAGAATATGCGTATGCTTAGTTTACGGCGCATGACTTTCCTGACCCGTTCTCTCATTGCGACCGCGCTGACGATCGGCGCTGCCTGTCCATGGCGAATTGCCAAATTGGCCTGAATGCGGTGGTTTTTGAGTTGCTGATACGATCAATAAATCAGTTAACTTGTCAGTGCCTTGTCGAAGCCTAGGTTGGAGTCCTTATGAGAGCAGCTTTGCAAGCGGCTTCGTATTCCGTCCATTTCTCTAAAGCAAACCGAATGATCCCCGAGTCGAGCTTCCGCCGGCGAAAGTGCGCCTTTGCCGCTTCCCAATGTTGCAGTGCCGCTTCGAAGCGGCCCTCACACATGGCAATTCCTGCATCAACAGCATCGAGTGACTCCGGTTTCCGCAGCTTGCAAGCCCTATCACGCCAGATACGAGCTTGGGCGGATTGCTTTCGAATACACGCGCTCGCAGACGCCGCGTCAAGGAATAACAAAGATCGTAATCCCCGTCCCGCACGCGCCGATGCCGCAAGCACGTTTTCCAGGTGCTCCAACGCCGCGGCTTCCAAGCCCTCATCCAGCCGTCGGTAATAAGCCATGAATTGGCAATACAGATACTCATTCGCAGACGCATTAAACATCAGAATCTGCTCAAACGATTGTGGATCCCACTCACGGGGGCGTACTCCCTTTGCATCTTCCGTTTGAAGCGTGAGGAGCGCCATCCAGGACCGTGCTTGCTCGGGATATCGAATAAATTGCAAGAGTAACGCGCTGTCCGATTTTTGCAAACCGGCGGAGAATGGAACCAATGACAAACCGTCGATGAACAGCGACGCCCACAAAAAAGTGCCGATCCAAGACCAGGCACCACCGCCATACTGCACCCACATTAACCCGCACGCTATGGTAAGGACAACGCTCGCAAAAGGTCCGCCGGCCAGGAGCCACGCATATTGGAATTGGCGGAAACGAACGGTGCCCGTGAGCGGTTTGAAGGAACCGCCGCTGAGCCACAGATCCCGGTCAAATCGAAACACCCAGTTTTTTGCCAGACCTAAGAAGGACGAATGCCCCCACCGAGATACCGCCCGTATTAAGCCCAACCAGTTTGCCCGCGAGAAGATGACCAATTTCGTGGAAAGCTATGGCAAGGTAGACGGCAGGAAGGAGCAGCAACCCATTGAATGCTGGGAATGTCGGCGGATCCCATGCAGGTATGATGTTCTCCTCTTCGAGAATCTTTATAGTTGCAATAGCCGCTCCGAGAGTGACTCCAATCAGTACATAACGCCAAAACTTAAACTTGCGTGGTTCTGGCGGGGCTTGATGGAGGTCAAGGATAGGTGTCGCGGACACTTGAAACGAGCATACCGGAAACCGTGGAAGGACATTGTCAACTTGACGTCGGCGGATTTCACGCAGCCGTCGGCGAAGCTTCCTCGAACGCCGTTTCCGGTTAATCTCTGTATAAGCCACTGTACGCCAGAGTAGACTGTCGGAGCATTCCATTGCTGGTAAAGCAGTGCATTTCCAGTATAGAGATCTCCGAGCCGGAATGCTGATCGCTACCCGGTTAGCAGCGAGTAATCGGACGTCCGGGGAGCGCTGAGGTTGGAGTACCTCCGGTGCGGACGCATGTTACAAGTCGGCTCTTCGTTTGGATATTTGAGACTAGCGAAAGTTGTCCAGCAACATGATGTCTGCAATGGGTGGCTCAGCGTGGGTGGTAATGATCCAACGGCCGTCGGGACTAATTGTGAAACCTGGGAGGGCACTCGCTGCCTTGGTCACGACCGCAACAGGTTTGACTTCCCTGGTCAGAATGTCAAGGAAGTACACAGTCTTTTCGCGAGTACGAACTTGCTGGAAGTCCACGAAATAGATGCCGTTTTCGGCCGGCTGCCAGCGCTCGGCATAGATGCCGTCGTTCAGCTTAACCTCCTCGCCTCCGTCCACCGGCAGTCTCCAGAAACTCGACGGCACGGTGCCGCTAATATTGGGCACCTTCGTATAGAGGACATAACGGCCGTCCGCCGATTCCTGCGCATGAAAAGCACCGTTACGCGTGACCTGCCGGCTCGCCGCCTTCGGCACGGATCTTGAACGTTTGCAGGGTCCCCACATTCATCAGGCCGTAAATCCATTTGCCGTCCCGCGACCAGGATTGAGGATAGAAACCTTTACCGATGCGGCGCGGTGCACCATCGTCTGTGCTAATTACATACAGCTCCGTTTGACCCGTTCCGCGCGCGCCAAATGCGATGTTTTTGCCGTCGGGAGACCACACCGGGCGGCCATGAGTGACAGCAAGGTTGGTGGTGAGGCGGACGGGATTCTCACCCTCCGCGGTCGCGACCCATAGCTCGCTGGCACCGGTGCGATCCGACTGAAAAGCGATCTTTTTACCATCCGGCGAATACGCCGGGTAAGACTCCGCCCTAGTGGAAGCGAGCAGGCGGGTTGGCTCAGTCTGCTTGCGTTCGAGCGCAGCTCGCCAGAGATTGGTGCGGACGTGGCGCCTGGTGTACACCAGCCGGGATCCGGCTATGTGAGGTTCTATCGCGTCTTCGCCGGCGAATTCCACCAGTGCGGGCGCCTGGTCTGGCGAAGCCTTCGCAGGCACTCGCCAGAGCCGGAACCCACTTCCGAGGTCCGACGAGAACACAACCGCTTTTCCATCCGAGGTCCAGCACAGGCCCGCCCCTCGATCAAGTACACTTGTGATTCGGCGTGGCTGACCACCAGCGATCGGGACTGTATAGATGTCTGATGTGGCCGCATCGATTGAACGAAAAAAGGCCACCGTGTTTCCGTCGGGCGACAGAGCGGGACCATCGTCACCGGGAGCCGATTTGGGTGGAAACGTCAGTTGGCGAGCCTGGCCGCTCTCTATCGAAAAGATGCCGATAAAGCCTGATACTCCATCATCGCCCTGTATGAGTAGCGACTTGGAATCCGGAGTCCAGCCATAGAGGGATCGATTCTCAGGAAGTCTGCGAGCGGGACCGCCAATGGCCGGCATGACCATGATTGCCTGGTCCTTTCCGAAACGGGAGAAAGCGATAGAGCGGCCGTCCGGCGACCAGTTGGGCATTCCTTCCGGTGCCGTGTCAGTGGTCAGCCGGGTAAAACCCTCACCATCGATCTGTTTGACGTAAATGTCGAAATTATCTTCCTTCTCGCCATTCCACGCGAAGGCGACCTTCGTGCCATCGGGTGAGAGTGAGGGTCTGCTTTCAATTCCTGGAAAGCTGGTGATCGGAATCAGCCTGGGTCGAGGCGCGTCGGTCCGCACGCGGATCCACATTCCCGTGCCGACCGCGGTCAAAAGAAAGAGGGCGGCGATGGCGGGCCAGAACCACTTGTAGCGCCGCGTTCCGACCGGCTTCTTCCTGCCTGCGACGAGCCGTCCAGAGTCAGATTCTTCGCGCCCCTCCTCCAGCACCGCTTTCAAGTCGGCCATGGTCTGGAACCGGCGGTTGGGGTCCTTGCGCAAACACCGGCTGACGGCGCGATCTATTTCCACGGGCACCCCGGGCGTCAGATCCAGCAGAGGCTTCGGCTCGCCGTTCAGCACGGCGCTAAGAATCGACAATTGCGATTCCCCCGTGAAAGCACGCCGGCCGCTCAACATTTCGTAAAGCACGGCGCCAAAGCTAAAAATATCCGAGCGTGCGTCCGTGCTTTTCCCCTCTGCCTGTTCCGGTGACATGTACGACGCCGTTCCGACGATGACGCCAAGAGCCGTATTGGATTCGAGCGTGACAGTCAGGGTGGATGCGCTGGCTTCGACGCGCTCGGTCAACTTCGCCAATCCGAAATCCAGCACTTTAATGACACCGTTGCCGGTTATCATGATGTTCCCGGGTTTCAAATCGCGGTGAACAATACCAGCGGCATGCGCAGCGGTGAGCGCGTCGGCGGCCTGGACAGCGTAGCGAAGCGCTTCAGAAAGCGGCAGTGGTTTTTCTCGCACGCAGTCGGCTAGCGTGCGGCCCGAAACCAGTTCCATTACGATGAACGGAGCTTCATCGTCCGCGGCGATGTCATGGATGGTGACGATGTTGGGATGATTTAGCGCCGATGCCGCTTGCGCCTCATGAACGAAACGGCGTTTGCGATCGGGATCGGAAAGTTTGTCCGGCGGCAGGACTTTGATGGCGACGTGCCGCTTCAGACGGGTGTCCAGAGCGCGGTACACAGCACCCATGCCGCCTTCACCCAGCTTTTCCAACACCTCAAAATGGAGGAGACGCGTCCCAGTCACTTCATGATTCTACCCAGCCAGGCGTTGCCATGAGTGGCAACGCGGCAACAACGTGTTCGCGCCACATAACTTATACTGGCTCGAACGCAGGAAAATACGATGAGACGCTTTTTGTGGCTCGCGATTCTTCTGCTTGAATTGTGCGCGCTCGTTTTCGGGCAGATTGCCGGCAACACTTCCCTGGTCGGAACCGTTGCGGATCCCTCGGGGAGCAGTGTTCCCAATGCAGTCGTTATCGCGACTCACACGGCAACAAAGGATTCCTGGAAAACAACGACAAACGACGAGGGAAACTACACGATCCAGTTCGTGCGTATCGGCA
Source organism: Bryobacteraceae bacterium (assembly GCA_963844855.1). Taxonomy (GTDB): domain Bacteria; phylum Acidobacteriota; class Terriglobia; order Bryobacterales; family Bryobacteraceae; genus DASQDN01. Next base: position 36,008 of record CAWJQP010000070.1, read on the forward strand.
AGTATGAACTCACGGTGCAGAAAACAGGTTTTCAAACATATAAGGCAACCCAAGTTGAGATAGACGTCAACGAGACTGTACGCACGGACGCAGCTCTGGAAATCGGCGACGTTTTGCAGACCATTACTGTCGACGGTACGCGGGCCCCTGTCAAAACGGATGAGGCAGGCGTGTCCGAAATCATCAATATGCGTCATGTAGCCGATCTGCCGTTGAACGGCCGCGATCCGCTGCGCCTCGCGATCACGGTTCCGGGCGTGGTTCCGGGCCTAAAGCCTACCAACGCCGGCGCGGGGCAGGCTTTCATCGGCGCCGGAACTCGCGAAATCCAGAACAGCATCGCGCTGGATGGCATCAGCATCGTCAATAACATGATCACGATGACGCCCACACGTCCGATGGTGGAAGCGATTCAGGAACTCGAGGTGCAGACGGGCACTTACAGTGCGCAATATGGCGCTTATATGGGTGTGCATCTCAACCTGGTCACAAAATCGGGCACAAATACGCTGCATGGAAACCTGGCCGAGTTTGTGCGCAACGATGTGCTAGACGCCAGACCGTTCTTTCTGCCGCGTTCGGCGGAAAAGCCGGCACTGCGGCAGAATCAGTTCGGATTCGAACTTGATGGTCCGATCGTGATTCCAGGAGTCTACAACGGGCGCAATCGAACGTTTTTCATGGGGTCATATGAGGGTCTTCGGCAGATCCGCCAGTCCGCGATCGTAACAACCGTGATTACGCCGCTGATGTTCCAGGGCAACTTTACTGAGATTCCAACTGCAATCCGTGACCCGGCGAATCGTGACGCCGCGGGCAACGGTTTGCCGTTCCCGGGCAACATCATTCCAGCCACCAGACTGTCGGCCCCCGTCCAGAAACTGCGACAGTATTATCCGGCGCCGGGATCACCCGGTGTCGCGAATAACTACTCTACGTCGCTGCCCAACAACAACAATACGGATCAGACCGTGGATCGCGTCGATCAGAATTTGCGGGATCAGATCCGCCTGTTTTTTCGATATCAGCGACAGAACATGGAGCTGCTGACGGGCTCTCCGAATCCGTTTAACGCGGCGTGGGCAACCATGCTCAGCGACAACTTTTCGGCCGGCTGGACGCACACGATCACACCCGCCCTGATCAATGAGGTACGTATCGGGCGCCAGCACGTGGCGGCGTCGAGTGTGAATTACTTCTATAGGAACGGACTGAGGGATGCCGGCGCGCAACTTGGCATTCCGGGCTTCGATGCAGACGTGAAGTTCGACAATCCTGGTATTCCGGACTTCAATATTGCTGGTTTCATCGGTTTCGGACACGGTGGCACCAACGAGGTCCAGGAGGACAAAACCTGGCAGGCGGCCGAACAAATCAGCTGGATTAGGGGAAAACACAATGTGATGGCGGGGGTGGAGTTTCGCAAGCTCGTCACGGGACGGACGGCAGGCGCCAATCCGCGCGGGACCTTTAACTTTACCGGCCAGTTTACCCGCTACGCAGCGGCGGATTTTGTACTGGGGCTGCAGCAGGTCGATATCACACCAGGACCTAAGGTCCCTGCTCTGGTGGCAGCGTGGCGCGACGGCTTCTTTGTGCTCGACAAGTGGCAGGTCTCGCGCAGGCTTACCGTGAACATAGGCCTGCGCTATGAACTGCCGACGGTTCCATACACCGTGAACGGATATGCTTCCAACCTGAATCCCGAGCAGACGGCTCTCGTGCCATCCAACCCGCCGGTACCTGGATTTCGATTGATCAACCCCAACCACAAGAACTGGGCACCTCGCCTCGGACTGGCGTTTCGGATTTCCGACAGGAGCGTACTGCGCGCGGGTTTCGGAGTCTATTACAATCCCAACCAGGCGAACAGCTTCACCATCCTCAGTCTCAATCCGCCTTTCAGCGTGCTAACCATTTATATATCGGACCCGGCGATCCCGACGCTTTCGCTGGCTAACCCCACACCTCCGGCGTATGCGAACGTGCCACCGCAGCCCAATGCCGTCGCCGTCAACTGGGACTTGCCGACGGGATACATGAACCAGTGGAGCTTCGGATATGGTCGGGAGCTCGCGCGCGACACCGGGCTTGAGGTTCAGTATCTCGGCTCGCACTCGCTGCACCTGGATCGGAACTATTTCAACAACACTCCGCTGCCAGGATCCGGCAATCCGAATCCGCGCCGTCCGAATCCCCGCTTTACACAGATCCGGACCATCCAGAACGACGTGATTGCCAATTACGAGGCCCTGAGTGTTTCCGTGCTGCAGCGTATGCGGCGCGGGGTTCAACTGCGCGGCAGCTACACCTGGGCACACACACTGGACGTAGGCACGGATTCCAATGGAGGCGGCACGCCGATGAACCCGTACAATTGGCGCGCCGACTACGGCAACTCCAACTGGGACATCCGGCACCGCTTCCTGTTGAGCTTCGTCTACGAGCTGCCGTTCTTTTCCAAATCGCGGGGCCTGCTGCGGGCGGTGCTCGGAAGATGGCAAGTGAACGGCGCGCTGGTCGTACAAACAGGCATACCGTTTAACGTCAGCACTGCCATGGATACCGCGAATACAGCCAGCGGTGGCGTCTACCGGCCAAACCTGGTGGGACAGCCGAGCAATAATTGCGGCGGCGAACACCTGGTCGGCTGCATCGATCCCAGCGCCTTCGCACTTCCGCCAGCGGGAGTTTTCAGTATGGCAACGCGGGCCGAAACCTTATGCAGGGACCAGGACTGTTTAATCTCGATTTTTCAGCGGTGAAAAACTTCCCCATCCGCGAACGAGCGAAGGTCCAGTTCCGCGCTGAGTTCTTCAACTTCACCAACACGCCCAACTTCAGCAACCCGTTAGCAATTTTCGGAACTCCCGCGTTTGGAAACATACCCGCGACCGCGACGGAAAACAGGGACATTCAGCTCGGTCTGAAGGTGATGTTCTGATATGGAGCGCGGTGAAGAATGACTAGTGCTCCGGCCAGCGGCGGTTCTCGCGGCACGTCTTATTTGGCCGGACAAACCCGCGATGTCTGGCCGTTACCGGCCATTGTCCCTAGGAATGCAGTACGTCGGCGTTAGCGCGACCTGAGTATCTTCGTCGGTGATCGTAGATGATATGGCTATTTCTCAAGCTTGCTCGCCAAAACCTGCGCGGTCACGGGAGACCTATCGGTTAGACCGCATCTCAGCAATGGCCGTTACACGTCATGACCCGTTTCTGCTCTCCGGCCAGGAGAGACGGGTTTGTTTCGCGCGTTCCGGCGGTTACATTCCGGTAGCGCCGTTTTCCGGGCGCAACCCCGCGCACGAACCTGAACCGAATGACGCCGACCCGGAGTAGCGCGATCACCGGTCGAAGTACGCCTGCAATAACCCGGGTTCGCGTGTCTGCGTCATCGCAAGCATCAACAGAATGCGCGCCTTCTGCGGACTCAGATAGTCGGCGAATACGCAGCCAATTCCCTTGGTCATGATTACCGATCCCGGCGATGCGGAGGCCGGGAGTATACGGCCCGTAGGCGCGCCGGTGATGACCACCGGAATGCGTTTCGCACGAGCTGCTTTTATTGCCTCGAACATTGAACCTGCCACTGTGCCGCCACCAAAGCCGGCGATCACTAACCCCTGCGTCTTTCCGGCAGTGATCAAAGAGCGCACGATGTCACCGTCAACTCCGGCATAACTGACGACAATATCTACACGCGGGAGCGACCTGACGCCCTTGATCGGAATCGTTTGTCGCCGCAACGGCACGCGGTAGAACTTCACGCCCATTCGATCCACTATGCCAATGGGGCCGAACTCCAGGCTTTGAAAAGTTTCGACGCGGTTCGAGTGCAGCTTCGTGACGTCACGAGCAGCATTGATGGTTCCATTCATTACCACCAGGCATCCTTTGCCTCGGGACTCAGCGTTAACCGCCACTTCAACGGCTTGGAGGAGGTTCAGCGGTCCATCACTATAAGGATCTGATGCCGGCCGTTGCGCTCCGACCAGGACCACAGGTTTGGAACTCGTTAAGACCAGATCGAGAAGATACGCAGTCTCCTCAATCGTGTTCGTGCCGTGCGTGATGACAGCGCCCGATATGCCCGGATCTTCCAGCACGCGTTCCAGACGGTTGGCAAGTTGGATCCATATGTCGGTAGTCATATCCGCGCTGTTGATTGCGGTGACCTGTTCTACCTGGATTTCCGCAATCTCTTTCAGCTTTGGCACGGCGGCGACGAGTTCCTCTCCCGTAGCTGCCGGCAAGTAACCGCCGCGTGCGGGATCATGCCGGCCAGAAATCGTTCCTCCCGTGGCAAAAATGACCACCTTTGGAAAATCGTACGCATGTCCGCATGCAGTCAATGCAATCAGGAGGGAAATGTGCCGGGCCATATTCCGTTGATTCTAATTCTTCCGCGGGTCGGGCGCGCAGGAACAGCCGGCTACATTTCGGGAATTGTCGTGGCTCGCGTGAGCCGAAGCCTCGGTGTGGGAAGCTTCATCCTTGAATATGCCGAGGCGAAGGTGCGCGCCCGGGTCGGCGGGCGGCCAAGATGCGAGGTACACTCTGTATTACTTTGCCTTCTGACGGATCGCTTCACCCTTTCCTGATCCATGTCCGCCGGCGTGACCTCGTTCCGCTTCTTGCCGCCGGCCTGGGAGCCAAAGGCCTGCGTGCTGGAAACGAAGACCTGACGAATCTTGAACAATGGTTTCGAGCTGATTCCGACGCACGAAAACGCGCCCGCGCCTCGAGTCTCCGTCGAATCCGTCATTTGGACGAATCCATTCACGCTTGGGTCCAGGTCCATCCGCAGCCCCAAACCGCCGAGGGCCCACTCTCTGGAATTCCCTTTGGTGTAAAGGATGTCATCGAGACAGAGAACCTTGTAACCGAATTCGGGTCCCCGATCTATAAGGGGCGACGCGGTACTGGTGACGCGGTGATCGTGGGCGCCTCAAAAGTTTGGGTGCCATCCTCTTTGGCAAGACGCAAACAGCAGCGTTTGCGCATACGACGCCCGGCCCGACACGCAATCCGCGCAACCTCGCCCACACACCGGGCGGGAGTTCCAGTGGGTCTGCCGCGGCGGTAGCCGCCGGCATGGTGCCGTTCGCGATCGGCACGCAAACAGGCGGGTCGGTCCTGCGCCCTGCCTCTTTCTGCGGAATCACAGGGTTCAAACCAACATACGGATTGCTCTCTGTGAATGGTGTCATGCCGTATTCCCATAGCCTGGATACGCTTGGCTTCTTCACGCACGCGCCGCAGGATATGCTGCTGCTCTGGCAGGGGTTGGGACAACTCCGAGGGCGCGACGAGAAAGTCTCGCTGGGCGTGGTAGAACCACTCCCCGTCGGAGTAGAGCTGCCAATGGCGGAGGCCATCCAGAAGGCGGTTTCAGTGCTGCGTAGTCGGGGTGTCGAGATAAAACCGGTTCCCATCACCGCGATGCTCGAAAAGCTTACAGCCGAAAGCCGCGTCGTAAGCGTTTACGAGGGCGCGCACGCGCATGAACGGCGTTATCAGGAGTATGGGTCCCGCCTGCAAGATGTCGCAAAGATGGTCGAAGAAGGCCTGCAAATCCCCGCCGGACGTTATAACGAGGCACAAGCTTTCATCGCGGAGAGCAAGCGGCGGTTTGATGAAATCTATTCAGCAACGCCGGTGCTCCTTGTTCCCGCCGCGACGGGCCCGGCACCCAAGGGTTTAACCTCAACCGGCGATTCAAGGATGAATCGCGCATGGACCGCTCTGGGAACGCCCGCAATCGCTCTGCCGATGCCTGTTCAGAGCGGTATGCCTATGGGCCTTCAACTCACCGCTGCGCCAGGCCAGGACTCACTCGTGTTGCGCACAGCCGTGCGTATCGCGACGCAATTCTGATTCCCGTGCTTCTACACAACAGGGAACATTTCCGTCCCGATCTCGCTTTGTTGTCTAGGATTCGCCCTCAATGACTCGCATTCCGGAGTTGCGCCCTACCCAGGCGGTGTTTCCAGGGAAGCGCCTGTAGAATCCGCTTAACGTCCACGACTGCTTGACACCGGTCTGCGGCTGACCCAGTCGACGGTTAACGCCGTTCCCGCACACCTGCTGCGCAGATCGACTTATTATCGAGAGAACCATGTGGCTTCAGAGCAGTTCTCCCCATTCTCGCTTCCGGATTGGCAGTGGCTCAGAGCTATGACCTCGTCATCCGGAACGCTCGTGTGGCTGATGGCACGGGTGCTCCCTGGTTTCTGGCGGATATAGGAGTCAAGCAAGGACGGATTGCCGCTGTCGGACGGTTGGGTCAAGCGACCGCGCAACGGGTTATTGACGCTAACAAGCGGGTGCTGGCACCCGGGTTCATCGACGTTCACACCCATGCCGAGCGCCGAGATTTCCGCCCGGGTGTTGAGGACCTCCCGGATGCCCTCAACTTCCTGATGGACGGCGTAACAACTATCGTCACGGGCAACTGCGGGAAACTCGGCAACTGATCTTGCTGCGTGGTTTCGGGCGCGGGCGGCGGTCCGCCTCGGGCCAAACGTGGCATCTCTCATCGGACATGGCTCCATCCGTCGTGCCGTGATGGGCACCGATGATCGCCGGCCCACCGACCATGAACTCAAACGCATGCAGGGCATGGTCGAGCGAGCGATGCGTGATGGAGCATTCGGACTATCCACGGGCCTGATATATGTTCCCGGAACGTATGCCGACAACGCTGAGGTTGTCGCATTGACGAAGACGGTGGCGCGGTTCGGAGGCATCTACAGCAGCCATGTGCGCGACGAGGCGAATGGCGTCTACAAGGCCGTGGCTGAGGCGGCTGCGATCGGGCGCGAGGCCGGAGTGCCTGTGCAGCTATCCCATCTGAAGGTAGCAAGCAAGCGTCTGTGGGGGCAAAGCGGCGACTTGCTGACACTGATTGAGCGCTTTCGGCGAGAAGGCGTCGACATCGTCGCGGACCAGTACCCGTATGACAGAGCCAGCACGCAGTTGGAAACGACTCTCCCCGCCTGGGCACTTGCAGGAGGGATTCCGAAGTTGAAGGAACGGCTGGGCGACCCTGCAACACGCTCGCGGATTGTCGCCGAGATGCAGGAAGCCGTCCGTGAGCAGGGCTTCTCGGACTACTCCTTCGCCACCGTTGCCTCCTCCGGCTTCGATTCGAGTCTCGAGGGCAGGACGATTAGCGAGATAAACCGACTGCGGGGCCGGAATACAACTCTTACTGATGAGATTGCGACCATCCTGGACCTTGTGCCGCAGGGAACGATGCAGATGGTACTGCACTGGATGAGTGAACAGGATGTCGAGCGAATTCTCAGGCATCCTGACACTGCGGTCGCCAGTGACGGCTACGTAATCCCGTTCGGCGTAGGAGTCCCGCATCCTCGCTCTTATGGCACACGGGCGCGAGTGTTAGCCGAGTATGTACGCGCCCGCCGGGTGCTAACTCTCGAAGATGCAATTCGCCGGATGACCTCGCTACCCGCACGCTCGTTTGGGATCTATGACCGCGGACTCATCAAGGTGGGGTTTGCGGCTGACTTGGTAATGTTCGATCCCGATCGGGTAAAGGATCTCTCGACGTTCGCTCAACCCCACCAGTACTCACGAGGGTTCGATTACCTGTTTGTGAATGGGGTGCCGGTGATCGACGCCGGCAAGCACACCGGGAACCGTCCTGGGCAGGTGCTGCGTCACTCGCCGGCACAGCAGCGCAGCGGTGTCCGTTAACAATTACATTGCGCGAAGAGACGATGCCACCTGCCAGCGGACGACGTCAAGCGCCGTCGCGAGGCGTGACCACGCTCCGCCTGAAGAGTCCGGTTACCGTCCACGACTCAGCAACAGTCTTGCGGCCGGCACTCACTTGGATGTATCGTTTGCAGCAGTACGAGCGACCGGCTTAGACTGGCACCGACGGAATCCGAACCACGTCAAACTCGCCTGCTGGTGATAGTTCCGTCGGCTCAGCGTTCGTTGAGAAACGACTCCCAAGACTGGACCACCACGAGATGAGCGTTGAGTGGCTCTCGAACCAGTGGGACTAGAAACCGGCTCCCATCCGCGGACACATCGAATCCGAAGGCAGAGGGAAGCACCGCGCGAGACGCAACCGGAATGCGGAAGAGAGGGGTAGGCGCACCAAACTTCCGGGCGCCTCCGACAGGAACCGAATACAGCATCCCGTCCAATCCGAGGTAGCAGATCTCCTTCCCATCTCCGCGCCAACGGATGAGCTGTGCTCCCTCACTTGAAACACGAAGGCGATCGCCGCTCAGGCCAGGCGTCTCGCCGGTGTCAAATGCCTGGACATAAGCTTCGAGCCGACCCGAACCATTAGAAAGGAAGGCGATCCACTTGCCGTCGGGCGAAAACACAGCGTTGCTCTCGTGCGAGGCCGTGTCGAGAAGCCAGGTCAGCCTGGACGTTCGCAAGTCGACAACGCCAACGTTACCGTCAATTGTATTTTCGCTTTGAAAAAGCGTAAAACGGCCGTCGCGCGACCAATCCGTTGGCAGCTGGAAATCAGCCTCAGGGAGTTCTTTCTCCCGACTCGGCTCCAGCAGGTTCCTGATGCGCAGCTTGGGGCCGCTGCCTACTGCACGTCCGTAGATCAGGCGGCTGCCGTCGGGCGACCACACAGGCTTGTCCATAATGCCCGGTCCCGGCACCACCACTCGTGCCACCTTCGATTGCGTGTCATACACCCAAACTTCGTTCGACGTCTTCTGAGGGTTGTGTACCGACGCGGCAACCTTCCGACCGTCAGGCGAGGCGCGCACGTACGTGGTGGACAGACCGTCGGGTCCCACCTGCTCAAGCTCCCGTCCGGAGCGGTTAACCCAGACGATTCGTGATCGCTTGGACAATGGCTGGTAAACCAGCACGCCGCCCTCGGACACCGAGAAATCCGCGCCGCCGGTGGGTTGGAACACGTGAATGTTGCTCGCTAATGCAACAGGGTCGCCGGTCAACCGCAAGGCAGGCAGGTCGAAACGCTGAGCGAGCAGACTGCCGGCTCGCACGTAGAGCAGATAACTAGCGCCGGGTGTTTCCGTTGACGCGACCCACGACACACGCGAGTCTGTCTCCAGCAGGTTTTTCGCAGCTTCCGGATCACCATACGGGCCTACTCGCAAACGGAAACGCGGGAGTTGTGGATCGTAGACCAGGTACAGCAGGTTTTTTCCACCCGGCAATACCTGCGGCCACAAATAGGTTTGTTTTATCAGTTCTGGCTTACCTCCGCTGGACGGGACAGCCACTGTCAGCTGCCGGGTAGACAACAGAATGCGATCCGACGACAGCCATGTGGCGCCTGGCGGAACACGCCGTGGCAGGTCGCTGATGATTTGTAATGAGGCGCCGGTATTCGGCGTGAGCCGCCGCAGGCTCCGATCTGTCCCGATGTACAGCGCGTCTCCGCGAGGCGACCAGAACATCGTGTTCAGCCCTCGTGCGCTCAGCATCTCGGTCGGCTCCAGATCGGTTAGGGCGCGAATCCAGAGACGCAGTTCGCCGTCCTCGTCTAGCGTGGTGAACGCGAGCCGCGACCCGTCCGGCGAAATAGCGAACGAGGTCCGTGCTCCCGCAGGCTGAAATGCGACACCCTCAGGAGCCGGAATGATGAACTTCGACGGCATTAGCCGACGCGCCGGCGAAGCAGTGCGAAGCCAGACCCAACCTGCAACTCCAAGCGCTGCCGCAATCACGATGAGCACACCCGTAATTACCACCGCGGATCTATACCGGCGCGAAGGTCGGATCCGTTCCGGTGAGGGTTCCGATTCTGAAAGGAGATCCGCTGCGGGCTCGCTAACGTCTTCCACACGCGCTGCTGCAATGAATCGGTAGCCGCGACTTGGCAGTGTCTCAATAAACCGTGGCTTCTCGGCCGAGTCGCCGAGTGCCTGACGCAGTTTGTTGATCGCCGCGTTCAGGCCATGCTCGAAATCGACGAAAGTGTCTGCCCCCCAGACTTGCTCCCGCAGTTCCTCTCGGCTGACGACCTCCCCCGGGCGCTGAGCGAGAATCGCCAGAATTCGAGTCGGCTGGCGAGCCAGCCGGAGACGAACGCCATGCTTCCTGAGCACCCCGGTGTCGGGATCCAGATGAAATGATCCGAACGCAATCGCGCCGGAGCGCTGTGGAGTTGGCGTCATGCCCAACGTGTTATGTGGCAGTCTAGCACGAAAAAACATGATGAGATGAAGAGGGTAACTGTAGTGTTTTGAGGTACTTCCTAAGTGAGATCGCAATCTTACCCGAAAACGAGACGGAAAGCATTGAGTCGTGCAGGGATTCAATGCAAAAGTGCCGTTCATGACGTTTTACGGGACGATCGCTGGTTTCTTTGTTGCGCTCGGTTTCGCAGCTGGGCAGTCCGCGACTACGAAGTGGAGGCCGGAGATCCCAAGGACCTGGTCCTCTCGCGACTTGGCCGACTGGGCTACTCCCGTCGCGGGCCTCAACGTCAGGCCCGGTCATTACTCAGAGGAGGAGTACTACAAAGCTCCCGTTGACAACTACCGTACGTATCCCGTCTACGCTCCCGGTCGGGAACCTGCGGGTTACTGGGAGACGCTGCAGAAGATTGGACCTAAGCCACTAATCGATCACTCCACTCTCCGAACGAAGCAAGACTGGATTCAGGCCGGGCGCGATGTGTTCGAGCAAGCGGACCTGCTTGCGTTGCGCACCTATGATCCGAAGGTCATCGCCTTGGCGCGCTCGCCGGAGTTGCTGGCAAGAGTGAAGTACGTCTCCCCTGACGGCTCCCTGAGATTGCTCCGGTGGGTCCCAACCGAAAAGGGAATGGCGCTCGGGTTTGTCAATTGCGGAAGCTGTCACACGCGCGAAGAGCCCGATGGGACTCGCTGGAATGGACCGGCCGCGTACGGCGAGGCAGCGAATGTGCTTCGCGAAGCCGCGGCACCGAAAGTGGTAGCCAACGCACCCTTTCACCTTTCCGAGAACCTCGCCGAGAACCTGTACCGTGCTTCGGCCGTGCCGTGGGTGGAAGGAGATGTACATGAGCGGCACCGAACGATGACCCACAATCAGGCGCTGCCGTTGTACCTGAATGCGCTCTTTCTCTCGAAGGGGGTAATAATGCGCTGGAACGGCAGCGTGTTTTTCCCGGCAAAGGTACCAGACCTCATCGGAGTTGCTGAGCGGAAATATCTGGACCACACTGCGACGCACCTGAACCGGGGAATTGGAGACCTGATGCGCTACGCAGCGTTAGTCGGATATGCCGAATCCACGAACTTCGGGCCGCACGAGTTTGTTCCCGCTGAGCAGCGAAAGATGAAGGGGCGGCTACCTGATGAAGCGTTGTACGCGCTTGCTCTTTATCTGCACTCGCTGAAGCCGCCGCCGAATCCCAATCGTTTCGGCGACTTGGCCGCTGCCGGCCAGAAGGTATTTCAGCGCGAGGGGTGCGCCGGCTGTCATACGCCTCCTCTGTACACCAACAACAAGCTGACCCTGGCGAAAGGGTTCACACCGCCAGCCGACCGTCCGGCGACACTGGATGTCATGCCTGCCTCTGTGGGCACTGACCCGGGACTCGCCCTGAAGACACGTAAGGGGACCGGGTACTACAAGGTGCCCTCTCTCAAAGGCGTTTGGTATCGGAAACATTTTCTGCACGACGGCTCCCTCAGCAGTCTGGAAGAGATGCTTAACCCCGACCGGCTGAAGGATTCCTTCGAGCCAGGCGGGTGGAATCCGCTAGGCGTGAAAAAACGCGCAGTTCCGGGTCACGAATTTGGTCTGCGCTTGGACGAGGATGATCGTCAGGCCTTGATCGCGTTCCTGAAAACGCTGTGAATAGAAATCTATCTGCGCTTTACTGGTCGATTCCGGGCGGCCCATCGATAGGCTATGAGTCACCTCCCGGTATTCTGCCCGACATGTCCGATTCACGTAAACTGGCGGCCAAACAACCCGGTCGTATAACGCCCGTTGTTTGCTTTGAACGGGAGACCGGCCGGTTCCAATCAACGGAACGGCGACAAACCGTCAACATGGCTTTGTAAACCGCTGCGCCGTCGATCGTGGGTGATCGGTGCTGGCCGCAGGACTAGCTTCCAATTACCGCCGTCTCGCGTTGCGGTTACGTTTCCGACACACACCGGCGGGAGGTTTCACTCGGGCAGACGTTCCGCACAAATGCAGGCGAAGAACTTTATGAGGGAATGAGGGCCGGGCCAGCCGTTCGCCCGAGATCAAGCCTGCGAGTTGATGCACCCGTCGCTGGACAGCAGACTGCCTCCACGCATGTCGAACGCCGCACGCGCGGCTTCATGCCTTTCTTTCGCTGTGTCGAGGATACGATCGAACTCCCGTTCGTTCCGCAGCGGATGGAGCCACGGATCGCCACGCAGGGTTGGCCAGGAAAAGAAACCACCCTCGACGGCCTTCCGGAGCAGTCGCAGCGCGTCATGTTTCTCGCCCAGATACGCGAATTGCCGCGCGGCGTAATAAGACGCCTCAGGATCGACGAGTTCTTCGGCGAACGCGCGCGTCGCGACGATTGCTTCGTGCGTGTTGTTCTCCAGCAGGGCTCGAACGCTCGTCAGCACGGCGCGAACGAGCGGGAGCAGTTGCTGCTCCTCGAGGCGGCGGAGCCGCACGACTGCTTCATCCGACCGGCCGAGCGCAGCCATCGCAAGCGAATCCACGAACCAAGTGTCGTCACCTCTACATTCGAGAGTACGCTCGTATTGCCGCATCATCAAAAACGTGTGCCCACCGGTAGTGCTGATATTCGGATCGAGGCGGCGTGCCTGCGCATGCGCAGCAGCCGACTCGTTCAGCAGTCCGCAGTAACGGCACACGTAGACCAGGCCCGCGAACAGCTCGGGATCGTTCGAATAGGTTCTGACACGGTCCAGCAGGCGTAGCATCGCATCAAGAGCACGGCCCCGTTCGGCTTCGAGATGAGCATACAGGTTGTGCGCCAGTGAAAGGTCCGGGTTGAGTTCAAGCGCTCGTTGAAATGCCTGCTCCGCCCGTTCCAGATTCTGCTCAGAATCGAGACCGTATTTCCCCATGACGCGATAGCATCGTCCCATGCGCGCCCATGCAGGGGCATAGCCCGCGTCTTCGGCGAGACATTCGGCATACAGATCGCACGCCACCTTCATCTGGTCGCGGCGCAGACTGAGCTGATTCGCCCGCAGATAGCACTCGTAGGCGTGAGCAGTAGCGGGAACGTCACGCCGGAGAAGTTGCTGCTCACGGCGTGTCAGCCGTACGCACAACGACTCGATGATGCGCCGTACAACCTCGTCGTGAAGCCGGAACACGTCGGAAAGCTGCCACTGCGCAGCGCTCGACCAGAGCACTGTACTCGAGGTCGCGTCGCATAGTTCGGTCGACACCCGGATCTGGTCACCCATTCGAATCAGCGTGCCGGTGACTACCGCGTCGACCTGGGCCCGCAGCGCGAGTGTCTTCAGGTCCGTCTCCGTTTCGGCGAGACGGGACGCTGTACGGCTGGATCGAACGATAACCGAATGGAGGCTCGACAACGAGGTTGTAATCGCGTCCGGCAGACTGAACGCCAGAAAGTCCGTATCAGGATCAGAACGAAGAACGCGGAACGGAAGCACGATAATGCGCGTGACCTGGTTGGCGTCCTTGCGGGTCTCGGTGATGCATGCGGTGGACGCACCAGGACGGCCCTCGAAATCACTCGGCTGGCACGTCGGATTCAACTCCAGCCACAAACCGGTAACCGGTGCCGGGAACGGTAACAATGTATTTGTGCTCATCGGGCTTTTCACCGAGGAGCTTCCGAACAACCGAAATGTTCCGGGTCAGGCTGACCTCCTCCACAATGGCGTCCGGCCAGACCTCACGCATCAGTTCTTCCTTCCTGACGACTTCACCGTGACGGCGAACAAGCAGCAGAAGCACATCGAACGCCTTCGGAGTAAGAGAAAGACGGCGAGCGCGATGGAGGAGAAGCCGTTTTAAGGCGTCCACCTCGAACTCTCCAAACCGGTAGTACCGTGCAGCCGGTGTAGCCTCGGGCATTGTCAGACTTTGTAATGATTTATCACACCACAGCCTAGAGATGTAAGGCGGGTTATCCGGATACTGGTGCTCGGACTGGCGCGGGAGTGTTCCTGCGGCCGGATCTGAATGAGAACTGGGAGGGAACAGCCATGTCTTATAGCATCATTTCGCGCGCACTGGTATTGAGTATCGTGACAATCTCGCTGCGATCCGCGTGGGGCGCGAGCGCCGTCAGCGACTGGAACGTTATTGCCATCCAGGCCAGTCAAACGGCTGGTCAAAACGGGATCACTCAGTCGCGGACCCTCGCGATCGTACAAGTGGCGGTGCATGACGCCCTGAACGCCATCGAGCCTCGGTTTGGGCGTCATGCATTCACCGGCGACGGCGGACGGAATGCGTCCGCTGAAGCGGCGGTCGCGGCAGCGGCACACGACGCGATTACAGGTGCAATCGCACTCGGTATTGTGCCGTTTCCCGGCTTCGGAACGCCGGCCACACAAGCAGCGGCGGTTTCGCAAGCACACGCCGCGTACACGGCCGCCCTGGCGGCGATTCCCGACAGCCCAGCGAAGACAAGCGGGATCGCCGTTGGACAGGCCGCCGCGCAAGCAATTCTCGCCCGTAGAAGCACGGATCGTGCGACGACGCCCGTCGCTTATACGCCGGGCACGCAACCCGGTGACTGGCAGCCCACACCCAATCCGGTTCCCGCTGATCCGCCCGCCGCTGCCGACTTACTGCCGGCGTTGCTGCCCGGTTGGGGGCAAGTGGTTCCTTTCGTGCTGCGACGAAGCACCCAATTCGACCCCAGCGGTCCGCCGATGCTGCGGGGATCGCGATATTCCCGCGATTACGAGGAAGTCAGGACGATCGGCGCGCAGAACAGCACTGCGCGTACTGCCGAACAAAGCTCAATTGCCCGTTTTTGGTATGAAGCCTCACCCGCCGCATGGAGCCGCATGGCGCGCATTGTTGCGGAATCGAGACACCTCGATCTTTGGGAGACAGCCCGCCTGCTGGCACTCGTCAATCTCGCGATGGCGGACGGCTATATCGCGGGGTTCCAGACGAAATACACGGAGAACTTTTGGCGTCCTGTGACCGCAATCCGTGCCGGCGATACAGACGGGAATTCCCGTACGACTGCGGACCCTGGCTGGTCGAGCTTTCTCAACACGCCGCCCGTTCCCGATTACACCTCGACCCACAGCGTTCTTGGCGGGGCCGCTGCTGAGGTGTTGCGCCGATTTTTCAGGAACGACGATGTGCCATTTACGATGACCAGCGGCGTGCCCTTCGCAGGGATTACGCGGTCGTTCATGACTTTCTCCGAGGCTGCGGAAGAGAACGGGCTGTCACGTATCTACGCCGGGATTCACTTTCGATCTGCAGTTGAAGACGGAATCAGCCAGGGCAAACGCATCGGCGCCTGGGTCTTCGCACATGTGCTGAGGCCTGTGAACGAGACCGATATCGACGACGATTTCTGAGTTAGAATCGCATGGCGATGGGAGACCTCGATCAACTCGCGACAGCGCTCCAGGGCAAGCTGATCCGCAGCAGCGACACCGAGTATGAGGATGCACGCAAAGTTCACAACGGGATGATCGATCGCAGGCCGGCTGCGATCGCCCGGTGTGCAAGTGTCGCGGATGTAGTGGCCTGCGTCCGTTACGCCGCGCGAACGCGTTTGCTGCTCGCAGTCCGCGGCGGCGGACATAGCCTCGGCGGATTCGGCACATGCGATGGCGGCCTCGTGCTCGACATGTCGCGGTTGAGCGAGGTGCAGGTGGACGCGGCTGCAATGCTGGCGAAAGTCGGCGGAGGCTGCCGCTGGCATGATGTGGATCATGCCACTCACGCGTGTGGAATGGCCACGCCGAACGGGCTGATCTCGACAACGGGTGTGGGCGGCTTGACTCTGGGTGGAGGCATTGGACACCTGAGTCGAAGGTTTGGGCTGACCATCGACAATCTGTTGTCCGCCGATATGGTGCTGGCGGACGGCAGCTTCATCACAGCGGATCGGGAGCGGAACGAGGATCTGTTCTGGGCAGTTCGTGGCGGTGGCGGCAACTTCGGCGTCGTCACCTCATTTACGTTCCGCCTGCACCCGCTGCACACCGTACTCGCCGGACCGATGTTTTGGCCCGTCGAAGCCGCTCCTGAGATGCTGGCGAGATTTTCAACAGTTCATCGTTGATGCAACGGAGGACATCAGCGGCTTTTTCACCTTCCAGACAATCGCACCGACGACTGTATTCCCTGATGATCTGCACGGGCAAAGCGCGTGCGGGGTCATGTGGACGTACACCGGTGCTCCGGAGCAACTTCAGCAGATTCTCGAACCCGTGAGACGCTGGCGCAAACCACTGTTCGAGGGCATCCGGAGCATGCGAATCCCAGTCCTGCAAAGCATGTTTGACGCACATCGCCCGACGGGCCATCAGTGGTGCCTCAAAACAGACGTCTTCAACGTGCTGAGCGAGGAAGCGATCCGGACGCATTCGCAATATGGCTCGAACTTGCCGACCGCCATCTCGACTATCCATCTGTATCCAATTAACGGTGCTGTTCACCGCAAGGGCGAAAGCGAAACTGCATTTGCCTTCCGCAATGCCCTCTGGGCCGAAGCGATCGCGGGCGTCGATCCATGCCCTGAGAATCGGGATGCGATCGTCAACTGGGCTACCGAGTGCTGGCAAGCTGTGCATCCGTATTCCGCGGGAGGAGCCTACATCAACTTCATGATGGACGAAGCGCCCAACCGCATCGCAGGCACCTACGGTCGCAATTACAGCCGCCTCCGTCAAGTAAAGGCAAGATACGATCCGGACAATCTGTTCCGCGTCAATCACAACATAAGTCCAAAAGGCTGACGCGCGGCCTGTTCTATACGGCTGATCGATAGCCAGTCGGAGCCCCGGAGCGTTGATACCGTGCTTCTCCTTGCTCGATTGAGAGTTGGGCGCCGGCGGAACAAGTGGTATGGGGCGATGACCGATCGGGAACGATGCCGATGCAGCGCATATTTTCCCTGGAGAGTACCGAACTGGAGGCACTGAACCGGAACACTGCGCAACCGCGCCGCTATAGGCGGTCCCTAATTGCCTACCGTTTACTGATCTTCCGGTTCGGCCGGATCCGCGCCAGCCCGCGCGGACGTTGGGCTGAACGCTGTCAAGTTGACGGGAAACGCGCGTTGCTGACGTTTGGGAACAGCAGGATAGATCACCACTCACGGGCGTTAGTGTTCCGAAACCGCGGACCTCGGTCCTCCTGGCAGACTCCGAGATACGTCAGCGAACCTCCGAGATGGTGTACTTAGTAGGCGCCTTTGCCCTTGACCACAACACCCACCGTTTTGAACAACAGCTTGAAATCCATACCGGGAGTCCAGTTGCGGACATACGCGGCGTCGAGTTCGACGCGGCGGCGGTAGGTGGTGTCGTTGCGGCCGGAAACCTGCCATAGGCCCGTCAGGCCAGGCTTCGCAAGCGAGTACAGCGGGTACGCGTTGCCATACTTCGCGATCTCGGCTTCGACGATTGGCCGGGGACCGGCCATGCTCATCTCACCGCGCATGATGTTCCAGATCTGCGGCAGCTCATCGAGGCTGGTGCGCCGCAACAGCCGTCCGATGCGCGTCACCCGAGGATCGTGGCGGAGTTTGTGCGTCCGCTCCCACTCCCGAGCCGCGTCCGGATTTTCTTCGAGATACTCGGCCAGGATTTGATCGGAGTTCTGAGCCATCGTCCGGAACTTAAGGAGACTGAAAGCGCGTCCTCCGCGGCCAATCCGGCGGTGGCGGAAGAAGACCGGCCGCCCCGATTCGATCAGAATCGCTGCGGCAATCAGGAGCGATACAGGAAGGGCGACAATCGCCAGCGCAACCGCGAAGGCAATGTCCTGGGTTCGTTTAACGCGACGTGCGCCAGGCAGAGCGAGGCGCGGGAACTCGACGAGAGCAGGAATTGCCTGCGCGGCAGAGACTGCCGTGGCATGTAGCGATTGTGTTGCTGTACGGCTCATTCAGTTCCGAGAAGGGGTCGAACTCCTACAATTGTAGCATAAAGATAGTAGGTGTGATCGGTCATACACCTAAGATCAAACCGCTCCTGGAAGCGCAGACGTCCGGCTTCGCCCATACGTTGCCTTTCTGAAGCGGAATTCATCAAGCGGCGCAGAGCAGCGGCCAGCGCGCCCGGCGATCCGGGCGGCACGATGTGTCCGCTGACGCCGTCTGCGACGGATTCCCGCACACCGCCGACATCCGAGGCGATCACGGGCAGGCCTGCTCGCATTGCTTCTAAGATGCTTCGCGGAAAGCCTTCGGACCGGCTACAGAGCAAAAAAATCGACGATTTTGCGAGTATCGGCGCAGTGTCTGACAAGTAACCGTGAAAGCGTATGCGGTCCGAAAGCCCGCGCGCTTGCTCACGGACGTGAGCTTCGAGTGGACCGTCGCCGATCAGGTCGAGTTCCCACGGCAGGTCAGCGATCGCCGACATAGCCTAACAGGGTGATGTGGTCTTTCGGAGCCTCGAAGCGGGCTACCGAGAAGAGGCGAACAGGCTCCTGTCCGGCCGGGCGAAGAGTTCCGGAGGGATGTCGCGGACGCCGTTGTGGATGACGTGGAGCTTGGCTGCCGGCGCGACTCGCTTTATGCGAGCGACTTTTCCGCTTCAGAGACGCAGACGATGGCTCGGCCCACGGCGCGGCGTTCTCGGCAATCGTGTAGACAGAGCCCTGCGTGCGCGAGATACGGTCGGAGATCGCCCAGCCGTGCGGCGTGTAGATCGACTTCAAAGGGAGCGCGCGCGCGGCGGCCCGTCCGAGCCAGCCTGCTTTGGCGGTATGGGACGAGACGAGGTCGGGCGCATAGTCACGCAACACGTTCCGTAGCTCCATGTACGCGTGCAGATCGTGTACCGGGTGGATCGCACGGTGGAGGTAGCGCAGCTGGTGTACGGAACTCCCGCGGCCTTGAACTGCTCGGTGACGGGCCCGGTCCGCCGACGAACACTCGCGCTTCATGGCCGCGCGCGATCATCTCCCGGGCGAGATCGCGGACGTGGATGGTCGCGCCTCCCACGGCGTCGGCTCGCGTGATGATGTAGACGATCCTCAACGTTTCCTCGACACGATCACCAGAAAGGCCAGTTTACGGAAGAGGGCACTTGCATGTGCGAGATCAGCGGCCAATCGACTGTACGAGCCAGCATCCGTCGCACCGGTGATGGCGAGTCGAGCAGACGGTAGAGGATGTAGTCACGCTCGCGCAGCTCGTTTCGAAAAAGCGGTTGTACGTAGAAAAGATCTCGGCGCGGGACCGGTAGCGGGTCCAGCGGTCGATCCAGTCGAGCTTGTCGATGGCCCACTGGCGTGTGGTCGGCGCCTGTTCTTTCCATATGCCGAGGCCGAGGATCGCAGCGCCCACGTGTAGAGGAAGCGAATCCGTGAACTTTCGGAAGCCAGTGCGCGAACGGGATACCGATGTGACCTTCGCGCCAGACGTCCTTCGACGGGAAGACGCTGAGACACAGGCCGCCGGGCTTCAGCACACGAGGGATCTCGCGCAGGGTGGCATAGAGATCCTTGACATGCTCCATGACCTGGTTGTTTGTTACCAGGTCGAAGGATGCGTCATCGAACGGGATGCGGTCATTCGACATCTCGCGGATGCGGTCGCCGAACAGGCCAGTGGCTTCGGCGTCGCGTCGTGTCTCCGATCCGCCGTAGAAGACATCGGTGCCGTACATGTCGATACCGAGGCCGCGGCCCGAGGTGACGGAGCGGCCGGCGCCGCAGCCATAGTCGAGCACACGTCCGCCGTGACGGCGCGCGAAGTCCACGACGAAGCGGTTTGTCACATCGAGCGGTATAAGGCCTCCCATTGCGAGACTACTGCCTGCATGGAGTACCGCTGCTCCACGATTGCGCGGGCCTTCTGTCCGAGGGCAAGGCGGTCGGCCTCGCTCATGTCCATCACCTGGTTCATCGCGCTGCGCAGGTCGGAAGTGACCATGCCGATGCCGGTCTCACGCACGCCGCCGACATCGGTGGATACGCAGGGCAAGCCGCAAGCCGCGGCCTCCAGCAGAGCGAGAGGGAGTCCCTCGACAACCGAGGACAGGACGAAGGCGTCTGCGGCGTTGAACAGTTCCGGCAGGTCCTCGCGCGCACCGAGGAAGCGGACGTTGGGTCCGGCCTTACTTCTCAGATCTGCTTCATCGGGCCCTGCGCCGGCGATCAGGAGGACGCCGCGAGTGTGGGCTTCGAGCAAACCGGGATAGTTCTTCTTCCCACATGAGACGTCCTGCGGCGATCCACACGAATTCGTCTTTGAGATCGAGTTTGTTTCGCAGCCGTGCGCGTGCGGCGGGATCAGGCCGGAAGCGCGTTGTATCGACGCCGTTCGGGATCACTCGCGCTTGTCGAACGGCGCGGGACTGCTGATGCCGGTCCGCGACGGCTTGTGAAACTGCGGTCGTGATGTTCGCGAGCCTGTCTGTGATGCGGTACAGAGCGTCGCGCAGGCGGATGCGGTCAGATCCGCGCCCGGACTCGGCAACGCTGTGCAAGGTGCAGATCACGCCTCGAAACGGCATGATGAGCCGCAGCAGCCGTCCAGCGATGTTCGCATGAAACATGTGGCAGTGGAGGATCTGCGGTCTGAGTCTCCGGATGACGAAGGGGAGTCTCACCACGCCGTTGAAGTGCAGAGGCACGCCCGCGGCGCCGAGTTCTTCCTCAAACGCCGAAGGGCTTGACCAGAGAGACGATGTGGACATCCCATCCTAGCTTGCGCAGTTCGATCGCGACTCCGGCGACCTGAGTCTCTGCTCCACCGCGAGCCATGTTGGTGGTGAGAAGGACGAGCCTCACTTTCGCACCGCTTCCTCGAAGACATCCTCGTATGCCGCGATGGTGTTGCGAATGTCGAAGCGTCTTGCGCGCTCGAGCGCTGCGATACGGTACTTGTCGCGATGAGCGTACGCCGCAACGATGCCATCATGCAGGGCCTTCGCATCGTTAGGAGGGACGAGTACTCCGGCGTCCCCGATGATCTCGGGCACACCCCCGACTGCAGTCGCCACGGTTGGCAGGCCTGCGGCCAATGCCTCCATCGCGGCGATGGGATGTCCTTCCCAGTTCGAAGCCAGCGCGAAGACATCGGCGGCTGACAGCAGTTCCGGAAGGTCGGTCCGCACTCCAAGCAGATGCACACCTTCGTGGCCAGTGAGCGCATCGCGCAAAGGCCCGTCACCCGCGAGCAACAAACGAAATCCTTCGGGTAAAGCACGCGCCAGCAACTCAGGATTTTTCTGCGGCATGAGGCGTGCCACGGACACCACCAACACATCGCTCTCCGAGAACCCGTGCGCCTGACGCCACGCTGGCCTCGTCTCCGGACGGCGGAAGCGCGTGACGTCGATGCCGTTCAGAATCGTGCGGGGCCGCCGCCCGTAGACCTCTTGACACGACGGGCGACTTCCTCCGCGACCGCTACAGGAATCACGCCATGCCGGAACGCGAGGCGGTGAACGAGTTGCCCACGCGGTCCACCTCATGGGCCGCAAGGTTGTGTACGGTGTGCACGGCTGCACAGCGCACGACGGGGAGCGTGTACCGCATGACGTAGGAATGCGTGTGTACGACGTCGGGCCGGAATTCTTCGATCACAGTGCGCAGGCGGCTGAACATCCGTATGTCGATTCCAGAGCGCTTGCCGAGGCGCGTCACCGGCACACCTGCGGCTCGCACTACCGGCTCCAGGTCGTGAGGCGATGCATCGTAGAGCGTGACCACGGCTGGTTCGAAGCGTGACCGGTCGACGCCTGACACCAACGACGCCACAAGCGTCTCGGCGCCGGCGCCCTTGAGCGTGGCGAGTATCTCGAGCACTCGAATCACTCGGATGGC
>CAWJQP010000071.1:0-433676 GCA_963844855.1 Bryobacteraceae bacterium
AGTCGACGGATACGAGGCTTTTGAGGTGGTTCTCGAGAAAGGTCCTCCATGTCTGGGACGGCGGCCCGCGACTGCGCACCAGATATTTGCTCACACTCGTTTCGCCGATACTGATGCCGAGCTTGAGCAACTCGCCGTCAATCGGCGGCGCACCCCAACGCGGATTTTCTCTGCTCATGCGGCGAATCCGGTCGCAACCTCGCGTAAGACGACCGGCCGCCGTGGCTTGCCTCTCCGGATTTTACACGTCCAGAACATCTGGAACATTTGCGGCGCAACGCCACAATCGTTTCCGGCTTCACGATCACAAGCCCGGATCGCCATCTGGGCAGACGCGGGAAAGCCAAACCACAGCAGCCGGTCGGCTGCATATAACCGCGGACGTTTCTTCGCGGAGCGTTGAAAAACTCCGATCTGATGCCGGAGCAACATTCTCCAACTGCAACAACGTGTGTATTAAGGACCGATGAGGCTCCAGCGAGGAGGATCGCCAGCCATCCGATATGAACTCAAGCAGTTTGCGGATCACATGCAACTTCCAAGATCTCAGCCAGTTCGGTGTTTACGAGAAGGACGGTCGGCAGGCAGCCAACCAGAATCCCATGTCGTTTACCTTGCCAACGTGACAGTGCCGATTTTCGTTGTGCGTACCAAGAAAACCAGCAATTCAACGGAGATGATTGGACAGCCTCCCGCGATCAGGATCGCCGTGCGGAAGTCCTGTTCTGGTCCCAAAATGAGACCCGTCACCAGCGGGGCCGCGGCACCGGCCATCTGCGCGATCATGTTTTGGAACCCTAGCGCACGGCCGATGAGTTCACTCTCCACGGCGCCTTGCGAGAGCGCCCAATAGTTTCCGGCGCCAATTCCCACGCCCATGAGAGAACCCAACAAAATGGGCAGAACCGGTCCACCTTTTTCGACCCACGCTAGCGCCACTAAAGCGGACGCCAAGGAAACCGACACAAACAAATAGCTTTCGCACATCCATTGAATCTCCTATTCGGCGAATGACGAGATCTGCGATCGTTCCTGAACAAAGATTTACGGCGCCATCCCTGCTAACGGAGCAGCCATGGTCATCCCCATCTTCAGGTTGGGCATTCCGTGCTTCAGTACCAGATACGTCGGAACCCAGCTCAGGAAGAAATACCAGTAATACGAATAGAAAAATACGCTGCCAGCCAAACCCCACGCCACCCGCGTTTTAAGAAATCCTTTTAGTGAAGGAGTCGCACCTTGCACGTAAGGGTGCACGACCTCATTAGGTCTTTGCGCCGGTACCAGCATTCACCACGGAAATAGCCAGATGCAACCGGCGAGCCCAGTCACAACGAACATGTTGCGCCAGCCGAATTCATCGAGCAACGATGCTCCCGCTATCGCTCCGACAGCGGGACCCAGCGTAAGTCCGGCAACATAGATTGACGTCGGCAGTCCCTGCTCCGATTCCTTGAAATTCTGCTTGATGAAGGCCATGCTCGCGAGCGGCGATATGGCCTCCCCAAGCCGAGCAATAGCCGAAGGGCGGCAAGTTCGCCAAAGCTGCGCGCCAACCCCATGGTTGCTGTCGCAACGCACCACAACAGAAAACCCGCTGCGTAAATCATCCGAATCCCAAAGCGATCGATCAGGTGACCCGCCGGGATTTGAAAAGTCGCGTATGTCCAGAAGAACATGGACATCAGCAGGCCCATTTGCGCGGAGGAAAACCCAAACTCTCGCATCAGTGGGACGGCGGCTATACTGATGTTGCCGCGGTCCATATAACTGATAACCATTCCGAAGAACAGCAGCACGACAACTGCCCAACGCCGGATGTTAGCGGAAGTGGCATCAACCTACGCGATACCGTTTAAGCGCCGCTTCATCGAGAGATACTCCGAGCCCGGGCGCATCCGGAACAGCGATGAAGCCTTCTCGACACGGAACGGCGTCGCAAGCAAGTCGCTCTGGCGCAAGTAGCAAAGCGTATCTGAAGGAATCGTGCAACTGCGAGTGGCGGCGGCAGCATGGACGAACGACATGTCTCGGATTCCAAGCTCCACTCCTGATCCGTGCCAGGCTGGAATGCCGGCGAGTTGAGCCAAATGGGCGCTCCGAACAAAGCTGCGCATATTGCCTCCAAGGTTGAAGACATCACACGCTTCCGCGCGGATCGCTTCATAAATCTGCGCATCGCTCGAGGGAGTCAGCGCAAACGGAATGGTCAGACGCTGACGCAACTGCCGGAACCATTCCAGGCGCTTCGGAACAGGATCTTCGATGATCAGGTTGTAACCCTGGAGATGCTGTGCTATCGGCAGGAAGCTGCGGGGTCCGGATACGACGAATTGAAGTCGACAATGAAACCAAGGTCGGGATTGGCTTTGGCCACTGCGTCCAGTTGCTTGTGGATCGGGTCTCCCAAGCGGGCTTTGAATTTCAGATTACGAAAGCCCAACTCCACTGCCCGTTGTCCAACTCGCACAAGGTCTTCGATTGTGCGCTGGCCAGTCCAGTAAGAGACGGCTATCTTGCTTTGCGCCGCGCCGCCCAACAAGCCGTGCACTGGCACGCCGAGAGCCTGGCCCATCAGGTCATACAGGGCGATCTCGAATCCATCGGCGCTTCGGGAATCCGGAAGGCCAAGGGAAGCAGATCCGAGTTTCACATCAGCAAGCGTTTTTCCGGCTAGATAGGCGATGTTGGCGTTCACGCCTGCTTCTGGAATGTCTCGCGCAGTCTCGCCCAAGCCGAGTAACCCATTGCCTGCATAGATCTTCAAAATGAACTTCGGAAGTTTGTCAAAGTCTCTCAGCCGCACATCGAAGTTCGGATAGTTCTCGCTGAGTACCACGCCTGGCCGCATCGGAACCACCACTTTAATGGCTTCAACCCGCTCGATCTTCAGTGGTGGAGCGGCATGCAAACGCGAGGCCGAACTCAGCAGACCCGCACTGGCCGCTGGCATTACAGCCAACGACTTGAACATATCTCTTCGTGAAAGAAGGGTAGACTGCTCCTTCATGACGACCTCCTACGAAGCACCTTGGCCTTTTAACTGAATCCGGAACTCATCAGAATTATTGACACAATTCCTGTCCAGAAGCCAAGTGTAAAATCGGAGATCATGGATCGTAGAACGTTTCTCGCCGTTGGCGGCGCGACCGCTCTTGCGGCTCAGCCGCAAGCCAGAATCGGCGCCATCGTCACTGCATATTACAGGAATTCTCACGCCGATGTGTTCCTCGGGAATATGCTGCGCGGCTACTACTGGAATGGAAAGCCTCACAATTCGGGCCTGGGGATCGCGTCCATGTATCTTGAACAGGCGCCGGCCAACGACATCGGCAAGAGTGAAGCTGAAAAACATAGCATCACCCTTGCGCGAACGGTGCGCGAAGCGATCATACCTGGGATGAGAGGGGTAGCGTTGATTGGCGAGCACGGAGAATATCCCAACAACGACAAGGGGCAGAAACTTTATCCTCGTTACGAGCTGATGGAGAAGATCGTGCAAGCCTACCGTGAAAACGGACGAGTTCTGCCAACGTTCGTTGATAAGCACTTCTCGACTGAGTGGAAGAAGGCGAAGCAAATGTACGATTGGTCTCGCGAACTGCGATTTCCATTGATTGCCGGCACTTCGCTCACACTGACGTGGCGACGTCCCGAGCTTGAGCTTGAACTGGAATCGCCAATCCAGCGAGCCGTTGGATACTTCTACGGCGGTAAGGAAGCCTATGGCTATCACGGGGTCGAAGTGTTCCAGAGCATGGTGGAGAGGCGGAAAGGCGGAGAAACGGGACTTAATTGGGTTCAATGTGTGGAAGGCAAGGCAGTCTGGAAATGGAGCGATGACAATCCATGGGCTCGCAACCTGTTGGAAGAAGCGATGCGCTACGATGACAGCCTCAAACGCGGCCGCGTGGAAGAAAATGTCCACCAGCCTATGTTGTTTCTGCTCGGCTATCGCAGCGGATTGCTCGGCGTGATGTACATGTTAACGGGACAAACGCAGCAGGCTGGATTCGCCGCCGAGATCGAGGGACAAGCCCAGCCAGCCGTTTGTTCCTACATCACCCAGTGGGGAAGACCCTGGAGCCACGGAAACGGGCTCAGTTACTGGGTAGAGCAGACCATCCTTCAAAACAAAGAATTCTATCCACCCGAGCGTACGCTGCTTGCAACTGGCGCGATTGAAGCGTTGATGAACTCTTCCTTCAAGAAAGGCGAGAAGGTAGAAACACCCCACCTGAACGTCCGATACCGAGCGCAACGAGAGTCTCTGTTCATGCGAGGCCCATTGCCGCCGTACGATCGTGTGCGAGTATAGCGGATCGTCTCCGGTGAGAGACTGCCTACCTAAAATCTGTATTTCAGGCCGAATTGCATTTCCCGATTGTTCACAACGGTCGAGGTGATCTGGCCGAACGTTGCACTGCCGAGCGTTCGGTCAGGCGCACTGAACTGCGGCGTGTTGAGGAAGTTAAAAGCCTCCCAACGAAACTGAATCACATGCCCTTCGTGAACTCGGAACTCCTTGAACAATGCGAAATCGATCGTCTTCGTAGCCGGAGCGTCAATGGTACCGACACCGACATTTCCATAGCCCAGGGTTCCGGGCAAGTACAGCCCTTCGCCCGTTGACCCCTCGTACTTGGAACGTACGTAAGCGGCGGTGTTGAACCACTTTGTGACGGAACGCTCGGGCCACACCCGCGGGACTGCCGTCACGACGTGCGGTCGTGGATTGCTTTGCGCCCCCGTGTTGTGAGAGTCCCCGTTCTGGTTGATTGTCACAGGCAAACCCGATTGCAGCACGATAATGCTGTTGATTGCCCAGCCGCCAAACATGAGCCCCCGAAATCCCTTCGTTTGGCGCATCCAGGGAAGCTCATAAACGTTGCTCCACACAAACCGAAGCCGCTGGTCAATGTTCGAACGGCCATAATCAGCCTCGCGGTTTCGGGGATTTTGAACGACGTTCTGGCCAAAGCCCGCGCCTTCATTGGCGCCGTACGCGATCGCATGAGCGCGCTGGTACGTGAAAGCTCCGTTAAAGGTAAGTCCGTGGGAGAACCTCTTTTCCGCCCTTGCTTGCAGCGCATTGTAGTTGCTGCTCGCCCAGCTTTCCAGCCGACGAATCGTTCCCAAAGGAAGCAACGTGTTGGGATTGCGGGAATCCACATAGTATTGGAACGGACGCCTTGACTGCACGGCCCCGGGGCCTGGATCGGGGTTGTTCAGATTCGGTACCGTGTTCTCCAGATTCGAAGCAGCGCTCCCAACATAGGCCACTGCGGTGACCCACTCGTTGCCCCAGCCCTTTTCGATTTCGGCTGACCATTGCCAAATGTGATTGTTCTTGTAGAAAGATTGACCATCCTCCTGTAGATAGCCCAGCATTACGAGAGCTGCCGGTGTTCCTGTGACCGGTGAGCCAAGAAAGGGCTCCTGGATGGTGGCAGTAGGCTGGTTGCGATCGTTTTGGAACACAATCGACCCCGAAAAGGGAGGGTTCAAATTGAGAATGCTGAAGTTATTCGTCTGCTGAGCGTTGTAGAAATTTCCGCTGCCTAAACGCAACACCGTGGTATCGGTTAGCCGATAAGCCACGCCGAGGCGTGGCATGAATTGCTTCCAGTTAATTCGATAAAGTTGTTCGCGGATGTCAGGATTTGGGACCAGCATAGGGGCGGTGAAGCCATTGATATTCTTGATGTCGTTTCCTTCGAAGGAGAGGTTTCTAATTCTGCCCTGCGCGTCTGTAACCGGTCCGAACCAATCCCAGCGGAGACCAATGTTCAGGGATAGCCGGTTGTTTACTTTGTAATCATCGAGAACGTACAATCCGACTTTACTCTGTCGGATGAATGCTTCAGGAGCGCCTTCTGCTGAGTTCGACGAGATAGGAATACCGATCATAAAGGCCGCAAATGCGTCCGGTATTCCCGTGATGTCCCGCGTGAACGAAAGAGATCCACGAGGTAGATTGGCTCCGGCGGAATCGACCATGTTGTACCGATAGAGCCCGCCAAATTTATAGTTGTGGCGTCCACTGGTTTTCGTCATGTTATCCGACCATTCCCAAACTATCTTCTTGTTGAACTGCACATTACCGGACGTTGGCCCGGCATACCCGTCGATACCGATGTTTGGCAGTCCTTCTTCAAACGAGGTGAGCGGTCGGTTGCCATCAGCGACCACCCGGAAGTCGAGCCCGAGGTCGCGCTGGGTGAAGTCAGTGCCGGTTTGCAATCCGCCTTGCAATACGCGCATGCGGTTCATTCCGAAACGAAATTCGTTAAGCCAGGAGGGGCTGAGAATCTTCGTGTAGCCGATGGCGAAATGCTGCGCCCGGTAGTCTGTATTTGTAAGCGCCACTCGCGTGACCGGATCGTCGATAAACGTCGAGTCCACGATGATGTAGTGGGCGAAGATCCGGTCGTTGTCGCTAAATCGATGGTCAGCGCGTCCCATATATTGGTCGCTGTCAAGCACCTGGTTATTCAATCCCGTCAGGTTTAATGTGCTGCGGCGCTGCCGCGCCAGGGCGTCCTGATTTGGGAGCGCAATAAATCCTCCTTCGGGAAAAGGGCTCCCCTCCGTGGCTGTGAGCAAGTTGGTCGACACCGGGTTGATCAGGCTGGCAGGAATCCGATTATTTGGAAAGGGAACGTTGCTACCCACTCCGGTGATCACACGAGGCGAGGTATCTGCCGGATACCAGCGGTTCCCCGGAACCAGTAGCTCGGAAAAGTCTCCGTTTCTCATTTCCAGTGTTGGTACAGCGGCCGTCCCCGGTGTGCCGCGGCGTTCGCGCCGGCCCTCATAGTTCACAAGGAAAAACGTGCGATCTGTGCCGTTGTAAAGCTTGGGAATCTTCACGGGACCGGACAGAACTCCACCGAAGCTATTGCGCCTCAATTTGTTTTTCTGAGCAGTAGGCGACAGGAAGTAACCTCGCGCATCAAGAGCATCGTTGCGCAAGAATTCGAACACTGTTCCATGAAACTGGTTGGTTCCCGATTTGATGGCAAGATTTGCTTGCGCCCCCGAGTTCATTCCAAATTCCGCCGAGTACACGGCGCTTTGAATCTTGAACTCCTCAATCGCTTCAATCGATGGCGAAAACAACATTGCGCTGTGATGCGAATCTACAGCCACTACTCCATCGACCGTGATGTTTTGATTGGCGTCCCGCTGACCGTTCGCAGAGATTCCTGCAATCTGTCCTGGCATTGCCAACACGGAAGCAATCGTCCCTTGCCCATTCAATCCCATGCGGCTCGCGCCGAATTGAACTCCCGGCATTAATGTGGCGAGTTGTGCGAAGTTGCGTCCGTTCAGGGGCAGTTCGATAATCCGTTTTTCTTCAACCACTGAGCCTAGGGTTGCATCTTCGGTGCGAAGCAGCAGAGCCCTGCCTGAGACCTCCACGGTCTCCGCCTGTTGCCCGACCTGCAACACAAAATCTAGGCGAGCCTTCTGCTGAAGCTGGAGTTCGATACCGGATCTCACTTCGGTCTTGAATCCTGGGGCGGTGCAGCTTACCTCGTATTCACCGATGTCAAGCAGAGGAAATGTATAGTTCCCTGTTTCGTTCGTGATCGCCGTGCGCATGTCGCCCGTAGCCGGTCGCTTGGCAGTGATGGTGGCTCCGGAAATCACTGCGCCGGATGAGTCCGTTACAGTACCCAGGATTTGCGTGGAAACAGTTTGGCCGAGGAGACTCGCGCCAGCAAACGTCAGAAAAAGTCCTACGAAGAGAGTTCTTGCGTGTAGCATGAAAAGCCCCCGAGAGTGACGGTCTAGCGACGTAGATAGTAGCTAGAAGTATACACTCAGCTAAGCAATTATTCGAGCGTCGGGACAACAGTCGGCGTCAAGGGTGGACAGCTCGATGCGCTTTCCTCTCTCCTCCCTACCAGAGCAGCTTTAGCGCCATCTGGATCTGGCGAGATCCGCCCGCTGAGCTGATCGTCCCAACGTCGGTCTTCCGACCAGCGTATTCGGGCCGCCGAAAAGAGGTTGATTGAAAGCGGAGAATATCTCCAACCGGTACTGCAAGTTGAGGCGCCCATCGGCGCCGAAGAAGGTGTTCTTGAAAACGAGAGATCGTGCGTATAGATGCCGGGGTTGCGAACATCGGGCAAGGTCCGGCCTGCATTGCAAAGCGTAAATGAATCCGGCTGCGAAAAGACGCTGGTGTCGAACCGCGGGCAAGTCTCTCGTCCCTCGTTCCTCCAGATAGCAACGCGCTCGTACCGTTGTTGTTGGCGCGTTGGCTTTGCGTATAGATGAACGTATTGTTCCCCATCGCCAAGCAGGATGTCGAGTCCTCTACGAAGCCGAGCGCCTCCGCACCGAAGGTCTTCGGCGGCCCAACGCGCATACGCAGCAATCCGCCGGTGAGGATAGTTCCCGAAATCCTCGCGGTGTTTTCGCCATTGAGCGTGGACCGAAAGTTCCGCGAGTTCCGACACTCGCCAGATGTCCCCTATACTTTCGCTCGCGAGCCTGCGCAAATAGTCTGCGATCCGGATGACCGCCTCGATCCATCGCCATGCAATGCGGTGACCGTCTGCATCAGTCGCGGAAATACAGATCGGCACAAAGCCTCGCCTGACAGCGGCCCGTGTCGAGGTCAAATGGGATGGTCACAAGAGACATCCTTCATCTCCTTCCTGAAAACTCAGTGGCCTGGGAAGTTGTGCTCAGCACTTGATGCACGCGGATTGGAATGTGCGTCTCGGATGTTTCCTGATCCTGGGCAGATACGGTTGACGCCTCACACAATTAATGCGAGATCACCTTCCGTGCATCGCCCTAATCTCGCGGACGCAAGGCAGCAGCCTTATCCACCCAGAGCGCCCGGCCGTCCTCGTCGATATGCGCCGGACACTCTGGCCACATTGCCCTGACGAGTTTCAACCAGCCTTCCAACTTCTCGCGGAACTTTCGAGGTCTGGCATAGTCGGTGCTGCCAAGTTGACTCACCAGCCCCAACTCTCCGAACAATGGAACTCGCTCGCGGCCACGCGCGGTGAAGCACCGGTACGAAAGCCAGGTGAACAGATCGAGCGCTGCGGGGCTGGCCGAAAGGACCTTGGCAGCTTCCAGATCCGTGGGAATCGGGTGGCTCAGGATCTCTCTGTAGAACTCGTCGCTCAGGATGATCATGTTCTGGCAGTCGCCGGGCAGCAACTTCTGATCCGGATCGCGTGAGTACCAGATCCGGGCCTCCGACATGAAGTTGAATCGGGCTCGATGAATGACCGCTGCCGGAAGCCGTTGCGAGTCCGTTCCGAAGTAGATGGTGGCCCCGAAGATCCGCTGGAAGGAGTCCACCAGCCTCCGATACTGTGAGCCGCCCTGTTGCATTCCGAACGTGTCGAGCATGGCCGCGGCGCTGTCGAACGTGATTCTCGGCGTCTTCTGGCGGATTGCCATCGTGGCGAGGAAGATTGGGACCAGGCGGTCCTGGCCCCACGGTAAGCCGTAGCTCGGGTGCCCGGTTACCTGAAGAACGAACTGCCCGTTTCGGCGCTCATGCAGAAGACACCCGGTGGGAGGTCGCCGGACCGGGAGACCGCAGAGCACGAACGGGCGGGCGCAGAAACCGAGATTCTGCCTGTCGGCCTCGCGGTTCTCGCGGACCATCTGGATCGCCTCGACCTGTCGCAGCCTCCGTTTGGAGACGATGAGATTCGGGCACTGGCGCCGAAGCAGATCGCCAGCGTGAGTGAGGTTAGAGTGTTGTGTCTTGTTGGACAAAGTGTCGATCCTCGGCGACAAGCGCCGGTTAGCGACACAGCGGATCGGGCTGTGACAGAACTGTGTCCGAACCCGATCTCATTGACACGTTTAGAGTTGTGCTTCTGAGCGAAAAGCAGATTCCCTAAACTATTGGAAAGAATGAAAACCAGAAGTAAACGATGGAGTTATTGGAGACCACGCCCATTCCTTGGGCGCAGGGGGTCGCGGGTTCGAATCCCGCCGCCCCGACCATTTCATTTCAGTCACATAGCAGGGGTCATACTAACGCATCTGATATTTAGGCAGGTGCGCTAGTGGCGCAAGTGGGGAGCCTGCATATACTCGCCTTGGGAACTGTATCCGAAACTGTGCCAAAACTATTGTTTGTGAGGTGAGACCCTCTAGGGGAAAGCTCGAGTGATTCTGGTGTGTCGCCGTTCCTGGCGACATCGTGGCAGGCGCCACATCGGGCATACGGCGGCAGTTTCGGCATGGGGCGTTATACGGTAAGTCGACGAAGCAAGGCCGCATCAAGCGTGCGGTCTTGCGGGTGGCTATACACCGACTCGAAACTAAGTCAGTCCCGCGTGACGACATAGACCCCACCCAAAACCAACACGCCGCCCGCGAGCAACGTAATTCGCAGGGGTTCGTCGAAGAACACGGAACTCAGAGCAATCCCCGTAATCGGGACCAGGAACGCAAACATCGACAACGTCCCGGCTGCATGGCGCTTCAACAACTCGGCCCAGATGATGAAGCAGATCCCCGCCACGATCGCGCCCTGGTACAAAATCGCGATCACCGCCTCTCGCGTCAAATGGCCGTGCACGGGGGGCTCGCACGCGGCTGCCATCGCGAGAAACAGAGGGACCGACCCAGCGATCTGCCAGACGACGGTCCTCGTCGGCTCTATGTGCTGCACCAGCCATCGTGTATACACCTGACGCACGCCCAACAGTAGCGCCGATAGGACGAGCAGTGCATTGCCTGCCATCGGATTCGGCGCCAGCTTCGACGCGCTCTGGCCAAAGGTGAGAACCACCATCCCCGCAATGGACAATGCCAGACCTAGAGCTCGGGCTCGGTTGATCGGCTTCTCCATCCCTGGAAAGAAGTGCCCTGTAATGTTGGCGAAAACCGCATACGAGTTTAAGATCACCACGCCGAATCCCGGCGACGTCAGTGCAGTCCCAGAATTCAGCAATGCGATCTGAACAGTAAAGAGCAAGCTCAGTACGAACAGCGGCCACCGCTCGCGCTGGGGCGGCCAGATGACTACGCCACGCCGAAGTGCCCAGGCCGTCACGAAGAACACGCCCAGCGCCATCCGCCAGAACGCGCTCCATAACGGCGGCACACTATCGACGCCGATACGAATAGAAATAAGGTTGCCGCCCCACAACAATGACACGAGCAGCGCAAGCAGAATGCTTCGCAGCGACAGCGGTTCGATGGGAGCAGACGTTGAGCGCAAGTTCTATTGTCACTTCCGCCGGAACCAACCACGCTTGGTCATCGAGTACCAAGCAAGAGCCTGCACCACCGCACTCACGTAGTCCACTTCGCGTGCCGATAGCCGGGATCCGCGGCGGGCCGCCGGATCACAGACTAACTTCGGCAGTGTTGAGAATTCGCCTTCGGCGCACCGAAGCGGATGAAAATGGCAGCAGCGGCCGGGCGCGAAGGCCGGTGCAACACTGGAATCTATTCCGAGGCAGTGTTTGGCCCGAGGATGCGTGGAAGAACCGATAATTGGGCACGAAGACCTGCTGAGCAGGGGTACGTAGCCCGCGAGCGTGACTATCGTATGGAGTCGTCCTCCCCGGTCCGCCGTATAAAGGAGGGAACGATGGAATCGGTTCATGGCACAGTCGCGGGACTGGATGTCCACAAGAAGACAGTGGTAGTTGTGGTGCTGCAGAGCGACCACTCTGACGAGGATCATGCTGCGGGCGTATTTGGTACGACGCGGTACGGGCTAAACGAGTTAATCGCGTTCCTTCGGCAACATGGAGTGACGCACGCGGCGATGGAATCGACGGCCCAGTATTGGCGGCCTGTGTGGATGGCACTTGAGGGCCAGTTCACGGTAACTCTGGCACAGGCGCGTTCGACACGCGCACCGCGCGGGCGTAAGTGGGACAAGGCCGATGCGCAGCGGATTGCAAAACGACTGTTGTCGGGTGATCTTACGGTCAGCTACGTGCCTCCGTCGGAGCAACGCGACTGGCGATTACTAAGCCGTACACAGGTTGCAATGCATGAATCAGTCGTCCGAGTGCGGAACCAGGTCGAGGTACTGCTCGAACAAGCGCAGATCAAGCTCTCGTCGGTTGTCACAGACATTCTGGGCAAGAGCGGGCGACGCATGTTGGACGCGCTGGTGGGCGGCGTCAGTGACCCTGTCGAATTGGCGAGACTGGGCGACCGGCGGCTGCATGCCAGCAAAGAGCAACTCGCTGATGCGTTGAGCGGTCATTTGACCGAGGCGCAGCGTATCGTCTTGAAACTGTACCTGGAGCAAATAGACCTGATCGAACGGCACATGGCCGAAATCGATGAGAGTCTGGCACAGGCTCTGGTACCGCATCAGGATGCAATCGAGCGCCTATGCGAAATTCCCGGCATTGGTGTTCGCACGGCACAGCACATCGTGGCCGAAACCGGACCACGAGCCGAAGTATTTGATTCAGCCGGCAAACTAGCCTCGTGGGCCGGCATGTGCCCAGGCCAACAGGAGAGTGCAGGTGTTTCCGTCAGCAGCCGTTCGGCAAAAGGGAACTGGATGCTTAGACGCACGCTATGCCAAACAGCATGGGCAGCGATCGCCACGAAAGGCAGTGAGGCCCAGCGTCGCTTTCATCGCTGGCGTCCTCGGCTGGGAACGCAAAAGGCTGCCTGGGCGATCGCGCATTACCAGATACGCATCGTATGGAAAGTTCTCCACGATGCCGTTCGATACCGCAGTCCCGATACGGAAGTCATGGCTCAGCGTGCGTTGCTTGCACGGGCGAAGCGTGCCATCAATGACCTTCGCAGGCTGGGCTATGCGGTCTCCATCACACCCCCCGAAACACAAACGGCTGGCGCCCTCGGCCGGCCAGGTTGATTTTCGAGCGTGTTGCAAAGATCTGATGGGCCTCGCTGGTAGCCTGAGAGGCAGCTGAACGGGCAACCATGGCTGTTCAAGTGGCGGCAGTTTGAAGCCGAGATCATCGTTTGCGCCGTCCGTTGGTATCTCCGCTACAGCCTCTCGTACCGGGAAGTTCAGGAGCTTCGCGGTGTGGCATCAACGTCGATCACTCAACCATCTAAAGATGGGTGCAGCGCTACGCACCCGACTGGCGCTGCGCCAGCGATCTCACCTGAAGCCTACAAACAAGAGCTGGCGCGCGGACAAAACGTACGTCAGGGTCAAGGCGAATGGTGCTACCTGTACCGAGCCGTGGACTCTGAAGGAGCGACGGTTGAGTTCTTGTTAGCGTTCCGCGACAAAGAGTCGGCGCAGACCCTGTTCCGCCGTGCGATCCGCCACGGCCCTCCTCCACCACCCGTCATCAACACCGATCTCGCGCCTACCTATCCGACCGCGATCGCGGGTCTCCAGCGCTCGGGCGACCTGCCGCGCCATTGCCGGCACCGGCCCGTGCAGTACCTCAATAACATCGTGCAGCAAGATCACCGGTTTGTGAAGAAGCGTATTGTTGCGAAGCAGGGCGTCAGGGCATTCGGATCCGCGCGACGCACGGTAGACGGTTATGAAGCAGTCCATCGAATGAGGAAAGGCCAGGTGCGATGGTTACCAGCCCGCGACATCGTGCGCAACAACCTCTACATCGACCGGCTTTTCGGTCTCGTTAGCTGACCGATGTCAAACCCTCGCCGGCGCCGCTCGCACTCTCACCCGATCTCAGAATCCTTGCAACACAGCCCCGCAGCTCATTATCTCCTTGCCGGAGTTCACCGCGCACATGCTCTACGCACCTGTGGTTTCAATCAGATTGAATTTTTGGACGTTACGACCCGCGCAGAATGGGGCGGATGACTTGGCCGTGGACATCGGTGAGGCGGAAGTCGCGGCCGCTATAACGGAAAGTAAGCTGCTCGTGATTGAGGCCGAGTAAGTGAAGGATGGTGGCGTGTAGATCGTGGATTGTGAGCACGTCCTCTACGGCCCGATAACCGTACTCGTCGGTGGCTCCGAAAATCTTGCCGCCTTGGACGCCGCCACCTGCCAACCACAGCGAGAAGCCGGAAGGGCAATGGTCTCGTCCGTCCTTGCCTTGCACAAAGGGAACGCGGCCGAATTCTCCGCTCCAGATGACGAGCGTCTCATCGAAGAGTCCACGGCTCTTAAGGTCTTGAACGAGGGCGCCGATGGGCTGATCGACGATGAAGGCGTTCTTGGCATGACCATCGCGGAGGTTACCGTGCTGGTCCCAGGAGTTGCCTCCGCCAAGCCCGGGAGGGGCGACATGGGAGAGTTCGACGAAACGGACGCCGCGCTCGACGAGACGGCGGGCGAGGAGACACTGGCGAGCATAGGCGGCCTTCTCCTTATTAGGGGAGTCCATGCCGTAGAGCTTTTTGGTGGCATCGGATTCGCCTCGGAGGTCGACGAGTTCCGGGACAGCGGTCTGCATGCGATAAGCGGTTTCGTAGTTCTGGATGGCCGCTTCCACTTGGACGTTGGCCGCGGCCGCCGCGTACTCTCGATCGCGCGCGGCGATGAAGGCGAGTTGACGCTGCTGGAGGGCGGCGCTGCTCTTGGGCGCGATATCCTGCAGCGGCTCGGGACGCTCGGGATAGAGGAACGAGCCTTGATGCACGGCTGGCAGAAAGCCACTGCCGTAGACGTTGATGCCGCCGAGCGGAATCTCGCCGCTGCCGAGGACGATGAAGCCGGGCAGGTTCTGATTCGCCGTCCCCAACCCATAGGTGGCCCAAGCACCGAGCGAGGGGTAGCCGGTGAGCGGATTGCCGGAATGAAAGTAGTTGTTCGCCTGGGCGTGCTCCATGAACTTGACGGTCATTGAGCGGATTAGACAGAGATCGTCGGCGACGGCGCCCATATGGGGGAAGAGGGCGCTGACGGGCATGCCACATTGGCCGTAGTGTTTGAACTCCCAAGGACTCGGCATGATGTTGCCGTTCTGGTTAAACATGGTGCGGTCAATGGGGACGGGCATGGGTTGGCCGGCCTCTTTGTTGAGCCGCGGCTTGGGATCGAAGGAATCAATGTGGGAGACGCCGCCGGACATATAACAGAAAATAACGTTCTTCACCTTGGCCGGGAAGTGAGGCTTAGTTTGGGCGGCGAGCGAGGAAAAGGCAAGCGAGCCGAAGCCGAGGGAGGCATTCCGAAGGATGTCACGGCGAGTGTAGAACCGTCGTTGCTTACCGCACATAGAGGAACTCCTTCAGGTTGAAGATGGCCTGGACGAGGGGAACAAGCGACTTGGCTTCTGCGGCAAAGCTCTCCGCTTGGTCGCGTTCGAGCGCCGTTGGGAAGCGGCCGAGGGCGCGCAGATAGAGTTGATCGACTCGACCGGGAGCCTCGCCCAGCGTCGCGGCCCACTGCTCGGACAGACGAATTACGAAAGGCGAGTTCATGAGCGCTAAGGATTGGGCGGGAACGTTCGTAACATCGCGCTGGCCGCGCGTGGAGGTGGGCTTGTAGACGTCGAAGACCTCCAGAAAAGGGTTCGTGGCGTTGCGGCGGATCTCGAGATAGACACTGCGGCGGTTCAGGCCATCAATCGGGCCCTTGGGGCGATCGCCTTTAGTGGAGCCGGTTTCGTGAGCGTAGTAGACCGGTACGGACTTGCCGTACATGGTGAAGTCGAGTTGGCCGGAGGCTGCCAGCATGGCATCGCGGATCTCTTCGGCTTCGAGACGACGGGCGGGGAGATTGCGCGACTGGTAAGCTGGCGTGAGCAACAGCCTACGGAGCATTTTCTTGATGGACCAGCCGTCAGCCACGAACTGCGTGGACAGGCCATCAAGTAACAGAAGATCCTTGGGTGCAGCGCCGAGTTTGCCGAAGTTATCGGGTGTTGCTACGATTCCCTCTCGGAACAGGTATTGGTACAGGCGATTGACGATGACGCGTGCGGTGAGCGGATTGCTTGGGCTGGTAAGATCGGCGGCCAGAGCCAGACGCATGGACTTGGGCTCCGGGTAGGGTTCCCCGTCGAGAGCGGTTAGGAAGCGCCGCGGAACCGAGTCGCCCGGACGTTTGTGGTCGCCACGCACGAGCAGCGGATGGTCCGGGCCGGCCTCTTCGATGATGCCGGGAGCGCGGCGCGGAATGGCGATCTCATTCTCCAAACGGCGATACTCGGCGATGAGGGGACTCGGGCGGTTCCAGAGAACGCCTCGGCGCACGAAGTAGTCGAGGTAGGCGGCTTGGTCATCGCTCATACGGCCTAAGGCAAAGGCGTCGATAGCGGCGGCGAGTTGGCGTTCGAGATGCTTGGCGTAGGCATCCACCGTAGCGGGCGCCGCATCGAGCACAAAGTTAACGGGGGTCGTTTCGTCTTCGAGCGGGAGCTGATTGGGCTGGAATACAATGTCTTGCGCGCCCCACCACGATCGGCCAGTATGGCGTGAGGGAGGGCGGCGGTTGAGACGATTATCCAGATCGTCTGCGGCCACGTGGGTGGTTTCGTTGAGGGTGGCGAACTCGATATAAGCAGTGAAGCCTTTCCAGAATGCGGTGTCCCAGCGGATCCAGCCCATCTCATCCCGTTTGGCACTGGTGCGCGAATTGAAGATGCCACCGCGCGGAACGGCGTAGTTCTCGATAATCAGCTGCGCGTAGCTGAAGTTGCCGCCCAGAAAGCGCAGGCTGATGGAGTCGCTGTCGATCTTGAATCGGGGCGAGGTGATGACGGCGCCGTGTTTACTGGAGAGCAAGTGCGAATAGACACCGCTGGGATAGATACCGCTGATTGCCGTGGCGCCATCGGGAAGAACAGAGAACTCGCCCGCGGGTGAGACGTGTGCCGGAGCGCCAACACCCTGGCGCGGCCACTTGTCGTAATGGTCAGCGAGTTTCCAGCGCTGCTGTGTATTCTTCTGGTTGAATTCGCGCCGGGAGGCTAACTCCTGGCTGGCTTTGGCGAGCCAACCCTTTAACTCGCTATCGGAGGCCGAGAGCGGGAATAGCGGATTCAACCAATCTAACGATGCGCCATTGCGGATCGTGAGCGAAAGGCGGTCGATCAAGCCTGGCAATTCGGCGCGCCATTTCCGGGCAAATTCGGCGCGAATTTGCTGTTTAAGGGCGTCCAGACGGTCGCGGTGGAGGTTCAGGACCGATGGCGAGTCAATGGCGACCTGGGTGGCGCGAGCGGAGGCGAAGATGCCGAAGAGCGCGTAGTAGTCCTTTTGAGAGATGGCATCGAACTTGTGATCGTGGCAACGGGCGCAGGAGATGGTGAGGCCTTGGAAAGCTTTGGCAAAGACGTCGATCTGGTTGTCAGTCCATTTGACGCGATCCTCCCAGGGGTCAACCGGCTGGAAGCCATGTTCCACCATGCGCCAATGAGCAAGGGCCAGGCGTGATTCGTTGATCTGATCACGGCGATCAATGCGGGGCTCGGCGAGCAAGTCGCCGGCGAGATGTTCGCGGATAAGTTGGTCGTAAGGAACGTCCTGATTGAAGGCGCGTATAAGGTAGTCCCGATAGAGCCAAGAATTAGGCGTATCGGGATCGCCTTCCGAGCCGTGGGATTCGCTATAGCGGATGATGTCCATCCAGCGCCGGGCCATCCGCTCGCCAAAACGGGGCGAAGCAAGGAGGCGATCGACCACCCGCTCATAAGACCTGTGCTTTGCGAAATCTTGAATCTCATCGGGTGTGGGAGGCAGTCCGGTAAGGTCGAAGGTGATGCGGCGTAGGAGTGTGGCGGAGTCCGCGCTAGGAGCGGTGGAGTTGAGCCTGCTGGCCGGCCATGGTACGCCACGAATGGGCTGCCAAGCCCAGTGTTCGCGCCGGCGCGCGGCAAGGTCGAAGCCGCTTGTCGATCCGCGCACGTCAGGCCAAGGCGCGCCGAGAGCGACCCAGCGTTCGAGAATGGCGATTTCCTGGGTCGGCAGAGGTCCGGTGGGCGGCATGGGCTTCAGCCCGGAGTCGCCGCGGAGGGCAGGCAGCAGTTTGTCCTTCACGGAGAATGTACCGGCAGCCGTATCGAGCCGAAGACCAGCGAAGGAGACCTTGGGACCGT
This sequence comes from Bryobacteraceae bacterium, assembly GCA_963844855.1. Lineage (GTDB taxonomy): Bacteria > Acidobacteriota > Terriglobia > Bryobacterales > Bryobacteraceae > DASQDN01. The sequence continues at coordinate 17,979 of CAWJQP010000071.1, forward strand.
GGCAGGAGTGACAGCGGGAGGCGAGCAGGGGACGAACGTCGCGCTCGAAGAAATCGGTCTTTTCGTCTGCTAACGCCAAAACAGTGACGAAAGATGTGAGCAGGGTGAGCCGAAACAGCATTTGACGAATCGCTGGTAGCTTATCATGACCACTGGCGGATCCTTCCCGGATTTTTGAGCCTGTCCCACCGTGAGGATCTTGGGCCCACCTGCTTTCATGCCGTTGATGCTCACCGCATAAAGATGGGGAACCAGTTGCGGAAAGAAAGCCGGAAATCGCTCCATCTGGTCGTGCGCGTGATGGAAGAAGTTGTCGACCATACCGACATTCGGCATCCCAGGCGCTGCAAGATGGCGAGTTGATTCTCGGGTTCGCCGAACCAGCCGCCATGGTTGTAGATGCCAACCTTGGATCCGATCTTATTGGCTTCCGTCGACATAGCGCACACCGGCAGTCGCCTGGCTGAGCTTATCTTGCGAAAGGCGGCAAACTGCGGCGGCGGTGTGAGTAGATCCACAACTCGGTTTTCACTCTCCGCCGTTTCAGGAAATCAAGTATCGTTTGCAGGGGCTTCGAATTCGCGGGCTCCGGGCCCGTCGCGATCCAACAAGCCTGCAAGCGAATCCTATGCTTATTCGACGCATCGAGTTCGGCATCGAAGGTCGGAATATGCTTATCCCGCCAATCATAGGCAAGTTTGGTATTGCCGAGCGACTTTAACATTGCCGCGCTCTTCCGGCCCACGTTCGCGCGCATCAAAAGGAACGATGTACCTCGCCAACAAATTGCTCTTGGAAAACAGACTGGCCTCGCGACCCGCTACAGCAAACCCAGCACCAACAAACCCAAGCTCAGCAGTTGTTTCATACTTATTCCCTCACCTTCTTCGTCGTTTTCGGGAGGGCGAAGGCCACATAGGCATCACCCGTCTTGCCGCCTAATTTTCCTCCGCCGGTGGCGGCAATCACGACGAACTGGCGTCCGGCGGCCTGGTGGATTGACGGCGGCGCATAGCCACCGAAAGGCAGTGTGTGCTCCCACAATTCGGCGCCGAAGGTTCCCATGTTCCGAATAATCGCCTCACCCGAGATCAAGCCACCTATATGCCGGATACCGCTCCGCCCGTAAACAGGTCCCGTCGGAAGTAGTCCCGCAGCCTTCTAACAAACCACGGTTTTGATATCGTCTGGACTCTTTTCGACATGAGATACGGTGATTCACTTCCGTTCTTCTTCTCGGATGTTACTTGACCCAATCTTGCCGGGCCTTTTCCTTCCCTGCTCACTACCACAGCTTTTGTCTGCAGCAGCGGGAGGTAGTTTCGAACCTTCTCCTGTAAGACGGTTCCGAGGGGCCTTCCCTCATTGATTGCTCAGACGCGCAGTCAGAAGTTGAGTTTCAGCGCAAACTGTCCCTGTCTCGGTGTATTGGATTGCGATGTAACTTTGCCAAAATTTACTGGGTCGCTGACATTCGAGGCTGGATTTCCGAAGCGAACGCGATTGAACCCGTTGAACATTTCGAACCGGAATTCGAGATTGACGCTTTCCGTGATAGGCGTCCGCTTGATGATGCCGAGATTCTCGTTGTAGAACGGGAACGCTCGCGCATTCGGAAGTACCGATGACGCGTTGCCGAATGTATAGGCGGCAGGAATCGCGAAGGCATTGATATCGAGGGCGAGGTTCTTCGCCGGATCGAAGCCTTCATTGGACAATCGCGGCGTAACGCCCGGCACCACATTCGGAAGATTCACCGAGTTAAACAAGGGAAGCGTATTGGCAGCTGAAACAAGCAGGGGTTCACCCGATTGGTACGACATGATCGCGTTAACTTGCCAGCCGCCCACAAGTTTTCCGGTGATCCCGTTGGAGCGCATCCAGGATTTATTCGGCCCGAAGGGCAGTTCGTAGTTGGCGGCGGACACAAACCGGCTGGGAACATCGTAAGTCGCTAGCGCCTTGTTCAATGAGTAGTTGTAGTTGTCACGCAGCGCCACGCCCCCGCCGATATCGGAATTCACATTCGTGAGAGTCTTCGCCCACACATACGAGGCGAGCAGGAATAGCCCATTCGAGTAGCGTTTCTACGCCTTGATCTGCAAAGAGTGGTGATTGCCGAAGCCGTAAACATCCGAACTACTGGTGCCGACCGTAAGGTATTGCGGGAACGGGCGTAAAGCCTGTGCGAGCGAGCCGGTAAAACCGGGGTATGGCGGCGTGAATCCTCGCGCGACAACAGCGGGATTGTCGATGGGCTGGACGAGCAGGCTGCCTAACTCGAGATAGCGTGGATCAACCTGATTGGGCACCGTGGCCAACGGCAGACGCGTTGACTTATTGCCGACGTAGCTGACATCCAGCAGCCATCCGCTACCGACATCATATTGGAAGCCTGCATTCCATTCCTGGTGATAGGAGGGTTTGTACCCGGCATATCCCCACATGGTGGTATTGGTTCCGTTCACTACAGTCGGATCGATGATCGGGGGCTTGCGCCATGTGGTCGGGAATCCTTGATCCCACTGGAACGCCGGCGTCAAGCCGAGATCGCCTGATGTGTACACGGGCTGCGCAAGAAACCCAAGCGCCACTGGCTTCGTATTGCCGCCTCCTAGCGCGCCGGTGGGATAGTAGCTGATTCCGTACGCCGTGCGGAATACCAACTTGGGATTGATCGAGTAGGCCAAACCGATACGCGGGCCGAAGTTCTTATAGTCAACCTTGTCCAGCAAACGGGAGCGGCCAACACGTCCGGGACCATCGCCCGCAAAGATCATCGCGCCAAGCCGGCCGCCCGCGCCGGGATTCGGAACAGTCGGATCCATGATCGAGTAGTTGTCGTTCGCGTCGATGATGGGTGGCATGTAATCCCAGCGCAGACCGATATTGAGGGTCAGTTTGCGGCTGACCTTGTAGTCGTCCTGGACATAGGCGGCGAAGTACGGAAATCGCATCGCGTTAGTGATGTCGCGGACCGTGATGGTTCCGTTGTCCACCTGGCCAAGCAGGAAGCTTGCATAAGCAAGTCCGGTCGTGGAACGGCCCGCCGGAGTCGGCATTGCCGTTTCGTTTGCGGAGAACGAATAGGTTCCAGTCGCGCTATTGGCACGGAAGTTGTTCTGCAGGCGGCGATAGTCAAAACCTACTTTGATCGTGTGGCGGCCGCGAACGAATGTGACCGCGTCCGCAAGCATGAAGGTGTTGTTGATTGTGCTGAAGTGCCCTTGCGTTCCGGGTGAGGTGAAGGGCGCATAATTCAACTGCGGAAACGCGCCGTTGGGAATGTTTGGAATACCTAAAACCGAACTCCAATTGCCGCCTTCCGTCGGCGACTGCACTAATTGTTCCTGCCGTGTTATGCCGAAGGCCAGGTGGTTCAGGGTTCGGGGACTGATCGTCCAATCGTAACTCATGCGGCCGTTATTGTTAAACGGATAGCGATACAGCACGCGCCCGCCGAAGGGCGGCGGAAGCGGCGCGCTCAACCCAGCCGTATTGTCGTTCTCTTTCGTGTAGTTGTAGCTCACGCTGATCCGGTGGCGATTGTTGATGTACTGATCCAGCTTGCCCGTGTAGGCATATTTGAAAACCGAGGTGCGCATCACAGACGGGAAGTTGTTCGTCACGCCGGGAAGAACAGGGTCCGGCAGATAGCTTAGAATCTTCGCCGATGCGGGACTGATACGGCTTGTGGGAATGATATTTCCCGGAAACGCGTCGCGAATGTAGCCACCGGCGCCATCGGGGCGTGTCGTTGCCGGGTCATAGATCGGGATCATCTGTCCGGCGGCATTTCTCCATCCCGAGAGATCTCCGCGTTTGAATGCTGCCGTCGGCACGCTGGCAATCGAGTTGTCAGGACCCGATCGGAAGCGAAACTCATTGATGTTGAGGAAAAAGAAGGTCTTGTTGCGGCCGTCATAGAGTTTCGGGATGATGACGGGTCCACCGAGGCTGCCGCCGAATTCGTTCTGCCGATTGACAGACCGCGTCCGGTTGAAGAATCCATGCGCGTCAAGCTTATCGTTGCGAAGGTATTCGTAGAAATTACCATGGAAGGAATTGGTGCCGGAACGAACCGTAAATCGCTCGACGCCACCGCCGGTGTTCCCGAACTCGGCCGCATAGCCGGTGGTCGCGATCGAAAACTCTTGAATAGCTTCCGGAGCATAGGTCATCTGACGCTCGTCGCCACCGACTTCTGCCGTAGTCAGACTCATGCCGTCGATTTGAATGTCGCGCGTGAATCGCGCGCCGCCGTTCACGTAAGCGCCGCCAAACGTTGCCGTGCCGGTAACGCCAGGAGTAAGCAAAATGAAGCTTTCGGCCGATCGGCCGCCGGATGCATTGAGAGGAAGGTCGATGAACGGTTTTGGCTGAATCGCTGTACTTTGCTCGCTTGACTCGGTGGAAACTGCGGAAACACTTGCTTCCACCGTTACCTTGTCCGAGACGTTTCCAACCTCGAGGCTGACGTCCAGCGATACCGTCGCGGCAACATCAACTTTGACGTTCGACCTTTCGACGACTTTGAAGCCTGGATGTTCGATGGAGACTGTGTATGTTCCCGCTCTCAAGCTTGGTAGCGTGAAGTTGCCTGCAGCCTCGGTCGTTGCCGTACTGACGACTCCTGTGGAAATCTCTCGAGCCTGCACCATAGCGCCCGCGATGGCAGCTTTCGACGGGTCCGTCACTGTGCCACGGATAGACCCGCTATCCGTTTGAGCGTGCAACAAGCATGCCGCAAACAGAGCTACGCCGGTAAGACTTCGTAGTCTTGACATTTGCCCTCCTCAATTCACGGGCCTTGGAAGATCTCCGGAAGCGTAATACGAGCCTGTGAATATACAAATGATCGGTCCGGAACGCTAAGGAGTCTGCAAGAAATGCGCTGAAGATTGTTCGATTCGTGCTTGCTGTTACGAGGAAGGGTCGACCGCGGTCATTCCCAGCCGCGATCCGATCGTTCGTGCAATGCAAACAGAACCCGATTCGATATTGATAGAGTTGCCCGGCCGCAAAGAAGGATACTGTAGATCGCTGGATGTCCCGCACAAAGACTGCCCTGCTGCTAGGCGCCCTGATTGTGCCCTCTTCGATTGCGGCTTCCGCATCGAACCGGCTTTGGTACGCGGCCGAAGCAGGAAACTGGAACGAAGCTCTGCCGGTGGGCAACGGCAGGCTGGGAGCGATGGTGTTCGGTGGGGCGCTCTCAGAGCGGCTGCAACTCAACGAATCTACGCTGTGGTCGGGGCGGCCGAGGGTCTGGGACAATCCGGAAGCGCGCGTCTATTTGCCTCAGGTGCGACGCGCCGTTCAGGAAGGCCGCTATCAGGAAGCGGACCGTTTGTCCAAGCACATGCAGGGCCCCTACACGGAATCCTACATGCCTCTGGGCGATCTTCGGTTTCAGGTATCGCTTCCCGGGCCGGTGCAGAGCTACCGCCGGGAACTGGATCTCGACCGGGCGATTGCCGGGGTTCAGTTTGAATCTGGTGGAATCGTATTCAAGCGGGAAGTCTTCGCCAATGCGCCCTCCAATGTGCTGGTCGTGCACTGGACGTCCAACCGGCCCGCAGCCCTTAGCTTCACCATCGACCTGAGCAGCCAGTTACGCGGCGCGGTTTCAGTGGCGTCCTCGAACGGATTGGTCTTCAACGGTGAAGCGCCCTCGCATGTGGAACCGAATTACCGGCGGGCGTTTGATGATGAGCATGCAATCCAGTACTCCGGTGATCCGGGGAAACGAGGAATGGGCTTTCAGATCCGTGTTCAAGTCTTGGCGACTGGCGGAAACGTGCGCCACGAGTCGTCGCGAATCACCGTACAGGATGCCGACACAGTAACGATTCTCGTCACCGCGGCGACGGGGTATCGAGGGTTCGACAAGCCTCCATCTCCGGACGCGAAAGCCGCTGTGATCCATGAGGCGTACGAAGCCCTCCTCCGCAGCCACCTCGCCGACTACCAGCCGATCTTCGGACGGTTTCAGATACAACTCGGCGGCGCTGATAATGCGCGTCCGACGGATCAGAGACTTAAAACGGGAATCCAAAATGACTCCGGGTTGGCTGCACTCTTATATTCGCGCTACCTGATGATTTCGTCCTCGAGGCCTGGCGGTCTGCCCGGCAATCTCAAGGGCATTTGGAATGATCGACTGCGCCCGGAATGGAGCGCCAACTGGGCTCTCAATCACGATGCCGAGATGTACTACTATGAGGTCGAGACCACCAATACCGCGGAGATGCACAAGCCGTTTCTCGACTTCATCGAGGGCTTGGCAGTGAACGGCCGCTTTACTGCGGTGACCAACTATGGCGCGCGTGGTTGGACAGCCCATCACAACTCCGATATCTGGCGGCAGACCGGGGCTGCGGGCGACTGGGGACAAGGGAACCCGCATTGGGCGCTCTTCATGATGGCTGGACCCTGGCTGTCCGGTCACTTCTGGGAGCACTACTCCTTCAATGGCGACGAGGTCTTTCTGGGACAGAGAGCATGGCCAGTGATGAAAGAAGCGGCATTATTCTGCCTGGACATGCTAGTCGATGACGGAAATGGCCACCTGGTGACCAACCCTTCGGTGTCGCCCGAGAACATCTTTATCGATGATCATGGCATGCCCGGGCAAATCAGCGAGGGAGCAACGGGTGACATGTCATTGATGTGGGATCTCTTCAGCAATCTGATCGAAGGATCGCGGATTCTGGGCCGCGAACCGGAATTTGCTGCTCAACTCGCTGAGGCCCGTTCGCGGCTGCTTCCGCCCAAGATTGGTCACGACGGTGTCTTGCAGGAATGGTCGAAGGATTGGCGCAGCACGGATCCGGGCCATCGCCACCTTTCCCAGCTCTATGGTGTGTTTCCCGGCAGGCAGTTCACACCCGCAAAAACGCCGGCGCTGGCGGAAGCCGCGAAGCGTTCGCTTCTGGAGCGCGATGCGGGCAGTTACGGTTGGTCGCTTGCGTGGAAGGCCGCAAGTTGGGCACGCTCGGCGAAGGAGATCAGGCCTGGACGCGGCTCGCCAAACAAATCACTTATCAACCGGGAGATAACTCGACGAAGTCCGGTTGGATGTATCCGAATCTCTTCAATGCAGATCCGCCGTGGGTTCTTCTGAACGGGAACATGTGCGCCCTCGCCGCGCTTGCCGAGATGCTGATGCAGTCGCACGAGAACAATATTCACGTGTTGCCGGCGCTCCCAAGCGCCCTACCGGACGGCAGTGTCCAAGGCATGCGAGCGCGAAATGGGTTTGAAGTATCTTTACGGTGGGCTGATGGCAAGGTAACGGAGCTGACGATCGTGTCGAAGCTGGGCGCCCCCGCCCGAATTCGAGGAATGACAAAGGCAGCCGTTACGGCAAACGGCCGAAACGTACCCGTTCGCCTCACTTCCGACGGGCTGATCGAATTTCCTACCACGCCCGGAACGACTTACCTTTTGAAAGCGCTCAACTAATCGACTATGCAACGATCTTTACGCCATTTCGCAGGCCGACACAGACCTTATCTTCGGCGGCCGTGCGCCATGGATTGTCAAAGAAGGAAGGCTCATCCGATGGGTGGATGTGATTCTGCGAAAGTGACATGTATGGGATTGAAGGCGCTTGTGGTTGGCGTCTCTTTAGCTGCGTTCGCCACGGCCGCCGGCGACCCCCGGACGAGCCGTATCAAAGAGGCGATGCAAAAGGTGATCGACGCCAAGGAAATTCCCGGCGCTATCACGCTCGTCGCGACCAGGGATGGCGTGATCCATCTGCAAGCCCAGGGTCTTGCCGGACCGCCGGGATCAAAGCCGCTGCGGACTGACGCCATTTTCTGGATCGCTTCCATGACCAAGCCGGTCACCGGAACAGCAATCATGATGTTGGCCGACGAAGGCAAACTGTCGGTAGATGATCCCGTCTCCAAGTACATTCCCGAATTCGAGAATCTGCGGACGCCTTCCGGCAAGCCGGCGAACCTCACACTGCATCATCTGATGACGCATACATCGGGTCTTGGTGAGTTCACGCCTGACGATGCAAAGGCGTCGCGCACGCTGTCGGATCTGGTAGCGCGGCTTCTGAAGAAGCCGATGGAGTTCGAGCCCGGCCAGAAATGGAAGTACTGCCAGTCGGGGATCAATAGTTTGGGCCGGATTATCGAAGTCGTTTCCGGGAAGCCTTATGAACAGTTTCTCGAGGAGCGGCTGTTTGCTCCACTCGGTATGAATGACACAACCTTTTATTTGAGCGAGGACCAGGCTATGCGCCTGGTCGCGCCTGCGCGTCATGAAAAGGATGGAACCTTCACGGCTGCGCCGATCAGCCTGATGGAACTGCAGGGCGGGTCCGTGACCTCGCGATCCCGCTACCCTGCCGCCAATGGAGGCCTCTTCTCGACAGCGGAGGACTATGCAAAGTTCGCGCGCATGATCCTGAATGGCGGCCAGCTGAATGGCAAACGCTATCTCTCAGAGAAGTCCGTTCGCGAGATGACCAGTTTGAAAACCGGAGATATTAAAGCGGGATTCACCCCGGGAACAGCTTGGGGATTGACGTGGTGCATTGTGCGACAAAGTATCGATGTCAGCTCGGCATTTACTCCCGGCTCGTTCGGCCATGGAGGAGCTTATGGCACGCAGGCCTGGATCGATCCGAACAAAGGACGCGTGTTGATCCTGATGGTACAGCGTTCCAACTGGACAGGGGCGGAAGAGGCCCACGTTCGTCAGGCGTTTCAACAAGCTGAACTCGGCGAGTGACCGTTCAGGCGAGGATTGTCCTTATGACCTCGCCTGAAACATCGGTCAACCGGTAGGCGCGGCCATTGTGGGTGTACGTGAGACGAGTGTGGTCGATGCCGAGAAGATGAAGAATCGTCGCGTGCAAATCGTGGACGGTGACGGCCCCTCCGCGGCCTGATAGCCAATGTCGTCGGTTGCGCCGTGACTTGTGCCGCCCTTGATGCCGCCGCCCGCCATCCACACGAGAAATCCTTTATTGTTGTGGTCACGACCCCGCGTTCCTTCTGAAACCGGCATCCGTCCAAATTCCCCGCCCCAAACAACGAGAGTCGAATCGAGCAGTCCGCGAGTCTTGAGATCGGTCAACAATGCCGCGATCGGCTGATCCGATTCGAGACAGCGCTCGCGATGATTTTCGGCAAGGAGATTGTGGGCGTCCCATTCGCTGTTGGGATAGATCTGGACGAAGCGCACACCCCGTTCCACAAGACGCCGGGCCAGCAAGCACTTCTCGCCATAGACTCTGGTCGCTTCCGAATCGAGTCCGTAGTGGCTGCGAACCGAGGCAGGCTCCGATGCGAGATCGACCGCTTCCTTGGCTTCGGTTTGCATGCGAAATCCAAGTTCGTAGGCGGCGATCCGCGACGACAGTTCCGCATCACCGGGATGCGCCAGCGCGTGCTCGTGGTTCCACTTTTGCGCAAGATCGAGTAACGCACGTTGCCGGGCGGCGTTCATCCCATCTGGCCGATCAAGGTTCAAGATCGGAGTGCTTCCGGAACGAAGGGTCGTTCCTTGAAACGAGCCCGGTAGAAAACCTGCGCCCCAATTGCCCGGACCACCCTTGGAGCCCGCACGCGTCGGCAGCACGACAAACCCCGGAAGATTCTGGTTTTCCGATCCCAAACCGTAGTTGATCCAAGAGCCTGCGCTTGGGAATCCTGCGCGTATCTGTCCGGTGTTCATCTGATACATCGCCGGGGCGTGATTGTTCGATTCCGAGGTACACGACTTGATGAACGCAATATCGTCAACGCACTTGGCTATCTGCGGTAGCGCGTCACAGACCCACGCTCCGCTTTGGCCACTTCTTTTGAACTCGAACGGCGACTTCATCAGCGGTCCGGGGCGGCCGAAGAATGTTTCGATGGCCATCGGCGGTTGCTTGCCGTCGTACTTTGTCAGGTCTGGCTTGGGATCAAAGAGATCAACTGCGCTCGGCCCGCCTTCCATGTACAGCCAGATTACGGATTTTGCCTTCGGAGCGAAGTGAGGTTTTTGCAAACGCTCCGTCGGCGTGGGCTCGGCCTGAAGCAATCCGTCTCGACACAACAGGTCGGCCAGAGCGAGCATGCCGAATCCACCGCCGGCGCGGCGTAGTAAGTCTCGGCGGCTCGGCTCTGCGGGTTCAATTCTTCCGCAGGAAAGCTTTCGCGAATCAATCGACATACAGGAACTCATTCAAAGTGAAAAGAACGTGGCAAAGGTCGGTGAGACCTTCCATCGGATCGGAGCCCTTACCCAGAAACTCTATTGCTTCGCGCAACTCGCCGTCGTTCGGACTGCGAGATAAGGCAAGTTGATACGCCCCGGTGACCTGCTTCCGCGCATCGCTACCGGAGGAGGAAATCACTCGCCGGGCAAAGCGCCGCGCTTGGCCGCGCATGAATTCGTTATTCAACATTTCAAGCGCCTGCGTGGGCAGGATCGTGTTCATGCGGCGTCCGCAAGCGGTATTCGGGTCCGGCGCATCGAATGTTTCCATTAGCGGCATTCTCACGGAACGCTTCACAAAGAGATAAACGCTTCGTCTCCAGGAATCCGGTCCTTCGGCGATGTTCCTGGGCCACGGATCACTGGTTCGCGTGGCGATCGCAACGGCCGGAATATAGGGACGTACTGCGGGCCCGAACATCGCATGGTTCAAACTGCCGGCCACTTCCAGGACCGCATCCCGAAGAATCTCAGCCTCCAGTCGAATGGGTTGACGCCGCCAAAGTAGCAGATTTTCAGGATCGACCGCGGCACGTTTCGCATCGAATGCCGTCGACTGCTGGTATGTCGCGCTGGTGAGAATCAGGCGATGAATGGGCTTGAGATGCCATCCGTTGTGGATGAGTTCCCCGGCAAGCCAGTCGAGCAGTTGAGCATTCGATGGCTTCTCGCCCTGCATGCCAAAGTCATCCGGAGTGCGAACCACTGGCCAAAGTGGTGTTGCCATAGGCGATTTACGATCACACGGGCCAGCAGCTCTCCCGCGCCATGTTCGGCATCCACCATCCATTCCGCGAGCGCGGTGCGGCGAAACGTAGTGTCGGCGTCAGGTCGGATCAACGGTTTCCGGTAGTCTTCCGGTAGTATGCCGTGGGTGAGCGCCGAGAGGAAGCCGAATTGAAGCGGCTCCGCCTTTTTGGTCACTTCGCCGCGCGCCAGCAGGAACGATGGTCTTGGTGTGGCCGACTCGTCGAGCATGAAGGTGGCCCGCGGAGGTTCGCCATCACTCGCGGCCTTGTTCGCTTCATGATTCAGTTTCGCCAGATGAGCGCGACCCTTTTCCCCGAGCCACTGCTGAAACTCCTCGTCGGTGTATCGGACTCTTGCGTCCCATTCGCGATAGGCGGCGGCTTGTCCGGAGTGATTCCGATTCAACGGCCACCGGAGCATCTCACGATCGCTTTCCGGGATGTTGAGCGCCGCCATGCGCTCGTCTCGCAATCGGGCTCGTTCGTTCGCCACGAAGCGATCGCGAATCCAGTGAGCCTGGGAAAGCGTCTTCTCGTCACGGTCGAAGTTGCGGAACGTGGCGGCCATCCGGTAATAGTCGCGCGTCGGAATCGGATCGTACTTATGATCGTGGCAGCGAGCGCAACCTACAGTCGTTGCCAACATGGAGACGGAGACCGTGCTGATCATGTCGTCCAGTTGGTCGTAAATGAACCGCTCTTTGTTTTCCGTCGAATCGCTCGCCGCGGTGTGGACGCGCGGACCGGCAGTCAGGAAGCCCGTGGCGACAACCGCCTTCGAGGCTAACGGATCGATCTCATCGCCGGCCAACTGCCAGCGCACGAATTGATCGAAAGGAAGGTCCTCATTCATCGCCTGAATGACGAAGTCACGATAGCGGTACAGCGTTAACGCGTCTTTGTCGTTCTCATAACCTTCGCTATCGGCATATCGCGCCAGATCGAGCCAGTGGCGGCCCCAACGTTCCCCGAAATGCGGACTCGCTAGCAGTTTGTCGATCAGTTTTTCGGTGGCGCCCGGCGAAGTGTCGTGAACATATTCCTCGACTTGATCGGCTGAGGGAGGAAGGCCAGTCAAGTCAAACGAGAGGCGCCGGATCAGGGTCTCTTTCGATGCGCGCGGGTTTTGTGGAATTTTGGCCTGATCCAACCCTGAGAAGACAAAACGATCGATCGGGTTTTCCGTTGCAACTGACGTCGAGCGCGGAGGCGATACCGGCTGCAACCGTTTGTATGCCCAATGAACGGTGGGTGCGGAGGCCTGCTGCCGGTTTGCCGGCCAGGAGGCTCCTTCCGTGATCCACTGCTCGACGACGGCAATTTCCGCATCCGTGAGCGGCTTCTGGCCGAGAGGCATTCTACGGCGCGGGTCCGTCGATCGCATGCGCGCGATCGATTCGCTGGCGGCAGGATCGCCGGGCACCATGGGGATGTGTCCGCTGGCGCTTTTTGCGATGGCAGATTCCCGCGAATCGAAGCGCACACCGCCCATCGCCCGGTCGCCGGCATGGCAGGCGACACACTTGCTCCTAAGGATTTCCTGCGCCCGTTCCGGAACTTCCGGGGCGGCAACGGAAAGGCGGGCGCCAAGTAAGCAAACCAAAGCGAATGGGTGAGGGCGCCACATGATAAGGAATTGTCCTTCTACCACCTTATCTATAAGCTTCGGCCACTGTTCCAAGTCGCCGTCCGCTGCTCGAATCGTTAAAGGGAATCGCCGGATCGGGCGAACAACCCACGCGATTCTTGTACTCCCGCGGAGTCACATTCGTGACTTTGCGAAAGACTGTCGCAAAGTAGCTTTGGTTCGAGAATCCGACTCCATAGCAGATATTCGCGATGGAGTCGTCGCTTGTCGCGAGCAGTTGTTGCGCCTTCGCCACCCGCAACCCGTTCAGGTGAGTGACAAACGGTTGTCCGCTAACAAGTTTGAAGAATCGCGTGAAGTGCGACTTGCTCATATGGACTACGGATGCCGCATCGGTTACGGAGATCGGATCCGAATAATGATGCTCGACAAATTCGAAGACTGGTTGTAGCCGATTCAGATCCCGCTGCCTTTTATCGAAGGAAACAAACGCGCATCCCGAGTCTGCATAATGATTTCCGATCAACACGAGGAGCATCTTCAAATACGTCCTCACAGTCAGCTTGCGTCTCACGTCTGACGCCGGCAACAACGTGAACATCTTCTCGATGAGTTGTCGCGCCTGATCGGGAACTCCCGACTCCCCTGGGATTACAAAGGGGCGGTCGTCTTGCTGATCGAGGAACGGCATCAGATATTGCAAACTGTCTGCGGCCGGTTCGTATTCTCGAATCAGGCGCTCGGAAAACGCAAGACTCATGTATTCGGGGTCGCTGTTGCACGGCGCGTAGACACTATAGGGACGATTTGCGACAACAAACATGTCCCCAGCCGCCGCGGATCGTATCTCGCCATCCATGTATAGTTCCAGGCGTCCCGTTTTCACATAAATCAGCTCGAAAAACTCATGGTCGTCGATCCGCCCAAGGACCCGGCGGGCCAGTTGGACATCGATGGCAAAATCAGGGTTGGAAAGCCGGCCCATCCCCTGCGTACGGCCGCGAGACTTCCATGGCTCGGACGAAGCGGTGGCGCTTCGAGGACTCGGGACCGGCGTCATCGCTGTCAGACGATGCGATACAGAACTTGGCGGGTACACGGGTCCTTTGGTCCTAGTTGAAGTTCGTTTACGTTGTTCAAGCGCGAAGCGGTTCGCAGCGGGTGATCGCATTGGACAATACCTGGTCCTACCGAACGGATCCGGTGAGCTTTTGAAATTGTTGCGGGCTCCGGGCTTTGCGCGCCCATCAATAAAGGTCCGGCTTCGATAAGCCCGTAGCCGCGAGAGTCGGACGCAAGGGGCGGCCGCAAGGCCACGCGCAAATCGAAATTGCACCGCAGTGAGTCGCCCGCCCGCAACGGCAGTGTGGATTCGATCCAACCACTACGTCGCACCGTGGGTGTCGCCTTGCCGTTTCTCGAAAGCTGATGATTGGCAGTCCATGCCGGGGCGAGAATGCGCAATTTTACGGGTTCGCTGCCAGACGACTGAACGACATCGAGATTTACTCTTCCGGCATACGCATAGTCGGTGGATTGCCGCAGTTTCACCGTTCCGCCGCCGACGTCCAACTCCGCAATCGAATCGTTGAAGAACGGAATGAAGATCTCGTTCGGCGTCGTGAAATACAGGTATTGAATCGATCTCGCATGCCCTTCGCCCCCGCGCATGGTGCAGCACCAAAACGCTTCGTAGCTGCTAACCCGGACTGTGGGATCGGCGATGCGCGTACAGCTTTCCGTGCCATAGCCACCGTTGGATCGCTGCGCCCGCCCGAGCGCATTGAACCAGATGTGGTGAGCGTCCTCGAGGTAAGCCGTCTTCTGTGTGTGACGCCAGAGCTGAACGGCAAGCAAAAAAGAATCGATGATGGCGCAGGGTTCCGTCCACTCCGGGCGCCCAAACCAGTTGTAGTTTGCGAAGGTCTCCGTCATCCCGAAGGACCGATAGAGTTGATATCGCTTTTCTGCCGCGAGCAGAAGTGGTTTTTTTCCAGTATGTTCGTACCAGCGGATCAGTGCGCGCGTTCCGGTAAGGGAGGCGTGAGTCTGAGCTTTAAAGGCGACGAGATCGACGGCCAGGAATCGGTCGATAATCTCTTCGACGAGTTCCTCCGCATCTTTCAATCCCGATGCGATCGCGGCATGCGCACGCCGTCCAGGAAGATGAAATCACAGCCGACATCGGTCGATACGTTCCAATCTCCGATTCGACCCAGAATCGAACCGGCTGCCTCGCCCGCGTCCTTGCGTTGCGCGGGGTCGATGGGATAGTTGCGATGCTTGCCCAGTGTCGGCAAGGCCAGGTTCCGAAGAACGCGGCTTAGTGAATCTGCAATTTCGTCCGACTTGGTCTGCTCATACCGTTCGGCGAGGCCGCGGAGGACCCATCCATGGCCAGAGAATTCAAGTGATTCCGCATCTCGCGAAGAATCTGCGGCAGATGACGGGCTGGCCGCTTCGTATATTGCTCCAGCAGGGTCAGGCCGAGAATCGTTCGGCCTTCCCAGTCGCCGGGCCAGGACTTGATGGATCTGCTGTTGAATACCTGAGGCGGACTGTAGATGTCGGACTCGAGCCGGTTGAAACTGAGGGCAGCGCGCCGTCCAAGGTCGCCTCCGATGTTAATAGAGGAGGGCTGAAGAAGCTGCGGCGTGGTGGATGCGAATCGGGGAGCCGCGCTGCCAACACCCAACGCTAATGCGCACGTAAACTCCCGCCTTGTTAACGACCCCAAACCTATTCGTTGCCGTTGCTCCACCTGGAATCTCCCAACCCGCCGCATGATCGTGGCAGCGGTTGGCTTAGATCATAGGCAAGCGTGACGACGGTGAGAAGTGTCTTTCCTGTTTGTATACAAGAAGTCTTATATGTTATTGATTCGATATCCCGTAACAGCCCCGTTACGACCCTGTTAGTAGTTTTCTCCGCCCTGTTAGAGAGAGCTGATGTGCGACATTGGCCCTCTTTGCCCGAGCAGACGGCTGATGATAAACTCACGGAAGCTACTTCGGGGACTCACACAATATGGCTCTGGCTCCTGCGCACACTGGGAAATTCACGCGCGCAGATCTTGAGGCGCACCTTGGGCGAATCTTGGCGAGCCCGGCGTTCGCGTCCAGCCAGCGATGTCGCGAGTTCCTCAACTACATCACCAACAAGACGATCGATAACGAGATCGCATCTCTGTCGGAGCGACTCATCGCGCAGGATCTCTTTGGTCTTCCGCACTACGATCCTGCCGCGGACTCTTCGGTTCGAGTTAAGGCGGGTGACGTTCGAAAGCGATTGGTGAAGTATTACGCCAATCCGGCGCCGGAAGATTTCATCATGATCGACCTTCCGGTTGGGAGCTACGCTACTACGTTCAGTCCTCTGCCCGTGGCGCAGAATGTGGTGGCTCCTCCAATCGAAATTCCGGGCGTGCCAAAGGCTGGCGACTTCCCTTGGAAATGGGTTGCCATTGGGTGCGCTCTTATGCTCGCGGTGGCCCTCGGCGTGATGCTTCTCCGTTCCCCAAAGGACACAGCCGACACCACGTCCTTGGTCTACCGATTCTGGCAACCGCTCCTGGCAGGCGACCGCCCGATTCTGATCAGTCTTCCCTCGCCGTCGTCTTTCCTGCCGCGCGGGCAGACCTTAGCAGACTTTAAGTCCGGCAAACTTCAACCGGTCGAAACACTGGCGCCGCATGTCACGCGGTACGTCATTCCGAACGCCGAGTTCACGAGGCAGAACATCTTCTTCGGTGTGGGCGAGGCTCAGGCTCTCGTCAAGATGGCGGTGGCTTTGGACCACATGAAGAAGCCTTTCGTGATGAAGGCAGCGATTGACGTAAGCAGCTCTGACTTACACAACCAGAATGCGGTACTTCTCGGGGGCTTTTCCTCTCGCTGGACACTGAAAGTGGTAGAGGATCTTCCGTATCGTTTGGAGTACCGAACGGATCGTCCACGCGTGGTGGAGGTGAATGGCCAGCACCGGACATGGGAAAGCACCGGTTGGGCCCCTGGCGGACGCGATGGCGTGGACTACGCCATCGCAGCTCGTCTGAAAGATTGGAGTACGGGCCAGGCGATTATGATCCTCGCGGGGCCGCAAACGTTTGGCTCGCAGGCAGCCGCGGAATTTGTGATCGACCCGGTGCAAGTTGCAGAGATAGGAAGAAACGCACAATTGGATTGGCTGAGTAAGAACATAGCGATTGTCGTGGAAACGAAGGTTATTGAGGGCGTACCTTCAGCGGGTCGGATTGTTGCCAGATCATTCTGGTAACCGGTACAGGTAGTGATCGAGGACAATTAGTATTCCCCACGTATGCGTCGGGTAGATATATTACTAACAAACGAGCGGGGCCGATTAGGTCAAGCTCAGGAGGGATCGAAGTGAAGTCAGAGAAGGGCAGCCGAAGTGAGCCTTCAGGCAGGGCTACTCAGGCCACGCGCCGCTCCTACCGATGACGTAGTCCGCCGATTTCGGGAATGGCTATGATCCGGCCAGCCATCTGGTGTCTGGATTAGTTGCGGCAC
This sequence comes from Bryobacteraceae bacterium, assembly GCA_963844855.1. GTDB lineage: Bacteria > Acidobacteriota > Terriglobia > Bryobacterales > Bryobacteraceae > DASQDN01. Next base: position 35,075 of record CAWJQP010000071.1, read on the forward strand.
TGACTGTCTTTGCCAGTGCCAAGTGTGCGCCTGTGAGGGTAGTACTCGCTAAAGCTATTGAGCCTGTATAAAGCGCGCTCGTTGAATACGACCATGTGATCCAGGCACTCGCGGCGAATGGTGCCGACCACCCGTTCGATATAGGCCCGGGGCCAGGGCGACCGCGGTATCGACAACACCTGTTTGATGCCCATTGTCTTCACCTGGTCAACTGGTCAACGAACTCCTTGTCAACGATGCGATCGCGATCGCGGGCAAATGGCGCGGTGCACTCCCACGTCTCACGCATGCCCTGCTCAGTCCATTCGGCAGTTGGATTCACCGTGACCGAAGCGCACGATCCGGCGTCGTTGGTGTGCCAATAGCCGCTGACGACCATATCAAGAATGAGTGCGGCGTGATTGGATGCTATTTGTTTGACTCCGTTACGCAGCTGCTTCAGATTCAGGTTGTTCTCGAACCGGGTCTGGCAATCGAGTGGATCGATTATCGACTTGTCGCCATCCCTACCGAGGATGTCGAGACCTTTAAAAGAAGCCAAGCGCCGAAGGTCCTAGCGGCCGATCGCTCAGGCAACAATCTGCCGGTGAGGATAGTGCCCGAAATCCTCACCTTGTTCTCGCCGTTGGCGCATGGACGGAAGGTTCTGCGAGTTCCGGACACTCGCCAAATGTCTCTCATTCTTTCGCGCGCGAGCCTGCGCAAATAGTCTGCGATCCGGATGACCGCCTCGATCCATCGGAATGCAATGCGGTGACCGTCTGCATCAGTCGCGGAAATACAGATCGGCACAAAGCCTCGCCTGCAGCGGCCCGTGTCGAGGTCAATTCGGATTATCACAAGAGACATCCTTCATCTCCTTCCTAAAATCAGTGGCCTGGGAAGTTGTGCTCAGCACTTGATGCACGCGACTGGAATGAGCGTCTCGGATGTTTCCTGATCCTGGGCAGAACGGTTGACGCCTCACACAATTAATGCGAGATCACCTTCTGCATAGCCCTAATCTCGCGGACGCAAGGCAGCTGCCTTATCCACCCAGAGGGCCCGACCGTCGTCATCGATGTGCGCCGGACACTCTGGCCACATTGCCCTGATGAGCTTCAACCAGCCTTCCAACTTCTCCCGAAACTTCCGAGGTCTCGCATAGTCGGTGCTGCCAAGTTGACTCACGAGCCCCAACTCTCCGAAGAGTGGAACTCGCTCACGCCCACGCGCGGTGAAGCACCGGTACGAAAGCCAGGTGAACAGGTCCAGCGTTGGGGGGCTGGCGGAAAGGACCTTGGCAGCTTCCAGATCCGTGGGAATCGGGTGGCTCAGGATTTCTCTGTAGAACTCGTCGCTCAGGATGATCATGTTTGGCAGTCGCCGGGGAGCAACTGCTGATCGGGATCGCGCGAGTACCAGATCCTCGCCTCCGACATGAACTTAAATCGGGCGCGATGAATTACCGCTGCCGGAAGCCGTTGCGAGTCCGTCCCGAAGTAGATGGTGGCCCCGAAGATCCGCTGGAAGGAGTCGACCAACCTCCGATATTGAGAGCCGCCCTGCTGCATCCCAAAGGTGTCGAGCATGGCCGCGGCGCTGTCGAACGTGATTCTGTGTGTCTTCTGGCGAATTGCCATCGTTGCCAGGAAGATTGGAACCAAGCTGTCCTGTCCCCAGGGCAAACCGTAGCTTGGGTGCCCCGTCACCTGAAGAATGAATTGCCCGTTTCGCCGCCCATGCAAAAGACACCCGGTGCGAGGTCGACGGACCGGGAGACCGCACAAGACGAACGGTCGAGCGCAGAAACCGAGATTCTGCCTGTCGGCCTCACGATTCTCGCGCACCATCTGGATGGCTTCGACCTGTCGCAACCTCCGTTTGGAGACCACGAGGTTCGGGTACTGGCGCCGAAGCAGATCGTCAGCGTGAGTGAAGTTAGAGTGTTGTGCCTTGTTGGACAAGGTGTCGATCCTCGGCGGACAAGCGCCGGTTAGCGACACAGCGATCGGGCTGTGACAGAACTGTGTCCGAACCCGATCTAATTGACACCTTTAGAGTTGTGCTTCGAGCGAAAAGCAGATTCCCTAAACCATTGGAAAGAATGGAAACCAGAAGTAAACGATAGAGGTATTGGAGATCACTCCAATTCCTTGGGCGCAGCGGGTCGCGAGTTCGAATCCCGCCGCCCCGACCAATCTAACGCGTTTATCTACAATCACCAAAGACTTCAGTCACCCGCCACAGGCGTAGTGTCGAGGACCGGTGACCGTCGACGCCTCGCAAAAGCTCCCAGATCATCAAACAGCGAGTAGGCCACGGGTGTGACGATCAATGTCAGCAGTAGCGACAGGCTCTGCCCACCGATCACGATGATGGCGATCGATCTGCGCTCTTCGGCGCCGGGACCTGCACCCAAAGCCAAAGGCAACATGCCTGCGACGAGAGTCAGTGTTGTCATCAGGATTGGGCGGAGGCGATCGCGATTGGCTTGCAGGATGGCGCTCGTGCGGTCGAGGCCTTCGCGTCGGAGGTTGTTGGTGTGATCAACCTGCAGGATCGAGTTTTTCTTAACGACTCCGAACAGCACTAGAATTCCGAGCGCGGAATACAGGTTCAGCGTGTCACGAAAGAGCCACAAAGATAAGAAGCCAAATGGGATCGCCAGCGGAAGACTAAGCAGAATCGTGACCGGGTGGATCAAGCTCTCAAATTGAGAGGCCAGGATCATATACATGAACACCACAGACAAGGCGAACGCCAGGAGAAACTCGGTGAGCGTTCGCTCGAACTCGCGTCCACGACCGATGACCGTGGTGCTGTAAGCGGCTGGCATGTTCAGCGCATCAGCCGCTTTAAACATCTCCGGTAGACGGTCGGCCAAAGCGTAGCCACCCGCGACATTGGCGCGGATACCCACGACACGCTGGCGGTTCAGCCCCTCGATTCGGTATGCGGATGTGCTCTCGCTCATTTGCACCACGTTGTCGAGACGGACCATTCCCGTTTTGGTCGAGGGCACATAAAGCTTCGAGATCGTGTCACTCGAGCCTCGGTCTGCGCCTTTCAGACGGACTTCGACATCATATTCCTCCGCCAACTCTTTGTCGTGATAGCGGGAAACCTCGTCGTCGCCGCCGACCATGATGCGCAGAGAAGACGCGATATCTGAGGCGTCGACGCCGAGATCGGCAGCACGCTCGCGATCAATGGCGACGTGTAGCTCAGGCTTGTTGAGACGAAGCGTCGTATCGACATCGACGAGACCTGGAATGTCGTTCATGGCCGCGTGCCGCAGCTTCTCGCTGTAATTGTTGAGAGCGATGAGATCGGGACCGCGGATGGCGAAGTCGATGTCGTATGGGGCAGTGCCCTGGTTCATCGTTTGCAGGTTGCCGACGCGGACGCGCAGATCTTTGAATTCCCGAAGTCTTTCTCGAATCGCCGACATGACATCGCGCTGCGAATAAATTCCCTGGAACGCCTCCGCCGGCTTGCCCTGAAACGTCTTCTCAACAAATCTCGTGATTGAAAAAACTCGATCTTCTATGTCATCGAGGCGTACATAAACACGCGAGCTGTTGACCTGCTGCAAGTAACCGGTGCCGGCGATCGTAAGGACATGGCGGACACCTGGCATCTTCTTGAGATCAGCATAGACGTGGTCGAGAACATCCTGCATCGACGCGAGGCTAGTCCCTTCCGGCGCCGAGACGCTCATCTCGAACTCACCCTCATCGACATTCGTCGGGATATATTCCTGACGAACCATTCGGTAGAGCGGAAGCGAGGTGGCCATCACAACAAGCGCCAGCGCCATCACTACCGCGCGGCGGCGCATCGACCAACCCAGCAACCGAAGATACGCTTCCTCAATTCGAAGATAGATTCCACGCCGTGATGCTTTCGCTTTATCCGTGGCCGTGTGGTCCAGCCGCAACATTCGAGAGCTCATCATCGGTGTGAGGCTGAAGCTGACGATGAGCGAGACGAAGATCGCCACTGCTGCGGTAACTCCGAACGAGTATAAAAACCGTCCCGATACCGACGACATGAACGACACAGGCAGGAAGACAACCACCAGGCTGAGCGTGGTCGCCATGACTGCCAGCCCAATGTCGCGGGTCGCGTGGATAGCAGCGAGCATCGGAGGCATCTGCTTCTCTTCGATAAAGCGGAAAATGTTTTCCAGCACGACGATTGCATCATCGATGACTACACCGACCATCAGCACAAGAGCCAGCATCGTGATGTTGTTCAGCGTGAAGTTCAGCCAATACATCGCTCCAAAAGTTGCGATGATCGACGCGGGAATCGCAACGGCGGCAATGACGGTAGCCCGCCAGTCGCGCATGAAGAGAAAGACCACCAAAGATGCGAGGATCGCGCCGAGGACCAAGTGCAACTGCACCTCATGGAAGGCGGCTTCGATGTAGCGGGACTGATCCTGCACAACGTCGAGCCGTACACCTGAGGGCAAAAGCTGGCGGACACGATCCAGCCGCGCCTTCACATTGTTAATAACTTCGATCGTATTGGCCCCGGATTGCCGGCGTAGCTCAATCGCCACGGCCGGAGAGCCGTCGTATGTCGCGAAAGTGCGTTGTTCTTTGTGACCGTCCTCGGCATGGCCAATGTCGCGAATACGGACAGGCGAATTGCCAATGGTGGCGACGATGAGATCGTTGAAGCGAGCGGGATCGGGAAAACGGCCGAGGGTGCGGAGAACGAGTTCTCTGGCGCCTTCATCCACGCGGCCACCTGGGATCTCGGAGTTCTGCCGTGCAACTGCATCGCGCACCTGTAGGATTGGGATCTTGTAGGCGGCTAATCGATCCGCATCGATCCAAACATTCACTGCGCGCTTCTGGCCGCCGTTGATGACGGTCTGTCCCACTCCACCAACGGATTCGATCGAGTCTTTGACCTGGCGCTCGGCTATCTCGTAGAGCTCCCGCGGAGTGCGCGTCCCGGAGACGACGAGGGTGAGAATTGGAGAAGCATCGGTATCGAGCTTTCGGATCAGTGGCGGCTTGGCATCGCGGGGGAGTAAGGCAATGACAGTAGCGATGGCGTCGCGAACGTCCTGTGCAGCAACATCGATATTGCGATTCAGACCGAACGTGAGCGTAACGATAGATAGGGACTCAGTGGAGGTCGATCGGATATCGTCAATGCCCTCGACCGTGGCTACGGCGTCCTCGATCCGCCGGGTAACCGTACTCTCCATCTCTTCCGGGGATGCCCCCAGGAGAGTGGTTCGGACGCTGACAATGGGCAGATCGACGTCGGGAAAGCGATCGACACCTAGACGGCCATAAGCTACCGCGCCGACAACAACCATCGCCATGATCAGCATCACTGCAAAGACGGGCCGTTTGACGCAGATTTCGGCTAGCTTCTGCATGATTACTGAACCGTGACTTTGGCGCCTTTGCTCAGGCGGCCATCGGGCTTCAGGACGATTTCAAGGCCAGGGTCGAGGCCGGAGACGATCTCAACCTTCTCATCCGTAAGAGCGCGACCTGTCTTGACCAGGCGATCGTCCAGAACGCCGTTGTTGGCGATATAAACCCGGTCCGCTCCGGCGAAAGAGACGATGGTATTGCGCGGGATCGAGATGCCGCGAGCATTTGGGTCCACAGTTATCTGAACTTCCACAAACGATCCTGGTCGGAGCGAGCCGTTCTCGTTCGGCATCTCGCCCTCGACGAGAAGGGATCTACTTTGAGCGTCGATCGCAGGACTGAGGCGGACGACGCGACCTGTACGATCAATAGCTTGGCCCTGAATCTTAACAATGATTGGTTGCCCCGTGCGGATACGCGGAGCAAGCCGTTCTGGAATCTCGGTGCGAATACGCAAAGGGTGTTGGCGAACAAGGGTGGCAATGGGAGCGTTGATAGGAAGATACTCGCCAAGAGACGCTTGACGCCGAGTAACAGCGCCGGCGAAAGGCGCGCGGACGATGCAGTCAGTGAGATTCTGGCGGGCGAGGGCGAGTTGGGCCTTTCGTTCCAGGAGTTCGGCTCTCAATTGCATCACCTGTTCCTTGGCGGCCTGATAGGCCGCTTCCGCGCCCTGGCGTCGAACCTGGGCTTTCTCCGAGTCAATGCGTGATAGCACACCTTCTGACGTCAGTTTCTGCGTCGTTTCCGAGATGAAACGCGCTTCCTTGAGGACGGCCTCGGCCTCGCGGACGATAGCAGTCTGTTCGGGAACGATCTCATCCGACGCGGGATCAGAGATGCCGAGTTTCGCCCGAGTCTGGTTGAGAAGCGCCTCAGATTGTTCGACTCGGAATTTGTAGTCGGTCGGATCGATCTCGGCGAGGACTTGGTTTGCCTGGACTTGACTACCGAGATCGACGTGAAGCTTGAGAAGGCGGCCAGGAGCCTTAACTCCTATAGTCGCTTGTTCTTCTGCAAGTAGCTCGCCAGTCGCCGTGACGATCTCTGGGATCGGTTCGAGGGCGACGCGAGCGGTCTTTATGGGTATCGGTTTCTCGTCCTTGGCGGCGACTTCGGGTCGCGAATAAGGGCCGGAACAGGATGTTAAGACGAGGAGGACAAGCGCTAACGCGAACTTCATTTAGCCGTGATTATTTTCTCATAGGCTGGAGTTGAGGACGAATTGGCGTGTTTGTCGTGATTCTTGCGGTTGTTGCCGGCGTGGGAATTCTCGCGCATATCGCGCCGTTTCGGTTTGTGCTCGATAAGTCAACGGTTTGGAGTATGCCGGTCGCGGGCGGCGAGAAGACCATCTATCTGACCTTTGACGACGGCCCGAACCCAACAGCGACTCCGAAGTTGCTCGATCTATTGAAGGAGAAGAATGTTCGAGCGACGTTCTTTCTCATCGATGACTACGTCACTGAGGAAACTGCTCCGATCGTGAAGAGGATCTTCGAGGAGGGGCATTCGGTCGGGCAACATACTGGGCAGAGGTGGTTGCTGATGCGATCGTCCTCGCATATCGAGGGAATGCTAAAGTCCGCGGCAGACAAGATCGAGCGACTCACAGGACACCGGCCTTGCAAGTTGTTTCGGCCACATGCGGGATGGAGGAGCGTTTCGATGATTCGCGGCGCTACGAGCGCGGGCTACAAGATCATCGGATGGAGTTGGATGAACTGGGACTGGGTCGGATTTCGCGAGCGTACAGGACCCCGGGTCGCCAAGCAAGTGGTGAAGCATGCCAAACCGGGCAACATCGTGGTTATCCATGATGGTCATCACAGTAATCCACAAGCCGACCGAATGTATGCGGTTGATGCTGCGCGGCGAGTTATTGACGAACTCGGCGCGCAGGGGTATGTGTTCGGAACTCTGTGTGATGCGGCTAATGGGGCACAGTGACCCGCTGCTCTTGCATGGCTTTCCAGAGTTGGTTCCGAGTGTCGCGGTACGCCGATTCAGCGCGGGCGGTTCGTCGTCGGGCTAACTCGACGCACGCCTCGGACACTTTGGGATCGGAAATACATGCTTGGAGAAAAGCGGCGTCTCTGGCCCAGATTGCGAAGGCTGCGTGATAATGTTCGCGAAGGTTTGCGAGTTCGGTTTGATGCATGGTGTCGAGGGCAACCATACTAAACAAGACGTAACAACCCCCTCGAAGGATCGCTCTTTTTAGTAAATTGCTGTTTTTTGTGGGTGAACGGCTCGATCGAGCGGTTAAACGAGTTGGGTGAGTTTTATAACACTTTCTTGCCGCGGGGTCCGAGTTCCACGGCTTCGACGTTTCCGATCTTGCCGGAATCCACGGAGAAACGAAGGAGAGTCCGGATCTTGTGCCAACCGTTGTGACCGCAGGCTCCGGGATTCATGTAAAGCAACCCGAGAACCGGATCGCGTTCGATTCTGAGGATATGCGAATGCCCACTGATAAAGAGGTCCGGACGTAGTCGATTAAGCTCCTTCTTCGCTCTCCGATCGTAATTGCCGGGATGACCGCCTATGTGCGTCATGTAGACGCGAATTCCCTCGCATTCCCACTCGAGGTTTTCGTGGAGCGCGGACCGCAAGTCGGAGCCGTCGACGTTTCCATAGACCGCGCGCACGGGTTTGAAGCGATTCAGTCTGTCGAGCAACTCTGCAGACCCTAAGTCGCCAGCGTGCCAGATCTCGTCCCGATCAGCGAAGTAAGTGAGTATGGCTTCGTCGAAAAAACTGTGGGTGTCGGAAAGTAAGCCAATGCGCACGATCTTTAATCTTTGCCGGCTTCTTCGCGGAAACAGAACATGGCCCCGCGAGTTCGGACATAGATGGCGTCGTCGGCAATGGCTGGTGTCGAGAAGCTCTCGTCTTCGAAGTCATTCATTGCGATGATTTCCCACGAGGGGCCGGCTTTCACGACAGTCATCTTCCCTCCTTTGCTCAGCAGATAGATATGGCCCGCGCCGACAACCGGCGACGCATAGTACGTATCGATCGCTCCCGGAAGCCGGCCCTGCTTAAGAATCTCGCCGGTCTTTGCATCAACCGCAGTGAGTATGCCTCCGTCTTTAATCAGATAGAGGACGCCTTGGTACAGCAGCGGCGAGGGTGCATTCGGTAGGAACTTTTGCATGCGCCAGAGGACCTTGCCACCGGGGCCGACAGCCAGCAGAGCATTGCGGGATGCCCGTCGCGCAATGTAAAAGCTCCAGTCCTTCTCATCGACAAAGCCGTCGCGGGCGAGGTCGTTATCACCGAAGCTTCTTTGCAGTCGCGGATCGGGTTCAAACTCTTCGCGAGTGATTTTGCGATCCTTATTCGTATCGAAGCGCGCCAGCGTGTCCTCAAACGATGGAGTCTCGGATGGCTGCTCGGCTTCGCCGCCGTTCTCCCACCAGTGGGCATACACGATATCTCCATCGACAACCGGCGTGGACTTCGGCTGCCACGAGAGTCCGTCGATCGACCACAGCTTTTCGCCCGTACGCGCATTGTAGGAATCAAGCGTGTAGGAACCCGGGATGATCAGTTCCACAACCCCGTTCTTCCGTCTCACAACACCGGGAGTCGAATATGAGCGCGTCACGTTCGGCCGGTCCGTTTTCCATTTGACACGACCTGTTTGTTTATCGATAGCTAGAAGATACGAACCACTGTCCTGATCGCAGAGCATGATCAACAGATCGTCGACAAGGATTGGAGACGATCCATGGCCATTTGGGTTGTTGAACGGGCCCAATGGTAAACTCCAGCGCTCCTTGCCGTTGAAGTCGTAGGCAAGCAGGCCGAAGTCGCCGAAGAACACATAGACGCTCTTGTTGTCGGTGACAGGACTCGGAGAAGCCGGCGAATTTGTGGGCTGAAACTGTTCCAGGCGTGGACGCGGCGCTTCTTTCTTCCATAAAATCGCGCCAGTGCGGCGGTTGAGACAGATTGTGTAGAGCTTTCCGCCTTTGTCGAGAACTCTGCCGACCGCTATTTCCGCGCGTGTTCCACCCTCGGCTGCTGTGACGAAAATGCGATCTCCAGAGATGATAGGTGAGGAATGGCCCGCCGGAAGATCGGTTTTCCAAACTACGCCGCGTGTCGGACCGAATGTGATCGGAAGTTTTGGGCTGTCCGAGACTCCGGAACCAGCTGGACCTCGAAACTGCGGCCATTGCGCGCCGGCCGCGGACACGAATAGAGCGGAGATAAGAAGCCGCCTCGTCATGCAGTCCATCATACGCGTGGGCGTTCGGTGATGACGGGATTCGCAGCGCGTAGCGCCGGCAGCAAACCGGCAGCGATCGCGCGTAATGGAACTCGCCTAAGGGAAACGCATATCCTTATGCGGTCAGATGGCTGGAGAGAAAGGGAATGCCCTTCTTGCCCCAGAAGCTGTGCGCATCATCGAAGACTTCCTGATCGACAAGATTGGCCACGCCAAAAACTTCATAGATAGCGCTCACCTTCTTGAAGCTATCGACGCTAGCTTCGACAGGAAATATGTTGTCCTTACTGCCGGACTCGATGAATAGTGGCCGCGGCGCGATAAGACCCGCGATGTCGTACATCTCAGCCCAGTTCAGAATCCCCGGCACATAATTATCGATGCAGTGCGAGATGCTGCCGATGCTGTCCCGAAATGTATTCAGATAGCCGCTTACAAATGCGGCGCGGATGCGAGGCTCCAGGGCAGCGGCGAACACTGTACACGTTCCTCCACCAGATATACCCATGCAGCCGATGCGCTTCGAGTCGAACTCAGGGCGAGTAGCCATCCAATCGATCGTGCGCATTACGTCGTAGACACGCCAGCCAATCATTGTCTGTCCCAGCAGCAGTGCCGTACCGGCCACCGGTTGACAGGAAGACTGGCCGAGGCCTCGCTTGCTGTTCTTTGGATCCCGCCGGCAGCCGAATCCCATTGGCTCGATCGCGACAGCAGCCATACCTGCTTCGACAATCTGCACCGCGAAATCGTGTTGGTAGCCGGCCTTATCGGTACGATCGCGGCCTTTGTCATCGATACCGACAATGTCGTCGACACCGCGGCCATGTCCGGGCACGCAAATCACGGTAGGCAGAGGCCCTCGCGCGCCGGCCGGCGTGAGAATATACGCAAGCACGCTGACACCATCACGACTATCGAAGATCACCTTTTCGCGGCGATACTTGCCGTAGTCACGCGTCTCGAGACTGATCGGTCGAAGCGCTCCACGCTCAAGCGGGAATCCGCCAAGCAACTCCACCACTTTTGGTCGCAACTGTCCCTGCCATTGCTGAGCCTGCGATTTGTTGCGCGCCGAGAACCGGAGCTTTCGAGGAGCCGCGTCAAGCAAGCGAAGCGCGTTAGGCAAAGGATCGAGACCACGATCACTGGCCTTATCGTTGAAACCGGTAAGTGGGCCGATGTAGTCGGGATTCGACTGCTGCGCTGCGAGCGCACTCGCGGCTGCATGCGCCAATGCTCGTCTCGAGAACTTTTTCACTCCTCGTGTTTACCACATCTGCGAGCGACGAAACTAAGTTCGCCAAATCCCCGGCAATCGACCATCGAACGAAGGTCGGTTCGCCAGCCTCAACAAAGAATCAAGCGGTTAGCGCTGGCCACTCGTATGCATACTCTTTCGTGGATTGCATCAATCCAGGAACAGGAGACGACATGCACGATATTGATCGCACGCAACAGGAATGGGGCGGTTCGTATGAGTACGGTCCGTCATCGGGCTACATAACGGCCGGCGAAACTCCGTTGGACGAGATTCTCGGGGAAGGCGAGTACGAAGGAGAATACGAGGCCGAATACTATGAGACCTCGGATGAACTGACCGACGGCGAAGTGATGGAACTCGCATCAGAGCTGCTCGAAGTGCAAGACGAAGCCGAACTCGATCAGTTCCTAGGAAGCTTCTTCAAACGTATTGGAAAGGGCGTTCGAAAAGTGGCAGGCAAGCTGGCCCCTGTTCTCAAAGGTGTCGCCAAGAAGGTACTGCCATTAGCCGGCGGCGCGCTGGGCGGCATGTTCGGCGGACCCGCGGGGGCTGCCATCGGAAGTCAAGCTGCCGGGGCAGCGGGTGACATGTTCGGTTTGGAAATGGAGGGATTGAGCGGCGAGGACCAGGAGTTCGAAGCGGCAAGGCAATTCGTTCGCTTCGCCGAATCCACTGCGCGTCAACTTGCAGACGCCGGAGCGAGCGCAGGCAAAGAGGCAATTCGTGATGCGGTCGGCTCCGCAGCCAGTCAATTTATTCCAGGACTTGTTCGTCCAGGCGGTGGCGGTAAAAAGAACGGCAAGGGCGGTTCTAGCGGGACCTGGGTACGACAGGGAAACAAGATTATTCTTTCCGGAGTGTAAACCGCCGTGTCAACCGACTCGGATGGTTCAAGGTTACTGGAGCAAGAAGCCCGAGCGCTCATGACCCGGCTCGACCGCTTGCAGCCTTTTGCGCTGCAGATGCCGATGGTTCCTGCCGCCACGGTCTCGCCCCAGGCGCAGGCAGCGATGGAAACGCATATGGCGCAAAGCAAAGCCAAACTCGCCGGTTATGTCCGCAAATACCTCGATTGGCTGCGGGGACCTGAGGGGTCAGCCGCTACACCGGAAGAAGGCCAGCGACGATTTACCATACTGCGCCTTCGCTTTAATGCCGTTCTGACGCAGATCGACATCTTCAGTGATGTGGTTGTGCAGCGGAGTCAGCATGGAATGGGCGTTTGGGTGGCTGGTCTGGATGTATTGGCAGCTGACGCTTTGGCGCCAATTGCTCCTTATGTGGATCTTCCACCCGCCGTTTGTTACCTCGATCGTGGCGTAGGCGCTGCGATCCGCAGAGCGCGAACCCGATTGCCGGGCGGCGATGAAAATCCGCTTGCCATCATCCGGGTACCCCGCGAACGAATGGTCGGCAGCGGTATAGCGGCATCGCTGCTCCATGAGGCCGGTCACGAGGCGGCCGCTCAACTTGACCTTGTGACTGAGCTCCGTCAGGCGTTGTTGGATCGGCAGCATGCCGAACCGGACAAGGTAGTTGCTTGGCGATATTGGGAACGCTGTATTTCAGAGATCGTCGCCGACTTCTGGGCGGTGGGCCTTCTTGGACTGACAGCGACCCTGGGCCTGCTCGCTGTCGTGAGTCTGCCGCGCGCATTCGTGTTTCGTTTGTCGCTTGAGGATCCACATCCATTTCCGTGGATTCGGGTGAAGCTGAGTTGCGCGATGGGCTCAGTTCTCTACCCAAGCCCGCAGTGGGAACGTGTCGAAGCGCTTTGGGAGAGTATGTATCCGCTGGAGGGCTTATCGGACGAGTCGCGTAAGGTGATTGATCTGCTGCAGGAACAGATGCAGCGATTCGTGGACTTACTAACGTCGTTCCGGCCGTCGAAGCTAAAGGGCCGTCGCGTCGTCGATGTGCTGCCGATGGAAGAACGCACTCCGGCAAAGCTTGCTGCCCTCCATGAAGAATGGCGCAAGTACCCCGGCAGAGTTGCAACCGCGCGACCTGCGCTGGCATTCGCGGTCCTCGGCCAGGCGCGAGCCGAAGGAAAGATCAGTCCGGAGCATGAGAGCACGCAACTTGCGGACCTGCTCACGACATGGGCGCTAAGCAGCAGTCTGGAGACTTCGACTTCGTGCGCAAAGCAGGTCTTATCGAGCGCCCGGCGAACACAGGCTTTACAGAATCAACAGTCAACAAGTTTAGGAGAACGGTATGCCATCCACTGACAGATATAGCGTCACCATCAAGCCGCTGCCCGGAGCCGTCACGCAAGGCGACGTAGTGCGGCTCGAGGCCGAGCCCTCGATCACGACGAACGTGCGGTTCGTATGGGATGTAAAAGGCTTCGGAAAACTGGATAGAACCGACCAGGATGTTGTTCACTGGTCGACGGCCGGACTGGCCGTAGGGACATATCCCGTCCAAGTCACGGGCATCTGGGATTTGGGTGGAGGAAAGACAGTCACACATACGGTGGACGTCCCGGTGGACCTGCAGGGACGCGCCACTGCGGCGCCGCCCTCGATCGCCACTAGCCTCACGATGGGTCCAGCAGCATTGGCGCCCGCGGGACCAATAGCGGTTACATTAATGCGATCAGACGTTCGCCCGACTACCGACCTCGCGCTGTGGATCCTTATTCGGAAAGCCACTGAGGCGCTGGGGTTCAACAACTATAGGCGGTTCATGGACATCCTGCTGTGTGGTCAACCAAGGCCGTTGAACTCGACCAGCTTCCCGCAAGCGCAATTCGACGCGTTCGATCAGGAGTTCACTGATCTCTCAAAGCGGCGTTTCCTGCCGTATACCGACTCGGACGCGTACCGCGTGCTCAAGGTCGCAACCGAGGCGTTTGTCATGAGCAACTGCGCGGTATCGCTACGCGAGACTCAGTTCTCACGCTTCGACGTGGACTCGATCAATCAGCGCATGGGCACAAACCTGACAGAGGCGGAACTGGACACGTTATGGCTCGACTACCTGGTCGACCTGAATGGCCATGCCGACGCGACGATTCCGTACCTGGAACTCGTACGCGATAAGTTGGGCGATTCACCGCTCATCAATGATCTGTTAGGAGGTACCCTTCCGCCAGGTCAACGAAATCGATCTTGTGTCGGGATCATTCGAAGCAAACTCACCCACCCGTGCATGCTCGAACTGATCTACTCTTACTGGCTCGAGGAAGGAATGTTAGTCCAGACGATGAACGCCGTGGCGATGCGTTTCCAAAATGTCCGCAGCCCCGGCGAACAGGACCCTCTCCGCATGATGGAGATCGATCCATTGCGTCCGCTAAACAACCTCCTATGGGGCTGGATTCAGGATGAACAGCACCGGCTGACTATGGTGCGTCGCGCCCTTGAATATGAGCATGCGTATGGAATACGACTCTATGGCAAGGCTGTGCCTCCATTGCGGGCGGCTGATGTACGTTCGAAGTTCCTCGAGGCGTTTCATAACCTGCTGTATATCGCCTCGGTATTCTACAAGTCCGACGACGCTACTACCGTGGTTGCCGACGGATTTCCGGTGCTGAACGCATTGAAGGAAGTACATTTGCTCCTCAGCGAAAGCGCTCATAACCAGTACGGCGACTTGCCGACAACGTCGCGTATCGAGAATCTGATGCAGCAATGGATTCTGGCGCGCCCCGAGTTCCGCGAGTTCCTTCCCACGCGAACCATGACAGCTCTTCCTGAGCGTTGGATGGATCGCGTGGACGCAATGAAGACTTTGCAACGCTGGACGGATACTTCTGTCCTGCAGTTCCGCAACCTGGCCGTGGCGGGCGAACAGCTTCTGCTGTCCATTCGGTTCGGCAACTGGGCCGATGTGAACGAACCTGGACAAGGCGCCAACTGGGCGCGGTTCTGGCGGTCACAGGTACAGAGCTATATCCATGCCTATCGATCGGCTACCGGAGTTGATCTCACTTCAGATCCTGTCATTAGCAGGGATGCCGAAACGAGATACGCCCAGCCGTGGGTGCATCTGAAGAACAGACTGGAGACGCAAACGCAACGGCGTGTCTGATGGAGACACGCGTGAGCCCAAGGCGCTAGATTTCTGTTCCGCGTTGTATCTGGGACTCAATCACGCCCGACGGGAATTGCCCGATTGGAACCGGCTCACGCTTGGTAAGCCCGCCGCGCTGGAGGAAGCGCCTTCAGCCCGGCGGGTTGCCGCCGAACTGGCCGGCTTGCAGGGCTGTGAGCAGGCGGTCCTCGGTGTGTCTACGCTGCATCTGTTGTGGGACTGGTTCGGTGTTGTTGCGCGAACTCCGTCTGAAGTCTTCGTCGACGCGGGAGCTTATCCCGTAGCGCGTTGGGGCGCTGAGCGAGCTTTGTCTCTCGGCGCTCCCGTTCACGAGTTTCGTCATCAGGATCCATCGCGTTTGCGATGGATGCTCAGCCGGATCGGAAAAGGGCGGAAACCAATCGTACTCACGGACGGGATGTGTCCTGCGTGCGGAACTTCAGCGCCGCTTGAGGAGTACTGGCAATCCGTGCGCAACTACGACGGGTTGCTCGTGATTGATGACACGCAAGCGCTAGGCATCTGGGGCAAGCGTGGGGGCGGTTCTCTACACGAAGCGCAGTTGGGAAGGAAGGAGGATGTTGTCGTGATCAGCTCGCTCGCAAAGGCATTTGGCGCTCCGATCGCAGCTCTTTCCGGTTCTGCTCATGTTGTTCGCGAGTTCGTTGCGAGAAGCGAAACACGCGTCCACACCAGTCCTCCATCGCAGGCGCATGTTGCTGCGGCAGCTCGAGCGTTGTCATGGAATCAGCTCTACGGCGACCGAACACGTAGTCGACTGGATCGGTTGACGCGGCTGTTCCAGCGCCGGATTTTTGAGGAACTTGGGACTTTGCCGATCGGAGGGAACTTCCCCGTGCAGAGCCTTTGCTCCTTGGATGGGGAGGCCGTTCATCAGGGCCTGCGGGAACAAGGTGTCGAAGCGCTGTTCCTGAGAGAGCGGCGAACACATCCGGGAATCCGCGTGAGCTTTCTCCTACGGGCGGATCATTCCACTCACGATATCGAGGCAGTGGCCGGCGCCATCGCCTCATGCAAGGAGGCTTTATGTCCATAGCCTCATATAAAGGAGGCGTTATGCCTAAGTTAAGTTCGTCCTCTCGTTCGGGCTTCAGCAGGTCGCGAGGAGGACAGCGCGGGCCAGGAACTCCAATGAGCCTGGTGCAGCGAAACCGCATATGGGCGCAGCGTCTCGGATGGCTTCAGTCGCGCCGAAAGATTGCGGATTTGCTTCAACTGCCTCCGGGGCAAATCAATCCGGGGTCTTTCGTGAAAGCGCTGAAACGCTGGCAGCAATCACGTGGCATTCATCCGAGCGGGGTACTAGGGCCCTCCACCTGGCGGCGCATGAGAGGCGAGGGAGCAGGTCACGCGCCAGGCGGAGTCGATCGAGAAACAGGGACAGAATGTCAGTGTCCGAAATGCCAATCCGCTGGAACGGACACAGAAGAGGAAATCTGGGACACCGTAAAGGGCACATTCGGCAAAATATGGCCATTCGGTTCTTCGAGCACAAGCGCTTGCGGCGCAGTTCCAGGCTCAAAAGAATACAACCAATGGGCTCAGAAGGCGCTGAATAAAGCGCTCGGGATCAAACTCGCGACGGACGGCAATCTTGGAAGCAAGTCAAAAGCTGCTATTCGTGACTTTCAGACGAAGAACGGGCTACCGGTCACCGGCGCCGTTGATGCCGCCACTGAGAAAGCGCTTCGAGCCGCAGGAGCAGGCGCTCCGCCCATAGCGGGCCGTAAGACAAGCGGTAACCCTCAACCCTTGTCTGCCGATTTTCGCAAACAACTACCTGCCTATTACAAGTGGGTGCAGGAGTCACTCAATAAGATTCTTGGCTTGAGCCTCGTAACAGATGGAGCTGCCGGAACCGCAACGAAGGCGGCTATCCGCGATTTTCAAAAGAAAGTCGGTATCGCGGTCACCGGCGCGATCGACTGCAACACCGAAGGCAAACTGATTGAGAACAACGGTTGCAAAATGCCGCATCCGCACGTGGATACGCAGCTTCCGGCATCCGGTCCGGGCTACTACAGCTACAAGATGACTCTACGGCATAAGCAGTATGGCATTTCTGAAACCATTTCCGCTTTGAAGGCCATTGGCGCTAGTTGGGCAGCGGCTCATTCAAAGGGTCCGCGTTACGGGATCGGCGAGATCAGCGTGCAGGGCGGCGGGTGCATTTCCGGCCACGCCTCTCATCAGATGGGGATCGATGTCGACCTCGCGCTGATGCGCAAGGACGGGAAAGAAGCACACTCGAACTATCGCGACAAGTCGACCTATTCGCAATCTTTGACACAAGAGCTTGTCAATACCATTCGCGCCAACACGGTGCTGCCCGTACAGATGATTCTCTTCAACGATCCGGCAGTGACTGGTGTGAAGAAGTGGCCGAACCATGACAACCATCTTCACGTCCGGTTTAAGATCCCGGCGCGCGTTGGGGCATAACTCGACAGATAGCTCAAGAGATAAACAAGGCGCTGTAACTTCGCCAGAAAGGACTGCAAAGAAATGATCGGGAGAACAAGACGTTCACCAACAAGACGCGGACCTGCAAGGCCTGCGCGTCGTCCCCGCCGTACGACTGCACGGTCACGGCGCCGGTTGCCGAAGAGTATCGTTAAGAGAAATCGGCATTGGGCAAAGAAGCTCCGTTGGAAGCGGCAGTTTCCGAAAGTCGCGCGGACAATCGGAGCGTCGCCGGGAATCACGACCGCTGACGCGTTCGTAGAAGCCCTGAAGCGCTGGCAAGCGACGCAGGGGCTACCGCCGAATGGTGTTCTTGGACCGCAAACGTGGGACGCAATGAAACCGGCGATAGAACCAGCTCCTTCGGCGGGCGCGCCGGCCGGACCAGCGCCCGCTGCCGAACCACCTGACACTGCAACGCCCGATGTAGCCGACGAGCCACCGGCCGCAGGTGAGCCTCATCCTCCCGGATGTCAATGTCCCGAATGTCCTCCGGAAGCGCAAGGCGCCGACGATCCTCAGGGCGAGGTCTGGGATTGGTTGAAGGGCTGGACGAGTAAGGCTGCTTCGGTGTTGCCATCTTGGTCGTCGACGCCTTCGACATCGGCCGATCGTACTGCCAATGTCTATATTCGCTGGGTGCAGGGCGGACTCAACCGTATTCTTGGCTTGAGCCTGACCGTTGATGGCGTCCTGGGTCCTATGACGAAGGCCGCAATTCGCGACTTTCAAACCAAACAGGGCCTGACGGCCGACGGAGTTGTTGGCCAAGCGACCGAGCAGGCCCTGGTACGCGCAGGCGCTGGGAATCCTCCGGCCACTCCTGCGTCCTCCACTACTGGCGTGAATTCGTTACTACCGGCGTCGGGTCCCGGATTCTACTCGAAGCCTGAGTCCTGGCCATATCGTCAGTACGGAATTCCCGAGACGATTTCCGCCATTCAGGCGATTGGCCGAGCGTGGCAAGCGCGTCATCCGAACGGACCACGGTTTGGGATCACGGACATCAGTAAGAAAGGCGGCGGACCGTTTGAGCCGCACAAATCACACCAGAATGGAACCGATGTGGATCTGCGTCCTCTGCGGACAGACCACGCTGAAACCGGCGTCGATTATAAGGATCGTTCGTACTCGCGGGCGTTGACACAGGAGTTTGTCAACACGATTCGCTCCAGTTCGACGTTGCCGGTGAAGGCAGTCTTCTTTAATGACTCTAGTATCACCGGGGTGCAGTACTTGAGCGGTCATGACGACCATCTTCATGTATCTTTCTCGGCGCCTTCCGGGACTTCGATGGAAATATCCGAAGAAGAAGAATGGGAGACTGGCCCATCAAAGCCTAGCGCGCCGCGGCTTATCCGTACTGAGACGACGCCACCGCTGGCATCTTGCTACGTGGATATCCGGCTCGGATCCGAAGCTCACCTGCGTCCGATGACCGGCATCTTCTTTCCTGCGGGTTATAAGGGCAAAGCGGAAGTCGACATCGTCATCTACTTCCATGGGCATCGCATCGAAAGACGCAATGTCAAGGAGTCGATCGTCTCCTATTGGAATAAAGCGTATACTCCATACTTCCCGCTGCGCGAAGTCCTGAATGAATCGGGCAAGAACGTCATTCTTGTAGCGCCAACGCTCGGGCCGAGATCGCAGCCTGGCTGGCTCGGGAACAAAGGCGGACTTGACCGGTACGTGAATCAGGTACTGGCCGCAATCACAGCTCATGGCCCGCACAAGGGCAAGACGGTTTCAGTCGGGAAGATTGTCCTGGCTGCTCACTCTGGTGGCGGCTCAATCATGCGCATGGCCGCGACCCGCGGAGGCAAGTACTCCTCCAACATTCAGGAGTGTTGGGGCTTCGACTGCCTCTACGACGGTGTCGACGCTGCTACTTGGAGCGCCTGGGCTAAGTCGCACCCCAAATCGAAGCTGTACTTCTATTGGAAAGACACCAAGACATGGCCCAACGCGAAAAAGTTGGATGCGATGAAGCTGCCTAATCTGCGCGTCGCCAAATCCGACAAGGGCCACATGCACGTTCCGATTCGGTATTGGAAGGAGCGTCTTTCGGGTTACGGTGGAGGCGGATCGCCGCATTAAGATCGATGATTATCGATTGCCATTGTCATGCTGGAAAGGGAGATGGGCTGACCGGTCCCTGGGATACAGACGCTCCTCTCCATTCCTACCTTCGATGGGCGACTGAAGCCGGAATTGCACGCACTGTCTTATTTGCAGCGTTTCACTCGGATTACTTGATAGCGAATCGGGAAGTAGCCCGCATGGTGCGCGCACGCAGGGATCGCTTCTATGGATTTGCTTTCGTGCATGCGCAGCGGGACCGTGGCCGCATTCGTTCGATGCTTCAGGAAGCTGTGGATCAGCACGGTTTCGTCGGCATTAAGTTGCATCGTCACGATGGCAGGATCACGCGTGAGGTGTGTGAAGCCGCGCGCGATCTTCGACTCCCCGTTCTTTACGACGTCATGGGTGAGGTCTCGGTCGTGGAGCTGCTCGCGACCGAGTACCCGCGCGTCAACTTCATCATTCCTCACCTCGGTAGTTTCGCCGACGACTGGGCCGCTCAGTCGGCGCTCATCCCACACTTGGAACGTTACGAAAACGTGTACACGGACACCTCAGGTGTGCGGCGATTCGATTTGCTCGCTCGGGCGGTCCAGCGGGCCGGTCCGCACAAAGTTTTGTTCGGCAGCGATGGACCTTGGCTTCACCCACGCGTCGAGCTCGAGAAGGTGCGAGCGTTAGGTTTGCGCAAAGATGACGCTGCGATGATACTCGGAAATAACTTTCTCCGACTGATCGGAGAGTTATGAATCCGTCTGCCGGCGAGCAGCTCTCCGCATTTGCAATGCGCGATCCGTGATGCCCAGGCGCCTCGCTGCGCGCTGAAGGTTTCCTGATTCCTGCTCCACGACAAACTCCTCCGCTACTTCCTCCGCGGATCGCCCAATTTCTTTCAATCCGAAGCCCAGCGACACGGCGCGTTGAACCGATCGCCGGAACGGTTCTCCTTTCCAATCGACTGACAACTCCTCCATCCGCGGCCGATCTTCTGGTGGCACATCACCCAGAGTGATCCGGCCGCCGCCAGGATGACGATATGCCATTCTTCCGACGATCTGCTTCAGATCGCGAACATTGCCTGGGTAGTCACGCGCCAGCAGGTACTTGCAGACCGCGTCATCGAAATCGATGTCCTCCGTTGACGGGTAGTGCTGTCGCAGAAAATGTCGAGCCAACGGAAGTATGTCGTCGGGACGTTGCCGAAGAGGAGGAAGATGGAACGTGCAAGCAGCAATTCGATAATACAGATCGCGGCGAAAAGAGCCTCGGCTTCCTTCGGCGATCAGATCTCGATTCGTGGCGCAGATCAAACGGAAATCGGCAGCCCTCCACTCATTGCTGCCAACACGTTTATACGTGCGCTCCTGTACCACGCGGAGCAGGCTGGCTTGAAGCGTTAACGGCAGTTCCCCCACCTCATCAAGGAAGAGAGTGCCGCGGTGAGCCATGGCAAACGCGCCGTCGCGTTGTCCCACAGCGCCCGTATACGCGCCGCGTTCATGACCGAAGAATTCGCTGCCGGCAAGTTCTGGAACGATGGTCGTGCAGTCGAGAAGAACGAATTCTCCCTTACTTGATCGCCGGTCAATTGCGTGGATTAGACCCGCGATCAACTCTTTGCCGGTTCCGCTTTCGCCCGTGATGAGCACTGGCGCCAAAGTAAGCGCAGCGATCTCGACAATTTGCCGCAACATCGCGAGCCAGTCCGGCCCTGCGCCCACAATCTGCTCGCGGACTGCTGCCGACTGGAGAATCATCTCGACTTCATCCCAACGCTCAATCTTTGCGAGCACCTGTGGAATCGTCGTACTCTCTGAATCCCAGTCCAGCAAGTCGGACGCGCCGGCGGCGAGCACGGACCAGCGTTCCGCCATAGGCAGCGTGCAACCGAAGGCGATTGCCATGAGCCGGCGTCCTCCTTGCGCTGACTCCCGAATCTTGTCGAGCACCGAATCATTAAGTTGCTCGATGAAGAGAACGACCGGCCGTGGATCGGATGTGGCTTGGGTTTGGGGATAGATTCCCTCTGACTCCAGTGCCGGCAGGAGGCGCCGGTAAGGCTCTGGGGGGCTCGGCCCGAAGAACCGGCACCAAGCGGCTGGCGCGGCTAGTGAATGGGCCTGTTTATCCATTGGATCCCCAAAATCCAAAGAGGGTTCGCTCTAAATGATCGTTCCTATATTTAAGGGAGCGGCTGTGAATTACAAGCGATTTTTTGGAGAGCTTTTGGCGGAGAGGGAGAGCTTATAGCAGTTAGATTGCAGAGGGAATTGTAATGAGCAGTTCAGTATTCTTTGGAAATGGATGGCGGCCAACACCGTTACGTCCGGATTGACGCCATCCGTTGTTAGAAAACTAGTCCGAACTATAGCTGATTTCTGATCCGCGAAGATCCCGGGTGGCGAGGACTATGAGCACTGCCGAGATCGCCACCAGGCTGAGCACGGCAACGGGCGCTGAGACCGGATCGGCGACGCCACCGAACAACGCGGCTGGGCCGGAATAGGCTGCGTCAACCGGCGTGAGAGACCTCAGATAATACAAAATGCTGAACTTCTTCAACCATGTGGGGAGAAAGATGTTAGCCGATTCCCAGAAGAGCAGCGCTACAGCGGGAATAATCGGGTTCTTGTATCGGATCCCGAGCCAGACAAAAAGGGCCCCATACGCCATACAAGCAAGCGCGGTGATGAAGACGTAAGCGAAGAATTGTCCAATTCCGGGTCCGTCAACCAGGAAGGCGCGAAGTTCGTGCGCAGGAAAGTGGGCGTACATCCCCATGAATGTCAGTGCGATACTACCGCAGAAAAAGAAGCTCGCCGTGATGAGCCCTGCAAGGTACTTACCTGCAACCAACACTTCGCGCCGCACCGGAGCCAGGAAGTAATAATGCAGAGTACGTTCAACAACTTCGCCGCGAAACAGATATGTGAAAATGCCGACGCATCCAAAGTAGACAGCCGGCCGAAGAAAGAACATCTGAAAAATCCCGGCCATCACTTCCGTGTCTTTTTCGAGACCGTGAGTATGACCATTGTTCAACACAACGATCGAGTGAATCCAGACAATCGTAGCCGGGGCAAGCGCGAGCAGATAGATCCAGAAGCCACGCTTAGTAATGAAGTTCTTGCGAAGCTCAACCGCCAGGATGCTGGCAGCTTGGTTGCGCCAGACATTCGAACCGCTCACCGGCGGAGCGGGCATTGCGACGGAACTCATTCGCCGCCTCCTTCCGATCCAATCAGATACTGATAAACCGCAAGTACGTCGTCATCGGCCGGAGCAACCGTTTCGAGACGCAAGCCAGTCTCGAGAACGATGCGATTCAACGCGAGATAGAACTCATCGGCATCTCGCGTGCGAATCAGCAAGCCTGGCCCATGATGACCCTCGGCTGGCACGATCTTCGCTTCGACCACCATCTCAAGGTCGAACGCCCGAGCCGCCAGCACGGCCGGTTTGTCGCAACGGATCAGGATCTGCATCGGGTGTTCTTTGACTTCATCGCGAACACCCTTGATCTTTCCTTCGGCGACGATATAGCCGTAGCTCAGCAGGATCACCTGATCGGAGATCTGATCCACTTCATGCAGAATGTGACTGGAGATGATGACGTGTAGTCCCTCCGAGCCGAATTTCTCAAATAGCGCAAGCGTCTCGGCACGCGCCATTGGGTCCAGACCGTTCAATGGCTCGTCGAGTACAAGAACGGAGGGCCGGTGCGCAATCGACTGCGCGAGACGGAGGCGCTGCCTCATGCCCTTGCTGTAGGCTGCCGCCTTGCGATCTGCGGCCTCCAATAGGTTCACTCGGGCGAGTGCTTCATGGGCGCCCTGACGAGCTTGTGCCGAGCTATATCCATGGAGCTTCAGTGAGTACTCGATGAACTTTCTTCCGGTGATGCCTTTCTCGAATGAGTCGAACTGCGTGCAGTAGCCGACGGCACGAAAGAAACGTTCGGGATCTGAAGAGGAAAGACCCAACACCCGGATGTCCCCGCACGTCGGGCGAATCAGGCCCGTCATCAGGTTCATCAGAGTGGTCTTACCGGAACCATTCGGACCGACCAGGCTCGTGATGCCAGGAGGAATCGATAGATTCACGCGGTTGACGCCCAGAACGTCGCCATAGAACTTGCTAACGTTGCGGAACTCCACCGTGGGTGTTACTGCAGCTGGTTGTGGCTGTGAGATCTCTTGCCGGCTTTCCGTTTCAATCGTCACGATACCACCTCACGCGCGCGGAGCCGTTTATTGAGCAGAAGAATGCAGGCAGCGCAGAGAGCGCCTATGACAAGCCACGCCATGTATACCGGGACCTCATCCCCACGGCGTATGTTGAAGAGATCGCCGAACAGAGTGCTCCGCGGAGGCAATTGCAGCATCTTCGCCCAGATCATCCCGATAACATAACCGAGGCTAAGGACATTGCCCGCACGCGTCTCCAGCGCCTCATTCACCATTGCGCCTAAAGCCGACGAGATAAAGAAAACTCCGAAGAGCAGCGCGCTGGCTGCCAGCTTCCATCGAACCCATGCCGACAGTGACATTGCGAGCAAGGACAGAATCCCGATCCACAACCACGATCCCGCAAACAAAGCCCAAGCCCAATGAATGTGGTCCCAACCCCAGCCCTGGCCTTGTAAGCCCGCCTGCAAGCTATAGAGGAAGAGACCTGGAATCCACGTGATGCAAGACAGAGGAATACAAAGCACCGCCATCTTGCTCAGGACATACTCTGTGCGGGAAATGGGCCGACAGAGATATAACGGCAGAGCGCTGTTGCTGAGATCAGGCGAGATCAAGCCCGGACCGGCATAGGCCGTAAACAGAAAGGCAAGTCCACCCTGAAACGACAAATATGCGGCGAAAAAATCCCCATCGATCGGCAGCAAATGTTCCGGCCGGATATTCAACATCGTTAATGCCGACAGATTGTGGTGAAGATAGATCACCGCGCCCGCAAAGATCGGCATCAGACAGGAGGCGACAAGAAATGCAATCAGAAGACGGGATTGGAATAGAGTCTCAAGCGCGTATCGTGCCGGTACGAGAAAACGCGACCAATTCGGCGTTAGACGCCCTTCGTATGGCTTATAGTTTCGCTTATACACTGCCATGGTTAGCGGGCGCCTCCATCGCCTTTAAGAAAATATGTTCAAGCGAGTCGTGCCTGTGGTTAAGACGGCGAATCTGCACGTCCTTCTCGGCAGCGAGCCGGTACAGATCGGACACCACGACATCATCCGTCAGCACCATCTTGAAGCGGCCCTGTCCCAGATCGGCGAAGTCGCAACCGAGTTGTTCGATTGCGTTCGCAAAAACACCTTCGGTACCAATCGTTTCGAGCTCGATGAAATTCAGATTTGATCGGCGTTCTTTTTCGAGATCGCAGTAAGCGGCAATCCGTCCGTCCTTCAGGATAAGAACCTCTTCGCAACACTCTTCCACGTCGCGCAACAGATGAGAGGAAATCATCAAATGAATGTCGCGCGTCTCGCGAATTTCCCGAATCAGTTTGATCATGCGGACGCGAGCGGCCGGATCGAGTCCATTGGTCGGCTCATCGAGAAAAAGGAGTTTCGGGCCGTGCGCAATCGCCTGCGCGAGTTTGGCCATCTGCTTCATGCCAAGTGAGTACGTGCCCAGATTGCGGTATCGCGCTTCGCCCAGTCCAACGTAATAGAATGCTTCGTGCGTCCGCTCCAGAGCCTCGTCAGGGGGAAGACCGCTCAACTCCGCCATCATGCGAACGAATCGCACTCCAGTCATGTCGGCGATAAACGAGTCGTTCTCCGGCATGTAGCCGATCAGCCTGCGCAGCGCGCGCGCCTCCGTTCGGATATCTTTGCCGAAGATTTTGGCGGTTCCCGATTGAGGAGGGAAGAAGCCGAGCAGCGTATTGATCAGGGTCGATTTGCCTGCGCCGTTCGGCCCCAAAAGGCCGATGGCTCGCCCAGAGAGCGAGCCGTTCAGCTTTTTCAGGATGGTGCGGGCGCCTAACCGCACCTCCAGATTATCCAGTTCAATAACAGGCGGCATTGTCTAGCGATACGCAGCCAAATGCTTCGGTGTTCCGTGTTTCTTAGCGGCCATTTGTCCGCCGCCGTGAAACGCCGGAGCGAGAGCAGTCTGCATCAACAGGTCCATCGAGCTGCCGAATGTACTTACTTGGATTCTGCCGGCTTCAGCATAGGCCGCGATCAGAGTCGGGCCGATCTTGCTGGCTACTTCCCGAATCTGTTCCTGATCACCAGGAGACACGTTCGAAAGCGTCTTCAGCGCTTCCTGAGCGTTTTGGTAAACGAAGGCGGAGAAATTGGCGTGTTGATCCGTTGGTAACAGCCTGCGGAAATTATCCGAGGTATCGAGGCGCATTCCGGACCTGCGCCCATCAATCGCGCCGGCGACGAGTTGTCGCGAGGGCCCAGCCACCAGGTAACCATCCGCATATGTGTAATGGATCGAGGGCATAACCATCTCCCCGGTTGATTGGATCGTGTACCACTTCCGCGAGTCCACCGTTTCCGAGGTGATTTTGATGCTTTGATTTTTCTGTGCAAGCTCCCTATTCATCGCGGTAACAATCTTTTCGATTGACTGCTGGAGACGATCGGCTTGATTTACCTCAAGAATCATCTTCCAGGAAGGCACGGGGAGCATCGGTCCATCGAGAGCGACCGTCAGTTCCGAACCCAGGGCGGCCGCAATGTCCTGCTTGATATTAACGCCGGTGGTTCTTTGAATCTCCTCTAGTTTGGCCAATCCCTCCGGACCCTTAGTCGCGGCAAGAGCGAAGAGCTCTTCGATCATCTCCTGCGGGTTCTTCGTAATCACAGAGGCCGCAAACTGCGCGTTCGATGAGACGAACCCAAGTCCGCCCATCGGTCCGGGCGCCCCAAGCCAGGATGCCAACCCGTGACGTTCACCGTCGAAGCTGAGCACCGCCGTATGCTGCGTCTTATCGTTAAACGTCTTTTGCTCCGCGATGAGATAGCGCAGACCGTCGGCTCCGAGCTTCGACACCACCGCCTGCTCGCCCGGCTGCTTGGCCTCTCCGCGGATCACGCTCTGAAGATCAACACCGAACAGAATACCGGTTCCGTTACGAAATGCCTCACCGATTCGTTGACCGAATGCAGTAGCTGCAAAGCCGCTACCGCCGGAGAATGCCTGGTTCACGAGAGCCTCGTCTACACCGATGACGATTCGATTGTCGCGAATCGCCACTAACAGCTCCTCCTTTTGACGCGATCGCACAGGCGTTGCGCCTTCTGCAATCTGCACTTTGGCTTCCCCGCTTTTCACTCTCTCCTCTTCGAGAAACTGCGCCAGCCCTGGGCGATGCACGTCTGCGATCGCAACTGGTGTCATGTCGTTACCCGAGCGGACACCGGCAATGATGAATTCGTCGCCAATGTACTCGCTGATCTTGGCAATACGCTCCACGAACTGCACAGCTTTCTCGTCGGCGAACTGAGCGCCGCTACGCCGCACTTCATTCGTGAATAAGGTTTGCGCGTCCGCTAGAGCCTCACGCATGTTTGGCACACTCAGAACCATGACTGCGTTCGCCGGAACAAAGTCCATGAGACGGCTGTTGTACCGGATGCCGGGCATGCGAACCTTTTCGAGAGACTCCTTGATGCTCGCCATGGCTTGCAGGGTCTTGAGGTGTTCCGAGGCATTGCGGCTCCAGGCGATTTCATCCTGGATCGCAACTGTTTGCATCGAGCGATGTGTTGCGAGCTGGTCACCCGCATGAAGGACGTTGTCACGGTGTCTATACTCGACGACAACTTCACCCTCCACGACAGATACGCGCGTCCCCTTAGCGCCACGATTGACAGAGAACACAGTGCCCGTGACTGCAACACGCGAGTCGCCGCTGGCAACATACAAATGGCCAGTTCGTCGTTTAGCAGCCTGTACGATGATCGGTCCCTGGCTCAGGTGTACGGTCGTGTCCCGGCGCTGCGCCGTTACGCTGAACTCTGCGCGCTCGCCGACCTCTACGATCGAGCCGTCGAGCAGCTTTACAATAGCCCGCGACCCCGCGGCGGTCCGGAGCACTTCACGTGCTCCGAGTTCTGTACCGGCAGAGACTGGTTGCAGCATACCGTTGTAAAGCCGATAGACACCACCATCAGCCATCTGGACCGTGGCCCTGCTGCCTTCGGGCGCCGGGGCGAACTGTTCGTACCCCCAACGACCTGCCACCAGAGCTACTGTTGCCGACGCAGCGATAGCCATCCATTTGGTTCGCGTCATTCGCCTGGCAGGCATCTCTACGAGCTTGCTGACGGGTTGCGGTTCAGCGAAAAGAATCCGCCGGCATGTCGAGCACTCCCGCGCATGATCTTCGAGCAGCATGCGCCGTCCCGGAGATAAAGTGGCGTCTTGATGGGAAGGAATCAGCGCCTGAAAGTCCGCACATGTGGATAGACGGGCTGGAGCTGAACGCTGGTTTGCGATCCGATCCCAAACTCTGCGGCTCGATTCTTTTACTTGCCCGTCGTCAATATGCTCATCGCGGATCTCGCCGATAATCCGGTCGAGCACTTCCTCGGGATTTTGTTCCGTGCGATTCATCTGATACCTCCCAATTCCTTCTGTAGACGGGCTCTTGTTCGATGTAGGGTGACGGCTACGGTACCTTCGCTGGTCTCCATCATGTGCGCGACTTCGGCATTGTCATAGCCCTCGAAGTAACGCAGGATGAACATCTCTCCCGCAGTCGGGTGCAACTGGGCCACTGCAGCCCGGAGCGCTTCCCGCTGCTCTGACCCATCCTGTCGCTGCGAAGGTGTTTGGCCCGGATCGCGAAGGGTATTCAGTTCCACCCGTTCAAGTGGCACTGCGGCAGCGCTCTTGCGCGATCGCACCAGGTCAAGCGCCGCATTGACCCCGGCCCGGTGGAGATACCGTCCCGCGTCATCGACACCAGCGAACGTATGTCCGTGTTTCAAAAGCCTGAGAAACACCGTCTGCAACACGTCCTCCGCGTCGGACGCATTGCCGGTTACTCGGTAAGCCGCACGAAACACACGGTCATGGTGCGCATTAAATACGCGCTCGATGTCCTCCGTATGATGGGCCACGGCTGGTTTTCCCAATGTTGGTTGTATTGCCGTCATCTGCATAAGCAAGTCCCGCTTGCAGAAATGTAACGGCTCGAGTACTTCGAATATTAACAGCGGGGAATATTAACAGCGGACTAACGGGCGGCTCGGACGGCTCGGCGCTCTTCCAGGGTCTTGATGGCCCGCTTGTAGGCGCGCTCAAGGCGGGCTTCGTAGCGGATATTGAGCGGCAACGACTTGCTTGTGTCCGAAATCGACCGAAAGCGGCGCCTTGCCGGACTCCCTCGTCGGCATGCTCGTATTTGGCGGCGAACTCGGCAGCGCCTTTGTCCATCTCCCCATCGAGCAGGGAGGTTTCGGTTACCCACGCGCGCTGCATGCGCCAATAGCAGAACGCGATCTCCTCTACGAGCCGATCTTCGAAGGGCGTAGCGGGTTGGAATTCGTCGCGGAAGTCGGCGAGCATCTGATGCCAGCGTTCCGGGTTCTCGTGCTGCAGCAGAAACATTTTTGTGGACGTGATCCCATGTTTCGCGGCGTTCTGGGAGACTCGGGCTTTGCCTTCGGGCGTTTTGGGGCCACCAAGTTTGTTTTGCATTTTATGTTTTTCTTTCCTCGTATCTGTTTTGACCTGAGTTGGACCAGTGGAGTAGGGCCTCGCTCAAGGCTCGGCGGGCGTCAGGAAAGGGCTTCAGCGCCGTGAAAATCACCTTTTGCAGTGTTGCTATCGTTCGCTCAGCAGAGATCTGATTGTGGCGCAGCCTCTCTGAGCTTTGCTCGCGGGGTCCACGGGATGTGAAGTACCAGTTCCATTCCTGATACCAATTTATCCTCCGGGCTCGAAATTTCAGGGGTCGCTGGGTGGTTGTGGTGCGGGGTAAGTGGTTATGTTTACAGTTGATTGGAGAAAATTTTCTACTTGTGTGAACGGCGATCCGGAGCGGGGTTAAAAACCCCGCGCAGGTTGAAAACCTGCCCCACTGGCTGAGTCACATCCTCTGTCTAGAGGAGGCGTTTTGATTCGCCTACTTGTCCGTGGCGGTGGGTATCGACACCCCACCAGGCAAGGGACAACGCTAACGCCAGGTCGTCGTGGAGATCGCCGGGACTTTCATAACGAGTCCTTCCTGAGCTACGGATGGTGGCGCGCATGGCGGTGAGCTCCTCGACCAGCGTTTCCCGCTCCTCAAGATGGCCGGGGATTGCGAGTTCCTCGAAGTCGAATGCGATCTGCAACCGTGCCATGAGGTCGCGCTTTGGGACACGCCAGAATCCGTCGGCGTGCGCCTCGCGATCGGCATGGCTGATGATCACCGGCATCAGGCTCCACCTGGCTGTGGGCGCGCGCAAGGCATCGACGATCGGAAGGCCGACGCCGGTCGCGTCAACGATCACAGCGCATCGGGCCGATGCCTGCGAGTTTCTGGGCCAAGCGGTGGATGCTCTCAACGATGACCGTGTAGGGCGTGTCCAAGGGGAAGCGCTGCAAGTTACGTACGGCGATCGTTGTGCGGTGATCCGGCGCGAAGGTGAGCGGGCTGCGGTGATTGGATGCAGTGACGGCACGCTCCAGGACCACGATTGCCGTGCGATCCCGGCGCTGCCCAAGATCAACGCCCACGAAGAACTCGCGGCTGAGTATGTTCGGATAAGACTCATCTTCACTGTCACCGGTTATGGCTCGGCGGACCTGAGCTTCGTTGAAAAGCGCGTCATTTGTGGCGTGGAACTCGCACATATATTCCTGTGCGAAGTAGCGAGGTCCCAGAGCCCGGCGTTCCTGTTCGAGGAAGCTTGCAGCAATGCGGGGGCAATCGGTGGCGGGGATGCGGAACCGGGTCCAGCTATTTCCGCCATTGGCCCATTCGTTGTAGAAGAAGCCGCGTTTGCCGTATGGAGTACTCAAGAGCCACAGGCTTCCGCCGCCAACGGCGAGCATGGGACGGAGGGCGCGATAGAGTTCGTCAGGAACGCGGGAGGCTTCGTCGACGAGCATCAGCGAAACCGACGAGAATCCGCGCACGGTGGCTTCGATGCCGGGGATGCCGACAATGCGGGAGCCGTTGGGAAGAGCGAGCGAGATGTCATTATCGCCATCGCCGCGCGGTTTGATGCCCAGTTTGCGAAGAAAAAGCGCGGCCTTGCGAACGAACTCCGAACTCTGTCGCGCAGATGGGCTGGCCACAAGGATAAGGGAGCCGGGCTCGCAGTACGCGAGGTGGACTGCCTTGGCGGCGCAGACGGTTGACTTGCCCCATTGGCGAGTGCAATTGAGGATGACGCGATCGGCGTAGCAGTCGAGGACCTGTGCCTGGAGTTCGTCGGGGATGAAGCCGAGGACATTCCGGGCGAAGGCCTGGGCACAGAGGCTGTTGGCGAGCGCAGGCACGTCCATTGTGGCTATTCGTTCCATCCTGTTTCGAGTTTACGAGCGAGGGTGGCGCATTCCCTCAGATGTCTAGGTGTTTCTGGGGTTGTAGCGGCTTGATGAGATGGACCGTTAGAGATATTTTCTACCTGTGTGAATGGGTGGGTCGTAAGTGCATTCTGTCTTCGGGCTTCTTGATTTCTACTCGTCCTCCATTGCTCATCTGGAGAACGTTTACACAGATCTTTTAGACCCTCTGATTTGCCGCTGAGCTGCGGCAGGCACGGTTACAGTCTCATCGGTACTGACCCATCGCGTCACCATTTCGCAATACCGCACGGCAGAGCTTCCGAGTCGGCGCGCTGAACTCGATCCTCCGCTGGTTGCGCAGCACAAAAACGTTTCTCGCGAAGCCATCCTTGATTTGCTCTGAAGCTTGGCACAACGCTATATCAGTCGTAATTTCCGAGGCAGGTGCGAACGCTAATGCAGACAGCGGTGATGGTCGTTCATAATCAGTCTCGCTGGCCGCTGGATCATATGGTTGTGAAGGAAAACATCTACGTCGACGCATTTCTGGTGGCCCTCGATCTGGGCGGAACGTTCATGTTCGCGATTAGCGGAGCTGCCGCCGGTATTAGGCACCGGTTGGATATATTCGGAGTCCTCGTGTTGTCGTTCGTGGCCGCGAACTTTGGTGGAATCACTCGCGATATCCTGATCGGGGCCGTACCTCCCGTCGCCATCCAGGACTGGCGGTACGTTGCGGTCTCGGTCCTCGCCGGCGTGACCGCTTTTTTCTGGTACGCGCTGATCGAGCGGTTGCGCAGCCCTGTGCTGGTGTTCGATGCTGTTGGACTCGCCCTATTCGCGATCGTCGGCACCTCGAAAGCGCTTGCCTTTCATCTCGGCCCGGTCGCGGCGCCTCTTCTCGGAATGGTGTCGGGCATCGGTGGCGGACTCGTGCGGGACATGCTGGTATCCGAGGTGCCCATCGTTTTTCGCGCCGAGATCTACGCGGTTGCAGCGCTGGCCGGCGCTGTGGTGGTCGCGGGCGGTCACCTTCTACACCTTCCGTCTGCTCCTGTAGCGATCCTCGGGGCCGCTCTCTGTTTTGGGCTTCGCATGATTGCGATCCGACGTGGCTGGCGACTCCCGATCGCAAGAGTTGCTGACGATGCTTAGCCTTGGAGTGGCGTCGCTACGTGTAGTTTTGTGCGGATCTTCATGGTTGACGTTCGGTGCGTTCCCGCGTCATTCGGCAAAAGCAGCCGCGATACTGACTTATCGGTCGGGATCCGCACACGCACGTAGATCCACATGCTAACTACGGGTCAAAGTGGATCCAGAAGACTAGCCGGTGGTCTGAAACTGGGCGACCTCGCAGCGCTTCTGATTCTTGTTTCCGAGACCGGTGTTGGACTGTTCCGTGCTCGCTTGGCTGTAATCAAATAACCAAATCGGTAACGAACATGCAGCCGGGACTGTGCGTAATCGCAACTTCAGGACGGGCTTGCATGAACGCTAGCTGTGGCGTGACTCCGCAGGCCCAGAACACCGGCACTTCACCGGCTCGGATACTCACGGCATCACCAAAATCAGGACGTGTTAGATCGGCTATGCCGATCTCCGCCGGATCTCCAAAATGAACGGGCGCGCCGTGGGCCTGCGGGTACCGCGAGGTCAGAATTATTGCTTCGATAGCTTGGCTCGGCCGCAGTGGACGCATCGTTACGACGAGTGGGCCGTGGAACGGACCGGCGGCCACGCATGGAATTTGCGTTACGAACATCGGCACATTGCACTGCTGCTCGAGATGACGGACCGGAAGACCGGCCCGCCGCATCACGGATTCAAAGGTGAATGAACAGCCAAGGAGGAACGCGACGAAGTCAGCGCGCCACAGGTGCTTGACATCGAGAACTTCTTCCTGCAAGCGGCCGGATCTAAATACCCTGTACATGGGAACATCGGTACGTAGATCGGATCCCGGAGCTACGTGCCGCGGTTCCCATTCCCCAGGAGCAGTTCTGTCGAGTATCGGACATGGCTTCGGATTCAGCTCGCAGAAACGCTGGAAATCGTTCGCGAAAGCCTCGGGAACTACAACCAAGTTCGCCTGTATGAAGTCGGGCGCCAAACCGCACGTGGGACCCTTGATACGGCCCGACCTGGCCCACCCACGGACATCGCCGCCGCACACGGCGACACTCACGGCCGGATGTCCTTCAAAACAGCGGCATGTCGCAGTCGCAACGCAAGAAGCATCCCCGCGAGTGGCGCCAGTGCCAGGACTAGGAAGCTGCTTCGGAAATCTCCGGTCGCCTCATTCAGGAGACCGACAGCGTACGGACCGGCAAAGCCGCTGAGGTTTGACAACGAATTGATAAGCGCAATCCCGCCGGCTGCCGCTGCGCCGGAAAGGAACTTCGAAGGAAGCGGCCAGAATGGTCCGTGCGAGCTTAGAAGCGCTGCAAAGGCCACTGACACAAAGACAAGGCCTATTACAGGAGACCGCACGATCGCGCACCCGAGAAATCCCAGAACAGCAATCGCCGAACCTGCAGCTATATGCAAAAAGCGTTCACCGGTCCTATCTGAATGACTGGCGACAAGGACCATGGCCACGACTGCTATGAGGTTTGGTATTGCCGAGATGAAACCTACTTCAAGGTTGCTCAAGCCGGGAAATCCGCTGACGATTTGCGGCAGCCATAAGGTGAGTGCATACTGGCCGAAGGAGATGCTCAAAAAAACAAGTAGTCCTAACCGCCACACGGTGCCGTTGGAGAGCGCCTTCAGAACCGTAAAGCCATGATGCTCACGCGTTTTCTGCTCCGCTGCCAAACGTTGCACGAGCCATTCGCGCTGTTCACATTGCAGCCAGGCGGCACGTTCAGGGCTATCCGGCAACAAGTGTAGAACCAGGACGCCAAGGAGTACCGCAGGCAGTCCCTCCAGGAGAAAGAGCCACTGCCACCCTCGTAACCCCAGCCACCCGTCAAACCCCAAAAGTACCCCTGAGATAGGACCGCCGATGATGCCCGAGACCGGAATGGCAGTCATGAACCGGGCTATGGCGCGCGCCCGCATCTCCGTCGGAAACCACTCGCTCAAGTAGAAAATCATCCCGGGGAAGAAGCCGGCCTCCGCGATTCCGAGAAGAAATCGAAGTACGTAGAAGCTTGCGGGACCACGAACGAACATCATTGCGGCGGCGAGCACTCCCCACGTGATCATGATCCGCGCAATCCAGACTCGGGCGCCCGTGCGCGCGAGGATGAGATTGCTCGGCACTTCGAAAAGTGAGTAACCGATAAAGAAGATTCCAGCGCCGAAACCATACACCGCGGCGCTCAACTGGAGGTCACGATTCATTTCGAGCGCGGCGAAGCCGACGTTAACTCTATCCAGAAAAGAAACCACGTACAAGACGAACAGGAAAGGGATCAACCGTCTTGTCACCGCGCGCAATGTTGCCGTCTGCAGTGACCGATCGCGAGAATCACGAGCCTCGTTCGGTGACCGCGCTTCAGTGTTCAATCCTCACCTCACAACCAGCTCCGAAAAACGGAGAACGCGCAGACCTGCCCGCTCACGTCCCGTGTCGCTGACCTCGATACAGCGGAGAGCAATCATACTACAGTCCGTCGTTCGCAGCTCGAAGCAGCCTACGGCGACAAGTGATCGCACTTCGCAGTGCGAGTAACGCGAAGTCTGAAATCGGAGACTACAGCACTGTCCCGCACCTAGCATCCGGCACGGCTCAGCAGCGCGCTGTTTTCACGACCGTCTCCGGACCGATAGAAGTTGTCGCCCGCTTTGCATCTGCGATATGGCGAGCGCATCGTGCTGGATCCGTGGAACCGCTGCTGGGCGGTGAAGTTGACGAGGATGCTTTAGCGCCCAATAGTGTTTGACAGGATCGCAGTTGTGATACCGACCTCCCGGGCGTAATCTTCCCCCAACAAAACGGGTTATCGACGACTCGCTGAAAGCCGGTGCCTGGCCAAGATGCTGCGCGTCAGGCTACTCGAAAATACGACATCTAGTTTCTAGTTCGGGGGCAATACGCATAGAGTGATTCAAGCAGACATGTGGCTTGCTCAACACCCGCGTATCTGTCGATAGGCTTAAGTTGATGCCCGGAGGAATACACGACATCGGAAGTACCGCGACGCGACCCGCGAGATTTGTCGATGCGGCACAGAATGAGATCGCGCGAGTTGTCACCGAGCGCGCGTTTCGTATCGCGGCCAGAATCGAGATACTTCGATTGGACCATCTCGTGCGGGAGCGAGTTCTAAATGCCTTTGTGAATTTGCCGCGCGGACCTGAGGAGATAACGGGATACCTTCACAGAGTTCGCGCGTTCATTGAACTAGAGGCTTACCGTCAGGTCGCTCGGTACTCTCCCATGCGTTGGTTGTGGTATCTGCGGCGTTTGCCACGGTTCGTCTTTGAAGGAAAAGTCCAGACTACCTTTGCGTACCACTCATCTGTGGCAGAGACTCTAACTGCGGCTAGTAGAACAACGGACCAGTATCGCGTTGAAAACGGCTTCCTTGTGTATCGCATCAAGCCGGCGACCATGCAGCCAGTCCTAGAACTGGCAGTGACGGCGTCGTACTTGGCGGACGTCCATTCATACCTCAGGTGGGCGGGAAAGGGCTGCGAGTTCGATTTTTCTAGGCTGGCTCTCGGCCAGCCCTTGCCAAGCGCTGATCAGCGGCACGCCGTAGACTTATACGACGAGCGTTGCGCGAACAGCGGCTCATTCTTGGGCCGCTTAGGAACCGTCGTTTCGGGTATATCACGTGGGGAAGAATCCGCAACCTCTGTTCTGACGGTTACTGGTTTAAGCAGAGATGTATTGGGGCCTGTGCTGGTCGGCCAACTGGCGGAATCAAGATCTGCGCGCGCAACTGGGATCGTGAGATTCGCACCTGGGTTTGAGTCGCTGGCGAGACTGAAAACATTGCTTCGCGGCCTGAACAGATCTACCTGGTGGCCACCGCACGTACCAATACTTGTGCAGTTGCTACGCCTTTCCATAGTCGTATGCGCCGAAACTCATAATGCGTTTGCAAGCCTTCAAGCGATGGGGTATGTCGGGATGCCGCGCAGATTCTTCCTAGAAAAGGCAGAGGAAAACATTGGCGAGTCCATCGCCTTCACGACTACATTGTTTCCTGATGTCCTGTTGCCGTCAACATCGGAAGATCTTCTTCATGCGCTCACGAATATGGATGTTGGCTTATGGCCCCTTCGACCAGGTCCACCAATGCGTACTGAACTCGACAGAGTCGTCCTTGACCTCTCGTCAGCAACTGCACTGTTGAATTCCACGTTTGAGTTCCCGCCCTTAACAGGTGAGGATGCAAATGTTAGAGCTAGACATTTTGAGATGAGCGTGCAAGCCGTTATCAATGATTCAAGTTGGAGACCACCAGAAGAGCTCGCACGCATACGTGGGAGGCACCTCAAACACAACAACACCCGTTTCACCGAGATCGACGCAATCGGTTTCCGGAGTGGAACAATGATAGCAGTATCGTGTAAGAGTAAGGTTTACTCTGGGGAGTACGATGTGGGGAATTATCGTGTCGTACGTAGCTGTGCCAGCGCAATCACGGAGGACGTTATCAAATGGGTAGAGAAGATCAACTACCTCCGCGAGCATCCACGAGGCGACAACTACGATTTGTCGACCTTCCCTGACATCATTGGAGTACTTTGCACACCCCACGTAGTCTACATTCCAGACGGAATTGCTCTTGCTGAAGCGGTACCAGGTCTGCGCAATGCCGTCTCGATTGGCGAACTCGAAATGTGGATCGCGAGGTAAAGGTGAACGGCACAGTTTTCGAAACCTTCCGTTTCAATCCGCAATATGTAACTGCTTTGTCACAGGCGGCAACTATCCGAAGGTTTAATCAATTGCAGCAGTTTCGGCGATTACTCCTGCTAAACGCCACAGCATTCGCTGAAAATCTGTGTGGCAAGCCGGAATGTGACCGTCCACGTCTCAAGACGAAGCGCCACATTCAGCTTCTCGTCGCGCTCTGTCGCCGCACCAGCATGTCATTTGGTGTGATGTAGCTGTGCCACTTTGCGTCGGACATTGTTGTAGTGGTCCACGTCACGTCATAGTGGACGAGACTACTCACATACTTTGGGCAATTCACCTCTGACGCTGCCGCTGATATTGCGTCGTCGCCCGCCAAGAAAGTCTCAGCGTCCGGGAGCAGAATTCAGCCAGCGGTCGACCTCACGTTCCAGAATCGTCAGCGGAAGGGCTCCGTTTCGCAGTACAACATCATGAAACTCGCGAACATCGAACCTGGGTCCTAGCTTGGCGTGCGCTTTCGCTCGTAATTCCTTGATTTTCAACTCGCCCATTTTGTAAGCAAGGGCCTGGCTCGGGATGGCGATGTACCGGTCGACCTCGCTCGAAACAAGTTCGTCGTTGACCCATCCCCCCTTCGCGCGGCTCATCATCGCGACGGCTTGATCGCGTGTCCAGCCGAGATTGTGGAGGCCGGTATCAACAACCAGGCGCAGGGCGCGAAGAACTTCACTCTGGAGCCGGCCGTAGCGCTCATAGGGTGTCTGATACATATTGAGGTCAGACCCAAGTGACTCCGCATAGAGGCCCCAGCCTTCGCTATATGCCGTGTATCCACCGACTTTCCGAAACTCGGGGATGCCTTCGAGTTCCATCGCCAGGGCGATTTGGAGGTGATGGCCGGGAACTGCTTCGTGGAGGATCAGCGCCTCCATGCAACACTTCGAGTGAGTCGTGGGATCGAATGTGCGCAGATAGAAATTGCCTGCGCGACTTCCATCGAGCGCCGGCCCCTCGTAATAAGGGGCTGCGGTACGAGCCCGATCTGCCGGGATAGCCCGTACGCCATAAGGCATTCTCGGCAGGACCCGGAATAGACGAGGCAATTCCGGATCGATGCGCTTCGCAATATCGCGACCATGTGCGAGGATTTCCTGCTCCGTCTTGAAGCGCATTTCCGGAGCATTCAGGACCTTTTCGGTGAACTCGTCTGCAGTCCCAGTGAAGCCCAGCTCTTTCCGAATTGCAGCCATTTCCGAGAAAATACGGTCCACTTCTTTTTTGCCGATTTCATGGATTTGCTCCGGCGTATAGCTCGTCGTCGTGCTAGTGCGGACAAGGAACGCATAGTGCGCTTTGCCGTCCGGAAGGTCCGTGATGGCGAGACTCTTTCGTGGGTTTGGGACGTAGGAATCCTCGACAAACTTGCGGTATTTGGTCCATGCAGGCTGGAAGGATTGTGTATAGGCATCCGTCGCGGCTTTCTGCAGTCGGGCCTGCTCGGTAGCGGATATGGTCGACGGCATTTTGCGGAATGGAGCCAGCAGCGGACTTTGTTCCGCCGTCGGAGCCTTTTGTGTTTCGAGCTGCTGGAGTAGTCTCTGCACCACGACCTGGGCCGGAAGCATGTTCCGGCCACGGGCCTGGTTCGCCGACTCAATAAATCCGTCCACCAGTTTCGGAATGGCGCGAAGACGCGCAATCCGATCCTCGAAGTCCTTGACCGTGTTCGCCGGCATCGCCGCCATTGTGCTGGAAACGTAAAGATGAGGTCCGAAAAAGTGGTTTACGACCGAGAAAGTTCGCGTCCGATCGAGCCGTTCGAGTTCGGTGCGGATCTCGTACTCGAGCAACTCGACGCTTAAGCGTTCCTGCTCGCTGAGCCGGGCATTCTGAAACGGAGCGAGCCTCTTCTGGAAATCCTGCATTGTGCGCTTTTCATCAGCGATCCCCTTCAACGACCAATCAGTCCATCGATCGTTGTACTCGGTTCGTCCGACGAAGGTTGCGCCTTCCGGCCCAAGCCGTAGGCCCGTTTCGTAGTAGTCTTTAAAGAGCTTGGCGAGTCCGGCGTTTTGAGCATTCAGCCCGGCCACCATAAAGAGAATCGCCGATGAAAGAGCGAGTGATCTCATGCTTGGCACAGTTTAGCTGATCAGCGTGACATCCCGCGGCTTCGCCGGGTAATTAAGGTTTTTCTTAGCTGGCGGGGGCGTTTGCTTTAGCCTCATACAAAACCCCGTTCCACTAAGACTTTAAAAGCTCACAACTAGTGCGCACGCCCCATTTCTATAGGATCTCCACTTCCCGATTCCTCAAGTAGGGGCGCAGCTTGCGCTCGAAAGCTTTTAACATGAAATTATCCCTTTTTATAGGACTCTGCGCGCTGCAACTAGTCGCGCAAGAGAAGTCGGACGAATTCATCAAAGACCGTTTGTTGGTCCAGAGACGGGACGGCTCGTCGCAAGCAGACGCTCGGAAGAACTTCGCCGTACATGGGGCGAGCGAGGAGTCCGAGATTGCGCAAATTAGAGTACATGTGCTGCGCGTGCCAAGCCAGGCGATTGAGAAGGTGAAAGCTGCGCTATTGCATTCGGGCCAGTTCGAGTTTGTGGAGACTGACGGAATCGCATCCGCTGAGGCGATGCCACTCGACCCGATGTTGCCTTCGCAATGGCACCTGTATAAGATCGACATGCCCGGCACATGGCTCACGACGATGGGTTCTGCGAGTGTGCCGATTGCGATTCTTGATGGTGGAGTGGATAGCAACCATCCGGATCTAAAGTCCCGTGTCGTCGCTGGCTATAACTTCGTATCGTTAAATACGAATACCACGGACTTGACTGGACATGGAACCAAGGTGGCAGGCGCAGCCGCGGCGGCGACCAATAACAACATAGGAGTCGCCGGTGTTGCGGGACTGAATCCGATCATGCCCATCGTGGTCATGAATGCGAGCAGCTATGCGTCTTACTCGAACATTGCCAAAGGAATCACCTACGGAGCGGATCGCGGCGTTCGCGTGATAAACATCAGCATCACTGGAACTACAGCGTCGAGCACTCTGCAAAGCGCAGTGAATTATGCGTGGAACAAGGGAGCCGTCGTATTTGCCGCGGCAGGCAACTCAGCTACGACGGCGCCTGGATACCCTGCCGCTTGCGATAAAGTTATCGCAGTCGGAGCAACGGACAGCAATGACGCGCGAGCCTCCTATTCAAACTACGGTTCGTGGGTCGATGTCGTGGCGCCGGGATCGGCGATTCTGACAACACTACGGGGCGGAGGTTATGGCAGCCCGTCAGGCACATCATTCGCTTCGCCGATTACAGCGGGTGTGGCTGCACTAATGCTTTCGGTGAAACCTCAGCTAACAGCGGCCCAGCTTACCGACTTGCTGAAGAGCACCTCGAAGGACCTCGGCGCGGTTGGGTTCGATTCCGTGTTCGGAGCCGGTCGTGTGGACGCGAACGCGGCGGTTCTGGCTGCGCTAACTGCCGCGACGCCTGCGGAAGCGCCCGCCACAGAAACACAACCAATCAAACAGACAGGTAAAGGAAAACGTTGAAAAAGGTCGACTCAAATGGAAAGAGCCAGTATTTCTACTGGCCCTTTTTTCACTTAGTTGTTGCTGTTTAGCGAGTTCGAAATTTACGCACTAGACCCATACCGGCCAAGGCCGAGATGGCAAGAGCATAAGTGCTCGGCTCCGGAACCTCGGACGGTCCGCCACCGCCGTCGGTAGTCCATAGGGTCAGGTGCGACAAGGTGGGTTGTTGGCCATTGCCCACCGAAATTCCAGCGGTAGTCCAGGTACCCGAATTGGCTCCCGGGTCCTCCACCAACCACACCGTGAAGCCGTTGCCCGCCTTTACGGTGAAATAGTTGATCAATACGCTCGAATCGATCACGTCCCACGTCCCATCCTTGGAATCAGTGATAGACCCATCTTCTCCTGTGTAATTGGCGAGGACCGGCCCTCCGTCTGATTTGTCGTATAGAGACAAGTCAACCTCTGTCCCGGTAGCTGTAAAGATCGCTGCTTCGACGGACGCCTCGTCATCGTTGCCGCTGAATTCGCTATTGATTTGTATGATCGCGGCTGGTGTGACCACACTAGACGCGATCAGAAGTGCAAAACTACTGAGAAACTTAAATCGCATTTGTCCTCCGACACAATCGATGATCCCGC
Source organism: Bryobacteraceae bacterium (assembly GCA_963844855.1). GTDB lineage: Bacteria > Acidobacteriota > Terriglobia > Bryobacterales > Bryobacteraceae > DASQDN01. Next base: position 76,075 of record CAWJQP010000071.1, read on the forward strand.
CGCTGAGACGAACACCCCAGAAGCAGGTGAACTGCCTTACCCTACGACTAGTAAGCCAATTCGCTAATAATAGGCAATGGCTAGGGTATTTACCCTAGTCGCAGCCTTAGCTAGCGTAATCGAATGTAACCTAAGAGTCAACTGGAACTAGTCCTAGTCTAGGAGTACTAGCGGTGATTCATTCGTGTTTACTAACACTTGCGGGCTATTGCACTTACAGGTTATTGAATGATGCCGTCGCCGGGATGTTCCCAGCGGAACGACTCGCCGAGATATACGCGTTTGACATCGGGATCGCGACCTAGCGCCTCCGGTGTTCCCGAACGGAAGATCTTCCCGTTGTTGATGATGTATGCCCGATCCGTAACAGCCAGCGTCTCCCGGACGTTATGGTCCGTGATCAGGATGCCTATCCCCGAGCGCTTCAAGTCGCTGATGATGCGCTGAAGCTCCAGGACCTGAATCGGATCGATCCCCGAAAACGGCTCATCGAGCAATAGAAAGCTGGGATTAATTACGAGAGACCGGGCGATCTCAACGCGGCGCCGCTCTCCACCCGAAAGCGCGTAACCCTTATTGTGGCGGACTCGTTGCAAACCAAGCTGCTCGACTAGCTGGTCCATCCGCTCTTTGCGCTCACGGGAACCGAGCGCCTGCGTTTCTAAAATCGCCATCAGATTCTGCTCGACGGAGAGCTTGCGAAAGACAGACGGTTCCTGCGGAAGATAGCTAATCCCGTTCCTGGCTCTCTCGTACATCGGGAGTTCCGTTATATCCGTCTCATCGAGTAGAACGCGGCCGGAATCGGGGCTAATCAGCCCAACAATCATGTAGAAGGAGGTTGTTTTGCCTGCTCCATTCGGACCGAGCAAACCGACTACCTGACCCTGTTGCAGCGAAATCGAGACATCATCCACAACCCTGCGGCCGCGGTAAGTCTTGGATAGGTCGCGGGTCTGTAGAATTGGCATCTGTGATGAGAATCTACTTCTTCTTCAATATACGGCTTTCGACCGGTTGATTTTGCGCGCCTTCTACTAACAGTTTGTCTGTGTTCGAAAAATAAGTGATCTCCCGGCCTTTCGTCGTTCCTTTGGCAGAATCCACTAATTGTGGTTGTCCGCCCTGCAAAAGCACTTTTGCATCTCCGACATAGTATTCGGCATGTTCGCTAGTTCCTGTCCGTGTGCGCTGGGGCCTCGCGTCCACAATCTTCACTGCGCCGTCGGCGAATGCGTGGTCAAGACTCGATCCGCCTTTTTCTTCATTCGTCAGAAATGCGCGTAATTCTCGTGAATTCACCACCATGGTTTCGCGCGTCAGTTCGACACCACCTTGGTAGTGCGCGAGTCGCTCCTTGTCGAGATAGACCATTTGCGGCGCCTTCACGATTGTGAAGATGGAACCCTTCTTCTGTTTCGCAGTTGCCGCCTTGTCAAGCAACTGGCTCGTGACGCTGCCCTGGGCTTCCAACTTCCCGCTCTTCCGATCGATGTCGATGCGATCCGCCTGCAGCCGATTGGCGCCTTGCCACATGAGAGCGTTGCCTTCGTACCGTATCTGCTGAATTGTCATCGCTTGAAGTCATGTGCGCGGCTTTGGCCTGAAGCGGCTCCTCGGATGAGAGCATCGCGCCGGTGGGAGCTTGTTGTTTCTTCTTTTCCGGCAGGCGGGTCGACATGACGTTTCCGTCAGCCCGCAGATCCCCCGTCGTCTGACGCATCACGATCGTCTTGGCGTCAGTCGAGCCGGTCGGGTCCCAAATCCGGGCCGACCCGCTGAGGGTGATCTGATCCTTGCTTTGTTCGAGCACGGCACGGTCGGCTTTGGCTTGACGGTCGCCTTCCTGATACTTAAAGTCATCCCACTGTTCGAGCTGAACCAGGTTTCCGGTCTTTGGGTCGAATTGCGCTGCCATACCCTTGCTCGAAGTGATGGCGGGAGGTTGAGCCTTGCCTCTCACGGGATCGGATTCTGTTCGCGTCGTCACCGAAGTCGCGGAGAAAGACTCGATTTGGTTTTCAGCGGCATAGCGGATCGTAATGCCGTGGCCTTCCATGTGGCGTCTCTTTTGTCCCAGCCGGTTAGGGATGAAGTCGATTGAGCCGGGCGCTTCCGCCTGAACGCGATCGATCTCCTCTCCTCCGGGCCGCATGGACATCGAAACGGCTTCGCTGCGGAGAATGCGGGTCTCGCCCAGGGGCGTATTCGGCCTAGGGATCGGCTTAGATTCAATCACGCTGTTGCCGACGCCGGTGGCCTTTGTAAGAACGGCGTCCTCTCCAGCGGCATCGAAGTCTAAATCCAGTCGGTTTGACGTCACAGTTGTCTCCGCTGTGGCTGCGGTCGAGATCAACTTTGCATCGCCATCTCCGACGACGTCTTCGATCACGCCCTTTTCAGTGAATCGCAGGTCTAAATGATTTGCTGCGTAATGTATCTTGCGGAGCTTACCGATGTCATCTCCACGCGCTGTCAAAGCGTCGACATGCCGAATCGCTCCATCTTCGAGCGTGACAACGGAGGCGCCTGCGTCCATCGTCAATGTGTCGCGCTTGAATTTCGACCAATCGAGCAGCCATACTTTCGACTCGGCTTCCTTGTAGATAATCGAGCCGGCGTCTACTTCCATCGGTTTAGCGGAATCGAACCATTTCAAGTGCGCATTTTTGCGCATATGCAGTTCCCGGGAAGTTGGGTCGTATTCGGCTCCTTCAGATCGACCTTCGCCACGATCGAACTGGAAGGAAGCGGGCTTCTCGGTCCATGCCTTCCCAGTCTTGCTTTCGAACCGGACTCCCGACGTCTTAATGACGACAAGACGTCCTGTGTCGGTCGGCGGAACCCTGGCATCAGCGGTGACTCCCATCGTGATCTGGACATCGCCTTCGGAAAAGAGCAGCCCATTGGTAACGTCGAAATCGGCCTTGCCGCTTTTAACTTCGTCGAATTTTTTACCGTCTTTGCTGAAAAGGCGTAGGGTTACGTCACCGAGCTGAATCCCCCCACCCGCGTCCTGACGAAACTCCCTGGCTGTGACCTGATAGATAGGGATGCCGTCGCGAGTCTCCGAATGCGTCCAGTCGCTCGCACGAGCGCTTACACTTTCCGGAAGCGTAGCGGGCCTTGGAGGAGCATTGCGTGCCTGTTGGGCCTTCTGAATATAGTAAGTGGAGCCGACGCCGCCAAGGATCAGGACGATGAGTAGAAGAATGAGCGGGCGGGTACGCCGCATGAAGGGTACTGACTTCAGGATAGCAAACGATGATGAGTTAGGACTCAAACCCGAAGAGAGCTAAGATGAACCTTTGCTCATCACTTTGTCAACGCCAATATTCATTGTGAATGCAATGACTTGCAGGAAAATATTGTCACTCGTCGTCGGAGTGTGCTAATAAAATAAGCATAGTTCAATTTCAGAACTGACGAAATCTCGAAGTTTCGTAACACTTTAACCACACAGCAAATTAGGGAGGTTCAACGTATGAACATTCGACCGCTCTACGACCGGATCGTAGTAAAACGGCTCGACGCGCAGGACGAGAAGACCGCAAGCGGCCTCATCATCCCTGACTCGGCAAAAGAGAAGCCCCAGGAAGGCGAAGTGTCGCGCAGTCGGCAAGGGCAAGCGCCTCGAAGACGGCAAAGTTGTTTCGCTGGACGTGCAGGTCGGCGACCGCATCCTGTTCGGCAAGTACTCGGGCAGCGAGATCAAGCTCGACGGCGAACGAGCTTCTGATCATGCGTGAGGACGAAGTTCTCGGCATCCTGCGATAGCGCCGAGCAGCAAGGCGAAGGCCTAATCAGAGAGAGGAATCAAGGAAATATGGCTGCAAAACAGATTGTCTATAGCGAAAATTCCCGCCAGGCGATCCTGCGCGGTGTGAATCAGCTCGCCGACGCTGTGAAGGTAACCCTCGGTCCCAAGGGCCGCAACGTCGTGCTCGAGAAGAAGTTCGGCGGCCCGACGATCACCAAGGACGGCGTCACGGTCGCGAAAGAAATCGAGCTGAAGGATCCGCTCGAGAACATGGGCGCGCAGATGGTGCGCGAAGTCGCGTCGAAGACCAGCGACGTCGCCGGTGACGGCACCACGACCGCGACGATCCTGGCTCAGTCGATCTTCCGCGAAGGCGTGAAGGCTGTTGCCGCGGGCGCAAACCCGATGGCGCTGAAGCGCGGCATCGAGAAGGCTGTGGAAGCGGTTGTCGCCGAGGTTCAGAAGTTCTCCAAGCCGGTCAGCGGCGACATGATCGCCCAGGTCGGCACGATTTCCGCGAACGGCGATGCCACCATCGGCAACATCATCGCGGAAGCGATGAAGAAGGTCGGCAAGGACGGCGTCATCACCGTCGAAGAGTCCAAGACGATGAGCACCGAGCTCCAGACCGTCGAGGGCATGCAGTTCGACCGCGGCTATCTCAGCCCGTACTTCATCACCGATCCGGACCGGATGGAAGCGCGTGCTCGAGGATCCGTACATCCTCATCCACGAGAAGAAGATCAGCAACATGAAGGACCTGCTGCCCGTGCTCGAGCAGATTGCTCGCAGCGGCAAGCCGCTCCTCGTCATCGCCGAAGAAGTCGAAGGCGAAGCGCTGGCCACTCTCGTTGTCAACAAGCTCCGTGGCACGCTGAACTGCTGCGCCGTCAAGGCTCCGGGCTTCGGCGATCGCCGCAAGGCGATGCTCGAGGACATCGCGATCCTCACGGGCGGCAAGGCCATCATGGAAGAGACCGGCATCAAGTTGGAAGGCGTTCGCCTCGAAGATCTCGGCCGTGCCAAGCGCGTCGCTGATCGACAAGGACAACACCACCATCATCGACGGCGCCGGTCAGCAGAAGGGCATCGAAGGCCGCATCAAGCAACTCCGCGCTCAGATCGAAGAGACCACTTCGGACTACGATCGCGAGAAGCTGCAGGAGCGGTTGGCGAAGCTCGCCGGTGGCGTTGCGGTGATTAAGGTCGGCGCTGCGACCGAAACCGAAATGAAGGAAAAGAAGGCCCGTGTCGAGGACGCGCTCCACGCGACTCGCGCGGCTGTGGAAGAAGGCATCGTTCCGGGTGGTGGTGTTGCGCTGCTTCGCGCGGCTTCAGCTCTCGAAAACCTGAAGGGCGAAGGCGACGAGCAGATCGGCATCAACATCATCAAGCGCGCCTGCGAAGAGCCGGTTCGTCAGATCTCCGGCAATGCCGGCTATGAAGGCCCGGTAGTAATCGGTCAGGTTCGCGGCAACAACGACACGCAACTTCGGCTTCAACGCCGCCAGCGGCGCAGTTCGAGGATCTGGTGAAGGCCGGTGTTATCGATCCGACCAAGGTGACCCGCACCGCTCTGCAGAACGCTTCCTCGATCAGCGCCCTGATGCTGACGACGGAAGCGATGATTGCCGAGATCCCCGAGAAGAAGTCCGCTGCTCCGGCAGGCGGTCCCGGCGGCCACGGTCCGGAGATGGACTACTAAGAAGCAGTTCCGTGTAAGTTGAAAGGCCGTCGGGTTCGCCCGGCGGCCTTTTTGTTTTGGTAGTCGTCATGTGGCTCTATGCCGACCGTTCGGCTATTCAGCAAATCGAAGGGTCGCTCGCCAAACAATTCTCAGCCTGACGGAACTTCCCTATCTGGAACCGCCCGCTGCGGTCACATTCTCGGGTGTCAGTTCGGTGAACTGAGGCGCCGATCCGGTGAGCAACTCATTCAGCCAGTAATCGTAGGTCTCCGCTGCTTTGCGATAGCCACCGTGTGAAGTCACAATCTGCTTGCAGTTGGCGATCTTCGTGTTAGGGGAATGATCTCGAATTTTGTTCGGCCGCTGCGGACCCTTCCAGCCGAGCGCGCGATCGAAGTCGGGAATGTCCCCAATACGATAGGCGGTCTTCAGTACCGGGTCATTTTCCGAATGCAGAACGTAGACATGGCTGCAGCGCTGGGCCCCGTTGTAGTAGTCCTCACCCTTTTCGACCGTTTCGTCATCGATAGCGGCTGCCAGAAGGTAGAGATTTCGAAGCGTAATCTTATCTCCATCGAGGGCTTCTAAAGCGACTCGGGCGCCTAGACTATGCGTTTGAACATCGACAGTAGCCGCCGCCAATTGAAGCGCCTGCACAGTTTCGCGAAAGCGCTTCGCCGATTTGTCTGCGCGGATCACGGCGAGAGGGAACGACAGCGAACTCCATCCCCCTGGCCATGCATAACCGAGGACCATATCGTAGCCGCCAGGATCCGGGGCAAGTAAATGGGAGAGCCCCATCATCTCGACAACCTTGCCGTATGCATCCAACACAGCCGGCATCTCGTTGTTATAACCGTGAATCAGGATGAGTATCCTTTTGCCCCGAACCCGCTCGACGAGTTCGTTTTGAGAAATGACTAGATCGCCTTCTCGAATCTCATCCTTCTTATTGAAGAAGACGGTGTCGATGAAATCTTTCCTGCAACTGATGATGATCATGTTCCCTCCGGCCCGCACTATCAATAGCGCAATTGAGAGGGAAGGAGTGTCAGGCGCCGAGATTCTCGCTGTAGACACGACGGAAATAGCCGTCAGTCATACCGGCAATGTAGTCGCAGACGATCCGGTGCAGCGGATCGTCGCCATCCTTCAGAGGAAGCCGGCGAGGATTGTCGAGAAAATATTGGAAAAGCTCTGCAATCTGCTTCGAAGACTGCTCACGTTCCGCAATCAATGCCGGAGCGTAGTAGACCCGTGTACGAAGAAATTGCTTGAGCGCCCGATTGGTCGCAAGCGCTGCTCCCGAGAAGCGTATAAGCCGATCTGGACAGGATCGAACATCCGCGACACTCTGGACTCCTGCATCCTTCACAGATTCGAGAGTGCCTTCTAATAGGCCAGTGACGAGCCAGTCCATCAGCATGCGGAGAGCTTCATTGAACCGGACCTGCTCGGTTGCTCCCGCAAATTGCGTATCGACCGACTCCCAAATATCGCGATAGTGGGGAATTCCCTCAACGATGTCCGCGATTCCGAACATTCCCGCCGAAAACCCATCATCCAGGTCTGCTGTGTTGTAGGCGATTTCATCGGCGACGTCGATGATTTGAGCTTCGAGGGGTGGCCGCTCGCCCGGGCGATACTCGTCGAGTTGCGGCGACTCGCCAGCAGTAATGTCGCGGGAATGTTTGACGATGCCTTCGCGAACTTCAAACGTCAGGTTCAGCCCGGGGAAACGAGCATACCGCTGCTCGAAGTGTTCGACGATGCGCAGAGAATGGAGATTATGATCGAACCGATCGCCAAAGCGCTGCATCTGCCGGTCGAGTTCCTCTTCCCCGGAATGGGCGAACGGAGGATGGCCAATGTCGTGAGCCAGCGCGAGGGCTTCAGCCAGATCCACATTCAGGCCGAGCGCTCCCGCGATCGTCCTGGACACTTGGACGACCTCGATTGTATGCGTCAGACGATTGCGGAAATGGTCGTGAAGACCGGGAGTGAAAACCTGTGTCTTATCCTCAAGCCGCCGGAACGCGCGGGCGTGAACAATTCTGTCCCGATCGCGCTGAAAATCGTTCCGGTATGGATGAGAAAGTTCGGGGTATCGTCGGCCTTGCGACTGCTCGACGGGAAATCGAAGGCCTGACAGCACAACTATCGGGCTGGTATCTCGCCGAGCGCAGTGATGGCCGCGCGGCTAACCGGACCTCGTTCGGACCGCAACGGTTCCAGCAGCTTTCTAGCTTCGGCAGGATTCTTCCGTGCCAAGATCCGCCCAAGCGCGATAGTAGCCTGCTCCTTCGAAACAAGGATCGTTGGATCATTGATGAGGGAACGAAGAAGTTTTTCCGCGTCCGCTTGACGCCCCATCGAGTCGTAAAGCTCGGCCAAGGAAAGCTTCGCTTGGGACGCGTAAATTTCTTTGCCCGACTCGGCGACTGGCTTCAGGTTCTTCTCGGCGTCAGCCATTTTGCCTTTGTCAGCGTAGTGCAAGCCCAAAAAGTACCGAGCGACTTGCCCTTCTTCTTTCCCTTCGTACTTGTTGGCGACTTCGGTCAACTCTTTGACGACTGCTTTGTCTTTCTCTTCCTGGGTCGCAAACGTCTTAACAAATTCGCTCCCGCCAGTTCCGACACCTGCTTCATACGTCTGCATGGCGTTGCGAAGAGCACCCTGCCGTACGCCGTGCTGGTAATTCATGTACCAGTAGACGCCCGCGACCAGGACGACCACGGCCAATGCTGCTCCGCCCCACTTAACCATCTGGTCGCGATGCGTTGCAGCGTATTCGACGCTGTGACCAACCTGATCGACGAACTTGTCGTGCTTTAATTGTTTACGATGTGCGCTATCCAATTGATACCTCTGGAAAGTACCATGGTACCAGTAGCCGCGCGTCTTAAGCTACTGACGTTAAGTCCCTCTGGATCGCGAACTTAACCAGTCCCGGAACATCGTGGATGTCCAGCTTGCGCATAAGGCTGGCGCGGTACGTATCCACCGTCTTCGGACTGAGATTCAGCCGGGACGCGATTTCCTTCGCCCGGATGCCTTCAATCATCAATTGAAAGACCTGATATTCGCGGGAGCTAAGCGTCTCAAGTGGATCTTCAGGTTCGGCTCTCCGCGGCGTCATGAAGATTCGCTCGAACTGCAGTTCGGATGAGACGTAGATGCTGCCGGAAGCCACCTGATGCAGAGCTTCCAGCAAATGATCCGCATTGCCGGATTTCAAAACGAACCCATTTGCTCCGCTGCGTAGAGCTTCGAGAGCCATCTTCCGGTCACCCTTGGCCGCGATCACCATGAAACGCGTCGGGGCGCCAAGCTCTTTGATCCGCCGGACGAGTTCAAGGCTGAAGAGCTTCGGGAGGTTGAAGTCAACCACAGCCACATCGGGCCGTAGCCGCTCCAGCATATCCAGTGCAGTCACGCCGTCGGCACACTGTCCAGTGACCTGGAAGCTGCCGTTTGCCTCGCATAAACTGGCGATTCCCTCTCGGACCATCGCTAGTTCTTCCGCTAACACGATCGTATTTTTTCTGGTATTGAGCATAAGCAAAGGCCGCCGAACGCTTCAAAGGACTTTCGTACATCTGCGGCTCTGCTTTAGGAGTTATTTCGCGGGGCAGGACTTCTCAAAAGAAGTTTAGGCCGTGATCAGGAAATGGATCACGGCCAGTTTGAACGGTAGATCAGGCTCAGGAGAAACTGCGAACCGCAGCCGCTTCATCATCAAAAACTTCAAAGACGGTGTAAAGTTTCGTGATCTGCAGAAGATCCTTAACGCGTTTGGTCAGATTCAGGAGTTTAAGCTGACCACCTTGATTTGTCACGCTCGTGAACCCGGAAACCATCTCGCCTATGCCCGAGCTGTCGATGTATGTGACATCTCCAAGGTTCAGTAATAGCTTTTTATTCCCGTTCGCTGAGAGATCGCGAATGGTGTCGCGAAACACACTCGATCCCTCTCCCAACGTTATCCGTCCGGCGGCATCGATTACGGTCACATCTCCAACCTGGCGGGTCGTCAACTTTACACTCACGCTCTCAACCTCCTGCTTTCTGTTTAAATCGCTTCGCTGCGATAAAAGATCAAGCGAACTTCCGTGCCCATCGGGGGCGCCTTCCGCATCGCGAATTCGTCGACAAAAGCCTTGATCAACAACAATCCGCGACCCGACTGCCGGAGCAGGTTCTCCTCCGATAGAGGGTCGGGTAACTCTTCCGGCTCAAAACCTTCGCCTTCGTCGGTAATCGTCACCATCAAACGTTCCCCGGACGAAGACACATTAAACTGTACCTTCTTTTTAAGGTTATACCGGTTTCCGTGTACGACGGCATTCACCATCGCCTCGCGGACGGCCATTCCGATCTTGTGCAAGTCCTCTTCTTCGCTGAAGCCGGCTCCCTGGGCGACCTCAAGCGCTAACGCTTCTGCCGCATCGACGCTCTCGAGAGTGGACTCGTATATTGTCTCCACACCCCCGGTTGCGCCGCTCTGGTGATCTGCCATGGGTCTGTTCCGCAAGCCTGCAGCGGGCCAAGTCGAATGTTCACAGTAGAATACTGTCTAAGCAAAAGTCAAGCCGGGATATAGTTGAAGCAAAGTGATTCGCAGCGGATCGTGGTCGGAGGAATGAATACACGTTGGGTAGGCTTGGTCCTTGTGGTATTTGTCTGCCTGACGCGCTTCGCTCACGTCGATCTGCTGTGGATTGAGGAAGCCTATCCGATGGCTGCGGCGGCCGAGATCCTCCGCGGCAAGATGCTCTATCGGGACATCTGGTTCGATAAACCTCCGCTATACGCGCTCTTCTATGTTCTATGGGGCGCGACTCCCGGTTGGCCGCTCCGCATCGCTGGCGCCGCATATGTCCTGCTTGCTTGCTACACGGTCTGGTATTTTCTTCGCCGTCTCGCCGGTCAGACAGAAGCGGCCCTTGGCGCAGTGCTCCTCGCGTTCGCTCTCACCTTCGATATTCCGTCTTCGGTGATGGCACTCGCTCCCGATCTGCTCGCGCTGCCGCTGCACATCGCTGCCGTTGGCTTCGCGATGCAGCGGCGTTCATTCCTGGCTGGCCTTGCCACTGGCGTGGCACTACTCTTTAACACCAAAGCGTTGCTCATTCTCCTCGTATGCCTGCTCTGGACCCGCGATCGGCGGCTGTTGGCAGGATTCCTCCTGCCAAACGCCATTGCGATGGTCATCCTCGCGATGACCGGGAGTTTGCGGCAATACTGGGAGCAGGTTTGGGTATGGGGCTCCCGGTACTCTGCTGACACTTTCATCGAGAATCCTTGGCGCGAAGGGATTATCCGAACGTTGAACTGGGCTGGTTTCCATGCCGCGATTGTGGTTGGCTCGATCATCTGGCTGTGGAAGAAGTTTTCCTGGCAATACGCTGCCTGGATGGCGATCTCGTTCGCTTCAGTATGTGCAGGCTTACGCTTTTTTCCGCGATATTACTTCCATCTGCTTCCTGTATTCGTCTTTGCAGGCGCTCAGGGCCTGCCGCTCCTAAAACCGAGGTGGCGCGTCGTAGTTGTTTGCTCCCTGCTGATGGTTCCGTTGCTTCGCTTCGGACCCCGTTTTATATCCCTCGCAAACGGCGATCGCGACTGGTCCGACTTGACCTTAATGCAGGACAGCATGCAAGCCGCCGATATAGTTCGCGCCGCCGCCCGCCCCGGCGACCGGCTGTTGGTGTGGGGTTACAGACCTGACATCTTCGTCTTCTCGAGGCTTCCCGCTGCCACTCGCTTCCTTGACTCGCAACCACTCAACGGTGTCATGGCCGACCGACATTTGATGAGCTCAAAGCCGACGGCTACCGACGTCGCCGAGCGCAATCACCAGGAACTCAAGGATGCAAATCCCGAAATCATTGTCGATGGTTTGGGTATGCTCAACCCGAATCTGGCTGCTGAAAAGTTCGCTCCGTTGCGACTCGAAAACTATTCGGTCGCGGGTCGAACGCGTCTCTCGACAATTTACGTTACGAAACGTTGAGTGACGTCGACTACTCTAAGTCAAGATAATCATGGCAAGAATTCTGGTAACCGGCGGGGCGGGCTACATAGGATCGCACACGGTTCACTTTCTCCAAAAGCGCGGATTTGAAGTAACCGTCATCGATAACCTGAGTCGCGGCCACGAACATAACGTGCGCTCGGCCCCGTTTCAGCGTCTGAACCTGCTTGAGACCGACGCCTTAGCTGACCTCATGACTCGTACCCGATTCGATGCCGTAATTCATTTTGCGGCCTACATTGCAGTTGGAGAATCAACACAGAAGCCCGAGCTTTACTTCACGAACAATGTCAGCGGTTCGATTTCGTTGTTTACGGCGATGGAACGCGCCGGCATCAATAAGTTGGTGTTTTCCTCAACTGCCGCCGTCTATGGCACGCCGGAGAATGTTCCCATTCTCGAAGATTCCCCATACGCGCCGTTAAGTCCGTATGGCGAGTCAAAGGTCATGGTGGAGAAAGTTCTCGGGTGGCTCGACCAGTATCGGGGACTACGTAGCATCTGCTTGCGCTACTTTAATGCGTGTGGTTCGGAGCCGGGCTCAGGCTTGGGAGAGGAGCACGAGCCGGAGACACATCTGATTCCCCTTCTTTTTCGCGCCATCGATACCGGCAAGCCTGTGACAATCTTTGGCGAAGACTATCCTACGCCTGACGGCACATGCATTCGCGACTATATCCACGTGAGCGACCTGGCGGAGGCGCATATTTCCTCAGTCGAGGCGTTGTTGAGTGGGGGTCCGTCAAACAAGTTCAATGCGGGTACCGGCGTTGGCCGGTCCGTTCGAGAAGTGATGCAAGCAGTTGAGGAGGTTGTTGGCCGTAAAATTCCGTATGTCGTGGGTCCGCGCCGATCAGGGGATCCTGCCGAACTGGTAGCCAATTCGAATCGGCTCCAGACGTCGCTTGTCTGGAAGCCGAAGTATCCTGAAATTCGCGACATCGTACAGACTGCCTGGGACTTTCATCGCCTGCAAACGCAACGAAGCTAATTCTTAGCGGCAGAGCCTTTGATCTTCAAATTGCGAAAAGACGCAGTATTGAAGAATGATCCAATTCCGATCTTGCCCGGCCCGAGACTGAGGTCGACAGCTTCAAATGTCCGGTACGCTTTGCCGTCGATCGTCACCCCAACAATGCCGGTGGCCGCGTCATGGCTAAGTTCTACCTTCACCCATGTATCTTTCGCCGGAATTGCGGCCGGTCCTCTCTCGGTGCTGATACGAACACGGTCGCCACCATAGACATGAAAAATTCCGTTGTGGACTGGCTGTTTCGTAGCCTCGTCAATAGAAAGGTGCGCGTAATTGAAATGCGACTCGTCCTTGTAGGCGTAAACGACAATGAAATGCCCGTCGGGCGATTTTGCTTCCATCGATATTGTTACAGTTTGCCATGCTGGCGCTTCGAGTAACGCAAACTGCTTCGGGCGTCGCGGCTTTTCCTGCGGTCTCGGAACCTTCAGGTGCAGCGTCGCATCCTCGACGGCCCAATCAGACGCAACGGGAACACTCCATTTATGTCCAAAAGCGTCGATTGTTTGCGCGGTAAGTGATATTGCCACGCAGCTCGACAAACAGAGGAGTAACGCCGTCTTCATCGCCTAATCTTAGCGCGCGTAAAAAAGAAGGATTGCGATGCCCATCGCAACCCTTGCCAGTTTTCGCTTGTGCGTATATGCACTCTGGACTCTTCGGACGCTCAATTACCGGCTTGAGATTTTTTTTTAAGTTTTGTGAGTCCCATGGGTTCGCCAGGGGAATAGCCCGGGAAAACCTTTTCGGGATCCGTCAACCCAAGCTGAGTCGAGATCACTTCGGTCAAGACACTGCGAAAATCGGTGGTGACCGCAAGATCGCGACCTTCATGTAATTGCTCCGGCTGCAATCCGGGCCATCGTCCGTATACTTCGCCGCCGTGCACACCGCCGCCCATCAGGAACATCGTGTTGGCGTGTCCGTGATCGGTGCCGCGGTTCCCGTTCTCTCGCGCTGTGCGGCCGAACTCGGACATCGTGACGACCAGGACATCTTCCATTCGGTCGCCCAAATCGCTATGGAAGGCAGCGAGCGCCGGACCAAACTGACCCAGTAGACTCGCTAGCGGGCCGATCTCGTTCACATGTGTATCCCATCCGTTCATATCTGCGAAGGCAACCTCAAGACCAACATTCGCCTTGATTAATCGGGCGATTTGCGCAAGGCTTTGCCCTAGACGACCGTTGGGATACCGAACCCCGGAGTCTTGTGCATTAGGCCTCATCGACTCGATCAGCCGAACAGCCTCAAAGGTCTCTCTTCCCGTGCCGGCAAGCTGCCTGTCGAGGGCATCGTTATACATGGATTCAAAAGTATCCTGGACTTGGGTATTCCCAATACGAAACGAACCCAAGCTGCCGATTGCAACTGCCGGCGCGGCTCCGCGCAAGGATCGAGGCAGTTGTGGACCCATCGCAAGTGCTCGTACAGGCGACGGCTTGGGCGCTCTCGGCAGCGCCCGGTTCAGCCAGCCATCGGTAGTACCCTTCCGGCCGGGCGTTCCGGATTCCATGTAGTCCTGCGCGTCGAAGTGGGATCGAGTCGGGTCGGGTGAACCGGTTGCCTCGACGATCGCCAGTTGGCCCGCGTCATAGATAGGCTTAAGTTGCGAAAGCGAGGGATGTAGGCCATAGAAGCCGTCGAGATCGATTACTTTTTCCCGGGGTATGGCGATCGTGGGCCGCAGGGCGTAATAGCGTGGATCTCCATGCGGTACGACGATGTTCAGCCCGTCGGCCGCACCTCTTTGGAAGATCACCACTAGAATCTTGCTCCGCGCGTTTGTCTCCGCGGTGGCCCGGGCCAGCCAGGCAGGAGCGCTTCCTACTCCAAACATGGCAATCGCCGAATTTTTGAGGAATGCTCTTCGATTCATGCGCTTCTCCTTACCGCCGCTGAAATTCAGGCGATCCCAAAACCAATCCGGCGATGACCGGGGTATCTTTTTGTTGGGCTATGCCCTTCTCGATCGCTTCTCTGGTCTGCTGTGATGCGTCCGCAAAGAGCAAACGGCGCGCCACGGAGTGCGGGTTGTCTCCCAATTCCGACACTTCGACTTTGACGCCGGAGAACTTGTTTTGCATGAGATCCATTGCGAAGTTCATCCTCCCGAGCAGCGCCCCAGAATTCATCCATTCTTTGCTGTTGTTCGAATATCCAGTCGGCTCCTGCTTACGATAAAGCGGCTGTCCAAGTTCTCCGACGCGGTTTGTAACTCCGATAGCGGTCGTTACATCGGCGCCGGTGGCACGCAATGCGCTGGCAACCATTTCGAATGGCGATTTGACTTTCGATTTGTAGGCGGCCTCTGACCAGAACTCGCGCGACTTAAGGAGAGTCCGCATCACGGCTTTGATGTCGCCGTCTGACTTTCGGAAGGTATCGGCCAGGGACCGAATCAGTGTTTCAGGCGGATTGTCCGCCACAAATCGTTGGGCCAGTTTAGTGGAGATGAAATGCGCGGTTGAAGGATGCGTTGCAATAATCTCGATCACTTTGAGTCCGTCCTCCTTGCCCCCTCCAGCCGGTATACGGACGCCCAGAACCGTCTTCTCACCGTGATCGTGAACGCGCGAGTTGAACGTGAATGCGGCGCCTCGGTAAGGCGTCATAATGGTCCAGCCGGTAAAACATCGCGCGACTTCAACAACGTCCTTCTGGGTATAACCTCCGTCAACTCCGAGACTGTGCAATTCGAGCAACTCCCGCGCGTAATTTTCGTTCAACCCTCGGGTTCGTTTTGGCCGAAGCCGGCCTTGAGGAGCATCCGCAACAACAGACTGCCAATTGTCGAGATAAAACAGCATGGCGGGATGTTGCGCAGTCGCCATCAGCAGTTCCTTGAAGCTTCCGAGGACGTGCGGTCGAATCGCGTCGCGCTCGTACGAGGTGACCAGGAAGCGGTCTGCGCCCTTGTCAAGATAGACGTTGAAGTGATTAAACCAGAAGTCTGTCAGGACTTCCTGAAGCTGTCGCTCGCTGTAGACGGCTCGATAGAGTTTCTGTTCGGAGAGTTCGCGCGCAAGAATACGATGTGGAGCCGGTGCCTTCCTGTCTTGCCGGTCGGGATCCGGGCGCAAAGCTTTTAACAATTGACGCGGCGGGTAGTTTCGAACTAACTCCTCCTGAGACATGTTCAGGGAAGCCAGGGCCTTCAGCCTGGCCTCAAGCCTAGGGTTCTCAATGACCCTTGAGGGGTCAAGTTGCTGTTCAATCCACTTCTTCGTCCCCAGTTTTCGAAGTAATTCGAAACTCTCGGCGGTTGGCCCGAACGTGAGGCGATTGAGAAGATGAAAAGCCTCCTTGTCCTTGGATATTCGCTTGTCAAACCGAGGAGCAGGAGCGGCGAGGATGGCCGCAGCCAGGATGCTGATCGTCATTCGCGCGGCCATGAGTGTTTAAACACCGAAGACGGGGAAGAGTTAGTCGAGACGTGCAGAAAAATCTGCTAACTGTCGGGTAGGTTACTTCAAAACGGGGAGGGATGGAGCGGGAGACCGGGTTCGAACCGGCGACATCAACCTTGGCAAGGTTGCACTCTACCAGCTGAGTTACTCCCGCACTGGCTAGACAAATTCATTTTCGCCCGTGCTCTCCGGAATGTCAATTCATGCAATCGTCATGCCTAAACCACAAAGCATCTTCTATGTTTTTCCTTCGCTGCCCCCTAAGGCAAATAACGGTAAACAAACAAGATATATTTGCAAAAAGTACTAGCATGGTACCCCCCGCATATGTGCTAGACTGAGTTTCCGCGCGACCTTCGACAGAGTGTTCTAACCCGATTCTCTACCGCTGGCCATCTTCCTGCGGCACTCATCGAGACCAGGAAGCAAGCCGGGGCTTGTTCGTTTTCCACACAATGTGGAAAACTTGTGGGAAATTACTGTGCATGCGACGACCAACCAACTCATGAATGCTTGGGACCAGATCAAGCGACGTCTCGAGGAGAAGATAACCCCCGATGCTTTTCAAAATTGGGTCACCCGAACGACCTACCAGAAATCCCAAGGCGACTGTCTCATCATCAACACCCCCGACGAAGCTACCCGGTCCTTTATGGAATCAGAGTATGCCGATGCCGTGTATGCTTCGATCCGGGATTTGAACCTTCCTTACCGGCGTGTCGCATATGAACTAGGTCCGGGGATCCAGCAGCCGACCGAGCCAGCGTCCGATCCAATTTTCCAGGGCCCGACGAATCAGATCAATATTAAGTTCAACTTCGAGAATTTTGTTGTCGGTCCGTGCAATCAATTTGCTCACGCGGCGGCCAAGGCTGTAGCTACGACCCCTGCCCGTTCTTATAACCCGCTGTTCATATATGGCGGAGTCGGTATGGGCAAGACTCATCTGATGCATGCTATCGGCCGATCTCTTGTAGAGAATTACACCGGCATGCGAATCGTTTACACCACCAGTGAACGGTTCATGAACCAAATGATCCAGTGCATTAAGACGGATCGGATGCCGCATTTTCATCAATACTTCCGGTCGGCCGATGTACTGCTTGTCGATGATATTCAGGTGCTTGGGGGGAAAGAGCGGACCCAGGAAGAGTTCTTCTATACGTTCAATGAACTCTACGAGCATCAGAAGCAAATTGTGATCTCTAGCGATACGCCGCCAAAGAATACTCCTGGTCTTGTCGAGCGGTTGCGGTCTCGGTTCGAGTGGGGCCTGATGGTGGACGTCCAGCCTCCGGATCTCGAAACCAAGATGGCCATCCTTGACAAGAAGGCCGAGCAAGACGGAATCGCCTTGCCGGAGGATGTCCGGATTTTCATCGCCACCAAAACCAAATCGAACGTCCGAGAGTTGGAAGGAGCGCTTATCAAGCTGGTGGCGTACTCCTCCGTAACCGGAACCCCCATCACGATGGCGATGGCGCAGCAGTGCCTGAAACACATCGTGAACGACAAGGAGCGGCGCGTAACGATCGACGCGGTCATCAAGGCCGTAGCCGACCGTTTCTCACTGCAGGCCAGCCAACTGAAGCAGAAGTCGAATTCGCGGCAGATCGCCTATCCCAGGCAAGTGGCTATGTATCTGGCAAAGGAACTGACTCAAGCTTCTTTACCGGAGATCGGGCGTCAGTTTGGGGGCAAGCATCACACCACGGTCCTGCACTCAATTCACAAAATTGAGCAACTGCGTAACAGTGACGCAGATTTAAACAGGATGATCCACAGCATAATTGATTCTTTTTAGAGGGTTTATTGAGATTTCCACAGTGGCGGCCGTAAGAGCTAAGGCGTCATTGTGGAAGCCCCTGAGGCAGCAGCAATTGTGCAAGGTTGCACACCTGACTTTTCACAACCTGCGGTTACTACAAGCCGTTGTTTTTGCTATAATTTAGAGAGATACCCACATTTCCACAGGCCCCATCAATACGGTTCTATATGGATCTGTAGAAATATAACACCCCGATAAGTAAGCTGCGGGGCATAGACGAACGGATTGAGCAACTTTAGGAGTGCGTCAGCGTGGAGTTTACTGTCAGTAAAGCCGAACTGGTTCGAGAACTAAACCTATCGCAGGGCGTCGTCGAGAAGAAGACCACGATACCGATCCTTTCGAACGTGTTGCTCGAAACGGATGGGGATCGGCTGGTGCTTACAGCTACGGATCTCGAGCTGGGTATCCGTTGCAGTTGTCCCGCAAAAGTGACGAGGCAGGGCGCTGGAACCATTCCGGCGAAAAAGCTGCTCGACTATGTTCGACTTCTGCCCGATTCCGAAATTCAAGTGAAGTTTGGGGATAACCAGTGGGCGAATCTGTTGTGCGGGCGTTCACGGACACGCATCGCCGGGATGTCGAGAGAGAGTTTCCCGGAGTTGCCGCAGATGCCGGAATTGCTCGCTGAGATCCCGATTGCGATTCTCTCGGGCATGATCCAGAAGACAATCTTCTCGATCTCTGCTGAGGAATCGAGATTCACCCTCAATGGCGCTTTGCTCCTGCTGAAGAGCGATGGCCTGACGATGGTTGCCACCGATGGGCACCGTCTGGCCATGATTGAATCAGAAACACCCTTGCCGTCACTCGGAGCGCCTTTCAAGGCGTTGCTGCCCCGAAAGGCGATGCAAGAGCTTGTGAAGCTTTCAGGGGATGCTAGCGAAGGCGCACTCCTCCGATTTTCGGGGGATGAGAATCACCTGTTCTTCGAGATTGGCGAACGGCTGTTGATCTCGCGAAAGTTAACCGGGAATTTTCCGGATTACGAACGAGTTCTACCGAAGGATCAACCAAATTCAGTCAAGTTGGGCCGGGATGTGCTTCGATCGGCAATCGAACGCGTCGCCCAATTTGCCGACGAGCGTTCACGTGCCATCCGTCTCCAGGTTGTGCCCGGTGAATTTAAGGTCCATTCCTCGCTTTCCGAGACAGGAGAGAGCGAAGAGAGCTTACCGGCAGAATATAGCGGTCCGCAGACGGAGATCGGGTTTAATGCGCAGTATATGCTCGATTTCTTGCGGGCATCAACGGAAGAGGATGTCTCGTTTCACTTTCGGGATGCGCAAAGCGCAGGTGAGATGCGGCCCTCCGGTGGTAATGGCGGCAGCTATCGATACGTGATCATGCCGATGCGCATTTGATCGCGGGATTTGATCGCGAGAGTACAAGAGGGTTTCTAAGTAATTTATGGCAAGCAAAGATATGCCAACAGTGGGCATTTACGATTCAAGCAGTATCAAGGTTCTGGAAGGACTCGAGGCTGTTCGCCTTCGTCCCGCGATGTATATCGGTTCGACGGGTGCGGCGGGATTGCACCACCTCGTTTATGAGGTCGTAGATAACTCCGTGGATGAAGCCCTGGCAGGGCACGCATCCCATATCGAAGTGACCATCCACATCGACAATTCCGTAACGGTTGTCGATGACGGCCGCGGTATCCCGGTCGATATGCATGAGGAAGGCGTTTCGGCTGCGGAAGTCGTGCTGACGAAGCTGCATGCGGGCGGTAAATTCGATTCCAATAGCTACAAAGTTTCCGGTGGTTTGCACGGCGTCGGCGTGAGCTGCGTTAATGCGCTGGCAGAGTTTCTGCGGCTCGAGATCTGGCGCGACAAAGCAACGTGGGAACAGGAATATGCGCGCGGAGTGCCCAAGGGCCCGCTGCAGAAAACCGGAAAAGCTGGTTCTAAGACAGGAACAAAACTCACGTTTCGTCCGGACTTCACGATTATGGATCCGGGCGCTTTCAACTTCGATACGCTGGCGCAACGGCTCCGGGAACTCGCGTTCTTGAACAAAGGACTTAAAATCACTCTGACCGATGAACGCGAAGATCCGGTCAAGAGCCACGAGTTTCATTACAGCGGCGGCATAGCCGAGTTCATCAAGCACCTGAACCGCGGTAAGAACGTTCTGCACGAGAAGCCGATCCATTTCGAGGCGGACCGCGACGTACCCAACGGCGTGCTCACGATGGAAGTCGCGCTTCAATATAACGACAGCTACTCTGAGACGCTCTTCAGTTTCGCCAATAACATCAATACCGTCGATGGCGGAACCCACATGACGGGCTTCCGTACTGCCCTTACGCGAACCATCAATGCCGCCGGCCAGGCTGCAGGTCTGTTTAAGGACGTAAAGGAAAACTTGTCCGGTGACGATGTCCGCGAAGGCCTGACAGCAGTTATTAGCGTAAAGCTTCCGCAGCCGCAGTTTGAAGGTCAAACCAAGGGCAAATTAAACAGCGACATAGCCGGGTTTGTCACGCAATTTGTCAACGATAAACTGGCCGAGTTTTTCGATAAAAATCCGGCCGTGATGAAGCGGATCGTCGGTAAGGCGATCGAAGCAGCGCGCGCGAGAGAAGCGGCGCGAAAAGCTCGTGATCTAACACGTCGCAAGGGGGCTCTCGACTCCGGTGGTTTGCCAGGCAAGCTCGCCGATTGTCAGGAGAAGGACCCGGAGCGTTGTGAAGTCTATCTGGTCGAGGGTGAATCGGCGGGAGGAACAGCGAAGGGTGGACGCGACCGGCGTTACCAGGCGATCCTTCCTCTGCGCGGAAAGATTCTCAACGTCGAGAAGGCGCGCTATGACAAGATGCTCGGACACGAAGAAATCCGGGCGATGATCACGGCGATTGGGACGGGAATCGGCAAGGACGATTTCAACGTTGCGCGTCTCCGCTACCACAAGATCATCATCATGACGGACGCCGACGTCGACGGCTCTCATATCCGTACGCTGCTTTTAACGTTCTTCTTCCGGCATATGCAGGAACTGATCACGCGCGGACACGTGTTTGTGGCTCAGCCGCCGCTCTATCGGATCAAGAAAGGCAAAACCGAAAAGTACATCAAAGATGATCGCGAGTTCACCGCTGAAATTCTCCGGCGCGCAATCGAGAATGTCACGGTGGAGTACGGCGCGCAAGAACCCACAAAGCTCGAAAAGGGTGAGCTGCGCAGTTTCCTGATGAGTCTTGACGAGTTGCAGACTGTCTGGCGTCAAGCTGAGCGTAGACTTCGCGATTCCCGTGTCGTTGAGGTTCTGACCAATCCGCTATACAAGCTGGACAGCAAGGCCGACTTCACCGACAAGGTGAATGTCGAGCCGCTCTACGATGCTCTGAAGGCTCTTAATCTGCCTGTCGAGATCAAGCTCGATGAGGAGCACTCGGTTTGGCAAGTTTCCTATCGCGACGCGACGAATGCCGAGCGCGTGATCGGTATCGAGTTGGCGCAATTGCCTGAATACAAGAAGTTGCGCGCTGTTGCGAAGCAGGTTGCTCGTCACAACCAGCCGCCATTTACAGTCATCACGGACGGTCATCGCGAAGTGTTGACAAATTGGCGCGATCTTCTGACGCATATCAAGTCCGAAGGTATGCGCGACGCAGCGGTTACGCGCTATAAGGGTCTCGGCGAGATGAACGCCGAGCAACTCTGGGATACGACAATGAATCCCGACAAGCGCACGCTATTACAAGTTCGGCTCGAGGACTTGGTGGAATGCGAAGAGATCTTCTCAACGCTGATGGGTGACGACGTGGAGAGCCGGCGCAAGTTCATCGAAGCAAATGCGCTCGATGTCCGCAATCTCGACGTTTAGTGATGGCTGTTGATTCTCTGGACGAGATCGTTAACGGGGAACTCCGCGATCTACCCATTCCGGAGAAGAATCATTCCCGGTTGATTACCGTCCTTGCGCGTTTGCTCATGAAGCAACTTCCTGAGGATCGCTTCGAAGTAGTAACGACTCGCTATGGCCTTGGAATCCGGCGTGAGCCAGTGACTGTGCGGATGCCGGATCTGACCGTGTTCGATGTTGTCGATCTGCAAAGGGACCTCGGGGCACATGGGTACGTCTGGGTTGCCCCGAAGCTGGTGGTGGGATGCCTTTCGCCCAGCAATCGTAAGGGGTCCGTTCATCAGTTGTTGGCTGACTACGAAAGTGCTGCCGCAGAGGAAGTCTGGATGATTGATCCGAGGCGGCGGGTGCTAGAACGCTACCTACTGAGAGCGGGGTTGCTTGAGCTTTCCGATACTCGCGCGGAAGGCGAGCTTCAAGCAACCAGCGTTCCGTCAACTATCGAAATAAACCGATTGTGGCAGGCGTTCGACACCGGCCGGTAATCACAGATAAACGCGCTTAACACGCGAGCTGATCCCGCATAATACGCTGTAGGAGATCGTTCCGGCCTGCCGCGCAATTTCCTGTGCATCGATCGTGAGTCCTGCTTCCGTTCCGAGGATAGTCACCGCCTGCCCGACCGCGATATCAGGACACTGGGTCACATCGATCGTCGTCAAATCCATGGACACAGCGCCAAGTATGGGAGCATACCGACCGCACGCGATCACGCGTCCCCGGTTCGACAATCGATGCGGAATACCATCCGCATAACCCACCGCGAGCACTGCTATTCGCATAGTCTCGGATGCCCGGTACATTCCGCCGTACCCAATGATCGCGCCCTGCGGAATATCCTTCACGGTCAGAACGGCAGCCTTCCAGCACATGACCGGCTTGACCTTGATGCGGCTGCCGGGCCCGGAACCCCGCACGGGTGAAACGTAGCCATAGATTGCGTGACCAGGTCGGACCATGTTGCCCCATACCTGGTTCTTGCGATATGCAATGCCGCCTGTACTTGAAAGATGCACGTATGGCGGAGTGATCCCGAGTAGGCGGAGCCCTTCGATCACTTCGAAAAAACTGATGGTCTGATCGTTTGTCTGCTCCTGAGTGAAGTCGGCTACGGAAGCGAAATGCGTCATTAGGCCTTCGAGCGTCACATAAGGATTGGCTTTTAACGCCCGTGCAATTTCAGCCGCGGTGGCTCGTGTGCCGAGCCTACACATCCCACTATCGATTTTTAGATGAAACGCTAGTGGCGAGCCGAGGCGAGATCCAAGTTCATTCAACTCGCGCAAATCCTCGATCGCATGGATGACGGGTGTTAAACCGTGCTCGCACATCGCCAGCCGACCTACGGGCAGGAAGTCGGCCATAACGAGAATACGAGCGTTGATACCTGCCAAGCGGAGGGCGACGCCTTCTTCAACATTGCTTACGGCGAGCCACTTTGCGCCTTCGTTTGTCAGAACCCTCGAAACCTCGACGGCGCCATGACGATACGCGTCCGCCTTGACGACAGGCATTACCGTAACGCCTGGACCGACCGCCTTCTGAATCACCTGATAGTTGCTGGCGATCTGAGATCTTGAGATTTCCACCCAGGATCGATACGGTGAGGTCGCCATCTATTAATTATGCGAGGAGCCTTACAAGGAGATGCTCATAAGCATCTGTGACGTAGTCCCAACTGTAGCGCTGTTGAACGCGTTCTCCCGCAGCTACGCGTAAGGCAGAACGATCCTCCTCACTGCAAGTCAGAACGAAGTTCAACTTGTGGGTCAAGTCGTCATGATGAAACGGGATCGCTACCTCACCTGCCACCTCGCGATTCTCGGGAGTGTCCAGATAGAGTGTTAGCGCTTCGCGACCCATTGCCTCGATCAGAGCTGGATGGGTTCCGCCGACTTCCGTCGCGTGAATATAAGCGAAGCAGTGCGATTGTAACTCTTTATATCCGTCACCATAGATGGCGCCTGGGATCACGACGCGCGGGTCCTTCGTGTCGCGAACGCGAGCTATGTAAGCATCGGCATAGGGGGCGTCCCCGATGAGAGCAAGTTTCTTGGTTGTCGTTGTCTGTTCGAAGGCTTGCCTCACGAGCAGAGCGTTGTTCTCGGGCTCCATGCGGCTGACGTACAGGAAGTATTCTCCCGGCTGCAGTCCCAACTTTTTCAGCGTCGACGTTGAGTTAACCTTACCCATCTCCGCGCCATACGGTATGAAGGTGCTTTCGGCTCCGTAATGTTGGCGGTAATAAAACCGGATTCGTTCGGCATCGGAGACGATAACATTGGGCATCCAGGTCGATAGCCACTCGGATGCGTGATACCAGGAGCGGGCCAGGGCGTTCCACTTCTTCCTTTTGCGCTCCAACCCATCGACATTCAAGGCGACAGGCATGCGGGCGAGCCGAGGCATCCACGTAAAAATCGCGTTGGCGGCGTTGCAGTAGAGAGCGACGTCGTGGCGATGAAATAGAAGATGGAGAGTCGACAGGAAAGTGTGAGCGAGGGTATCGAAGTACTTGTGTCGGATGGTCGGCAGGTACTGCAGATCTACACCCAGATATCTGGCGTTGCTATGGCGGTCACGTCCATACACGGTGACGTTATGCCCCCGCTGTACGAGCCGGCGCGACAGCTCCTCGGCGAAAGTCTCGAAACCACCATAGTTCGCAGGAATACCGCGAGTGCCCAACAGGGCAATCTTCATGCTCGACTACCGGCGGACGGCCTTCGGACGGGTCGCGCTACGCGTGGGTGTGCGAGGCGCAGCCTTCGCGACCGGTTCATAAGAGAACCACTCGGCGAGATATTCGTCCGTGACGCGCCGGCGCTTCATGATTTCCGCTCGTTTTTCGAGCACGCGTCTCCAATTCCGTGCCACATACCAGAAAGCCGGGAGTGAACTGACCTCGCGAACCAGACAGCAACCCAAGACCACCAAATCGCGACTCGTGATGGATCCCCAGTTCCGCCGATACAAATCCGGCGTCATGTTCTTGATGCGCATCAAGAATCGGTTCTTCACCGAGTGCATGTTAATTACGGCGGGAAGCGCCCGGCGATTGCCTGGTAGCACATTCCGAACGTGATACCCCAGCGCTTGGGGAGTGTAAATGCAACGCCAGCCGAGCAATTGCGCGCGCCAGGCGACGTCGGCGTCCTCACGGTAGACGAAGAAATCGGGATCGAAGAACTCTCCGTGGATGGAAACGTCGTTGATCATTTCCCGCCGGTACAAGGCGGCTGCGGCAGTTGCGCCGAAGACATATTCGTTCGAACGGTAGTGTCCGTTATCTATTTCCTGACTTCCCCGATCGAGGTGCCGCATCATGGGAGTGAAGTAGATTCCAGTCGAGTCGACCAATGGCTGATCAGGCAATTCCATCGTTGCCTTGATCGTGAGGAGCTTACCGCAAACAGTTCCGATTCCGGGTTCGATCTCGCCGGCATCGACGAGGGCTTGGATGAAATTTGGAAGAAGCAGGACGTCCGGATTCAGTGTGAGTATCCAGGTTCCCTTAGCAAGTTCGATAGCCTGATTTTGCGCCGCAGCAAAGCCGACGTTCTCAGAATTGTAAACAATCCTACAGCAACCCTCGAACTGCTCAAGGATATCTACTGTCCCGTCAGTGGAGGCGTTATCAATAATGACAATCTCTTTCCGTTCACACTTCTGCTCAAGGACGGATTCGAGACATCGCTTGATGAACCGGCCACTGTTGTACGTCACTATCGTGACGGATACGTAGTCGTTTTGGGGCATGCGGTCTATGTTTTATGAACTGCCGAACTGTCCCTTTTGAAAGTGGCTTCTCAGCCGGAGGTTTATACCCACGTTCACCCTAACGGAGGCGCCGCCCGGCCAGCCAAACTACTCTACTATATACAGATACAGACTCCGAGATGCCAAACTGCAGCATCCCGGCTACCATCCGCGGAAAGCATGCCAGCATCACAGCTAACGCAACCACGCGTCTGGAGGTCGCTGACAACTGCTTCGACGCGTACCTTAGCAGGCTACCATACCAGAATAACTGACGGTCCCGCCACGATAGCGATGAGGCCGAGTGACCGCCATGGTGTCGCGCTGCCGCCTCAGGAACGAAGCGAATGCGATACCCTCTGTCTAGCAACCGCTTACAAAAATCAACATCCTCAAACCAGATCGGGAAGAAGCTTTCATCAAAGCCGCCAACGTGAGCCCAGGCGGTCCGACGAACCATCAGAAATGCTCCCGCCGGTTGCTCAATGTCGCCACCGGATTCAGGCCCGTGTTTTCGGTAACGCCGGTTGACCGGATTTCCCGGGATTAACCGATTTATTCCCAAGACTTCGAAAGCCAGGGTCCAAGCCGTTGGAAGCCCCCGAACATTGAAACCGTGTTGGTCGAGACCGTTAGAATCCAACAAGCGGCCGGTCGCAGCGCCGACGCTGTGCTCCATCGCCGCTGCTTCTAGCTTGTCGATACCTGACACGGGAGTCGCGTCCGGATTGAGAACTAGAATTGAATCGAAGTCCGAAAGCGCTTTGAACCCCTGGTTGACCGCTGCTGCGAAGCCGAGATTGCGCGGATTGGCAATAACTCTCACGTTGGAACTCCGTGGAATGGCTTCGACCGTACCATCTCGCGATGCATTGTCGATGACGACAATCGAAGCGGAGGCGATGCCTCGGCATGCCTCAACGCATTCTCCAATAACATCAGCCGAGTTGTACGTGACAATAACAATGCCCGGCATACTATTCGGGCGGCAGCCGAGACGTTAGTGCAAAGTATAGCTGCCAATACAGATCCTCGCCTGTTTTTGTCTGTACGTCGCGAATCGTCCGCTCGCTTTCCTCGATGATCGGAATAAGTTGTGGATTTCCCGACAAGCGGCTCGACCTGAAGCGGCGCACTCCCTCGATTTTGCCCGCGATCCAGGCGGTTGCAGCGCCATGGCGGATTGCGACGAGTCCCCACAGAATCTGACCCACAGCAATCGACCAGCCGAAGCGACGGAGCATGCCGGAATCGTAATGGCGGGCCAACAGCAGCACCTGATTTCTCGCGATATTCCTTACTGTTCGAGCGTTCCAGTGACCCAACGTGGCACTGCCCACATGGAGCGCTGTGGCGGCTGGTTCGTAGACGCCGCTGTATCCGAGCGACGCACAACGTAGTCCAAAGTCCACATCTTCCAAATACGACTCGAAGGATTCATCCAGCCCTCCTACCGAGCGGAAGCAGCTTGCGCGGACGAGGACGGCGGTGAAGGGCGCGAAGTGGATGGAACGGGCCGCGCTCCAATACCGACCGTCTGGCCGGCCCGACCCACATCGCAGCGCGCAGCCCGCACGAGAAACGGCATCGAACGCGCCATCGAGAATGGCTGGGTCGGAGGCCATCACAGTCTTACCGCAAACAAAAGCGACAGTCTCATTGGATAGTCTGCCCAACAGCACATCCAACCACGTTGGGCTCAACTCGACATCGTTATTGAGGACAGCGACAGCGGCTGCGTCAGTCGTGGCGAAACCAGCGTTCACCGCAGCGGCAAACCCGTGGTTTGCGCTAAATTTTACGACTCTGGCCCCAAAGCGCTCAGACAGATCCACCGAATCGTCGGACGATCCATTGTCGACGACAATCACGGAATCAAACCGACGCACTTGAGCCGTGAGCGTGGGAAAAAGCCGGCGAAGAAGATGCGCCCCGTTCCAGTTCGGAATGACGGCCGCCACGTGCATTAGGAGAAACGCTTCTTAACCAGGAACCAAAGATTGTGGAAGCCATCGCGCCAGGGGTTCAGCTTTATCTCGCCGAGCCGCGAAGAGTATTGAATCGAGATTTCCACAAAGCGGATGTCGCGAGATTTCAGCGCTTCGATCTTGATCTCTTCGGAGAAGGCCATTCCATCCGACTCAAGTCTCATGCGGTCCAGGATGGAGCGCCGGAAAACCCACATTCCGGACTGGGAATCTCGGACCCAACGAAAGTAAAGCATCGACATCGCCAGAGACAGGATCAGGTTCCCGAATTTGTGCTTGAAACTCATAGCCTGTCTGTCCCGGACAGGGAATCGCGAAGCGTTCAAGAAATCGACGTCCAGATGAAGAAATGCCTCTAACAAATACGCGAGGGCATCAGCGGGATAACTGTGGTCGCCATCGAGAGTGATGATGATCGATCCTGTTGCACAGGAGAAGCCTCGCTTGTAGGCGCGCCCATATCCACGGACATCTTCACGGATCACTTCGGCGCCGAGAGATCGGGCTACTTCGGAGGTGCGATCGGTGGATCCGTTGTCGACGACTATCGTCTGATCGACGAAATCCGGTAGACGACGAAGAACTCTCTCAATACCCTGCTCCTCGTTCAGACACGGAATGATGACAGTAATCGTTTGGCCTTTGTACATGCAGGAGGGCGTGCAGGGATTAGCTCTATTCTATAGGTAGGCGTTCGTCCAAATCGGACGAATTAGCGTCATCATCAATATATGGTTCTGCGTACCTTTGCGGCCGCGATTGCTGCAATCTGCATTACAGCTTCGGCGGCAGTCCATCCGGCGCTCCCGGAAGTGAAAACGGTCTACCTGCTACCGATGGGCAGCGGCCTCGATCAATATCTCGCAAACTGGCTTACGCGAACTGGCCGGTTCGAGGTCGTGACGGATCCTGCGAAGGCGGACGCCATCTTTACGGATCGACTGGGAACGGCGTTCGAGGAAAAGTGGAAAGAAATGTATCCTCCGCCGGAGCCGCCGAAACCCGAGCCCGCCAAGGATGAAGCAAAGAAGGACGAGGCAAAGAAGGACGACGCAAAGAAGGGAACCAACCCCCCCGACATGATCGAGGCCGCCTCCGGATCGCCTGTCGTACGAAACAGCTCGTTCTCACGAGGCAAAGGAAACATCTTCATTGTTTCGCGCAAATCTGCTTCCGTGATCTGGTCCGATTATTCCGTTCCGAAGGACTCACGCTCGAAGTCGCTCGATGAAAATGCCGAGCGTATTGTCGGCCGTCTTGAGGACGATCTCAAAGTAAAGAAGTGAGTTCACGTTTGACGCGAACAGCCTGGCGGTAGTTCTGCTCCAGACGTCCTGTGATGATCCGCATGTCGCGTTGATCCACAACCGCAGCACG
This sequence comes from Bryobacteraceae bacterium, assembly GCA_963844855.1. Lineage (GTDB taxonomy): Bacteria > Acidobacteriota > Terriglobia > Bryobacterales > Bryobacteraceae > DASQDN01. The sequence continues at coordinate 104,824 of CAWJQP010000071.1, forward strand.
GGCGCGCTCTGCCAAGGCCCGAGCAGCCGCTGCATCAGTCAATAACGTAACAACCCGGTCTGCAAAGAGCTGTGGGTCATCGGCGAGCGCGCAGATTTCGCCATCGACGCTTGCGAGTCCCTCCGCGCCAATACGGGTAGAGACAACAGGCATACCCGCCGCAAAGGCTTCGAGCAGCTTCACGCGTACTCCTGAGCCTGAAAGGATCGGGCAGACGAAGAGAGAGTAACGTCGCAAAGGTTCCAGTACATCCTCGACGAAGCCCACTAGTTCGATCGCGTCCGAGTTGCCGGGAAGCGAATGGCGTGGCGGTGGATCCGCGCCTACGACCATCAATTTCGCATTGGGCCGCTTTGCGACGATCAGGGGTAAAACCCTCCTGGTGAACCATTCGAGACCTTCCTGATTTGGCAGGTGACGAAAGCTTCCGAGGAACAGCATGGTGTCTGGTTCCCTGCCATCGGTTTTGAACGCGTACCGAGCCGTGTCGATGCCCGCGCGCAAGCCGTCGTCGACCTTGCCTTGTAATTGAGGCAGAAACGAGACGATGTGGCTATGATTCTCCGCGCTGCAGACCTGAACGCGATCGACTGTCGGGAGAAGCCTGAGTTCGTAGCGAAAGGCCCGAAGATACTCAAACGTCGCGGATAGCCGTGCAGTCAACGCCTTCATGCCTGGGAGCTGGCGGGCGATCGATTGGAAGTAAATATCATGCTCGAACAGAATGCTCGGAATCTGCCGGAATTGACCGGCGTATTGTCCCAGAGGCAGATATTCGAGCTGGAGCACGTCGATATCACGCAACAGAATCTGCCGGTGAATCAACCACTCGAGGTCGGCGTTGCTGAACTCGGCGACAGCGTGAGGATCGATGGATCCAAACGAATGATGGCGTCCCGTCATACGCACTACGAACTCGGCCGAGGCGCATTGACGAGCCAAGTCGTCATGGGGCGCGCGTTCATGCTCGAAGTCGAGGAGAACGATGAGATGGAGATTCGTCAGGCGCGCCAGTTCCGTGGCGGTCTGAAACATGAACACACCACCGCCATGAGTCGGCGGACAGATCGGATAGGGCGAAACGAAAAGGACCGATAGTCGCGTCCGGCGTGACTGGCAGTTTCCGGAAGCGATCGCGGAAGTAGCCACCCAGTGGGCGTCGAAATGCCTCGGTGTCATCGACCGCAGCGAGCGCCCGGGCCCGCCATCGAGAAGACAACGCAGCAGGCAATTGCCAGAGAGCGCGCCACAGTCCCGCGAGATTGGCGCGTTCAGGCGAATCGCCTACGGCAACGCTGACTGCCGCGTCCGCCCAGGACGACGCGAAATGCTCGAGCAGCATTCTCCAGTCGTGAATGTTCTTCCAGCAGAAAAGGACGAAGTTCTTCTTAAGAATCCAGTTGATATAGAACGGCGAGAACTTCTTGCCAATCGTTCCGCGATGCTCGTGATAGACAACGCTTCTCGGTTGATACAGGACTTTCCAACCACGCTTCCACGCCATGAAGCCGAGGTCCGTGTCTTCAAGGTAAAAGGGATGCAGCAGCGAATCGAAGCCACCGAGCTCGAGGAACTTATGCCGGTCGAATGCCGACGATCCTCCACCGGCGTAGAAGCATGGATAAGCGTCGTTGATGGCAGTATCAATGCGGTGTCGTGCGCGAAGCCGGCCGCCCTGCCACCACACTTGCGTCAGCCCGGTTTCTTCGCGGACTTTGTTAGGGTCGCTGAAGAAGATCTGGCAGGATACAGCGAATACTGACGCATCGTTGAATCCATCGAGTAGAGGCTGAAGAAAGTCGGCCTCCACTCGCATGTCGCTATTGAGTAGAACGACGATATCGTTCTTGGCAGCGCGAAATCCTGCGTTCGATCCGCCGCCAAAGCCACGATTCTTCGGCAAAGGAAGCACTCGCACCGTGGGGAAGCGTTCCCGGAGGAGCTGAATACTTCCATCAGTCGACGCATTGTCAACAACGATGACTTCGTTGTTCGGATGACCCGACATCGCCTCGACCACAGAAGGCAGGTACTTCTCTAGAAGATCGCGTCCGTTCCAGTTCGGTATGACAACCGAAGCCGAATTACGATCGGGCATCTCATTCGGCGACAGTGCGCGTTTGCCCGCGATCGCCCAAATCAGATCCAAAAGAGCAAGCGCTGCCATCGCCGTGAAGATCAGAATCGGCGAAAGGATCAGAACTGGCAGGTAGGCGAGAAAGTTAAAAAGCCTGCGCATCAACCAGTCAGCTCCGGTCCCAGATTGAGCATGCGCCCCAGCTTGAACCAGCGCGACGAACTTACCAGTGCAATCTGTGCCTGAACCTGCTCCAGTTGGCGCTGCAGAGCTTGCGCCCATTCGGTGCGTTCGACAACTGTGGCCTCAGCCTTATCGAGGAGTGCCACGCTCCGTCCGAGTTCCTCCACCCGTAGCTGTACTTCGGCCAGCAGACGAGCCTCGGTCTCTTGGGCCCAGACAGTTCGCGCCTCCACTTCCTTACGCGCCGTTGAGAGCTCGGCCTCATAGGCGTCCGCCACTGCTAATGCTCCCCGCTGCTGCTCCTGCAGCTCCTGCTGAAGCTCAGCGATGCGCGCGCCTGCGCTCTTCAACTTCATGTCCAGTTCCGCCGCCCAGATGTTTCGCGCTTCAAGATCTCGAGTTTGTTCTTCGTGTAGACGTACAAGCTCGGCATGGTCCCTTTGTGATTCCAGCAGCCAAGCCGTCTTCTTCTGAAGCTCGTCCTCCAGCCGCTCGATGCTAACACCGCGCTGTCTTAATACGTTCGGCGGCTTTGGAACATACACGAAGGACGGAACATCAACGGGTTGTTGTGAACAGATCGCTATATAAAAGGTGGCTTGTTGGGCGTCAGTCCGGCTCTCAAGAATTGCGCTGGCCGAAATGTTCGCGCTCTCTGATTCAAACACCACGCAAGTTCCGTGATTTTCGAAGACAATTTCGACGTGAGGAAAGAATGTCGTTAAAGCCGCGCGAAACTCTGCATATTCGAATTCGTGCTCATGAAATGGATTCGGACCGGCGTCTCCCCGTGTCTCCGAATAAATGATTTTGTTTGGTGTTGACACCAAAAATACACCATCGGATTTCAAGACACGCTTGACTTCCAGAAGCAGCTTTGGCCAGTCCGGAAGATGTTCTATGACTTCGAACGCTACGACAGTGTCGAATGTGGCATCCGCAAACGGAAGCTGCGTGCAGGAGCCCGCAAGCCAGCTCTGATTCACCGATCGGTAGTGATCCGAGGCGTAGCGTATCGCTTCCTCGGATAGGTCGACGCCCACCACGCGGGCCGCATCGGTTGAAAGAGCGTGCGATCCATAGCCTGTCCCGCAGCCCGCGTCAAGCACGACAGCATTCTTCGAAAAGCGCATAGCAAACGCGTAGCGCGCATAGTGTTCGTTCCACAAGTCCGAGTCGACTTGGCCGAAAACGACCCGTTCGCCTGTGAATTCCATGATTATGCGAAGGATGCTTTGGAGTCTTGCAACCGGGCGTTTACTTCGACCCGGCAAGGAAGATGAAGATATCCGTAGACCTGGTTTTCGCCGTGTCCCATTTGCAAGGTTATCGCGTTATCGATCCAATCTGACATCGTATAAGAGTGCAGAGTGCCATCCGCAATGGCAGGTGAAAATGAAAAACACGCTGGGTAGAGTTCCGGAATATCGAGGTGAAAATCCACTGTAACGCAGTCCCCAGCGCTCATCGGAGGAAGCTGGCGCCCTTCTCGTGTGGTGTTCGTTCCGGCGAAATCGAGGCCAAGATGGTTTCGCAGCATGAAACCGATGTTCGGTCGCGCGACATCGCTGTTTGCTTTCGCTGAAATCCGAACGATGATACGAGTGCCCGGGCTCAGAATAGGGAGTCTCGCGACCGAACGTATCGTAGACATTGATACCAATGATCTCGGCGCGTCTGTCTCCGTGGCGGTGATCGACGTTGGGAATCCTTTCGAGGATTTCCGGGGGTCCTGCAATAGCGGATGTTGTGAAATGCGCGACAGCTTGGGGAGATCCCAGATAATCAGAATCCTTTTCGGCCATTGCGGCCAGGTACTTTGCAATGACTTGGTCGGCCGGTCCGAGCTCGCGCACATGACCGGAATCGAGCCACATGCACCGATCGCCGATGGCTTTGACATCCCCCATACTATGCGAAACAAATAGGATAGTGACGCCCGCTGCCCGCATCTCGTGAACTTTGCGCATGCAGCGTTGACGAAAGTAGATGTCTCCGACGGCGAGGGCTTCGTCCACAAGTAGAATCTCGGGATCCACGTGGATGGCGACAGCGAAGGCGAGCCGCACCGTCATGCCGCTCGAATAGGTCTTGACCGGCTGATCGATAAAGTCGCCAATCTCAGCGAATGCCGCTATATCCGGGTAACGCTGGTCGATTTGCGTCTGGGTGAGCCCCAAAATCGAAGCGTTGAGATAAACATTCTCCCTACCGGTGAATTCGGGATTGAAGCCAGATCCGAGTTCTAGAAGCGCAGCGACTCGGCCGGTGACTGCGGCGTTTCCGGCTGTCGGCAGACAGAATGCCGGCGACGATTTGTAGTAAGGTACTTTTCCCGGAGCCGTTCTCACCGACAATGCAGAAGGTCTCTCCGCGGTCAACGCTAAACGTGACGTCACGGAGAGCCCAGAAGTCCTCATGAAAGGACAGTCTGTTGAACGTTGCAAGTTCCTTGAGTCGGTCTTTCGGATCGCGGTAGACAGGGTAGCTTTTTGAGACGTGGCGAAAATCGATGATGCTCACGTCGGCACACTACTTTCGAGAAAGAGAACCACTATAGGCAGAGTAAGAAAGGTGGGAGGGAACTGTCAAACGGGAGGCCAAGGCGACCGCCAACCCGATAAGGTGTTGGCTGTCTATCGGGTACCACATTTCAGCCTGCTCCAAACTGAAAGTGTCGCGAATTAGCCAAGTTCCCCAGAGCGTGCCGGTAGTCGCCTCAAAGCGCGGGTTCTAGTTCGGCCTCCTTACTTAGTGAGGTCTCCCCATCGGAGGTTAGGGAGTAGGAAGTACTAGTACTAAACCGGCCACTTCCTACGTAGTACTATGAATCCCTTTTAATTCTGTGTCAACTGAATTTCAATTTGGAACCGGGAAATTTGACAGTGACAATTAAGGTCATTATCCTGAAAGGAGCGCCGGTGTAGCTCAGGTGGTTAGAGCGACGGTCTCATAATCCGTAGGTCGCTGGTTCAACTCCAGCCGCCGGCACCATCCATTAAGTCTTACTGCCGACAATCAAGTTATAGATCCGATCCAAATCGTCGGTGGAGAAATACTCGATCTCTATTTTTCCTCGGGAAGCATTTTGGGCGACGATGCGAACTCTGGTTCCCAATGCAGCTTCGAGCTCGCGCGTTGCCGCTGTCACGTTTGGGTCGAATGTAGGTTCGGTGGGCCGTTCCTTTGCTGTTTGAACATCTCGTTTAGCGGTGAGAGTCTGGATCATCCTCTCGACCTGGCGTACAGAGAGTCCTTCTGCCGCTGTGCGCTGAGCCACGTCCTTCTGTAGCTCCTCGTTCGGAAGGCCGAGGATGGCTCGCGCATGACCCATGCTGAGGCGGTGTTCAGCCACAAGTAATTGTATATCTTGCGGGAGCCGCAACAACCTGATGAGGTTGGTTACCGTAGTACGATCTTTGCCGGTTCGTTGGCCGATATCTTCGTGGCTAAGGCTGTGCTCACGTGCGAGTCGGTCGAGGGCTTGAGCGACTTCGATGGGATTCAGATCCTCGCGTTGAATGTTCTCGATAAGGGCGACTTCAAGGAGTCGGTCTGTTGCGAAATCCTGGACTACGACCGGTACCTCAGCAAGCCCTGCTAATCGGGCTGCCCTCCAACGGCGTTCGCCAGCGACAAGCTGATATTTGCCATTAACGTGCCGAACTATTAGAGGCTGGATGATTCCGTTGGCGCGAATGGATTGCGCGAGATCCCCGAGGCGTTCGGCGACAAATACTGAGCGGGGCTGTAGAGGATTCGGTTCAATTGCGTCGATGGGCAAACGCTGAACAGCATTCGCTGGAGCAGCCGGATGGGGTGCTTGCGATGACAGGCTGAGTGGTGTTTCGAGTCGGCAATAGGGCCGAAAGCCCTTTACCGAGCGCCTTGCGTTGATCGGGACCTTTGGTCATTTTCTAAGATTTCTTTCGCCAGCTTGATATAACTTTCAGCGCCCTTGGATCGGACGTCGTAAAGCAGAATCGGCTTCCCATGGCTTGGCGCTTCTGCGAGGCGTACGCTGCGCGGAATGACCGTTTTCAAGACTTCGTCCTCAAAGAATTCGGCTAAATCTGCCGCCACTTGCCGGGTCAGATTCGTGCGGTCGTCATACATCGTCAGCAGAATGCCTTGAATCGCAAGATTGTGCTGAAAGGAGTCCTTAATGCGATCAATCGTGTCCATCAGCTGGGAAACTCCTTCCAGAGCAAAGAATTCGCATTGAATAGGGATCAGCACTGCATCTGAGGCCACTAGAGCGTTTAGCGTAAGCAGATCAAGAGCGGGCGGGCAGTCGATCAAAATGTAGTCGTAGTCGGCCCGAATTGCCTCCACTTTGAATTTGAGGCGGCTCTCGCGGTCCGGCAGGTCCACAAGTTCAAGATTGGCCGCTACCAGGTTTCGGTTAGACGGTACAAGATCTAGACCTTCGAATTCGGTTTTCACCGATATCTCGTATTGTCGTGTCGCTGAACAGCGCGTGATATGTGGTTAGTTGCTCATTGGTCTTCGCGACACCCACGCCAGTGGTTGCATTTCCCTGTGGATCGCAATCGATCAGCAAAATGCGAAGATCATTTGCAGCAAGGGATGCGGAAAGGTTTATGGCAGTCGTGGTCTTACCGACGCCACCCTTCTGGTTGGCGACTGCGATTACTTTGGCCATATTGTGGGAAGGCAATCTGATTGTAGCGCGTTAGGGCGAGAGATTGGGGCCAGAGTTGTTCCACGTGGAACGGCTGGAAGCAAGGTTCCACGTGGAACGTCGGTTAGTTGGAACGAGACAATCGAAGGTAGGTTTCGAGGACAGCCACAGCGGCGGGAGTGACACCGGGTATTCGCCCGGCTTGGCCGAGCGTGACAGGTCGGACACGATTCAGCTTCTCCTGAATCTCCCGAGAAACTCCCGGAATTCCAGCGTAAGAAAGATCCGCCGGAATCGATCGAGTCTCAGCGTCCCGCAACCGCGAAATATGTCGATCCTGCTGCCGAATATAGCCGGCGTATTTGGCTTCGGTTTGTAAAGTGTCGAGGAGACCCGCTGCCGGCGCGTCCTTAAGTACTTCGTTTACCCATGAAGACATGGACCGCAAATCATTCTCAGGACGTCGCAGCCCACTGCAGAACCGATGGGCGCTCCGAATCCATGGCCACCGGAACGCGTGTTTGTTCCATTGCGCGAGTCAGCAAGACTTTCTGCTCCTGCTTCTTCTGCAAAAGGCTCCACCGATCGTCACGGACCAACCCGACGGACCGACCAATCGGCGTCAATCGCTCATCGGCGTTGTCAATACGAAGGTGCAGACGGAACTCCGCCCGAGAAGTAAACATCCGATAGGGCTCATCTGCGCCCTTGCTGATCAGATCATCGATCAAAATGCCGGTATATCCTTCAGTCCTGGCAATCGGAACCGGATCGAGGCCACCTACGCTCCTGGCAGCATTGATCCCAGCTATGATCCCCTGACAGCCGGCTTCCTCGTATCCTGAAGTGCCATTGATCTGCCCAGCCAGGAACAAACCTGGTATCGACTCGAACTTGCAGGGAATGATCCAGCTCACGAGGATCGACGGCGTCATACTCGATGGCATAACCCGGACGAATCATCTCGGCGTGTTCGAGCCCCTCGACCGAGGCGAGCATCGCCTCCTGAACATCGACTGGCATGCTCGTCGACATCCCGTTTACGTAAACTTCGTAGGTATCAAGACCCTCAGGCTCCAGAAAAAGCTGATGGCGCGCCTTATCGGGAAACTTCTGGAACTTATCCTCGATTGAAGGACAATATCGCGGTCCAACACCCTCGATCTGTCCGCTATAGAGGGGAGACCGCGCAATGCTTTGCTGAATGACCTGCTTGGTCGCGCTCAGTCGTATACGCGATGTGGCATTGGATCTGCGGACGATCGATCTTCGCGGTCAGGAATGAAAACGGAGTCGGCTCCGGATCGCCATATTGAGGCTCGAACCTTTCCCATTCGATCGTTCGTCCATCGAGCCGAGGCGGCGTGCCTGTCTTCAATCGTGTGCACTGCAACCCCAATGACCGTAACTGCTCACCGAGGAGCACTGCTGGGGCCTCGCCATTTCGCCCACAGCTGTACGTAGTGTCTCCAACATGGGCCAATCCATTCAAGAAATGTGCCCGTTGTCACAACTACAGCGGAACTGTGAAGTGTCCTACCATCTCGCAGGATCACCCCGCGCACCCGACCCTGATCAATCGACAATCCAGCAACCTCAGCCTGGAGAATGCGGAGATTTGGTTCGCTTTCGAGCAACTCGCGCATTTTTAAGCGGTATTGCTTCTTATCGCATTGTGCGCGAGGGGACCAGACTGCAGGACCGCGACTTGTATTCAGCAGCCGGAACTGGATACCAACTGCATCGGTCAGTTCGCCCATAATGCCGCCGAGCGCATCGATCTCCCGGACAAGATGCCCTTTGCGATCCCACCAACCGCGGGATTGCAGGACATTTGCGCGATCAGGTCGATGTTCATCGTGATCATCGCCGTGCGAACGCCAATGCGAGCGCACGCACGCGCGGCCTCGCAGCCGGCATGACCGGCGCCGACCACGATGACATCGTATTTTGGCTGCATTCTACTGATGTGCGGAGTATTGTTGCTGGGGAGGATTTAGCTTGATAACCAGCGTCTTTTCAGGTGTGTCCAACTCGTATACCTGACCGTAGGTCTGATAGCTCTTGGCGATGACCTGAACCCGCACCTTGCCCTGGGGCATCTTCGGAAGCTTGGCAATGCCTTCCTGATTGGTCCGTATCTCCCAATGGGTCATGTTCTTCTTGCCCATTTTGACGATGGACCGGCCCTCAACGAAATCGATGATGACCGAGGCGCGCTCAATCGGCTTGTCCCCGAGTGTTTTGACCTCAACCTTCAACTGTGTCGTGTCATCGGCTGACAGGGAACCGACCAATAGCGCAAAAAGCAGAGTGAATCTCGACACCATACTCCTATTATCAGCGATTTCAGGCGATGTCGGGCAATACGAACTTCACCGGATGCCCGGCGGCTCGTGTGACTGCCTCGGCGGCCAGATATCCGCTGCGCACAGCCCCTTCCATCGTGGAAGGCCAGCCGGAATTCGCCCAATCGCCGGCGCGAAACACATTCGGAACCGGAGTCGTCGTCGGGGGGCGCTTCAACCCGGGTTTCGCCGAGTATGTAGCCCGCAACTCCTTCACTACGTGGAAGCGATCGACTCGGGCGCTTGCCGCGGCAGGGAAGAACTCCGCCAACTCCGCCAGCGCAAGGGTCAGAATCTCCTGCCGATCCATTTTCACGAGCGACCGGGACGCGCTGACGACGAGTTGAACGTACCTGCCGTCTCCCTTATTGAACATCCATTGAATGGTTCGGTCGAGAAGCGTCGCATGAGGCAAATCAGTGATCGAGCGATCAAACCAAATGTGGATCCCCGTAATGGGCGAGTGCTCGAACCCGTCAGCCGCCGATCCCGTTAGAGCCTGCGACCGCTCGAAAGGAACAGCACTGATATAGTAATCCGCCCGGTGAATATCCTCGCCTATGCGGACCCCGTCACCAGTCAAAGATTCCGCGACAGTCCTAAGTCTGACTTTTACCCTCGGATTCGACGACCAAAGATCGGCGTTGTAAAGATCTCCTAGCGAGCCTTTCGGGATGCCCATTTCATAGCAGTCTCTGGTTGCGAGGAAGCCAAGCCAAAACACTTGAAAAGCACATGCCGCCGCCATGCGCTCAAGTTCCTCATTTATCGCGCTGACCAGGATCTGGCGCCAGAAGCGCTCGACAACACGCGGTGGCTGCGACTTTTCCCGCAGCCATTGACTCATCGATATGTCATTGAGATCGGCACGCTTTCCGTACTCCGATTGAAGCGAAAGCAATCCTCGTACGAGAGCGAACTTTTCGCCTAAGGAGAGGTAGCGCATACCGAGAAACGACCCGGCAAAGTGCAACGGCCGGGGCAAAGCGCCAGCGCGGAACACCGACATCCGGCCGCCAGGCTCGACGAAATAGAACTCGCGGTGAAATTCGATCTGATCGATCACTCCGAGCCGCGCGTAAAAGTCGAGCAAATTGACGCAGCACCGAAGGAGGATGTGCTGGCAGTTGTCGATCGTTTCTCCCGCTCCATCACCGGTAGGAATTGTGTAGGAAGTAGCGCGTCCGCCGAGATACGGGCGCGACTCAAAGAGCTGTACGTCGTAGCCAGCGCTCGCCAGTGCTGCCGTCGCAGCCATACCGGCGAGACCGCCGCCAACGACGATCACACTAGGCATCTACTACCAGATTAATAGCGAACGGGAACCCGAGAGCGTAGACCGCCACCGGGACCGCCGCTGAGGTTGAGGGCGATCCAGAGAACAATGAACGCAAACAGGACCAAAGTAAGGTCCGTAAAATCCATGCTGTTAACTAGATTCCAGTATGCAGCATCCAGTAGCATGAAACAAGCGAAAACCGCTTTCAGGACCAATAGCCGGTCGCTAATCCGATTGCCAAAGCGAGGACTCCGCCGACAACCGGGAATGCAGCGATTGACAGCGCAGTGCGAGTCAACACGTGCATCGGTGTAGGCCGTGTCGCAATTAGAATCTGAACGCCGACGATAGAAGCCCAGACTGCGACAGATCCGGCCAGCCCAATCGCGCACCACGGACAGTGCTTCGTGCCATGGGAGTGGACGTTACACATTGCGTCGGCTCCATTCCATAGGGAACGGCAGCCACATTGGTACACCAGATTGCAGAAGTTGATGTAAAAGATCGATGTGAACGCGGCCGCAAGAATGGCGATCACCAGCTTATGAGTTCGAGGATTACCGCTGTGCGTATGCTCGAGCACGTCCGTATAGAGCCACCACATTCCGCATCAGCCGTAGACCACACTCGCTGTCAAGACTCAACAACGATTCTGGATGAAATTGAACTGCTTCGATCGGCAACTCGCGGTGACGAACGCCCATAATAACGCCATCGTCTGTTTCGGCGGTCACTTCGAGACAGGCGGGAAATTTACCGCGGATGGCGTACAGGGAGTGATACCGCCCGACTTGAAACCGCTCGGGCAGGCCCTCAAAGATCCCAACGCCATAACTTTTGATGGTCGATGGTTTGCCGTGCATCGGATACTCGAGCACGCCCAATTCACCACCAAACGCCTCAACAATGCCTTGTAGTCCGAGGCACACACCGAACAGAGGAATTTCTCGTCCCGCCGCGAACCGAACCAGATCGGGCACTCCGAAATCTGCGGGCCGGCCTGGACCAGGTGAGATGAGGATCAGGTCAGGGTGTAGCTCGTCAATCATCTCTAAAGGAAAGCCCGCGCGATACGTAACGACTTCCGCACCAGTTTGCCGAGCATAGTTTGAGAGCGTGTGGATGAAGCAATCTGCGTTATCCACAAGGAGCATCTTCGGGCCGCCGGTCGGATTGGCTGGTTGTCCTGCGCTCGCTACCTTGCCAGGAGTTGGAGCTCGGAGCGCTCGGAAGAAACCAGTAGCCTTCAATCGCGTCTCGCGCTCCTCCATCTCAGGCACGGAATCATAAAGGAGCGTGGCGCCCACTGGGTACTCTGCGTGACCGTTACGAACGTGAATCGTGCGAATGAGGATCCCTGTATTGATATCGCCATTCAGACACAGTGCTCCAACGGCTCCGCCGTACCATCCACGCGGAGTCTTCTCAAGATTCTCGATCTGTTGAGCCGCTGCTTTCTTCGGCGCCCCGACAATCGTCACCGCCCACATATGCGCGAGAAACGCATCAAGTGAGTCGAAGCCCGGTTGCAGCGTTCCTTCCACGTGATCGACGGTATGGAACACTCCCGCGTATGACTCGATCAAGCGCCGGCCAATAACATTGACAGACCCGGGAACGCATACACGCGACTTGTCATTGCGGTCCACGTCCGTACACATTGTCAGCTCGGATTCTTCCTTCAAAGAACTCAGAAGATCGCGAATATTGGCCGAGTCCTTCAATGGATCTCCCGTGCGCTGGGCAGTCCCTGCGATCGGGCAGGTCTCCACGCGAGAGCCTTCGACTCGCACGAACATCTCCGGTGACGCGCCGACGAGCTGCTCGTCGCCGAACTGGATCAGAAACTCATATGGACTTGGACTGGCTAGTTGGACACGCTCGAACAAAGCGGAAACGCTACCGGTGAAAGGCGCTGAAAAGGTCTGGCGCAGGACAACCTCGTAATAGTCTCCCTGCTTCATGCCTCCACGGCAGACCTCGACCTTAGCCATGTACTCTTCCTGCGTATGGTCCGAGACGATTTCGCCGGACTGTACTCCTGGTTGTGGCGACGGAAGACGGGCTGCCGTCCTGGCCAGGTTCTCCGTGGTCGTGTCGTTGAGGGCGAAGTCGTATTGGTACCGCTCGATCCGCTCCTTCTTGCGATCCATGAAATAAATGTCATCGCAGAAGAAGAGATGCAGATCCTTACGTTCGCCGCGCGGCAGCCTAAACTCAATCGGGTCGAATTGGAACAAGAGATCGTATCCGAATGCGCCGATCAGGTTCAAACGAGAGTCGTGCTCAGTTCGGAACTCCTGAACGAGAGCGCGCAACACGGAAAACACGGAAGGTTGCTTGCTCCGCTCTTCCTCGGAAAAGAGACGCGGCAGAGGCTTAAGACGGCCAACCAACCGACCATCGACAGATTGAAGGTCGTCCCAGTGCGGATGCGGCTGCAGTACGGGCAGCAGTAGCTGGTTCAGTACAACGCCCCGTTCATTCAGTGGCCGTAGCTCGACATTTGTGCCCAGCGCAACAATTTCGATCGGCGGACAAACGGATGCGATATCCCAGCGTGAGTACCGTCCCGGATACTCGTATCCGGAAGAGAGGTAGATTCCTCTCTGTTCATCGAGTGAGTGCAGCAGGTCTTTCAGACCCTTCCGAAAAGGGACCTTTGACACAGTGCGAATCACCTCGATGTTGTTGCGTGTGCGGTACTTCAGTTGCGGCATAGCGTTTAAGCGAGGTATCCACCACGATAACATGGGAGACACGTGCCGACACCCCTACAAAGTGGCCCTCCGAAGAAGCCAAAGATCACTTCGTCGGTCATGCTTTGGACGCTGAAGGGTTCGTTTGAGGACCGTGTCGAGGTCGCTGCCAGGGCGGGGATGCAGTCGATCGAACTCGTGGCGGAACACGTGAACTGGTCGGACAGCGACACCACGGCAAAGTTGAAGTTCGTCCGGTCGTTCAATCTTACAATCGACACCATCATCGCGACGCCAAATTGGGCAAAGCGCCCGGTGTCGATGCTCGACCCGGCGCAGCGGGAGAACTTCCTGGGCGACGTTAAGAAGGCGATCGATTGGTCACGGAAGCTGGAAGTACCGCAGATCATTCTGATGAGCGGCAATATGATCCCCGGCAAATCTCATGAAGAGCAGTACGCCAGCCTGCTTGAAGGATCGAAACAAGCCGCCGAACTGGCCGCTAAGGCGAGTGTCACGCTGATCATCGAGCCGTTGAATTCCAAGATCGATCACAAAGGCTACTTCCTGAATAACTGCATCGAAGGTCTGCGGCTTGTCAAAGAGGTGAACAATTCGGCTTTCAAGCTTCTGTTCGATCTCTATCACGAACAAGTACAAGTGGGGGATGTGACTCGATCACTTAAGGAAGCGGCTCCGAACGTCGCAGTCTTCCACGTTGCAGACAATCCCGGCCGCCACGATCCTGGGACAGGGGAAATGAACTACAGCCATCTGTATAAAACGATTCAGCAGACAGGCTATGCGGGATACATCTGTATGGAGTACCTGCCTCTTGGTGAACCCGTCGCGAGTCTTAAGAAAGCAACGGATGAAATGCGTGCGAATCTCTGATGCGTCTGCTTAGGCCCTGTGCTATCCTACGAACGTACGGCTGCGGGGACGTAGTTCAGTTGGTTAGAACGCCGGCCTGTCACGTCGGAGGTCGCGGGTTCGAGCCCCGTCGTCCCCGCCACTCTTATCGAGCGGTGGTTCCCCCCCAAAGCCCCCTTATGAACGAACCACCTAAAGTCCAGATCGCTAACTTGTCCGATTATCGCGAGAACTACGCGAACAGCGTGCAAATCCGCGCAAGCCTCTGGGACTTCATGCTGATGTTCGGCATCGCAACTCAGCAGACCCCTGACGCGGTGAATATTCAAAACTTCCAAGGCATTTACCTGAGTCCGCAACAGGCGAAAGCGTTGTTGAACGTGCTGCAGCAAAACATCACTCAGTATGAGTCCGCTTTTGGAGAGATTCGGCTGGAGCCCGGCGCTACGCAGGCCCAGGGAGACCGAGTCATCCAATAACGTGCAGCGGCGTGGCGCCGGGCCTTACGTATTCTTCTTTTTCTTTTTCCTTTCTGTACTCCTTCTAACGCATTCGACGGTTCTGAACCTTCCCTACTTCTGGGACGAGATGGGTCAGTTCGTGCCCGCGTCGCTCGATATCCTGCGCGATTACGCATGGATCCCCCGGACAACACTTCCCAATGTCCATCCGCCGGGAGCGATGGCGTATCTCGCGTCCATCTGGACGATCTTCGGCTATTCCGTCGTCACGACCAGGATTGCGATGTTGGCGCTCGCTGCTGCCGGGGTGCTTGCCGTATTTGCGCTTGCGGTTCATTTATCGAAGCCGCTCAAGGGACTGCCGGCTTTTGCAGCTCCGTTTCTACTTCTGGCGTCGCCGCTGTTCTACGCGCAATCGATGATGGCCCAGCTCGACATGCCGGCTATGGTTTTCACACTTGTAGGGATTCTGCTCTTCCTCAAACAGCGATATGGCCTTGCTGCTCTATCTTGCACACTGCTTGTATTGACGAAGGAATCGAGCATCGCAGTACCTGCGGTGTTCGGAGCGTGGCTGCTTTTCGAGAGGCGCTGGAAGCAAGCTATCTACTTTTTAGTACCGGCCATCGCATTAGCGCTTTGGCTTGGGTATCTCTACAAAGGAACCGGTCACATTCTCGGCAATGCCGAGTTTGCACACTACAACGTTGGATTTCAGTTGCATCCCGTTCGGCTGGGGCTGACGCTGATCCGCCGCGTGTACTACATTTTTCTCGCGAACTGGCATGTTGTTGGCACGCTTGCGATACTACTTGCCTGGCGACGCACGAGGATCTTTCGCACGCGCGAGTGGGCGATCGTCGCCGCTGTAGCCGCACTTCAAACTTTGGTTGTCACAGTCCTTGGAGGAGCGGCGCTCGAAAGGTATCTGATGCCTGTCGTGCCGCTTTTCTACATCGCCGTCGCCGCAGCATTTAGCACTTTCCAGCAGCGCCCGCGGCGAATTATGACAGGCGTCATGATTGTGGGACTGATCGCGGCGATATACATAAGTCCGATATTTCCGTTCCCCTTCGAGAACAACGCTGCGTTCGTCGATTTCGTCCGTCTCCAGAAAGAGGCAGCATCCTACATAGAGGCGAACTACCCTGCGAGTACAGTAACGAGCGCATGGCCTTTTCCGGACGCTCTTCGCCGTCCGGAGTTCGGCTACGTTACGAATCCCGTCGCTGTTAGAGGCATCGAGAACTTCAATCCCGAAACAGTTCTTTCCCTGAAGGGAAATGTCGAAGTGCTGGTGGTCTATTCCCGTACCTGGGAGCCGAAATGGGGTGTCGTCAGGCTCGATTGGATCCGAAAGATTCTGACCGACTACTACTTTTACAAGCCCCAGGTTACAAGCGAGCAAATCCAGAGAAGAGCTAGGTTTAGTCCCCGTGGGACGCTGGCAGCGGAACGGCCAATGGATTGAGATTTATGCGACGTCCAGAACGCCGAATGTGCTGGTGCTCTAACTACTTCTTCTTGGGAACTTCTAACTTGAGCTTCGCATCTCCGTCCGGATGCTGATACACAAGCTCCATCGTGCTGGACTTAGTTTCGCCGACCGGAAAGTACAAGTAGCCAGCGACCGGTCTGTCTGCGACGCCGTCTTCCAGACCGCGGTCGTCAAGTTCCGTCTCCATGACGCGCCGATCACGATCGGCAGAACCGGGACCAGGCCGATTTCCGCCCACGCCGACACCCACGCCGACATTCGTGCCGGTTCCCCAAGTACCGGTCGTTACGCCGACTCCGGGATACAACACGATATCTCGACTGCCCTGGCTGGCCTTCTTCTGAATCATTGCGGCAATCGTTCTGGAGGAGGCAGGACGGATCAATCTTCCATCGACTCGTAAGCCGAAGTCGAGCAATTCCACGTCAACGGTAGAACCTTTGCTCGGATAAAGAGCAACTTCCAATACCTGATATTTCGGAACAAGAGCCGTCGAAAATTCGTTGCGCACTTGCTCGGGCGGAATCACCTCAGCAGCCAATACGAACTTCGTAGATTCAGCTTTCGCCGCATAATCGGACACCTGCGACCTGGGTGGTAAGCCATCGCCCGACGCGAGCACGCATGTGATCAGCGCTATCCCAACGGACCTCACGGCTTCACCTCAGCCCGAATGCCCAATGTCTTTCCGCTCAGAACGTAAACCTTTTTCCGATACTCGTCACCGGATCGCCCCTTGACTTCCAACTCGTAGACGCCAGGCTCCAGCGATATCGTCTTCAGCTTGCTTGCTGTTCCGGCGAACGCTCCGTCGAGATAGACAGAGGCATCTTTGGGCGCATTGAGTTTGATTTGACCCATGTTCGGCCCGTTATAAAAGCCGCCGTACAAAGCAGGATGAACGTAAGAGCTTGTCCAGAAAGGGTCGTACAGGCCCCACCACGGCCGGTAAATTCCGGGACCGTATCCCCATGGTCCAGGACCATACCAACCCGGACCGCTGGAATAGTTGGCTCCCACGACGACACCACCGAGACGTACACGCGGCTTATCGGCGAAAAGCGCCGAAACCGCCAGGAACCAAATCAGCATGCAGCGGCGTATCATGTCGTTGGAGCGGACGTACCGAAGTTCAGTCCGGTTTCATGTTCAATCGTAGACAATTCTGTTTCTCTTTGCTGGCCGCGACACCGAAAACCGTACAGACGGTCCGAGGTCCCGTTCCCGCAGACAAACTTGGGGTGACATTGATGCACGAGCACGTGCTCGTGAACTTTACCGGAGCCGCCTACGACCGCGATGAGGCGTTCCGTGTAGCTCTCCCGAAGCTGGAGGACTTGTACGATCGAGGCTGCCGGACGTTGGTCGAATGCACGCCCGACCACATCGGCCGGGACGTCAGGCTTCTGCGGCGGCTGTCGGACGCATCCCGACTTCATATTCTGACGAACACGGGCTATTACGCTGCCGCCAATGACAAATATGTACCGGGGCATGCGTGGAACGAATCGGCTCAGCAAATTGCGGGCCGCTGGATCGCTGAATCTAAGAACGGCATCGACGGTACCGGCATCCGGCCAGCTTTCCTAAAGCTTGGGGTTGATGCGGGTTCACTATCGGAGATCGATCGGAAGCTGATTGAAGCCGGATTGATCACGCATCGTGCGACAGCGCTGAAACTCCACGTTCACACCGGAAACGGCATCGCCGCGAAACAAGTCCTTGGGCTTGTTGGTAAAGCATACGTTTGGGTACACGCGCAGAACGAGAAGGATCATCGCGTTCACATCGAGGCGGCACGCGCTGGCGCATGGGTTGAGCTCGACGGCATCAACCAGCGATCAATGGAGGGACATGTCCTCGCGGTTCGCGCGTTGATCGACGCCGGTCATTTGAATCGTGTCCTGATCTCGCAAGACTCAGGCTGGTACAGACCAGGCGAACCCGGCGGAGGCCGTTTCAACGGCTACACGTTCCTGTTCGATTCATTCCTGCCTGCCCTGAAGCAAAGCGGTGTGTCGGACGCGCAGATCCGAACGATCCTGGTCGAAAACCCGGCGCTTGTTTTCACAAGTTGACGAGAAAAACCTTCCAGACCGCGACAACAAGGGCGTGCGTGACCATCGCGGCCCGAATACTGCGAGCCTGCATATACGCGCGGCCGTAAAACAGTCCGGCGCACGTCGCAAGTACGACGAACTTCCAGTTCGGAAACTTCTCTCCGAACCACAAGTGAGCGAGTCCGAAAATCACAGAAGCCGTGATCAGACCAAACCATTCACGGCCCGAGATACGTGTGAGCAACTGCTGCAGCAGTCCGCGAAAGAAGAACTCCTCGGCGAGACCCACAACCCACAGAAAGACCAGAAAGGTAACGGCAAAGACCAACGGCCACATCCGGTCTAACGGCGATCGGATACCAAAGAACTCCAACCAATAGCCGAGAACAAATCCCGCCGGTAGAAAATAGATAAAGTTGCGTAAACCCACTGCCCAGTCGTTTCTGTCGGGTACGAAACCGAAGTTGATGCCGTCCATCTTTCGAATGGCCAGAACGGACATCACTCCGGTCCGATACCACATCAGAGCGCCGAGAACATGCAACTGGAGCTTCGGGAATGGATCAGCATAGATCTCCGGGAAAAACTTGAGCAATATCGGCGCTGCCATAAGCGCGAGATATAGGAGGTCCGTAGTCGGCCGGCTTCCGAAGAGTACGAACCAAAACGAAGCGGCTCCTGCGAGCGCGAGAATCTTCAATAGGGCGGACCAATCGAAGACACCGGTTCCGACGCTGTACACCACGTACGGCAGAGCAGCCGTCAAAGTCATAGAGGCTGCCAGACGCTCTGGCTTCCAACGTTCGAGCAATGCCCGCGTTCCGGGCAAACCAGCTGCAAGATAGAATCCGGCTTCGAGCAGAAACGCCGGAACGACGGCGTACACGATCCATGTGGGGATATTCTTGAGTTGGGAGTAAACCCCTGCCGCGATGCAAAGCACGGTCCATAAAATCAGCAGAGTCCAGGCGAACGTTCGCCCCGCGCTAAGCATCGCGTTCATGGTAGCATTCGCGGCGATTTGCACGGCCACCGAACCGCCTCGCGATCTGGCTCGTCGTGTAGCCGAACGCGAAGCAACTAGCGAAGGTGAACGCTCCCGATATACATACAAGCAGTGGCTGACTGTGGAAGAATTTGACAACAGAGGCGCGAAGGCCGGCTTGTATCAGGAGCGGCGTGAGGTCATCTTTCTTCCGAATAACGATCGCGTCGAACAACTAACGGGCCGGCCTAACTCGACGTTGAAACGGCTTCGCATGACCGAAGAGGACTTTCACGACATGCGCGAGATTCAGCCGTTGCTCTTTACGAAAGACCGGCTGAGCCTGTACGAGACCAAAGTCAAAGGCGAAGAAACCATTGACGGGATCGACTGTTGGGTGTTACAAGTTCGGCCGAAGCAGATCCTGCAGGGCATGCGCATGTTTGAGGGCATGTTTTGGGTCGACAAGCGAGACGACTCGATTATCCGCAGCGAAGGTCGCGCTGTTCCGCAAATGCGCAGTTCAAACCCAGCGAAGGACAACCTGTTTCCCTTCTTTACGACCGTTCGCGAGAAGTTCGGCGAGTTCTGGTTCCCCGTCTTAACGTTCGCGGATGACACACTCGATTTCAGTTCGGGCCCGCTCCGGATCAAGTTCACGATTCGTTACCGCGACTACAAACGGTTCACCTCGGAATCGAAGATCGTACCGCAGTAGACGCGTTGTATCCTGAATTCTGAGGTACCTTTGTCACGCATCTCGTCTGCTTTCAGTAGCTTCTTCGCAATTTTGTTCCGGGGCGAACTTCCCGTGAGGGTCGCTGAAGAGTTCGGATTCGTAAGAAAATCCGACGTAAAGCCTCCTCCTGTCGTGAAGCCGCAACCGGAAGTTCGGACGAGCGACGGGGCGCTTCAGATGCTTTCCATCCTTCAGCGCGATGCGCGGCTGATCGATTTTCTAATGGAAGATATCGCGGGTTATTCGGACGATCAAGTGGGCGCTGCTGTTCGGAGTCTGCATGAGCAGAGCCGTTCGGCGCTCGGTCGTTATGTGACGTTGAGCCCCGTCATCGATGGAGTCGAAGGCACGCGCACACGAATCGAAAATGCCGACGCTCAGGCAATTAAGCTAATCGGCAACGTGCCGGCGAGCGGAAAAGCCTCGCAGGGAATTCTCCGGCACAAGGGTTGGCGTGTCGACAAAGTAGATCTGCCAAAGCTTCAACCTAAAGAAGTGACCGTGCTCGCCCCGGCCGAAATCGAGATTGAGTAACCAGCCTTGCCGTACATCATTGGAATTGACCTTGGTACAACGAATTGCGGAGTAGCGTTTGTCGACCCGAATGCAGCGCCTGACGCGCATACAACTCCGCCGGTAACTGCTCAGGAAGTAGAGCAGCTAACGAATCCTGGCGAAGCTCGCGCCGAACCTCTGCTCCCGTCGTTCCTCTACCTGCCCGGTCCCACGGATTTTCCCGAGGGATCGATCGCCTTGCCATGGAACGAAACACCTCAGTTTGTCGTCGGGCAGCTAGCGCAGAAACGCGGCGCCGAGAATGCGGGACGCTTGGTGTCCTCCGCAAAGTCGTGGCTTTCGCACGGGGGAGTCGATCGCACCTCATCGCTGCTACCGCTTGCTGCGCCGGATGGCGTCGGCAAAATCTCGCCAGTGGCCGCCTCGCGCGCCTATCTGGAACACATTCGCGACTCGTGGAATCACGCCCATCCGGATGCCCCGTTTGAGGATCAATCGGTTCTGGTTACGGTGCCGGCTTCCTTCGACGCTGTGGCGCGCGAGCTCACCCAGCATGCCGCTGAAGAAGCAGGCTACAAGAACATCGTTCTCTTAGAGGAACCCCAGGCCGCTTTCTACTCCTGGATCGAGCGCCATCCCAACTGGCGTGAGCAAGTCGGTGTTGGCGATCTGATCCTAGTGATCGATATCGGCGGCGGTACGACGGACTTCACGCTCATTGCCGTGACGGAAGAGGGTGGCGAGCTTCGACTCGAACGTGTTGCTGTCGGCGAACATATTTTGCTCGGCGGCGACAACATGGATCTGGCGCTCGCGCGCACGTTAGAAGCTCAGCTTGCGGAAAAGAATACCAAGCTGGATGCGATGCAGCTCAACGCGTTGTGGCAACAATGCCGCATCGCCAAAGAAAAGATGCTGCAGCCGGACTCGAAAGAGAAGTCTGCGCCCATTACGATTCTGGGTCGAGGTACGGGATTGGTTGGCGGTCTCATCAAGACTGCGCTAAGCCGTGAGGATCTGCACCGCATCCTACTCGACGGCTTCTTTCCGGTGACATCGAGTACGGACATGCCGCAAGCGCGCCGGCGCGTCGGGTTGCAGGAAATCGGACTACCGTATGCGGCTGATGCCGCGATCACACGACATCTAGCGAAGTTTCTCCGGCAGCAAGGCGAGCAGTTTGCTGCGCCTACACATGTGTTGTTCAACGGTGGTGTGCTGCGGGCGGGCCTCGTCCGCGATCGACTGCTCGAGACATTGAATGGCTGGTTGACCGCCGAAGGCAAGCCCACCGTAAAGGTTCTTGCCGGCGAAGACTTGATGCACGCCGTCTCACGCGGCGCTGCTTACTACGGCTTGGCACGGCAGGGCAAAGGTGTCCGAATCCGTGGAGGCACAGCGCGGACATACTACGTCGGTATCGAAACGTCCATGCCCGCAGTGCCCGGTTTGCCCGCGCCATTGAAGGCTGTGACCGTGGCGCCGTTCGGCATGGAAGAAGGAACTGATCATCAGTTCCCCGATCGCGAGTTCGGTCTGATTGTCGGCGAGCCTGCTGAGTTCCGATTCTTCACGTCGGCGGTGCGTAAAGACGACCCTGCCGGAGCCATGCTCGATGAGGTCGGAGACGATTTGGAAGAGCTTTCCCCGGTTGAGGTGAATCTACCGGCGGAAGGTCATGCTGGCGAGATCGTACGCGTCACTCTGGAAGCGGTCGTTACCGAAACGGGCATGCTGCAGCTCTGGTGTGTCGCCAAAGATGGCCGTCGATGGAAGCTCGAGTTCAACGTTCGTGAACGAGTCAACGCATGAACGTCGGGATAGACCTAGGCACTACCAACTCAGCGCTGGCGTTCATCGATCCGGTGGAAGCCGAAAATGCCGATTTTCCTCCGATTCATGTTCTGGAAATCGCGCAACATGTGCGACCCGGATTGACCGAGGCGCAGCGCACGCTTCCGTCATTCCTTTATCTGGGCGATGACCAACAGTACATCGGCGCGTATGCCCGGGAACAGGGCGCGTTACTGCCGACCAAAACGGTTCACTCAGCGAAGTCGTGGCTGTCGAATCCGGACGTCGATCGAACGGCAAAAGTTTTGCCGTGGGACGCGCAGGAAGCGGGAAGAGTTCTATCGCCGGTCGAAGTTTCTACCGCGTATTTGAAGCACATCCGTGATGCCTGGGAAGCGCGCAATGGTGGATCGCTGAACGATCATCGTGTGGTGCTGACCGTGCCGGCATCCTTCGATGAGGAAGCGCGAGAACTGACCGTTCAAGCGGCCAACGAGGCCGGTCTCACGAACCTGACGCTGATTGAAGAGCCGGCGGCTGCGTTCTATTCCTGGATTGCCAATCATCTAACGCAATCTCAGAAGAGCCTGTTCGACGGTCAGGTGGTTTTGGTTTGCGATGTCGGCGGCGGAACCAGCGACTTCACGTTGATCAAAGTCGGGCGTACCGGCGATCACGTCGAATTCACGCGCACGGCAGTCGGCAAACACCTGCTTCTCGGAGGCGACAATCTCGACCTGACGCTGACTTGGCTGGTCGAGAGCAAGTTGGGAACACAGCTATCGTTGCGCCAGCGAAGCGGTCTGCGGCGGCAATGCGCCGCTGCCAAAGAGCGTCTCCTTTCTGATTCGAAACTGCAGAAGGTCGAGATCACTGTACTCGGTGCCGGCTCGGGCCTCATCGGCGGAACATTAAGGACTGAGATCACGCGCGAAGAAGTTCTCGAGTTGGCTGTCGAGGGTTTCCTCCCATTCTGTGATCTCAGCGAGAAACCCAAAGAGGAAAAGCGCAGCGTATTCCGCGAGCTTGGCCTGCCCTACGTTTCCGACCCCGCGGTGACGCGCCATCTTGCTGCATTCCTAAGCACGACAGATGCGCAACCGGACGCAATCCTGTTCAATGGTGGGTTCTTCATTCCCGACATCCTCCGCGATCGTGTCGTGGACGTGATGGAGCGTTGGTATGGGAAGCGTCCTCTGGTCTTCGACAATCGAGACCTCGATCTCGCTGTTGCTGTTGGAGCCGCGTATTACTCCTATGTGCGATCGACGGGCGCAGGTCTGCTAGTACGGGGCGGTCTGCCTCGCGCCTACTACATCGGCATCGGAAGCAGCGGCGACAAAGTTCGCACAGTCTGCCTTGCGCCACGTGGCAGCGAAGAAGGTTCGGTGCTCGAGATTGATCGCGAAGAGTTGCAGCTCGTAGCGAATAAAGCCGTGTCTTTTCGGTTGTACAGCTCGCTTTTGCGAACGGAGGATCAACTCGGAGAAGTTGTCGAGTTTGATGCCAATGATCCCGATTTGCATCTGCACGCTCCGCTACAGGCTGTGATTCGCTTCGGCAAGAAAGCCGAAGAACGCATGATTCCCGTCAAGCTGGTCGTACGTTTGACAGAGGTCGGCACGCTCGAAATATGGGCGGACTCGCGCGTCAGCGAGCATCGCTGGCGATTACAGTTTGAGCTTCGCAAATCATCTCATACGCAGGAGAGCGCGCGGCCGGCAGCGGTAATCAGCGAGATCTCAATGGAGCAGGCTCGGACGCTGATCGCCAACACGTTCGGACCGGAGCGCCTCCTCGCTCCAGAAGAACTACCGAGCAAGCTGGAACAAACACTAGCGCTTGGACGAAACTCCTGGCCGTTATCGACCATTCGCCAACTGGCGGATTGGCTGCTCGAATATGCCGACGGTCGAGGTCGCGCGCCGAATCTCGAAGCGCGCTGGCTCAACTTGGCAAGCTTCTGTCTTCGCCCGGGATTCGGATTTCCGGGTGACGATTTTAGGATTGATCAGGCACGGCGCATCTACGCATCGGGAATGCGATTCCCGAACAATGTGGAATCAGAGATTCAGTGGTGGATCATGTGGGGTCGTGTCGCGGGCGGCTTAAATCGCAATCAACAGACCGACATCTATCAGCGGCTGTCGCAAACGCTCATGCCGAAGCAGGGCAAGAAAGCTCCGCGCGTGAACACGAGTTTGCTCCGCGAAATGTGGAGAACGGCAGCGAGCCTAGAGTTGCTGCCGATCCAGACCAAGACCGATCTTGGTGAAGCGTTGATTAAGCGCTTGAAGTCCGGCGAAGGCGGCGCCACCGAACTTTGGTGTCTCACGCGCATTGGCGCGCGCGACTTGTTTTATGGGCCGATCAATCAGGTCGTCCCGGCAACGACGGCGTCGCGCTGGGTGGATGCGCTCTTACGTGTTAAGAACTCGGAAGAGGCGCTGGCCTCGGTTGCGCGCGTTACCGGCGACATCAGCCGCGATCTTCCTCCTGCGACGGTCAATCTCGTCCGCGCTGCTGTGCAGCAATCCAAGCCGGATTTACTGCCAGTGCTTGAAGGCGAAAAGGGACGTGATCTCGGCGTGATGGGCCGCATGTTTGGCGAAGACCTTCCGGCCGGCCTGGTATTTGCATGACCCTGGTATTTGCATGACGGAAGTGCAGGTAGTGGAGTGGCTCAAGCGAGCCGCGCCTTCTACCGGCCGAGGCATCGTACTCGGCATTGGCGATGATTGCGCCATCTTCCGGGCTCGCGGATCTACTGAGGATCTGCTTATCACCACAGACCAGTTCATCGAAGGCGTTCACTTTCGAACCAGCGACTCCCCGGAAAGTATTGGCCACAGGGCTCTGGCTCGGGGACTGAGCGACATTGCCGCGATGGGGGGCGCGGCTCGATTCTGTCTCCTATCGCTGACTAAACCTGCAAGTTACGGTGACCAGCGGCTTAAACGGCTGTACAAAGGATTGCTCAACCTGGCGGGGCGAACGAATACGATCCTGGCCGGTGGCGATTTGGCGCGAGGCGAGAAAGTGGCGTGTGACATTGTTGTCTGCGGTTCTGTGCGACGCGGACGGGCTCTTCTGCGAAGCGGAGCCAAGCCCGGTGACACAATCTATGTGTCCGGAGCCCTTGGCGGACCGGCATCGCGCAATTATCCCGTTCGGTTTTTCGAACCCAGGTTGAAGCTCGGCGCCCGTCTGCGAGCCTCCGCTTGCATTGATATTACGGACGGATTAGCGCTCGACCTGCACCGAATCTGTGCAGCATCGGGTGTGAGCGGTAAAATCGTAAGTATCCCGATTGTTCCCGGAGCGACCGAGAACCACGCTTTATCGGGTGGTGACGAGTACGAGTTGCTGTTCACGAGTTCGGCGGCGTCGCCTGAGGGCATTGCGATCGGCCGCATCGAAGCGGGTGAGCCTGGAAGGATCTGGTTGCGCGATACAGCAATCACACCAGTCGGTCACGACCACTTCTCCGTTTAAGCGATTAAAATTCGATAGGAACGGTGCCGTATGAACCATGATCGGCATCATAAGGATAGATGAGAAAACTTCTGTTTACGCCTCTTCTGCTGATTTCGCTCGGATTCGGTGAGACGATAGAGCCGGCTGGTGCTCCGCCTGCGGATCTCAATCCCGCGATCGCGGGCGTGCTCCAGAAGGACGGCATCCGCGTGCTGAATGACGCTAAAAAAGTCGTGTCGGAGCTCTGGTTCCGTTCGAACCTGCCATCCGGGCCGAAATCGGCTGAAGATGCCGTAACGTTGCCGACGATTCCTCATGGCGCACTGCTCGGAGTGATCCGCTTGCCCGAACGCGGCGCCGATCGTCGCGGCCAGACTCTGAAGCCCGGGCTGTACACGTTGCGTTTTAGCTTCCACCCACAAAATGGCGATCACCAAGGTGTCGAGCCGCAACGTGATTTCATGGTTCTGTCGCCGGCTGCTGACGACAAGGACCCAAATGCGAATATCGGGTTCGACGCGTTAATGGAACAGAGCCGCAAGGCGTCGAGCACGCCACACCCAGCAGTCCTGAGCTTTTGGAAAGCGGACGCTGCAGCCAAACCCGGAATCGCCGCAGGAGCCGAAGGCGAGTGGGTATTGCAAGCAAAAATCGGCGATCAGCCGGTTTCCGTAATTGTTGTGGGTAAGAACGCCCACTAAATCATCTGGCGAAAGCGGGCGTATGCAGTGTCCCATGCGCCCGCGCCGCTTGGCTCGTAAACATCTGGCGGGAAAGAACGGGCGACAATCTCGCGGCCTGCGGCAATCGAAGGAACAGCTTGCGACCCCACCATCTGCATTACCAGATTGCCTAACGCCGTCGCTTCGATGGGACCCGCAAGGACTCGACAGTTTGTCGCATCCGCCAGGTATTGATTCAGCACCCGATTTCGTCCGCCGCCTCCCACTACTCGAATCGTCCGGTAAGTCTCGCCGGTAAGCTGGGCCAAAGATTCCAGCACATAACGATACTTGAGAGCCAAACTTTCGAAGATCGTTTGCACATAGCCTGCCTGACCCGATGGAACAGGCTGGTTTGTGCGTCGGCAGAAGTCGTCGATAGCTGCCGTCATGTCATCGGGATGAAGAAATGACGGATCGTCTGGATCGACAAGAGAAGTTAAGTCAGGGACCGGTTTGGCGAGAGCTACCAGCGATGTGTAATCGGTAGCATTCCACCGTTTACGGCAGCCTTGAAGAAGCCACATTCCCATGATGTTCTTCAAGACTCGAGTAGTTCCGCCCACGCCGCCCTCGTTGGTGAAATTGAAAGCACGGGCCTGCGGCGTCACGATCGGAGCCGGAGCTTCTGTACCCATCAAAGACCACGTACCGGAACTGATGAATGCCGTATCCCCGCTTGCCTCGATGGCAGCGACGGCGGAACCCGTATCGTGACACGCGGGAGCGATGACGGGCGCCGCTCCAAAGGAACCTATGACCGAACCCGGCTGGGTGACAGGCTGTAGCAGACGCGTCGGAAGACCGAGCCGCTCGAGCATCGGCCATGCCCAATCTCGAGCGCGTGCATCGAACATCTGCGTGGTTGTCGCGTTGGTGTATTCGCAGGTGATCTTTCCGGTCAACCAGTAGTTCAGCAGATCCGGAATAGTGACGAAGTGCCGGGCGGCATCGAGGAGCTTCGGGTGTCTCTCTTTCAGCGCATACAGCTGGAACAACGTATTGATCTGCATGAACTGAACGCCGGTATTTTCGTAAATCTCGTCGGGAGGCACGAGTTGAAACACCAACTCCGGCACACCATCGGTGCGCTGATCGCGGTAGTGTACAGGATTCTGAAGAAGGGCGCCGGATTCATCCAGCAGCGCGAAATCGACGCCCCAAGTATCAATCCCTATGCCATCGACCTGTGGCGCCTTAGCGAGACCGCGATCGGATCTCATGCCACAACCGGAGGACGTCCCAATGAAGAGTCTCACCAACTTTCACAGGCTCGTTCGCAAAACGGTGTAGCTCCTCAATCGAGAGCCGATCTCCATCGAGCGTACCGATGACGGCGCGGCCGCTTTCCGCGCCCAGGTCGAAAGCAAGATAACGGGGCATGCTAACGCAGGAATGCCTCGGGCAAACCGCCGTCCACCGGAATTACGTGACCAGTGGTCTTCGCGCTACGGTCACTGGCCAGCCACACGATTGCCTCGGCGCAATCCTGCGGACGAATGGGGATGTTCGTCAGCGTTCGTTGGGCGTAGAACTGCGCGAGACGATCGCGTAACGCTTCCGTGGGCTCATCGTCTCCGGCCGGAAGATTGTACTTTTTCAGCGATGGAATGAGACGTTCTCGCGGGAACATCGTGGAGCCCTCGACCACAGTAGCGGGAGCGATCCCGTTGACACGGACCAGCGGCTTCAGCCCGATGGCAAGCTCGCCGATGAGATGATTCACTGCGCTCTTGCTGACGTCATACGCTTCGCTGCCTTTCTTGGGCACGACTGCGTTGGCGGAACTTGTGAGGACGATCGTAGAGGGCAATCCCTGCTCCAGCAAGACGCGCTTGGCCTCGTCGGCGAGCAGGTAGTTGCCTGTGACATTCACATCCAGCGTGATGCGCCAGTGATTCTCATCGAGTGTTCCATCATCCTTCGGCGGAAGAAAAATCGCCGCCGTATTGATGATGCCGTCGACGCCTCCAAATTTGCGGATGGTGGCATCCAGCGCTGCGCGAATGCTCTTGCGGTTGCAGATGTCGATCTCGCAGGAACCGGCGGCTTCGGCGCCTGCTACCTTGGCAACCAGCTGTTCTGTCTCCTTTGCTGCGTCCGCATTTTTATCGGCTGCGATGACGTGAGCGCCGGAACCCGCAAGCTGCAGACATACGGCGCGACCAATGCCGCTGCCGCCGCCGACCACTAGCATGATTTTGCGGCTGAACTCCTGCTCGGGAGGCATGCGCTGGATCTTGGCTTCTTCAAGCGCCCAGTACTCGATGCGAAATGCTTCTCGCGGCGGAAGCGCAACGTAGTTATAGAGACTGGTGAAAGCAGGCGCCACCTCCGCGGTCTTCGCTTGCGGCAGAACCGAGCCGGCTCCTGCTGCGGCGGCTGCTGCCGTTCCCAAAACGGTTGCTCCTGCCATCACATGAATCGCGTTGATGTAGAACTCAGCAGTGATGCGCGCTTCCTTCTTGTTCTTGGCGAAGGTGAACATCCCGACGCCGGGAATCAGAACGACCGAAGGGTTGGCGTCACGCAACGCAGGTGAGCCCGCTTCTTTATTGGCGTTGTAGTACTCCGTATATGTATTGCGATAACGATCGAGTCCGCTTGAGATCGCCTGCTTCAGTTCAACAATAGTGCTCTTCGGGTTCCACTCGACATACAACGGCGCGATACGTGTGCGAATGAAGTGATCGGGACAGCTTGTGCCAAGCGCTGCAAGCTCGGGGGCATTTTTCGAGTTGACAAACTGCATTACATCAGCGGAGGCGTCATAGTGGCCGATCGATCTCCGCGTCGTTGCCACTTTGCCACGCAGATACGGAAAGATAGACACCGCCAGTTCTTCGGCAGTAGGCAAATGGTCGTGCTGCGAAGCGCCGAAGAGGTTCTTGCCCGTCTTGGCTTCGTGATCCTGTACGAACTGACCCATGTCGTCGATCATCTTTACGCTGTTTCGATAGCTCGCCTCCTGCGTGTCGCCCCAGGTGAAGAGACCATGACTGCCGAGGATGATGCCATCGCATCCAGGGTTCGCTTCAACGGCACGTTGCAGCATCAGCCCTAACTCAAAACCAGGCCGCTGCCAAGGAAGCCAAATCACTTTGTGATTGAATCGCGAGTTGAATTCATCGAGCTTTGCTTTGCCATTGGCGCTTGCGGCAATCGCGATCGCCCAGTCGGGATGAAGATGATCGACGTGGGCGAAGGGCAGGAACGCGTGAAGGGGAGTATCGATTGAGGCCGGAGCGCTGCTGGTTCCGAAGGCGCAAAGCGGATAGTACGCAACCATCTCGTCTTCCTCTTGCTCGCCCTTGTACACATTTTTAAGCTGGTTCAGCTTGTCCATGTAAAGCAGCGCGAAGCCCGACCTCTTGATGCTGCCGAGGTCGCCCCCGCTTCCTTTGACTGCCAGCACGGTGGTCGGCTTACCCGTGAACGGGTCGACCATCTGAATCTTGGAACTCGTATTGCCGCCGCCGAAGTTGGTAATACGAAGATCAGCTCCGAGAAGATTAGAGCGGTATCGTAACAACTCGAGTTCGTCGGCGATGCCTTCTGGTTTCCACAGGTCTTTCAAAAGTTTCAACATGTAAGTTAAGTCCGATCTCAAAAAGTCAAGCGTAACTGGTGATGGCAGCGGCATTGCGCGCCGCGCGTTCGGTCGAAATGCGAGCAAGATAGCCGCTTTCACGGAAAGCAGCAATGGGATCGTCAGGCAGGCCCTTCGACCGGCGCCACTCGACCAACACAGGTCGCACATCGGTGTGGAATGCCGCCTTCAAACATTCTTCTGCATCGATCAATGAGCAGTTCGCCTGATGGCGAGCGAGCGTGGCGTGATCGACAAGTGACGCCTTCGCGTACAACTCCTGAGCAGCCAATGCGGTCTGTATCATCTCCTCGATTTTCGGCTTCAGATTGTGGCTCTGATCGATCATATACGCGATGTCATCAGTATGCGTTCCGGTGTCGAACGCATACTGATGGATCTCATGGAAGATGCGAAATACTTGATAAGGATCGATCGAGCCAAGAGTCAAGTCATCGTCAGCATAGCGCCTGTCATTGAAGTGGAAGCCGCCGAGCATGTTTTCTGCAAGGAGCCAGGCTACGATCTGTTCGATGTTCTGCGTTTGGTAATGATGTCCGGTGTCGACCAGCACTTTCGCTTTTGGACCGGCGTGCCGCGCGAGCAGTAGCGCCATGCCCCAATCTGCGATATCGGTATGGTAGAAGGCAGGCTCGAACGGTTTGTATTCGATCAGCATGCGCTGAGTGGGAGACAGCTTCTCGTGCATCGCCTGCAAGCCCTCGATGAACCATTGCCGGCGCTGGCGCATGTTCGCCGTTCCCGGATAGCTGGAACCATCGGCAAACCATAACGAAACATCACGGCTCCCCGTGCGTTTACCGATCTCGACCGAATCAATCAGATGTTTCAGAGCGGCGCTGCGTGCGCCTTCTTCCGGGCTGCCAAGTGAGCCGTGTTTGTAGATCTGATCTTGAAAGATATTCGGATTGATCGCGCCGATCTCAATGCCTGTCCGCGATGCCGCCAGCTTCACGTCTGCAACATCCACGATGCCGTTCGGAAAATCCCACAGAACATGCACGGCCAACGTCGGACAGCATCCCGTTACCCGATGGACCTCGGCGGCGTCCCCGAGTTTCTCAGGCAGCGTGACGGCGGCCCCTGGCTGCAGAAACTTTCCAAACCGCGTCCCCGTGTTCGCGAAGCCCCAGCTTGGCAATTCAATCCGAAAATCATCGAGCCGGCGGTGGATCGATTCTGTCTGAAACGTCGAAAGCATCACGGTTTTAGTGGACTCGGAGCAAGTCTGATCGTCCCGAGGAACGGCACGATCCACGTTCCATCATACTGCCCTAAACCTACATTGTCCTTTAAACAATTGGCATTGTCGTTCCATTACGCGGGACGTGTGATATCGTATGCCGATATGCCCGTCGAGTCCGTCCTGCGCGCCTGCGAGTTGTTGCGGTCGTTTCGATCCGAGGGCGAGCTTCTGCGTCTCCGTGACATGGTCGAGCGAACAGGTCTGCCAAAGAGCACCACGCACCGGCTCCTACGAACGCTGCAGAAAGGCGGAATGATCGAAGAAGCGGCACACGATCAATATCGATGTCTGATTCGTGCTGCAGAGCGCCAGCGACGACTGCGTATCGGTTTCGGCGCGCAGACTACATCATCAACTTTTTCGCAGACGGTGACCGACAGCGTGCGCCGAGCCGCTTTGGATAACGATGTGGATCTGGTGGAAGTGAACAACCGCTACAGTTCCAAGACCGCGCTTCGCAATGCGGACCTCTTGGTACGCGAACGTGTGGACGTCGCGATTGAATTCCAGACCTATGAGAACGTCGCGCCGGTGATCGCGGCCCGATTTCTGTCGGCAGGAATTCCGGTCATCGCAGTGGAGATTCCACATCCGGGCGCGGTGTACTTTGGAGCGAACAACTATGAAGCCGGTATTATTGGCGGCCGGGCGCTCGGTAGGTGGGCGAAGGACAACTGGACCGGCGTTGTCGACGAAGTGATTCTGCTGGAAGAACGAATAGCAGGTCCGCTACCGCAAGCTCGTCTCACCGGGGCGATCACAGGGATCAGAGAAGTCTTGCCCGAGATGACACGCGCGAACGTGGTTACCTTCGACGGTAAAGGCTCATACGGACCGTCGTTCGACGTGGTACGCAAGCACCTGCGCAAGCAAACGCGAAAGCGAACCCTGGTCGCCGCGATCAATGACCCAAGTGCGCTTGGAGCGCTACGAGCATTTGAAGAGTGTGGCTACAACTCCTATTGTGCTGTCATGGGCCAGAACGCGATTGCAGAAGCGCGCGAGGAAATGCGAAAGCCGGCGTCGCGATTGATCGGATCGGTAGCATATTTTCCCGAACGCTACGGGCAGGAACTTATTCCGCTCGCGATGGCGATGGCCGCCGGAAAGCAAGCTCCGCCCGCAATTTTTACGAAGCACAAACTCGTCACATCCAAGAATGTTGACGAAGTTTACCCGCGGGAGAAGGCCGCTGCCGCTGCAAGGTAACCTCGTAAGTCAGACGGGCGCATGGACTGGAACCAGATCGACGCCTTCGTACGGTTCTCGCTCATCGCCCTGAGCTCCATCTTCTTCATCGTCGATCCGCTGGCGACTGTGCCTTCCTTCCTCGTCCTCACCGGCGGCTACAAGCCCGAAAAACGTCGCCAAATGGCGAAGCAGGCCGCCTGGACATGTTTTGGTGTGTTGAGCGCCTTCGCGCTGGCGGGAAGTCTGATCTTCAAGACGTTTGGTATTACTCTCCCCGCGTTCAAGATCGCGGGTGGACTCTTGTTGCTTTTGGTTGCTGTCGAGATGCTGGAAGCACGGCGCTCCGGCACACAGGAGAGCGAAGCCGAGCTTCGTGAGGGCGAGACGAAGGAGGAGGTCGGCGTAACTCCTCTGGGTATACCGACGTTCGCGGGACCAGGAGCCATCTCTACGGCGATGGTGTTGATGGCGCAATCGCGCCGTTGGTGGCAGGCGATTCCGGTGTTCGTCGCGATCGGGATTACAGCCTATTCGCCCTATTTCATTCTGGCGAGCGCGGATCGCGTGCGCGACAGGCTAGGCGAGGTTGGAATTCGCATTCTGATGCGGCTGATGGGATTGGTGCTGACCGCAATCGCAGTGCAGTTCATCATCAACGGCTTGATCGATCTCGGAGTGGTCCAGCCTCAGCCAACTCTCAGGTGATCTAAGTTCCCGCAGGTGTCACGAGGAATGGTTGTGTAGTTGGAGCGGGGGATCCAGACTCCGGCTCATCCGTGATTGCAAACGCTGCGGTATTGGTCAGGTCCACCGGTCCGGTCTGCAGATGTACAGCGGACCCATTTGCGTCAGGCCGGAACACTCCGGCCGGCCGTGGAGCTTGACCCTTCGGAATGATCCACATCTCGTATGCTCTTCCGGGAGCCGGCGCGCGCAGGTTCGACGCAATCAACATGACACCGGATTCGGGGTTTACAAAGTACGTGCCGCGAGGCTGATTCGCTCCCGGCGCGGCTGATGCCGGTCTTGTCTGCGGGTCTCTTAGAAAATCAAGCTTGCTCGCAAGCTCGTCCGAGCGCTGCTGCAAGTTTCGGATTTGAACATTCGCGACTGTCAGCTCATTCGAGCGACGATTTGCTTCCAATCCAAGCCATACCGTTGCGAACGCCAGAGCAGCGGCTAGACCGATCCACGCGATCGGAGCTTTCCGTCGAACAGGCCGAACGCTATTCACAACTCGATCCCGCAAACTCGCGGGCGGTTGCTCAAGTTTCAGCGAACTCAGAACCGCGGAGTTCAAGGCCCGCGCTTCACGCAGAGCGGCAGTGCAGTTTGCGCAATTGTCGCGTAGGTGCTCGTCGATCTCAGCGCGCTCTTGCGCATCGAGCACTCCGAGGGCGTAGAGTTCCAGCAGTTCACGATTGGTTTCGCAACTCATACCGGCGCCTTCGCAGTAAGCTCATCCCGAAGCGTTTTCAACGCGGTCCTGATCCACGTCTTTACGGTTCCGAGAGGCTGATGAATTCGCTCCGCCATTTCCGAATGCGACAATCCCTCGAAGTAGGCCAGTTCAATTACAGTTCGCTGGTTTTCGGATAGTCGAGTGAGAGCCGATCGAACTTGTTCGAGTTGTACGCCGTCCAGCAGATTGTTTTCCCAGTCTTGGAAGACACCGGGATGATCGCTGTCGGCGGAAACCATACTTTTCCATACGCGTCCTTGCACGGAACGGATGTAATCGAGCGCCTGGTTGCGGGCTACAGTCAATATCCATGGTCCTAGCGCTCCCCGCTCGGAGTCAAACCCTTGGGCGCGGTTCCACACCCGCAAGAAACTTTCCTGCACGAGGTCTTCTGCTACAGCATGATCGCGTACAATCCGCAGAATGATCGTATAAGCCAGCCGTCCGTAGCGATCATACAATTCCCCGATTACATTCGCGTCGCGAGCCTTTAGACGACGCGCCAGGTCGCCGTCCTCAGGAAATCGGAGAACTCTGGCTGCTATGGCTAGAATCAGGAGACTGTCGACTGGTACTTTCATTCCGGAACGGCGTAGTACCTCCGTAGTGTAGTCGATCTTCCAGATTGAAAGGAAGCTTGCCGACGCCGAGTTCAGTGGCCTTTATTCACTTACCCCCACCACTGCTCGCCGGTAGCAAGATGCGCTTTGACGACGTCGGGGTTCAAAACGAACCCGAGCCCTGGCGTCGTCGAGACCGTTATGTAGCCGTCTTTGAACATAGGAGCGTCATAGACAACCACTTTGTCGAGCCAGTCGCCTTTGCCCATTACTGTCTCGCAGGCCATATAGTCGCGAATTGACGCGGCCCAGTGGACGTTGCACAGCGTTGCCACGATGCTTCCCGTGTTGTGCGTGGCCATCGGCAATCCGAACACTTCAGCCATATCGGCAATTCGCTTCGTTTCGAGGAAACCGCCGCTGTTCCGCAGGTCCGGATGCAAAATATCGCACCCCTGATAAATGATGAAGTCTTTGAATCCCTGACGCCGCGTCAGGTTCTCGCCAGTGCAGATGGGCACGCGGGAGGAAGCGCAAAGCCGCTTCCAACTGTCCGAGTACTCGGGCGGAAGTGGGTCCTCGAACCATACCGGACGGATCGATTCGATCGCCTCGGCGAACTGAATCGATGTTCGTAAATCGTATTCCCAATGGCAGTGGACCATCAGGTCATGATCCCATCCGATCGCCTCACGGCAATTCTCCCAGCCCTTTCGGATGCGCGACAGTTCCGTCGTCGTCAACAATCTGTTCGACCGGTCGCGCGCGTGGTCGGTCTCAGGCGTAGTGTGCTGAATTCCGAACTTATGTGTCCTAAAACCCGCCGGGTCTGCTTTGACCTTCTGCGCCCACTCGCGACAGGAGGCTGCATCGAGCATGTTCCTCGGCGCCGCGTGGTCGTAGACCTTGACCTTCTCGCGGAAACGGCCGCCCAGCAGGATGCTGACGGGTTGACCCAGAATCCGGCCGGCCAGATCCCACAATGCCATTTCGATGCCACTAACCGCGCGCATCAGATTGTGCGCCGATCCGTCGGTGCGCGTCCCAAGCCCGACATAGATTGCGTCGATCTCCAACGGATCTTTGCCAATCAACTCTTGCTTCAGCGCAAGAACCTGCTCCTTAACGCCAACGCCGGGACTGCCGTACGCTTCTCCGATGCCGAAAAGTCCTGAGTCGCTGACAACCTTCACGAGAGTGTAGTTTCGCGACGGACCTTGTATGACCATTGCCTGCAGGTCGCGGATCTTGACCCTCCCTTTGTCGGGAGCAGCCATCGCATGGTAGCGGGCTAGAAACGGCGCTGCGGAAAGTACTTGAAGAAAGGATCGGCGAGTCATCGTGATTGATGTATTACATCACGACTCTCAGGGGACAGGGGAGCGGAAATAGGAAGCAGAGCAGCCGGGATTCGGCGATGGCGATTGACAGTGGCAAACTGCATCACAACGACCACGACGAACAAGTCAGGTGCGTCGCGTCCAGGAAGTTGCATAGGCCGCCGCCGGCCATCGCAATCGGGCGCGGGAAGGGCTGACGCCGAGGCGCCGGATTGTGCTGGTGTTCCTGCCGATTGCGCCACGTTTTGAGGCCGTTCGAGAACGGGGAAAGCCAGCCCTTCCATCGAAACGGAACTTCAGAGACTTTGAAGAGCCAACTGCTCTTCCGATGGCTCCGCTCAACAGAACCACGGTTCTTCCATGTACGGGATCACCGTGCGCGGCAAAAGCCGGTAGTCGATTGGTAGCGGAAACTCGTGCGAGGCCGCCCATATGTCGAAGAAGATCTCTGAGCGTGACTTCCTTGCTCCTACACCGGAACGCACAATAGCGGAGACACGCTGTGCAAGCTTCTCCACTTCCGAATCGGGATGCTGCCAAGGATAGACAAGAGCGCGCTCATCGAAGGGACCGATATGATTCCGCGTGTCCTCCAACTCAAGCAGACGGGAACCGGAGGGAATCAACAGTCGCAAACTCCACTGCACTGGAGCCACGTTCTCGATGAGATCAAGGCGCTTCACTGCGTCGAGCAAAGCGCGAAATCCCGCAATCGTTGTCCAGGGCGTGAAGGGAAGAAAGGTCGGCGTTAGCGTTAGTCCGGTGTCGCGGAATAGCCGGGCAAGTTCGAAGAAGTCGGCGCTTGTATGACCCTTGTCAAGTTTCTCCAAAACATCTGGCTGCACCGATTCAACAGCCGAGATAACAAACAAACAGCCTGTCTCACGCAGCGTTGGCAGCATCTCTCGATGCTTAAGCAGATGTTCGACCTTGGCAGTGATGTCATAGGTGATCGACGGGAATTCCGCGTGCAACCGCTCTACGATGCGCTGACCGTGAGTTGGACCGTTTAAGAAGTCCGGATCACCGAAAGTGATGTGTTCGGCGCCGGCAGCGACTTGCTGCCGTATGTCCTCTATCACGACGTCCGACTGCACGACACGAAAAGATCCCTGATAGACAGGGACAACTGGGCAATGGCGGCAGAGATGTTTGCAGCCGCGGCTGGATTCCGTATAGCCGACGCGCCTTCTGGCGCCGTCGAAAACCAGCTTTGGATAACGCTCGAGCACGGGAAGCCGGTGTCGATCGGGCACTAGAAACGTCAGCCGCTCGGTGGAGGTTTCTGATCGGGGCTCGGCGCTGTTGGCAAGCGCATTAACTAGCCGTAGCAGCGCGCCTTCGAACTCCCCGCCGAGTATGCTTTGAACACCAAGACTGCGCAGATGAGCTTCGTTCAGCGGCGCATATAGCCCGTAGCAACATAAGTGGGCGTCCGCGTTCAAGCTGCGCACCCGTTTCAGCACCGGTCCGGCCAGTCGCGTAGCGGTGTGCATCGGCACATAGACCGCAATCAGATCTGCTTCTTGTACCTGGACGGAGGGAAGTGTCCCAACGGCGAGATCCGCGCAGGTAACCTCGTGACCAGCAGACTGCAGCCAGGCGGCCGGTGATGCGAGACCGAATGGCTGGCGTCCTAATTCGTAGGTGGAAATGAGGACTACCTTCACCTCCAACCAGTTTCACACGCTACTGTTTTGCGAAATACAGAGCGCATGCGCGTTCCAGGTTCGCCTTGGTTACCTCGGGAATACGTCCTTCATAGTCGCTGATCGAACAGATGATGTCGCATAGATCATTCGGATAACAGGCTCGGAGTTCGACTCTTCCCTCGCGCAGACAAAGCTTACGTAGGTACTCGTCTGCTCCAGATTCGCTCGGCATGTTTCGGCTCGACACAACACGTTGAAAGATAATGTCGAAAACTTCAGGTGAGACGGCTTCGACGTAAATCTTGTTTTGAATGCGGCGTAGGAACGCCTCGTCAGCGAGATCGCTCGGGTCAAGGTTGGTCGAGAAGATCACCATGACTTCGAAAGGAATCTGGAACTTAACTCCATAGCGCAGACTCAGGTAATCAACCCGGCGATCGAGCGGAACAATCCAGCGGTTGAGGAGATCGCGTGGCGACATCAATTGCCGGCCGAAGTCATCAATGATAAAGATGCCGTTATTGGCCTTCATCTGCAGTGGCGCCGCGTAAATGCCAGAGGATTCATCGAGCCGAAGCTCGACCATGCTTGGGACCAACTCGCCGCCAACTACGATGCAGGGTCGCCGGCAGAGAATCCAGCGCTGATCAATGCTGGGATCATCGTGATCGATCTTGTGATGGACCACAGGATCATACAGGCTTATGACCTGTCCGTCTACCTCGACTGCGTAGGGGATAAGAACAGCGTCGTTGTAGACACGCAGGAATCTTTCTGCAAGGCTCGTCTTTCCGTTTCCCGTGGGTCCGTAGACGAAGATGGATTTCTGGGAAATGAGTGCGGGACCTAGCTGGTCGAGCAGTCTATCCGTAATGACCAGGTCCGAGAAGGCATCGCGCAGAGACTTTCTATTAATGTTGATCTGCGCCGTCTGCATGTTAGTAGCGGCGTGATAGTCCTTCAGCGCGACGGGACAAGCGCCCGAGTACTGTGAAATCGTGAAACGGTCGCTCGCAGCCTGTTTTCCGGCTACCGAGAGAACGAAGCTGTAGTCGTTTCCGATCATCCCTTTAACTTCAATGAGTTGCTGCTGACGCATGTGCCGGAACACGATGTCGACGACAGCGATTGAAAGTTTTAGCTTCTCGCTCAGCGACGCCAACGTGCAATAGCCTTCGAGTAGTAACCGCCGGAGCATCAGATCGAGAACAAGCGCCTGCGATACACCAAGATCCTCAAGGGTTTGCGGCGGAACTGGGGCGAATGACGGGCGGGCGGACGCCAAGGTAGCCATCCCTTGGAACATCGGTCAACCCAATCGCGAACTTTACGAACTGCGTCATTACACGGATTTGGGTTCGCGCGCGTCAGTTCTGTTTGGCGGCATTCCGGATTCTATTACTGCTGACGGTCCTCGTGTGTCCAGTCGTAGTGTATTCGGCGGAACCGTCGGCAAAAGATTTATACAAACAGGGTCGTAAGGCAGAGAAACGAAAGGAGTTTGCCCAAGCGTACCTGTTTTACTCCCAAGCAGCAGCCAAAAATCCATCGAAGCGCGAATATTGGATTCGCGCGCAGGCGCTCAGGACACGCGCGGCGACTTCCGCCAATGTGATTCCGATCATGGCGGGAACGATTCCTACGGAAGCCCCCGACGTCCCGGATCTGCCTGAACCCACGCCCAAGGAGATCGCCGAAGCCCGGCGTCCACAACCACCTTTCCAGTTGAAAGCTCTTCCCCTGCGGAGGGACTTCGATCTGCGAGCCGATGCGAGATTGCTATTTGAGCAGATATCTAAACCCTACGGTCTCGACGTTGTTTTTGATGGAGACTACCCCACTGGAGGCACGCCTATTCGCTTTCGCATGAGCGATGCGGACTATCGCGAGGCCTTCTACGGGGTGATGACGGTGACGTCCTCATTCATCGTCCCGATCAGCGATCGTGTCGTCATGGTCGTGAAAGATACCGAGCAGAAGCGCCGGGAAATCGAGAAC
The DNA here is from genome assembly GCA_963844855.1 of Bryobacteraceae bacterium. Lineage (GTDB taxonomy): Bacteria > Acidobacteriota > Terriglobia > Bryobacterales > Bryobacteraceae > DASQDN01. Next base: position 144,239 of record CAWJQP010000071.1, read on the forward strand.
CATATTGCTGTGACCATCCCGATTCCTGGTCCGGTCACGATTCAGGAAGCGCAAGAACTCGGCCGCTCAGTGCAGCAGTTGATGGAGATTCAGAGATTCAGCATCGACTCTTCCCAGCGGCTTGTCATCTTTCGCGATCGCGCATCAAAGGTTCGTCCTGCCCAGATGATCCTCGAGCAGATGTTCACGATGCGTCCGCAGATCAATATTGAAGTCGAACTGATCGCTGTGGGGGATTCGACCTCACGTAGCTTGGGTATTAGTTTGCCCAGTCAGTTCGCGATCGTTCCATTTACAGATCTTGGCAGGTTCACTCGTTTCATCCCAGAAGGTTTTATAAATTTCTTCACGTTTGGGGGCGGTTCGACGTTTCTCGGCATCGGAATAGCGTCGGCGCAGTTGCTCGCCACCTGGACCCACTCAGTTGGGAAGTCAGTCTTGAAGGCCGAGATGCGTACGGTGGACGGTCAGCCTGCGTCGTTTCACGCAGGCGACAAATATCCCATTATGACGATGGGATACTTCGGTAACGTGAATCCTGGTGAAGAAGTCTTCCGACCCCCACCAACGTTCAACTTCGAAGATCTCGGACTGGTTCTCAAAGTGACACCGAAGGTACATGACAGCAAGGAAGTCACGCTCGATGTCGAGGCGGAATTCAAGCTCCTCGGAACCACAAGTTTCAACGGGATTCCAGTGATCAATAGTCGTAAATTCGCCAATCGAGTCCGGCTAGGTTTCGATCAATCCGCCATCGTTGCCGGACTGGTCAGCGACACAAAGACGCTCGAGCGGAGCGGACTAGCGAACGTGCTGGATGTGCCAGTGCTCAGTTCCATTCTCGGTCGGACAACGAAGAACCATGATCAGGCCGAGATTATGCTTATCATCCGACCTCGGCTGATGAGCATGCCGCCGTCCGAAGCTGTCACACGTCAAATTTTTATCGGCGCCGAGAGTCGTCTTCTCACACCCATGTAATGCGAGACATTTCAAATTAACGGGTAAAGATATAAGCAACGCCCGGCGACACTTCGATCCGATCGACACGCTTGTGCAACTCGAAGGGGCGTCCTATCTTCGCCTCAGGATAGTTAGGGATCAGATAGTTGTTGATCAGGAAATCGAGCGCTGTTCCTTCAATCGGAATCCCGGAAACCTCGACCCGTTGGAGGTGAACCGTGGCCTTGCCATAGCCCGACGAGACACGTGCGGTGACTGCAACCTCGCGCTCGCCTTCGAGCAGTTTCCGCATGATCCAACTTGTCGATTTACCTCGCGCGGATCGAAGCTTCAGGAAGTCGACCATTACCTTACCGCTTGCCGTATTGTTGCCAATCAATTCGACATTGGGATCGCGGATCCCTTCCGGAGCCACCTTCGGAAGCTCTGTTTGGACGTATGCGTTCAGCTCAGATGAAGTGACTGCCATCTTGCTTCCGGGCTTGACGGTCTGTTTGTCGATGGCTTGGAATTTCTTTTTCGCGCTCAGGTAGTCAGTGCTGGAAACCGCCGCAAACCCGGCTAAGGAAAACAGCGCGGCGGTAGCGGCGAATGCTCTCATACGAATAACGACTCATTCAGAAGCGTACCGGTTTCAAGCACTGCCCGGATTACACCCTCTACTTCAGCCTCTGTCATGTCAGGGAAGAGCGGCAATGTCAGTACTTCCTCGCAGAGCCGTTCGGTGACTGGCAGCCGCGCATTGGAACGAATGGACGATTGCCGATGGTCCGGAATGGGATAGTGAATTTCGGTCGCGATTCCGCGAGCCGCGAGCTCCTCCCTCAATCGACCTCGCACTGTACTGCGAATCACGTATAGATGAGCCACATCCGTCGTCGCAGCGATCCCAAAGCTCTGGTCATAACGCAGGGCAATTGCGCGTCGGCGTCGATTCCAGTCGCGCAGGTGCGGAAGCTTCACGCGGAGAATCGCGGCTTGAAGTTCGTCCATGCGGGAGTTACGGCCACCCGGGACATCGGATTGATACTTCGCCGTCCATCCGTATTGGCGCAAGCTGCGGAGGCGATCGGCGATTGCCTTGTCGTTCGTGACCACCGCCCCGCCATCGCCCAGAGCGCCCAGATTCTTGGTCGGGTAGAAACTGAAGCACGCCAAATTACGAAACGAACCCAAGCCGTGCGCCTGGGCGCAATCCTCGATCAAGGGGATACTACAGGCTTCTAGAGACTCTATGTCCGCGAAACGCCCATAAAGGTGGGTTACTATAGCCGCCTTAACCGCGCCGGCCGTCCGCAGCGATTCGGCTGTCATCAGCTTGGTTGCCGGATCGACATCGACGAAGACTGGCGTACCGCCCGCTCGCAAGATGGCAGTTGTACCGTACATGCCGGCGTTCGCTACTGTCGCCACCCGGTCATTTGGTCCGATGCCGATGGCGCGCAGGGCCAACTCCAGCGAATCTGTGCCATTTGCCGTCGAAATGCAATCTCTAACACCGCAAAACTGCGCGAATTCTCGTTCAAACTCGGCTACTTCAGGACCCAAGATGTACCATCCACGGTCGAGGACCCGGTCAATGGCTCCCTGAATCTCGCTTCGAAGCGCGTGGTTCTGTCGCTGTATGTCGTTGATAAGAAGTTTCACGATACAATTGCCTCAGTGACACGAGTATCCGCCGCTACCATACTCCTTGCTTCTCTCGCGTTTGCCGACACTGCAGCCGAACGGCTGCAGGAGTCCGCTAATGTCATGACAGAGATCATGGCAACCGACGATCGGGCCATCCCACAAGATTTGCTGCAAAATGCCGAGTGTATCGTGGTCGTTCCCGGCATGAAGAAGGGCGCCTTTATTGTCGGCGCAAACTACGGGCGCGGTTTCGTTTCGTGCCGCAAGGACAAGGCGGGCTGGTCGGCTCCGGCGGCGATCCGCATGGAAGGCGGGAGCATCGGATTTCAGATCGGCGGCTCGGAGACCGATGTCGTGATGCTGGTGTTGAACAAGCGTGGCGCAGACAAGTTGATGTCGAGCAAATTCACGCTTGGCGGCGACGCTTCCGTGGCGGCAGGACCCGTCGGTCGCACCTCCACCGCGGAAACCGATGCGCTCATGCACGCCGAGATTCTGAGCTGGTCACGTAGTCGCGGCGTTTTTGCCGGGATTTCGCTCAAAGGCGCCACACTGCGCGAGGACAAAGACACCAACAAGGACTTGTACGAAAAAGAGCTTGATACCCGCGAGATCGTATACAAAACTGACGTTCCCAAAGACGCCGCTCCGTTTCTTGCGGTTCTGAATCGCTACTCAGCCCGGAAGTAGTCAGATCATCCAATCGATTGGCTCTGTTGTCGAGAGGTCAATCCAACCTTGTGCCGGCAAGGCATCCATCGGCAGGCCGGCTTGCCAAAGCGAAACCTGAAACCGCAAGTCCTGCCCGACACTGATCCCGGTAGAGGCGAGTGAAATTCGAATTTCGCAGACCTTCCTGAAGGCAGATTCGATACCATCCACATTTTTGCCTTCTAGCGGCACCCTTCGAGTTGCCAAAGTTCCGGGAGTGGTAACCGATTGCACGTTGATACGCAGTTCCGTATCCTGCAGATTGGTGTTCTCGACAAAGTCAAGCCGCAGGTAGAGATTCTGGCCATCGCTTCCATACCGAAGATCATGGACGAAAAAGCGCTGGCCGTGCATCGCTCCGGAACGGTTGTCAACGCGGTAGATACCCGCGCTAAGCCACTCGAAGTACGAGGTAACCTCTCCGTCGATCGTCGCTTTGACTGGGCCCGTTGGGGGCTGATGGAACTCAGATACCGCTACCCGCAAAATCGGGCGCGATAGTTCTTCCGGTGGTGTGAGGCCGAGCGCCTTGTAGACGTTGGCGAGGTGATCCCGGTAGAGCTGATCGAACTCCGGTCCATTTGCCGAGTCATGCTCCGGACCGTACCACCAGTTCCAATCACTCCCTTCGGCGATCATGAGCTCCTCGTATGCAAGCGCCTTGCGATCTGCCGGGATCTCGGTCGCGTCCGCGTATCGATCATAGGTCTGGCGTGCTCTCAACAAGTAGTCCCAGGCCTTGTTGTCTTCTTCGGCCCCGATCCAGATATCGAAATTGGCGTTGATCCAGGAACCCGGGAAGATTCCGCCGATCTCCTGCGATGAAGTCTTTGCCAGGGCTTCCGTCACAGTCAGGGCGGTGATTTGACGGTCGTCAGTAATGCGCCGATACAACTCACGGAGGAAGGGACGTCCGCCAAGTTCGTAGTATTCCCAGGCGTTCTCGCCATCGAGAATGATCGGTACAAGAGCGTCACGACCTCCTTGCAGAATCGGCCGGCAGTTCTCACGGATTCGGTCGAGGAAGTGGCTGGCTGCCTCGGCGGCGTCCATTCTTGCATAAACGAACCCAATCAGATCGCTCAGGTAGTGATCACGAAAGATGCCGTGCATCTGCCGACCTCCCCGCTTCCAGAGATAGGGCCGGTATGTCACCATCGAATTCGGGTTCTGATTCAGCGTTCGGCCGAGAACTCCATTGTCGGTCGCGAACCATCGGAAGCCGATCTCAGCGGCGAGGGTCAACGCCTCATCCGAAACGGAACCTTCTGACGGCCACAAGCCGTTCGGATGAAGACCAATACGGTCGTCCATGTACGTTCTCGCCGTTTGCAACTGGTGATGAGCGTCCTGCGGATAGTTGAACCTCGCCGGCAGAGCGACGTACGGATGCGACACGTCGGCAATGTTTGTGTCACATATTAGCGGAAGAATAGGATGGTAGAAAGGCGTGGTGGAAACCTCGATCTGTCCGCGTGCAGCAAATTCGCGATAGACCGGAATAACCTTCCCGCAAATCTCTATCTGCTTCCTTCCAAGGGTCTGTTGCTCATCAACACTAAAGTTCTGTCCCTTGCGAACCAGCCCTGCGACAAGAGCATCTTTCTCCAGAAACTCTTCATCGAACCATGTCAGTTGCGAGAGCACTTGAAGATCCCGAAAGGCCTGATTATCCAAGACTCGCCGGGCGCGTTGCGCATTCCTTCCCGAACTCTGCCAGAGATCGAAGATGGCGCCATACCGGGGATAGCGGTATATCATCCGTGATGGGTTGGCTTGGAAAAAATACTGCAGAATGAAGGATCGTTCCAACTCGGTTAACTCTTCGGCGGGTTTCAGAGCTATGCGAAGAAAAGGGTCTACCGCAAGTCCGCTGGAGTACTCCTCAATTTGAGAGAGCATCGAAGGGACGAGATTGAATGTCTGGTGAACTTCGGGAAAGTCCTCCAACACCTTCACCATGCCGTAGTAGTCTTTTAGCGCATGCATGCGCGTCCAGGGCAGTTTGTACTCCCCGGTCACCAAGTCCTTGTAGAAGGGCTGGTGCATATGCCACAGGAAGCAAACATAAATATGCGGCATCAGTGAGAGAGCACGCTCCTGACCGGCGCCGTCTTCCAAAGACCGGCGGATGCCGCCGGGTTCCGCGTGTCTAGCGGAATGCGCGGCTTCTCGGCCGCATAGGGGCGCGTATCGGCTTTGGGTGTGAACGCATTCCACATCGGAGTAGCTCCGGCATCGAAGATGGTCATGGGCCGCAAACCGAGGATTAATTCAATTGTGCGCAACATCGAAGTTGTGCTGTACATCGTGCTGTCGATAAAGCCGTCCCGGCGAGTGTACGGAGAAATGATGTACGCCGGCGATCGATGAGAATCAACATGGTCGGCGCCGCTCTGGGTGTCAGCTTCGAGGACGAAGATCGCAGTTTGAGGCCAGAACTTGCTCTTTGAGAGACCTTCCACGATCATGCCTAAAGCGTAGTCATTGTCAGCCATCGCGGATAACGGAGAAATCATTCCGGATGCTGTTCCAGATGTCCGATCGTTCCCGATGCGCATGAACATAACCTGCGGCATCGTTCCGCTTGCCTCGAACTGCTTCAAGTCATCGACGAAGACTTGCGCCCGTTGTACGTCCGGGTAGTCCGGGTCGGACGCGCGAAAGTTCCGATTCGTGAACTTTGCAAGCGCGGGATCGCGAACCGCCGTAATCTGAGGTTGACCTTGCGCTGCCTTTGGCCCATTCGTCGCCCACCATCCATAGTTTCGAATCGAAAGGCCAGCCGCTGCGGCATTTGTCCAGAGATACCCGGCCGGAGGCAATGATGCTACTTCGCCACCCTCATAATCATGTTGTTTGCGGCGACCGCCATGGCTGTTCGGCGACATCTTCTGCACATAGTCCGAGGCAATGGCCGCTGCAGACCAGTTGAGACCATCCGCGGCTACGTCCCCGTTTACGTAGAAATTATCGAAGAGTACAAACTCGCGTGCGAGCTTGTGGTGATTTGGCGCTGACTTCTCATCGAACGTAGTGAGGGAAGGATCTCCATTGCCTTTCCCCAAATCTCCGAGCACTTGATCGTAGGTCCGACCCTCTTTGATGATGTAGAGGACGTGCTTAATAGGCGAGGCATCACCAGGACGAGCGGGAACCGGATTCCCCTCCGGGATTAAAGACACGTCGAGTTTCTCGTCCCGATAAGGTGAGTTGCTCAAAGCCGTCTTGGTGTATGCATCGAGTTCATCGTCGTTAAATGCGTCGATGATGGAAGCCGTGCCCGTCTGCGCGACAGATCCCTTGGCATTGGGATAGCTCCGTATTCCTCGCCCATTGATAACGATCAGTCGACCATCGTTGAGCGAACGCGCGGTGGTCGGGTACCAACCGGTCGGCACAAAGCCAAGCACCTTGCTTGCTTCTTCCGCGATATCGACAACAGCAACCGCGTTAGCATCGGAGCAGACGACTAATAAGCGCGACTGGTCGGAGTTCAAGCTCAATCCCGCAGGTGTCATGCCCGCTGGCTGCCTGGCGGTCATCGCGACATTAATAGATTCGATCATCTTTAAGTCTTTGCTTTCCGATACGCCTACAGAAAAGACTGTGTTAGTGTTCGCAGTCGCGACAAAGAGCCGGGCAGCCCATTGCGCCTGACCTTCACTCCTCTCGTTAGCCTTGCGGGGTCGCCAGACCATATCTGTCGGATGCTGCCCAAGCCGCACCAAGCCGAGCCGTTCCCCAGTGTCGGCATTGTGATGATAGACAGAGCCGTCCGCCCAACTCGATACGAAGTAGGACCTGCCATCAGGGTGCAGCAAGATTCGATACGGTCTACGGCCGGATGCGAACTTGTCGATTACACGTCCCGATTGTAGATTGATCCGGTGAATCGCGTTGTGAAACACACCAGCCGCATAGAGCATGCGCCCATCGGGCGATACCGTGACGTCTCCAATGAAGTCGGTGGGAGCGCGCTTGGCTTCCGGCACAATCTCCAATGTGCGCCCGGGAACCAGCTTGCCATCATTCCAAGTGAACTCGAATACGCTGGCGCGCGATCCGCCGCCAACATAAACCTTGTTTCCGTCGGGTGAAAAGGCGAGTCCCAACCAGCCGTCCGGTACAGGGACACGAGCCTTCTCTTCCATCGTTCCGTTAACAATTACGCTGATTGAGGGCGGGTTCTGACCACCATTTAGGACGAGAAGGTATTTCCCATCCTTGGATAAAGCGGTGGACATTGGAAACGTATCGAGCGGAATCTGACGTCCCGCCGGTTTTAGTTTCCAGCCGCTGTTCAGGAGAAATCCGTCGGAAAGGGGGCCTACCTGCTCTCGCGGAGGAGAAGACTGCGAGACAAGAAACGTCGCACTGACAGCGAAACAGAAGATACCCACATACTTCATTCGGTGAACCTCTGCGCGATTGGGAAGCGCCGGCCGATGCCGAAAGCTTTCGTTGTGACCTTCAATCCGGGCGCGGCCTGCTGCCGCTTGTACTCGTTTCGATCGACTTTGTTGATGATGTCGCGAACCAAACCGATTTCCACGCCAAGCTCCTCGGAAATCTCTTTCGGACTCTGCGCTTCCTCGACGTATCCCTTTAGTATGCGATCTAAGATGTCGTACTCGGGCAAAGAGTCAGAATCTTTTTGATCCGGCCGGAGTTCTGCCGACGGTGGCTTGACGAATACATTCTCTGGAATCGCGTTATTGTGCCGGCGATTGGCGATCCGAGAGAGCGTATAGACCAGGGTTTTCGGCACATCGCTGATTACGGCGAGTCCCCCGCACATGTCGCCGTAAAGTGTGCAATATCCTACGGCAAGCTCGCTTTTGTTGCCTGTAGTGAGTACGAGCGCTCCGGTCTTATTCGACATCGCCATCAAGGTGACGCCGCGAAGCCGTGACTGAATATTCTCTTCGGTTACGTCCGGTTTGGCGCCCCCAAACACTGGTTCTAGCGCCTCAACGAACCGATCATACATGGGTGTGATTGAAACGAGTTCGAATTTGACACCGAACCGCTCTGCCATCTCGCGGGCATCCCGCACGCTGTGATCGGAGGAAAACGGCCCTGGCATCCCGACGCCGGTCACATTGTCGGCGCCTACCGCATCGACGGCGATCGCCGCTGTTAGAGACGAATCGATTCCACCACTGAAGCCGATGAGTACTTTTTTGAATCCGCACTTATGAATGTAGTCGCGTGTTCCGAGGACGAGCGCTTCATATACGGCCTCGGCTTCATCGCCGTGGCTGGCGTGAAGATCTCCGGTTCCAGTATCAACATCGACAATGACCAAGTCTTCCTGGAACGACGATGCGGAACCGATGATATTGCCGCCCGCATCCATTGCAAAGCTGCTGCCGTCAAAGACGAGTTGGTCGTTCCCGCCAACCTGATTCACATAAACAACGGGAATGTCATAGCGCCGCGCGGCGCGCGCGAACATCTCACGACGGACCTCGCGCTTGCCCATGTGATAGGGCGAGGCGTTGATGCTTAGTAATAATTCGGCGCCGGATTGAGCGAGTTCTTCGACCGGATCCCGGACATACAGTCTATGCTCCCAGAATTGTCTATCGTTCCACGCATCCTCGCAGATCGTTATGGCGGCTTCCCTGCCTCGTACTGGATGCAGGGATTGACCTGTTGCGGGAACAAACCAGCGTGCTTCGTCGAAGACGTCATAGGTCGGCAGCAGCATCTTATGCTGACGAAAGATTACAGATCCGTGTTCGATGAGAGCCGCGCTATTTGTGGCTCGCTTGCCTGTGTCGCTTTCAGCGCGGCCGACGTATCCGCAAACAATGACTGCGTCCAAACCGGCGGTTTCCGCAGTCAAGCGGGCGAGCTCTTCCTGGGTGCGCTCGAGAAAGCTATCCTTCTCGACGAAGTCTCTGGGCGCATAGCCTGTGAGAGACAGCTCCGGAAAAACGATGACCTCAGCGCCGCGAGCAACTGCCTCGCGACTAGCCAAAACCATGCGGTCCACGTTCCCGGACAGGTCGCCGACCGTGGTGTTGATCTGTCCGAGCGCAATCCGCATCCCGATGCCCCCATTTTACGGGATACACAAAGGATCGATGCGACAATGGTTCTGATGAAGCAGTATATTTTAACGGCGTCCCTATTCGCGGGCTTGGTCTTCGCGCAAGATACGACCCCGTCCCCGGCTAAACCGCAGGTTGTGCCTCCTCCTCCCCCGTCCCCGCAGGAAGTCCTCGCCGGACGCCCTGCCGGCGCGCCCGCTGAGGCCGCCGTCGCTCCCGAAACAGTTGTCCTGACCGTTGGAAACGAGAAGGTCACCGCCAAAGAATTCGACTCCTACATCGAAGGTTTGCCCGAGCAGGTCCGAGCCCAGGCGCGCGGGCCGATGAAGCGGCAAATGGCTGAGCAGATTGTACGCGTTAAGTTGTTGTCTCAGAAGGCGAAGCAAGAAGGCTTGGACCAGGATCCGGCGATGAAATCGCGGATTGCGTTCCAAGTCGAGAACCTTCTCGCCGGCGCTGCTTACAGTGAAATGCTCAAGAATGCAAAAGCGGACGAGCCTTCCGCGCGGAAGTATTTCGAAGAGCACAAGAACGAGTGGGAAGAAGCCTCCGCTCGACACATTCTGGTCAAGTTTAAGGGCTCACCCGTCCCTGTTCGTGAAGGCAAGCCAGAACTGTCGGAAGAACAGGCGCTCGCAAAGGTTCAGGAGATCCGGAAGAAACTTGTTGGTGGCGAAGACTTTGCGACTCTAGCGAAGGCGGAATCCGACGACGTGGGCTCGGGCGCCAATGGCGGTGACTTGGGAACCTTCAAGCGGAATTCAATGGTGCCTGAATTCGAGAAGGCCGCTTTTACCCAGCCAATTGGCGAGGTGAGCGAACCAATCAAGACGCAGTTCGGGTATCATCTGATCCGAGTTGACAAGCGCGAAGCCCCCACATTTGAATCGCAGCGCACGCAAATCGAAGACAGAATCAAACCCGATCAGGCGCGGCAAGCGGTCGAGCTCATGGCCAAGAACGCGACCGTAGTAATGAACGACGCATATTTTGGACCTGCTCAGGCGCCGATGATCCCCGCGACTCCCTCAGTGAGTGCACCGGCCGCTTCTACTCCGGCCGCTCCGGCAACGAAACCAGCGCCAACTCCAGCGCCCGCTGCGACGAAAAAGCCGGCAGCGCCTAAAGCCAAACCTGCAAAGTAAGTAAGCAGTCGAATGAAAAAGGGCGGTCCGTCGAGGCCGCCTTTTTCATTCCCGGTGCAGATTGACTAGCGAAGCCTCGCCAGGGCGTTCTCTGCTTCGGCGAGTTCCGGGCCGGAGGCAAAGCCAGCTCGGCTCTCGATACGGCGGTAACCTGCGATTGTGCGCTCATACCACTGGCGAGCGGCGGCGTTATCGCGTTGCGCGGCATAGATCGACGCTACGCCCAAGTGCGCCTTCGGGACGAGTGCGAGAACGCGAACACTTGCATTCGGGTCCTTCAGTTCGTCCGCAAGCTGAAGCAGTTTGTCACGAATCAGGCGCGCTTCTGCTGTCGACTGTCGGCGCGCAGCATCTTCGCCGAGACGGCGCAGACCTTCGATGAGAGTGCGGCGGACGCTGCTGTTCTTCGGGTCAGTCAGCAGCAATCGTTCGCCAGTCGGAATCGCTTCGCGATAGTACCGAGCCGCTTCCTGATAATCGCCGTGGCTCGCCAGAATATCGCCCATTTTGGTCTGAATGTAAGCCGTGTTCATGTCGACCATCAGGTCTCGGTTTGTCTGAGCGGCTTTCCGGAGATATCCAAGAGCTTCTGCGTACCGGTGGAGTTTCTCTTCCGATTTCGTTGTGGCATTTGCCACTCGCATAGTGGCGATGCCGATGTCGGTCAAACCACGAAAATTGGCCGGATCGGAGCGATACAGCTGCTGTGCCACTTCATACATTTTTAGATACCACTTCAAGGCAATGGCGGCTTCGGCCGGCGTCGCGATTCCGGGTTCATGCAAGAAATCGCCCACGTGGCTGTAGGCGAGCATCAAGCCTCTCCGAGCGCCGCTGTTCTGCTGCTCACCATGGGCGGCAATGTACTCGAAGTGACTGACCGCCTCCTGATAGCTTTGAAGAGCTTCCGGTCTTCGGCCAAGACGCGTCAAAACCATGCCTGCCGCTGAAACGGCGTTTGCGATCTCCCGCCGAATCGACAAATCTTCCGGGTCCTCCTCAAATGCCGCACGATATAAGTCGAGCGCGCGATTGGAAGCATTTAGAGAACCGTCGAGGTCCTCTGCCAATCGCAGGGTCCGCCCTTGGGCTTGGCACAGATCGGCGACACTTCTGCGCAGCGCATCATCGTGAGGCCTTGTAGCCAGGAGTGTCTCTCCAACTGCGCGCGCATGAGCGTAGGATCTGAGCGCATTGTCACTGCTGGTGGTGTATCCGTAAATGTCTCCAATCCGGCGATGGATGTTCAGAATCTCCACCTGAAGATCGAACGCCTCCGGACGCTGCCGCGCGATGGGTTCGAGCATTTTTAACGCTTTGTTGTAGCTTTCCAAGGCGCCCTTGGGATCCCCGAGATTCGCCTCGAGAACACTACCCTGAACGTCTCCGATTCGCATGTAGCCGGCGCCCAGCTCACGCTGCAAATCGAGGTCACCGTCGGAATTCGCGGCCAGGGCTTCCAGGTATTCGAGCCCTGTATTGACGATCATTCGCCGCGCGTGTGTAGAACCGGGAAGATTTCTGATCTCATCGTGTACGCCCGTCACGAACGTATTGGCGAGGCGGCGAACCTGCTCAAAGTGCATCTTGGCAATGCGGGCCTCACGATTCGCCATGAGGACACCGATGAGAAGTACGACAATGACCGCTGCTACGGCGGTCAAAGGTCCCCAGTTTCTCCTCAGAAACTTCTTGGTCCGATAGCTGAAGCTATCGGCGCGAGCGGAAACGGGTAGATGGTCCAGGTATCGACGGATGTCGGAAGCAAGCTCGTGTACCGACGCATAACGACGCTTAGCCTCTTTGCGCATCGCAAGGAGGAGAATGTTATCGAGATCGCCTTGCAACTTGCGCGCGAGCGCGGATTTGCCGATTTCCCGGGCGGCATCGCTTGGCTTCTGCACTTCGACTTCGCAGACGGCCCTCTCGACCGCAATCGGTGTCGGCCTGTCGATTCGATGAGGTTTGATGCCGGTGAGTAGTTCAAAGAGGACGGCGCCGAGGGAGTAGATATCCGCCCCCGCAGTGATTGGATCACCGCGAACCTGCTCCGGACTCGCGTAGTCCGGAGTGAGCATGCGGACATCATGCGTGATCGTTTCCGTTGGGCTGGGGCCTTCAACAACCAACAACTTTGAGATGCCGAAGTCTAATAGTTTCGGAATGCCCTTATCGTCGACAAGGATATTGCCGGGTTTCAAATCACGATGCACAACGAAGTTTCGATGCGCGTACTCGACCGCATCACAAATCTGAAGAAAAAGCCTAAGCCGCTGTTCGAGAGAAAGCTCGTTGCTCTGGGCGAATTCGCTGATGGACACGCCCTGCACGTACTCCATGACGAGGTAGGGCAGACCATCTTCGGTTGCTCCACCGTCGAGCAGGCGCGCGATGTTCGGATGCTCGAGCTGCGCGAGGATCTGGCGCTCCCGGCGAAAACGAGAAAGAATGAAATCCGTATCCATGCCGCGGCGGACGAGTTTGATTGCAACCTTCTTCTCGTAGGTATCATCGTCGCGTGTGGCGAGATATACCGCGCCCATTCCACCGCGGCCGATCTCCTTTTCGAGACGGTAGCGGCCGACTTTGCGACCCGGCGCAGTGGCAGCGGTCTCTACTGCATGGAAATTGAAGAGAGCCTTCTTGACGGCAGCGGCGGCGAACGAGTTGGTTGAAGCCGCGGTATCGCTGCTAATCAGCGATTGAACCTCACGTATCAGATCAGGATCACTTCCACTGCTGGCCTCGAGGAAGGCCGCTCGCTCGTGCTCTGGAATCTCGAGAGCGCGGTGGAATAAATCCTCAACTGCTTTCCACCGATCAGCCTTCATCATCCTACGTTGTTAAGTTCGCGGTGAAGCCAAGCCTCCGCGAGACGCTGTTCCCGCCCTATTGTCGCGGGAGATACTCCCAAGGCAACCGCCGTTTCATCGACGCTCAGGCCACCAAAGAAACGCAGCTCAATGACCTTTGCCTTGCGTTCATCGATCTCCTGTAGCGCTTGCAGCGCATCATCAAGAGCGATAATGTCACCAGGTTTTTCGGCGCCGAGGCCGACGATTTCATCGATCGACATCTTATCGATGCCGCCGCCGCGTTTCGCGCTGCGATGTTTCCGCGCGTGATCGACAAGAATCTGGCGCATGAGATGCGCAGCTACTCCGAAAAAATGAGCCCTGCTTTCCCAATCGGGCATGCTCTGCGCCACCAGTCGCAGATACGCCTCGTGAACAAGTGCGGTCGGTTGCAGAGTGGCGGCAGACCTTTCGTTTCTGAGATAACGTTCCGCCAGACGCCTAAGTTCGTTGTAGACAAGCGGCGTCAGCAGATCCATAGCCGCCTTATTCCCTTGCTTCCACTCGACTAAAAGGTTCGTAACCTCTTGTTGTTGAGGAGAAGATCCAGCGGTTCCCGGCATAGTGGCAACTATTTTAGCGAATTGAGACACTCAACTGTTATGTCAAGCGCTACGGCAAAGGTCGTTGAGGATACGTTCCAGGTCATCTTTGGACAATGTCGTGCTAATGAACAGCTCCTGGCGCGCGCCCGCACTGAGGGCAATCGCCTTCCAGCCGTTCGTGGTCGGCACCGTAACTCGCATTCGGACTTCGCCTTTGGCATCCCGAACCGGTTTGATGACTCCCGGAATCACCGACCGAATTGTCCCGGGATTGTCATCGAGCAAACGTTTTAGTAAATCTCGGACTCCGTCGATGATGCTGTGCTCGATCTTGAGCTTGCCTTGCGCGGTGCGGAGCTTCACTTGAACCTCTTCTTGAAGAAGAAGTCTATACCGAAAGCGCCGTTCTCCTCCCGAAGGGCGACTACGGACCAAGTCCTATTGATGTCCCACTCAAGTCGTACGATCTGCGAGTTCGCTTCCGAGAGATTCGTGATGTAGGTAAGCGTCAAATCGCGCGAAATTTGTTGTTCAATCGTCAACCGGGCTTGTGGGACTGCGTTGATACCCGAGAGCTGCGGGTCGATCTTCAGTCTGCTGACTCCGAAAAAACGCTGTAGACGACCACTAATGGGAGCTGATACGGCTTGGCCAAGCAAGGTGTTTGTGCCGGTTGTCAGAAAGCTTTGTGTCGCGACAGTCTGCCCTGAAGCAAGAGAAGAGTTTGTCCCCGGCGCGCGTCCGACGGCAAGCAATGCGACAATCTCGTTCGACTGCAAGGGTGGATCTGACCGATAAGAGACATTCAGCTTACTCAGCGGTCCCGTGAAATTGATGGTCACGAGAACACCGCGAACACGAGTTTCGAGATCCATGTCGAGGACGGGCTCGATTTTAACCGGATTGTAGAAGCCGACCTCACCGCGATTAATCGTGTATTTATTGCCGAAGAATTGAACCTCGCCTTGATTGACGACAACGCGGCCGAGGAGGGTCGGCTTTGCGGCAGTACCTCGTACCCGAAGATCGGCTTCCGCCTGCAACTCGCTGGTCAATGCAGTGTGGAACTGCAGATTTGGAGCATTTTCTAACCGTATATCGAGCTGCATTCCTCGCAGGAATGGATTTGGAGTAGTCGGAGCCGCCACTGGCCGCGCGGATGACGCGAGGACACTGCCGATGTCGGTTTTAGGATTGAATCCTGCGCGCCGGATCGTAACGACACCGGAAAGAATACTTCTAGACGAGGTACCAGACAAGTTCAGATTTGAGCTGATAGTCGTACTGACCCCTTCCGGATACCGGACACGGACGTCGGTAGCTCTTGCCGTAAGCCTGTAGCTTAGCTCCGGAGTGCCGAAACCGACGAAGCCACCAAAGGTGATCGAACCGCCTCCGGTAGCGGCAGTGAGCTTTTCAATGGTTGCGCGGCGCCTGTCGAACAAAATGACACCATTCGCGCTCTCGATGCCGTTAGGTACATCGGTTATATAGAAGGATGCGTCCTTGAACTCAACTCGGCCGGTGACCTGCGGGTCTTGCATCGACCCGCGAACGGACGCGTTAATGACGGCTGCCCCGGACGAGTTTACGTCCGGATTGAAATCGCGCAGAACGGCGAGATTTAAAGTTCCATCGGCGCGAAGATCCCAGGGACTTTTTTCTTTGACGTTCAGAGCGCCGGTAACTCGAAAGTCGGTTTCACGGCCGACCAGGTGAGCGCTAGTGACGTGAAAACTCTTGCCGTCATACTCGACGACGACAGGCTCTGCGTTCCGCAAGCTGAGTTCCTGCGGCTGATTGACATTGGCTTTGCGCGCCTGCACGACCTGAAAGACTGGCAACTCGAGGCGGGCGCGAAGCGACTCCGGTTTTCGTATGGGTCCGGAGAAGGTCAACTTACCTTCAAGGAATCCTTCGACTGGCAGAGGTTCGCCACCTTTTGCAGCGGCGGCAAGATCCAGAAGCGTGGAGAAATTGATTCGCGAGACTTCGACCGATCCGCGGCCTTGGTAATCGCCGGCCAGTTGGAGATCTCCGGAACCGCTTACTTTCGAACCGCGAAGATTGCCGGTGACACCCAAATTCAATTGGCGCCCGGACGTTTTTGCGTTCACAGCAAAACTGCCCACGGGACGACCATCGAAGACGAGGTCGTGAAGCTGAAGTAAACCGTCCAGCTTGTCGGGCTCCAAGGCGCCGTTGCGGACAACGGTAGATCCCGTTGCTTTCAACTCGAAGCGGCCTACAACACCCGGCCGGAACTTCTGGATATTCGCGACGCGTTCGAGCGTGAATCCCTGGGTTTCCATGTCAAACCGGAGACGGCCGTTCTTGTAATCTCCCACCGGATGCTCGTAGGCTCCCGCCAGTAGAATTCGCGCCGTTCCGAGTTGAGCGACGCCGTTAATGACTTCGACCCCAGCGCCTGCATAACGGACCTCAGCGCGAACACGATCCAGCTTTTCGCCATAGATGACGGGTTGCTCGACATTGATCCTAAGAGCAGCCTGCGGATTGCCAATTGAACCTTCAACGACAGCGCTTGCGCTCAATAGTCCTTCGAGTGGAAGCTTCTGTCCAGCGGATGCGAGTAGTTTGGGAATCTCAGCGCCTTGCAGTTTTACGCTCGCTTTGATTGACCCGGTATCTTCGACCTTCCAGCTTTGCAAGCCTACATCGGCAGAGCCTTCGAGCCGAAGATTACCTTGTCCCAGTGCAAAACTCTCGACGCGAAGATTCGAGGAGTTCGCATTCACGTTGGCAACGAGTTGGTCAACCTTTTCCTTCTGAACCTCGAAATTGTTGAGAGTCAACGCCCCGCTGAGGTTAGCGGTCTTTGGCGTCCCAGTGACAGCACCGTCGAAGACAGCAGACCCGCCCTCGAGCAGACTGATGGGCAACTTAGCTGGAGGATCGCCCGCAATGCTGAAGGCGGGCATCAGGTCATTAAGATCCCTGGTCTCAAGGCGGACCTTCAGCATCGAACCGAGCGTTCCGCTTAAATCGAGGCGGCTCGAAGGCAACACGAGATGAGAGGTTCCGAGCTCCACGGAGTTTGCTTTCTCGTTGAAAGCGACTTCGACCTCACCGCTGACGGGCACGCCGCCCTCAGCTGGTTCTATCGCGAGCTTGCCTGCCGCTTTCAGGTCACGCGATCCAATAGTTCCCGCAACCTCGACTGGGCCGTTGATGAGACCGGTATAGGGAGTCGCCTTGACGCCTGCGACGCGGGACACCGCGGCGAGCGAAAGTCCGTTGACGCGTCCGTTCACTCTGAAGGTTTTCCAATCGGAAATGTCCGCCATGCCGGCGAACGTGCCGCCAAGGGCGTTCACTCGAGTACCGCGAAGCTCCAGTTTCTCGGTAGTGAGGCCGATGTCGGAGCTACCCGAAATGTTGTCGACGCGTACTCCGACCTGATGTACCGCCAAACCTGAGCCATGGGCGCGGCCCTTGATTCGAAGATTCTCACGCGTGTCGTAAGAAAATTCCCCCTCGAATTTCACGGCGCCAATATGGGGTCTCGGGAGCCGTAAAGGGGCACCGAGGTCGGCAAGTGTTGCATCAGCCTTCACATCGAAGTGCAGCTTCGGATCTTTAAACCCTTGTATAGAGCCGGCGAACTGAACGTTGCTATTCCCAACGGTCAACCGTCCATCCTCGATTTGAATGTGATCCTTGTACAATCCGAGCTTCGTATCGAAATCAAAAGCCATCGGCAATGTCTTGTCGCTGTCGATCGATAGCTTATTCATCGATAAGCCGCCTCGATAACTTGGGTCGATCAGGTTGTACTCAAGGTGTGCCTGGAGGTTCTCGCCTTGCAGGGATAAAGGGATCTTCTTGTCGGCGTATTGCAGCCATCCGTCCTTCAATTCAATCTTGCCGATCGCGAGGTCGACGAGTTGTTCAATGGGATCTTTGCTGGAAACGCGTTTGATCTTCGGCTCGGGGAAGTTAGTCTTTCCTGCCGCATCGACAAGGATGTTCACTTGGGGACGATCGACAACGGCTGATTTGATGTCGATGTCCCGCTTCATCATCGAGATGATCTTGATGCCAACTGTGACGGACTCAGCGCGGAAGAGGGGCCGCTCATTCGCAGGCTCAGTGCCGTGCAGCACGAAAGGAGTGACCTGAGCGGTCAGTGTTTTCCAATCAAACTGGAATGTTCCGATCTCGGTTCTGCCGCCGCTGGCGCGCTCGATTTCAGTGATCATCCGATCCCGCACTTTGTCGCGGAACCACGCACTCGGCAGAATCAGAACGGCTGCCAGTCCAAGCACTAGCGTCAAGCCGACAACCACGCCTAGAATTCCAAGAGTCCACTTGAGAGGACGCCTCATTTGAATACCTCGTCCCTATAACGCATTCGGGCTTGCGTGCGAGCCTGCCCTAACCAGCGGTCCAACGCGTTGTCGACGCGCTGGTCAGTGAGTATTTGTTCGATATCTTCCCTTGCCTCTTCGAACGGTGGAAGCTTACCGGGATTCTGAGCGACTTGTTGATCGTAGTATTCACGAATCTCGGATTGCGGTATTTGGACACCAGGACGAAAGCGCTGATCAACGAATTCAAGCAGCGTGGTCTGCCATGTCAGTGCTTCACGTACATCTTCATCGCTAATCCCGTACTTCGCCAGCGCTTGTTTGTATTCTTCTTCGGTCTTGAAACGCGCCCTCATGTGCTGATAGGTAGGAGGCGTCGCATTTGCCGGAGGTAAACGACTGCTGGTTTCGAGCTCCCGGCGAATCAATACCTGTTCCACGAGGCGATCCGCCATTGTCCGCTTAGCGGCACTGCTGAAGTCAGGCTCCTCGCCATTGAGAAAGGAAGTAATGCGTATTTGCCGCCAGATCTCGCTTTCGGTGATGACTTGCTTTTCAACCGTCACGGCGATCCGGTCGATGATCTCGGCCGAGACCAGTGAGACAAGCAGAAATATTGCAAGGCGCCGCATTAGAACAACTGACCCAGCGAGAAGTGAAACTGAAAGCGACTGATCCGCTGCTTTACGTACTCGACGTTCGGCAGGTTAGGATCGAGAAGATCTTCATATCTTCCTTTTAGCCCATTGAACTGAGGAGAATTCATACTATAGGCCAAGTCCAGACGTATCGGGCCGATAGGCGTGCGATATCGTATCCCAAAGCCGACAGCGTGAACCATGTAGTCGAAGTCCTCAAGATTTTGTTGCTTGAAGCGGAATGAAATGTTCTTAAAGTTCGAGTAGACGTTGCCTGCGTCATGGAACAAGACGCCTCCAATATCGTCACCGATTAAAGGAAAGCGCAACTCCGTGTTGAATATCATGATGGCTTTGCCGCCTATTGGAAAGCCGGTGTCCAGGTCGCGCGGACCCGCCTGATTCTCAGGGAATCCACGATGAGAAGTTGCTCCGCCACCGAAAAACTTCTCTGGAAGGGGCACTTCGGCGTTGCTTATCTGATTGATTACGCCGAAGCTGACTGACCGGGCCAGCACCAGATCACGGCGTAACCGGTAATAAGTCGCATTACGGCCGAGGAATCGCGTAAAACTTGTGGGCGTACCAAAAGGATCTAACGCGTAGGCTCCGTCGAGCGTGTTGTAGACGCCACGTCCAGGATCGATGGGATCGTCGCGGCGGTCCTGAATGAAGGTTCCCGACACGATGCCGAGCCGGATATTCTGGGCGAACAAGGGAATCAGCGCGGGCGTGATCTTCAATTCGCTGACCACCGTTCGCTTGTAGCCGACTCGATACTGCATGGTGTTCGCTTTTGTGAGCCTCTGCGCGAGCTGAACAGACGTTTCCACCTTCCGCGCATTAAACGTCTGAATATCGCGAGAATCATCGTAAAGCGCGGTGAATGAAAGGTTCAGTTCATCGTGACCCTTGAACTGGGGAGCCAGATAGGTGACAAGGCCGCGCCGTTGAAGATTCGAAAGACGTCCCTGGAAGCCGACTGTATGACCCAATCCCATGAAGTTCGTCCGGCTTACACCAAAAGACACGCGCGGACTAAAGCCGGCCGCGCCTGCCGGAGTCGTCAATGTTGGACTACCGCGACCAATGCGCGCTAGTTGGGCGCCGAATCCACCAGTCACCGAATAGCGTCGAGCTTCTTCGAGACGGTACAGAACGAACTTACGATCTGTGCTACCCTCCGGATTCTGCAGGGCAGTATCGACCCGCGCGAAGATACCCAGATCATAAAGGCGGCGCTGGCTCTCGATCATGCTGGCCTGAGACAGAGGGTCACCAGGATCCAAGTTCCGAATACGGCTCCGTATCAGGGCTTCATCAGTTGCATTGAATCCGCTGATCAATACATCGCGTACAAATTGGCGCTCCCCAGGGGATACCGTATACACGAGGGACATTCGTTGGGGTTCCGCCGCCGGAGTGACCGTAGCTTCGAAGGTGGCTTCAGGATAACCATTGTTGAAGAAATAATTCAGAATGGTGTCCTGGTCTGTTGCGACGCTGAAGTCGCTGAAGGGTTGTCCTTCACTCGATTGGACCAGCGCGCGCAAGTCTTCTGCCGTCGAAGTGTCCAGGCCCTCGATTTTGAGGTCTGAAACGAACCATTGCGGACCTTCTTTAATGCGGAACACGATACCTAGCGTGCGGGGCTTCCCGCCGTAAGTCAGACTCTACCTTGCTTTCGACCTCCACATCGCGAAAACCATTGGACTGGTAGAGTGCTTTAATAGCGTTCGCATCGCGACGAACGTAATCGTGGCTGAACCGGCCGTACCGAAACCGCAAAAAGCTGGATGGCATGGTGTACATGCGCTCGCGTAAGGTCTCCCGGGAGAAATATCGATTCCCCTCCAGTTCCACTGCCACGAGTTTGTGACGATCACCCGGGAATATCGAGTACTCGACTAATTCCTCCTGCTGTGGCGTCTTACTCATATCGAACTCGACCTGAGCATCGAAGTAACCTTTGGCCTGTAGATGCTCCGTCAGCTCGCGTTGGCCTTCAATCAGCAGGTCCCTATCCACAGTTTGCTCTTGATAAATCGGAACGAGGTCTCGCAGCTTGCCTTTCGAGATCTTTGCTCCCGTCGCCCTCACGATCACTTTGGGCCCGCTTTCAATCGTGAGAGTGGGGACCACTCGATTCTCAGCCGGCTTGTACTCCATCTGGTCAAGCGAGATCTTCGCCATCAGAAATTCTCTCTTCTGATACGACCGCCTGATCTTGTCTATTCCCGATTGCACTCGGTTCTCAGTGACTTCCTTCCATCCGAGAAGACCGAACAACTTCTTCCACCGCGTGGACCCTATGATGTCGTCCTGCGGTTTATTCGGCGTTCCTTTGATGATGGGGTCGGTAAACTTGGCCCGCTCGCCTGTTTCGGCGCGAAAGATGATGTCGACTTGCTGTACAGGAGCGTTTATGATCTCCGGCGTTACCTTGGCGAGGTAAAAACCGTTCGATCGGAGGACTTCGAGGAGGTTCTCAACAGCCTGGCGAGATCGGCCACCATGGAATTGCTCGCCCAACTGCAGCTTCGTGGCATTGACGAGTTGACCCTTGCTGGGTGGATCGGGCACGCCCTCTACGGTGATATTGCGTACGAAACGAGCGGGTGTGGCGTTGAAGGTCAGGACAACACCATCCTTGTCCTCTATAGCGT
Source organism: Bryobacteraceae bacterium (assembly GCA_963844855.1). Taxonomy (GTDB): domain Bacteria; phylum Acidobacteriota; class Terriglobia; order Bryobacterales; family Bryobacteraceae; genus DASQDN01. The sequence goes on from CAWJQP010000071.1 coordinate 165,787, forward strand.
CCACCTCTATGTTCGTATAGCGGCCGGTTCCATGCAGGCGTTGAAGTGTTGTTCGAACGTCGGCAATGCGCAACGGCGAGGCCGGCTTGAGAGCAGAAAGCGCTTCGGCCAACTCATCAGGAGCGAGGAGAGTATCCTCGGGCTGAACTCGTACGCTGACAATTGGGCGGCCTTCAAATTTGTTGTTTTGGGCGCTCAGCGAAAACACGACGGTCAACGCGAGCAACAAACGCAGGAGCATCAGCGCATGGGCGCGACAGCGTGCACGCGCCACCGTCCATGGTAGCGCAACCGCTGTTACCATCGGGTTGTATGACTCCTGACCAGCGGGAACGTTACTCGCGCCAAATCCGCTTCAAGGGTTTGGGCGAAAACAGGTCAGGAAAGGCTGCTCAAATCGACGGCTGCAATTGTCGGCTGCGGCGCGCTCGGCAGTTTTCATGCGGCTGCGCTGGCGCGCGCCGGTGTCGGAAAGCTGATCTTGATCGACCGGGACTATCTGGAATCCAGTAATTTGCAGCGGCAGTGGCTGTTTGATGAAGCCGACGTTCAGAAAGCACTCCCAAAAGCAGCCGCGGCGGCAACACACCTTCGTGCAATCAACTCTGCCTGCGCGGTCGATGCGCACGTAGCTGATCTGACTGCATCGAACATTGAAGAACTGCTGGAAAACGCGGACATCATCCTAGACGGGTGCGACAACTTCGAAACGCGATACCTAATTAATGATTACGCCGTAAGCCGGAAGATACCGTGGATTTACGGAGGCGCCGTAGGAAGTTACGGCATTGTGATGCCGGTAGTTCCTGGCGTAAGTGCTTGCCTGGCCTGCGTCTATCCCGAACCTCCAGCCGGCATCCAACCAACCTGTGAGACGGCGGGCGTACTTAACCCGGTTACATCTATGGTCGCATCCCTCCAGTGCGCAGAGGCAACGAAGCTTCTGGCTGGAGAACAGGCTACTCCTCGTATCACAACGATCGACATTTGGACGGGCGTGATTCGTCAGATCGAGCAGCCGGCTCGCGACGCCGATTGCCGCGCTTGCGGGCGACAATCTTTCGAATATCTCGCAGCGAAACGCCGCGCGCCGGTGAGCCTCTGCGGGCGCAACGCCGTCCAAATCCACGAGCGTATGCGGCCCCTCGATCTGGGGGCTCTCAGGAGAGAATTGGAGCCTCTTGGTCCCGTGCGCGCAAACGAGTTTGCGCTCCGGTTCTTTCCCGAGCCATATGAGATGACCGTGTTTCCTGACGGGCGCGCCATTATTAAAGGCACGAACGATATCGGGGTGGCTCGCGGCCTATACGCTCGATACATCGGGTCTTGATTGGTACACTGCTATCAACACGGCAATCTAGAGGGGCCAGTTCCATCCACGTCTGGTTGAGAGAAAGTTGTTGAAAGAGCGCGCACTCTTCAAGTTTGGCAGTTTCGCGTTAGACCCGGTTGCAAAGGTGCTTTTCCGGGATGGTGAGCCAGTACACCTTACGCGAAAAAGCGTCGAAACACTGCTTGTTCTGGTAGAGAACTCCGGGCGTGTCCTCACCAAAGAAGAGATCATGGCTGCCGTCTGGGGCGATCGAGTCGTAGACGAAGCCAATCTCGCCCAGAATATCGCGGTGGTCCGTAAGGCGCTCGGCGCTTCCAAAGGCAGTCCGGCGTACATCGAGACTTTTCCAGGCCGAGGATATCGTCTCGAAGGTCCGGTAATCTCTTCCGTCGAAGCAAGTGTTCCCGACGTCGCAGCCAAGCTTCCGGATCAGACGCCATTGCGGCCAACTCTTCCCGCCGATCCGCCTTCAGCTATTAAGCGTAGTTCATTGTTTCCTGCCATCGCTCTTGGCACAACGATGGTGCTGGCAAGCGCGGCTTTCCTTTGGAATCGGACGGCGACGAATGACCAGTCGTCTGACACCGCGTTCCGCGTGATGCCCGCGACACGCATGCCCGGAAAGGAATATCAACCCGTCCTCTCTCGGGACAGCAAGAAAATTGCCTTTCTATCTGCTGAAGACGGTCCAACTCCGCCGAGCGTATGGGTTCAGGACAGCCAAGGCGGAGGAAGCCGGCAATTGACAAAAACCACTGGGCGACATGGCAGTCCTGCCTGGTCGCCGGATGGGCTGGAGGTGGCCTTTCTTCGGGTTCAACCCTCCTCTACCGAGATCGTGATCACGAGCTCGGATGGCTCATCTCAGCGGGTTGTCGCTCAGTTGCCCGGCGCGACCTATGGATTCGATCATCGGATGCTCGATTGGGCTCCGGATGGGCAATGGCTTGCCGTTAGTCATGCCCTCTCATCGGACGCCGGTCTCGCCTTGCATCTTGTCCACGCAAAGTCCGGTGAGCGGCGAAGTTTGACCGTCCCCGGCGCTGGAGTGGCAGGAGATGTCGATCCGCGCTTTTCTCCCGATGGGACCCTGGTGTCCTTTATTAGATTGATCCATCGCTCCCAACAGGAGATATTCACGGTTGAGGTAAAGAGCGGTCAGACGAGAAGGCTCACGAATTTGGGGAAACGAATCAGTGGTCAGGACTGGGCGCGAGATGGCAGATCGTTGGTATTCGCGTCGGACCGTCGGGGTGATTTCCGTCTCTGGCGTTTGAAGCTGAACGAAAATGACGAGGGACGGAGGGCGGCGGCGCTCCCAATCTACAGCGAGTTTCCCATTCAACTTTCCACGGCCCGTGATGCGGATGCGCTCATTTACTCGTCATTGCAGCAGGATCGAAATATCTGGCGATTCGATCTCACTACGTTGACGTGGAAGCGAACCATCGCCTCCTCAGGGCAAGATGCCTCCCCGCAGTATTCGCCGAACGCTGATCGAATCTGTTTCCGTTCGGACCGCTCAGGAGAAGAACAACTCTGGGTAAGCAATGCTGACGGATCGAATGCCGTGCAAGTCACGCGCTCTTCGATCCGGCCCTCGGTCGGACGGTGGTCACCGGACGGAACTTCTATCGTGTTCAACAGCCCGCAGACGGGAGAAGTCTCGATTGCGACTGCGGCAGCAGATAACACATGGTCCGTACGGAATACAGGCGTGCAAGGCATTCATCCGGTATTTTCTTTGGACGGCGGTTCGATCTACGCCGGCGGACCTTCTGCCATCGTCCGATTTGACATCAAAGGTGGTGCCACCGAGCCGATAGCCCAAACCAAAGGAGAAGCGCTGGCCCTCTCCCGAGACGGCAAATATCTTTACTTTGTTCGGGAGCCAAACGACACCGTGCTTTGGCGATTAGAGCTCGGGACGGCAACGACCACGCGGGTAGTTGACGGTCTGGTGCCGGGATGCACAAGCTGCTGGGCGCTGGTCGAGAAGGGGGTGTATTTCCTTGGCAGCGATAAGCAGTCATTTGACCGGCAAATGCTCTTCTTTCATGACCTGCGTACTTCCAAAGATCGCGTCGTTGCGCCATATCCGGAGCCCTTGTGGCCTTTGGGAAGCGGACCTTTTTCGATCTCGCCCGATGGTAAGACTCTTCTGTGCGTTCGCGTCGAACCGTCCAATAGCGACGCGATGCTTGTGACTCCCTTTCGCTGACGCATATCATAGAGGCGTTTGACCAACCCAGCTCTCGGCGTGTTTTTTCACTGGCTCGGCGGACTTGCGTCCGGCAGCTTTTATGTACCCTTTCGGCGCGTACGGCATTGGTCGTGGGAAACATACTGGCTCGTCGGAGGGGTATTCAGTTGGATTCTTGCGCCCTGGACCCTTGCGATCATTCTGACGAGCAACCTTATTACGACACTCCAGTCGGCGCCCGGCTCGACACTATTCTGGTGCTACTTTTTTGGGGTTCTTTGGGGTTTAGGCGGTCTGACGTTTGGGCTGACGATGCGGTATCTCGGGATGTCGCTTGGGATGGCCGTAGCTTTGGGATACTGCGCAGCGTTTGGCACATTGATGCCTCCGATCTTTAGTGGCGAATTTGCCTCCAAGGTCTTGGGAACGACCTCCGGTGTCGTCGTACTAGTTGGCATTGCAGTTTGTCTCGCTGGCATCGGTGTGGCCGGGATGGCGGGCGTCGCGAAGGAACGCGAGCTTCCCGAGGACAAGAAGCGCGCCGCAATCGCGGAATTCAACCTGAAGAAAGGTGTAATCGTAGCCACTTTCTCGGGAGTGATGAGCGCGTGTTTCTCGTACGGACTCGCTGCTGGCCAACCGATTAAAGAGATCACGCTACAACAGGGGACTCCGACCCTATGGCAGGGTCTGCCCGTCCTGGTCGTTGTCCTATTGGGAGGATTCACCACGAACTTCATCTGGTGCGCGATCTTGAACCTTCGCAATCGGACGGGGAGAGAATACTTGGAAATCGGCCGAGCACCGCTGTTGAGGAACTACGTCTTCTGCGCGGTCGCGGGAGTGACGTGGTATCTGCAGTTTTTCTTCTACAGCATGGGTGAGACGCAAATGGGCGCGTACAGCTTTTCGAGCTGGACGATGCACATGGCGAGCATTATTATCTTTAGTACTCTCTGGGGTCTAGCACTACATGAGTGGCGTGGATCGAGTGCTCGAACAATGCGTCTGCTGTTTCTGAGCATTGCCATTCTAGTGGGTTCGACGATGATTGTGGGTTACGGTAACTACCTCGCGACCCACCCTTCAACGCAGGCATCGCTCGATTAAAATGTTACACCACAGTGACTTGGGGTCCTCTTAGGATTCGTTTAGAAATATTTTAGGCCTCTCCTCTTGTCGTTTCATACCGATAGCGACAACGATTACACATCGTCGTGTGGTGTGGAGTAGCGGTTCCGTCCAGTCGGTCCGCAGCCCTAAATACCAGGAAGGATCTATTCTATGAAACGTCGCATATCCTCGCTGATTGCGATGCTCTGCCTTGTCGCGTCTATCGGGCAAACGCAGGAGTCGCGCGGAACCATCTCCGGTCGAGTCACCGATCAGAGCGGAGCCGCAATTCCGGCCGCGAAGGTCGATGTCACTAATAAAGCTCAGGGAGTGACACAAAGCGTTACCGCGAATGAGACCGGTCTGTACCAGGCAACCTTCCTCTTGCCCGGGCAATACGAAGTCGCAGTTTCCGCGTCGGGCTTCAAGAAGGCGGTGCGACAGACAGTAGATGTCAACGTAGGAGACCGAGTCGCAGTCGATATGGTCCTGGAAGTTGGCGGTACGGAACAGAGCGTGACGGTCTCTTCGGAGAGTCCGCTACTGGAAACGGCAACGGCTTCGACTGGACAAGTTATCGATACCAAACGCATCACGGAGTTGCCAATTGCTCACGGTCAGCCATTTGCGCTCATAGGCTTATCGGCAGGCGTTAGCCAGAACACATCCTCGGCAACCCTGGACCGACCGTTCGAGCCGACGCACATCATTGGATATGCGATCGCGGGTACCCGACAGAACCGAAGCGACATCACGATCGACGGCATTCCAAGCACTGCCACCGCGAACGCGAACGAGGTAATCGCCTCATATGTACCGCCGGCCGACATCGTCCAGGAGTTCCGCGTCCAAACCGCGACGTATGACGCTCAATTTGGCAACACGGAAGGCGGCGTTACGAACATCAGCATCAAATCCGGCACGAACGATTTCCATGGCACCGGATACTACTACGCGATGCGACCGCAACTGTTTGCGAACTCGTGGTTTGCCAACGCGAACCGGCAGGAGCGGGCGGACTTTAACTATCACCGGTACGGTGGTTCGTTCGGGGGTCCGCTAGTTCTGCCGAAGATCTACAACGGAAAGAACCGGACATTTTTCATGTACGGCTACGAAGGCATTAATGAGAGCCGGCCGCGGAATAACGGGACGAAAACGACACTTACCGACGCGAACAAAGCAGGCGACTTCTCGGCCTTGCTGGCCTTGCCAAACGGTTCGCAGTATCAGATTTTCAATCCCCTGACACGCCGCGAGACGGCGGCTGGGTCGGGTATCTTCATGGCCGATCCGTTCCCGAACAACATCATTCCCCAGAGCCTTATCAATCCCGTGTCGAAGTCGTTGCTGCAGTACTGGCCTTCGCCGCTGTCGCCTGGTCTGCCGGACGGCCGCAACAATCTGGATGAGCCGAATCTCCCGGAAACGATCAAGTATTGGAATAACACTGCCCGGATTGACCACAACCTGACGAGCAATCAGCGGCTCGCCTTCCGCTACAGCCATTACGACCGGAACAGCGATTACAACAATTACTTCCACAATATGGCGACTGGCGAACACTTCGCGTTCTATGCGAGATCGGCGAGCGCTGACTACGTGACTACGTTATCGCCTTCCGCGGTGCTCAATTTGCGCTATGGATACAACCGATTCATCCGCAGTACGGCAAACAACCCCGAGTCCGATGGCTTCGATTTGACCTCAGTTGGGTTCGCCAACGCTTACTCAAACCAGATCTCGCCCGACCTGAGGTCCTTCCCGGGAATCAATATTGAGGGCTATCAGGGCACGAATCAAGGCGGCGAGTTCCGTCCGAATGACACGCACTCCTTTAACGGAACGGTTGTCAAGACACTGTCTTCCCACGCGCTCAAGTTCGGAACCGAGTTTCGCGCATATCGCGAGAACGCGGTGTTTAATGGCAACGACACGGTTGGCCGCTTCACTTTCAACACAAATTACACCCGCGGTCCCCTGAGCACAGCCGCGGGAGCACCGAACAATCTCGGGCAGTCGGCTGCAGCCTTCTTGTTGGGACTTCCGAGCAGCGCCACGGTCAATCGCGCTGCGAGCTATTCCGAACAGTCGACATCCTGGAGTTTCTTTGTCCACGATGACTGGCGTGTGAGCGACCGTTTGACTCTGAACCTGGGTGTTCGCTACGAGGTGGAAGGGGCCCTGGAAGAACGCTATAACCGGTCCCTAGCCGCGTTCGATCCAACCGCGACATATACGCTGGGGGACACGCAGTATCGAGGTCTGCCAACCGTCGCGACGGGCGGCGTCTATAGCACCCCAAAAAACAACATCCTTCCGAGATTCGGCTTCGCCTACAAGCTCGGCGATACCACTGTAATTCGTGGCGGGTACGGGATCTTCTACGGCTTCCTGGGACAGCGAAGAGGCGATGTAATAACATCAGGTTTCGCGCGGACGACGGAACTGCAAGCCACCAGCAATGGCATGACGTTCCCGACCAATCTCTCGAACGTTTTCACTACCCCCGTAATCGAACCTCGCCCCCCGGCCGAGATTCCGATGAGCCTCGTGGGCCAGGGATTCTCCTTCTTCAATCAGAATCCCTATTCACCTCAGCAGCAGCGATGGAGCATGAGCTTACAGCGGGAACTTCCAGGAGCATGGTTGGGTGACGTTGCCTACGTAGCAAATCGAGGTACGCGGATCGAGATCACGCGAAACATCAACGCGCTTCCGCTTCAGTATCTGAGCACAAGTCCGACCCGTGACGATGCGACCAATGCATACTTGACCGCTCAGGTGAGAAACCCGCTGGCTGGCTTCGCGCCCGGCACAGCACTAAACAACGCCAATGTGGCGCGCAACCAGCTGTTGCGTCCATACCCACAGTTCGGTGACCTCAATACATCAACGAATCAAGGCTACACCTGGTATCACTCGATGCAAGCGAGTTTGCAACGAAGGTTCAGTCAGGGCTACACGGTCCTGATGAGCTACACGTTGTCGAAGTTCATGCAGGCGACGGAGTATTTCAATCCTGCAGATCCATTGCCCACCGAGACCATTTCGGATGTGGACACGCCGCACCGTCTGTCCGTCAGCGGCATCTATGAACTGCCCTTCGGCCGTGGCCGAGCTTTCTTAAGCCAACTGGGACCCGTGACTTCCCGGATCGTTGGGGGGTGGCAAATTAACGCGATCTACACCTACCAATCTGGACGGCCCGTCGGCAACTTCGGCAACAATATCTTCAACGGCTCGTTCGCCGATCTCAACGTCGACAGCCCAACTGTAGAACGCTGGTTCAATACCTCCGCCGGGTTCAATACCGTGGCATCGCAGCAATTAGTCAACAACGTCAGGACCTTCCCGTTCCGAGTTGGCAATCTGCGATCGGATGCGCTGAGCAACATCGATCTCGGCGTGTTCAAGAACACAGCGATCACTGAAAATGTGAATGCTCAGTTCCGTGCTGAAGCGCTCAACGCCTTCAATAGTCCGAACTTCGGAGTTCCCGATGTGGGTCCCACGAGCGCCACGTTCGGTCGTGTGACGGGTGTCTTTAATTACGCTCGCCGCATCCAGCTTGGTTTGAAGTTGGTGTTTTAGTTCTCACTGCAGCGGCAGGAACCGGGCTATGCCCTGTTCCGTATTGCCGACCGAGCGCGCGAGGCTGATCTTCGCAACGTTGTGCGCAAACACACTTGTGATGTAATCAGCCTCTGCCGCCGAAACGGATTGTTGAGCCTGTACGACTTCCACAGTTGTCGTGATGCCGGCATCGAAGCGCTCACGAGTCAGGCGTAGCGTTTCGCGCGCCAGCTCCTGATTCCGCTGCGCCAACTCGACCTGACTACTTGCCGCAGCGACATCGAGAAAAGCTGTCCGTAGATCTGCTTCGATGCGTCCACGGAGATCCTCCAATTCTGCCCTACGCTGTTCCAGCGCCGCTTCAGCTTGCTGGATAGCGCCCTCGGTACGGCCTCCCTGCCAGATGGGCACACGAAGCGATCCGACGACGGTAAATGTACCGTGAGAGTTTGCTGGATTCACACCAATCACACCATAATCAGCGGAGAGTGCAAGCGATGGAAGCCGCTCGGCTCGCGCGGCCGAGCGGGCGAGTTCCGCAGCGCGAACCTGTGTCTCCGCAGCCTTAAGATCCGCCCGATTGTCTCGTGCTTCCTTGAACGCTTGATCGAAGGTCATATCGGGGAGGGGCGAAAACGGCGCCTCGTTCACCAGTTCGAATCGGTCCGAAGGAGGCAGGCCTATGAGTCTCGCAAGATTGATCTTCTGCTTCGCTAAATCGTTCTGAACCGATACAAGCCGCTGCTGCTGGGTCTGCAACTCGACCTGGCTACGGTTGACGTCAATCGGAGCGACCACGCCTGCTTCGCGTTGTTGACGGAGGCTGTTGAACAGTGTCGTGGCAGTCTCAATCTGAGCGGTCACGGAAGCGATCCGCGCCCGAGCCGCGATCACTTGAAGATAGGCGCCGGACACAGCAAATGTCACGAGGTCTCGAGCATCGCGGGCCGTCAGCTCAGTGGCTTCTGTGTTGGCCTTCGCAGCGCCGTAGTTCTTCCAGGCGGTAATATCGACGACATTCTGCGTGAGAGTAGCGCGAAGATCGAAGTAGTTGAAGGGACCGACGACGCTCGGTCCCGATGGAATGTTAAATCCGAATGCAGCCAGATTCAACTGTTGAACGTTCTCGCGAAGACTAGCGCTCAAGTTCGGCATCAGGGCGCTACGCGTCACACGAGCCTGGCCTCGCGCCTGTCGCACTACATGATCAGTCCCGATGCTGCCGAGATTGCTTGCAAGCCCTCGAAGGATGGCATCTCGCAAACTGAGTTTCCCGTCAGCCAAGCCTGTGACCCTGTTTTGCGCGCTCCCGCTATAGGGGCCTTGGATCTGAACCGATGTGTTAATCGTGTTCACGCTGGTGGTCACGCCGGGTGTGGGCGCCTGATTCACGACTACGCCTCCGGATTGACCCACTCGGCCGGAAAGGGGCAACTGGATCGCTTGTGATCCGGCCGGCGCAGGAGGCATCATCGGACCTTGAGCCAAAGCGGTTCTCATACTGAAAGCCACGCCCGCAAGAGCAATTTTACGCATGGATGTCTTCATGTTGATGGGTCTCTAGCCGAGTTGTTTACGGAATCGCCAGACGCTCAAAGAAACCAATACAAGAGTGAAAGCGATCAGCGCAAGAAAGTGAGGCCATAGCGTGTCGAGGCCGGCGCCTTTCAGCAAAGTACCTCGCGAAATGATTCCGAAATGACGTATCGGATTGAATACGGTCACAGGTTGCAACCATTGGGGCATCGCCTCAACAGGTGTTAACGAACCCGATAAGGTGGCCAGAGGCGGATTCACAAAGAAGCTCATCAGTTGCGCTTGCTGAGCTGACTTTGTGAATGTCGCCACGAAGGTCCCGATCCCAATACCACACAGAGTGCACAATGCGGCGGCCCCCACGACCAACAGCAAGTTGCCACGCATCGGTACGTCAAATACGAATCGCATTAAAGCGATCGCCAGCAAAACGGTGCACATGAGAAAGACGAACAGCGGAGTAATCTTGGCGATGATGATCTCCGTGGTTCCGGCTGGGGTCATCAGCAACTGTTCGACGGTTCCGGCTTCTCGTTCCTTGATCATCGCGGTTGAAGCGACCAGTGACCCGTTCAGAATCAGGAGCACGCCAAACGTGCCCGTGACGATGAACCACGAGGAAATCAACCCCGGGTTATAAAGGAAAGCTGTTCGTGTTGTGATTCTGCGTAGCAATGCGCCTCGCATGTTTGCGGCATTGAGGCCAATGTTGTAGGTCTGCAGGATGCCCTGCGCATAACCGGTTCCAATAGCCGCCGTGTTTGCGTTCACGGCATTGAACAAGAGCTGGACATCGACCGGCACGCCTCGCAGAATACGATCAGCGAAGTTGTATGGAATAGCAAGACCCACATCCAGTTTTCCGCGGCTGATTTGAGCCTCGAGTTCCTTGGAATCGAAAAACATGCCAGCATGACGGAAGCTTTTGCTCTCGGTGAAGCTGGCTATTAGTTCACGGCTTTCCGGCGACCTCGAATCGTCGATAATCCCGAGCCTCAGATTTGAGACATCGGAGTTCAACGCAAACCCGAAAAGAAGCATTTGCAACGTCGGCGGTACAACCAGCGCGACGGCAAACCGTCTATCGCGGCGAAGTTGGTTGAACTCTTTGGTCAAAAGGGCGCGTAGCCGGTCACCGAAACCATACTCACGGACTTTCTTCATGCCTTGACCTGCATGGCCCGCATGCGTAGCCAGGCCACGAAATAGAAGAACGTGCCGATGATGCCGATCATCAGGACGGAGAACCACATCGCTGGCCATCCGCCCCCCTGCAGTAAGGCGTCGCGCACGATCACGATGTAGTACTTGCCCCAAACGATGTTTGAGATCCAGCGCAAGCCGGCCGGAATATTCTCGACAGGAAACATGAGTCCGGACAGTAGAAACACCAGCAAGAACCCACCAAGCGCGACGGCCTGAATCGCCGCCGCCTGATTGGGTATCGCCGCGCCGATTAACGTTCCGTACGCCGCCACGCAGAACGCATAGAGGACTGTCGCGACCACGAGCGGTGTTGGGTCGCCAGCCAAGCGCAGGCCGAAAACCAGATACAACGCGGTCATGGATATGACCCATTCACACAGCGCAATCACCATGAAGGCGGCGATCTTTCCGAGCAGGAACTCATGCGCTGAAATACTCGATACGTACACTTGCAGAATCGTCTTCTGCTCGCCCTCCTTAGCCATTGCGAGTGCGGCCAAGAGAGGGGGAAACATCGAGATTCCTAGAACGAACATGCCTGGCGCATAGAACTTCTGTGACTCGCGGCCGGGGTTGTACCAGAGGCGTATACGCGCTCCAACAAGTGGCCGCCATTCAGCGCCCATCAAACGGTACGACTGTGTGATCTGCGTAGCATAGCCTTGAATGAGCCTCGCAGTGTTTGCATCGGTGGCATCGACGAGAACCTGTACTTCCGTTGAATGTCCGCTAACGATTTGGCGACCGAAATGAGTTGGAATCACCAGAACCGCTTTGGCAGTGTTTGAAGTCAGCGCCGCCTCGCCTGAACGGTCCGGCGGCCATGCAACAACTCGAAAGGAAAAGGAAGACCGGAAGGCCGCGATAAGAGCTCGCGACTGGGGAGAGTCATCGAAGTCCTGCACCACCATTGGCAGGTCGGTCACCGTAAATGCAATCGCATTGCTGAGCAGCAGTATGAGAAACAGCGGAAGCAGCAGCGCAAGCGCCAAGGCAAGCCGGTCGCGCGTTATCTGTGTTAGCTCTTTTCTTGCTTGCGAGAAGACTCTGCGCATCTCAATCTTCCGTGGCTACTTTGCCTTCTTGTCGCGCCTTCTCGACAACAACAATAAAAACGTCTTCCAGAGAAAAGCGCTCCTCATGCACGTCGCGCGCCTCGATGCCTTCCCTTCGCAATTTCTCGACGACTTCCCGGGTTCCCTTCTCGACGTCATCATCCGTAATTACGTGCAGGCGGTCGCCGAACAGGGACACGCGCCATCGTTCGGTCGTGCTCTTTAAAAGATCCGCGGCACGCTGCGGGTCATCCACGATGATCTCGATGAGGTGGCCGGTTTGCTCGCTCTTGACACCGCTCGGAGTTCCTTCGGCCGCCAGTTCCCCCGCCACCATGAAGCCCAGGCGATTACATTGCTCTGCCTCCTCAAGGTAATGTGTCGTGACCAGGATGGCGGTCCCCATATCGGCAAGTGTATTGATCATGCGCCAGAATGCGCGCCGCGCAAGCGGATCGACTCCCGATGTCGGTTCGTCCAGAAACAGAACGCTCGGTTCGTGCATTATCGCGGCGCCAAACGCCACTCGTTGCTTCCACCCACCGGGCAGGCTGCCTGTGAGTTGACGCCTCCTTGCCTTCGAGTCCAGCAAATGCCATTACCCACTTCTTCTTCTCGTCGATCTCATCTTCCGGAACACCGTAGATACCAGCGAAGAAGTTAAGGTTCTCTTCAATGGTCATGTCGTCATACAGGGAGAACTTCTGAGACATGTAGCCGATACTCTGACGGACCGCGGTGGAACGCAGACTGCCCCGTTCCCCTGCGAGCATCATGTCGCCGGAGGAAGGCTCCAGCAGTCCGCAGAGCATCTTTATGGTTGTCGTTTTTCCCGCGCCGTTAGCTCCGAGAAGCCCATAGATCTCGCCGTATTTGATCTCCACGTTCACATTCTTCACCGCGTGGAAGGATCCGAAGCGCTTGCTTAGACTGTGAGCGCCAACCGCAATCTGATCCTTTCTTTCCCGATGCGGATGCCGGCCAGGATAAGGCGGCGGATTCAGCTCCTGACCCAGAGCCCGAAGCTTGGCGACGAACGTATTCTCCAGCGTCGGCTCGTCCACTCGAAGGTCTATCAGCTCCAGGCCGGCCGCGAGCAGTTGTTCTGAGATCGCTCTGCGTCCATCTTCGGCATCCCATGCCATTACGTCGAGGCGGTCGCCAAAACGTTGGACGTCGGCGATGTGAGCTTGCTGCTTGTGATCCCGGAGGTAATCCTCAGCTTCGCCCAACTTATCCGTCCAAACTCCGAGCCGCTTCATCTGCAGCCCTTCTCGAAGTTGCGCAGGAGTACCGACCTCGTGAATCTCGCCCAAGTGCATCAGTGCGACCCTGTGACATCGCTCTGCCTCGTCCAAGTAGGGTGTGGCGACCAGGATCGTGAGACCGTCGGCAACGAGGTGCGCAAGCGTATCCCAGAACTCGCGACGCGACACAGGATCGACACCTGTCGTGGGCTCGTCGAGGAGCAGAATCTTTGGCTGTGCCACCAAGGCGCAAGCCAGCGCCAGCTTCTGCTTCATCCCACCACTAAGCCGTCCCGCAAGTCGAGCGGTGAAGCGGTGCATGTCGAACATCTCGAGATAGCGACCGGCTCGTTCCCACATCTCGCGCTGCGGCACATGGCGCAAATCACCTACGTAACGGATGTTCTCGGCGACAGTAAGGTCCGGATAGAGGCTGAAGACTTGTGTCAAATACCCGACGTCGGATCGAGCTTCGCGAGCGGAGCGGCCAAATATCTTCACGTCGCCAGATGTTGCCGGCATCACGCCAGCCAGTATCTGGAACGTGGTCGTCTTGCCCGCGCCATCGGGACCAATAAGGCCAAAGATCTCTCCGCGTCTGACATCGAGATCGATACCTCGCACGGCCTCGACGTCGCCATAGATCTTCCACAAGTTGCGGACATGAATCGCGAGGTCGCTTTGGTCGACAGCCGCTTCGTTAGGGGGCGACAGCACTCCGGCGCGGTCGGAACTCATGGTTTCCTCGTGCTCTCCGGCCAGCGATCGCCTTCTACCAAAACCTCGCCATCGGCGGGCATTCCAGGTTTGGCATAGCCCACCGCGCCTTTCAATTGAAGCTTGACGCCCACAACCTGCTTTACGCGATCGTCACGGAAATATGTGTTCTCGGGAGTGAACGTTGCTTGGGGATCAATGCGCGAAACAACCGCGTCGATCGGCTTGGTTGGGTCAGAATCCAGATAGATTCGAGCAGCCTGTCCGATTCGCACACGGCCGATCTGTCCCTCTGGAACGAAGCCGCGAAGGTATACCTTGCTAAGGTCCAAGAGAGTAACTATCGGTGTTCCGGGTGTACCGATCTCGCCAGGTTCAGCCGTGCGTGTGGCGATCGTTCCATCGAACGGGGCAAGAACCGCCAGGTCGCGACGATTGGCCTGAGCTTCCTCCAGCCGTGCGCGCGCCTGCGCAAGTTGCGCCTCGGCGTTCGCGATTTGGGTTTGCTGCTGAGCAATCTGCTGACGTACCATCGAGCCCTGAACGGACCGTATCTCGGGAGTAACGAGCGATGACTTCGCTGAGCTCACGGCAGCGCGGGCGGCTTCCACACGACGTCGCGCAGAAGCGACGACAGCGGCCTGCGTCTCAGCGCTGGTCTCCGCCTGCCTGCCCTGACGCTCTGAGACTGCCCCTGATTTTGCGAGTTTGGTGTAGGCTTCCTTGTCGAACAGCGCCAATTTGTACGCTGCTTCCTGCTGGGCCAGATTTGCTTCAGCCGCTGAGAGTTCCGCTTCGGCCTGACGGACCTCCCCGGACGATTGTTGGCGGGCCTGATCGACCTGCAGCCCACTTTCCCGAAGCTGCTCATTGAGAATAGAGACCTGTTCGCGCGCGAACCGAACTTGCGCTTCCGCTTGTCGAACGGCCGATTGCGATTGCTCTTCCCGGGCTCGAATCTGCTCATCATCGAGGATGGCGATGATGGCGCCGGCTTTCACTTCATCGCCCTCGCGAAAACGCACTTCCTTGATGCGTCCCGAGGTCTTGGCCGCGACCGCCGAATCGTCTCCTTCGATTCGCCCGCTAACGGCAATGATGCCTTTTGGAAGCTCTGGCGCGGCAATAAAACGGCTCCAGATGAAATAGCCGGCGCCTGCGAGCACAAGCAAGCCAAGCAGGATGATTGGAAGACGACGGCGAGGGGCCGCTTCAGGCTTTAGCGGAGGACTTGCCTTAACCTTCGGCGGACTGGAGATAGTTTGTTGGTCGCTCATGTCTGGTGACCTTCGTTTTGTTCTTGCTCGCGGACTTGGTGGAAGCGAGCCCAGCCAGGGTGAATCGTACGATGTGACGAGTGACCTCGTCGGACTGTTCCGAATCCATCCGGAACTGAGGCCACAGTTGCGACATAACCGCGCGGGCATGTATGTAGTGCGCGACTTGGCCGATCAAGCTGTGGACACAAAGTCGCGTCGCAGAGCTCTTCGGCGGCATGCCAATTTCAAAGCTGACTATTTTGCAAAGCTGATCGTATTGCGGCCGGATCACCTCGTCGACCACGATAGCGAGCGCCGGTGTGGGGTTAGCCATCTCCTGCAGCATGATTTTCAGGCGGTGCGCAGGGCGGCCACTGCCGAGTATCTTGTCGAACATCCCGCGTACGAAGATACTCAACTGTTCCTCTGTAGAGGAGGCCCCGGATATGGCCGATCGAATCCGATGCTGAACTTCGGGCGCGGAAGAATCCTTGAGTACTTCCGTGTACAGGCCGAGCTTGTCGCCGAAGTGGTAGTTCACCGACGCGACGTTTGTTCCGGCTCGGGCACAGATCTCGCGCACAGTTGCGGAGCGAAATCCTAACTCCGCAAAGACTAGGGAAGCGGCTTCAAGCAACTTTGCCCGGGTCGCATCGGAATCCTCGTTCTTCGGACGCCGCGCCATGATCTAAACGGGAGTTTAAAACACTTGTTTGAATTGGTCAAGACGGAGAACGGTTACAGGATTACGGTTGACGTGACTTATACCAGAATGTCCCGGATCGCTTGGCCATGCACGTCCGTCAGCCGGAAGTGACGGCCCTGATACTTGTATGTCAGCCGTGTGTGATCAATGCCGAGACAACGCAGAATCGTCGCGTGAAGATCGTGCACTGTTACGGGATTCTCTGTAATGTTGTAGCTGAATTCGTCGGTTTCGCCATATGTCAAACCGCCCTTCAGGCCACCGCCCGCTATCCACATGCTAAAGCAGCGTGGATGGTGGTCACGCCCGTAGTTGTCTTCGGTGAGTGTCCCTTGAGAATAGACAGTGCGTCCGAACTCGCCACCCCACACAACCAGCGTGTCGTCGAGCATGCCCCGCTGTTTCAAATCTTGAACCAACGCCGCCGACGGTTGATCCGTTTGCATACACTGCTCGCGAATCTGTTTAGGCAGATTATTGTGTTGATCCCAACCGCGATGGAAAAGCTGAATGAATCGAACGCCACGCTCGGCGAGCCGCCGCGCAAGGATGCAATTCGCCGCATAAGATCCGGGTTTGCGTGAGTCCGGACCATAGAGCTCGAAAGTGGACGCAGGCTCAGTAGAAAGGTCGGTCAATTCCGGGACTGAAGCTTGCATCTTAAACGCCATCTCATACTGTGCGATGCGAGTCGAAATCTCCGGATCCTGATAATCCTTCGCATTCAACTCGTTCAATTTGGCAAGATCATCCAGGTAACGACGGCGCGCGTCCCGCGAGTAACCCGTCGGGTTCGATAAGTAGAGAACGGGATCGGCGGCCGAGCGGAATTTGACACCTTGATACTTTGTTTCCAGAAAGCCGCTACCCCACGCGCGGTCCGCGAGCGCTTGGGCGTTACCAGTCCCTTGCGACACCATCGCGACGAACGCGGGAAGCTCCTGATTTTCGCTACCGAGGCCGTAAGAGATCCACGAACCGATACTCGGCCGTCCTGCAATCTGGAAGCCGGTCTGAAAGAACGTTACGGCAGGATCGTGGTTAATCGCTTCGGTATGCAGCGACTTGATCAGAACTATGTCATCGGCGACCTTAGCCGTATGCGGCACCAGTTCGCTCAGCCACATGCCGCACTTCCCGTGCTGGTCGAACTTGAAAATTGTAGGCGCGGTTGGGAACGTGGCTTGGTACGCCGTCATTCCGGTGAGGCGCTGGCCCATTCGAATCGACTCAGGCAAGTTCAATCCCCGACGTTCCTTCAGCGCGGGCTTGTAGTCGAACATATCCAACTGCGATGGAGCGCCATGTTGGAAGAGATAGATAACGCGCTTTGCCTTAGGAGCGAAATGCGGAAGGCCCGGAAGTCCTGCCTCTGCCCGAAGATCCTTTCCGAGCAGGCTTGCAAGCGCCGCGGTTCCGAGCCCCGTGGCGCCGGCGCCAAAGAAGTGACGTCGCGTCATGAGAAGTTTCTTGTCGGCCGTCATTGGATTGTAATCGCCTCATCCAGATTCAACATCAGGCTGGCAACGGAAGCGTAAGCGGCGAGCTCCTGCGGCGCGAGAGAAGCGTCCGCGCGTGTCTCTCCTTCTTGAAGCAGAGTCTGCGCTTTGCCAACGTCGGAAGCAAAGTAGTCGCGATGGTACGCAAGATTGTCCTGCAGCAGTTTTAGCTCATTCGCCAGTGGTGCACGACCTAAGACGAGCCGGAATCCGTGGCTCAGACGAGCCGATGAATCCGTACCCGCCTCCTTCATCATTCGTTGCGCAATGAACCGGGCAGCCTCGGTGAACGTAACATCGTTCATCAAATTTAATGCCTGCAAAGGAGTATTCGTACGAGTCTCGCGAACAACGCATGCCTCGCGAGCCGCCGCATCGAAGTTGCTCATCATTGGTGGTGGAATCGTTCGCTTCCAGAATGTGTACAGACTGCGGCGATACAAATCCTCACCCGTTCCTGGCTTGTAGTCGCCATCCTGCATGTTTTGTTCTTTCCAGAGACCGACGGGCTGATAAGGCTTCACGGAGGGACCACCGATCTTTTCTACAAGGAGACCGGCAGAAAACAAAGCCTGATCACGCACCATCTCGGCCGGCAATCTTCGGCGCGGACCTCGCGCCAGCAAACGATTGTCGGGGTCGCGCTGAATCAATTCTGGAGCAGCCTTCGATTGCTGCCGATAAGTCGCGCTGGTCACGATCAGACGCTGCATGCCCTTGACATCCCATTTCGTTCGAATGAACTCAGTTGCGAGCCAGTCCAGTAAATCTGGATGAGACGGCCAATCCCCTTGAACGCCAAAATCCTCAGTGGTCTTCACCAACCCCGCGCCAAAGCGCATCTGCCAGAATCGATTTACCGTCACCCGGGCAGTCAATGGATTGTTAGGATCCACGAGCCACTTGGCAAGTCCCAGCCGGTTGTTCGATAGGCCGCTCGTTGGAGGATCCAACACTTCCGGAAGACCCGGTGTGACCTTCTCTCCATGCTTATCGTAAGCCCCACGGATGAGCAGAAAAGTATCCTTCGGAGTCGAGCTTTCTGCCATCACCATCACAGTTGGGAACGACCGCTCCAGAGCTTCACGTTCGCTTTCCAACTGAAGAAATCGCTTCCTCGACTCGCGGATTTCCGGAGCGGCAGCGTGCTCAAGGAAGTACCATCGGAGTTGTTTCTGCTCCGCTTCAGTTCGACTAGCGGCCGGTTTGGCAGCGATTGCATTCACGGAGAGCCCAACGGACATGGCGGCAATTTCATTGGTATCGAGAACACGTCCGTAGATCTGGACGTTATCGATCAAACCGCGGAAGCGACGTTCCGGACCCCATCCCGAGCCTACCCGGAATGACTGGACAAATGGCTTGCCGGCGTTGTTAAACGGACGGTACAACGTGTCGAGAAGGACCTTCACAGGCTGCGTCTTGCCATCGACGACGACGCTCACACCCGACGCCATCCGAGAACCGCTGTACGTCACCAGGATGTGATGCCACTGCTTCGGCGTAAGAATGTCTTCGGTCTCGAGCCGGATTGCGTCATCGGCGTAGATACTCGTCATGTTGAAGTGGACTTTGCCGTTGTCCGCGTGAACACCGTATCCCTTGCCCTTGGGATTGTCGGCCATTCGAGAAACGATGCTTCCATCGGGCTTAGTATCCGAGTAAATCCAAGCGGACAATGTGAACCGATCTTCGATGTCGAACGATCCGATGTGTCCGATGTCTACAAAGGCCTTGCCGTCAAAGACGGTGGCTTTCCCGAATCGGCCCGGAGCGACACTCAAAGTCCCGCTTTCATCCAGGGTGAATGCGCCAGTTAACTTCCCGCTCGGAGCCCAGTATTCAGGTGATCCCGTCTGCAGACTCGCTTCCCAGGCCTTCTGTGCTGACCCGATAGCGCTAGCATTTTTTTCAATGAATAACCGTTCTGCATCAATACGGCCGATAAGCGCGTCGAGCTTTGCCTGTTGCTCCCGAGTTGGCGCTGGGACTACCGGCGGAGAGTTCCCGTACTTCATGGCGCGCCCCAACTCCGGCACGTTGTTGAAGTACGCAAACATCTGGTAGAAGTTCTTCTGCGTGAAAGGATCGTATTTGTGGTTGTGGCAGCGAGCGCAGCCGAGTGTCGCGCCCAGAAACACTGCGGACATCGTTTCGACACGATCGACAACATACTCAACCGCGTACTCTTCCGGGATGATGCCATCCTCCGTGTTCGCGCGATGATTGCGATTGAAGCCGGTCGCAATCTTCTGCGCCGTTGTCGAATTATGCAGTAAGTCCCCTGCAATCTGCTCCATCGTGAACTGGTCAAATGGCTGATTGCGATTGAATGCGTCGATCACCCAATCACGCCAGCGCCACATGTTGCGTTCGCCATCGAACTGATAGCCGTTCGTATCGGCATAACGAGCCGCATCGAGCCATCGGACCGCCATGCGCTCGCCATAGCGACTGGAAGCAAGAAGGCGGTCGACAACTTTCTCGTAGGCATTCGGCGGACTTGTCGGCAAGAAAAGCATCGATCTCTGCGAGCGTCGGCGGCAATCCTGTTAGATCCAGAGTCACTCGGCGAATCAAGGTTTCACGGGATGCCTCGGGCGAGGGTTTCAATCCGGCTCGCTCGAGTTGCTCCAGCACAAAATTGTCGATACCGTTCTTCGCCCACGTCCGATCATTCGTTTGCGGCAGCGGCTTTCTGACTGGCGGGATAAAAGCCCAGTGCTTCTGCCATCGCGCGCCTTGTTTGATCCAATCCGAAATGGTCTGAACCTCGACTTCGGTCAGCTTCAATCCCGAATGCAGCGGTGGCATGCGCAATGCAGGCTTCTCGGCCGTGATGCGCCGAATTACCGCGCTCGCGACGGGATCGCCAGGAACAATTGCGCGTTTCGCCGCCGCTTCGCTGTCTAGGCGTAAAGGAATCTTTTTGGCGACCGCATCCGGCCCATGACAGAGAAAGCACTTGTCGGACAAAATTGGCCGAACGTCTCGATTGAACTCAATCTCTTTCGGTCCGGTGACAGGTCCGGCGGCGTAACTAACGGCAGTCGCAGCGAGTAGAAGGGCGGTGAGGCGAGACGTCATGGCGCTTGTGAAACTTCAGATTCTTCAACCACTATTGTATAGGTAGTAGACCCTCCCAAGCCATGCGTATCGCCACCATCGAAGCCTTCCCGATAAAGTTGAAGCGAGATTTAACGTCAGCCACAGGTACCGCCGGTTCGCCTACAGTGCTTCAGCAAGGAGCAGCGGACTATCGTTGGAGCGCAGCTTACCCCTGTTTGTACTCAGTGCTCATCGAGACCGCGTTGATTCGAGTGACGCTCGACTCCGGTCTAATTGGATGGGGTGAAGCGCAAGCTCCTGTTGCGCCCGAGATTGCCTCCACGATAGTGGAGCGCATTCTTGTTCCTGCGATCGGAGACGAGGAGTTTGATGGGACGATCGAAGACATCCACCGTTTGTGGTGGCGAATGTACTCGGCCATGCGTGTTCGCGGTCAGACCGGTGGTTTTATGCTGGACGCGATTAGCGGCGTGGATTTGGCCTTGTGGGATCTGGCGGGCAAAATAGCTGGCGTCTCTATCAGCGAATTGTTGGAATCGCAGCGGCGCAGTGTGCCGTTATACTTAAGCGGCGTCGCCGGCGGAGACCTCGATTTAGTACACCGAGCGCTCGACAGTGGTACGACGAACTTCAAGTTGTATTTCGATA
Organism: Bryobacteraceae bacterium; assembly: GCA_963844855.1. Taxonomy (GTDB): domain Bacteria; phylum Acidobacteriota; class Terriglobia; order Bryobacterales; family Bryobacteraceae; genus DASQDN01. Next base: position 186,954 of record CAWJQP010000071.1, read on the forward strand.
GCGATGAGGACTCAGTCCTGAGTATGCTCGACGCAGTGAGCGCGGTTGCGGGAAAAGGACGAGTGGCAATCGACGCTCTATGGCGGTTGACCGATGAGACGGCCTATAGATTCGGAAGAGAGCTCGACGAGCGGCAAACTCTATTTCTCGAATGTCCATTGCCGCCCGAGGATGCCGTTGCGCATGGAGGTCTCGCGCGTAGCATCCGGACACCGATTGCGATTGGCGAGAGCTATCGCACGCGTTTTGAACTTGGGCCGTTCTTTCGAAATCAAGCGATGCGCTATGTACAGCCGGATCTTGGACGAACCGGGATCACTGAGGGTCGAGTGATCGCGGATCTTGCCCGGCAGCACGATGTTGCCGTCGTACCGCACGTCAGCATCGCGATGGGACCACAGATTGCTGCCGCTATTCACTTTGCTGCCGCGCAATCGAATTGCCCGATGCTCGAATACAACCCAGCGGTATTGTCGACAGCGAATCGTTTTCTGGTCGAACCGCTCCGAGTGGAAGATGGGTCCTACTGTGTTCCAACCGGCCCTGGTCTAGGGGTTGAGATGAACGCTCAACTGTACACTGAATCATGACAAGTCTGACTGGGAGAGTCGCGCTAATCACCGGAGCGAAAGGAGCTCTCGGGTCTGCCGTTACGAATGCATTCCTAGCCGCGGACGCGACGGTAGCGGGAGTATCGCGCTCCATTGCCAATCATGATTTCAATCATCCTCGTTTTCGCGCGATTCCAGCAGAACTATCGTCCTCTGAGGGAGCCCGCACCGCGGTGGAAGGCGCCCTCGCTCAGGAAGGGCGCATCGATATCCTGGTCCATCTCGTCGGCGCCTTCGCTGGGGGAGATCCTGTCGCCGAAACCGAGGATTCCATTCTGGACCAAATGCTTGATGTGAACTTGAAATCGACGTTCTACATTGTGAAGGCCGTTCTGCCGCACATGCGCACTCACAAGTCCGGACGCATCCTCGCGGTGGGCAGCAGGGCAGCTGTTGAGGCGAGTCCAAATGCGGCTGCTTACAGTGCATCGAAGGCTGCGGTCGTCGCTTTGATCAGAGCAATAGCTGCTGAGAATGTAGCCGACGGAATCTCCGCGAACGTCGTCCTGCCGGGAACGATGGATACAGCTGCGAATCGTAAGGCCATGCCTCGGGCGGATTTCACCAAGTGGGTAAAAACCGATCAGGTGGCCCAAGTACTTCTCGCGCTGGCCTCGGATGATCTAACAACGGTAAACGGGGCATCGATCCCGATTTACGGTTCTGAACTGTGACCATGACCGCGGAAGAGCGGCGTCTTAGCGCCTCTGGCCAGCGAATCGGGCACTGGAAGCGATGGGGCCCTTACTTAAGTGAACGTGCCTGGGGTACGGTGCGTGAAGACTACAGCGAAAATGGGGCCGCGTGGGAATACTTACCGCATGACCACGCGCGTTCGAGGGCCTATCGTTGGAACGAAGATGGAATTGCGGGTATCTCGGATCGTCATCAGAGGATCTGCTTTGCTGTTGCGATGTGGAACGAACGTGATCCGATCCTGAAGGAACGCTTGTTCGGTCTCACGGGGAACCAAGGGAATCATGGCGAAGATGTCAAGGAATGTTACTACTACCTGGACAATACACCGACCCATTCGTACATGAAGTATCTGTACAAGTATCCTCAGGCTGAGTTCCCATATGATCGCCTTCTCATGGAGAATCTTGCTCGCGGACGGGACCAGCGTGAAGTGGATCTTGTTGACACGGGCATCTTTGATGACAGCCGGTACTTCGATGTTTTTGTTGAATATGCAAAGGCCGATATCGAAGACATTCTTGTTCGCATTACGGTAGCAAATCGCGGGCCCGAGGCGTCGACGTTGCACGTGCTTCCGACGGTCTGGTTTCGCAATACGTGGTCTTGGAAGCCTGCCCAAGCAAGACCCACGCTAAGACGCTGCCACAATGCTCCTTTTGTCATCGAATTAGAGGAGCCAACGTATGGCAATCGTTGGATGGCGTTTGAAGGTTCACCTGAGCTTCTATTCACAGAAAACGAGACAAACTTCAAGCGTCTTTACGGCACAGATACCGGCCCGGGCTATTCGAAGGACGGGATCAACAACTATGTTGTCAACGGCCACAATGATGCGGTCAATCCATCACAAGTAGGCACGAAGGCGGCGGCTCATTATGTCCTGAAGATCGACCCAGGACAGAGTGCCACCATACATGCTCGCCTCACTGATTCAGAGAAGGCGCTCGAAATCTCGGGCAGCGAGTTCGAGGGCATATTCGCCGACCGCATTCACGAAGCCGATGAATTTTACTCTACGGTTATCCCGAATGAGCTCTCGCCTGATGCGAAGAACGTCATGCGCCAGTCCTTTGCGGGGATGCTCTGGTCGAAGCAGTTCTATCATTACGTCGTTTCCGAGTGGCTCGATGGAGACCCGGCGTTTCCAGCGCCGCCTGCTGCGCGGAAACGAGGCAGGAACCATGACTGGACCCACCTCTACAACGCCGACGTAATTTCCATGCCGGACAAATGGGAATACCCCTGGTACGCTGCTTGGGATCTGGCGTTCCATTGCGTCCCGTTGGCTTTGATCGATCCAGAGTTCGCCAAGGACCAACTGATGTTAATGGTCCGTGAGTGGTACATGCACCCGAATGGACAGCTTCCGGCATATGAATGGGCGCTTGGCGACGTGAATCCACCAGTGCACGCCTGGGCAGCCTGGCGCGTCTACAAGATTGACAAGAAGCGCCACGGCGTCGGCGACAGAGTGTTTCTGCAGCGCATCTTCCACAAGCTGATGTTGAACTTCACCTGGTGGGTGAATCGCAAGGACACGGAAGGACGGAACGTATTTCAAGGAGGCTTCCTCGGTCTCGATAACATCGGCGTCTTCGATCGCAGCAAGCCTCTACCAACCGGTGGCTTTATCGAACAGGCCGATGGCACTGGGTGGATGGCGATGTATTGCCTCAACCTCCTTGCGATTGCGATGGAACTCGCGGTCGAGGATCCGGCCTACGAGGATGTCGCGAGCAAGTTCTGGGAGCATTTCCTCTACATAGCCAAGGCCATTAATCACATGGGCGATGATGGCGCGAGCATGTGGTGTGAACCCGATGGCTTCTTCTACGATGTCCTCCACATTCCGGATGGACGGAAGACGCCTTTGCGTGTGCGATCGATGGTCGGCCTGATTCCACTCTTTGCGGTCGAGACACTCGAAGCCCCCAGTGTAAACAAGCTCTCCGGATTCAAGCGCCGGATGGATTGGTTCCTGCAGAATCGTACCGATCTGACTGCGAATGTGGCGAGCATGAATTCGCCCGGTGATAGCGATCGCCGTCTGCTGTCGATCGTCGACGGAGCCCAACTGCGAAGAATCTTGACAGTCATGCTCGACGAATCCGAGTTTCTCGCTCCGAATGGTGTACGCGCTCTGTCGCGGGCATACAAAAATAACCCGTACATCCTGCCGGTCAATGGCGCTAATTACACCGTCTCCTATGAGCCTGCCGAATCTTCCACCGGACTGTTTGGCGGCAACTCGAACTGGCGTGGTCCCATTTGGTTTCCTGTGAACTACCTTCTGATCGAATCGCTACAGAAGTTCCATCACTATTTCGGAGATGATTTTAAAGTAGAGTGTCCAACAGGTTCTGGGATATACATGAACTTGTGGGAGGTTGCGGCCGAAATTTCGCACCGCCTTACTCGAATATTTCTTCGCTCCGATGGCGGGAAACGGGCAGTCCACGGCCAGGATCCAAGATATCAACACGACCCCTATTGGCGTGATCTAATCCTGTTTTACGAGTATTTTCATGGTGACGACGGATCAGGAGTCGGGGCGAATCATCAAACAGGATGGACGGGCTTAGTCGCGAAACTTCTACAGCAAAGTGGAGAAAAATGCTGAAGAATATATTCTTATTGCGTGACATTGTGCGCATGTGCTACCAACGAGGTTGCGCATGTTGAAGATTACCAACGTTCAGGCTTTTCTTCTTTCCTATCCGTTCGAAGCTCCCATCAAGCTCCACTACCATGGGGGCGAACGGACCATTATGAAGCGCGATGCCATGCTCATCCGTGTGGAAACCGACAAGGGTGTCATCGGATACGCTCCAGGGCAAGGGAGTGAGAGCGCAAAACGGGTGATCGACGACATCGTCGCTCCCTTTCTGGTTGGTCGCGCGTTGGGAGACACGGATGCCCTACGCGTACTCTTTTTGAAAAGCGCAGGAACGGACGATTATGCGGCCAAGATGTATACGTCGGTCGAGATCGCGCTACTGGACATCCTCGGCAGGTCAAAGGGAGTACCTGTCAGCGAGTTGATCGGTGGCAGGGTTCGAGATCGGATTCGCTTGTACGGTAGCGCCGGGATGTACATGCCGCCGGAGAAGTATGCCGAAGAGGCTGCGGCAATTGCGGAACTGGGATTCCGCGCTTATAAGATGCGGCCGGCTCTTGGTCCCGACGAAGACTTGCGAACCGTCAAACTGATGCGCGAAGCCACAGGCGGTACCTTCGACCTGATGATCGACGCTCATACGTGGTGGCGGATGGGTGATAAGAGCTACAGCCGGGAACTGGTCGAGAGGCTGGCCGAGCAACTCGCCGAGTATGAGATCGCATGGCTGGAAGAACCCATGCCGCCAGACGACCACGAAGCCTATAAAAAACTGAAAGAAGCCAGCTACGTTCCCCTTGCCAGCGGGGAACATGAACCAAGCGAGCTTCGTTACATGGATCTCATCCGCACGGAAGCGGTCGACTATGTGCAGATGGATATCGTCTGTCAGGGAGGATATCCAACTGCTCGAAGATTGATGCCCGAAATTGCCAACGCTAGCTTGAAATTCGCGTTTCATAGTTGGGGAACCGCGCTCGAAGTTGCGGCCGCAGCGCAGCTCGGTGTTTGCTGGCCCGAAACCGTCGTGGAGTGGCTCGAGTATCCTTGCTACTCGACAAACAGTCGTAAGGGGATGTACCCTTTTCCTCTGGCAGATGAGATCTTGGCCGAACCTCTGCAGATCGATAGCGGCGACCTGATCGTGTCCCGGGAGCCCGGTCTGGGTGTAAAGATCGACGAACGAGTTATCGAACGGTATCCCTGGATACCGGGTCCCTGGTCGTCATTTACGCTCGAGGCGCCAAAAGGGACATGGAACGTAACGGGGGACCACGCAGTACGCTGGGCGGATCAATAGTAGCTGGCATAGCGGTCGCGGGCGTCGCCTGGGCGGCGCGCGGACGCGCGTCTACAGTATTTGGGCCATCTGTCTGGCGTGGATCTGCCGAACGTCGCGAGATCGCTCTGACGTTCGACGATGGTCCCGGTCCTTCCACGCCACGTTTGCTTCGTGTTTTGGAACAACAAGGCGTGCCTGCGACTTTTTTCCAATGCGGCATGCATGTTCGCCGATTTCCGCAAGTTACGCGCGAGGTCGCCGCCGCCGGTCACGAAATGGGGAATCATACTGACACCCATCCGCGTCTTTGGTTCAAATCATCGAAGTTCGTGCTCGAAGAGCTTCGCCGAACGCAGGATGCGATCGGCGAGACGGCCGGTGTAACTCCACGTCTCTTCCGAGCAACCTACGGAGTACGATGGTTCGGTGTCCGCAAAGCGCAGCGTCAGCTTGGATTGCTGCACATCATGTGGACAACAATCGGGCTCGACTGGAAGTTGGGTCCGAGGCACATCACGGATAGACTATTGAGGGGCTCCGTCAACGGCGCCATCCTCTGCTTGCACGATGGCCGCGAGCGGGAGGCGGATCCCGACATCCGCAATACAATTGAGGCCGTGAAACGGGTCGTACCGGCCTTGTTGGAGAAGGGCTATCAGTTCCGCACAGTCTCTGACCTGCTGCGCTAGAGTAGGTCCGTATGGCCGACGACGTGATGTCCCGTGTGATCCGCGTCATTGCGGAAACCCAACGTGCCCCCTTGGACACCATCAGACCGGAGAGCACGTTTGAGGAACTCAAGATCGACTCGCTCGATGGCATTAACATCGTCTTCGCTATCGAAAACGAATTCAACATCAATGTTCCCGATGAAGCCGCTAAATCGCTTCGCTCCGTTCGTGACGTAGCCGAAGGAGTGGAGAAATTGGTGGCGGGTGTCTAGAGTCGCGATCACGGGCATGGGCGTTGTGTCGGCGTTTGGCTGCGGTCTTGCGCCATTCTGGGATGCGCTCTCGCACGGTCGATCAGGCATCAGACCGATTGAGGGGCTTCCGCCCTTGAGATTTCCGAATGGCGCGCAAGTTAGTGGCTACAACGCGGCGCAGCATTTCGACGAAAAGCGTCTGATGCTAGTGGATCCTTTTGCCCAATACGCGTTGGTAGCGGCTCGGGAAGCCATGCTACATGCAGGGACACCGCAAATCGATGCTATCGTTACGGGCTGCAGCGCCGGGGGCCAGGACGCAATGGACGCAGGCTTCGTAGAGCTTTATCGGAACAACTCTCCACGTGTGAATCCGTTGATGGTGCCGCGCGTGATGAGTAGCGGCGCCGCGAGTCATATTGCAATGGAGTTCGAAGTTACGGGACCAGTTTATTCGGTATCAACCGCGTGTTCCTCTGCGAATCATGCCATCGGCCAAGCTTTCATGTTGGTAAAAAGCGGAATGTGCTCGGCCGCGTTAACAGGTGGCTGCGAGTCCGTTTTCAGCTACGGGTTTCTTAAGGCGTGGGAAGCGATGCGGATCGTATCGCCTGACACATGCCGGCCGTTTTCGAAAGATCGACGGGGCTTAATTCTCGGCGAAGGCGCCGGGATGCTCGTGATTGAGCGCTACGATTTAGCGCAAGCGCGCGGCGTAGAAATCCTTGGTGAAGTTGTTGGGTTTGGCATGTCTTCGGATGCTCACCACATTACGCAACCTAGCGCCGATGGACCCGTGCGGGCGATGCGAGCTGCCCTTACGAACGCCAACATTCAAAACGTCGACTACATCAACGCGCACGGGACGGGGACGCTCGCCAATGATCTGACGGAAACCCAGGCCATTCGATCCGTCTTCGGTGACAAGGTGTTGGTCAGCTCCACTAAATCGATGCACGGCCATGCGCTTGGAGCGGCAGGCGCGCTCGAAGCGATTGCGACTGCAATGGCGTTACGCACTCAGATCCTTCCTCCCACCGCTAACTTCACTGAACCAGATCCCGAATGCGCAATGGACGTCATTCCGAACGAACCAAGAAGGGCGCCAATTGAGTACGCTTTGTCGAACTCGTTCGCTTTCGGCGGGCTCAATGCCGTGTTGGCCTTCCGGCGCTAGATGCAAGTTAGACTCTGGTTCCCTACACTCTCGATGTGGCTGGTGTCCCTCATCAGTTATATCGATCGAAATACTCTCGCTCTGCTGGCTCCGGTCATCCTCGAAGAGACCGGGATGTCGGCAGAACAGTACGGTTATGTCATATCGGCATTCTCAATCGCCTACATGATTGGCAATCCTCTGTGGGGAATCCTTCTTGATCGTTTTGGATTACGAACGGGCATGCTCTCAGCGGTGTCGTTCTGGACTCTCGCGTCGACAGCCCATGCGTTCGCCGGCGGGTTCTGGAGCTTCGCCGTGGCGCGAGCAATGCTCGGTTTTGGCGAGGGCGCAACATTTCCCGGGGGCCTGCGCACAGCAGTTCAAACGCTGCCGGAGCAAATGAGATCGCGAGGTATCGCGGTAGCCTATAGCGGCGGATCGCTAGGGGCGATCGTCACTCCATTGCTCGTCACTCCGATTGCAGTTTGGTACGGCTGGCGCGGCGCCTTTTGGTTTACCGGGATGGTCGGAGCTTGCTGGCTAGTGTTGTGGGCTATCTTGAGCCGGAGATTGCTCTCCCATACGGCGGAGGATTCACACTCGGAGAAGACAACCATTCAATTGACCGACCGCAGGCTGTGGGCCTTCATGTCCGCATATGCTCTGGGCGCCCTGCCAATTGGATTCGTAATTTATGGCAGTGCTATTTACCTGTCGAGGAATCGCGGACTTACACAATCCGAGATCGGAGCTCTGTTATGGGTTCCGCCGCTCGGTTGGGAGTTGGGGTATTTCTTTTGGGGCTGGATTGCGGACCGGGCACGCGGACAATTTGCAAGACCGTTTCTGGTTCTTACAGCACTTAGCCTTCCGCTGATGTTCGTGCCAAAAGCAATCTCGGTATCGCTAGTGATGACGGGGCTGTTTTTCGCAATGTTTGCGGGCGCGGGCTTCATTATTCTCTCGATTGCCTATGCGACCACGGTGTTTCCTCTTTCCCAATCCGGCCTTATCGCGGGCGCAGGCGCTGGGGCGTGGTCCGCTGCGGTAGCCGTCGTGATGCCGATCTTCGGGCGTCTATTCGACGGAGGCTATTACGATTCCTCATTTCAGCTGGCGGCTGTTTTTCCCGTGGCAGGGTACATTTGCTGGCGATCCATAACAGTAAGCCATCTTAAGCATCAATCGGTATGAGGGTAGGGTCCTGCTAAAATGGGAGTCGAATCGGAGAAGTCGCATGCTGCACTTCGAGGATATTATTCCCTTTTCAGTCTGGAGCTAATTGATGAAAGGCGTTGTCCTAGCCGGTGGCACCGGTTCCCGCTTATTTCCGCTGACCAAGATCACCAACAAGCACCTGTTGCCGATCTATGACAAGCCAATGATTTATTACCCGATTCAGACGCTTGTCGATGCAGGAATCCATGACATCCTGGTCGTCACAGGCGGGCGCAATTCGGGCGATTTTCTCCGGCTCCTAGGCAACGGGAAGCAGTTTGGCGCTCATCTGAATTACACGTATCAGGAAGGCGAGGGCGGTATCGCGGAAGCACTTGGTTTGGCCGAGCACTTTGCTCACGGCGACAGCATCGCGGTGGTTCTCGGCGATAACTTGCTCGAGAAAAGCATTAAGGGTGCGGTGGATGCATTTCTGCAGCAGTCCTCCGGCGCAAGGATCCTTTTGAAGGAAGTTCCAGACGCGGAACGATTCGGCGTGGCCGAGCTAAATGGCGACCGCATAGTTGGAATCGAAGAGAAACCGTCAAAACCGAAGTCGCACTTCGCGGTTACGGGTATCTACATGTACGACGCTTCGGTATTCGACAAAATCAAGACGCTCAAGCCCTCCGGCCGTGGAGAACTTGAGATTACGGACGTCAACAACGGATACATCCGCGAGGGGACACTATCCTACAGCGTTCTGGACGGCTGGTGGACCGATGCCGGAACGTTCGATTCGCTCCTTCGGGCAGCGAATCTCGTGTCTGGCAGTGAGCGTACGAACCCGGAAGGAACGTCAATTCAGGCTGCAGGAATCGCGGGATGACGGCAAGTTTTGCATCCGACTCGCCCTTGGCAATTCCACACTGCGAGAAGGGCATCGGGGACGTAATCTTATCGTCAGACTCGGCCAAGTTGATTGACGGTGTGAAGGTATCGCCATATCCGATATGGCCGGATGACCGCGGATATTTCCTCGAGATCATGCGCACCGGCAACGGGCTTCCGGCGGGATTCAATCCTGCTACGACTCAGGTCTCGGCTGCCCTCAGTTATGCCGGGACAATCAAAGCCTTTCACTACCATCTCGACCAGACAGATTTCTGGGTCGCGGCGATGGGAATGTTTCAGGTTGCCCTCGTGGACTTGAGAAAGAATTCTCCCACCTTCGGCCGAAAGAACACGCTCTACGTCGGGAAGCTTCGGCCTTGGCAGATTTTGATACCGCCCGGCGTCGGTCACGGGTACAAGGTCATCGGGATTGAGCCGGCGATGCTGGTATACGTCACCAATCAGTTCTACAACCCGAAGGACGAAGGTCGCATCGCGTATAACCAGCCGGAAATCTGCGTACGATTGGGAATTACAGCATAAGTAAGGCCCTAGAAACGTTTTTGTCCTCACAGTTTCTAATTCATTGGAGACTAGTGGATGAGACAGCGTTGGCGTGTCCTTTTCTTTTGGACGGTAATTTTTGCTGGAACTGCTGAGCCTGAGCAGAAGAACCTGAACGCCCGCGCTCGAACTGTCGAACCCGCTGTCTTCGATGGGGCAGTCAACGACGCTGTCGGCGCAATAAGCAATCCGGCTGCCGGAAATTTGCGTGCGCAGATTCTCCTCGACCGTGCAAACTTCTCTCCTGGGGAAATCGACGGCCGCCCAGGGGCTAACTTCAAACGCGCCATTTCCGCTTTTCAAGAATCACGAGGCTTGCCGACTTCCGGCGATCTCGACGAGCCAACCTGGCGAGCTTTAAACTCCGATACGACGCCAGTCATTGTGCCTTATCGCATTTCAGACGTCGATGTTGCTGGACCATTTGTAGCCGTGCCCAATGATTTGGGCGAGCAATCGAAGCTAAAGTCCCTCGGGTATCAGTCCGCAGAAGAAGCACTAGGAGAACAGTTCCACACTAAGCCTGAACTATTGCGTCGAATGAATCCGGCCTCCACCTTCGCCGCCGGAGAGGAGATACAAGTTCCGAACGTCCTGACTGCCGGGGCTCTGCCGGTCAAAGCCGTGACCGTAATTGTCAGTAAAGCTGGCTATGTACGAGCTTTGGGCGCCGACGGCAAAATTCTCGCTCATTATCCTGCCTCGTCTGGTTCCGAACACGACCCGCTGCCAATCGGCGAATGGAAGATCACCGGCGTGGGGAAGAACCCGGTTTTTAATTACAACCCGGCACTCTTCTGGACGCGAACCCCGCGCACACCAAGGCCAAAATCCAGCCGGGCCCGAACAATCCCGTCGGCTCGGTTTGGATCGATCTAACGAAGGACCACTACGGGATCCATGGAACTCCGGAACCCGGAAAAGTGGGCCACTCCCAGTCCCATGGCTGCGTCCGTCTGACCAACTGGGATGCAGTGGAACTGTCAGCTATGGTCAGTCCCGGAATTAAAGCTGAGTTAACGCAATAGCCATGATGCGCGCCCTTTTTGCACTTGTCCTCGCCGCTGTCATCGGCAGCATCGGATTCTATTTTGGTCGCTCGTCTGCGCCGATCAGAGCGGCTGCTCCGGTAACGTCCGCGCCTGTTCCGGAGCTGGCCCCGCAGGCGAGTAACCAAACGCGCGCAAGAGCGGAGACACCGGCGTTACCTTCTCCTCCTTCCGTTACGCCGCAGACGGATCTTTCGACCCCGAATCTGCCTCAAGCTGAAACGGCGCAGATGCCGGAAGATCCCGCTCCGCTCTTTGACCGCGCGCTCGGCTCTCCAATCGTAGGTTTGAAAGCATCCGCTATCCAAGATACATTCGCCGAAGCTCGTGGGGGAGGCGAGCGTAGGCACGAAGCCACCGACATTCTGGCACCGCGAGGAACACAGGTGGTAGCGGTGGACACAGGAATCATCGCTAAGATGTTCGATAGTAAACCTGGTGGCTTGACGGTATACCAGTTCGATCCTGCACAGAAGTATGCGTACTACTATGCCCATCTCGATCGCTACGCCGAGGGTTTGAAGGACGGTTTGCTTGTCAAGAAAGGCGATGTCATCGGTTATGTCGGCACGACCGGCAATGCCGACCCAAACACTCCTCACCTCCATTTCGCCATCTTCGAGCTCGGTCCCGAAAAACGGTGGTGGGAAGGAAAACCAATCAATCCATATCCGCTTTTGTTACGCGCAGTGGCAAGATAAGAAAGTGCGCATCTACTATGCGGCAATTGCCGCGGGTCTCCTCTTGAGCGCCTGCAGCAAGGCTCCTTCCACTGTGCAAACTTCAAACGAAAAGTTCAGCGACCAGCAAGACCATCATTCCTACGCCAAGCCTCAGGAAGTTCGTGTGCGCCACATCGCACTCGATCTGGACGTGCTCTTCCCTGAGAGAATTCTGAAGGGGTCGGCAATGTTGGTGATCGATCGGGATCAGGGCAACCAACCCTTACGTCTTGATTCGCGGGACTTAAAGGTCTCCCGAGCCGAGGTGTCCTCTGACGGAAACACTTGGTCTGGGACAACATTCGAGATTGGTCCGTCCGACAAAATTCTCGGCGCACCCCTGACCGTCCAACTGCCACAGAATGCCACGAGGGTACGTCTATATTACGAAACGAACCCAACAGCCTCCGCTCTTCAGTGGTTGACTCCGCAGCAAACAGCCGGGAAGAAGCAGCCATTTCTATACACTCAATCGCAGGCGATTCACGCGCGAAGCTGGATCCCGACACAGGACACGCCCGGCGTTCGCGTCACTTACTCTGCTAAGATCCGCGTTCCCAAGGGCCTGCGGGCGGTCATGAGCGCGCGGAACGACCCCCATCAGGCGGCGGGCACGGAGTATTCATTCGACATGCCCCAGCCGGTTCCCTCCTACCTGATCGCCTTGGCGGTCGGTGACCTGGCGTTTAGTCCGATCAGCAAGCGAACCGGAGTGTGGACCGAGCCCTCAATGATCAAGAAGGCCGCAGCCGAGTTCTCGGACACCGAAAAAATGGTCCAAGCCGCTGAGCGTCTCTACGGACTTTATCGGTGGGATCAATACGACATCTTGATACTGCCCCCAAGCTTTCCGTTCGGCGGTATGGAAAATCCTCGGTTGACTTTCGCTACGCCCACGGTCATCGCGGGCGATAAGAGCCTCGTCGGACTGATAGCGCACGAACTGGCTCATTCCTGGTCAGGAAACTTAGTGACGAATGCCACTTGGCGCGATTTCTGGCTCAATGAAGGATTCACGGTGTATTTCGAGCATCGTATTCAGGAAGAGGTTTACGGAATCGAACGGTCTGAGATGGAAGCCCTGATAGGCAAACGGGAACTCATTCGAGAGATGGCCGATCTCCCCGACAAGGACGAGATTCTTTATGTCGACCTTAAGGGACGGGACCCGGATGAAGGATTTACTCAGGTTCCCTACGTCAAAGGGATGCTGTTCCTGCGCCGGCTCGAAGAGATATTCGGTCGTGATCGCTTCGACACGTTCCTACGTGGATACTTTAGCCAATTTGCCTTCAAGAGCATCGTTACGGGGGATTTCGTTAACTATCTTCAAAACAATCTTCTGAGCCAAAATCCCGAACTAGCGGCGAAAATCAATGTCGATGAGTGGCTTACACAGCCCGGCCTCCCGAAAGATACTCCGGAGCCGAAATCCGACTCGCTGCAAAAGACTGAAGCCGCCGCGAAACAATGGGTGAGCGGACAACTCACGACGGCATCTCTTCCGGCGAAAAGCTGGACCACACAGGAGTGGCTGCATTTTCTTAGGTCGCTGCCGGAGAAATTGGAAACAAAGCGGATGGCGGAACTCGATGCAGCGTTCAAATTGACGCAATCGGAGAATTCAGAAATTCTCGCCGAGTGGCTGCTGATGTCGATTCGGAATGGCTACCAGCCGGTAAAAGCCAGGCTTGAGCGATTTCTGATGGAGGTCGGCCGGCGGAAGTATATTAAGCCCCTGTATGTGGAACTCGCCAAAACGCCCGAAGGAAAAGCACGGGCCAGCGCTATCTACAGTAAGGCCAGAAGCGCGTATCACCCGATTGCAGCGGCAACCATTGATGAAATCCTAAAATGACGTCGCAAGGCAGGTAATATCCGCCCTGCTACACTGAGATTTCGGATGAGTTTCGGTAAGCTGGGGCAGTCGCTGACGGCTAAAGAGATTCTGGATCTAGTCCAGGATGATCTTCGCAAAGTGGAACGCGAGATCTCCCTTGAATCAATGGCTTCGGGGACAGTAGTATCCACAATCAGTCAGCACCTCAACGGCAATGGCGGAAAGAGGCTGCGACCGATTCTGCTGCTTTTGTCCGCAAAGCTCGTTGGCGAAACGAACCCAGGCTGCATCCATCTCGGCGCCGTGGTCGAGATGATTCACACGGCGACACTGGTACACGACGACATCATAGATGTCGCCGAAACCCGACGTGGCAAGCCATCGACGAACATTTTGTGGGGTAATCACACCAGCGTTCTCGCAGGTGACTGGCTCTACATGCAGGCGTTCCAGATAGCATTGCGAGAGCGCAATTTCCACGTACTCGACATCCTGATCGCTCTCACTCAATCGATGGTTGAGGGCGAGCTGGTCCAGCTCGAGCGAATCGGCCGTATCAATGTGACCGAGGCCGATTATATGGAACTGATCGACCGTAAGACGGCCGGTTTGTTTTCGGCATGCGCCCGGCTCGGTGTAGTGGCCGGTGGCGGATCGGACAGCCAGGAACAGAAGCTAGGCGATTTTGCCTGGAATTTGGGCATGGCGTTCCAGTTGATCGACGATGTTCTGGACTTCACAGCTCGCGAAAAGGTCCTCGGAAAGCCCGTCGGCGGAGATCTCCGCGAGGGTAAGGTGACACTGCCGGTGATCTATGCCCTTCAAAGTTGTGACGCCTCCGAGCGCGCAGCGATTGAGAGGGTTGTAAACGAGCGTAGCTATTCAAATGCCACCTTTGACTCGGTCTTGCATGCTCTCGATCGGAGTGGCGGCATTGATCGCGCCCGTGAGCGGGCATCCGCGTTCGCTGACAAGGCTCGCGGTGCAATCCACGAGTTTCCTGACTCGCCTTACCAGCGCGCCTTGGCCACCGTGACAGACCTCGTCACAGACCGCGAGTTCTAGTATTCCCTACATCTGAGATAAATTAGATCCTGCCTGCCGTGAAGGAGGATCTAATGCCGCCCATTTTCGACAAACTGACACAAGCGCTCAAAAAGAAACGGCCGTGGTATGAACTCGCGACGGTGCTCGCGATTCCGCACCTCATTCGCATTCGCAATGACATGCGAAAGAAGAACCTGCACGATACGGAGGAACCCCCGCTGGCAAAGCGGCCCGACAACGAGCCGATTCCTCCAGAGCACGTGGATTCAAGGAGCGTCGACGGCACGTACAACGATACGGGCTGCCCATTCATGGGCGCCGCGGGTCGTCGATTCGGCAGAAACTTTCCGGTGGACGAGACGCGGCCGGATACTGCGAATCTGCTGAATCCCAGCCCTCGAGAAGTAAGCCGGGCGCTGATGACGCGGACCGAGTTTCAGCCGGCATCGATCCTGAACCTATTCGCAGCCGCCTGGATACAGTTCATGGTTCACGATTGGTTCGTTCACAAGAATTCAGACGGCCGGATGATCGATGTGCCCCTGCGAGACGGCGATCCGTGGCCGGTCAACCCGATGCGAATCAAAGCCACCGAGCCCGATCCAGGTCCCGAAGGCTCGACTCGTCCACCTGCGTATTCCAACCTAAACAGTCATTGGTGGGATGCCTCTCAGGTTTATGGATCAGACGCCGAGACCGCAAAAAAATTGCGCACATTCGAGGAGGGCAAGCTCAAACTGACGGAGAGCGGCCGCCTGTTTCTTGACCCCGACAGCGGTATCGAAATCACGGGTTTTACCGACAATGGCTGGATCGGGCTCAGCCTTCTGCATACTCTTTTCGCACGAGAACATAATGCGATTTGCGACATGCTGAAAGCCTCGAATCCCGACAAGGACGACCAATGGCTTTACAAAAAGGCGCGTCTGATCAATGCTGCGATTCTCGCCAAGATTCACACCGTCGAGTGGACGACGGCAATACTTCCTCATCCAACAACCCAACTTGCTCTCAGAACGAACTGGCAAGGGATCGCCGGCGAAGGGCTCCAGGAAGTATTCTCATTTCTCGACGATAGTGAGCTTCTCGGCGGCATCTTGGGTTCGACGGCCGATCACCATGCAGCGTCGTATTCACTTACGGAAGAGTTCGGTAGCGTATACCGCATGCATGCGCTTATGCCGGACGAGATCGTAATCCGCTCCCGTCAATCGGGCGAAGAATTGGCCCGGTACTCGCTGCCCGAAGTTCTCGGACGGAAGGGATGCGAAGTTCTCGATAAGCACACGTTCTCCGACATGATTTACTCGTTCGGCGTTTCTCATCCCGGAGCGATCAGGCTGCACAACTATCCGAAGCACCTGCAGGATCTGACGACGGACAAGGGCGAGCACCTTGACTTGGCCACCATCGACATTCTCCGTGACCGTGAACGTGGGGTTCCCCGGTATAACCGGTTCCGGCGTCTCCTAGGGAAGGATCCCGTGACCTCCTTTGAAGAACTAACAGATAACCCTTCTTGGCGCGAGGAGCTTCGCCAACTGTACGATGGGGATCTCGAAAAGGTCGATCTCATGGTTGGCCTTTACGCGGAACCTTTGCCAAAAGGCTTCGGCTTCAGTGAGACCGCCTTTCGTATTTTCATTTTGATGGCGTCCCGCCGTCTGAAGAGCGATCGCTTCTTTACCGACGACTTCCGCCCGGAAATCTACACCAACGAAGGGATTGAGTGGATAAAGGCGAATGGTTTCGCAAGCATACTCAAGCGGCATTACCCGGAAGTGGGCGCGGGCCTGAAGGGTGTGAAGAATCCGTTTGCGCCCTGGAAGACAGCGTCAGTACAAACTAAGGCTGCAAAGACATGATTCACAGCCTGGACGGCGTTACTTGCCGATACAGAACGTGGAGAAAATACGATTGAGGATATCGTCGGCCGTGGTCGCTCCCGTGATCGCATCGATTGGTCGTAACGCGCTGTAGAGGTCGAGCAGGAGCATTTCATGCGGGATCTTGACGGCAATCGCATGAGCAGCGTTTGACAGCGATTCCAAGCTCTCCCGTAATAGGGCTTCGTGGCGTACGCTCGTTATGAAGCCTGCTTCCTGATCGACCTCGGGAACAACAGCGTCTAGGATGCGGGAGCGCAATTCATCGACACCCTCACCGGTGAGAGCCGATACCGGAATCGCGTCTTCAAAGGGCGCCTCTCCGGCAATGTCGACCTTGTTTGCGATCACGAGGCGACGGATGGGACGGTCTATCAACGCACGGTCTTCGTTTCGTATTGGCTCCGACGCATCCAGCACGACAAGCGTCAAATCTGCGTCAGCCAAGGCCTGATAGCTGCGCTCGATCCCGAGCTGTTCGACACGATCCTCGCCGACCCGAATACCAGCCGTGTCGATCAAGCGTACCGGGATGCCATTCAACGATGCGGTCTCTGCGATCGTGTCGCGAGTGGTGCCTGGAATTTCCGTGACGATCGCACGGTCTTGCTCGAGAAGCCGGTTGAAGAGGCTGCTCTTACCCACATTCGGTCGCCCGACAATTGCGAGAGTGAAGCCCTGATGTATGAGTTTTCCGTAGGCGAAGCTCCGTGCTAGCCGCTCCAGTCCATCACGGATGGTACCTAATCTTCTGAGAATCTCCGCGTCGGGTGCGATGTCGATATCGTCTTCAGCGAAATCGATTCCAGCTTCGAGCAACGAGATCAGCTCCAGAAGCTGATTCTTGAACGGGGCGATTCGTCCCGAAACTGCTCCTTCAATCTGCTGCGACGCGATCCTCGCCTGGTAAACGGTGGTCGCATCAATAAGATCACGCACTGCTTCGGCTTGCGGAAGATCGATGCGACCATTCACGTATCCACGCAGTGTAAACTCTCCCGGTTCCGCTGGGCGCGCGCCCGCGAGGACAGCGCGCTCTACGCAGTACCGAAGAACGACCGGCGCGCCATGGCACGCGATCTCGATCACATTCTCGGCTGTGTAGGACCGAGGGGCTTCAAAGTACGTTACGACTACGCGATCGACAATTTGGTCCTGTTCGTCTATCAGCGTTGCAAGCGATGCGGTCCAGGGTTTCCATTCGTGGGACTTAGGGAAGCGAAGGATTTGTTCGGCAATGCTGCGGGATCCGACTCCTGATAAACGGACGACTCCGATTCCAGCCCGTCCATGAGGCGTAGAGATAGCGACGATCGTGTCTTCGAGATGCAACCTACAAATTAACGACGGCGGCCGCCGCGACGAAATGGCGCTGGCGGCTGGCTGGAAGGCGAGGGCATGTCAGCTGGATAGACCACGACCTGACGATGCGGTCCCATGCCTGCGCTCTCACTACGGACGGCCGAATCGTTTCGAAGCGCAAGATGAATAATCCGTCGTTCGCGGCTATTCATCGGGCTGAAATGAAACGGAAGATGGCTCTTTTTGACCTTTTCTGCCGCCGTGAGCGCACTGAGCCGGAGTTCTTCGATTCGTAAGGCGCGATAGTCGTTCGCGTCGAACTGCAGCATGGAGTGTTCGTCCTGCGTCATCCGCAGCATCTCCATGGTGAGCTGTTCCAGGGCCAGCAACATCTCGGCTTTGTTCGCCAGAAGCAAATCTACATCCGGACCGGTGAACCGAACAATGACATCGGGATTTTCAAAGTCTGGATGAAGGGGCTCGGCTGCCTGGATCGCCCACTGAAACTGGAAGCCGGCATTCTTCGCGATGTTGCGAAGAAACGCGTCGATTCTGGGACCCGTCGTGCCGACGGTATATTTTTTAGCTTCCATTGCGAGCTTACTTTTTGCGCTTTTACTTCTTCCGCTTAATCACCGGTGAAGCTTTGGGTTCAACCGGCTGCGGTAGCGGCATGCTTTTGTTGATAAACCATTGCTGTAGCATGCCAACTACGTTTCCGGTTAACCAATATAATACCAGTCCACTCGAAACGCCGTAGAACATGAATCCCATCACCAAGGGCATGAAAAGCATCATCTTCTGCTGGGCGGGGTCCGCCCCAGGTGTCGGAGGCGTCATCTTCTGCAGGAGGAACTGCGTCGCGATCATCGCGAGCGGGAGGATGCGAATCGCAAGAGTTTCTGGTTGGGACAAATCGGATACCCACAGCCAGTTCGCGCCCCGCATTTCGATGCTGACGCTAAGGACTTTGTAAAAGGCGAAGAAGAACGGGATTTGCAGCAGCAGGGGCATGCAGCCCGCGCCAAGCGGGTTCACACCGTGCCTCTTGTACAGATCCATGACTTCCTGGTTCTGTTCTGCTTTGCGAGGGTCCCGCATTCCAACGTTCTTATACTTTTCGTTGATAGCCTGGATCTGGGGCTGAAGCGAGGACATCTTCCGCATCGACTTCATTCCAGAGAGTTTCAGGGGCAACAACAGGAAGTTGATGAGGATTGTGAGGATCACAATCGACCAACCGTAGTTATGCACATAGTTGCTATTCAACCAGTGCATCGCCAGGAACAACGGCTTTGCAATGAAAGAGAACCAGCCGAAATCGACTACCTGTTCAAGCTTTGGATCGACACGACGGAGGAGATCGACGTCCTTTGGCCCCGTAAACAAGGCAAACTGGTTACTGCCGGCGCCACCGACAGCGACGCCGACGCGCGCTTCTTCTGATCCCCCGGCCTTTAATGCAACGCTGTCGCTCAACGTTCGTACCTGCAATGCGCGGCCGTTCTTCGGAAGAGCCACGGCCGCGAAGTATGCATCTTCGATGCCGGCAAATGAAAAGCTTCCGGAGTCGGTCACCGGACCATTTTTGGCGGCGCTGACGTCCTTCTCCTCAAGCTTGTTGGTTGACGGATTGAAGAATAGCGTCTTCTCGCCGGCGGCACTGCCAAGTGCGTTGATATCGCCAAATCCGCCGCGCCAAGCCAGCAGATGCGGCACAGGCGAATTGTTCTCGAGGACTTCCGAACTGACCTGCGAAAGATAGCTGTTCCTCAGAAATCGAAAGGACTTACGTCCCGCCGTCCGTCCGTTCGAGTACTCGAAATCGATCCCAAGACCGTCGCTGGTGGGACGTGCAACATACAGAGCCTGATTCAGATCAGTGGATTGTGTCTGGTTGTCGAAAATTAGCGAAAAAGGATAGTGGGTCTTCGTAGCCGCTGCAGTGTTCACCAACTCAAGCAAATTACCGGCGCCATCGCGGTATTGCTTGAGTTGCCAACTCCGTACAACGGCGCCGTGATTACTGAAGACAATCTTGTAAACATCGGTGTCGATCGTGTACTGCTCCGACTTAGCTGCGGCAATCTGCCCAGCCGGAGGTTGAGCAGGAGCTGTCGTGTCGGCCGGTTTCGTGGCCGGCGCTGGCGGAGGCTCGGACGCCTGCTTTTGGCTTGCGTCCTTTACAGGCTTGATGGAGCTCTGTTGCGAGGCCTGCGGATAAAAGTACTGCGTCAAAAACAGAACAAGACCCATCAGGGCGAAGGCGATCAGTAGACGTTTCTCTACGCTCAGCTCTTCGGTCCCGCCGGGTTTTTTGGGCGTGATTTTCTGGTTATCGGATTCAGGCATCAGCGGACGGGGTCAAAACCACCGGCGTGGAACGGATGGCACTTCATTAGGCGCAGCAGGCCGAGGCTTGTGCCCCGAACTACGCCGTAGCGATCAACGCCTTGCATCATGTATTCCGAACAGGTCGGGGTGAAGCGGCAGGCAGTCGGAAGTAAGGGCGATAGCCACTGCTTATACAAACGCAGCAAACCGATTACGAGTTCGCGCATTGTGCAAAAAGCCTCATAACTTCCCTCCGAATCGCAGAAAAATCGGCATCAAGGAGTCCTTTCCGACCATTCATGACGACCATCCAGGAAGGTGGTAATGCGCTGAGGTTCAGACGCACGGCCTCACGCATTCGTCGCTTCATGCGATTGCGAACGACGGCTTTCCCAAGAGCCTTTGTGACCGTGAAACCGACCTTTGGGTGAGGTGTCGGCTCGGCCGACTTGAGACAGAAGGCCGCGAAATAGGGGCTGGAGAAGCGGGAACCTTCGTCATACACTTTGCGGAAGTCGCTTCGGCGTAAAATGCGGACGGCCTTAGGGAAAGACAGCTCAGGCACGGTCCGACTCCGCCCGCGACAGAGCTTTTACGCGACCGCTTTGGCGTAGCGGACGTTGCGTTCGTCGCTAACGGTCAACTTGTGACGGCCCTTCGCTCGGCGGCGAGCCAGCACGGAGCGTCCGTCCTTTGTCTTCATGCGCTCACGGAAGCCATGAGTCTTGGCGCGCTTCCGGTTATTTGGCTGAAACGTACGTTTTGGCATTGTTCTTGGTTCCTGAGCGCCTGGAAGCAGACCTCCAAAAAATGGCGCTACGTGCGGGAGTACAAAAATCTAATTATAAAGGGTTGCTTCCTGAAGTGCAAACGACGACGCGAGATAGGACTCGCGTGCGGCCTGTACTGAAGTCCTTCCTGTATTCCCCAGTACTACTATCTTATGCTAGCATTCGCTCACAATGAATCGGCCATTCTGGAGTGATCCGCCGCTACCTCGAGATGCCAAGCCTTCATGGATCATGCGTTTACCGCCGACTCCCTGGTACGAAACGCAACTCGGACGTATAGGTTTAGGAGCTTTCCTGCTTGCGTTTGCGTGGTTTATGGCGGTAATTATCTAACGATGGTTTGAAACGACTCGACGACCCTCGATGTGATACGAGCCCGATGTGACGACTTCAATAGCCTCGGAATAGATCCGGTGTTCCTGCTCGAGAATTCGCGCGGATAGCGAGTCGTCCGTGTCATCGTCCAACACCGGCACTGCAGCCTGGAGAATGATCGGACCCGAGTCGAGTTGCTCATCGACGAAGTGGACGGTGCAGCCTGTGATTTTGACGCCGTGCGCGAGCGCCTGATGCTGCGCATCCAGGCCCGGGAAAGCAGGCAGCAACGAAGGGTGAATGTTCAGAATCTGATGAGGGAACGCTTGAATAAATTCTGCGCTCAACAACCGGAGATATCCAGCAAGGCAAACGAAGTCGACCTTATTTCGTTTCAACTCCGCGGTGAGTTGCTGATCGTAAACGGTGCGATCAAGTCCCTTTGACGGCAAGGATATGGCGTTGAGTCCTCGCTCACGAGCGATCTGTAGGCCAGGAGCCGACCCGCGGTTAGAAATCACCACCGCGATTTCGGCGGGAAGCCGGCCGGCATCGATTGAGTCCGCAATCGCTTGAAAGTTCGATCCGCGGCCGGAAATCAGTATGCCAAGTCGCTTCAACGGTAGACCACCCGGACGACACTGTCGTTCTGGGCTTCAATCACGCGACCGATGGGATAATACTTCTCTCCGAGCTTTGCTAGTAGCCGCTCCGCTTCTTTTAGATTCTTTTTGCCTATCGCGAAAATCATTCCGACTCCGAGATTGAAGCTCCGGCGGTAATCGTCATCCGGAATGTTGCCGATTTTGCGAAGGAACTCAAAAATCGGGAGCACCGGCCACGATCCCCACTCGATTTCAGCGGCCAATCCCGCTGGCAACATTCGAGGAGTATTCTCCGTAATTCCACCGCCCGTGATGTGAGCAGCGGCCTTCAGGAGGCCTGCCTTCATCAGTGCCTGTATCGGTTTGAGATAGCTTCGGTGGACTTGGAGTAGATTCTCCGCCACGGTGCTTCCGATTTCCTTCAAAAATGTGTCGGGTTTGTGCGCAGCGACTTCGAACAGCAACTTTCGCGCGAGCGAGTAGCCGTTCGTATGAAGGCCAGTCGAGGGCAACCCAAGCAAGATATCGCCAGGTTTGACTTTCGCGCCGGTGAGTAGGTCGGTTTTCTCTACAGCGCCTACGATGAAACCCGCCAAATCGTACTCGCCTGCGGCGTAAAGACCGGGCATTTCCGCTGTCTCGCCGCCGATCAGAGCGCATTTATTCGCCTTGCAGCCGCGAGCAATCCCTTCGACGACCTGCTCGGCGACCAGAGCGTCCAACTTGCCGATGGCGAAGTAGTCGAGGAAAAAGAGCGGCCTCGCGCCTTGGACCGCGATGTCATTTACGCAGTGGTTCACCAGATCCTCGCCGATAGTGTTGTGCCTACCAGTCATGAAGGCCAGCTTCAATTTGGTGCCGACGCCATCCGCCGAACTCACGAGCACCGGTTTCTTGAACCCTGATAGCTCAAATCCGGCCCCAAAACTCCCGATCCCGGTGAGGACGTTGCGGGTCATGGTGTCTTGGGCGAGTTTTTTGATTTTGGCGACCGCGCGGTCCGCTTCGTCGATGTCGACACCGGCGTCCTTATAGAGAACGGGTTTCCTTGGGGGCATGCTTACTTCAGACTACCAAGGGCTAAGTTCAACAAGCGACGCGAAATTTAGGTGTAGGGCGGATGGTATTATCAGCTTGTTGAAAGCAATTACTGTACTGGGCTCTACCGGGTCCATTGGAACGTCCACGCTTGACGTGATCCGGCGGTGGCCTGAGCGTTTTCGTGTTTATGCCTTGGCCGCCGGCCAAAACGTGGATGCGCTCGTGCAGCAGATCCTTGAATTTAGACCCTCGGTAGCAGTTCTTGCAACTCCGGACGCTCTTCGGAGTCTAACCGAACGGCTTCGATCGGAGGGCCTTCCTCAATCGGCCTGGCCCCAGTTGTCATGCGGACCTGAATCTCTGGTCGAGATCGCGATTGCGGATGAAGTGGACTTTGTCTTATCGGCAATTGTGGGCGTGTCGGGTCTTGAGGCGACGTATGAAGCGGTTCGACGGAGAAAGACCGTCGGTCTTGCAAACAAAGAGGTTCTGGTGGCGAGCGGGAAACTTGTGATGGACGCCGCGCGGGAACACGGAACCACATTGATTCCGGTGGATAGCGAACATAACGGCGCTCATCAATGTCTTCGCGCCGGATTGCGCGAGGAGGCAGTCAAGCTGATACTGACGGCTTCCGGTGGACCATTTCGGAATACCCCGACCGCTCAGTTCGCTTCTTTGACTCCAAGAGCGGCTTTGAATCATCCAACATGGAAGATGGGGCCGCGTATCACGATCGACTCGGCCACGTTGATGAATAAAGGTTTCGAAGTAATTGAAGCTTGTTGGTTGTTTGATTTCGACACGGCAGATGTTGAAGTTGCCGTGCACCCGCAATCTACCGTACATGCAATGGTCGAATATCGCGATGGCAGCGTGGTTGCTCAGATAAGCACGACAGACATGCGGATGCCGATTCAGTATGCGCTCACTTATCCGGAACGTGCCGAGGCCCCTGTTCCCCGGCTCAACTGGCGTGAAAGTCGGACGTGGGAATTCTTCCCGCCCGATTTTGAAAAGTTTCCGCTTCTTCGCTTAGCTTATGAAGCCCAAAACGCGCGCGATTCGTCTACATGTATTCTGAATGCCGCCGATGAAATAGCTGTGGAAGCATTCTTGAACGATCAGATTTCCTTCCCGGGCATTGCGGATGTAGTTTCTGAGACCTTATCGCGAATGCCAAGTCGCACAGCGCACAGTGTCGAGGAAGTGCTCGAAATTGATATTGAATCCCGTGCTGTGGCGCGCCAGTGCGTGCGGCAGCGGGCTGCCGTACAGGCCTGACTCAAATGAACTTATTAGGCGTCTTACAAATTCTTCAAAATATCTGGTGGCTGCTGATTCTGATCGGTGTGATGATTCTCATCCACGAACTGGGTCACTATTGGGCGGCTCGATATTTTGATGTGAAAGTCGAAGCCTTTAGCTTTGGTTTCGGCCCGCGACTTTTCGGTTTTCGAAGAGGCGAGACAGATTTCCGATTCTCGGCGATACTCTTCGGCGGCTACGTCAAGATGGCGGGCGAGCAACCCGGCGACGAAGCAGCCGCTGATCCCCGATCATTTCAGGCCAAGCCCCGATGGCAGCGCCTAATCATCGCGTTTGCCGGTCCAGGCATGAACATGATCCTTGCGGTCGGATTGTTGACGGGTCTCTTCATGTTCCGGTATCCAAAATTGGCGAATTCCGATGACCCAGCGACGATCGGTTACGTCACTCCCGGAACTCCAGCCGCGGATGCCGGTTTGAGGGAAGGCGACACGATTGTCCAGATCGACGGTATCCGTGATCCGAAATGGCAGGACATCCTGCTTAGCGAAGTCACAAATGCCGGAAAGCAACTCTACGTCGGCTACGTTCGTAACGGCGAACGGCTTCAGACAACAGTAACGCCGAAGCTGGAGGAAAAGAGCGGCCTCGGCACATCAGGCTGGGAAGAACAGACGCAAGTTCTGGTCGGCGGCGTGCGTCCGGGTATGGGCGCCGAGAAAGCCGGCTTGCGTCACGGTGACGTTCTCCTGAGCGTCAATGGCCAGACCATCCGTTCCATGTCGAAGCTGCATGAATTGATACGGGCGAGCAACGGTAATCCTGTGCAAGTGGTTTACGAAAGGGAAGGCAGGCAGCAGAGCGCAGCCGTCACGCCGGCTTTTTCGAAGTTGGACGGGTCGGGCCGATGGCTGATCGGAGTTGACTTGGAGCGGCCCGTCGTCATCACCCAACTCGGGCTTGGCGCAGCTCTACGAGAATCCATCGACCAGAACATCAAGAGCGCCTCGTTGATTTATCAGTTTCTACAGGGACTGATCGAACGTCGCATGTCGGCGAAATCGATCGAGGGTCCGATCGGGATTGCGCGTCTTTCTGGGGATGCCGCTCGCGAAGGTCCAATGGCTTTCGTTGGTCTGATGGCTATGGTTAGCTTGAACCTGGCCGTCTTCAATCTGCTGCCGATTCCGATTCTGGATGGCGGACTGATCCTTCTACTACTGATCGAAATGATCATGCGTCGCGACATGAGTATGCAGGTGAAGGAAGCCGTTCTAAAGGTGGGCATGGTCTTCCTCATGGCAGTGGTTGTCTTCGTACTTTATAACGACATTTCGAAACTGCTGCCGGGCTAGACTTACCGGGGCAGTCACGCCATTGCAGGGCGCCAAAATACCCCCTGCTAACCGCTTTTGCCCGCTATAATGTCCCCAGGAGCTAAAGCCGCCGACTAGATGGAAGAGCTGAAAAAGAAGCTACAGGAAGAGGCAGCGGCGCTCGAATACGAGTTGCGCAACGAATTGCCTAAAGAAATCTTAAAGGCTCGGGCGCACGGAGATCTTAAAGAAAACGCGGAGTTTCATGCGGCCAAAGAGCGCCAGCGTTTTGTTGATGCCCGGCTCTCACAGCTAAAGCAGCGCCTGGCTGAGTTGTCGATGGTGGATGTAAGCAAAATCCCGCGGGATAAAGTTGGCCTTGGCTCCACTGTCGTAGTGCTTGATGTCGACAAGGATGAGGAATTGACCTACAAGCTGGTGACCAGCGAAGAAGCTGATGCCACTAAGGGAATGATTTCAACCAGTTCTCCAATCGGCAGGAGCCTGATCGGCAAACAGGTTGGGGACGAGGTGAAAGTAGCTATTCCCAGCGGCACACGCTTAATGGAGATCCTAAAGCTGACCACGATCCACGATTCGGTGAACTAGGAGTGGCATGACGTTTACACGGGCGATCGGCGTAGCTTGCAACAAGATCATCGTCTTGATTGTTCGTGGCTTGGCTCTCGCGCGCATTCATCCGAACGTTCTCACGTTCATCGGACTTCTCATTAACATTTGGGCAGCGTTTTTGCTGGCCTATGGCCAGTTTCGCGGTGCAGCTCTGGTAATCATCGGCGCGGGCATCTTTGACATGGTCGATGGCCGTGTGGCTCGGGAGACGAACCAAGTCACACGTTTTGGCGGATTCTTCGATTCGGTACTCGACCGCTATTCGGACCTCGCTCTTCTGATCGGCTTACTGGTCTGGTACGGAACGATCAATCGACCGTTCTACGTCGTCATGACGGCTGTCGTGATGACCGCCTCTGTGATGATCAGCTATACGCGATCACGCGCTGAGAATACGATTCCAACGTGCAAAGTTGGATTCATGGAACGTCCCGAGCGCATAGTGCTGTTGATTATCGGAGCGCTAACCGACCGGATGGCTCCGGTGCTGTGGGTGATTGCGATTCTCGGGAATCTCACGGTGATTCACAGAATGCTTTTCACATGGCAGGAAGCCAAGCGGCTCGAGGACGCGCAATTACGCCCGTCGAGCGGCGCTACCGCTCGAAGATAACGTAGGCCAATCCGTCTTTGACGGTATGCGTCAGCGATAGATGGATATGGACTACCCCTATGTCGCGCGCGATTTTCTCAGCTTCTCCATGCAATAGCAAAGTAGGCCGTCCCGATGGAAGATTCACAACCTCGAAATCTTTCCATTGGATTCCACGCCTCCAGCCTGTGCCGAGCGCCTTCATCCCGGCCTCTTTGGCAGCGAATCGCGCCGCGTAGCGTTCGTAGCGATTCGCTTTACGCTGGACGTATGCTATTTCTCGTTCGGTATAAATCCTGTGAATGAATCGATCCCCGAACCGGGAAATTGCCTCCCGGATGCGGTCGACTTCCGCTAAATCCACGCCCGTGCCGGCGATCATTTGTCTTCGGTTCCCGCAATTGTAAGATTTCCGAACTTGACACCTTTGACGCTGATCAGTCCGTCCGCGATACGACGGACGTCTTTCGACTTGCCTTTGACGACAAGAACCTCAAGACAATTGTCGTGATCGAGATGAACGTGCATAGTCGAGAGAATATTGTGATGCGACTCATGCTGCATATCAGTAAGCTTGTCGCTGAGCATGCGAACATGATGATCGTATACCAGCGTTACGGTCCCAACGACAGGCTGATCTGGAGATTCTGAGGCCTTTCGCGTGAGTTCGTCCCGCACTAAATCGCGAAACGCTTCAGACCTGTTGGTGTAGCCTCGCTCCGTAATGTGTTCATCGAACTTGTCGAGAAGGTCGGCGTCGATGGCTACGCCTATTCGGCTTAGTTCTGCCATACAGCCTCCAGCGTCTCACACTCGGGCGAGGGAAGGAGGCGAGTAAGTCATGTTACTTCTGACCGGCTGCCTTTGCGGTATTCTGCCCAACGCTTCTTCTGAGCAGCCGCTATTCGCTTGCGCGCTTCTGGGCTGAGAATTCGCTTCCTGGTCGAGCCGTTCGGAGTCTCTGACGTCGATCTCATAGGCTTTCCGAGCCGTGAACGAACCTCTCGGATCTGAGCTTCAATACGTTGCTTTTGGAGTTCCAGACCCTCAAGCGCGGCTTTGAGCACGATCGAGTCGTCGAGTGTTCTGGGATTTTTGGTCATTTTCGACACTTACTCTTATCGAGTAAGTCTAGCAGATTCGCATATTACCGTGACTGGTCCGTCATTGATTAAACTTACTTCCATAGACGCTTGAAACACACCTGTTTCTACATGAATGCCACGGTTTCGCGCCTGCGTGACAAAGTATTCATACAGGTGTTTTGCCATTTCTGGACGTGCCGCCAAATCGAAACTCGGCCGCATTCCTTTGCGGCAATCGCCGTAAAGCGTAAACTGCGAGACGACTAGAAGCGCTCCCCGCGCGTCCACAACGCTGAGATTCATCTTGCCCTGATCATCGTTAAATATTCGTAAGCCTAAGATCTTATTCACAAGATAGTCCGCATCTTGCGTCGTATCTGCGCGTTCTACACCAAGTAAGACAAGGAGTCCGGCTTTGATCGAGCCTGTCACGTTAGTATTCACCCGGACACTGGCCGTTGTCACACGTTGGAGGACCGCCCTCATATAGAATCCCATCGTATAATTAACCGGATCGTTCCGAATTACAGTCTATGATTTCCCGACGTTACTAAAAAATCCAGGTGACGGTTACTTTTAAAAGGGACGCAGATTTTGAGGGAAGAGTGTGAGCCTTCTCGGCTCCTCGGTCACAATCAGTCATCGAATAGGGCCTTCGGTCTATTCCAACCAACCGGTTGGTCCACCTACAATTCCTCTATGATCTTCAAGAGCCGATCGCGCTACTCCCGTCTTCCTGGGGGATATCTGCGCTTCCGCAGTTCCGATCGGACCACGGTTCACGGCTATGGTGAAGGGGATTACATTCGGCTACGGGACGAGTACGGAAATGTGTGGATGGGATCGGCGACCCGTGACGACGATAGCGTCACACGCTTCCGCTTTCGCGATCATCAGGGCCGTTCGATTTCAGGTGTCTCCGATTCATTCGGCGTCGTTCTCCGAGACGAAAAAGGAAACACCTGGCGCGGATTCATAGACTAGATTCGAAATCGCCGGACATCGATCTTCTTATCGTCAAACTCACCAAGGCCGAGAGCTCCAGCTATCTCGATGTGCTCTACCTGCATGTTTAGAAAGGTGCTGTCTTTGTCCGGCTTCGCCGTTGCGATCGGCAGCATTCCTACTTGTGTACGCTTGGCGTCGATCACCTTGAGTCCGGTCTTATCGAGAGCCACAGGATCCGTTGAGAAATACATCGTCTTGTGTTCCCACATGTACTTTCCGACCGTGCTACCGGGCCCGCCGTGGTAGGCGGCTAATACTCCATCGCAAATATTCAACACGACTTTCTGGCGGATGATCGGGTGATCAACAATATTCGGGATGAAGGTGCCGCATGTGTTGAGAGTCGGACTCGAATGGCTACGGCTGACGTTGTTTACAAGACCGTGGGATAAGTTCTTCAGCGCTATCGTTACACCAGCCGACTGATGATGCTTCAACAAGCACAAGTTGATCATCTTGTTCACGTCCTTGCTGATGAAATTCGAAAGATACGACCTTCGATGATGCGGGTTCTTCGCATCGGCCGCCGGGAGGACAAGCGGCATCTCGATATACTGGCCGGAATCGTAGCCCTGCATATCGAGTTGGAGCGGATCGGAGTTGAAGTAATCGCTTGCCGCGGACCAGCGCACACCTTCCGGCAACCACTTATCAAATCCCGCTTTGATGAATTGATCTCGATAGCGGTCATACGCAATGACGTTCTTGGTGGGCAGACCTGCCATCTTCAGCCCTTCCACGATCTCGATGACCACTTCGGGAGCAGACATCACGAAAGGACTGCCGACCGGATTAAGCTTCAGACCGACAACATCCCCGGGCTGGAAAAAGTAGCGCCATGCCTCCTGCGGAGTTGACGCGCCAGTCAGCTCCATCAATCCCTTACTGAGCATCCCGCGTACCGATTCGCGCTGGTACTTGCGCTCGATCACGGAGTTAGCGCTTTCCACGGCAATTACGCGGCCGGGAAACGGGCCTGGAATTCCGGGCTGAACAGCGGCCCTTCCTACGGCTGAGTACGTTGCAGCACACAACCCAGTGGCAAGCGTCTTTTTGAGAAAGTCTCTGCGTGCTTCGAGGACCATGCCTCCAGCTTACTGCCAAAACGCCAGCGCCGGGAAATGCAAGGCAATCGACCGTGATGTAAGCGATGGAACGACTCTAGAGTAA
Organism: Bryobacteraceae bacterium; assembly: GCA_963844855.1. GTDB lineage: Bacteria > Acidobacteriota > Terriglobia > Bryobacterales > Bryobacteraceae > DASQDN01. The sequence goes on from CAWJQP010000071.1 coordinate 216,868, forward strand.
CTCTGCCAGACCGGCAGGTTGGGATTCGCGGGATGTCATATCCAGGGACAACCGCCTCAATTCCTCCGCGATTCGGTGGTCCGCATGCTCTTCTTCCTTCAGTGATTTGCGTAGAGCGCCGGCGGCCTCTTCCAGGCTCAGGCTATCAGCCAGCGCGATCACACTTTGATAGCAACCGATTTCGTAGTGCTCCATCTTTCGAGCGGCTGTCGCGACAGCAACATCGCGCGTCTGGTTGTCCAAATCCTGATCCGCCACCAGTTCCGCATCGTCTATTAGTCCGTCCATGGCTGCGGGAATCTCGCCTTCAACGTGTTCTCCCGCGGTAGTCAGAATTTCTTCGAGTCTTGTGATCTGGTCTTCCGTTTCGACGGCATGTTGCTCGAAAACTATCCGCAGTTCCTCGTTCCTAACGAACTAGCTCAGCTCGCGCAACCGGGCCGAATGCTCGTGCTCGGCCCCCAGAAGGAGGTGCGCCTCTTGGATGAAAAGGTTATATAGCGGCTGGTCCATCGCGTGTTTCTCCACACTAAGGATAATGATCTTCCGGCCCACGGCTCCCGAAATAACGGTGGATATGTGAGGTCGGCCACTTTTAAGATCGTAGTAAGCTCGTGGCATGGGCATCATCGATCGCCGTCACTTCTCTGCGGTGCTCGCAACCCTCGGTTTCGGCGGGGGCACAGGAGCCGATGCAGCTGGTAGGGAACCAGAAGTTTTACGCCTCGGTCGCAACGGGTGGATGCCCAATAACGAGCATCTTCCGGTCCTGTTGTATCGATCGGCCGTAGCTATCGAAGGGTCCGACGCCGCATCACACTTCGAGGCAGTTTTCGGGCGGAATGGATGGCCGGCGCAGTGGCGCAACGGCGTTTACAATTTTCATCACTACCATTCGACCGCTCACGAGGTGCTCGGGTTTGTACGCGGCCATGCGCGTATTATGCTCGGTGGCGAGAATGGCCGCGAAATCAGTGTGCGGGCGGGAGATGTTGCCGTGCTTCCGGCCGGTACCGGGCATTGCCGAATCGAAATGAGTTCGGACTTTCTCGTCGTCGGCGCTTATCCGCCCGGACAAAGTTGGGATTTGTGCAGGTCAGCGCCGGATGCTGCAATGATCGAACGAATGAAGAAGTTGCCGTTCGTCAAGTCCGATCCCGTCAGTGGTTTTACAGGAGCATTGACCCGACTGTGGAAGCCCACTCTGTAAAGTTCTTGTAAAGTCTAGCCCGCTGCGGCGCGTCTCAAGCTTTAATGAGGAGAGATGCGTCATAGGGCCGGATTTTGGGGATTGTTGTCCCTTGTTGCGCTGTTGTGTTTCCTCGGCTTCCTTCAATACCGATGGATCGATCGTTTAGCGCAGGCCGAACGAGAGCGCGAGATTTTGGCTCTGCGTAAGGCGGCAACCAGATTTGCTTCCGCCTTTGACGTAGAAATCACTCGCGCACAGATCGCTTTCGGTCCGTTTCCTATCCGTTTCGATCAGGGTGAACACTTAGTGGAGCGGGTACGTCTCTGGAGCGAGTTTGCGCCATACCCGCGTATCGTGAAGGAAGTTTTCGTTACTGAAGGCGATCGGGCGTTTCGGATCACAACCTCCGGGTTGGAGCCGGTTGAGCGCGTACCTCCGAACGCATCAGATCCTGTTGTGAGTTCGCCTGTCGGTCGTCCTGACGATCCGGCTGGCGTGCGTACTATTGTGTTCGATGGCGAATACATCCGCACCGAACTCCTACCGAAACTTGCCGCACGCTTTCTAAACGTCGAACGGTATGGAGTTGTCGTCTCTGCCGGAGACGAAGTGATCTTTAAGCAGAGTGATTTTCAACCCGAGCTCAACACGCCGATGTTCGCGTTTCGTCCGGAATGTTTTGGAGGTGGCGGGCTTCGCGGAGAAAGACGTCCTCGCGGTGGACCCGGTGGCGGATTCGGTGGTGGGCGACCCGGAGGGCCTGGAGGTCAACGCGGCAGGCCACTCGGAGGCCCACGACCCGGGAGTCCACCACCTGGGGGTCCACCACCGGGAGGCCCGCCATGGCGAGATGCCGGGGCAGCCCTCATCGCGAGGAGTGACGTAACGTGCTTGGAGTCCCCACCAAGCCGGGAGGTGGGACGTTGGAATCTGACCGCGGGCCTAACACCATCTGGCGCGTCAGGTTTTCATGAGTTCAGGACGCGTAGTCTTCTGCTGAGTTTTGGTGTCTTAGCCGTGCTCGGGACCGGAATCGGGATGCTCGGTCTATACGCTCACCGAGCACAGGTGCTCGCGCAGCGCCAGATGGAGTTTGCTATGGCAGTCTCTCATGAACTGCGGACACCATTGACCGTCATTCGCGTTGCCGCAGACAACTTATCCGAGGGCATGGTCTCCGACACTAAAAAATATGGCGACATGATTCGGCGTGAGACCCTCCGGCTGTCTGACATGGTCGAGCAGGTCCTTGTATTTGCGCGCACACAGCGCTCTGATATTCGCCCGAATTTTGAGCCTGTTGCTCCTTCGGAAGTAATCGACCGGGCTTTGTCGGTCGCCGGGCCAACCCTGGAATCAGCGGGAATGCGTGTAGAATGCGATGTTCCGAGTGACCTGCCTGCCATACGGGCAGACGTGAACCTCGTGAGCGCCGGGCTTCAAAACCTGCTGATCAATGCCGCCAAGTACGCAGGTAAGGGTGGCGTTGTGCGCGTGCGCGCAGGACGAGAGGCGCCCTCGAACGTCAGTATCGTAGTAGAAGACGATGGACCCGGGGTCCGCCACTCAGAGCTGGATCGGATCTTTTCGCCGTTCTACCGAGGAGCCGATGCATCGAATTCCCGCGTGCCCGGTCTTGGTTTGGGATTGCATTTGGTGAAGCGAATCACAGAGGCTCATGGAGGGCTTGTGCGCGCAGAGAATCGCGATGGACGAGGATTTCTAGTTGAGATGAGGTTACCCTCCGTTGAATCCTAGATTGCTCTTGGTAGAAGACGAGCCTTCGCTCGCGCTGCTCCTCGCCGATCGCCTCGAAAGAGAAGGGTACTCGGTAATGAGCGTGGACAATGGAACCGACGCGATCTCAAACGCATTGCGGTTGCCACTCGATGTCATTGTCCTGGATGTCATGATCCCAGGCAGGAACGGCTTCGAAGTATGCAAAGAGTTACGCTCACAGGGCCTGAATGTTCCTATCCTGATGCTCACTGCGCGCGGAGAGATACGTGACAGAGTCGAGGGCTTGAAAACAGGGGCCGATGACTACTTGACCAAACCGTTTGATACGTCCGAACTGCTGGCACGCATCGAAGCGCTGCTTCGCCGCGCTAAAGGAGCATCCTCAACCGGAACGGTCCATCAGTTCGGACCTGTGCACGTCAATACACGTCGTCATGAGGTCACCCGCGATGGCGAATTGGTTACTCTATCGGCCAAGGAGTATCAGTTACTTTGTTACCTGCTCGAACGCCCTGGCGTAGTGGTGTCACGCGACGAACTACTCGAGCAGGTATGGGGATATCGTGCCGCTACGAATACGCGCACGGTTGATGTCCATCTTGCTCAATTGCGCAGCAAACTGGAAGAAGATCCCAAGCAACCCAGGCATCTCCTGACGGTACACGGCTCCGGCTATAAGTTCGTAAAGGATTTGTAAGTCTCCAATTTACAAAGAGCTTACAGTTCGAGCGTCAACTTCTGCCTGCAATTCGCGTTTAATAGAGTGGAGGTTATTACAAGCCACAGATGATGAAAACGATTGCCGCCACGATACTCACGCTCGCTATGGCCGTGACAACGTTTGCGCAAGGACCGGGAGGTCGTGGGGGCACACCTCCGACGCCCGAACAGATGATTGAGCGCCGCATTCAGATGCTGACGACGCTACTGACGCTCGACGCGACTCAACAGCAACAAGCTAAAACTATCTTCACGAATGCCGCTACCGCTAGCCAGGCGCTGCGAGAGCCTTCGAAGGCGGCGCACGATGCTTTGCAGGCTGCGGTGAAAGGTGGAGCATCCGATGGGCAATTGACCAGCTCGCGGCCCAGGTTGGTTCTTTCAACGGACAGGCAGCGGCAATTCACGCCAAATCTCAATCGAAGTTTAGGGCCCTGCTGAACTCTGCACAAAAGGAAAAGCTCGACAGCACCGAGGGCTTGCGTGGACCTGGGGGCCCTGGCGGTCCTGGCGGTCCCGGCGGCTTTGGTGGACGCCCGCCCTTCTAACACATTTTCGAGAACTTCCTCTTCTTCCTGACGCCCGTTCCGATCTTGAGGTCGGAACGGGCTTTTTTGCTATAGTGCAAAGTACTGTCGGTACAGCTGAATTTCGAGCTGTTGAAAGAGGGAATCCGGTTCGAATCCGGAACTGCCCCGCAGCGGTATGCAGGAACGAAAGCCGCAACACAGGCACTGGCCTCCACAAGGCTGGGAAGCCGCGGTAAGTAGAACCAACCGGCCAAGCCGGTTTCGCCTGCAAGTCCGAAGACCTGCCGATGGTTCCAGGCCCTTTACGCCTGGATTTCAGGACATGCGCCTTCGGGGGAAGAGCGATGATACCGCCAGCCCTCTCTGCGTTTCCTCCACAATTCCATGGTGAGGTGAATGATGAGAGCTATACTTCTAATTTTTCTTACGGCCGCGCTTGCCTTTGCGCAAATAAACGGCCGTGTTCTCGATCCTTCGGGATCGCCTGTTCCAGACGCCCGTGTTTCCGTCGTTCATCGATCGTCCACATCACGCGTCTTTGTTACCACTGACAGCGGCGGCAACTATTCTTTCGAAGGACTGCGCGCCGGGGCTTGGTTAATCGAAGCGCAAGCAAATGGATTCGGTTCGTCAAAGGCTGAAAACGTTGAACTCGTAGCCGATGAAAGCAAGACGCTCGATCTGACGCTGGAACTCCCACTGGTTAGCACACAAGTGCAGGTCACGGCAGCGGGAGGGGCTCAAACGATCGATGAGCAAGCGAAGGCCCTCACTGTCATCGACGCCCAGCAGCTTACCGATCGCGCGGAATACTCAGTTGCTGACGCGATTCGAAGCGTGCCAGGCATTCGAGTGCAACAACTTGGTGGGCCGGGCAGCTTCGTGCGTGTGCTTACGCGAGGCCTGCGTGCGACGGATACGTCGGTTCTGATCGATGGCTTTCGTCTTCGAGATGCGGCATCGCCGCAAGGGGATGCGAGCGCATTTATTGGGGATCTTCTGCTCGCCGATACCGATCGCATCGAAGTTCTACGTGGATCGGGGACCTCGCTCTATGGTACACATGCAACGGGTGGAGTGATCAATATCATCACTGCCGCCGGCTCCTCAGGTTTTCACGGAGAAGTCGGCGCTGAAGGCGGCGGGCTGGGCTTATTCCAGGGACTAGCTAAGGCTAGCGGCGGCGCTTTCGATCACAGGCTACGTTTCTCGTTAGGCGCGACTCACTTGAATGTCACGAAGGGCATCGATGGGAACGATCGTGCGCGCAACTCGCTGGGTCACGGATCAGTCCAGTATCGGTTGGGCTCTGCGACAGAATTGAGCGCACGGATTCTAGCGAATGACAGTTTTGCGCAATTGAATAGCTCTCCGTTTCTCGACGAGAACTCACAACCTGTCCTGGCGCCGGACGATCCGGACAGCAGTCGCGCGGCCGGCTATTTCTCGGGTCTTTTTGCCTTATCGCATCACTGGTCCCCTACGACCACGACACGAGTCAGTTATCAGGGTGTGACGACACGCCGCGATAACCCGAATGGACCCGGGGGAATCGGCTTCCAACCAGAGGTGAACTCATCCGACGAGTTCAATGGTCGCCTCGATACCATTCAGGCGCGTACGGACTTTCAGCTGGCGCGACACTGGATCACTGCCGGGTATGAATGGGAGCGCGAGTACTTCGACAACATCTCGCGGCCCGTCGACGCGCGGCTTCAAATCGATCAGTCCAGCCATGCCTTGTTTGCGCAGGACCAGTTGCAGTTGCTCGATCGTCGATTACAAGTTTCTCTTTCCGGACGCCTGCAGGGTTTCCAACTGAATCAACCACAGTTCAGCGACGACTCAAGCATCTACAGTAAGGCGACGCTAGACTCTCCTCCACGAGCGCTAACTGGGGATGCATCGCTGGCATATTTCGCGCAGTCAACAGGTACGAAGGTACGTGCTCACGTCGGAAATGGCTATCGAGTACCGTCGCTGTACGAGCGTTTCGGCGCGTCGTATTTCTTCGGCAGCTTCAGCGCACTTGGTGATCCGGCGTTGAGACCGGATCGTCTGCTCGCTCTCGATGGTGGCTTTGATCAATACGTCGGTTCCAGGACCAAGGTGAGCGCCACCTATTTTTACACTCGAATACAGGAGACGATCGTATTTGACTTCAGCGGCTACATCAATCCTGAAACCGATCCGTACGGACGGTTTGGCGGCTACAGAAATACCGGCGGCGGTCTTGCTCGTGGCGTCGAACTGAGCTTGGAGACAGCGCCCATCCGTAATATGACGGTGCGATCCTCATACACGTTCACCAACGCCGACGAGCGGGTTTCGATCTTTGCGAATGGCGACCTCCGAACCGTTCGCGTCTCTGATCACATGTTCACGACAACCGCGACGCAACGCTTCGGGCGCTCCTTCGATGTCACGTTCGACATCTTCGCGTCGAGCGATTACCTGATGACATTGGGATCGCTTCCCGTAACCTTCGATGGTCCCGTGAAGGCTGATCTGTCTGCCAACTATACGCGTGCTTTAACCGACAACACTAGCTTGCGGTTCTTCACACGTGTCGACAATTTCCTGAATCGTACATACTCGGAAGATGGTTTCCGTGCTCCTAAGGCTTGGGCCACATTCGGTATGCGGTTTCTGTTCTGAACAACCATGGACCTTTCCGAACTCCGGCTTGGCTATACGAAATCTGGTTTGTTGGAAGCCGAGATCCATCCCGATCCGTTTCTCCAATTCGAATTGTGGATGAACCAGGCGATCGAGATGCGATTCCTCGAACCGAACGCGATGACGCTGGCCTCAACAGACGCGTCCGGGCAGCCGAATGCGCGTACGGTTCTGCTGAAGGGCTTCGACCACAGAGGCTTTGTTTTCTACACCAACTATGAAAGCCGAAAGGCGCGGGAAATCAGGGAGAATCCGAGAGTAGCTCTGCTCTTCTATTGGGATGTGCTCGAGCGTCAGATTCGAATTCAAGGACGAGCTTCTCACGTCTCTGCCCAGGAGTCTGACGAGTATTTTGCCAGCAGGCCGACTGGGCATCAGATTGGAGCGTGGGTATCGGATCAGAGCTCCGTCATTGCAAATCGGCAAATCATAGAAGAGAATCTCGCGACGATGGCGAAGCGCTTCGAGCCCGGACCCGTTCCGCGTCCTCCGCATTGGGGTGGTATTCGGGTCACGCCACACTTGATGGAGTTCTGGCAGGGGCGGCCGAATCGTCTACATGATCGGCTCGAATATCGTTTGGTGGACGGGAAGTGGATCGTCCACCGCCTCGCCCCTTGACTCGTGCAAAGGCTAGTTCAATGAGGCGTCGATATCGGCCTGGCTTTCGCGCACGCCGCCTCGATCGCCAGTTTCCTTAACCCACGTGTCGAGCTTTTGCGCATACTGCTTGATTAGGCGCGCATTCTCAGATTTAGTCGCGAGGTTGTTGACTTCATGCGGATCCGCGATCACATCATAAAACTCGACATCCGGTTTACGTGGAGCCATAAAAAGCTGCTGAGTCGTATTGAGCTTGCCCTCCGCGTGAAGCTTCTTCATCACGCTCAACGTCGGGTACTGCGTCTCGATGTAATTGTTGAACTGAGTGTATGGACGCTCAGGCATGAAGTTGCGAATGTATTTGTACTGCTTGTCGCGTACGCAACGGATGCGGTCGACCGTCATGTCACACCGGTCCCGCGCGGCGACAATGTAGTCTCGCTGTTTTCCTTCGGCGCCGTACCCTTTGCCATACAATGGCCGTCCATGAAATAGTTCTGGCAGAGGAATCCCGGCCGCCATAAGCGTCGTCGCGGTCATGTCGAGCGATAGGACAGGATCTTCTCTCACCGTAGCCGGGTTCACGACACCCGGCCAGCGCAACATCATTGGAACATGTATGCCTGCATCGTACAGCCATTGCTTTCCACGCAACAGACACCGGCCGTTGTCACCCATGAAGAAGATGACCGTCTGGTCGAGTAGCCCGTCCTTCTTCAATTCTTCGAGAAGTACACCGACCTTGCGATCCAGCAGATTCACAGTATCGAGATAATTCGCCATCTCGTCTCGGATCACGGCATGATCCGCATAGTATGGCGGGAGCGGTATCGACGCCGGATCGACAAGTTTCTTTTGTGTTCGAGCCTCTTTGAAAGCCGGTCCTTTGTGTGTTTCCCTGAAATTGATCTGAGCGAAGAATGGTTGACCGGCCTTGCGTTCACGCCAATGAGTTCCGTCAAAAGGCTTCGGCGCCGTAAAGTTGAAATCGGTCTTTCCCGCGCCGCTAACCTTATCTGTGACTTTCAAAATATTCGCGGTGAAATATCCCTGCCGGCGCAGTCTCTCCGTTATCAGTTCGACTCCGTTAGGTAGCGCATAATCGTCCTTTCTATGGCTTCGATGATTGTGCGCTCCGGTGGTGGTCTGGTATACGCCGGTATTAAAGGCCGATCGGCTGGCCGAACATACCGGCGCCGTTGTGAATGCTCGGGCAAAGCGTGCTCCCTCTGAAGCGAACTGATCGAGGTTCGGAGTGTGGACGATCGGATACCCATAGCAATGCAATTGGGGACCGAGATCCTCTGCGAGAATCCACAAAATATTTGGTCTCGAGGACGGCTGCGAGTGCAGGATCGCCGGCATGCCGGCATACAGGAGTTGTCGTCGTGTTAGGGGCATCAGACAGACACCATTCTATGCAATACGATGCATATGCCGACCATCTTTTCGCCCACGCTATCTGTGGATAGGCAATGTTTCGGCTTGATATATAATCCGAGTCGATACGAAGACGGTACCGGACGGACGACTCGCCGATCGGTATCACGAGGGGGAAAGGGTAGTATGCAGGTTTTTTCAAACAAACTGGTTGGACTCGTGCTGTTTACAGCGGGGTTAGCCTTATCTCAATCCTATACGGCTGCTCTTCGAGGCGTTGTCTCCGACTCTTCTGGCGCAGCTATTCCGTCTGCTCAGGTTGTCGCAACCGAGGTAGATCGCAACGTCAAACACTCTGCTGTAACCGACGAAGGTGGGCGTTACTATTTATCGGCGCTGCCGCCGGGAAAGTACACGCTTACGATTGAAGCGCAGGGGTTCAACCGGCACTCACAGAGCGCGTTTCCGTTGACTGTGCAGCAGCAGGCAACCATCGACGTACAGCTACAGGTGGGCCAGGTTTCCTCTACAGTTGAAGTAACCGCCAGCGCGCCGCTTCTGAATACGACGATTTCGTCCCTGGGTCAGGTGATCGAGAACAAGTACATCGTTACCTTGCCCAACATCGGCCGCGATCCGCTAGGATTGGCTTACTTAACACCGGGCGTCGTCGGCTCTGCCGGCCGGCCCGGTGATAACAGTACCAATTTCGTCGCGAACGGTGGTCGTAACTCGACGGCTGATGTTCTTGTCGATGGCGCCACCGTAACGACGGTGGAGCAGAATTCCGGCATCACGGATTTGAAGTATAAGCCTTCCGTTGACGCGGTCCAGGAGTTCAAGATTCAGACGAACTTCTTCCCGGCCGAGTACGGCCAGACCGGTGGAGCGGCAATTCAGATCATCACTAAATCGGGCAGTAATGAATTCCACGGGACAGGGTTCTACTTCCTTCGCCATTCGGACTTTAACGCGAACAACTGGTTCTCAAACAGAAACAGACAAACGCTTCCTTATTTTCGCCGCGACCAGTTTGGCGGTGTCTTGGGTGGTCCCATCATCAAGAACAAAACGTTCTTCTTCGCGACCTACGAGAACACGAAACAGAAGCAGCCGGTTACTGAGAACCAAACGGTTCCGACGGCCCTTCAGCGCGAAGGCAACTTCTCCCAGACGCTGAACTCGAGTGGACAAATGATCACGATCTACAACCCTCGGGATACCTTCATGAATGCGAGCAATGTATTGGAACGCCGCCCCTTCGCCGGCAACATAGTTCCAAAGTCGATGATGGACCCGATCGCGCTGAAGATGCTGGAGTACTTCCCTCTACCGAATCAGCCCGGAACGATTACCGGTACTCAGAATTGGTTTGCGCAAGGCGTGAATCAGAGTCCCAGCCAAAAGATGGATTTCAAGGGCGATCACAACTTCACCGATCGTGATCGTTTGACCGGACGCTATAGCTTCGGCAGGAGCGATGGTGTGCCTGCCAACCTCTTTGGAGAAGGCAATCCGGCCTATACGTTCAACAACGGTCCGAATGGAACCCGCACAAGCTCAGTAGTAGCCGATTACACTCGTGTCCAGAGCGCAAGCACGATTTGGACAGTTCGGTACGGTTTAATCTACTCTGACTTCTATCGTAATTCGATGGTCACAGATTTCGACGTAACCACTCTTGGGCTGCCGAAGGAGATGGCGACGAATGCGACTCATAAAGTGTTCCCGACGATTGCTCCCGAAAGCTACATGGACATCGGCACGGAAGGCTGGGTCGTTATGGATCGTCAGGAGGGTGTCCACCAGTTCTCGGGCGCGCTAACAAAGACTCTCAACGCGCACAACGTGAAGTTCGGTGGCGAGCTCCGGAACAACTTCCTTGACTACGCGCAGCCCGGATATCCTTCTGGACGTTTTGCGTTCGGGGCGCAGACCACGCGCAAATTGCAGAATGGCGGCTCGGCGAATCTCGAGGGGAATGGTCTGGCATCCATGTTGATCGGTTGGGGGAATGGGTCCGACTATCACATCGATCCCAAAGTTTTCTCCCGCTCACGCTATATGGGTTTCTATGTCCAGGACGATTGGAAAGTGACGCGGAATTTAACGCTGAACCTCGGTTTGCGCTACGAGCTCGATATTCCTCGCTGGGAAACGCAGAATCGCTACAGTTACTGGGATCTCGATGCCGCGTCCCCGATTCAAGTGCCAGGAATGAATCTGAAGGGCGTGATGAAGTTTGTGGATGACGACACCCGGTCGCCGTTCAACACGGACGCCAATAACTTCAGTCCGCGAATTGGCTTCGCATGGGCGGTGAATGAGAAGACGTCGATCCGCAGCGGCGGCGCAATCCTCTATAGTCTTTCTCGGGCAACAGTGAATGGGCATACTGGAGCTGCCTTCAACGTGAACTCGCAAGTCACCTGGACGCTTGACAACAATGCGACCCAGTTCGGTACCCTGGCAAATCCCTATCCACAGGGAATGCTCCTCCCTCCTGGAAGCTCGCTGGGAGATCGGACATTCCTCGGATTGAACGCGGGCACCATTTCACGAGACAACATGAATCCCGAAATGTATTCCTGGAACTTCTCGATTCAGCGGGAATTGCCATGGCAATCGGTGTTGGAGGTGAACTATACGGGAAGCCGCGGTGTCCACCTCTTAATGCCGAATACAGGTCTGGATCTGCTGGCTCCGGAATACTGGACACTAGGGCGATCAGTATTGCAGGATCAGCGCGTTGCGAATCCGTTCTATGGCGTCATCACGGACCCACAGGCCGTCGACCACAACAAAGCCACCATTCAGCTGTATCGTCTGCTCCGAGGCATGCCTCAGTACAATGGCGCCAGCCGCTCGGAACGCAATGCGGCTGACTCCATCTACAATGCCCTCCAAATGAAGTGGGAGAAGCGCTTCTCTGACGGCGTGAACATTCTCACTCACTACACATGGGCCAAGACGATGGACAATGCGTCAGTAAGCGCGGGTAACGTCACCTGGCTCGGTGGAACTACGAGCATGCAGAATCCACTTAACTATGACCTCGAACGGTCGTTGTCGGCGCACGATATTCCGCATCGCTTCGTAGCTACCGGCTCGTGGAGTTTGCCCTTCGGCTCTGGACGTAAATTCGGATCGAGCGTGAACCGCATCGTCGATGGCTTCCTTGGTGGATGGGAAATCAGCGGCATTCTCACGTTGCAGTCCGGAGTTCCGCTGCAGGTCACACAAAGCGGAGGAACGCTGTGGAATGGTACGCAACGTCCGCATCTCGGAGGAGATCCTTCCACGTCAGGCGCCGTACAGGATCGGCTCAATGCATATTTCAACAATTCGGCGTTCGCGCAGCCGCAAGTCGATCAGTTCGGGACGGCGCCGCGATATCTCGGATATCGTGGTCCGGGCGTCCGTACGATGGATGCTGCGTTGTTGAAGAGCTGGCGGGTAACCGAAGGTCAGCGAGTCGAGTTCCGCTTAGAAGCGCAGAACGCAACGAATACGCCGATCTTCAACGATCCCAATGGTAGTTTCGGTTCGAGCAGTTTTGGTCAGATCACAGGAACCCGGATTGGGCCGCGCAACGTTCAGCTTGGATTCAAGTATTACTTTTGAGTTGGAAGGGCATTCCCTGGGCAGGCGGTCTCCGCCTGCCCAGAGGGGCTTGAATCCGACTAGCCAATAGTAAATTGCTCTTTCGGATCTCGCGTTGGAGCGCCCTTATAAGCCACATTCAGAAGGGCTGGAGCGACTAAGGTCGTAGCCACTGCCATAAACACAACCACAGCATAGATCGGCTCTTCAATCACCTTCATGCTCAAGCCGAGTTGAGCAACCACCATACCTACTTCGCCTCGTGGCACCATGCCGCAGCCGATGCGAATCATATCCTTGGCCCCGAGACGAATTGCGCCCACTCCGCAACCAATGAGCTTCGACAAAACCGCCGCAATCAAGATCACAATAGCCAGAATCAGCAAGCGCTGATCCGCAAATGCGGCGACGTCGAGGTGCAAGCCGATGCCGGCGAGAAAGAATGGGACAAGCATCTCAGTAATTCCATGGGTCAAATCGTGCACGCGATGGCTGACTGACTCGGACAGGGCGATACCCGCCAGGAACGCCCCAATGATGGCGGCAACACCGGCATAGATCGCCAGCACTGACAGTGCAAACATAAGCACCAGCGCCACGTTAAACTGAGCCTCGCTGGACTTCATGCGCGACTCGGCTCGCGGAACAAACCTCTGCATTGCTGTCGTGCCCCACTTGGCAACGATGATGGTGAATCCAATTGCCGCCACCGCTGTTGCTAAGATCTCGAACACGCGCACTTGCCCTCGGGCTGCGCTGCTCACGATTGCCAGAACGATTAGTCCGAGAATGTCATCAATGACCGCTGCGCCCAGAATGATCTTCGAGCTCTGCAGATGCAGCAGGCCTTTCGCAGCCAGCACTTGCGCAGTGATGCCAACACTCGTCGCGACCATTGCGGCGCCAACAAAGAAAGACTCGACTTGCGGGTAGCCCCAAGCCTGCATGATGCTCCAGCCGAGGCCCATCGGAGCGAGCACACCGAGCACTGCAACCATTACGGCGGTCCCACCCACCTGCATCAATTCGGAGGCCTTCACCTCGAGACCCACTCGGAATAGCAGAAACATGACTCCCAGTTCGGAGAGTGCCGTTAGAACTTCATTTGGCTGAATCCAACCGAGTACACTTGGACCGACAATCGCGCCTGCGAGTATTTCCCCTACAATTGCGGGCTGTCTCAATCTTTCGAAGATCTCGCCGAAGAGCTTGGCAGCGCCGAACACGATCAGCATCGCAAGCGGGATTGATACCGCGTGCGCGTCAATCGCAAGAAGGGCCATGGCGTCAGTCTAGCGGATGTTAACGGCTGCTCAGCAGTGCGACCGGAAACTGCTCGAGCACACGCGACATTTGTATTTGTCCACCGCCTACCAACAGATTCTGCCCGGTGATCACGTTCTTCCAGCGCGTAGGAAATCCTTCCGGAAGAACGATAGCCGAGTCGAGCCATGCTCGGATTCCAAGTGGGGGGCGGGTAGTAACGGAGAGCTGGGTGGCGAACCTTGGAACTACCGCGATTGCTAGCCTCTGACGAGAGCGTCTGGCATACGCAAACGCATTCTGCGCACGTTTTCCAATCACTTCGATTGGCACATAATCGCCTGTTACAAAAAGCTCGCCGTTGCCTTTTCGAAAACCAAGAAGCTTTTCGGTGAGGAACACCTTGATTCGACCATCCTGCCAGTTATCGAGAAGGTCGCGTGGCTTCCAACGGAAGTCTGTTAGCGGCGCGAACTCCGCTGGCCGGCGATTGTCGGGATCGACCAAGCTGAAATCCCAGTCAATCGTGCCGCGGTAAAAATCGGGTATGCCAGGGGCGGTGACCTTCAGCAATAGTTGCGACAGCGAATTTATTGCGCCGTAGAACGACGTGCGCTCACAGAAGCGCTGGAAGTTTGATTGAAAGTTACGATCGTCGAAGAGCACGTCAATGTAGGTTTGAAGATCGGACTCGTGCTCGGTGTTTGGATGCGTCCAGCTCGTGTAGGTACGCGCTTCACGACTGGCTTTGACGACGTACTCCTTCATGCGGCGGCGAAACTCGTCGACTCCGTCCGTATTCAAAGGCCACGCGCCTAGAAGTGTCTGAAAGAGGAAGTACGCTTCATTCGAATCCACACCTGATCGCTGATTGGCAAGCCATCTGCTCCAGCGGTTCACGTTACGGGCCCATTCGCCTGGTATCTCCGACAGAACATTGATCCGGGCCCGGACGTCTTCACTTCGCTTCGTATCATGGGTCGAAGTGGCGTTCATTGTTTGGGGAGATCGCAGCTGACGTCGGCTGAGGAAGCTATGCATCTGCTCCGCTGACACCGGCGTATGCAATGCGCCCACATCGTTCATCGAAATCAGCCGATTGTAGACATACATGGCTGAGTCCTCAACACCCTTCGCCATGACGGGCCCGCTGAGCTGTTGCCATCGCTGGGTGAACTCAAGCCAATCGATGCGCCCCTGTTCCGTCATCCATTTCTTGAAGCGCAACGTCAGCACACGCTCCACGAAATCAAACACTTGTGGATCGATTGTAGAATTCCTTCGTCGCGCCTCATCGCAGGCTTCGAGGATGTGTGCCATGTCCCGGTTGTTCGGCTCGAGTGAATCGATATAGGTGCGATATACGGGCATGGACGCTGTGATCTCACTGATGGCCTTCGTAATGTCTCGGGTGCTCAGATCCCGGGCGTTGCGGTCTGCTTCAGCAAGCACTGCGAGGTGGGCTCCCAGGTCCTGCATCTCTCCTGAAAACAGCGCTCCAATCACTCGGTTCTTTCGCTCGTAAGCAACATCCCCGAAACTCTTATCGGATCCGACCACAGTGCGATACAAGCGGTCGAGCTTTTCGAGCCCCGACGGCTCAACAAATAGAGAATTCAAATGACCCAGGAAATCGTATCCCGTTGTGCCTTGGACCGGCCATTCGTCGGGAAGTTCCTCGTCCCCAGCTAGAATCTTCTCGACGACGACGTATACGTCACTCGGCAAGCGCTTCTGATACCCGAGCGGATCCGCTAGCCCATCGATATGGTCGATGCGAAGTCCATCGGCCTTGCCGCTGCTCACCAACTCTAAAACAAGCTTGTGTCCGGCTTCAAACACCGCCGGATCTTCGACTCGCATACCGATCAAGTCGGATATATCGAAGAAGCGTCTATAGTTGATCCGTTCCGTCGCCACTCTCCAGAAGGCTATTCGATAAGGCTGTTTCTGAATCAACGCATCGAGGCATTCTGGTGATTCGTTGATCTGCCCGAGCCGACGGTCGACATGATTGCGCACCTCTGAATATTCGAGGACTAGATTATGAAGGCGCTGTTTTAGATGATGCGTCTCCCGGGATCGCTGATCAATGGCGTCCCACGCCGCGGAAGTGGCTGAGGGCAGACGCTGCAAGGATTCCATTACTGCGCCGAAATCGCCGATAGCGGATATAGATTCGTTCCCCGACGACGGCTCGAG
This sequence comes from Bryobacteraceae bacterium, assembly GCA_963844855.1. Classification (GTDB taxonomy): domain Bacteria; phylum Acidobacteriota; class Terriglobia; order Bryobacterales; family Bryobacteraceae; genus DASQDN01. The sequence continues at coordinate 232,780 of CAWJQP010000071.1, forward strand.
AATGTCCACGTAGCTATCCGGCGCTATGGGCAATTTGTGCGCGTAGTAGTTCAGAAAGAAGCCGCCATCCTCGTAAGAAAGCCGCAACTCGCCCCGGTCCAACACACGCCCGTACGTATCCCCTAGGATGGGAAGAAAGATCTTCTCATTCAGTGGATCACGCCCCGATGACCAGTTGATTCCGAAATACGAGGCATATCGCGATGCAGGACCATTCTCGAGAACATCCATCCACCATGCGTTCTCCGGGCTTGCCGCCATGTGATTTGGAACGATATCGATGATCAGCCCCATCCCTCGGTCACGAAGGGAATTCACCAGAGCTTCAAAGTCTTCCGTCGAACCAAGTTCGGGATTGAGGCGATTGGGATCGACTACATCATAGCCGTGAGTGGATCCGGATCGCGCCGCGAAGATCGGCGACGCATACAAGTGACTAATGCCTAATCGGTCAAGGTGGGGAACCAGAGCGGTCGCGTTGGAAAAACGAAAATCCCGATTGAACTGGACCCGGTATGTCGACACCGGTATTCGCATCGTCAATCGATTCGCAACGAAAGTTTCTGTGCCAGGACTCGGAAGTTCTCCACCCATGCGCGAGCATCTTCCTCAGACTCAGCTTTGTCCATCATCCACGGGTAGATTTCCCGTCGTAGATCGTAAGCGACATTTTGAACCGCCCATAGAGTGACCGTAAATGGCAGTTGCTCGGTGAGCTCGATGGCAGCTCGCAGACTTGCAAGCTCGTTCGGGTCAGCAGGGTTATCTCGAATGCGCTCAGCGATTCGCTCGATTGTTTTCCGTAATGTGTATTCGAGCGTAGTCGCATCGAGATCCACCGATCCAAGCCGTACTTCTTCGAGCAGGCTCTGAATGCGCGGGATGTCCAGTTCGTCGGAGAAAGCCCGGCGGAGGTGACTATTCAGCGCATACTCGGCGGTTGTACGAAATGCTTTGGGAAGCGGAGTCTTCAGATCGGTAAGGAATCGCATCAATGGCGCTTGATGCTCGTAAAGCTGGCGGTAGGCCGTCTCTGCCTCATCGAGGGACGAAATCAGAATACGGCTCAAAATGTTTCGCTGTTCATCGCGGAAGAGTGATTTCAGTGAGTAGGTTTCGGTCCCGAAACCGCGATCAAAGGCTCGAATAACGTCCGGAATGTCGGCGCGAGAAAAGGCCGCCATCGATTCCGACACCAGCTCTCTCGTAATCGGCATTCTTCGGTATCGCTCTCACACCGCCATGCAGATTATGATCGCCGAAGTGCAGTACGCCAAAAGCAAGTTCGCCTGTGTCAAGCGTAATTTCCGATGTGAACGATGCGCGTCCGATCACCATCTTCAGCTTACCCGCATCAGCCGTTCTGAAGTCCTTTTTACGGACTGTATAACAGTTCACACGCGTCTCATCAGCATACGAATTGAAAACTGAGCTGATCGCATAATGGGCGCCGACTTTCAACAGATCGACCACCGTCGGCTTGACCAGACGTTCATAGATGTGCGCGCCGTCGTGTAACTCCGGGATGTTGCTCTTGGCGCGCGCAAGCTTCTGTGTAAAGCGATTGTCCAGTGAATCTTCGAGGGAATCTTCCGAGGGCGGAAACCCCTTTCCGGCATACAGGAACGATGTTTGGACACCATTAAAAACTTCCTGAGCCAACTGAACGACACGCCCAGCATACTGGATCACCTGCACAGTCTCGATGCCCGATAACTCATCGAAGAACCAGCCGCAACTCGTGTACATCAACATCGCGTGCCTTTGCAATTCGAGCAGCTTCCAAATCGTCGACCTGCTCGGCTGGCGTCAGCACACGCTTACGATGACGCTCGAGAAACGCGGCGCGCACGTCGGGCGAGCGGTCGAGCATGACATGAACGTAGTCGTTGCGCGCTTGCCCAGGCATCGTGAACGATATTGCTCGATGCGTGGCCTCGATACTGGGGCGCCACTTCATCGCGAAGCCAGTCGAGCGCTTCACGCAGCGGAGCGCGCCATTCCTGATTCCAACCTCCGTGCCCGCCGGAGTTACAACCGCAGTTTTCTCTCCAGCGACCGACGCCATGGGCGCAACTCCACGCCGTGTTCTCGTATATTTCTGCTTCATGCTGGGCGGGGAACTTCTCGAGAAACTCGCCGTAGTTCGTGAGCTTGGCGAGACCTTTTTCTTCGATGTGATGAAGCGCATACGAGAGCGCCATCTCGCCATATCGATGATGATGCCCATAGCTTTCCCCGTCAGTGGCGATATGCGCGAGTTCGGTCCCAGTCGCGCTCATCGGAGTAGGCATTGAGCAACCGGCTGGCAAACACCTCGCCGTTGTTGAGCAGACCCTCAAATGCCACCGCTCGCGAAATCGGACCATCGTAGAAGAAAATTGCAATCTTCTTTCCCGATGGAGTAGTGCAATTGTAGGCGACGGGTCGGATCGATGCGGCCGCCGGTTACATCGATCCAATCAGCGTCGCCGATCTTGCGGAACCGACTCGCCTGATGCGGAGCGAGGATCGTGAACTTAATACCCAGCTCCGCCATGATGTCGAGAGATTCGAGGTCCACGGCGGTCTCCGGCAGCCACATGCCTTCCGGCATCCGACCGAAACGAAAGCGAAAATCCTCAATGCCCCAGTAGATCTGACGTGTACTTGTCGCGGGCATTGGCCAGCGGCATGATCATGTGGTTGTAGCATTGCGCAATTGCCGATCCGTGTCCGGAGAAATGCTCACGGCTGTCGATGTCCGCATCCACGATCATCTCGTGAAGTCCGGGCGCTTTCTCCTTCGCCCAAGCGAGCAGCGTCGGACCATAGTTGAAGCTGATCCGGCTGTAATTGTTTACGATCTGGAGAATGCGGCCTTCACTATCAAGAATGCGTGTGGCCGCGTTGGGCGCGTAGCATTCTGCGGTGATGCGCTCGTTCCAGTCGTGATAAGGATAGGCCGAGTCCTGTAATTCAATAGCTTCCAGCCACGGGTTCTCACGCGGCGGTTGATAGAAATGTCCGTGTATGCAGAGATATCTCATTGCGTAATCGATCGCAGTGTGTCGTAGAACTCAGGATATGAGACCGACGCCGCTTCTGCGTTGTCGATAACGCATTCCCCGTCGGCGGCTAAGGCCGCTACCGAAAAAGCCATAGCGATACGGTGATCGCCGAAAGAATCGAGTTTGGCAGCACGGAATCGCTGCTTCCCGGGAATATGGAAACCATCAGGTGTCTCTTCCATAGACACACCCATGCGCCGAAAGTTTTCAGCGACTGTTGCAATTCGATCCGTTTCTTTAACGCGCAACTCGGAAGCGTCGCGGACAGTCAGACCTTCCTCGCTCATTGCGCCAAGCACTGCGAGTACTGGAATCTCATCGATCAGGGCGGCAGTCAGCTCCTTTTCGATGAGCCCTCCCCGAATCGCGCCTGTTTTCACGTCAAGTGAGCCGACGAGTTCGCCGCCGATCTGCTCGATTTTGGGGATTCGAATCTCAGCGCCGACCCCCACCAGAAAGTCGATCAGCGAGGCGCGTGTGGGGTTCAATCCCACGGCGCGAAGCGAGACATTGGAGTTCGGTACGATCATCGCCGCAACCAGATAGAAAGCTGCCGACGAAAGGTCTCCAGGAACCAATAGCTCGCGGCCTTTCAGAGTCGGCTTACCTTCTACGCTGATGACACCCTTACGTGTCGTGACGTCAGCCCCAAATTCTCGCAGAGCGAGTTCGGTATGATCGCGCGTGCGAATTGACTCGCGAACTGTTGTCGTACCATCTGCATACAGTCCCGCAAACAAGATGCAACTCTTTACTTGCGCGCTGGCTACAGGGAGCGTGTAGTCGATCGCCCGCAACGGACCTCCGCTGATTTCGAGCGGCGGGAAACGACCATCCGTAGCCTGGATGTTTGCTCCCATCTCAGCAAGCGGCGTCATAATACGGCCCATGGGCCGCTTAGACAGGGATTCGTCGCCACCTATGCGAGTCTGGAACGGTTGAGCGGCCAGTATGCCCGAAAGCATTCGGATCGTGGACCCGGAGTTTCCGGCATCGAGCGTCTCGGTGGGGGCCTGCAATCCGTTGAGTCCACACCCTTGGATCTCGACGGTGTTTTGCTTCTTCGTCCACTCAACGCCGAGAGACCGCAGGCAAGCGAGCGTCGACTGGCAGTCCGCCCCACTCGAATAATTATGCAGATGAGAAGAACCCTCCGCGATTGCAGAGAGCATGGCGTAACGATGAGAAACAGACTTGTCGCCCGGAAGCAGAACTTCGCCCGATAAGCGACGGGCCGGTGATATGCGTTGTTCCAAAGATCTATGGTAACGGATCACTCTATTGCGAGCGGCTCAACGTTATTGGCCTTCACATCGCGCCCTGCTCCGTCTTCGAAACTCAGGCGGACATAGACAGCTCTGGGTGGTAATCTCATTTGGGCGTGAAACTCTGCTTGCTCGCCGGGTTCAATCGACTCGGGGTCCGATCCACCTTTTTGCGTCGTAACGGCCCGCTTATCAGAATCAAGGACGTCCACGATCACGACAAGCTTCTCCGCGGGTCGCTCTCCTGTGTTCTTCAATCTGCAATCGATTACGAGCAACGCTTGATCCCGCTGCGCAGTTACTTCGGTTACGTCGAGTTCGGGAGGCTTGAGCTGCGGAGCCTTCTTACCCTGATAGGCCACCAGAACGGTTGTCAGGAAAACCAGAAGAACCGATCGCATAGTCAACCTACAGGCTACAATAAGTTGAGATGCGAAACCGGCGAGCTGAACTGATTTGTGTGATTGGGCTGTCGTTGATCACTTCAGCCTGCTATAACAACCCCGATGTCAGCGCACGCCCACCGGGAAGTGGCTCGCACGTGACTCACGCCAAGCCACAAGTCGGCCCAGGTACAACGGCCGGCGGATCCACAGCGGGTCCTCAGCCTGTCGTAGCCAAAGATCACTCGAAGGCTCCAGCGCAGCCTAAGCCCACAACTCCTGAGCACAAGCATTAACTTCTCAGTTTTGCCTAGAACGCTTAGGACACATAAACAAAAAGCCGGGCGTTGTTAAACGCCCGGCGAGGAGCACCCACAGATCGCTCGGAGGGGCGACTGTGGTAGTGGAGGAGCCGTTTAGGTGGAGCGAGCCGTCGCCGAAACTCAGACGTGCGCTCTCACCTCTTAAGAGTGCAGAGAACTCCCTTTCTAGAAAATGATGTACCCTAGTATATCGATTTGTACCGATTTGACAAGGGCCAGACGTTATTTTGTAACAGCTGACGTAATTTTCAGCGGGATACGTCAGCTCCGAAGGATCGGTAACTGAATGAAATCAAGGGTGGATGCACTGTCCACGATCGGGTCATGGCGCAAATCTGCGGGAACCAGATACTTGATCACCGCAATTTCATCGCATTGCTGAAACTTGGGGCAACGGAGGCAATCCTTCCAAGCCTTTAACGGAAGCGCTCCTCGCTCTACCTCGTGGAACCCAACCCTCTCAAAAAATCCTGGGGCATAAGTGAAGGCGAAAATGGAATGAAGCTGATACTCCATCGCCTCCAGTTCTAACGCTTCGACAATCGCGCGCCCGATTCCCCGGCTCTTAATCGCTGGATCCACAGCGAGAGATCGGATCTCGCCACTGGTGGGCGAGTAAAAATGCAGGGCGCCGCAACCCACAAGCCTATCGCCGGAAAAAGCCAACGTGAAATCTCGGATATTCTCCGACATCTCGAACTCAGTCCGTGGCAACATGATGCCTTTGGCGGCATAGCCGTTTATCAGATCGAGGAGCGGGCGGATATCCGGCATCGACGCCTTCCGCGTTACCAGTTCATGGCCAGCTACCATTTCCGGTGTCCTGGATGTAGCGTAATCCAAAGCAATTGCATTACGCACTGGCAACCTCCTCCGTCGCGAGCTGTGTTCCGATCTGTTCTCCGTTAAGAATACGTTCTGCCGCCCTTTCGAGCGATCCGGGCGCAATGATGACCTGGGCGATCCCGTTTTTCAAAGCGTCAGTAGCGGCATTCAATTTGGCCTGCATCCCTCCTGTCGCAATACCATCGGCGATAAGCTTCTCGCAGCCTGCTGGTGTGAGCGCCGGGATAATGCTGCCATCTTTCCCTTTGACGCCATCGACATCGGTCAAAAAAATGAGCCTGTCGGCCCGATAGCCTGCGGCGCAGGCGACAGCCATCTGGTCAGCATTGACATTGAAGATCCGACCTTCCTTGTCGCCGGCCACACAGGCGACGACGGGTAAATAGCCGTTCGATGTCAGTAGGTCGAGGAGAGTTGCTTCAGAGCGAATCGGTCGTCCTACCGCGCCGAGATCCGCGTGCATTTGTTCGGCCTCGGTCAAAGAAGCATCAATGCCGCTGAGCCCCACAGCCTTGGAACCGGCGGCGACCAGGGATGCGACAAGCTCATGATTCACCGTTCCCGCCAGAACCTTCAACACGGCGTCAATCACTTCGGGAGTGGACACTCTCAATCCGCCTACGAAGTGGCTCTCAATGCCCCGCTCGCTCAGAAATCGAGTCATCTGTTTGCCGCCGCCATGGACAACGACAACTTCAAGGTTGCGAGCGCGCAGCGATGAGATCTCAGCGGAAAGACGGTTTCGCGACTCGGCCGAATCGAGCAGCGTACCGCCGAGCTTAATGAGAACCTTCACAGGAGCCCCTCCTGTTCGGGATAGCCAAGAACCAGGTTCATATTCTGCACTGCCTGGCCCGCAGCGCCCTTGCCGAGATTATCGATGACACTCACGACGACACCCCGCCGAGTTGCAGGGTCGTACTTCACGCCTATGTCGCAGAAGTTCGTGTGCTGCACGGCGCGAAGATCCGGAACCACACCTGGATCGTAAAGCCGGACGAACGTTTCACCTCGATAAAAATCCTCGTAGCTGTTGACGATCGTCTCCGCGGTAATGCCATCGACACCGCGGAAATAGATCGTTTCGAGGATTCCGCGATCGATCGGAATCAATTGCGCAACGAAACTGAACTCTTCCGCGTTTAGACCGGAGTTCATAAGGACTTCCGGAACATGCCGATGGTCAAGCAGCGAGTAGGCCGAGAAGTTCTCGGTTACTTCGCAGAAACTGGTCTTCATTGAGGGCTTGCGTCCGGCTCCGCTTACACCCGACTTGCCGTCACAAACAATTCCCGCTGATCGATCGATCAATTGTCTCGAGACGAGAGGTTTAATCGCGAGGTTTGCGGCTGTCGGATAGCATCCAGGATTGGAAACGAGCCGCGCGCCGCGGATCCGATCACGACAAAACTCCGGAAGGCCGTACGCAGCTTCCTTGAGAAGATCTGCCTGTGTATGTTCAGTCTTGTACCAGTGCTTATAGGTCTCAGCCGTTCGAAGCCGAAACGCTCCACTAAGGTCAATCACTTTAGCGCCGGCTTCCAAAATTCCCGGCGTGAGATCCATGGAAACTTCGGGTGGCGTAGCTAGAAAGACAGCAGAAAGATTTGCGGATACGACTGCTTCCGGTGTGCAGGGTATACGTTTGTGGCCCTTGAAGCCGCGCGGTAAATTCTCGGGAGCCGAGTCGCTTCGATGCTCCATGAGGACAGGCTCGATATGGCTGTGACGCTCGAGGATACGGATGAGCTCAGCGCCGCTATACCCTCGAAAACCAACGATACCGACAGACGTGGTCATATGATTAATTATGCACTCTAATGAATAAATATAACACAAGCTGAATGCGCTTCAAAGATTCAAGCCAAAGCAGGCGCTTGTGTTGTGAGGAACGAGATGCGTTATAGTCAAGTCTCAATGCCAGATTTGGAAGTAGCAACTTGGTCGGTAGTTGAGAAGGCTGACCCGTTTGCCAACCAATCGAAGAGGCTCCGCATTCACGTGATCTATTTGAACGGGAAGACGAGACTGCTTAATATGGCATTCCTCGACAGAGTGGGCCTCGATAGATACATCTTCCGCTTCCACCCCGAACTGATCGGGAAAGAATCACCCGTCACGAAGGGCGGACCAACGCAACCGTAGGACACTACCCTGACGACGATAGTGTCCTGCGGTTTGCTAACGATTCGTAGTGTTGTGTGGGATGTAAGCGCCCTATCTATTTGGTCCGCCATTTTGCCATTGCCAGCGAAACAATAATAGAAGAGACACAAGCGCAACTGTAACTGCAAGATCACCGCAAGTTACGACGAGGGACGTTGCCCAAACAAGAATTGCGAGGGCAACGGTAATAGTCGCCACATCCGCTCCCATCTTAGGTCCGCGATGACCATCACATTCGGCGTAGATTGGATCTGCCCTTCTTTGCGAGCTTCTCGATATCGGTAGACAAACCCCAGCGACTTCTTCGGGATAACTGCCGGACCGTTGGTTTCAGTTGATCTCGGAGCGATTCCGCCTTACGGATCAGCTCCTGTAGAGTGGCGAGAGCATCTCGGTGGTTTCGAGGGATCTTCAGGCCGAATTTTTGATTTGTCCGATACGTTCGCCGTTTGCGCGATTGTAAGGGTCTACAGGCGATGGTTGGGCCGGGATCCCTCGCGGAACAGATACGGGAACCGCGATCCTCATTAGGAGAACGAGGCGAAACGTCTCAATCCAGTCTAATCTCGTCCGGAGTACTTCTTAGTACCCGGACCACCGTACGGTCTACGGCGACATGGCTATTTCATTTCGACCACAGCATCGCTCATACTTGGGCTGTCGAAGGTATTCTGCCATTTGCCTCCTCCTCGGTGGGGTCCGACCCGGCGCGACTTGGGCGTGCCAACAGGCCAGACTCCACCCCGTCTTTTAAGTCCTTCTGAGCACTTACCTTCTGAGCAAGCAAAAGCATTTCCGCAATCTGTTGGAGCGCATCTTCCCGAGAGGTTGCGCTCGCCAGAGTAGCGTATTCGCGGCCCTTGTAATATATCTTCCAAGTGCCAGACACGCTCAATAGCAATGTATCGGGTGGAAGGGGACTAAACACGTTCCACGGGCATCATAACGCGATTTGTGACAAAAATGTTGCGGAATTGTAAACGACTGCCAACTATTTGCTCGATTAGGCGCCTTAATCTAGGGGTATGCCTGAACTTCAACCTTGTTCCCCTGCCCCCGCGATACACCTGCAAACCGACACTGGTGAGATCTTCGATCTGAAATCGGCGCGCGGTAAGAACGTTGTATTGTTCTTTTACCCGAAGGCCGACACACCAGGCTGCACGACGGAAGCCTGCGAGTTCCGTGACGCGTATCCGAAGTTTGGCGACGGGACGATTGTCCTCGGTATTTCAGCTGACACTCCCGAGAAGCAGGCAAAGTTCAAAGAGAAGTTCGGCTTTCCCTATCCCCTGCTCGCCGATGTCGATCACACGGTCTCGGAAGCCTATGGCGTGTGGAAAGAGAAGAGTATGTACGGCAAGCACTACTTCGGAATCGAGCGTACAACCTTCCTCATAGACAAAGAGGGCAAGATCGCTAAAATCTTCAACAAAGTGAAGCCTGCAGGGCACGCTGAGGAAGTGCTCCAGGCGTTGTAGAGACTAAGCGCCTTCAAGAATCAAGTCGAATCGTCGGCTTGTTTCCTTTAGATAATCCAGATCACCCGATCCAAGCTCCAGCGTTGCCGTGCCTTTGTAGCCGACATCGAGAAGCGCTTTGTAGACGGCCTTCCAGTCTATGTCGCCTTCGCGCAGCGCCACGAAATCAGTCCTTCTGTCTTTGAAGCGAAAGTCCTTGATGTGAAGTTTGACGATGCGCTTACCGAGCGTACGAATCCAGTCCTGAGGGTAACCGTAGAAGACCATGTTTCCCACGTCGACGTAAGCCTTTACGTAGGGGCTCTTGAAATCATCGACGTACCGAGCCATCTCGAGCGGGCTGAGCAGGAACTTGTTCCATACTTCTTCAATTCCGATCACTACCTTTAACTTTTCGGCGAGCGGGAGCAAGCGTCGAATCTGCTGCTGAGACCGCGTCCATGCGTCTTGATAGCCGGTCTCGGGATTGACGACGGCTGGAACCAGAAGTACAGTGTCTGCGCCCCAGAAGTGCGCATTACGCAGACTCGTTTCCATTCCCTTCATGCTCTCAGCGACAACTGCAGGGTCCCCAGACGAGAGTGGAAACTTCCAATGCGCCTGGTTCATGACTGAGTGAACGCGCAGCTTGGTCTGCTCAGCGGCCTTCTTGATCTCTTCCGCTTCCGCTTGCGACTCTACCGTGGCGCACTCGATCTCTTCGAAACCGGCGTCACGGGCCTTCTGGAATCGCTCGGCGTAGCTCCCTTCCTTGCCTAGCATTGAGATGTACAAGGCTTTCTTAATAGGAAGCCGCGACGCGCCGTGGACTGGAAGGGCAGCTGTGATAGCGGCGCCGAGAAATGCTCTTCGGTTCATGGATGTCTCCCTAATTATGACTGTACCCTCTCACGCCGTCTTCAATTCCGCAATAGTGGCGCCTGCCCCGCCTTCCTGAGGAGATGCCTGGTAAAACTTCTCGACATGCGGACTCTTTGCAAGGAGATTCGCGACAGCCTTCTTCAAAACCCCCATGCCGTGCCCGTGCACGATGCGTACGCGATCGACAGATGCGAGGGCAGCCTGATCCAGGAAGCGGTCGACTTCTTCGAGCGCTTCCTCTGCGCGCTTTCCGATCACATTGATCTCCTGATACGACATGTCCCACTTAGGACCAGCTTGCTGAAAGGTGACATTCTTTGGCAGCTTCGATGACGGCGGATCTTTCTCGCGAAGAATCTCTTGCACGTCGTCACGGAGACCTGCATCTTCAGAAAGCCCGCGTCGACTTCGATAACTGTCGTCGCTGATAATCCGGCGTACACGAGCGGGCTGACGGATGCCTTTCAAGATAACGCGGGCGCCCTTCTTCGAGCTTTGGCTTGGCAGCTTGTGCAACCGGCGTCTCAGCCGCGGCGACGACATGCGCCTGCATGTCTTCCATGCCTTCCCGCTTGACTTCGAGCGACCTGCAGCCGCGCCTGGTCCTGAAGCTTCCGCTGTTCTTTCAGTTCCTTGATATTCTGAATGGTGTCCAGCGCGCGGGCTTCGAAGTTCGCGACGACCTCGTCGAAACTGATCCTGCAGCTTGCGTAGCATCTCGGCTTCACGGCGCTTGAAGTTGCGCTCGATGTCGGCTCTCGCGAGCTTCACTTTGGCCAGCTGCTGCTCGAGTTCTCTCTGCAGATGCAGTGTTCTTATCGACACGCTCATGCAGTTCGGAAAGAAAGCGCGCGATGTCCCGTTCGGTTGTCGTCATCGCTGCGCGCGCCCGCTCGATAATCCACGGGGCCATGCCGAGACGGTGGCGATGTCAAGTCCCGCCGATTTGCCTGGAGCCCCGATGCGCAGCAGATACGTTGGGCTGCAGAGTCTCCTCGTCGAAGCCCATCGATCCGTTCAACACCGATGTCGTATTCGCCCCGTAGACCTTCAGGGCCAGCAAGTGCGTGGACGCGACAACGATGCATCCGAGCGTCCGGAAGTGATCGAGAATCGCGACGCCCAACGCTCCGCCTTCTTCCGGATCGGTGGCGCGGCCCAATTCATCGAGCAGCACGAGCGAGTCGGGCGTCGACTCTTCCACCATCGACTTGACGGTCGCAATGTGTGCAGAGAACGTACTCAGCGATTGCTCGATGGATTGCTGGTCGCCGATATCGGCGAGTACCTGATCGAACATGGGGAACACGGCTTCGGTCGCCGGTACAGGCATTCCGGAGTGCGCCATCAACGCGAGCAGTCCGACAGTCTTCATCGAGACTGTCTTGCCGCCCGTGTTCGGGCCGCTGATCAACAGAATGCGCTGTGTCACCATCGAGCGTCAACGTTACCGGAACAACGCGCTTCTGCTGGCGCCGCAGCACATCCTGCAATAGCGGATGCCGTGCTTCACGGAGAACAACACGCCGTTCCGACTCCGGAGCAAACGTCGGGATCACACAATCGAAATCGCTGGCGAACGCGGCCTTCGCAAACAACAGATCGAGTTCGCTGACCACTTGCATCGTCCGGCGGATATCGGCTGCATGGGCACGCAGATTGTCGGTGATCTCTCGCAGGATTCGGATAGACTTCGCGCTGCTCTTCTTCGCGCAGCCGGACAAATTCGTTGTTGAGATCGATGGTGTCCAGCGGCTCGACGAACAGTGTCTGGCCGCTGCCGCTGGCGCCATGAATCACTCCGTCCACACGCCGCTTCTGTCCCGCTACGACGGGAACGACAAAGCGATCGTTGCGAATCGTGACGTATTCTTCCTGCAGCACGCCTTCGTCGCGATGGGCTTTCAGAAATCGTTCCAGCGACTGGTGGACGTTCTTCTGCTGCCGCTCGATGTCGCGGCGCAGCCGGTGCAGAGCAACACTCGCATCATCGGCAATCGACCCGTTCGGCAGCACCTTGCCGCCGATCTCGCGCAGCAGCCCACGGAAGTCCGCCATTGCGCTGAGCGCTTATGAAGCAGTGGAAACTGTCGCTCGGCAAGCAGCCCGCGAACATCATCAGCCCGCTCCAGGAAGCGGGTCAGATCCGCGATTTCGGTTGCTTCGAGACGAGGCGCCCTCGATGCGAAGCTTCGCAACCGACTGGTTGCTGTCGGCGAGCCCGCTCAGCGGCAGGCGCCCATTTTCCGCACGAATGTCGACAGCTTCGGCCACCTCGGCCAGCGCGCGTTCCAGAAATTCGCGGTCGGTCAGTAGGCTGCAGGCCGATCCAGTTCGCCGCGGCCCAAAGGTCCCGCGACGTACCGGCCCAGCAGGCGCTTCAGCTCTTCAAATTCGAGCAGATCGGCGCTGGTATGTTTCATAAGCTTTCTCAATCACTCCGAGCGTTCCTTCAGTCAACAACAAGCCCGGCAATTCCGCGATCCGCGAACCATCGCGCGGCGCTGCAATCGTCGCCCGCGCACAGAGCTCCGCCCGTCACCCGGCAGAAGTAATCGATTAGAACATAGTGATACTCGGCCCGGCCGTCTGAGTCGCGCATGATGCGCTCGAAGACCTCGGCCACGCCTGCTGTCTCCACCATCGAGCCCGGTCTCTTCCAGTACCTCACGGCGGATCCCCGTGTCCAATGTCTCGCCGGTCTCGAGCACACCTCCCGGCAGCGACCAGTAGCCTTTCAATGGCTCGCGCCCGCGCTCCGCCAACAGGATGCGATCTGCGTCGCGATCTGCATCAAAGACCAGCGCGCCCACACCCAAAATCGGCCGTTCTGGATACTGCCGGCTAATAGATGGAGACTCCCTTCGTGTCCAGGAGTATGCGATAGATGGTGCTCGTGCAGTCACATAGAGCGACTGCAGGGTGCCGTCGCCGAAGACGAGGTTGGATGGCTTCTCGGCAGCCAATCGTGGTAACCGCAGTTTGTCCCTGCCGCGAGAATAGATCTGCACTCCCGTTCGCCGCCACAGAACAGATTGCCTTGCGCATCCACTTCAAGACCGTCGGGCACGCCATCGGTCTTGGCGACAAACATCCGCTCGTTCGAAAGAATTCCGTCCTTGCCGATATCATACGCGCGCACGTTTCGCTCATCCGAGTTCGTCACGTAAAGCGTCTTGCCATCCGGACTGAGAGCGAGACCGTTCGGTCGCGTTTGTAATTTCAGCGCAGCGCTCACGACTCCCTTCGGCGAGATATGGAACACGCCGTAAAACGGCAGCTCGCGGCGTCTCGACCGCTTCGCCGAACGCGGATCAGTGAAAAACACGTGCTCGTTTTTGTCACGATAATATCGTTGGGCCCATTCAATTTCTTGCCTTCGAACGAGTCGGCCAGGACTTCGGGCTGCCTTTTTTGTCCAGTACGAACGACTCGCCGAGCCCGGCTTTCGCACGTATAGAGCCGGCCTTTATCGTCAAAAGCATTGCCGTTCGCGCCGCCCGAAGTTCTCGCGGAACAAGCTGATTGCCTTTAGTCGTCGATCTTGAAAATCTGATTGGTCGGCATGTCGGTGAACAACAGGTGGCCGTCATGCGCGGACCAAACCGGTCCCTCCGAGGAACTTGTGTTTGGTGGAGACCGCCTCGATCTTATAAGTAATGTACTGATGGTCAGGTCTTGAGCGAAAGAATCCCCAAGACCCCAAAGGCAGAGAGGCAGGAGGAGAGCTCGCAGCATAGCTTGATTGTAGCGAGCCCTCGGAATCTTCGGACTACTTCGTCGCGAACGCGTATCTGCGCCGTCCGCTTTCCGTTCGCAGGTTGTTCGTCACGCTAAAGGCCCCAGATACGGAGTTGGCCTGGATGCCGGCGATATTCTTATCACCTTCGTTCGCCACTACACCTTCGAGCGTAATGTTCCCATTTTTGACGATAATGTGAATCGGCGGAACGCGCATTGAGAGCGTACCGGTTTAACGCAGTGTGGCCGTAAATCGTGCGGAATGCGGCCATGCGGATCCGATCGTCATTGGGCGAGAGCGGCAGAACCTCGATATTGTTATTGACCTGTTCGACACCTTCAATGTCTTTGACAACCCGCTCGGCATCATACTTGAGAGTGGGCCGGGTTACCTGACCCATCAGGGTCACTTTGTAACCGTCCACTTGGTACGCCAAGTTGTCGAACACGCCGTAATAGGGCAGCATCACCAACTCGTGCCGGATTTCGCTTCACAAATCGCTCATACCCTTTAGCATCCTTGTGATCTGCCAGACAAAGAGTGCTCGTCATCGAAAGCACGAGAGCCAAATGCGAAGCGCGCATGAGTAACCTCCACTAGTCAGACGCGTGAAATTAACAACTGTTGCTTAGGGTAAATGCTTAGCCCTATATGGGGGTATTCCCAGTAGATCTTTTAGGGTGATTGCGCGAGCTGTAGCGATTCGGCTACGATCGATAAAGTTGTAGGCCCCCGCGCTAGAGGTAGTCTTGTTGGGGAAAGGGTCTCTAGCGCGGGGCGACTTGCTGTTGTGTCTTCAGACGGGCGTGTCTTCGATACGTCACCACGAAAATCAAAAAAACTTGACCGACCGGTACAGGCGCTTTCGCCCCACTTAGACGTGGAGGACGATGGGAATACCGTGCTTGTGAAGAACCGTCTCGACTTCCGATTCGCTCAAACGGGAAGCATCGTAATCAACGATCAGCTTATGGAAGGAATCGCCGGGCTGGACACGCAAGATCCCGTAAACTGCATGTACCCGTGAGATTTGCTCCATCATGGAATCATCCATCGGCCGCATGAGGTCGTAGCGCAGTTGCACTTTGGTCATCGCGATCCCCAGAATAACATTGCATCTAAAGCCCGAAGGACTACGGCGTCGAGGATGTTCCGGGGTTCTTCAGCTTCCATAGAATCTGCCGAAGCATGCCTAGCAAGGCAAGCGCGTCGCCGCGCGTGAGCCGCAGTCGCCGGACCATGCGGCGGGTTTTCTGTTCTCCGGATTCGCTGGTAAGGTCCTTGATGTAGCCTGACCGCTGCAAAGAATCCACGAGAAGGTCGGCAATACGGTCGACATCTTCTGCCGTTGCGCTGCGCTGGGCTTTAGTGAGCCTCCGTCTCGACCTGACTGCTTCGTACAAGTTCGTAAAGGCAAACGGCAACAGCTTGTCCCAGGTTCATCGACTCGTGTTCGCCGCGAGTCGGAATGCGCATTAGCCAGTTGACAACGCGCCATATCTTCATTGCTGAGCCCGAACTTCTCGGTTCCAAATAGCAATGCCACGCGGCCGATATCCAGCTCCTGACGGATCAGTCCCGCTCCGTATTCCAGCCGGTGCAACGAATGCTGCAATTGACGATGCCCGACGGCGGTTGTACCAACCACCAGTGTGCAGTCTGCGATCGCCTCCGCTACGGTAGCGTATTGCTCGGAACTCTCGAGGACAGTCGCCGCATTCACAGCGGATTTGGCCTCGGCGTAAGCGACCTCGTAGGGGTTCACGACACGCAGCCGAAGGAACCCGAAGTTACTCATGGCCCGAGCCGCTGCGCCTATATTCAGCGGATTGCGGGGAGCGACCAGTACGACGCGCAGAGAGTCAGATTGCACTTTCCTATGCTACTCGTCGCACATCTGACGCGACCTTCCGCTACCCTGGAAGAACGTAGTATCACGGATGTCTTCTCCTGCCCGCACTCTAAGCGCCAAGAGCTTCTTTTCCCCGCGAGGCATCCTGTCCCAGTGGCACCCCAATTACGAGCACCGGTCGGGCCAACTCGATATGGCGCAGGCCGTCGAGGATGCAATCAAGTCGAAACGGACACTGCTCGTCGAGGCCGGTACCGGGACCGGTAAAACACTTGCCTATCTAATCCCGGCGATCCTCTCAGGCAAACGGGTCGTGATCTCGACAGGAACTAAGAACCTTCAAGAGCAGATCTTCCATAAAGACATTCCGTTCCTGCAACAGCACCTCTCGACTCCTTTGAAGGTCTGCTATATGAAGGGCAGAAACAACTACGCCTGCCGGCAAAAGATCTACGACGCCGAACAGACCCCGATGCTGACAGGAATGGATGAAATCTCCGAATTCCGCATCATTCGCGAATGGGAAAAGACAACGGAAACCGGAGATAGGGCGGAAGTGCGCGATCTACCCGAGAACAGCACTCTTTGGGCGAAAATCGATGCCCGGCGCGATTTGTGCACCGGTCAAAAATGCCAACAATTCGAGCGCTGCTTCCTGACGCAGATGCATCAGAAGGCGATCGAAAGTGACCTCATCATCGTTAATCACCATCTCTTTTTTGCGGACCTTGCGCTGAAAGACGAAGATTTCACACAGATTATCCCCGAGTATGCGGTTGCTGTCTTCGATGAAGCCCATGAAATCGAGGACGTGATCGGCCAGTACTTTGGGGTCTCGGTCAGCAGTGCCCAGCTGGAGGACCTGCGGCGGGATGTTTTGACGATTGCCCGCCTCAAGAATTGCGGTTCGGTCGAACTGGACCGGATTCTGCAAACGGTACACGAACTCAGCGATCGTTTTTTTTCGCTTTTCCCGACCACCGACGGCCGCTCAGGCTTCCGAATCCATGACGCGTTCCTGGAGCTGAATCGGGACGTCTACGAGGACTTTCTCCGTGCAATCGAGCTGATTGTTCTTCAACTCAGTCTGATTAAGAATGCGCCCGAAGAGTTCATTCCATTGCAGCGACGGGCGAAGGAATACTCCGACCGGCTGCGCTTTTGGATGGAAAGTCCCCAAGGAGCCTTCGTTTACTGGATTGAGCGGCGGGGGCGGAGTGTATATCTTCAGGCGACTCCGATTGATGTTTCCCCGATCCTCGAGAATAAGCTGCTGCACCGTGTCGAGACGGTCATCCTGACGTCAGCCACTCTGGCGGTGGCGGGCAAATTCGATTTCGCAGAGGAACGTCTCGGATTACGCAATGCGCGAACGTTGATCGTCGAAAGTCCGTTCGACTATCAGACGCAGGCGCTCTTGTATGTACCGCAGCATCTTCCAGATCCGCGGACGCCGGCCTTCACCGAACACGCGAGTAGGGAGATCGCGCGTTTGGTCGAATTGAGCCGAGGTCGAGCATTCATTCTCTTCACCAGCTATCAACAAATGCGACTTGTGTATGACCGCATTTCCCTGGAAATCGAGTACCCGACATTGCTGCAGGGTACAGCTCCGCGAACCGCGCTGCTCGAGGAATTTCGAAACACGCCGAACGCAGTGTTATTCGCCACCTCATCTTTTTGGCAGGGCGTTGATGTTCAGGGAGAGCAATTAAGCTGCGTCATTATCGACAAGCTCCCATTTGCGGTTCCGAGCGATCCGGTTGTTGAGGCGCGCATAAAGACAGTTCGCGAGGAGGGAGGCGAGCCGTTTTACACCTATCAGATCCCACAGGCGGCTCTGGCGCTGAAACAGGGCTTCGGCCGCTTGATTCGAAGCAAGACTGACCGCGGCGTCGTTTCAATCCTGGACAATCGGATCACGAAACAGCGCTACGGGCAGGTATTCTTTGATAGCTTGCCTGATTATCGTTTCTCGACGGATATTCGCGACGTCGAGGCGTTCTGGTCGCGTTCATAGTTGTACTCTGAAAGAGTGCGAGAACTTCGGCGATGTTTGAAGTAACTGTTGAGCAGACGTTTGCGGCCGGGCATGCCCTTCGAGAATACAAAGGGAAGTGCGAGAACGTTCACGGTCACAATTATAAAGTTCAAATCACAGTCGAAGGTGAGCGGTTGAACCGAATCGGGCTCCTCGTGGATTTTGTTGAGTTGAAGCGGGTGGTCAGAGAAATAGTGGACCGATTGGACCACCAGTTTATCAATGACTTAGAGCCCTTTACCGTCATCAATCCCTCCGCCGAGAACATGGCGAAGTATTTCTACGATGAGGTGTCGAAGAAAATGGATGGAACAAATGGCGAAACCGCGACTCGAATCTCTCAGATTAAAATCTGGGAAACGGATACAAGTATCGCCGTTTACCGTCCTAGTTGATTTTGCTCGATGGATTTAGCGGCCGAAGAATGCCGCATTCGTCTTTTCGAAGTTGGCCCATTTTTCTGGAAGATCATCAAGGGCGAAGATGGCAGACACTGGGCAAACTGGTACGCAAGCCCCGCAATCGATACATTCTACAGGATCGATGTAAAGCAGTTCTTCGTTCTCAAAGCGCGGGTCGTCTTTCTTGGGATGAATACAGTCGACTGGGCACGCGTCCACGCAGGCCGTATCTTTTGTACCTATGCAGGGTTCGGCGATAACGTATGCCATACGTTTTAAACTAACACAATAAGCTCAGATGGCCCAGATTTCGCGAGCCAAAGGGCGTTCTGCGGGGTTGATTGGAAGTCACGGCCGCCTGGACGGGAACTTATGCAGAATGCGTGCGTAAACCGAACAAATAGAAACGCTTTAGACAGGTCCGGCATCGAAAGGGCGATAACAGGAAGAGCCGCAACACTCGATCTAACAAGTTCAGCCTCATTGAAGGCCGGGTATTACTCCATCCACACTTCGGGCAGGTTGCTTTCATAAGACTGTTCGCTTCGCTAGGGTAGACGCCTTAGTAGGCTAATAAGTTTTCAAAAAAGACGCAAACTACCGTTAGAGCCGTCCTATATCGGACCTTGATAGCCCGTGATGCTCTTACCACTGTGGATCAAGAAAATCCCTTCAAACTGATGATTTCTCAAGCTCGAGGATTTCATAATCCGCCGAGGTACTTTACGCAGGACTGGGAGGCAGCGCAGCGTCAGGAAAATCGCCGGACTTCGTCCAAACGTGGTGGCCGCAGGACATGGACTTCCAGTAGCCGGGGAGTGGGTCTCTGGATGAACTGCAGCGCAATTTCACGCCGCCACTTCACGGTCGATACGTTAATACGCCCGCCCGCGCAGATGAGTATGGCGTTCTCTATGTTCCCCCGGCTCCGCACGACCCCGCGCCGATGTATGCCGCCGGCGTCGGTTTAGCAGCGGCAGCGGGGCTCCTGATGCTTGCGGCGAAGAGGCGCGGTAAAGCCACTACCGCCAGTCGCCAATTACGAACGATACCGCAAGGATGGTTATCGATAATTAGTGGCGAAAATGCCTGTATCCGGTAAATACCATTGCTAGGCCAAGTCGGTCCGCGGCAGCGATCACGTCCGCGTCACGGACCGACCCACCGGGTTGAATGGCCGCTGTGATGCCATGTCCGGCCGCCTCTTCCAGACCATCTGGGAAGGGAAAGAAGGCGTCTGAAGCCAAAACGGCGCCCTTAAGAGGCAAAACGGCCTTCATCGCTCCCACTTTGACCGAATCTACACGACTCATCTGTCCTGCTCCGGCGCTGATGGTTTGACCGGCGTTGGCATAGAGAATGGCGTTCGATTTCACATGTTTTACCACTTTCCATGCGAATTCGAGGGCGGTCCATTCCGCGTCGGTAGGCTGACGTTTGGTAACCACTTTCGCTTGACTACGGTCGAGCGTAGCCGAATCCGGCGTCTGGGTCAAAATGCCACCGGAAATGCTCTTAACGACCGTTTCTGACGGTGTTTGGGTGACCTCCAGGAGTCGAAGGTTCTTCTTCACCTGGAGAATCGTGATGGCCTCCGGCGTATAGGAGGGAGCTGCGATGGCCTCGATGAAGGTTTTGGCAATTTCAGTAGCGGTCTCGGCGTCAACTTGCCTGTTGAAGGCGAGAACTCCACCAAATGCTGAGATCGGGTCCGCTTCGAAGGCTTTGCGGTAGGCCTCGGCCAGCGAGTCCTGCTCAGCGCAACCGCATGGATTGGTGTGTTTGATGATCGCAGCGGCGGGTCGTGTGAATTCCTGCACCAATTGCCAGGCAGCATCCAGGTCAACTAAGTTGTTGTAAGACAACTCCTTACCGTGCAGTTGCTTAGCGCCGGCGATTCCACCGTTCCCGAATGCATAAAGCGTCGCGCTTTGATGCGGATTCTCACCATAACGAAGATCCATGGCGTGGGGAACGTTGAGATCGAGAGATTTCGATTCAGACAGTCGCGCGCTGACCGCCCTATCGTAAGCCGCAGTAGTACTCCAAGCCTTCAGAGCAAGTTTCCAGCACGTTTCGCGGCTGAGTTGGTGTTCGGAAGCTCGGAGTTCGCTCAGGATCGATTCGTAATCGGACGGGGAGACCACAACCGCGATGTCCTGGTAGTTCTTCGCCGCCGCGCGGATCATGGTCGGTCCGCCAATATCGATATTTTCGATCAATTCCTCGAGGGGCGCGTCTTTACGGGCAGCGACCTTGGCGAAGTCATACAGATTTACGACAACCATGTCGATCAATCCGATTCCGTGGGTTTGGATCGCAGCCATATGTTCACTGTTCGATCGGATAGCGAGAATTCCCGCTGCGACGACGGGATGAATCGTTTTCACTCTTCCGTCAAGCATTTCCGGAAAGCCAGTGACTTCTGATACATCCCGGACCGGAATGCCGGCATTTCTAATCAAGCTGGCGGTTCCGCCGGTCGAAATGAGCTCGATTCCAAGTTCGTGCAAACCTTCGGCAAAGGCGGCAATTCCGGTTTTGTCTGTGACACTTAAGAGTGCGCGCTGGACTCTAGGCATGGAAAAGGACTATTCTTGCACGTACTTGAAACGCTTGCGCGCGCACGGCGTTATACTAGTATGGAGGATTTGCGGTTCCCCGCCTTTTTGTCTCCCATGACCTCATTCCGGTTCTTGAATCGATTCCCCGGCTTGGCCTTTGGCATTCTTAGCTGCTAGTGTGACAGCCACTCAACTTGTGGGCCAAACTGCTCCAGCCAGCAAGCCGGTCGACAGGGCAGCGGCTTACTACCACTACACCTTGGGCCACATGTATGCCGAGCAAGCAGGCAACAAGGGCGATTTCCTGAACAAGGCGATTGAGAACCTGCGTCTCGCTCTGAAAGCGGACCCGAACGCGGGCTTCATCAGCGAAGAATTGTCCGACCTGTACGTACAGTCCGGAAGACTTCGCGAGGCAGCTCTAGACGCGGAAGAGGCGCTTCGTACCAATCCTAACGACCTTAACGCGCGCCGTATTCTCGGCCGCATTTACACACGCATGATTGGCGACTCCCAGCAGGGGAAAGTCGACGAAACCATGCTGCGGAAAGCAATCGAACAATACACGAAGATTGTCGAGATTCAGCCCAAGGATCTGGATACCTGGCTGATGCTCGGACGCCTTCACAAGATCGCCCAGAACTCCGTCGAAGCGGAAAAGGCGTACAAGAAAGTTCTCGAGGCTGACCCGAATCACGAAGATGCCTTGACCGGTCTGGCAGTTGTTTATGCGGACCTGGGCGATAGCCAGCGATCCTCGGATCTGCTGAAGCGGCTGACGGATAAGAATCCGTCTCCTCGCACGCTTATGGCGCTTGCGAGCCAGTATGAACAGCTTCGTGACTATGGACTCGCAGCGGAGACGCTCCGTCGCGCTCTTGAACTGCAGCCAGAGAACGTTGACCTGAAGCGGGCATACGCCCAGAATTTGCTTCTCGCCGAGCGCTTCGACGAGGCGTTGAATGTCTACAACGAAATCGTCGAAAAGGACAAGAAAGACTGGCAGTCGCAGCTGCGAATTTCCCAGATTTACCGTCAGAAAAAAGATTTCGTGAAGGCTCGCGAGGCTTCGAACAAGGCTCTCAACCTCGAACCGAAGAATATGGAAGTGCAGTACAACGAGGTGAACATCCTTGAAGCCGAGGGCAAATCCGCCGAAGCACTCACGGCATTGAAGGATATGCTGGCCGGTACTGCGAAACGTACTTACAGCAGCGGCGAGAAAAGCAATCGCGCGTTGCTGCTTGAACGACTTGGTCTGATGTACCGCAGCGCTGAGCAATTCCCGGAAGCCATTGCGACGTTCCGTCAGATTGCCGATCTCGATGAAGGTCTCGCGGCCCGATCGGCAGCACAGGTTATCGACACCTATCGGATCTCGAAGGATTTCGATAAGGCAGTACAAGAGGCAGATGCCGCAGTTAAGAAGTTCCCTGAAGATCGCATGCTTTTGTCGGTTCGCGCCTCGATCCTGGCAGACGTTGGACGCGTTGACGATGCGGCGGCTGAAGTAAAGAAGTTGCTTGACGGGAAGAATGACCGCGACACCTACGTCAGCTTGGCGCAGATCTACGAAAAGGGCAAAAACTACACTGAGATGGCGAAGGCCGTAGATGCCGCCGACAAGCTTTCTGAGACGAAGGACGACAAAGAGTCGATTTCTTTCATGCGCGGCGCCATGTACGAAAAGATGAAGAAGTTCGACGCGGCGGAAGTGGAGTTCAAGAAGGTTCTCGATCTCAACCCGAAGAACTCTTCAGCATTGAACTATCTTGGCTACATGCTCGCCGATCGCAACGTACGCCTGCCGGACGCGCTGAACTACATTAAGCAGGCTGTCGAACTCGAACCGACCAACGGCGCCTATCTCGATAGCTTGGGTTGGGCCTACTACCGGTCCGGCGATCTAGCTAAGGCGGAAGAATATTTGCGGCTCGCGATTGCACGATTCTCGAAGGATCCGACCGTTCACGATCACTTGGGTGATGTGTACTTCAAGCAGGGAAATTTGAAGGATGCGATCACTCATTGGCAGCTTTCGTTGAGGGAATGGGAAAGCGCATCTCCGAGTGAGCGCGACGCGACAGAAGTAGCCAAAGTGCAGAAGAAGCTCGACTCCGCCAAGGTACGCCTTGCGCGTGAATCGGGAGAGCGCGGCGCTCCTAAGCAGCAGTAACCGAAACACTGCCAAGGCATTGCGCGTCTCCACAGCGGGAGCATAGCTCTTAGGGGTCAACATGGGCGCAATGGCGGTTTCGATTCTTTCATCACTGATTTTTGTTCTGCATCTTTGCGCTCAGACGCAAGCGCAAGAGATTCCGCGTCCCGCAACGGATGACGTCGCAAGTCAGAAGGCTACTTCCCAGCCTGCCGACAACACTCCTCCGCCTCTTAAGCCTGCACCGAAGCTCAGCGACGCCGAGATGGAGGCGTTCCTCAAATCTGCTCAGGTTATCGATCGCAAGAAACTGGATACCGGCACTACAGGCGCCTCCCGCGTAACTCTGTCTGACGGTAAGCTGACCCACGATGCTCAATTTCAAGGCATCGACGTTTTCAAGCCGGTCTTCCGCGGCGCCGAGGGCACAGTCGAAAAGAACTTTCGCGACTCCTATAAGTTCAATATCGCAGCCTATCGACTCGGCAAGCTCATCGGCATCGATACGATTCCTATGTCCGTGGAACGTGACATAGACGGCAGACTTGGATCGATGACATGGTGGCTGGACAATGTCTGGATCACCGAAATGGAGCGTCGGGACAAGGGAATCAAGCCGCCCGCGTCGCAGTTCTGGGTGGATGCGTTAAACATTGTCCGCGTATTCGACCAACTCATCTACAATACCGATCGCAATCAGGGCAATTTATTGATCACTCCGGATTGGAGGCTGTGGATGATCGACCACACGCGCGCCTTCCGAACCACTGTTGGACTGCAAAAGAAGAATGCATTGCCGGGACGAGTGGACCACAAGCTTCTGCGCGGTCTACGCGAGTTGAACACTGTCCAGTTAAAGCAAGCACTGGGCGGATACTTGCGTCCGGAAGAGATCAGCGCGATTCTTGGGCGCCGGGATCTCATCGTCGCTCACTTCGATCGTGAGATCAAGCAGAAGGGTGAAGATTCGGTCTTGACGGGCCTTCCGCGAAAGACTCCTGAAGTTTCGCTGCCGTAATAGCCGCAAAATCCGTTGTTGTGAGAAGCGCAGTGTATCCATCTGCGTTCTCATCCACACTGCCGGCGCAGAGCTCGATAGGTTTGCGGCTCACGGCACGAAATTGGTCAGGATCGAACGGCACTGCTAAATTGAGTTACGTAGCGCATGCACTCATGCGTAACGCGTCGAAGGTCTGCCGACGTTCGATTCGTTTGCGAAGGCAATGTGGATGCAAACTAATACCCGATTGGTCCGCTCCGAGCGTAGAGAAGAACCAAAACGCCCCATCTATAACTCGAGGCGCTACGGAATATGTCTTGCGATTGCGTTGTTTTGCTGTCCCGCCGCGCTCGGGCAACAAAAATTCTACGCATACATCGGTGACGTCGCTCCGACAGAGGTTCTCATTGCCTGGGGAACGACCACAGGGGAAAACACGATCGGCCGAAGTTCGGCATCACTTGGGCCAGCGACGGTTCGTATCGATGGCAGGACAATAGAGGTCACAGATAAGAACTGGACGCTCATCACGGGCTTGAAGCCCGATACGAACTATCCTTATGAGGTCCTATTGAAGGGCCGCTCAGTCGAAAAGTCGCAGGTTCGTACATGGCCGGAGAAATCGGAGAAGCTTCGATTCTTCGTCATAGGCGACTGGGGTAGCGGTGACTCTGCGCAACGTTCGGTAGCAGGAGCAATGCTGAAGGAATTTCAGCGGCTTTCCGGTGACAATCCAGTACGGTTTGTGATCACTACCGGTGACAATGTGTACGGGCAAATCGGTCTTACGCTGCGATTCAGCAACACGGGCGACAAAGATACGCATTGGGACGCAAAGTTCTTTCGGCCCTATGAACGATTGATTGGGAGGATTCCGTTTTACCCGTCGCTCGGAAACCACGATGGTAATGAGACAGAGAGCCGGGGAGATCTCACGGCGTATCTGGATAATTTCTTTTTTCCGGGTCACACCGCGTCGCGGTATTATCGCTTTTCCTACGGCGGACTGGTGGACTTTTTCGCGCTCGACAGCACGACAAATAGTGAAAGCGGACCACCGCGTCCTGCATACCGGAAGGACAGCGAACAGCACAAATGGCTGCAGACGAATATGGCTGAATCCCGGGTTCCGTGGAAGATCCCGTATTTTCACCATCCACCCTTCAACGCCGGTCCTAGACATCCAGCGGTGGCTAATGACTTGCCGCATTTCCTCGAAATATTTAAGCGCGAGGGCGTTAAGGTCGTGTTTACTGGCCACGAGCACAATTTTCAGTTCAGTCGAAAGAATGGGGAGACGGAGAACATTCGTTACATCGTGAGTGGGGCGGGTGGAGAACTACGTACGGGCGATGTGAGGGACTCGATGGACCGCGCCCAGATGGAGGGTTGGGCCCCCGTGCTGCATTTTTTGTCAGTCGAAATCGAAGGGAAGGAAATGCGCATTACGCCGGTATCACCAGCCACTTTTGACGTGGTGAATAAGGATGGCGCAAAGATCAATATGCCCTTGCGCGTGACCTTGGACTGAACGCCTTCACTGACTGGAACTTGAGGACTTGGGACTTGCGGCCATCTTTTTCTGCAACGCGGTCATTAGCCGGGAGTGGATGTCGGGCGGTATCGTTTGCGGCTCTAAACCCTTGTAGACCTTGATGGTTCGCTGTGTGGTATCCAAAATGACCCAGCAATTTGGACATTCCTCCACGTGCTTGTGGAGCTCAGCCCGAACCGCCGGGTCGAGACGTTTCGTCCAAAAATTCGCTTAGCTCGTTCAAAAAGTCCTTACATGTAAGCAAATACGTCGTCCCCCTTGCGCCGGAAGTAACGGGTGAGTCTTTCCCTTAACTGCAACCGAGCGCGGAGCAGCCTGCTCTTGACAGCGGGAACCGAGATTCCCAACGTCTCGGCAGTGTCTTCTGTTGACAATTCTTCGATGTCACGTAGCACGAAAACGGTGCGGAAACTTGGTTTAAGGCTATCGACGGCCTTATCCAGGATATCCGCCAGCTCTTCGCGCGAATACTTCTTCTCGGGATCGTCATCCCAAACGGCAATTTCTCGCGCGACCAGATCTTCTCCGGTATCCTGAGGCTCATCCAAGGATACGGTTCGGTCGGTTTTCCGCTTCCGAAGCTTCATCAGCGCTTCGTTGACCGCAATCCGCACCAGCCACGTGTAGAATTTCGAGTCCCCTTGGAACGAGTCCAGGTGCGTGTAGGCCTTCAAAAAGCTCTCCTGAAGGACGTCCTCGGCATCTTCGTCGTTCTGTGTGATGTGCTTGGCCAGGCGGTAAATCTTACGCTCATACCGCTCGACGAGCTCGCTGAACGCGCTCGCATCACCCGCTCGCGAACGGTCTACGAGCGCGAGTTCATCAGTCTGTTCCGCGCTCACCATCCCATGATACGCTGAAACTTCCGCTATCCCGATGAATTGCCAGTACATAAACCACGATAGCGAGAGACCAATAGAATGAGTAGCATTACCGTTACCCTGCCGGATGGGTCTTCCCAAAGCGTTGCCGCGGGGACCACACCCCTCGACATCGCAAAGTCGATCAGTCCGCGCCTTGCCGACGACGCTGTAGTCGCCAAAGTCAACGGCGACATGTATCGACCTCACGCGTCCCCTTGAAGGAGACGCGTCAATCCAGATCCTGACGTCGAAGAACCCCGAAGCGCTGGAGGTATACCGCCACTCGACCGCGCATCTGCTCGCCCTTGCGGTATCTGGAGCTGTTCCCGGAGACAAAGCTGGGGATCGGTCCGCCCGACGGAAGCGGGCTTCTACTACGATTTTCAACGCGAAACGCCATTCACACCCGAAGACCTCGAGAAAATCGAGGCGAAGATGTGGGAAATTGCAGAAGCGCGATCTACCTTATGAGCGCAAGCTTTCGAATAAGCTGAACGGCATCGACAAATACGAGCGAGATGGGCGAGTTCATGAAGTGTGAGCTCATCGACGAAAAGGCCGGCGAGATGTTTTCCGAATACACGCTCGGGCCCACACTTCATCGACTTCTGCCGCGGCCCCCATGTCCCTTCCACGAAACGCTTGAAGGCTTTCAAGGTACTTTCCACGTCTGGCGCGTATTGGAAGGGCGACGAGAAGAGCCATCGGATGCAGCGCATTTATGGCACGGCGTTCTTTTCGCCAAAAGGAGCTCGAAGAGTACCTGAAGCGCCTTGAAGAGGCCAAGAAGCGCGACCATCGCAAGCTCGGCCAGGAACTTGATCTGTTCAGCATTCAGGATCTGGCCGGACCCGGGCTGATCTTCTTCCATCCCAAGGGCGGCATGATTCGAAAAGAGTTGGAAGACTGGATGCGCGAACGAGTACATCAAGCGCGGGTACTCGCTTGTGTATACGCCGCACGTGGCGCGCGCCGATTTGTGGAAGACCTCGGGTCACTACGGTTTCTACGCCGAAAACATGTTCAAGCGGATGGAGCTGGACGATGCGGAATACCAGCTCAAGCCGATGAACTGCCCGTTCCATATCCTGATCTATCGCGATCGCAAGCGAAGTCCTATCGAGAGTTGCCGGTCCGCCTGGGCGAACTCGGGACGGTGTACCGCTACGAACGTTCCGGTGTGATGCACGGACTATTGCGCGTCCGCGGATTCACGCAGGATGACGCGCATATCTTCTGCACGCCGGAACAGGCCGAAGATGAAGTCGTGAACTGTCTGCAGTTCGCGATCGATACTTTGAAAACCTTCGGGTTCACTGAGTACGAAGCCGAACTCTCCACTTGGGATAACGGCGTGAGCGGCAAGTACGATGGCACGGCGGATCAGTGGCAGCACGCCGAGAGCGCGTTGAAGAAAGCTGTGGACAGGCTCGGCTTGAAAGCTCCTGTGGCGGCCGGACGAAGCCGCGTTCTATGGCCCGAAGATCGACGTGAAACTCGTCGATGCAATCGGCCGGAAATGGCAGCTTTCCACGGTGCAGTTCGACTTCACGCTTCCTCGGCGGTTCGGTCTCGAATATATTGCCGAGGATGGTAAAGCGCATCAGCCACTGATGGTTCATCGCGCCCTGTTCGGTTCGATCGAGCGGTTCTTCGGTATTCTTATCGAGCACTATGCGGGCGCGTTCCCTGTGTGGCTTGCGCCTGTGCAGGCAACAGTGCTGCCGATCACCGACAAGCAACTGGAGTATGCCCGAGAAGTTCGGAACAAGCTGGATGCAGCGGGAATCCGGGTCACACTCGACGATCGCAGCGAGAAGGTGAATCTGAAGATTCGCGAGGCGCAGTTGCAGAAGGTCCCGTACATGCTTGTCGTCGGCGGACGTGAGGCGGAGGAAGGAACAGTCTCAGTTCGCCATCGCAAACACGCGGATCAGGGCGTGAAGTCCGTCGATGCATTTATAGCGGACATCCGTCAGTTGATCGATTCAAAGGTTTCAGCGGAATAACGCATGGCCTGGCTGCTGGCAGCCCTGGTAGCCGGGTCGCTTGTATATTGTGTTCTTGTCATTGTGGCCGCCCGGCGATATCTTGGGTGGGGCAGAGTTCACTCTGCCCGGCAGGCGGAACCGCCTGCCCCACTTAGCGTTCTGAAACCGCTAGCTGGGTTGGATGAAGGACTGGAGAGCAATCTTCGGACGTTCTTCGACCAGGACTACGCGAACTTCGAAGTTCTGTTCGCGGTTCGAACCGAGGCCGATCCGGCCGTTCCGGTAGTCCGTCGATTGCAATCCGAATATCCCAACGTCCCAAGCCGTCTTCTTCTGGTCGGCGAGCCACCCTATTCCAACGCGAAGGTCTGGAGCTTGAGCCAGATGACCGAGGCTGCGAAGCACGACATTCTCGTCATGTCCGATAGCGACATTCGCGTCACACCGGATTTCCTCCGAACGATCGCGGACCGAGTTTGCCGATCCAAAGCTGGGCGTGTCGTCATGTCCGTATCGCGCTGTACCCGGCAAGAGTTTTTGGTCGACGCTTGAAGCCATAGGGATGAACACCGAGTTCCTGGCCGGAGTGATTGTGGCTCGCATGCTTGAAGGCATGAAGTTTGCCCTCGGACCGACAGCCACTGCACGCAAGCAGGTTCTCGCGGACATTGGCGGTTGGGAGAGGTTGAAGGACTACCTTGCGGAGGACTTCGTGCTCGGCAACACGGCCGCCGAAAAGGGTTGGGGTGTCATTCTGTCGTCGTATGTTGTCGAGCATCACATCGGTTCACAGCCATTGGCTTCGAACGCGCGACATCGATTGCGGTGGTTTCGGAGTACCCGCCGCTCCCGACCAGCAGGATATGTCGGTCAGTTGTTCACGAACCCATTGCCTTTGGCGCTGATCCTCTTAGTGATCCGGCCGGATTGGTGGCCTGTCGCTGTGGCTACCGCGCTGGTCCGAGCACTGGCGGCTGTGGCTACTGCGGGTTGGATTCTTCGCGATCCCTTGACGATACGGAGTTGGTACTTGCTCCCATTGCAAGATTTGTTGAGCTTCCTCTTCTGGCTCGCCG
The DNA here is from genome assembly GCA_963844855.1 of Bryobacteraceae bacterium. Taxonomy (GTDB): domain Bacteria; phylum Acidobacteriota; class Terriglobia; order Bryobacterales; family Bryobacteraceae; genus DASQDN01. Next base: position 262,398 of record CAWJQP010000071.1, read on the forward strand.
GTTTCTTCGGCAACACGATTACGTGGCGCGGGAGGCGTTATCTTCTAATGAAAGACGGCACATTCCGGCTTATTGAGGCTTGATTTCGAGCGTGCTTCCTTCAACGTTGTTGAACGGTCTCGGGAAGCTCTTTCCCTCGTAGTAGTGTTCCCACTGGTCGCTGTAATGCAAGGAAAACAACTGTCCCGACTGACCAGCGGTGAGGTTCATCAGCGATTTGTCCCAATCGGAGGTATCCGCGACAAAGCGCATTGATGGCCCAATTCGCCCGGTGGTCTGTTTGACCGTTGTCGACGAGCCGCTCATCCGAACAGGACCGACATTGACACGGAAATACTTGCCGAGCGTAGGAATGTATTTGATCCAGCTCGCCTGCCCAAGCGCGGGATGTCGCAGCGTGAGTTCCAAATAGTCGCCATAACGCCAGCCGCTCGGGTCACGGCCTTGCATGCGTTTCCCTTCTTCCATCGCATCGACAAAGCAACGCACCAGGAGTTGGTCGTAGTCACGAAACCAGTTGGACGGGCGCTCACGGAGAATGCGCTCTATCACTGGGCCGACCATCCTGGTTTCCCACAATTGGCCTTTACCATTTGAAGCACGATCACCGATCGCCTGGCGCAGTTGTTGATAAAGCAGCGCGGCCAATAGCGGCGCCGCTTGATCCTTCTCCATCTGTCCGTTCCATTTCCTTAGCAGCTCGGCTCCGGTCTTTAGGGACTCGTTGTTCGCATCACGTTTGTCGAATGCAGCGAGCGTCTGCTGCGCTATGAACTGGGACAAGGCGGAGTAAACGTCCTTTTGGACGACGAGCATGTCTTCGAGTTTCAAAGCGCTCTTCTTGGTGAGCAACTCCCGTATCTGATGAGATCGATAGTGCGGAGCGAATTCTCCGCCGACGTTGTACTTGTAGTCAGTCGGGAAAGGATTCTGGTTCGCGCTGACTATCATCCCGGAAGGCGGGTTGAAAGCGGCGGGCAGTTCATCGAATGGGATAAAACCATCCCATTCGGCTTCTCCTGACGCTCCGTTTGCGGGCAGATCTCCTTGATAATTACGGCGGATCGGAAGCGCTCCAACCGCTTGATAGCCGATGTTTCCGTCGACATCCGCATACACCATGTTGCTCGATGGTCCGGTCAGCCTACGCAGAGCGGCTCGGAATTCCTCCCAGTTGCGAGCCATATTCAGTTGTACGAAAGGGAAAGCCATACGGCCAGGCTCGGCCGCGATCCAGCGCAGCGAAAAGGAACGGCCGCCTTCGTTGCGCCAGATCGGGCCATGACGCGTGATCCAATTCCCTTGCTCGACCGATCGCTCGCCACGGACGAGGATTAGCTCACGCTCGAGCCGCGCCTGCTCGAGAGCTCCGCGAAACACATAGCGCCCGGAATTCAGATCGATCTGCTCAAGGTAAAGATCCTGTACATCGAAGCCGAGATTCGTGATACCCCATGCAATACGATCGTTGTGCCCGACGATAACGCCCGGCAATCCTGGCAAAGAAACGCCTTCGACGTTCAACCCAGGAGCCTGGATGTGCGTCATGTACCAGGTCGAGGGAAAGCTGAACATAAGATGGGGATCATTGGCCAGGATCGGCTTCCCCGTAGCGCTGCGTTTTCCCGAGATCACCCATGCATTCGATCCTGGAACAACTTCTTGTCCTGTACGTGCCGGATAGAGCTGGTCGATGAGTAATTTATCGCCGGTCGACATCATTCCAGCCTTAGCAATTTCATCTTGCCAGGAATCCGTCAAATCGCGGATCATGTGGATCCCTATGCAAAGCGTGTCGCTAATCGTCCAGGGACGCGGGTCGTACTTGAGCAGAGTGAACTCAAGCGGAAGCGCTGTACGATGCGTCTCAATGAAGTGATTCACGCCGCGCGTGTAGGCGGCGATGTGCGATCGGTCTTGCGTGGGCAGCGCGCGGGCATGCTCGTCTGCCAACCGCCGGACGCGCAGACGTCGCGATTCCCGGTCCATCTCGAGCGTTCTTAAGCCGAGCACTTCCGAAAGCTCACCCGACGCCGCGCGCCGGAGTACATCCATTTGCCAGAGACGATCCTGCGCCGTCGAGTAACCCTGAAGAAACAGCGCATCCTCGACGCTTGCGGCCTTGATATGGGGAACACCGAGAGAATCGCGTTTCACCGTTGCCTGCTGCCGGACGGGCGCTTGGACCGATCCAGACGTTTTCGGAAGAGGCCGTACTGCGAACCAATAGACAAGTGCAAGGACGGCAACAAGAACGAAGCCAATCAGCACGTTAAGATACTTTAAGAGCCGGTTGAGGCGCACTTGGGGCATTGTACCGAGCACGTGCGGCGGGCCTGTAAATAATGGATAGCCACCCCGGTTACCGGCTGCTGCTAATTGCGTTTATTATCGCGTTGAATGCGTTCTTCGCTGGATCCGAAGTCGCATTGCTTTCCACGCGGCGCTCACGACTGCGGCAGTTGGCCGAAGGCGGCAATGTCGGCGCACAAGCCGCGATGAGTCTGCTCGAAAATCCGAACAGGCTTTTGTCCGTGGTTCAAGTGGGCGTTACCTTGGCGAGCCTCGCATTGGGCTGGGCCGGCGAAGAAACGATCTTCAACATCCTCTACTCCTGGCTGTCCCCTCTTGTTACGCCTGCGACCACGAATATCCTGCACGGCTTTGCTTTCGCTTTGTCGTTCATCGTGATGAGCTATGCGCACGTGGTGCTCGGCGAAGTCGTTCCGAAGAATCTGGGCATTGAGAAGGCGGACAAGTTGGCCGTGATTGTGTCACCCGCTCTACTCGTTTTCTATCGTGTCGCGGAACCCTTTGTAGCTTTGATCGAAAAGTCCGCGAGCTTCTTCAGTCGCATGCTCGGCCTCAGTGGGAAGGAGCATGGGGGCGGACACTCGGCTGAAGAACTTCGCTATATCATCCGTTCCAGTGGTGGTGAAGGACAACTGCAAGCATTTGAACAGGAAGTTCTGCAGCGTGTCCTCGATTTGAGCGAATATGCTGCGCGGGAAATCATGGTGCCGCGCACTTCCATTGTCAGCGTATCGATCGATGCAACCCTCGATCAGGTCCTGCGGCTTTTTCTCGATCATCAGTATTCGCGCCTGCCGGTGTATGAGAAGCAACCGGAAAACATCAGTCGGCATCGTCCATTTCAAAGATCTGATTCAGGTGTGGGAGGAGCGGCGGGTTGGGTTAGAACGGAAGCGTCCGGTCCGGCCATTCCGTCTACGCCGCATTCTTCGCAAGCCGTTGGTCATACCGGAGACTAAATCACTCAACCAACTGATTGACGATTTCCGCCAGGATCGAGCTCACATGGCAATCGTCGTGGACGAGTTCGGCACCATCAGCGGCTTGATAACCATGGAGGATGTCCTTGAGCAAGTCTTCGGCGAGATCGAAGACGAACACGATGAGCAGCGGACAAAGCCGCCCGCTGAGTCCGATCGGCTCGAACTGGATGGGGCCACGTCTATTCGGGATCTCCACACCCAGTTTGGAATTGAATTGCCTGGGGATGCCGGGTTCGAAACCCTCGCCGGTTTCCTCCTGTATCAGCTAGGCGAGATCCCGAAAACCGGCGATGTCATTGAGATCCCGGGGCGCAGGTTCACGATTATCGAGATGGAACGGAATCGAATCGCGTGTGTCAAGATCGAGAAACTGCAATAGCGAGGCTCCGGCGCGCCGGGCAGATTTCCTTGTAATAGTCACAGCGGAAGCAGTGATCGCCGGTGCTCAGAGGGTACACCAGATCGCCCTGTGCTGCGAGGAATGCCCGGACGTTTTCTCGGGCTCCGTTCAATTGCAGCGGAGATAGGTCTACCTCGATCACCTCATTAGGCCGGAGGAAATGCAGATAGGCATGCGTCACCGACTTCCCTATCATTTGCTCTAGCGCAATTGCATACAACTGCAGTTGAACCGAGTAAGCCTGAACGCGGCGTGGGTCGATCGGATGACGCACTTGATCGGTCTTGTAGTCGACGAGAACAATCTCACGATTGTGCTCGAACCAGAGATCTATTTGACCGCGTAACACCAAGCCTTCGAGGGCAATCACAAAATCATGCTCGTGTTGCTTGCGACTCGCTCGCATTGCGCGCTTTCCAATGTCGCTAGTGCGAAAGCAGTCCGCCAACTCCACGGCAGCCGGGACTGGCGATTCCACAAGCATTCCCGCCAGGATCTTGTGAACCTGCGTGCCGATCTCGCTCGCTTCCAACTCGCCGTGATCAGGCTTCTCCTCGCCTTCTTCGAGATTCACGAATGCGCGTTGCCCCGCGTCCCAGCCGATGTATCGCGAAAGGAAGTACTTGCGTGGACACTGCGCGAAAACACTTATGTCGCTGATTGAAGCAGTGGAATCCCGTTGATCCTGACGTGGCGTTTTGTCGATATAAACGTTCGTGGGCAGCAAGGCATCCGGAGGCGGAGCCTGGATCATCTCGGGAGCGCTGTCTGTCCTGGTGATGTGGACGCGTGCGTCCGCTGGCTCGACGAGACGACGGGAAATTAGCTGCGCCCAAGGTCCGCCTTTGCGCTTTGGGGTCACGGAGTAGGACAACACCATGTGTCTCTTCGCTCGCGTCATGCCAACATAGAGCAATCGATTTTCTTCGCCAGCCTGAGCCCTTACGGCAAGAGCTTCGTTGGCTTCATAAGTGACGTCGGCGATACCCTTTCGAGTCGCGGGATCACGCCACTTCACACCGAGTCCATTTGTGTGTGTATATCCAATGACCGGCATGCCCGTGCCCCGCTCGCGATGAAGAAACGGCAGGAAAACGACTGGAAATTCCAGGCCCTTTGACTTGTGGATGGTCATGAGCCGAACGGCATCTCCGAAGTCGGCCGGAGGAGCTTCCGCTTCGGGCGACGCATCGCGGATGAAGTCCAGCGCGTCGGACAAGGACCCCGGCTCAGCTCGATAACGCGACCGCAGGGCGGCCATAAACTTTTCGACATTGGCGCGACCACGGGCAGACAGGCCACTTTCGTAGTCGCAGTCGTCCAATACGCGCCGAAGCAATTGATCCGGGCTAACGCAGTTCCGGATTGAGCGCAACTCATCGATAACATTCCAATGAGCCGGAGGCCGCTGCCGTACGCCTTCGTAAAGACTGCCAGCCTTGGCGAGCAACAATAAATCCTCATCGGAGACTCCGAACAGGGGTGAACGTAGAAGTCCAGTCAAAGCGATCTCGTCCCGAGGATTTACGAGCACCGTAAGCAGCAGAATCAGATCCCGTACCTCACGGGTCTCATAAAACGTCATGCCGCCAAGCACGATCGACGGAATGCCGTAATCGTCAAGCGCTCGCTGCAACTGCCCAAGCGTCATATTCGCGCGCGTCAGGATGGCGATATCGCGATATTGGAAGCGCCCAATCAGATCGCAAATCCTACGGGCGACCCACAAAGACTCGAGGCGTTCGGCAGATTCTGTGTTTTCTCCCGTCAGCACGAAGATGTCGGTGGAGGGCTGCTGCTCTCGCGCGAAGTCATCCCGACCGCTGGTGAGTTCATGCTCTTCAATTCCTGGAGCTGGCCCCGCGAACGTATGATTCACGATCTCCAAAAGCTCCGGCCGGCTGCGATAGTTCGCGCGCAGTTCATCTATCGCTTTGCCTTCTCTTTCCAATTCCGCTCGATAAGCCGCAAACAATTCCGGCTCCGCATGACGAAATCCAAAGATGGATTGGTTGATATCGCCTACAGCAAAGAACGCATCCGGCCGGCGGATCAAGCTGAGCAGCTTCCACTGCAATGGATTCGTGTCCTGCAACTCATCCATGAGGATGTGATCGAATCCTGATTGCACACGATGGCGGAGTTCGTGTTCCGATTCGAGCAGCCGAATGGCGAACTCTTCCAGATCATCGAAGTCCAGTGCGGACTGTTGCCGTTTGCGCAGACGGTACTTAGCGTCGATCTGTTCGAGTGACTCGACGATGAGTTCGCGTTCATTCGCGTAGTATTCAATCAGCAGATGCGCCTGCAAAACGTCGGCCGCTTCTCGAACGGCGCGCTGCGAAGTATACGCGAGACTCTTGCGCGGCAACTGATTCATGTTGAAGTTCGCGCGATCGAGCAGTTCGAACCATCGCCTCGAGGACTGAAGTGGCGTATCGAGTACATCTCGGCACCACTCGAGGTACTCGCCGTGGAGATCCTTGGAAGCAGGCAGCATCCCCTCGCTCAACACGGAACGCGCCAGATCGCGCAGTGGCGCATAGGAAACAGGAGTGGGCGCACGGCGAGCTGAACGAAAATCCGTCCCGGCCATACGCATGGCTTCATAGATCGTAATCAACGATGAAGCTAGATCTGGTACCCACTGGCTTTCCTTCTCAAGCACCGCCAATGATCGGAGAAACCGGCGCATGCGATCAGGCTGTTCGTCATAAATGGTCTCGAGAACGTCATCTGCGACCTTGCGCAGTAGCTTCCCCGGCTGTTCCAAAACTTGAAACTGCGGGTCGATCGCGGCAATGATGGCGTTCTCACGCAGCAGCCTGGCACAGAACCCATGGATTGTGGAGACGTATGCGCGTTCGATCTGCTCCCGAATGGCGGGAGCATGCGCGAACGCGCGTACCATTCGGTCCTTGATTTCCGTGGCCGCTTTATCAGTGAATGTGATCGCGAGAATGCGGCCGGGATCGACGCCTCGCTCACTCACGAGCCAGGTGAACCGTTCGATCAGTACGCTCGTCTTGCCTGATCCGGGTCCGGCGACGACGCATACATCCTGGCCGAGGCGATGCGCGGCGCTATTCTGCCGTTCGCTGAGACTCATCTACCTGCCTTCTCGGCTTGCTCCATTGCGGCGACTTCATACCGGCACGCATCGGCAAAGTCGCAGAAGTCGCATCGCGCTTCATCGGCAGGTTTAGGCTCGATGCAGCCATCGCGCATGCTTGCGATCGCGTTCAACGCGTTCTCCTTCGACTGACTCATCACGGACTGTAGCGTGTCCGGATCGCATGACTGACGAATTTCCGGGTAATGCGGCGCCAGCATCCATCCCGCGAACGTAACATCCCGCTTGAAGCCGCAGTACACCATACCGGCAGGCTGATATCCCTTGTTCTGCGCAGCAATCAAATACAGCCCGCCCTGAACGCCGGTGTTCTCCTCATGACCCTTCTTGACCTTCTCGGTGCTCTGTTTGCTTTTGTACTTGTAGTCGATGATGGTCGCGTTCCCATTCGAATCTATCTCGATTCGATCGATCGTTCCCTTCAATACGGCGCCGTCTTTCAACTCGAACGTAAACGGCTCTTCATACCGCGACGTAACACCGCGAGCAAGCCTTGAATCGGCTTCCATCATCTCCAGGTTGTGAAGCAGTTCCAGGCGGATGGCTTCGGTCCGGTAGCCCGGCGGGACATTGGCTTCAGCGCATTTCTCGTCGAATATCTCATCGAATATGTCGGAGATCCGTCTGCGTTCGCGATGTGATCGCTCTAGCACCCGGTGTACGATGTTGCCCTGGACCAGCCCATTCAATCGCTCCCACGGCTGCTCCGGTGTCTTCTCGAGCTTCAGCGTTTTATGCGCGAAGAACTGGTAAGGGCATTGAAGATACGTCTCCACACCGGTGGGCGAGAAATGCCTATGCCTCAGATTTAGTTCGTTACGAGCTTCCTCCGTAGCAATGAACGGCAGTGGTTCCATCGCACGCTCCCGAGTGGGACTCGGCCGCACATCGGCTGCGCGATCCTCGATAAATGGCAGCGCATGCTGAAGGAAGAAAGACGGCAGGTTCGCCTCGCCCTTAGCATTCAACTGCGGATAGCTCAACACGATGCCTTCGCGTGCGCGTGTCAATGCAAGATCGAAAAGGAAACGTTCGTCCGCCTGCCGTTGCAGGCTCGTCCGCAATTGAACGCCTTGTGCCTGCAGGCGACGGCGAACGGAGTCCGGCACGATTGCGTCTTCGGACTGGTACTTCGGAAACTCCTTTTCGAGCAAACCGCAAATGAATACGATGGGCACGGCTCCACTGGCGGGCTTCAAATGCGTCGATCACGTGTACCACATCGCGGCGATGATCAGGTACGCGCAATTCCGACGAGGCCAGCACAGTTTCCAGCACATCGCAGAAGCGCTTGCAGTCGAGGGGAACTGCCGGGTCGAGCACCGTAGCGGCGGCATCGCAGGCAGCTTCGAATCCATCGAGCGCGGCGGCGTGCGACCGCCAAAGTAAAGCCGTCTCGTGCGAGCAGCGGTCCTGCAGTTCCACCGGGGTGAAGAACGTTCGCATCCTCCGCATCCGATCCGCCCAAGTTCTTGGATAGGCCTTTCCAGTCATCCAGGGCGACAGGGCTTCGAGTTCCGTAGCCAGCGACTGAACCGAATCCTCCTCGAACGTTCTCAGCCGATCGAGTCCGGCGCCGGGCGCATGCTTCAGAACCTCGTGCTCGAGCCGATCCCCGGTCCCGCCGCTTTCAAAGCGCGACCCCGGCAACCGTAATGCGCGCAGAGTCGTTAGGTGATCCCAATTTGAAAGGAGTGCATCGAGGATGCCTCGGATGTACCGGACCGCAGGAGCGTCCGCAAGCCGGTCAGAGAAATAGAATCGCGACGGAATGCCAAATCGCGGCAAAGGCCGACCGAAGCGCCGGGACATAAGTGGCTTCGCTTCGCAGCAGGACACCCATCTCACGCCACGGCCGGCCGTTGTCGTGAGCCTGTACAATTCGGCGCGCGATCTCCGAAACTTCCGCGTCGAGCGTCGGCGCAACACATAAAGTGCGATTGAGACACGGTGGAGCAGGCTCGAGCTTCTCTATCGTCGCGGCAATCTTCGACAGAGCCTCGATTGTCGGATCCGCGCCTGGCCACTCGGCCACCGTCACAGTAAGCTTCGATCGCTTGTTAAGTTCATGAATGACGGCCAGTTCGGGACCCGTAAACGAATAAAATCCAGTGAATATCAGTTCTTCCGCGCCCGGGCAGCCATCCGAGGCGATCTTGTCCACGGCATGTCGCAATTGCGACCCGCGAAGATGCAAGTTGCGCTGTTTCAGTACCTGAAGGACCTGCTCGTAGATCCCAATGAAATCAGGCTCGACGCCCGTTCGCTTCAAATCGTCAATGGCGCCACCGGCCGATGAAAACTCCTGCACCACATGGGTGACGGATGCGACAAAGCCGGGTAGGTCGCGGACGGCGGCGTAACGATTGAGAGGCGAGCGCTCCAGAACCTCACTCACGATGACTTCTACACCGCCCGAATCCACTCCCGGGGTCACGCTGCAGTAGGGTTCTAGAAACTTCGTGAAGGTAGTTACCAAGGCGGGCTTAAACACGAAACCTTCCCGCGCGAATTCGTTGCGCAGGTGCTCGGCCATTGTTGCCGTGGGTACGATCAACCGGCAGTTATCGAGATTGGAGCGTAGCGCTTCCCGCAACCGGAACAAGGAGTGCGTGGTCTTGCCGGAGCCGGGCGGCCCTAGGATCAAATGCATGGGGCTAGGCCCCAGTATACCTGTAGGTCGGCCTACATTCCCGGGCGTATGTTAGCTGGCGATTGCATCGATCATGCTGCTGATATCCGCCAGGGACGGATCGAAACCGAACGTCCGAAGCGCGTCTTTCACTTCGTACAGATGCTGCCGGTAAGCGGGAAACTCGACGATTGTCGGCCTTCCATGATAAATCTGCGGATTAACGGGAAACGGGACACTAGAAAGACATTCGAGGAGACTTTCCAGTAATCGCGGATCGGTGCTGACGCGCACCTGAACCAATTCACCTTCGCTGCCGCTCAACAACGGCGACGGCACGGAAGTCGGCCACACGCTCATAGATTCCTCCATGGCGATCGGCCGAAAACGAAAAAACCCTGGACGGTGAGTCGCAGGGTTTCAAATTCTCGGAGACCGACTCGCCTTTAGCACTTTTTTACGTGGTTGCAATTAGCTCGAGCTTGGAAGAGCCAAGACCCTAAATCGATCCACGTTTACACCCACAGATTACCACCAGATATCCATTCGAGCAAGAGCTTTCTGTGGGTTCTAGAGGTTCGCAACAAGTCTCGCCAGCAGCGCTGTCCGATCGGCAATTCGATCCACGAGGATACTTTCTTCCGGCGTGTGTGCGCCTTCTCCTACGGCTCCGATCCCATCGAGAGTCGGTACACCTAATGCGGCCGTGAAATTGCCGTCCGATCCGCCGCCGACACTGGTTTCGTCTAAAGTCACTCCCATTACTGAGGCAAGCGCTTTGGCCTTCTTGAACAGAGCGATCACTGCGGGAGTTCGCTCCAGTGGAGGCCGATTCAAACCGCCTGTCACATTGATGCTACAGCGCTTATCGAAAGCCTTTAACTTGAGGAACTTTCTATGTAAGGCTGTGGCGTCTTTCAATCGTGAGATTCGAAAGTCAACCGCAACCTGGGCGGTTTCGGCAACTACATTGGTTCGCGTACCACCGGAAATCACACCAGGATTAACCGTCAATCCGCGATCGAGATCTGTAAAGCCGGCGATCATTTCGATCTGCCGCGCCAGTTCGACAATCGCGCTGGCTCCCGCCGTGAAATCGAGTCCTGCGTGCGCCGCCTTTCCTCGCACCGTAACTGTGTAATCGCCGACGCCTTTACGGCCCGTTTTCGCCTTCCCGTCGAGGCCCGCACTCGGCTCCAGTACCAAGACAGCAACACTCCGCCGAGCTTCTTTCTCAGTCAGGTCCCGCGACGACGGACTGCCGATCTCTTCATCGCTATTGAGTTGCAGCAGTACTTTCCGCGCAACAGGAATGTCGAGTTCCTTTAGCGCCCGCATCGCGTATACGAACATCGCGATGCCGCCCTTCATATCAAAGACACCCGGTCCCCATAGGCGACCATTTTTCTCACGAAACGGCATTCGTTCAAGCGTACCGATAGGATACACAGTATCCGAATGCCCTAGCGCCAATATTTGCCCCTGCTTCCGGCTTCCCGGCAGGTCGAACTCGCATAGCAGATGCGGACCGTACGCGCCACCTTCAGGACTTCACTCGCGCGACATCGTGTAAGTGATCTTTGAACAATCGTCTGCAAAAGCGGCAATCGCTGCTTGATCCCGGCTTGGCGATTCGCACAGGACCATCTCGCGCAAAAACGTCGACAATCTCTTTCTGTTTCGACTGCGTCCAGCGGAGAATCGGATCTGACACGTTATAATTGTGGCACCCAGATGGCCGTTCTCGACATTCAAGCGATCGAGAAGATCCTTCCGCATCGCTATCCTTTCCTGCTGATCGACCGCATTCTTGAACTCGAAGACATGCGTGTTGTCGCAATCAAGAACGTGACAGTGAATGAGCCCCATTTCACAGGGCACTTCCCGGGCCAGCCCGTGATGCCCGGCGTGTTGATTATAGAAGCGATGGCGCAGACGGCCGGTGTACTGGTGCTCCACCGCATGGAGAATCGCGACAGCAAACTCGTATTTCTCGCGACGATTGAGCAGGCAAAGTTCCGCAGGCCTGTGGTCCCAGGCGATCAGCTTCGCCTTGAAGTCAAGTTCCTGAAGCTCAAGCCAAGCGTTGCAAAGATGCAATGTGAAGCAACAGTGGACGGCGTTAAGGTAGCAGAAGCGCTGTTGGTTTGCACGCTCGTCGATAAGCCACGCCGCTCGAGTAAATGCCGATTCATCCGACTGCAATCGTCGATCCTGCGGCGCAGTAGCGGAGAGCGCCGAAATCGGTCCCTTTTGCGTGATCGGCGCGGATGTTCGCGTTGGCCCCGGCACAAAGCTGATGGGGCACGTTTTCGTTGAAGGTCCGCTTGTCCATCGGCGAGGACAATATGTTCTATCCGTACTCGACCGTCGGCGTTGCTCCGCAGGATCTTGAAGTACAAAGGGGAGCGATCGGAAACGCAGATTGGCGACCGAAATCGCATTCGCGAGTTCGTCACAATCCATCGCGGCACCGAAGGCGGCGGCATGTTAACCGCGCATCGGCTCCGACAATCTGCTGATGGCGTACACGCATGTGGCCCACGATGTGCGGATCGGTGATCACACCGTTCTAGCGAACGGCGTCACTCTGGCGGGCCACGTCTCCATCGGCGATTGGGCGGTGATCGGCGCATTCAGCGGCGTCCATCAGTTCTGCCGCGTTGGCCGACACGCGATGATCGGCGGGTACAGCGTCATCACTCAGGACGTCCTGCCATTTGCGACGACGGTCAGCACTCGCGAGAACAAGATCTTTGGCGCGAATCGCACAGGCCTGGAGCGACGCGGCTTCACAGGATGATTCCATCGAACCTCTGCAAACTGCCTTCCGGCTGCTGACCGGGCCGCCTGAATACGACACAAGCGATTGAGCGCATCGAAGGCGAACTGCCTGACACACCGGAGATCACGGAACTGCTCGAATTCATTGCGTCATCACAGCGTGGTTTCGTCAAGTGAAGTACGGACTCATCGCGGGTAATGGCCGGTTCCCGATCCTGGCGCTCGAGACAGCACGATCGCTGGGACACGAGATGATCGCGATTGGTATTGAGGAAGAAGCGTCTCGTGACATCGAAGCGCTGGCGGCGCGCACGTATTGGATTTCCCTCGGCGAACTGAGCAAGCTCATCGACATCCTCAAGCGGGAAGGCATCACCGAGATCATGATGACGGGTCAGGTGAAGCACACAAAGATCTTCTCCGCAATTCGTCCCGACTGGCGGCTTGGCAAGTTGCTATTCAGTCTGCGTGAGAAAAACACGGATGCGCTGATCGGTGGCGTCGCTAAGGTTCTTGCAGACGAAGGGATCCGGCTTGTGGACTCCACGCTGCTTCTCAAGCCACTACTTGCTGGAGAAGGTGTGCTAACGCGCCGCAAGCCCAATGATGAAGAACTCGCGACATCGAATACGGCCGACGTGTTGCAAATGCGCTCGCCGGCTTCGACATAGGCCAGAGCGTTGCGATCGCAGACCGCGCTTGCGTTGCGGTCGAAGCAATGGAGGGAACGGACGCCATGCTCCGTCGCGCTGCCGAACTGGCGCAACGGAAAGTCGCTACGGCTGGTGAAAGTGTCCCGCAGACGAAAGCATTTGCTGTTCGACGTTCCCGTGGCGGGGCCTGACACGATGAAAGTAATGAAAGAGACCGGCACGACGGTATTGTCCGTGGATGCCGGGCGAACACTTCTTCTCGACAAATCGCAACTGATCACAGCCGCAAACGACGCCGGCATCGCGATTGTGGGCGTCGCTCCCGACGAATCGCGCTAGCGGCCTTCCCCTGATTTGGCGGGGAACATCAGTCACTTCCGCATACATACGCAGAACACTGGCCATCTTGGACAGACCGTAGTCGGTCGTGATCACAGGGCCTTCACAGAGAAAGAGTGTCTGCGGTTATGTATTTACTATTGGGCGATCCAACAGATGCCTGGTGCTTAAGCATACGCGCCGGACTTAAAGCGAATGGATTCGAAGCGCATCTACTTACCAATCCATTCGCACACCCATCTCTTTTTGCCTGGCATCTCGATAACAGTCAGTCGAGCAGCCGGCTTGCACAGGATGGGCAGTCGCAAGAGCCTTTGGAAGGTGTCTTTGTACGCAGGACTGGTTGGATCGATCCCACCGGTTGGCAACCAGAGGACCTGAATTACGTTCAGGCGGAGACGCAGGCAGCGCTCCTCGCTTGGTTATGGGGTTTGGAGTGCCCGGTAGTAAACCGCTATCCTGCAGCGATCTGGTATCGCCCTAAGCTTCCGCTTCTATCCTGGCATCCTCTATTGCGGGTTGCGGGCCTTCCTGTCTTAGAACAGATGATTACAAATGTCGCGCAGGAAGCTCGTGCGTTCGGTCAACGGCTCGCGATAGAAGGCGTCGGTGGAGTGGTCTATGGACCGCTTACAACGGACACGCGCTACTTGTTGACTCGGGAAGAAGATTGGGACGGGCTTGCTGCCATGCAGAGTTGTGCGCCCGTTTGTTTGACGTATCCGCACGGACCAGTGCAGTTCGCCTGTGTAGTAGGCGAGCGAGTGATCTGGGAAGGCGATCCAGCTTCTGAGATAGCCAAGCTTGAGCCGGCTTTGCGGCGCTTCGCAAAGGCGACTCAGTTAGTCTTCCTTGAGCTTGCTCTTGGAGCGACGCCCCAGGGCATCGGCGTCATCGCGGTTGAGACTCAACCTAATTACGATCATTTCGGCGAAACTGCACAACAGCACATCGTGGAGGCGATCGTGCATCTGCTGGCGTCGCGAGTGGATGATACGCGCCGGCACACGACATCAGAATTCGAATTGAGTGGGGCAGGCCGACAATGATACTCGTTTGCGGTGGAATCGCTGATAGCGTTACCGAGCTTGTTTGCGCGCGGCTCGAAGACTGCGGCTATCCATATCGACTGCTCGATCTAGGAGTCTATCCGACTGGTTATCAAATCAAGTGGCATTGGCAAAGTTCCGGCCCAAGCGGATACATTGCAGGTCCCGACTGGCGCCTCGACTTAGAGGACTTGACCGGGGTCTATATACGCTATCTGGAAGCGGACTGTCGGATGCCGGCGGCGGAGATAGCACCGCAAAGTATATCGGCAATGTACGCCGAGTATGACGCGGGTTTGATGGTCTTGCTCGAAGACCTGAGTTGCGCTGTGGTCAACCGTCTCGGAGGCGGCTCATCCAACCACAGCAAGCTCTACCAGGCGCTTCTGGTACGACAATCCGGCCTACTGACGCCACCAACGCTCGTCACTAATGACCCGGCGGCGGCGAAGCGCTTCTACCAGGAATGCGATGGGCAGGTGATCTACAAATCACTGAGCGGCGTCCGCTCCATTGTGAAGCGAGTAGGGCAGGAGCAGTTCGCACGTTTGTCCCTGCTACGTCATGGCCCGGCTCAGTTTCAGGCTTTCATCCCGGGGGAGAATGTGCGCGTACACACGGTTGGCGACCAACTGTTCGCTACTCGTATTCACTCGGAAGCAGTTGATTATCGCTACGCCAGTCAGGATGGGTACACGGTTGAAATGGAACCCACTGAGCTGCCGGCAAGCGTTGCGGCTGCGTGTCTTCGGCTCGCCAGTCAACTCGACTTATTACTGACCGGCATCGACCTTAAAGTCACGCCAAGCGGCGAGTATTACTGCTTCGAGGTGAATCCAGCTCCCGGTTTTCTCTATTACGAACAAAGTAGCCGTCAACCGATCAGCACGGCGCTTGCCAGCTTGCTGTATCACGGTGTGTCACCGGACAAGCAATGGCGGGAAGGAGCAGCCCACGGATGAAGCTACAGGCAATTTCCGGCGCCATCGTTGAGCGCTAAACAAGACAACTGACAGAACACAAAAAAAGGAGAAGATTATGGCAGATTCAAAGAAAGAATACCAAGCCAACGAAGAACAAAAGCAGCCGTACGTTTCGCAAGAAGACCGTCCGGAAGTGAAGCTGAAACCCGATACGCCGGTGAGCGAATTGCGCGTGCGTGATCTGGTACACATTTTAGGTGTCTCGCTAACAAAGCCCGGCCTGAGTAAGTCAGAGGCGGATAACCCGGCAACCTCACTTTGGCATCCCTTGTGGAAAGCCGGCCTGAGCAAATCGGAGGCGGATGGTCCTCCCCTTGGAGTCAAGTATTTCAAGGAGGTGAAATACGAGAAGTGGGAGATTGACGAGCGGCATTATTGGCCGAAAGTCTTTCCGGAGCCCGATCCAAGAGTGGAACATGTGATTCATGCGTTAGCAGGATTGACCGCGCAAGTCAGCCAACTTTCGGATCAGGTGGCGGCACTCCAGAAACAACTTCCTCGTTGAGGAGATCCAGAACCAGTGAATCTGGCGGTATCTCTTACCGCCAGACTCCGCCAGATTCATTCTTCGAGAGCCGCCGCAACTCCGAGCACAACCTCATCCCGATTCGCCCCGCCAACGATCTGTAACCCCATCGGCAAGCCTTCCTTCGTTCGGCCACATGGAATCGAAATCGTCGGGTAACCCAGCAAGTTAATTCCACGGCATGTGCGTGTAGTCAGCAGTCTTGTATCGTGTTCCTCACCATCCACAACGATCTTCTGCTGCCCGATCAGCGGAGCGACAGTCGGCGTGCTTGGCAGCGCGAGGACGTCAATCGTATCGAAGAGCTTTGCCCACGCCATCCGCAGACGATTGGCCTCTGCCATGGCGGCAACGTAGTCGCTCGCTGGCATAGCTGCGCCATTTTCGAGCAGCGTGAGAACGTCAGTTCCAAATTGATCCCGACGGTGGAGATGCGACAGCATTGTAGTAGCAGCTTCGAACAACAAGACCGCGCGCGCCGTCGCTGTAAGTTCCTCGGGCTCTGGAACACGGACAGGAACCACATGAGCGCCCATCGTCTCGGCACGCTTCACGGCTGCTTCGACGGCGGCACGCACCTCAGGCTGAGCGCCGTCGAAGAAATAGTTTTGCGGCAATCCGATGCGAACGGCCGCATTCGGCTTCAACGTCACAGATTCATTCGCCATCGCGTTGAGCAGGAGAGTGACATCCTCAACCGATCGAGCAAATGGACCCATGTGATCGAGCGTCGACCCTAGCGGAAAGCAACCTTGGGAACTTACACGGCCGTACGTTGCCTTGAAACCCACGACTCCACAAAAGGACGCGGGAATTCGAATCGATCCGCCTGTGTCGCTGCCCGTCGCTCCAAAGAGAATTCCGGCAGCCACCGCTGCTCCCGAACCGCCGCTGGACCCACCTGGAATGCGGTTCCGATCGTGCGGGTTACGCACTGGGCCGTAGTGCGGATTCGTCGACGTAATACCATACGCATTCTCATGTTGGTTTAGCTTTCCCAACGATACCGTCCCTGTCGCACGCAATTTCTCAACAACGGTGGCGTCGTGGTCCGGCACGAAATCAGCAAACACTTTCGTTCCATTCGTGGTCCGAATGCCTGCCGTATAGAACAGGTCCTTGTGGGCAATCGGGATGCCGTGCAACGGTCCCCTATCGCGTCCGGCAGCAAGTTCCTTATCAAGTTCACGCGCTTCCTTTAGCGCGTGCTCGGCAGTCAGGGTAATGAAGCAGTTCAGGTCCCTGTGCTTCTCCTCTTCGCGGATCGCTTCCTTCAACAGTTCTTCACACGACACTTGTCGCGCACGCAACGCTTCGCCGGCTTGGCGGATTGTCCTCATGGAGCGATTATCCACCCGTCATGCTACCGTCAAAGCGATGTCCACCAACGATCGGTTTCCGTGTCACATAGAGACTGATACACACTCAGGTTCGCGGCGGCAAGTCAACGTCAAGCGTATTGACGATTGCGCTACCCTGCACGACGTTTTTACGCACTGTCTTCCTGCGTTCGGCGGCGCATATTTGCGGCGCATCTACACGATTCTTGATCGTGCGATCGGCATGGGTTGTCCGATGACAGTTTCGATCGCGGGACCCGTTACGGTATCCGGCCAGCATCTAGCCTGGCTGATTCCGATGATCGAAGCGGGCTGGGTGGCCTACATCAGCACGACCGACGCAGTCTGTTATCACGATGGACACCGCAGCCTCGATGCTCACAAGCATGGACCGATTCATGAGGTTCCGATTTTTGCGGATGATGCGGCGCTGCGCGAGGAGCGAACAATCCGAGTCACCGACATGGCCTTTGACGAGGACGTCCTTCTCGATCAGGACCGTTTCCTGTCGGCAGTCCTTACCCGCCCCGAGTTTCAAAAAAGAATGACCGGCACCGAAATGCGTTATCTGTTGGGCGGCTATTACGACGCTCAGGAGAAGCAGAATGGCGTCCCGTCAGGACTCCTTTCCACCTGCCACCGAATGGCTATTCCGGTATTCGTTGGCGCTCCGGCAGACGGCAGTGTCTTCCTGAATTCGATGAAGCTATGGGCCATGGAGCGAGCGGGCATCGGTCAGCGGTACGCATTCGAACTCGACATGCATGCGGAGGTGTTCGAAGCGTGTGCCTACCATCGATGGGGGTTGTTTGAAAGCCCCGCGAAATCACTAGCGACATTGATTCTCGGCGGAGGCGTTCCTAAGAATTACAATCTTCAGCCGGAGCCAGCCCTCGGCCAGGTGCTCGGGATCGCTGATGTTCGTGGCTATCAATTTGACGTTCAAATTGTCACGGCGCCCGTGACCGACGGTTCTCTTTCGTCGTGTCCGCCGGCAGAAGCAGTGACCTGGGGCAAAGTCGATAAAGACACTTATTTGAAGACTACTGAAAGCATGCAAGGCGATTATTCCAGCCTCATGCCGTTCCTCGTTAAAGCGCTGCTAGAGAATCGTTCGCGGTACGAGCGCGGTCTTCAAGACGATGACAAGAAGAGCGGTTATCTTCGCCCGCGAAACGGATATCGTTTGTTTGAAGCGCGGGATCAGTTAGTCGAGCGCCTCACCACCGACGTGCGCAACAACAAAGAGTGGCTCCTCGATACCATAAACTATCCGCTAGCGAAGGGCTAAAGCCAATGCAGCCGCTGACCCAACTCAGCGAAGAAGATCTCATGTTCCGGAACTCCGTGAGAGCCTTCTCACGGACGGAGATCCTGCCTCACGTGCGTGACATGGATGCTCGCAGCGAGTTCCGCAGAGACATTCTGGACAAGCTCTTCGGTCTTGGCCTGATGGGCATCGAGATACCCGAAGAGTTCGGCGGCCAGGGCGGGACGTTTTTCCAATCGGTTCTGGCGGTAGAAGAGATCGCCGCAGTCGATCCCGCTGCAGCCGTGATCGTGGATGTCCAGAATACGCTAGTGGTCAATGCGCTCCTGCGTTGGGGCACGGACGAACAAAAGCGCGAGCATCTCCCGCGTCTTGCGAAGGATACGGTCGGCGCGTATGCGCTCTCGGAGGCGGGCTCGGGTTCCGATGCTTTCGCTTTACAGACACGTGCTACAGAAGCTGATGGCCATTTCACGATTTCAGGACGCAAGCTATGGATTACGAACGCCGCCGAGGCGGGAATTTTTCTTGTCTTCGCAACCGTAGATCCGCTCGCGGGCTACAAAGGCATCACGTGTTTTATCGTCGATGCGTGACACTCCCGGATTCCGGGTTGGACACAAGGAAGATAAGCTTGGCATCCGAGCTTCCTCGACTTGCGAGGTGATTTTTGAAGATTGCCGCGTCCCCGCCTCACGAGTCCTCGGAGAAGTCGGAAAAGGCTATAAAGTAGCGATCGAAACCTTGAACGAGGGGCGTATCGGCATCGGTGGACAAATGCTCGGCCTCGCGGAAGGCGCGTTCCGTCACGCGGTCGCCTACGCTCGCGAGCGCAAGCAGTTCGGCAAAACGATCGCGGAATTTCAGGGAATCCAGTTCCAAATTGCCGAGATGGCAGTGGACATCGAGGCGGCACGGCTGCTGGTCTACAACGCCGCCCATCTACGCGACAATGGACAGCCGTTCGTCACAGAGGCGGCGATGGCGAAGTACTTTGCTTCCGAAATGGCAGAGAAGGTCGCGTCGAGAGCGGTCGAAATTTTTGGTGGCGCCGGGTTCACAAAGGATTATCCTGTGGAGAAGCTCTATCGTGACGCCAAAATCGGACGCATCTACGAGGGCACGAACAACATGCAGCGGGTTCTGATCGCTCGCCGCTTTCTAGAGGGAAATGGTTGATTTTGAAACCCCTTCACTGGCAAACTCGTCCTTAGAGAAAGAAGGATATCTATGCGTGTACGTGTCTGCACCGCTTTGTCACTGTTCCTGATCTCGAGTGTGGCATCAGCGAACACGGTGAAATCCGACCCCGCGCCCGAGGAAATCGAAAAGATTATCCGAACGTTTGCCGCGAACGAATCTTCGTTCGCAAAGGCTCGCGAGGTCTACACGTACCGTCAGACGGCCAAAATCCAGGAATTCGACGAGACCGGGATCCCTGGCGGCAAGTGGGAAATCGTCTCAGATATCATCTTCGAAAAGAACGGACGCCGTACTGAGAAGGTTGCGCGAGCCCCAATGGCGACGCTCCAGCGGATTTCTCTCTCCCCCGAAGACGAACAGGACTTACGTAACGTCCTTCCTTTTGTCTTGACCACGGAAGAGATCGACGGCTATCACGTGCGGTATGTTGGGCCGGCAGAATGCCGATGAGGTCCCCATGCTACGTGTTCGCGGTTAAGCCCAAGAAGATGGAACCCGGAAAACGGTATTTTGTCGGACAGATTTGGGTGGACGACCGAGACCTGATGATTGTAAAAAGCTACGGCCGTTCTACGGGAATCATCAAGAAGGGTACTGATCAGGCGTTTCCAAAGTTCGAGACTTATCGCGAGCAGATCGACGGCAAGTACTGGTTTCCGACCTTCACGATCGCGAATAGCACCCTTCATTTCAAAGAAACGGGCGATGTTCGTATCAAGCTGACCGTCCGTTACGACGACTACAAGCGGTTCAAGGCCGACACGACCATTACTTTCGGCGGCGAAGTTGCCCCCGAAACACCAGCGCCGAAACCAGCGCCAGCGAAATAGGCCGACCTACGTTGGGGAGCTATTCGTCCTAGTACGCTCCCCACTTTGGTCCGTCAGGCGATACCCGCCTTCTACTAAGCACTCCGCCCGATTGGGGGAAAGACTTGAACCCCGTAGAATGCATAGCAGAGGCGAGGTACATAACGCATGACAAAGGCCCAGAAGATTCAATACTCAGAGCACGAAGCGGCAGACCTGCTCGGTGTCAGCATCGACCAACTCCGTTCGCTCGTGCGCGACTATATCGTGAAGGACGCGACTGCTTCCGTCGACACGTCCGTCCCGACGTACCACCCATCAGATTTGGTTGTACTGCGCATCCTCACGGGGATGTCGCGCGGCGCTGAAACTGTTCGGATGTAGCTCTCTCCCTTCGTCAAGCCGAGTGTTGCCGTTCGGTTGGCATACAATGGGCCTTCCACACCAACAACAGGAGGCACGAATGGCGAAACTCGGATTTCTTGGACTGGGCATCATGGGCTACCCCATGGCCCGCAACCTCTTACAGGCAGGACATGAGGTAGGCCTGTGGTCGCACACAGCCGCTAAGGCGAAGCAATTGGCTGAGGCTTCCGGCGGCCGGTTCTGCTCTACCCCCGCTGAAGCCGCAAAGGACGCAGAATGTATTTTCCTGTGCGTCGGTGACGGCGGAATGTCAGAGGATCTCATCCTTGGTTCCGACGGCGTAGCAAAGGGCGCTAAGAAGGGCGCTGTGATTGCCGACGCCAGTACGGTTTCTCCGTCATCCAGCCGAAAGATCGGGGAAAAGCTCTCCGCCTTAGGATTCCATTTCCTGGATGCGCCCTGCACCGGCTCTAAGCCGGGAGCGGAAGGCGGCAACCTCACCTTCATGATCGGTGGCGATCAGCAAGTTTTCGAACGTGTCCGCCCGTATTTCGAGCCCATGGGTAAGAAGCTCTACTATTGCGGCGGATCCGGTATGGGTCTAAATGCGAAACTAACCCAAAACCTCATCCTCTCTAACATATTGCAAGCATTCAATGAAGGTATGGTCTTGGCATCGAAGGCCGGCGTCGACCCGGAATTGATGCTGGACATCCTAGACAACAGCGCCGCCAAGTCTGGCTTGATATCCTTTAAAGCGCCGTACGTTTTACGTCGAGATTTCTCCACCAACTTCAGCGTTAAGTGGATGCACAAGGACATCGGGTTGATGCTTGAGTCCGCCAACGAGCTTCAGGTGCCTCTTCCATTAACGGGATTGACGCAGCAGATGTTTCGGGCCGCGATCGCCAAGGGCTACGGAGAAGAGGATATCTGTAGCACCATCAAGGTTTTAGAGGAGATCTCCGGAGTCGAGGTCAAAAAGAAATAACGGTAAGTATACAGATTTCTGTTGCATTCCAGAATTCCATATATTAATATTGGAATCAAGCCGGGGAGGCAACTCCCACCAAAGCGAGACTAACCTCATAGAAAAGACCCCTGAAGCAACCCTCCCCGGCGCCCGTAAGGGTCTGGTCTTTTCCCAACCCCCTAAGCAATCGAGTTATTCTCCACCCAAGTAAGTGATCGTTGTTCGCGCGGAACTGGTTGCCTTCTGGCTGTCGGTGACTAGGAGTTCCACGCCGTACTCGCCATAGCCCTCGCCGAATTGGATTCGGACCTTCGTGGGATCGCCTGGGATTGGAGTAATGGCAGCCGACCGCCCGATAGACTTCCATTCATACGTGAGACCAGTACCGATGGAGCTGCTGCCGTCCAGAATGACCTCAGGGACGGAGGTGGTCACCTGACCGCCGCTGATCTGAGCGAGAAGCGCTGGCGCGACTTCGGTTATGCGGTAGATCGTTGTCGATCCGCTGACCTCATTCGCCACCACAAGAAGCGGCTGAGCTGTCGGGCTAGCGGCGGCAGGAATGAACAGGAGGCCTTCGGGGCCATGATCACCCCCGGTTCCGGCAGCGGCGTTACCACCCTCTATCCGTGCCCACTCGTAGCTGACGTATCGCGGCTTAGTCGCATCGGTCACATCGAAGATCACGACGCCGCCCATGCGCTCGAGGGCGATAAATGCGTACTGACGGCCGTTCAACGCTCCGACGATTACAGTCTCGGGTTCGGGTCCCTTGTTGTCGCTCCGCGTGTCGAAACCACCGGTAGCGTCCGAATTGAACTCTTTCGGGAAGGCCTTCGCGGTAATCTGCTCCAACTGATCGCCGCTGTCGAATACCAGGTTACCGTCCGGAGTCCAGATTGTGAAGGACCGCCCTCCGGGCAGGAATAGCTTGTCGAAATCTCCATCGCCGTCGAGATCGGCATTGACAGCGCTCACGGTCAACCGACCCAATTGCTCCGGCTTCTGAAGATCGGCGGCGTTGGGAAACTGTCCTGGGTCCAGCCGGACAGCGCTGACTCGCCGCTCCTCTCCGAACGCTGTGTACTCCCGTGTGTCGCCTTCGTTCGCGGTGATCAGATAAGATCGTCCATTCGACTGGAAGCTTGCGATCGCATCGGGCATATAGAGCCCAAGTACCGGCCAATTCCGAATGTCGATCTTGTCATCACGATCGCTGACGTCCAGCCCATTTCCGGTTGCGCTGTGGTCCTTAAATCCAAGCGGCATTAGACGTGTGAACTCACCGGCTTTGATATCCAACACGGCGATCGCATTGTTCTCTTGAAGCGTTACGTACGCTGTGGCGCTATCAGCGGATACCGCGATATATTCTGGCTCGAAATCCTGGGCAGGCGTGGCTCCCGGGCCGAATACACGGATACCGGCCGGCAACGGAGTCCCGTTGTACTTCTTGAACTCGGCTGTCCTGACATCGGACTGCTGGAGCGCGTCCGTGCCTTTCGAGATATCGATGATGCTTACACTCCCCTCGGGGTCGGTCGCGTAATTCGCGCTCGGCTCAGCTTCATTCGCGACCAGGACCTTGGAACCATCGGGAGTAAATGTGAGCATATCGGGAACGGCTCCGACGGTGACACCCGTCATAATGCGGCCATTGGCATCCATGAACAGCGACCGATCCCGGCTGTTGTCGATTCGCGGCCTCTACCGCGACAGCAACCAGGCCATTGCGAACCGCTACGCTGTTCGCAGAAGCTCCGTACCTCTCCGGTATACGAACCCGATTAATCAAGCCAGGTTTCGTAGGGTCGGCGATGTCGAGAATATCGATGCTCGCAGAGTCCCCGTTTACTACAAACAACCTGCGCGTGCGCGCGTCGTATGCGGCGATTTCGGCGGCTCCGCGATTGAACACACTTGTGGTGTAGCTCCCTAGTTTTTCTAGCTTGATATCCTGCGCAGTCGCGCAAATGCATGCCGCGAGAGCAGCAAGTGCAAATTGTCTCAAGATCTTCTCCTGTGTTGTGGGTGTGAAAGCCGGAACACCAGAGCTTATCAGCGGATTAATACAACCAAATGAAGAACTGGCTACAACGGGATGTTCCCGTGCTTCTTTTTCGGCATCGTGTCCACCTTGGTTTCAAGGAGCCTTAGGGCCTTGATCACCTTCGGACGCGTCTCGTGTGGTTCAATGACATCGTCGATGAATCCCCGTTCGGCCGCAATGAATGGGCTGGCGAATCGATCTCGGTACTCCTCGATTTTCTGCGTTCTCCCGGCTGCGGCTTCGCCCTGCAATTCACGGCGATAGATGATATTGACGGCGCCTTCGGCTCCCATCACAGCAATCTCTGCGGTGGGGTAAGCGAAGTTAATGTCGGTCCGCAGATGCTTCGACCCCATCACGCAGTACGCTCCACCATAAGCCTTACGGGTGATGATCGTGATCTTCGGTACCGTTGCTTCAGCGTAGGCGTAGAGTAGCTTAGCGCCGTGACGAATGATGCCTCCAAACTCCTGCTCTGTACCGGGAAGAAATCCAGGTACATCCTCGAATGTGAGTATCGGAATGTTAAAAGCATCACAAAAACGGACAAAGCGAGCCGCCTTCGTAGAAGAATTGATGTCTAGACATCCAGCCAGTACTGCGGGCTGATTTGCAACGATGCCCACCGAAGCCCCACCCATTCTTGCGAACCCGATCACAATGTTTTTGGCAAAGTGTTCTTGCACTTCAAAGAAAACTCCACGATCAACAATCCGGTGGATGATGTCACGGATGTCGTAAGGAGCTTGTGCTTGCGCCGGCACGATGCTATCGAGTTCGGGGTCCTGGCGCTCGACGGGATCGTCACAAGCCATTCGCGGCGGATCTTCTTGATTATTTTGAGGAAGATACGTCAACAACTCACGGATATTGCGCAGGCAATCGGCGTCGCTGGGCGACAGAAAGTGAGCAACGCCACTCACCGAGTTATGGGTCACAGCGCCGCCTAGCTTTTCTTTGCTTACATCTTCATGGGTGACGGTTTTAATGACATCCGGACCGGTGACGAACATATGGCTGGTTCGGTCCACCATAAAGATGAAGTCCGTTAGCGCGGGCGAATAGACCGCCCCTCCCGCGCAGGGACCCATTACAGCCGATATTTGGGGCACAACGCCGCTGCTAAGGGTGTTGCGCAAGAAAATGTCGGCATATCCCGCTAGGGACAGAACGCCTTCCTGGATTCGCGCGCCGCCGGAATCATTCAATCCGATCACTGGAGCGCCGGTCTTCAGCGCGAGATCCATGAGCTTCACGATTTTCAGAGCGTTTGATTCGGAAAGCGATCCGCCGAAGACGGTGAAATCCTGGGCGAAGACATAGACAGGCCGGCCATGGACCAAGCCGTAGCCAGTGATAAAACCATCCCCATCGACAACCTGTTTATCCATGCCGAAATCCCGGCAACGGTGACGGACCAGTTTGTCGAGCTCTTCGAAGGAACCTTCGTCCAACAGAAGGTCGATGCGCTCTCGAACGCTCAGTTTTCCTTCGGCATGCTGCCGTTTGCGGCGCTCCTCGCCGCCGCCGTTCTCGGCGTTGGCGTGTCTGCGCCGCAGTTCATCCAATCGACTCTGAGACATTCGCTATGCGTTCTTTGAAAGAAAATCCCGCAACCACCGTGCGCTCGCTTCGAGATCTTCCCGCTCGCGCTGCGCCTGTTGCTCTTTGGGGACAGGTGGAGAGGGGTTGCGAACGTCCCCTTTGTCGACAAGCGCCACGAATTGACTGAACTCGGACGCAGGTACGTTGCGGTAGCCTTCCCAGAACTTCGGATCGAAGTATGGAAACTTACGGGCGCCGGTAACGATAATTTCGAGAGTGATGGCTTTGCCGGGACACAGTTCCAGAAACCGTTTGACATATCGATCGATACCGATGTTACCGTCACCCATGCGTACCCACTGAACCGCAGCGCCTTCCGGAACACGCCACACTGCGGTATCGCGAACGTGACTCGTAAGCACGTAGGGAGCGAGCGTCTCGAGCGTCAAATGCGGACTTTCGAGTACCCACAAAGGATTCCCGGAATCCAGGCACACCCCGACAAAGTCTTTCCCTGCGCCTTCTACCAGAGTCTTCAGCTCCCGGGCTTGCATATCGCCAGCGTGATTCTCAATCGCGATCTTCAGCCCCGCATCGACAACCTTCGACCGGACGTTCTTGAGAACTTTGATTGTGTTCTCGATATGACCCTCGATCGGAATAGGTCCGACGCGATCGTTCATCGTACCCAGGAAGCACCGCACGATCGGCGATCCAACGAGCTTAGCCGCCGTCAGCATTTTCTCGATCTGCTGCTCGGCTGTTCCTTGTGCCGCGTCGAAAGCTTTGGACGATGGACAGATTGAACGCATTCCCAACTCGAGTTCAATCCCCAGCTTTTCTGCGTGGGCACGGACCTTACGAAGATTGTCGGGCTCCAGATTTCCGATGAATCGTATCTCGGAAAAATGTACGAGATTACCGCCATGCTTGGCCGAATAATCGAGGTATTCGAAAGGAGTGTAGTTTGAACTTCGGACGCTGAATAGATCGATGCCGAGCTTCGCCTTCGGCCTTGCTTGCGCTGCAACAGATTGAGCCAGTGATGTCACACCTGCACCCGCAACAAACGTTCTCCGGAGCATGAACGTATTATCTATCTCAGAGCGCCAAGCCTTTCAGGTAGGCGCGAAACGGTTCACCAAGATCGTACCGCTTCATCGCGAATTCCACCGTGGCTTTCAAGAAGCCGAGCTTATCACCGGCGTCGTAGCGAGTGCCGTCGAACTTCAAACCATAGATAGGACGGTTACGCAACAGGTGCCGCAAGCCGTCAGTCAGTTGGATCTCTCCACCTGATCCCGGTTGTACCGATTCGATCGATGTGAAGATCTCCGGCGTCAAAACGTATCGCCCGATGATGGCAAGATTCGAGGGAGCATCTGAGGCTTTCGGCTTCTCGACCATGTTTCTTATTCTGAACAAGCGATCCCGGCTGCCATTGTGGGCGACCGGCTCGGCGTCGACAACACCATACGCAGAAATGTTCTCGTTAGGGACCTCCATCAAGGCGAGCACGGATGCGCCGAAATACTCGTAGACGTCGAGGAGTTGCCGCATACAGGGGATCTCGGCATCGATCACGTCATCGGAGAGTACAACCGCGAAGGGCTCATTCCCGACGAGCTCCTTGGCGCGCAGTACAGCGTGTCCGAGTCCGAGCGCTTCCTTCTGCCGGACATAGGACACATCGATCATGTCTGATATGCCGCGAACCGCGGCCAACATGTCCTTTTTCCCACGTGATTCAAGAAGGTGTTCGAGTTCGAAGCTGACGTCGAAATGATCCTCGATCGAGGACTTGCCGCGGCCAGTCACGATGATGATATTCTGCACGCCCGAGTGAATTACCTCTTCGACGCCATATTGAATCAAGGGCTTGTCGACAAGGGGTAACATTTCTTTCGGCATTGCCTTCGTTGCCGGAAGAAAACGTGTTCCAAGCCCTGCTGCAGGAAAAACCGCCTTACGCACCTTAGGTATCATTCGTTCAAATCCGATTGTAGACGCACTGAAAAGCTTTCTTCGTTACGCAAAGAAATGGCCTGCCACCGTTTCAAGTGGCAGGCCAACATTCAAAAAGAGAATTCGATCTAAAAGACGTACTTTAATCCGAACTGGAGATTGCGCATATTTGTGCGCGTACTCGTAATGAGGCCGAAGTTGGAATTCGGCGCATTCGGTGATCCTGCAATAGCGGAGCCGCTGTTTATGTTGCTATCAGGATTTCCCCAAACCGGATGATTCGGGAAGTTAAACGCCTCGAAGCGAAACTGCAAACGATGCCGCTCCGTGAAATTGAAGTCCTTGAGCATCGAGAAGTCCCAGGAGAACATTCCCGGTGTGCTCTCAGAGTTTCGTCCGACGTTGCCGTGGAAGCCATCCGGAACCCTGGAGTACGCCGCCGGGTTGTACCACTTTGAAGGCGTCGGTTCCCAGTTCTCTCCCGGGCTGATTCCAGTCGCGTTCGGCCGATCATAGGTGGCGCCGACGTTCGACGGATCGCCACTTTGTGAAAGATTGATCGGAAAACCGCTCTGAAAGGTGACGATCGACCCGACTTGCCAACCACCAACGAGGGTGTTCAAGACGCCATTTTGAACATCGAGACCCTTTCCTTTTCCGATCGGCAGTTCATACAGAGCGGAGGTGACAAAGCGATGGCGCACATCGAATGCAGAAAGGCCGCGTTCGCATTCGCGGCAATAGCTATTCATCGGAAATAGCGTGTCATTGCCTTGTGTGCGAATCGAAGACGAGAGATCGATCGACTTCGAAAAAGTGTAGCTCGCCAGATAGGTAAGGCCGTTCGAATATCGCTTGGTGAGCTTCGTACCGAGCGAATTGTAGTTTGCCTTGCCACCGTTATCGACGAGCTGAATGATGCCAAAATTCGGGAACGGCGAGCGCTGTGCGACGGATAGACCCGAGCTTCGCGGCGCCGGGAGCGCCTCGTTGGCAGATCGTAGGGCCTCCAAACGTCGGCTGACACTACCCAGATATCCGATCTCGACCAACGTGTTTCCCGGGAGTTCTCTCTGAACGTTCAGCATGTACTGGATAGAGTAGGGAGTGCGCCGGTCGTACGGATTGGCAAAGCTATACGGCCGCGGTGGAAGGTTTCCGCTCTGGGGAATCGCGTTGTTCCAGTTAAGGAATTTGTTATCCGAATTGTCGCGACCTCGACCAGCGAGATTACGGGCCATGTCAAATCGGGGATTGCCCGTATCCTGCGAATAGAAGTTGCCGCCGCCTGCCCGGATGACCCATTTGTCCGTGGGGGCCCATGTGATCCCGAAGCGCGGCGCCCAGTCATTGTTGTCTCGACCGACAAGCCGGTTTCCGAGAGAACCATCGCAGCGCACATCCGGAGGTCCGAAGGCGTTGATCGCAGGGGCTGGGTCGGCGATCCAGGGCTTGATCGAGATTCCTTCAAAACAGTTTTGACGCGCTTCACCTTGCCGCAGGAAGTAAGGGAACATATTACGAGCAGGCTGAGCGTTTCGGTAGTCCGTGGGGTGATGCTCATACGGAACGATTGCATTGAAAAGGTTTCCGGTCTGGTCTTCCCACGGCGGCGTGTTCTCATAACGCAAGCCGAAACTGAGCGTAACGCGGTTGCTGATCTTCCAAGTGTCATCCACATAGAAGTACATGGTGTTCGCGCGAAAGTCGGCGTTTGCGATGGTGATGGCAGCCTCCGCCTGGTAAGGTTGACCAAGCAGGAAGTCGGCAAACGAGTCACCCGTTACGCCGGCAGCCCCAGGGTTGCGCGTCGCGTTTCGGATAAAGAGAAACTCGCCGCGAGCAAACTGGTTGCCCACCTGCCGGTACGCGTCGTTTCGAAACTCCCCACCGAATTTGAAGCTGTGTTTGCCGCGGATCCAACTCAGATTATCGATGAACTGAATTGAGCGGTTATTGTTTTCGTAAGGACCTTCTGACCCGTTTCCAAAGCCTGACAAACCATGGTCTAAGCCGACTCTGGGAATTCCCCACTGTACCTCTGGTCCGGGGCTGAGCCCGGGAATCCCGATTTCGGACACAACGTCGCGAGTAAACGCAAGCTCAGGACCCGTTGTGTTGTAGAACTTGCTGAAGCCGAAACGCGCTTCATTAACCAGTGTGCTCGTAAGCACGCGCGTGTTGGTGACCATATACTGCTTGAAGTTTGTGACCACCTTTTCGCCGTTCAGCTTCAGGGCTTCTACGAGCGAGTTTTCGTCACCAAAACTGTACCGTCCGAACCATTGCGAATTTGAGGACTCCACAAAGTCGAATCGCCCGGTGAACTGGTCACGGTTGATGGGTCGACCTTGGGCAGCCTGATAGTTCTGCGTCTGGCCAGGAAGATTCGGCTCCGGCAGAAACTCGAGGAACTTCTTCGATTGCTCGGCAATGCGGTTCGCGGGAATAATGTTGCCCGGAAAAAGGGACCCACCGGAAGCGCCCGGATTTGGTCGAGTCGCAGGGTCATAAATCCCCTGCGTACCAAAAGGCAGCGACGAAAAATCACCGGTGCGGGTGGCAGCCAAGGGCACCGTGAACAAGCCCTGAACGTTTCGGCGTTGACGGAACCATTCGTAGTTCGTCATGAAGAACACGCGGTTCTTGCCGTCGAAGACCTTCGGAATTAAGACCGGACCGCCAATCGTGAAGCCGAATTGATTTAGCTTGAACGGATCTTTCGGGGGGCGGGCTGTTGTGAAGGCGTAGTTCTTAGCATCCAACTTATCGTTTCGCAGGAACTCGTAGACAGTCCCATGAAAGTCGTTCGACCCAGACTTTGTCGACATGTTCACTTGGGCAGTACCGCGCCCAAACTCCGCTGGGTAGATACCCGTCTGGACTTTAAACTCCTGCAGTGCATCTACCGAAGGCTCAACAACATAGGTATTGAAGTTCGGATCGGTATTCTCTACGCCATCGAGAGTAAAGTGATTAAACTGGGACCGTTGACCAGCGATCGAAATGGACCGATCGGCCCGAATTCCACCCTGACGGCTTCCGGCTTGACCCGCCGAAGGGAAACCGAAGCTTACGTTCGGGGACAGCGCGACCAGACTCAATGCATTGCGTCCGTTTAAGGGCAAATCAACGATGCGCTTGTTCTCGATGACTGTACCGACCGTCGCATTCTCCGTCGTGAGCATGGCGGCGGTCGCTGACACTTCAACCGACTCGCTCACCTGCCCAACGGGCAACTCGACATCGACTCGAGCGCTCTGCTGTACCTGAATCAGAATGTCCGGCCGGGTTACAGTCTTGAAACCGGTTTTTTCGGTTTTGACGCTATATGTTCCGGGCGGCAGCGCTGGAAAACTATAAAATCCAGCGTCGTTACTGATCGCCGTACGTGTCGCGTTCGTGTCAACGTTAACGAGTGTGACTTGCGCGCCTGGAATGGAGGCGCCTGATGAATCGCGGACAGCGCCGCTGATATCGCCGAAGGTCTGACCGTACCCAGGAACAATCAGAGCAACAACGAGCAAAAAAATAGCAAACAACCTAGTTCGCATGCAAAACCCCCGCGTTTTGGATTAGTCAACTGTACATCTACACTTGGCGCTTTGCAACTGAACTTGTCCGAATACGGTACTCATTGCATTAAACGTCTTACATGATTTCGTTAACATCCCTCTCGCGAAACAATGATATGTGGGCCCGAAGTATGCCCTGGAGTAAAAATCCATTCCCAGTCTGACAACCCGGGAATCGGCCCGTTATCTGCCAATGTTCTTAGGTGAACCCCGAGATTGATTCCACCGTTGGGAAAAACCGTGACATCTGCGCCATGAATCCGCCCACCGTTGGGTCGGGCGGCGGATAATTTGAAGTGCCGTCCAGGAACGGCGTCTCTTTCGCATGAGCATAGACAGGGACTTTCCAATCTTGCGCTAGCTGCGGCAGAGCGCCGACATGATCGAAGTGCCCGTGCGTGAGCACGATACACTCCGGAGATTGTCCAAACGTGTCTATCGCGGCCTGCTTGATGCGCATCCCTCCGCCGCGAACACCCGCGTCGACCAATACCCAACGACCGTTCTTTTCGCCGATGAAGTACACGTTCGTCATCATGATCGGCAGATACTACACACCGGGCGCAATTTCACTGAGCGCGCCACGCCATAGCCGGTTCGGATCTACCATGCAATCCTCCTGACAGGTAGATACCTATCGAGGCATATCGCGATGGGTTTCTTTGACTTTGTATCCGGCTTCGGTCAATCGCTTGCGAAATTCACTCGCCATCATTACCGATCGGTGCTGACCGCCTGTGCAGCCAAATGAGATAGTCAGATAGCTTTTTCCCTCGCGTATGTAATGTGGCAACAGATATTCGAGCAATTCTGAAATTCGGGTGATGAATTCCTGCGTTTGTGGAAAACTCCGGATATATCTTGCCACACCGGGATGTCGACCAGTCAGCGGTTTGAATTGCGGGATATAGTTCGGATTCGGTAGAAATCGAACGTCAAATACAAGATCCGAGTCGCTCGGTATTCCGTGGCGGAAACCGAAGCTTGTCACCTGTATCATGATCCGACCTTCCTCCCGGTCGCCCTGGAATTTCCCTTTAACCACGTCACGAAGCTCGTGAACCGTGAATTTAGAGGTGTCGATCGTAATATCAGCTAGCTTGCGTATTGGGGTGAGCGCCGCGCGTTCCGTTTCAATACTTTGCGGAACGGTCGCGTCTCCTCCGAGTGGATGCGGTCGCCGTGTCTCACTGTAGCGGCGAACGAGCATGTCGTCCGCCGCTTCAAGAAACATCAAGGTCGTTCGAAGTTCCCGTTTGAGGTTTTTATAAATTGACGGGAACCTTTTGAGCGCTTCACCTTCTCGAATGTCGACTACAAGCGCCGCTCTGCGGATGGTGGGCGAAACCATCGTAAGCTCAGCGAATTTTGGCATGAGCTCGATGGGAAGATTATCGACTGAGTAGAAGCCCAGATCCTCAAGAGCCTTGAGTACGGTCCCCTTGCCCGAGCCGCTTAACCCTGTGATGATGACCAGTTCGCGCCGGTCCGCGTCAGTTCGGGATTTTCGTGGTACACGAGCCGCTTCCTTGGCGCTCATCCAAATTTGGTATCAGCACTCAACCAGATCGAAATTGCCGTCCTGCCTTCGCAGAATAACCGCGGGACGGTGCGTAGTCGAATTGACGTATACGAGATACGACTCGTTAGCCTCGATCTCAACAAGCGCTTCTTCGGCGGTCATTGGTTTCGTTTCGCCGGGAACGACTCGAAAAACCTGGGGACGTCCGTTGACAGGCTGTGCTTCGGAAACCTTATTCCGACCGCTGTCGACGTCAGTCATCACGTCTGTTGCGGCGCCCTTTTCCCATCCTTCCCGTGGACCCGTCTTTATACCGCGACGTTTGTCCCGGACCTTCAGAATCTGCTTTTCCAGCTTCTCGATCGCCACATTGATGGCCGTGAACTGATCGCCATCAATATGTTCGCTAGCAAGCTGATGGTCCAGAAAGTTTAGCGTGACTTCCGCGCGGTGCTGATTCTTGTGCTGATGAAGAATCATGTGCGCATTCTTGTCACTCTTCCTGCCACCATCAAGCAGCTTCGAAACCTTCGCGATCTTCGAATCAAGAGTCTTCTGTTGTGTTGGATCTAAGAATTCTTGTTTTCCGGTCCAGGTAATATTCATCAGGAGATGACCTCCATATATCTAGACGCTATGGTAACGCCTCTGGAGCTAGATGATTATTCGCGAACGCGTCTTTGATGCGTCGAAGGAATCTTCATGTCTTCCCGGTACTTCGCAACTGTGCGACGAGTGACTTGAATTCCCTCCGATTGCAGGCGCGCGGTGATCTGCTCGTCTGTTAGGGGCTGCCGTGCGTCTTCCTCTTCAATCATCTTCTTAACTCTTCGCTTCAGAATCAGCAAAGGCGTGCCGCCGCCGGATGGCCCCTGCACTGCCTCAGAGAAGAAGTAACGTAGTTCGAATACGCCTTGTGGCGTATGCGCATACTTGCTTGCGACAGCGCGGCTGACTGTCGAAGGGTGGACGCCAATCTCTTCGGCCACCTCTTTGATCATCATCGGTTTCAATTCATCCAGGCCGAGTTCCAAAAACGCGCGTTGTCGCTGCACAATCGATTGGCAAACTTTAAGAATCGTCTGCTTGCGCTGCTCGATATTCTTCATCAACTGCAGCGCAGAAGCATACTTTTCTTTTACGTAATTGCGAACTTCCTTACTTGGCTCCTGCTCACGATCGAGCATTCGCCGGTACTGCGAATTCAACCGAAGTTGCGGAATATCTTCATCATTTAACTGAATGATGTAGTCATCGCTGTCTTTCGAGATATAAACATCAGGCTCGATAGAACGCGCATCCTGTCCCGAATAACGTATCCCTGGCCGAGGGTCGAGGTGCCGAATCATGCTAACGGCAATCTGCACGTGCTCAAGCGGGCGGCCGAGTTGCTTGGCGATCTCCTTAAATTGCTTTGTCTCGAGCAGCTTTAGGTGGTTGGAGATGATCTGCCAAGCCACACCACCTTTTCCGTTCCTGCCTTCGATCTGGATCAACAGACACTCGCGCATGTCACGAGCGCCAACGCCCGCGGGATCGAGTGATTGCACGAACTTTAATGCAGCGGTGACAACCTCAATCGTGTGACCTTCGCCCTGCGCGATCTCTTCGATCGTGATCGGGAGATATCCGTAGTCATCGAGATTGCCAATGATCGCCATTGCGGCATCGCGCACGTCTTCCGGCAAAACCTCCATCGCAAGCTGCCGCTGCAGATGTTCGGCAAGGGTTATGGGCGACGAGAGGAATGTTTCAAAGGACGGCTTTTCAACCGACTCGCTGGATGGAGTTTTGTACCCGGGATCGAGGTAATCGTCAAAGAACGAACCGAAATCAATCTCGTCGAATGGGTCCGCGTCAGACTTCACCTCGGCAGCTTCTACAGGAGCTGGAGAACCGTCGGCCAGCGGGGCTTCGATTTCCGGAGATGCATCGGAATAGCCGTCCACGATACCGTTCGTGGTCTCGCTCATGGACTGCAAAAGCGCCGAATCCGCTGGATCCCCCAAGCGCTCACGTTCGAGAAGCGCCTGAACCTCCTCGGGCGTCATCTCGTCTCCGGCTTCGAGACTCTCCTCGAGAACAGGGTTCTCGGCCATCTCCTGGTTGATCATGTCCTTCAGCTCTAAACGATTGAGCTGAAGGACAGTTACCATCTGCACCAGACCCGGGGTGAGGATCTGCTTCTGTGCAACGCGTAGCTGAAGCCTAGGTGAGAGAAGACTCATCTCGCGTCCATTTTACCAGAGGATCGCCGATTCGGTATTAAAATTGCAGTTAAAAGTACTGGTCCTATGACTAAGTAAAAGTACCACTACTTAATAAGTGGATCGATTGCTGCGGTGATCGAGGGAAGCGTCAGCGCGTTTGGAGTCGTGTCGTTCAATTCCTTTCGAATCATTCCGCTCTTGTCTACGACCAATAGCTGAGGGACATGAAGCTGCGGATTTTTTGGCGTGATGTTCAAGTAGGAAGCCGTCATTTGACCGCAATCGAACAGGAACGGATTCGAAAGCTTGTTGGCAGCCATATAGCGTTTGACGGTGTCCAAATTATCCGCTCCAGCCGTCACCACCGATAGGATCTGTACCTGATCCCCATACTTGGCCTTAACCTGTTCGAGTGCTTGCGTCAGCGCCTGACATTTTGGGCAGTCTGTCCTCATAAAATCGAAAAGGACAACTTTGCCTCGATAATCCTGCAGGTCGTGCTGCTTCTGACTAAGGTCAGGAAGGGAAAATCCGGGCGCCCGTCGCCCCAATGCCATTTGGGCTGAAGCGGACGACAAAGAGAAGGCGGCGAGTAGAACGATGGCAAACTTCATATCTTTCCCACCGTAACATGCCGAATTACTGCTAGACAGCGAAGTAACGACTCGACAAGTATCCGCGGATTCGGTCCATCGCCGGCTCGAGAATAGATCGTTCCGCTGCGTAGCAGAGCCGGACGGATCCCTCTCCACCAGCTCCAAACGCGACTCCTGGAGCCAGTCCTACCTTGGTGGTTAACAGGATGTCTTTGCAGAACGCGAAGCTGTCGTTCAGCCCTTCAATCTTTGGGAACAAATAGAAAGCTCCCTCCGGAGCCGGTACGCTGACACCCGGAATCGAAGCCAGCGCCTCGAAGCAGTACTCGCGATTCGACCGCAACAGCGATAGCAGTTCTGCGATGAACGATTCGCCTTTCTGCAACGCGGTTTCCCCGGCGCGCTGGGACACGCTTGGCGCGTGAGAGACAGTGAATTCGTTGAAATGGGCCGCGCGGGAGCAAAGGTCGGGACGAGAAACAAGCCAGCCGAGACGCCAGCCAGTCATGCACCAGGCTTTTGAAAAGGACTGGGCTATCAAGATTGCATCCTGCGGTTCGGCGATCCGTAGAAGGGAGGGAGCAATGGATCCGTTGCGATAACACAAACGGTCGTACACCTCGTCGGCCAACAACCACAAATTATGCCGTCGCGCAAAGTCGAGTAACTTTCGCTGGTCGTCCAGTGTGGCAACCCACCCGAGCGGGTTCGACGGCGAGGTATAGATCAACAGACGCGTGCGCGCCGTGATTGCGGCTTCCATGGCAGCGAAATCGATAGTGAACCGCCCATCTTCCATTCCATGCGAAATCTCGATCGGCGTAGCGTTGCACATGCGGACGATCGCCGAACCATTGGGCCACGCAGGAGTCAGGACGATTGCTTCGTCACCGGGGTCCAGAACGCAGCGAATGCCCGCATTCAGCGCCTGCACACCGGAGGCGGTGACCACAAACCGGTTGGCAGGATCGAGACTCACGCCGTGGACCCTCTCGTAATACGCTGCTTAGAGCAAGCCGCAAGGAAGGCAAGCCGGCATTTTCCGTGTAGAACGTGAATCCATCTCGTCAGCGCTTGTCTCGCTGCGGACTTAATGAAATCAGGAGTTGGGATGTTCGATTCGCCGAAGTAGAGCTTGTAAACGCCTTCCATCGACATCGCGAGCTCGGCGATCTCGCGGATGCGCGAATGCGGAACGCGCAAAGCCGAGGCGGCTAGCTCCGGCATTGCCTCAGGAACGTGCGGATGCCGGCAGCTCGATCTGTACGATTGGAGTGGGATACTCGCCCGTGTAGCAGGCGTAGCAGTAGCGATTCTTTTCGTCAGCCACAGCGTGGCTCAGTGCTTCCAGCGAGAGATAACCCAGCGAATCTGCCTCGACGAACCGTCGAATCTCTTCAACGGAATGATTCGCGGCAATAAGCTCCTGCTTTGGAGGGCGTGTCGACGCCGTAGTAAGCACGGGGAAACCGTCGGCGGGCACGAGATGCGCAGATGGACCTCGCGTGCTCCGGCGTTGCGGACCATGCGGACAAGTTTGCGGCTGGTGGTTCCGCGCACCAGCGAATCGTCCACGAGAATCACTCTCTTGCCGGCAAGCAGATGGCGCACCGGGTTGAGCTTCAGCTTCACGCCGAAGTCGCGGATCGCCTGCGACGGCTCAATGAACGTCCGCCCGACATAGTGATTGCGAATCAAGCCATGCCGGAAAGGAATACCCGATTCGGACGAGTACCCCAGAGCCGCGGCAACACCAGAGTCCGGTACTGGAACGACGATATCGGCATCGACCGGATACTCACGGGCCAGCAGCCGTCCCATCACTTCGCGCGATTCCTGCACAGAACGGCCAAACACCGTGGAATCGGGACGCGAGAAATACACGTGCTCGAAGACGCACTGAGAAGCGGCCTTCCTTCGGCGCGTAGCGCTCCGCGTACGACTCCTTCGGGTCCGACGATCACCATCTCGCCTGGCTCGACGTCGTTCATGTACACGGCGTCGATCAGGTCGAAGGCGCACGTTTCGGAAGCGAAAACGTATGCGTGACGGCCGTCGGACAGTTCGAGTTGACCCATCGCCAGCGGACGGAACCCGTGCGGATCGCGCGCCACGATGATGTGGTCCTGAGCGAGGAACACAAGCGAGAACGCGCCTTCGAGCTGCAGCAGCGCTTCGCGCAGGGCGGCCGCCAGCGTGCGTTCGCGAGACCGTGCGACCAGGTGCAGAATCACTTCGGTGTCGCTCGAGGCCTGGAAGATCGAGCCGTCGCTTTCGAGTTCGCGGCGCAGTTCGGCAGCGTTCGTGATATTGCCGTTGTGCGCGACCGCGATTTTGCCCTTGTTGCAATCGACCGAGAACGGCTGAGCGTTGCGCGATAGCCGTGTCGCCAGTGGTGGAGTACCGCGTGTGGCCGATGGCCAGATCACCAGGCAGACTGGCAACCGCGTGTGGCGTAAAGATATCCGCCACGTGCCCCATGTTCTTGTAGCAGTAGATCTCGCGGCGGTCGCTCGATGCGATGCCGGCGCTTTCCTGCCCACGATGCTGAAGCGCGTACAGCCCCAGGTAGGCGAGATTCGACGCTTCCGGATGGCCGTAAATGGCGAAGACGCCACATTCTTCGTGAAGTTTGTCGAACATCAGGTTTGCACATCCGGGATTGAAGGGAAGACTCCAGAGCGCTCGCCCAACGGTCGCGCAAGCGACGCTATCGGCCGGTCAATCAGCGAGCTGTGCTCGATTTCGAATGACCAACTCGCCCTCAATCGTATCACCGATCTCGTAACGCTTCAACTCCGAATTTTCGCGGCGATTGCCTGTCACCCGATCCGGGTTCGAAGTCGAGATCAAAATCCGCGACGGAGCCTCGCCGAATAGCAGGAATTCGGGCCGCAGATCGCGACTATCTAAGGTGCACCCGGGCTCCAATGCCGGATTCCGAAGGAGCACTCCGCCAGCGCTACCGCCAGTCCGCCATCGCTAAGATCGTGAGCCGACTCGGCCAGATCCTTCGGCGATCACCGCTCGCATGGCTGCCTGGACCCGCTTTTCCAGATCCATATCGAGCTCGGGCGGCAGACCCCACAGGGATTGGATGACGTACTTGGCGTATTGGGTGCCGCCGAAACGGACTTCGTCGCACTCTCCCAGGTCCGCCGAGCAGGATGATGGCCCGTCCAGGCGTTGCGGAAAGCGGCGAACGCACCGGCTGCGCGGTCTCCAGCAGGCCGACGATGCCGACAACCGGCGTCGGGAAAATCGCGTCGCCGAGCGTTTCGTTATACAGGCTGACGTTGCCGCCGGTCACCGGAACGTCGAAGAACTCGCAGGCTTCGGCCATGCCTTCGATCGACTCCACAAGCTGCGCCATGATCTCCGGACGCTCAGGATTGCCGAAGTTCAGGTTGTTGGTGGTCGCGACGGGAAGCGCTCCGACCGTCGAAAGATTGCGGCAGCACTCGGCCACGATCAGCTTCGTGCCCTCGCGAGGATCGAGGTAGCAATACCGGCCGTTCCCGTCGAGCGACATCGCGACCGACGGTTCCGGTTTCTTTGATGCGGACGATCGCCGCGTCTGATCCCGGCCCGAGCGTCGTGTTCGTCCGCACGCTCCAGTCGTACTGCTGGAAGATCCAGCGCTTGGAGCAAAGATCGCCCGAGGCTGAGCAGCGTCTCGAGATCGCGCGTTCAGATCCGAGCTCTGGAATGTCCGGCGCTTCCATCGGTGCCGTTCGATAGCGGCTTCGTATGCGGCCGGTCGTACAGCGGCGCTTCGTTCGCGAGTTCGCGGCTCGGAATGTCGGCGACGACGATCCCGTGATCCTTCACGACCAGTCGGCCGGTATCGGTGACGACGCCGATGGTGACCGCATCGAGACCCCACTTGTGGAACACGCGCGAAAACCTCGTCTTCGCGGCCCTTCTCGGCGACCAGCAGCATGCGCTCCTGCGATTCGCTGAGCATGATCTCGTACGGCGTCATGCCCGTTTCGCGCTGGGGGACGTACTGCATGTCGATCTCGATGCCCGTGCCCGCGCGGCCGCTCATCTCGCACGAGGAACTGGTCAGACCCGGCGGCGCCCATATCCTGAATGCCGACGATCGCGCCGGTCTGCATTGCTTCGAGGCACGCTTCGAGCAGCAGCTTCTCCATGAACGGATCGCCGACCTGAACGTTCGGCCGCTTCTGCTGGGATTCTTCGGTGAACTCGGCCGACGCCATGGATGCGCCGTGGATGCCGTCGCGGCCGGTCTTCGCGCCCACGTAGATGACCGGATTTCCCGGACCTGTCGGCCTTGCCGTAGAAGACCTTGCCGTGCTCGATCACACCAAGCGCGAACACGTTCACCAGCGGATTGCCGGAGTAGCTTTCCTCGAACACGCATTCGCCGCCGACGGTGGGGACGCCGAAGCAGTTGCCGTAGTGCGCGATACCGGAAACGACACCTTCGAGAATCCGGGCATTACGCGCGCCCGGTTTCGGGATGCTCAAGCGGCCCGAACCGAAGCGCATCCAGAACCGCAATGGGTCGCGCGCCCATTGTGAAGATGTCGCGCAGAATGCCGCCGACGCCCGTGGCTGCGCCCTGAAACGGCTCGATAAAGCTGGGGTGGTTGTGCGATTCGATCTTGAAGGCGATGGCGTAGCCGTTGCCGACGTCGATGATGCCGGCGTTTTCGCCGGGGCCTTGCAGCACGCGGCTTGCCGCGGGTGGGCAGCTTCTTCAGGTGCAGGCGCGAGCTCTTATAGGAGCAGTGCTCGCTCCACATCACCGAGAAGATGCCGAGCTCGGTGTAGGAGGGTTCGCGGCCGAGAATGCGCGATAATCCGGCCGTATTCGTCCGGCGTAAGCTGATGTGCCGCGATGACGTCGGGAGTAATCGCTGTCATTGATTTATTTGGCCGCCAGCGAGTTTACCAGCGAACTTGAAAATCACGAGCCCGTCGGTGGAGCCCATCAGCGGATCGGCTGCGCGTTCCGGGTGGGGCATCATTCCGAGCACATTGCGCTCGCGGTTCAGAATTCCTGCAATGTTCCGGATTGAGCCGTTGCAAGGCGTGGCGTACCGGAAAACAATGCGATCCTCGGCTTCGAGTTCGTCGAGCGTGCGATCGTCGGCATAGTAGTTTCCTTCGCCGTGAGCGATGGGGACCTTCAGAGATCTGTCCGACTTTGCGCCGCGTGTGTAAATGGCGAGTTCGGTGGTTTCGACGGAGATCTCGACGGGCTTGCAGATGAACTTCAGACCGGCGTTTCGCAGCAGCGCGCCGGGCAGCAGTCCGCTTTCGACAGAGGATCTGAAAGCCGTTGCAGATACCCATGACGAGGCCGCCGTCGGCGGCGAACTTCTTCACCGCCTTCATGACGGGCGAGAAGCGCGCGATCGCTCCGCAGCGCAGGTAATCGCCATAGGAGAATCCGCCCGGCAGGATGACGGCATC
The DNA here is from genome assembly GCA_963844855.1 of Bryobacteraceae bacterium. Taxonomy (GTDB): domain Bacteria; phylum Acidobacteriota; class Terriglobia; order Bryobacterales; family Bryobacteraceae; genus DASQDN01. Next base: position 303,065 of record CAWJQP010000071.1, read on the forward strand.
GACGTTGCCGAGCTGCGTGCGAATCGTGCCAGATGTATTCCGCTTGATGACCGAGATTTTGCGATACGGCATAGAAAGCATCGTGATCGCAATTGCTGCCGGGGAAGACGACAACGCCGATTTTCATGGGGAAATTACCAGTGTAGCAAGGATCGGAAGGGTCGGCGAATAGGACCGATTTCTATACTTCCAATATTCGGGATTGGCTTCTCCGAGTCTTACTGATAACCGTAGCTCCACACGTTCGGGGTGCTCCTAAGTTACTGATTACAGAACTGTGACTCCCATGGCGCCAGAAGTGCTATAACTCGATCATCGAGTTGTACAGGTGCGCTTTACGAAGCGCCACCGTGCAGTTCAGATGGCAATCCGGCGACTTGCTGAAACCCGGGCCATCAACTTTCGCTTACAAGGCGAAAGTTCTAGAAATCTTGTTGGGGAGACTACAATATGACAAACCGGAGAACGGTGGTTAACCGTACCACTGTGTCTTCTTTGAAGGCTATCGTGTGCAGCCTTCTCGCTCTCTGCTTGCTCGCAGGCATATCCTTCGGACAAGAGCGATTCGGTGAATTGCGTGGCGACGCTACTGATCCCACGGGAGCAGTCCTCCCGAATGTGGCAGTCACTGCCCGCAACCTTGAAACTGGCCGAGTGCTCAGCACAACAACGACGTCGGAAGGCAGCTATATCTTCCGAGACGTTGAACCCGGTCGCTACACCCTGGTCTTCGAACTTCAGGGTTTTTCGAAATATGAAGTGCCCAACGTCATCGTGACGGTTGGTCGCCAGCTCAAGGTCGACGGCAAACTGGCGGTCGGCGCGACGGAACAGACGATCCAGGTTACTGAATCAGTGCCGCTGATTGACACCAGCAGCGTGACGGTGGCACACAACATCACTGCAGAAGAATTCGATCGGTTGCCGAAAGCTCGCTCTTTCCAATCGCTCGTGAATCTTTCACCTTCGGTGAACACCGGCCAGTTAGAAAATGGTTTTCAGGTGAATGGCGCCACTGCGGCGGAAAATCAGTTCAACATCGATGGTATTTCCACGAACAGTATCATCACCGGCGCTTCGCGCCAGGATGCGGTCTTTGAGATTCTGCAGGAAGTCCAGGTAAAGACGGGCGGTGTGGACGCGGAGTATGGCGGTGCCATGGGCGGTGTGATCAGCGCGATTACTAAGTCGGGTGGCAACTCGCTCCACGGTGATGTCCACTACTACTATTCCGGAAGCAAGATCTCGGCTGGTCCTGTCCAGCGTCTGCTTCTCGACCCATTCGACGACAGAACCGTTTCCTATCAGCAGGACCACAAAAACCCCTCCAAGACTCAGGAAGTCGGCTATGCATTGGGCGGCGCCTTCGTTAAGAACAAGCTCTTCTTCTTTTCGGCGGCTTCTCCTCGATTCGCGGACACGCAGAACACCTATTTGGCAGACAACGGAAGAAATCCCATAGTGATCGATCGCGATCAGACATTCTGGCAGGTATTCAACAAAATATCGTTCGATGCGACAACAAAACTGCGCGGAAGCGCATTTTGGCTATGGTCTCCAACGAAGTCAAACGGAACTTTGCCTGCCTATAACTATCTCGGCAACTCGCTGACGACGTCGACTGCGGCTCTCGCGCCGAATCCCAACATCGGTTACTTCGCTCCACAATCGAACTACGGCGGACAGGTCGATTTCATCTTGACTCCGACCTCATTGGTGACGGTCCGAGGCGGCCGTTTCTGGGACAATTACAAAGATACCGGCATTCCGGGCATCTCAAACGTTACGTACCAAACCCCAACGCCAAGCACGCCAACGGCTACGTTTCCGGCCGACCTGATCAGCAGCATTCCGGCTAATCTACGAGGCGGCACGAACTTTTACAACACACCACGCTACATTAACAACTTCCATGACCTGGGCACGCGTACTTATGTGCAAGCCGACTATAGCGTCTTTGCTCAGTTCCTTGGGTCACACGACTTGAAGATCGGTGGCGGCGTTCAGAAGAATGTCAATAATGTCGATCAGGCCTACCCTGGCGGCGGGTATGTATTTGTCTACTGGGACCGTTCTTTCACCAGCAGTGTTACTGGCCAGAGCGACCGTGGCACATACGGCTACTACGAAGTCAACGACTTCCGTACCCAAGGCACGACGGGCGCTAAGCTCGGCAACGTTTACGCCCAGGACAAGTGGAGAATAGGGCGTCTTACTCTGAATCTAGGTGTCCGTTTTGAGAGCGAAGCCATTCCCTCGTTCCGTCGTGACATCCGGGACAACGCTTTTGAATTCGGCTGGACGGACAAGTTTGCTCCGCGTCTCGGCGCTACCTATGACGTTACCGGCGACGGGAAGGTCAAGGTTTACGGTAGTTGGGGTAAGTACTACGATTGGGTCAAATATCAACTCGCTCGTGGCGCTTTTGGCGCCGATTACTGGCATGTCTACTACCGTGGTCTAGATACTCCCGATGCGTTCTCCCTGGCGAACGCCGTTCCGGGAGCGGCTGCCAGCAACGGAGCCAGCCTTCCGGGCAAGAACCTGTGGAGCAATGTACCCGGTTCTTCCCGCGATCGACGGGTACCGAACTTCGACACGGTAGTTCCGGGAATCAAACCCATGTACAGCACGCTAACGAACATCGGCACCGAAATTCAGCTCAGTCCGACGATGGTCTTCCGAGCTGGTTATGTCCGTAACTCGCTTGGCCGTACGATCGAAGACCTCGGAGTGCTCGTAAACGGCGATGAAGTTTATTATTACGGAAACCCAGGAGAGGGCGGGTCGACGATTACTCCTGTGTCCGGCGCGACTGAGCCGTTCGCAACCCCGAAACCCGTTCGGAACTACAATGCGTTGGAATTGAGCGTTACTCGCCGGTTCGCGAACAGATGGCTGGGAAGCGCCAGCTATGTTTACAGCCGTCTGCAAGGGAATTATCCTGGCCTGTCCAATACGGACGAGGTCCGGACACCTACGAGCGGCACTACCTACAGCAACGCGCAAGCTTCAGCCGGAACGGCTGTTCGTAATGGCGATTCCGCGTCGCGTGCCTGGGATCTGGACGAGATTCTGTGGGATTCGCACGGCAATTTGGATGTTCAGGGACGGCTTCCAACGGATCGGCCTCACGTTGTCAAGCTGTACGGTTCCTACACCTTCAAATGGGGCACGGAGATTGGTGGCAACTTCTATGGCGGCAGCGGAACACCGTTGAGCACGTACGGCTGGACCATCAACGGCATCCCAACCTTTGTGAACGGTCGCGGCGATCTCGGTCGTACGGCCACGTTCACTCAAACTGACCTCCTCGTCGGTCATGAGGTTCCACTCACGGAAGGCAGCAAGATCCGCTTCGAGGCGAATGTTATAAACCTGTTCAACCAAAAGACGTCTCGCCATCGCTTTGTCGACTATAATCGGCAACGTAATTCATCGGAGATGGATCTGAGCCGGATAAACTTAGCGAACGGGTACGACTATAAGTCTCTGGTCGCAAATACCACTGATGGAAGAGCGGGCAATGCACTTGACCCTCGCTTCAACATGACGGACCTCTTCAACCCCGGCTTTGCCGGCCGGTTGGGGGTTAAATTTATCTTCTAAACACCACTCAGTAGCATCAAATAAGGGCGCCCCGGCAACCGGGCGCCCTTTTTGCTTTGTTAGCATAGAAAGTTAGTCCTCTGTCTCCCATGCGAAACGTTGTGATCATCGGCTCCGGCTGTGCCGGAAACACTGCGGCCATCTATGCCGCTCGGGCAAACCTCAAGCCGCTTGTTGTCGGCGGACATGAGCCTGGCGGTCAGCTTTCCATCACGTCTCTTGTCGAGAATTTCCCCGGCTTTCCGGAAGGGATCAATGGGCCAGATCTCGTCGAGAACATGAAGAAGCAGGCCGAGCATTTCGGCGCCGAATATATACACGGATCGGTCACCGAGGTTGATTTCACCAAGCGTCCGTTCCGCCTGAATATCGATGGCGAATGGCACGAAACGCCGTACCGTCATCATCGCTTCCGGCGCATCAGCGAGGTGGTTGAATCTGCCGTCCGAGCAAAAGCTCATTGGACATGGTGTCAGTTCGTGTGCGACGTGCGATGGATTCTTCTACCGCGGCAAGAAGATCATGGTGATCGGAGGTGGAGATTCGGCCATGGAAGAGGCAAACTTCCTGACGCGCTTCGGTGAAGAAGTCACTCTGGTTCATCGACGGGACGCGTTCCGGGCATCGAAGATCATGGTTGACCGCACTATCGCCAACCCGAAGATCAAGATGGTGACTAACACGGTAGTCGATGAAGTCCATGACGTCAGCCAAAAGACGGTCACTGGTGTCACGCTTCGGAACCTGAAGACCGGCGAAAGCTATCGGCGCGACGTCGATGGTTTCTTCGTCGCAATCGGCCACATTCCGAATACAAAGCCTTTTGTCGGGCAAGATCGAGCTCGACGAAGATGGCTACATCGTGTCGCACGGAGGTGCCCGGACCAGCCTGACCGGCGTGTTTCATGCAGGCGACGTCCAGGACCGGACCTATCGGCAAGCCATTACGGCTTCGGGGGCCGGCTGCATGGCCGCGATCGAGGTCGAGCGATTCTTAGAAGCCGAAGGTCACTAAAGCTACACGCTCAAAACGGGGCAGGGCGCTTGCCGCACGATGCTGTACGCCTGCGCACGCAACCGGCCAACCACGCTGTTTGATGAGCCGCGACCGATTACGACCAGGTCTGCCATTGTCTTTTCCGCAGTCGCGCTAACCACTTTGTGCGGATCACCGGACTGGATTACCAATTCGGCCTCTAAGCCCGTTGTCTCTAAAAGAGATGCGATGCGCTCGGAAGTATCCTCGCTCGTCTGCAGCACGTGAATTAGAGTCACTCGCGCGCCAAATTCCTTGGCCAGGTTCCTCGCCAACGTTGCGACGGATTCGCTCTGGGGTCCGAGATCGACAGCGCAAAGGATCCGCTCCAAACCGAACGCCGGGAAGTCGCGAACTTGTTCGAGATGCACGCCAGTTAACACTGGCATGGTCGCATCGTGAAGCACCTTGGCCGTTACTGAGCCTATAAGAAACTGCCGGACGCGGCTATGACCTTGCGTCGGCATCACGATGAGATCTGCGTTCTCCTTCGTGGCGCACTCGAGGATCTGTTCGGCAGGGTCGCCTTGCCTAATCAGGCGACGTATGGCTCCACCCACAGGCCCGATTCGGCCTAGAGCGGCCTCCGCTTCAGCTTTGCGCTGACCGATGAAGTCTGTCATCAGCGCAAGCCCTGGGTCGGTCATCGCGAAATCGGCGGCGAGCGGTTCGAGTACGTGTAACAGAATCAGCTCAGCGTTGAAGCGGTCTGCAACGACCTGCGCGTATTCGGCAGCATCCGCCGATCGTGCCGAGAGGTCAATAGGCACGAGTATCCTTCGAATCGCGAGATTATTCATGATGGGCGTCCTCGAGGTTACTTCTCTTTGGGAATGAAGTTCAGAGATGCGGAGTTCATGCAGTATCGCAGTCCGGTCGGCTTAGGCCCGTCAGGGAACACGTGACCGAGGTGAGCGTCGCAACGGGCGCATACCACCTCATCGCGCGTCATTCCGTGCGATCGGTCACTAGCGACGTCCACATTCTGTTTGGCGATCGGCTGATAGAAGCTCGGCCAACCGGTGCCAGATTCAAATTTGGTCTCTGAAGCGAACAGAGGCGTGCCGCAACAGACGCATGTATACGTGCCTTCATCATGACTCTTGGCATACTTGCCTGTGCCTGCCCGTTCCGTCCCTTTTTGGCGGGTGACGTGAAATTGCTCGGGAGTTAGCTGCTTTTGCCATTCAGCATCTGTCTTCGTTATCTTTTCCACAACTTGAACTCCTGTTGGGCGACCTGCCCGATCGAAATAGGCGATCTTGATTGTCTTACCAGCGGCTGCCAAAGGCGCGGCGACCACCAAAAGCACGGCGTGTCTACGTGTGATCACAACAACTCCATTATGGCGACTTACCGAGAGACTTGAGTCGGGCTTCCGCTGTAGCATCGCCATTCTCCAGGGCTTCCCTATACCACTTCAAAGCGTCGATATCGGACCGTGATGTCCCGACACCATTCAACGAGCAATCGCCCAGACGCGTCATGGCGGGACCGAAACCAGCCTTCGCCGATTCCACGTACAGCGCATAGGCCTGCTTTGGCTTCTTCGAACGGAGAGCGTCTCCGAGAAGCATCTTTGCTTCGGGGTCGCCCATCTCGGCGGCGCGATCGAGTTGGCCGAGTTTGGTGTAGGCGTTGGCATGTCCGGCAGCGGCCGCCTTTTCGAGCCACTCCTTGTCGCCAAGCGCGACCATCGCAGGAGCATAACCTTTCTCGGCCGCTTTGCGCAGCGACTCACGATCGCCGGTTAAGATGCCAAATCGATAGAGACCCTCCGGCTCGCCTGCCTTTGCCGCGGCCTCCAGCCACTTACGTCGATCGGCGGGATCGGTCGAACGAAGCGCTACTTCCGTCATCGCGCGCGGCAAGCCTTTTTCAGCAGCTCTTCGGAGCCAGTTCGCGCCATCGGCTTTATCTGGCAGCGACATTCCGTAAAGATACAGGCCTTCGGGATCGCCAGCTTCGGCTGCTTGTCGCAGCCAGCCGAGCTTGATCATCGACGGAGTGTGTCCAGCCTTCGCCGCCGCTTCGGTCTTACCGGTTGCGGCCAGCGCTTCCGGATATCCACGCGCAGCGGACTCCTCTATTCGACCTACGCGGAACAGCGCTTCCGGCTCTCCACGACTCGCGGCAGCTTCGTAGAGTTCTTTTGCGTCGCTTGGCTGCAACTTCGCCAGCGCACTCATGGCGGGCGCGTAGCCCGCATCCACGGCGCGTTTGATGAGCTTCTTATCGCCTGTCATTACACCTAAGCGTGTAAGCGCCGCGGGCTGTCCGAGCTCGGCCGCCTTGTTGTACCAGAGCAGGGCATCACCGGAACTGGATTCCATGCCGCGTCCGTGCTCGGCGAAGTAAGCGTAGCGCTCCATGCCATTCGGATCACCGGCTTCAGCAGCCTTGCGATACCACTGAACGGCTTCCTGATTGTCCTTGGCAATTCTTCCAAGCTCCGTCATCGACGCTGCATCGCCAAGCTCTGCGCCTTGTCGGAAAAGCGCGCTATCACCGGTTACCAATCCGAGCTTTCCGAAGGCCCCCGGATCTCCCTTTGCGACCGCTTTGCGATACCAATCGACGTTGCCTTCGAGGTCGCCTAACCGAGTCATCGCGGGACCGTATCCCAGCTTCGCCGCCTTGCGGTACCACTCCTTCGCGGCCTCGCGATCCAGCTCGACGCCAATGCCGCGTTCAAGCATCCCAGCATACCGAGTCATCGCCGGCGGAAAATCGAGCATTGCCGCCCGCCTTCGCCACAGGGCCGAGGCGACAAGATCCTGATCGACGCAACGGCCTTCTTCGAGCATGTCTCCGATTGCCAGGATTGCGCCCGGCTCGCCTTCGCGGGCCGCTCGCTTGTACCACAGCATTGCCTGGCCGGCGTCGCGCGGGCACCCGATGCCGTTGGCGTACTTGTAGGCCAAATCGGTCATCTCCGCCGGCGTTTTCGGTTCCGGAAAAACAGATTGCCCTGTCGCCTCGAAAGACGACAGGGCAACCCACGCGACAAGTGAGAGAGAAAGCTTCGGGTTAGTTCGCCGTGCGAGGGCGCTCATAGGGTGTCTTCAGGTACTTAGACGCTTCTTCCTGCGCATTTTGCGAATTGTCTTTTGTACGAATCGCCTGAGTGTATTCGTTCACTGCCCGTTCGCGCTGGCTGGTGATATCGAAGATCTTACCAAGGTTAATGTGACTCCATACCTCCGTCCACTTCGGCTCGAGATCGCCATTCAACGACTCGCGGAACGAGTTCGCGGCTGACTGATAGTTGTTCTGCAGCATGAACACGTATCCAACCCGATAGTGGGCGAGCGAACTCGTTCGATTTACATCGAGCGCCCTCTGGTATTCTTTCAGGGCTTCAGTAAACTCGCCGATCTCGACAAATTGTTCGCCGCGTCGAATCGCCACGGAAACACGGATCGGATTGCTGTACCGCAAGACTTTGTTGTTGGGGTCCAGTATGACCTTTTTGGGCTTACCGAACGTCTCTACAACAAATTCAGACGACGTGCCCGCCACTTCGATGCGCTTCTCCTCGGGGTTACCTTCGGTTTCGATACGCATTTCCACAGGCATGCGGAACGTGTCCAGGTCCTGTGAGATCTTCCCCATCACCCGGAACCCTTTTGTCGTTCGGAAGACTGTGTACTCAAGCTTGAACTCCGGAGCGCCGCTCGATTCGATCCATTGCAGGAAGAAATAGTCAAGCTTCTGCCCGCTGACCGTTTCCGCGATCTTGCGAAAATCGTCAGTGCTAACCGACTTTCCGGCGTTGGTGTTCACGAACTGCTTCAGCGCCTCACCAAACTTGTCATCGCCCATGACACCGCGAAGCATATGCAACACAGCTGCGCCCTTCCCCGCAGTGGCAGCCCAGAACTCCGGAGAGTAGTCTTCGAGGCGCGCCGCCTGGATGACGGGGACATTATCGAGCGTCAATGCCTCGACAAACGTATCGCGAACTTCTGTTTCGAGAGCGCCGGCGCCGTTCAGATGTTCCAGATACAACAACTCGGCGTAACGAGCCCCGCCGTTCACGAGCCAGGAGTGATTGCGGGAGGTCGGGGATACAAGGCCGCCCAACCACTGCCTCGCGATATTGTTAGCGAGCAGCCGCGAATTGACCTGCTTCCCGATGGCGCCTGGGGAAAGGAAGATCAATCCTGGACCAGCATATCCGTTGGGTGTGCCGGACTCGGTCTCCACCAGCGTCAATGAAGCTTGCGGAGGGAGCCCGAAGATGCTTGTCAGGTACGACAGAGCTTTGCCGGTTTCCTCGCCGTACGCTTGCGCCATGTCCTTGGCGTCACGGAAGTACATTGTCGTTGTCACGCCGGACGAGGAACTCTGTACCGGATTGCCCTGTACCAGGGCGATGCTGCCAGGAAAGCCCGGTTGGGCAAACTTAATGGTGGTGATTTGCTTTCCTGCATTCGTAGCGGGCGGAGAATCCAATCCTCCCGCGAGAACCCGATAACCTGCCGGGGCAGTAATATGTAGTTCTGCGGTGTAGCGGTCGACGGTATAGTCGTTTACCGGAAACCACCGCGACGGGTACATCAGGAAGCCATGGTCCTTCTGGATCGAGGCGAACTTAATACCGTAGACGGGCGATTCTTCGAGACCGGATAGCTTTCCGTCGTAGGTAAAGGTCGCCTGTGCAGGCTGCCCCTTCGGCAGAGCATCCGGAAAATTCAGCGTCACCCGAAAGTCCTGCTGCGACCTCGCCGCAGGGATCTGTCGTCCGCCGCCGTCGACAATGCGCGACACGTTCATCGCATTATTCAATTCGAACGACACAGAGGACGTGGTGTCCTGCGGTACAAAACGAACTTCGGCTGTCGCGGCGATGGTCTGCGCATCGGGATTGATTTCCGCGTTAATCACGTAATGCTGCACGTCGACGCGAACGCGCCGATCCTGCTGGGCATGCGCCGGAACCAGCGCAACCGCAAAAGTTGCCATAACCAGCAATGGTCTGACAAGACGACCCATGTACCTGCTCCTCAAATCTTCTCCATCACCGGCCACTTCAAATACTCGTCTACAATACGCGCCGCATGCTCCATCGGATGGTCCGGCGCTTGAAGCTTCGACGTTACATCTGCAAGAGACCGTTTCATTTCCGCGCGACTCGCCGGATTCTCAAGTAACTGAAGAGCTTCGGCAGCCAACCGCTCACCGGTTGCTTCATCCTGCATAAACTCGGCAACCACTTTCCGACCAGCTACCAAGTTCACCATCGAATAGTATGGAACCCGGACCAAGTAACGACCCAAAGCCCAACTGAGCGCTGTTACCTTGTAGAAAGTCACCATCGGCGTCCCTAGAATCGCCGCCTCAATGGTGACTGTACCGCTCGCAGCGACAGCCACATCGGCATGCGCCAGAGCGTCCGAAGTCTCGCCTTCAACTATTTGGATGGACGAGCCGCCAATCCGTTCCTGAAAAAACGAAGATCCTGCCCGAGCAGCGAATTGGACCGGTGTAGCGAGGATTACATTGGCTTCGCTTCGCAATTTGAGAATCTCTGCGGCGGTTACCACTGCCGGAAGGTGTCTGGCGACTTCCCCAACCCTGCTCCCTGGCAGTAAAGTGACCAGCGGTTTGGAGGTGTCCAGGCCGTGCTTTCGAAAGAATTCGTCGCGCGTGACGGTCGGTTTGAGGCTCCGCGTGAGAGGGTGTCCGATGTACGTCGTCTGGATTCCATGGCGAGCAAAATACTCCTCCTCAAAGGGGAAGATAGAGAGAATGCGCTGAAGGTCGCGTCTCATTCGCTTTACGCGTCCTTCTCGCCAAGCCCAGACCTGCGGCGCAATTAGATAGAGAACCGGAATTCCAAGTTTCCGTAACTTACTGGCAACACGAAGGTTAAAGTCAGGGCTGTCGGTGAGGATCGCAAGATTCGGGCGTTCCCTGCGGGCGGCGTCGATCAACTTGCGAAACTCCCCATAAATTCGAGGGATGTGATGGATCACTTCGACCAGTCCAACCACTGCGAGGCTTCCTGCGTCTACCACTTCCCGCACCCCTGCTTGACGCATTCGCGGTCCGGCGCATCCAAAAAATTCGGCGTCCGGGTGTTGCTTTCGGATAGCGCTTACTAATTGGGAGGCGTAGAGATCCCCAGAGGCTTCGCCTGCTGACACAAGGATCTTAGGATGCACTGCTACTCAGTGTATCAATGCTCCGAATTCCGAACATAAATAAAGTTTAATGAGGTAATCCCCCATTGGTTTTCGCTTATAAGAGTGGAAGGTTTGATGTCGGGTCACTTTCCACTCCATTGAAGAGGTTGCCGCCAACCAACTCTCGGGTCGGTCGGCAACCTCATTCTTTCCGTCATTCTGAGAACAGAAGTACTGCGGATCGGGTAATATTGTTTTGTTGAATGCCGGTCCCGCCCATGCCCCCGGGCTTTGAACAAATCGGAAGCCGCTCCTTCTCGTTCTACCCCCCGGTAGTGAATATCGAGCACAACGAATGGCACTATCGTAAGGCCACTTGGTCGGAAGTGCTTGTTGTTAATGCAAAAACCGGATTAGAAGTATGGATTCCGCGCCTGTATGTAGGCGAGTTCTCCCGGATCGAGGAACCGGTGGTGATCGTCGGCCTCTCGAAAGAACTGGAGTACAAGGGCGGCCAAGTCTGGCCTTATGTTCGGCGCGTCATCGAAATGCCGCGCGCGGTTAACGAAGGGTACCGATCCAGCATCGAGGAACCTGCCCCCCGGGCCGCTCCAGTGGTCGGCATACGAACCGAAAGTGGCACGGAGTCCCGGATTTGGCGGCTTTTGGTCGCGGCACTGGTAGCCGGTATCGTGGCGTCCATCGTTTTTCTCAGCGTGTTAAGGAGTGACCGGGACGGTTCGCGGGTCGTGTATGCTCCGGTCGTTCAATCGGAGTTAGGACTCACAGCGGCAGATGACTACCATGCGATCGTGCGAAAGCTTGGGCCCCCTGCCGAGGATCGCTGGCGGGCGGAAGAAGGCATGCTTCAATACAGACTGCTTCGGTACCCGGATCGGGGCCTCAGCGTGATTCTGATGGGGACTGAGAGGGATAAGGCCCTGTACATCGGCGCAGTAGATAAGAACGGTAGTCCTGTCCACGCCACTTCATTGCCCAATGGCAAGGATACCTATAGCATCCTGCGATCCCTTCACGTCAAATAAGAATACGTAAAATTCTCCTAAACCTGCCCGCAAACCAGCCGATATGAAAACATGGGTGGTCGGCTCACGATCGGGGGTTTCCCCCGGTGATACCAGTCCCGACGCCTAGGTGCCTTCATGCGAGTACTTATCGCGGACGACAGTCTTCTCTCCAGGCGATTGCTGGAGGAGACTCTACGCGGCTGGGGATATGACATTCAAGTAGCTCAAGATGGCGTCGAAGCCTGGAAGATCTTGAGCGGCGACGATCCCCCAACCCTAGCAGTCCTGGATTGGATGATGCCTGGACACACCGGGCCAGAGCTTTGCCGGCTCGTGCGTCAGCGGGCCGCAGAACCCTACACCTATATCCTTCTACTGACTTCTCGCAACGAGAAAGACGATGTAGTGGAGGGGATGGATTCGGGCGCCGACGACTACATCACAAAGCCATTCGACAAGCACGAATTAAAAGTTCGTCTGCGAGCTGGAACGCGAATCGTCGATCTGCAGGAGCAGCTTGTGGCGGCGCGGGAAGCACTTCGTCAGCAGGCTACTCGAGACTACCTGACACAGCTTTGGAACCGCTCATCCATTCTCGAGTTCCTCAATCGCGAGTTGTCCCGCTCCGAACGCGATAGGACGCCGATCGGAGTCGTTGTTGCGGATCTGGATCGTTTTAAAGCCATCAATGACACGCACGGGCATTTTGCAGGAGACGTTGCCCTGCAGGAATCGGCGCGGCGAATGCAGGGTTCGGTCCGAGCCTACGACGCGATCGGCCGGTATGGTGGGGAAGAGTTTCTGATCGTCCTGCCTGGGGCTGATGCGGAAGCTGTTCGTTCCCAGGCGGAGCGCATGAGGAATGCTGTCCGATTGCGGCCGGTGCACACTCCAGAAGCTTCCTTGAATGTCACTTGCAGCTTCGGGTGTACTTTCGGAATCGGGGGCGAGGTCACGGCCGAAGCTCTCATTCGGGCTGCGGATGAGGCTTTATATCTAGCCAAGCGCGGAGGACGCGATTGCTCGGTCCTTGTTCCTACGCCAAAGGTTGTGGACGATCTGGTTGGGGCGGAAGCCGAGGTTGCAGTCAGTTGCTCGCGACCTGAAACTGACTGAGCGTCCCAGCGTATTGAGCGAGGCCTTTATAAAGTCCCTCGGCGATCTTTTGCCGAGTACTGTCCTTTTTTAGAAGAGCTTCATCCTTCGGATTGCTGATAAATCCGATCTCAGCTAGAACGGACGGCATTGATGCGCCTATCAGAACCACGAATGGCGCCGTCTTGACTCCGCGGTTTCGTGTCCTCTTGTTAGCCCGAACCGACGCCGTATAAAGGCTCTGCTGAACTCTCGCTGCGAACTCGCGCGATTCGTCAATCTTGTCCTGAAGCGCAATCTTTTGCAGCAGATCTTTCAGTTCGTATACCGTTTTCTGAGAGCTTGCATTTTCCCGCGCGGCAACTTCCATCGCCGATTTGGACGATGTGAAGTTCAAATAGTACGTCTCGACGCCTGAGGATGTGGTAGCGGGGGAAGAATTCGCGTGAATAGAAAGAAAGAGGTCGGCTCTGTGCTCATTAGCCATCTGCGTGCGATTTTCCAGCCCCACATAAGTATCGTCTGATCGCGTGTGGACAACCTCGGCTCCCATTCGTGTCTCGATTAAGGCGCCGAGCCGCTTGGTCACATCGAGCACCAGATCCTTCTCGTAAAGCCCTCCTGGCCCGGCGGTGCCTGTGTCGTGGCCGCCGTGACCGGCATCGAGAACAATCCTTCCGATCTTCAACCCGAGAACCCGAGCCATTGACTGCGAACCGTTGGAAAGCGTCGCCGCTTTCGGAGGCTTGAGATTGACCGGAGGACGACTGCTCTTCGTTTCTGACGAGGACTTCAATTTGGCGGCGCTGGTCGAGATCCGGGGTTCGGGAACGCTGGAAGACGTAACAGTAGAAATTGTTTTCGCGGCTAGCGCGGGCGGCGCACGTCTGCCACAGGGTCTGTCGCAGGCAGGCTAGCCAGCGAAGGCGGGCGGATAGTCGCCGGCCGCAATTCCACGATCAGGCGGTCGGGATTGCTGAGTTGGGATGCGGAAAACTCAACCAGATCCTGCAGATCGAAAACGACCCTGGTGATCCCCGGCTGCGTCTCGGCAATTCGAACTTGTCGCAGGAGTTGATCCCCGACCGGGATGACATGCTGGCCCTTAGACCCTAGCTTTAGGCGGGCCCCTTTGACGTCGAAAAAGATACGGTCGGGATTGATCGCCCGGTCGGAAGTGAACTCGAATTCCCCACTTGCTTCGATCACGACCCGGGTAGCATCGTTTAAAGTCCAGTACCGGACAGCGGTAACTGCAGTCTTTGGAGCGGGTGTAGCGCCGAAGCAGGCCGGCGCCAGCAGGAGCAAACCTGCCAGTACCGCCCGAGACTTAGGGCTACACGCCATAGCGCATTACGGGTGCAACTCCGAAGATCGAACTACTGTGGGAACGTTGCGAAGGTGTAACCGGCCTTCTGAGTCTACAAATGCCTCTACAGGAGTCTGAGGCGGTTCGGATGATTGGGCTGTCTGCACAACAGGGACGGCAGACGCTTTCTTCTGATCGGCTTCTCGACGCGCCTTGCCGTATTTCCTGCCCACTCGCTGTACGTACTGCTCGGTTTCACGGTAAGGAGGAACCTTGTTGCCGTATTTCCACACCGCGCCTTCTCCGGCGTTATACGCAGCTATTGTTAGATTGCGGTCGTTCGGAAACAGGGAGTCGAGGTACTTCAGGTACCGAACGCCACCCTCAATGTTTTCTTTCACATCGAACGAGTTACGGACGCCAAAACGCCGAGCCGTGGCGGGCATAAGCTGCATCAGGCCCTGGGCTCCCTTTATCGAAACCGCGTACGGGTTATAGCTGCTTTCCACTTGAATGACGGAATGTACCAGCAACGGGTCTACATCGTACTGCTTTGCGACAGCCTCTATCAGCTCAGGAACCGAGGCCATTTCCGGGACCTGCGCCGACTCTGGTTCAGCTGCATTCGCCGTAACTGCCTTTGGTTGCAATACGGGAGATATCACCACAACCGTTCGTATGAGACGCCCATGAGCATCGGCGCGAACCACGCTTCTTACGCGTGGAGCGAGCGGAGGCGCTGTCGCGGCGGAAAGCCCGCCCGCAAAAAGCAGCGCCAAACAAACAGACCGCGCACCGAATTTATGCTCGAAACAAAAATACATTCTCTTGTTTTCCACCTGATTATACTCGGATTCGCCTATTAAGAGAACAGGTCCGACACGTATCGAATGATACGATTCTCTCATGACGGGGTTCGACGACGTTTCGGGCTATGTTCTTGTCGGCGGACGTAGCTCGCGTATGGGTACGGATAAAGCCCTGATGACGTTTCATGGCCAGCCTCTGGCAGGCTACATCGCCCGAGAACTCTCGAACGTTGCTGGAACTGTGTCCCTGATCGGCGATCCGGAACGGTACGCGGGACTCGGTTACCCTGTCATCCCTGACGAATATCCTGGCGCAGGACCGACCGGCGGTCTGATAACCGCTCTCCGGGCCAGCAGAACACGCTGGAACCTCGTCGCGGCCTGCGACCTTCCTGGGGTATCGGGGAAGTTTTTCGGACTCTTGCTCGACCGCATCCGTGGACTCGATGTTCAAGCCGTTATCCCGATTACCCCTGATGGACGGAAGCAGGTCCTTTGCGCGGTCTATCGGAGCGATGCGTGTACGGGACTCGCCAAAGCCTTCGATGCCGGTGAAACGAAGCTTCAGACGGCGGTAGGCGGACTCGATGCTGATTATTGGCGTATCGAGTCGGACGCCTTGTCGGTTAATCTGAATACTCCGGATGACTGGGACGTGTTTATGCGGCAGGAGGCTTGAGTCTTGAGTCAGGACGAGCAGTTTCCCCATTACCTTGAGTTCCGCCAAGTCTCTAAGACGTTCGACAGGCCCGTATTAGTCGACTGCAGCTTTCAAGTCGACGCAGGGGAGACCATGGCTATCATTGGTCGCAGCGGCGTCGGAAAGTCAGTTACCTTACAGCACATCATGGGATTTTTGAAGCCTGACTCCGGCCGCATCATCGCGTCTTATCGGGACATTACCGACATGACCGAGCCGGAATTGCGCGAGATTCGGCGTAAGGTGACCATGGTATTTCAGAGCGGAGCGCTGTTTGACTCACTCACGGTAGCAGAAAATATTCTGTTCTCGCTCGAGTTGCGCGAGGACTACGACGAGCAGAACAAGGAAGACGTCGTCAAAGGTCTGCTTGGGATGGTGGACCTTGTCGACGAGGCGGACAAATCACCTGCCGACCTGTCAACGGGCCACCGACGCGCGGTGGCGATCGCTCGCGCTCTAGCCGCTCAACCGGAATGCGTCCTCTATGACGAGCCGACGACGATGGTCGATCCGATCATGTCAGCCCACCTCGGTAACCTGATGCTGCGGCTGAAAAAGCAGTTGAACCTGACGTCAGTCGTCGTCACGCACGACCTCGACCTGATGCGGAAAGTCGCGGATAAAGTCGTTTTCCTGTATGAAAGCAAGGTGATCTATTTCGGTCCTGTATCCGAACTCGAGCACGCCGACCACCCACACATACAGGAGTTTCTCGCTATGGACCGGGTTTAGAGCGCTATTGATCGAGGAGCGTTCGAATCTTGTCGGTAAGGGAGTCCGGGGGTTTCTCCGAGTCGTCAGCTTTCTTGCCGGGCACGTAAGGCTCTTCGGCGATCTTGCGCGTTAGATAGCCTTCCATGATCCAGGTCTTTTTATAGAGCTTCCCATCGTCGAGGTCCCGCAGAATCAGCGAGAACCGAGGTACCGTTCCCGGCTTCGCCTCGGTCGGATAAAAGCCCTCGATGTTGCGTTCAATATAAGCCGTCTCATAGCGGTGCCTGCGCACGACGTACGTAAAGACGCGGAAGCTATCGTAGTCGTAGGGCGCTCCATCACTCCGCACCGTTGTCCAAAGCCAATGGTGCTTCGTCACACCCTCATCCGTGACTGTTCCAAGAAGGAAATAACCTGTGATCCGAGCGCCTTCAGCATACTGCGCCACTTCATCGGGAATCGCCATCACAAGCATACGGGAGAGAACCCATCCTGCCTTCCCGTCCTTCGTCCGGACCAGAGTCCAATCTTCCATGGGAGGCCCAGTCGGACGCTGTTTCGCACGCCGCTTCTTTCTTAGCTTTTCCGCTGGATCCTCTGGGGGAGGCGGCGGAGGCGGCGGGAGGTGCGTTTTTGACAGTTCGACCCAATTCGCAGGTAAGCGTGGCGCCGCAGGTCGAGGAGGCGGCGGGTACTCGGGTTCTTTCTTCTTTCGAACTCGCGGCTCTGGTTTGTTCAGATCCAGAGTGTTGGCAGGAGGAGTCGAACCTGGTTGCGACCTTGGGGAGCTTCGATGAGTCAGAACCGTTACGCGCATCCCTTCCACGAGCTGGTAGAAGCTTGTCGAGGAGCGTAGTGGTTCAACGTGCATATTTAGCGCGTCATACACGCTAGCCTCTCCCTGGGGAGGGAGCTTTGTGGAATTCTTGGCGAGTTCTGCCAACCCCTCCATCTGTTTGTTGGAAAGAAGGCTTCGGGAGTCGGTCCATCCAACTTGTCCCGAAGGAGTACGAACTCGCACAAACCTGCGACGGACCTGCAGGATTTCTAGCTTTTCACCATGCGGGGAAGCTTGCGATAGTTTGGGATGCCGGTGAAATCTCGGAGCGCAGTTTTAGCGTCATCGGGCCGGAAAAGGCTGTACCGATGCTAGGTTCCTTAGCAGCCTGCTGTTTGCATCCGCTTAGGAACGTACCGGCGGCGATGCATGCTGCCAGGAGCACGAAATTTTTAGTACGTCCGGGCATCCTCGCGTGCAAGACTTAGTCTTACAACCCCTCTAATTGGATGAGTACAGTGAGCGAACCATCTCCATCCGAATTCTATTGTCCACGGTGCGCACAGCCGGTCTCCGATCCACTTGCCTGCGGCGACTGTGGCGCACTGATTTGCCGCCGTTGTGGCACGCCCCTTGAGAGTGTAGACGAGTTGGGGTTCGGTTAGGATTCAGAGGCGCCGCACTTGGCGTGAAGCAATTTGATCCGACCATCCGGCAAGACCGTGACGGAAGTCTGATCCGAGCTTAATAAAGCGACTTCTCCGGAGTGAATTGAAACCCCACCTACACTCCCTGAGCCTTCAAGAACGATTAGTACGCCATCACACCCGGTAAGGCATTGCGTAGACTGATCGAGCTCCAGCAACTCGGTGGAAAAGTGATCGCAGACGACCGGGAACTGCCTTCTGCCGTCGTACGGACCGGTTTTAGAAACTGCCAGACCTTTCTCTATGTGCAACTCGCGACGCCGATTGTAGTCGTACAGGCGATACGTTATGTCCGAGTTCTGTTGAATCTCGCAAAGCGTGATACCAGCTCCAATGGCGTGCACAGTGCCCGCCTCGGCAAAAAATGTATCGCCGGCCTTCACCGGAACCCAGTTCAGCATTTCTTCGAGCTTGCCGTGGGTGATCGCTTCCCGTACCTGATTGGTGCTGAACTGCTCCCGAAATCCCAGCGCGATCGTTGAGCCGGGTTCGGCTGCAAGGATATGCCACATTTCCGTTTTTCCGCGGGAGTTCTCTACCTCACGGGCATAGGTATCGTTAGGATGAACCTGCACGGATAGCTTGTCGGACGTGAAGAGAAACTTTACCAGAAGCGGGAATGCCGTCCCGGCATCGAACCACACCTCACCTATTTTCTTGTCCTGGTCGGGGAACAGCGGCGACAGGCGCGTTGTTCCCCATACCCGTTCAACAAAGGTTGGTGGCAGAAGTCGAACGCTCATGCTTCGACGATGAATTTGTGTAAGCGGTCGAGGCCCCGCTTAAGCTCTTCCATTGAGGCTGCGTAAGAGAGTCGGATGTGCTTTTCGGTACCGAAGGCCTCTCCGGGAACAACAGCCACGTGAGCCTTGGCAAGCAACTGCTCGGCAAACTGCATTGACGTGCGCATCCCGTCCCTTTGCATTGCACAACTGACATCCGGATAGGCGTAGAATGCGCCGTTAGGCACGTTGATCTTAACGCCCGGTATCTGACGGAGGCGATCGATGACGAAGTCGCGGCGGCGTCGATACTCGGCCAGCATTACGCCGACGGAGTCCTGCGGCCCGCGTACGGCCTCGACCGCAGCCTTCTGAGCGATAGAGGTTGGATTCGACGTGCTATGGCTTTGCAGCTTGTTGACCGATGCCATCACTGGAGCCGGTCCGAGTCCGAAGCCGATGCGCCAACCGGTCATTGCGTAGGTCTTCGACAGCGACCCGGCAACGAGGACCGTATCTTTCGCGCCCTTCGAAGAGGCGATGGAGTACGGCTCGCCGTCGTATACGAAGCGGTGATAGCACTCATCCGTCATCAGCCAGATGTTGCGTCGCGAAGTCAGGGCGAAGATTTGCTCGAACTCTTCGCGTTCTAACACGGCGCCACTCGGATTCGATGGCGAGTTGATCATCACCATGCGCGTCTTGTCGTTCAGGTGAGGTTCGATCATCGACGCGGTCAGAGTAAAACCATTAGCCTCATCGGTATCGACGAACACGCACTTGGCGCCAGTGTAATTCACCACATCTTTGTAGGTGACCCAGTAGGGAACGGGGATGATCACCTCATCGCCCGGGTTTAAGAGCACCTGCGCGAGATTGAAAATGATGTGCTTTCCACCGACCGAGACGACACATTCCGCCGCCGAGTAACCAGTCCCGTAATCCAGCTTGTGCCGGTCCACGAGAGCTTGCTTCAGTTCCTGTGTACCGCCGGCCGGCGTGTACTTGGTGAAGTTGGCGTCGATCGCGCGGATTGCGGCCTGCTTGATGTTGTCGGGAGTGGGAAAGTCTGGCTCTCCGGCTCCGAAATCAACAACGTCGACACCTTCGCGGCGAAGACGATCGGCGTCGGCGGCCACTTTCATGGTGGACGACACGCTAATCAGGGCAATTCGTTCCGATAGGTCAAGGGCTGCGTGCATTAGGCGTTTACTCCAAGAATTCGATCTTTAAGCCGCCTTTCGACGGCGGGCGGCACCAGGTCCGAGATATTGCCTCCCAGGCGAATCACCTCTTTCACCAAGTGAGAGCTTATGAAGGAATGTGCTTCTCCGGCCATTAGAAACATGGTCTCAATCTCGGGCTGCAGACGCCGATTCATCAGGGCCATCTGCCATTCATGTTCATAGTCCGAGATTGCGCGCATACCGCGAATGATCAGCGTTGCGCCTCGGGCAGATGCATGGTCTACCAATAGGCCTTCGAAGAAATCGATTTCTACGTTGGCATGTCCGGATGTGACTTCGCGCAGCATATCAACTCGTTCTTGAACTGAAAAAAGTGGCTGCTTGCGTTCGTTCCGCAAGATAGAAACAATCAAGCGGTCTACGAGCCTGCTGGCGCGTTCAATCAGGTCCAAGTGTCCGTTTGTGATGGGATCGAAAGAACCGGGATAGATGGCTGCTAACGATCTGCCGGGCGTCATGGCCACTGGCGTCCGTCCTTCGTTGCTAGATATTCAATTGATTGTAGCAAGTGGAGCTTGAGCTCTGACGGAAGTGAGAGGTCCAAACTCTCGTATACTGTCAATCAGAGGCGACGCAATGCAGCTTACCGCCGAGGAAACCACTCTGCTCGAAGCGTTCCGAAAGCTCCTTGCTAACGCTGCAGATGAACTTTCGGTTCTCGTTCTCAGGTTGGCTACAGTCTCTCCTGATCTCCGCATCGACTGCGCGGACGCTTGGTCCGAGGAAGACCTGAACGATTTCAGGAGGCAATCGATAGAGCGGTTCGATGCTGATGAAGAATCGCATTGAAAACGCGGCGATGTAGTGGTCAGCACGCTGCTTCAGAACGTTCATCATTGCGATTCATCGTTCGAATCTAACCGTCATTGGGCGCTTGGGCACGAGAGATTGGACTGTTGAGCGCGGGGACGATTTACCGCAGCTGGACGAGTTCGTCCCGTGTCTCTTTCACCGGCTCGGGACCTTTGATCGTTTGCGGGGAGCGCCAGAAATCGAGATACGAGACTTGATGTACGCAGGATACCGTGCAGTAGGGAGCGCAGCCCTTTTCCGTCAGATACTCGCGGCGGATGTCTTCGACGCTGTACTCGCCGAGCGGCTTGGCAGGATAGCCGCGCTGCTGCGAGCAATAGTGAACGAGACCCTCTTCGCAGATGTACAGATAGCGGGCGCCGGCGCGGCACTTCCACTCGTTGGAACTTGCCCCAGGCAATCGACTCCTGAAACCAGTTGAAGCGCGAGTAGTTCGTCTTTTCCAGCTTCTTAATCGAGAGATAGATGTTGCGTTCCTTCTCGCCTAAGCGGCCGCAACTGACCTTCGTGATCATGAATGATTCCGACGGTGGAAGTGAAGCCCAAGCTCCAGACGCGCGATTGCTGACAACCAAGGCGTCTTCCGGATTGTGAATGCCACCGCCCAGCACCGAGTTGATGTTGACGTGAAAGTTCGAATGCTCGGACAACAACTGCAGCTTCTTGTCGAGCACCTTCAGACTCTTCTTCGACACATCGTCCGGCATCACATTGTCGATGCTGATCTGCATGTGATCGAGACCCGCTTCATTCAAGCGCTTGATGCGGTCGGCGGTCAGCAGGTAACCGTTAGTGATCATTCCAGCGATCACGCCGCGTCGCGCATGCGCCTGATGATGCTCGTCGAGGTCGGGGTGCAGCAATGGCTCGCCGCCGCTCAGAGTCACGATCGAAGTGCCAAGATCGGCTAGTTGATCGATCCGCGCACGAATGGTATCAAGCGGGAGCGGCTTCGAGAAATCGTCGTATTCGTTGCAGTACGTGCAGGACAGGTTGCATCGGCGGATCGGGATCAGGTGCGCCATGATCGGGTGATCCGTGGAGGCGAGGCCCTTCAGGATCATGCCGATTTCCCGCGCGCGGCGCTTTGCCGTGGTGAGAGGCTTTCTGCCTTTGAGCCGAGTATCCGCCATACGTTTCGTTACAAGCTCTTAATTCTAATGCGCCAAACCGCGAAATCGCCCCGATCGGAAGCCAGACGGCGAGTTTCGCGGGGTGAATGGAGACTACACGCGGCTCGAATGCAGCCGCGAACGGCTATTTATCCTTGATCTCTTCCGGGAAAACCGGGTAGCCATCAGGTGGAGAATATAACGTCCGGAGCAACACCAGCCGTTTGCGCAAATAGCGGCTAGGTAACTGCCTGGGTCCGGTTTCCACGTCGATGTCGCAACAAATGCCGTGCATGTAGAGCGTCAGCGTGTCGACAAAAGACTGAATTGCGTACTCCTGAAATGCTTTCGTTTCACGCCGCGTCGCCGAATAGCGGCGGACGATCAGCTTGCTTCAATCGCCAGCTTGCTCGTCGACTTCGCCATTCACCTTCGCGTTGAGCTCTTCCCGCAAGCAACGCACTGTACTGATGCTGGACTTCGGCCGGCCAGTGGTCGGCAACCAGTTTCGCCAGGCAATGATAGAAGCGGTAATGGTAATCCGCCACTTCCTGCTCTTTTACAGCGAAGGCGAGCACGGCTTCTTCCTTGGAGAGCACGCACGACGTCCAGGAATTCTTACTGTCCGTAGGCTGATCCAGCCGGACCATCTCGTCCGGATCGGCCCTGCCCACGTTCTCGCGTCTTTTCGAGATAAGGAACAAGCAGGATCGAGATCTTCGGCAGTTGCGAAACGATCGACGGCGGCAGCGCCGCAATCGGCTCGTCGAGATACTCGCGAATATCTTCTTCCGTGAGAGGCAGAGCCGCGAAATAATATGAGAACGGCTTGCGCAACGGAATCATCTCCCGGCGATGCCGTTCCGCGAACTGGCCGACACTCAAATTAGTATCGGTTATTGGTGGCATTGAAGGATCACAATTCTAGCACCTGTTAGAAGGCGCAGTGTTGAGAGAAGTTTCCAGTTTCGCGTGTTTGGAGTGCAATTAGCAATCTTTTTTCTGGTGGGACCTTAGATGCCACCTTAGAGTCCCAGCCAAGTTTTCGCATGCCGGTGGACTTCAGCCAGCGTCACAGGCCCTGTTTCCTGCAAGAGCGCGAAGTCAGGCGGAGCTATGGCAAGCATCTCATCAAGGCCATCGCCGACGAAGAGGTATACCGTATTCCTTCGGTATTCGGCGTACTTCTCGAACTCCTGCCAGATGTACTGGTAAAAAACTTCGAGATCAACGTAAGAACCTAAGGTGTCCATCTGCGTCGGAATGGGATTAGCGGTTTCCTGGTCGGTGTAGATCAAGACGCTGCTGAATGGCTTTACCTTATTACGAATTCCAAAGGCGACGTGAACGACGGACGGGCGGGCGCGCCGGACCGCCTGCACAGTAGCCCATTCCACGAACGTGTTATTAACAAGCAATGTGCCATTTCCTGCGAGCAGGACGGCGCGTAAATACTCTGCCAACACGGGATCACGAGCGGCATCACTTTCCGATGCAGCTACTCGCAGATCCTTCAACCGGCTCCCGAGCTGCCGTGGACCCCGAATCTTCTCCTGATCCACAATTCGGTTTACTTCTGACATCAATCGCTTCCGATACTGGTCGAGCCGCGCATAGGCAATTGAGGTTGTTGCGCCTTGTTGCATCGACGCAAATGTTTCCCCCGCTTCAATCGTCCATGCCTGGTAAGGCGACGCCCCATGCGCATCGGAGTGAAGACTGGAGAGCGTCGGAGCCTTAGCGCTTGTAGCTGAGCCCGTTAGTAGTAGGGAGAGATAGTCGGCCGACTCGGACGGAACGGTCAGTCGGATGCGCTTTCCGCGGGATGCGATCCGGAGCCACATTCGGTCCGGTCCTGCCGGTAGGTCGGCAGGCGCGATGACGATCACAAGCCGAGGTTTTCCGCTCCGGACTACATCTTGCTCGAGTACCGGATCGAGTTTCGCGAAGATTTGGCTCACAGCTCTACGCCACTCGGGATAATGCGGAGAGCGATTCAGGAAATCGACGTGATCCAGGGTGAATTCTTTGCGGGGGAATGTCTGTTCGTTGATTCCCATCTTCTGCTCAGCCTGGCGCATCGGGGCGAAAAGGACTGAGACCTCTTCCGGTTCGATTCGCTCGATTAGGGTGAGAAGCCGTTCAAAGTAGTTCTTCTCCGCAGGGAATAAGAGGCCCCAGTCCTTTACTTGATCGAAGAAGAACGTGGAGAATGTGACGGGCAGCCGGTCGAGTACACCCTTGTTGATAAGCGCCTGGATGTTAGGGGACAGCGATGACTTGCCGTCATACATGGTCAGAGAATCTCGCTCAACAAGGAGCCTTTGATTCCGGGAGCTTTGAATCCGAGAACTTCTGCAGCAGTTGACGCGACATCGACATGCGCGACGGGACGATCCGATTCACCTCGCGCGATTCCGCCGCCGAGAGCAAGCAGCCATGTGTTTCTGCAGGAGGGATCGCCGCTGCGATGATTCAGGAATCCATTCGCAGTGTTTTGGTCTCCATCGCGACCTAGTTCGGGCAATACGAGCATTGTCGTTTTGTCCTTATACTTCGGGTTTGCCTGCACTTCATCCCAAAGCATTCCGGTGAGCCGGTCAGTTCGTGTGATCGCTTGAAGGTAGAGCGAGTACGATCCCCAGTGCGCTACGTCCATGTCCCAAAAATTGACCAGGATCAAGCGAGGCGCGAACTCACGCATGACTTCGCGTGTGATGAAGTAGGTCAACTCGTCTCCTGACGCAGGCGCCTCCGGTCCGTTGATGTATTCGACCAATGCATGCGTCAGAGTGTCACGAACTTTGGTGTCAAGCTGGCGATCGGCTTTGAAGATCGTCCAGCCAACTCCCTCATAGCCTTCGCTGAGAATGCTTTCGAGCTGTCGCTGGACATTCTCACGATCCGCTACGCCCTGCGAGACCTTCTTTCGGACGACTTGTTGGACCGCTTCGATGAGCAGTTGCTTCGGTAGAACCACGTTGGCGCCGAAGGGCATACCGTGATCGCGATCGGCTCCCGATCCCATGCTCATGAAGCTCTTATTCGTTGCGATTACCCACGCGTCCATGGCACTGGCTCGCGTCTGCTTCCGATAAAGTTCGAAGATTGTCGGTCCTGCCGGCGGCTGAAAACCGAAGTCGTCCACGCGTTGCCAATTTCCACTGACGATGCTGGCGGTAGAGTTGAAGTGCGACAGCACACCGGCGTTTACGCAGTTCTTGTAGAAGTAGCCCGATGGCCGCAGTTCGACGAGTCGCGGAATGTTCCGCTCGCCCTCGGCTGTGAAGGTTTCCGAGTATCGGACACCACCGCCGAACGTGACAATGATGAGTTTGCGGCCGTCTGACTTGCCGGGTTCACGCTTTTGCCAGGACCAAGCCGGAAGCACACGGTTTGCGATGCTTAGACCGGCCAGTTGAACGAATCGACGCTTAGTAAAGCGCGGCATCAATACTCCAGGATCTCGCCGCCCTTGATCTTCCTCTTCGGTCCGCCTAAATCGAGCGGCGTATCGTAGCCCGCCAGAATTGTGCCGTGAGGGGAATAATATGGCCCGATGTCACACGCCATGCTTCCTTTGCCCTCTTCGACGAAAGTGATCGACGTGATCAGTTTGGCCGACTTGTACCCGTAGCGGCTCGGGTCGATGAGCCTTAGAGGAGCGCCGTGTTTGTCCTGCAAGGGCTTTCCCGCCATCTCGGTAACCATCAGGACACGCTTCGATAGCAGGTCGCGGAGGTCGAAATACTCATACCACTTGTCGGCGCAATCGATGCGCACCGCTTTGGCGGCCGCCTTAGGCTTGGCGGCCTCGAGGAGATGGTCGAAGTGGAAGCCGCCCCAGGTTGTTCGTGCCGACCAGCACTGAACGCACTTCATGCGTGAACTCTGCGATACGTGAGGTAGTTTTCGAAGTTCGTCAATAGAAAGCTGAACCGGCTTTTCCACCAGACCGCCAATTTTGAGCCGCCATGTGGTTTGATTGATCGGCGGGACCGGGTTGTACCACATCAGACGGAAGTGGTGTTCGTCGGGTTGATCGCTGGGTAGTAGAAGCTTCTTGTTTTGGGCGTTGAGAGTCGAAGCGGCAGCAGCGGCTAGCCAGGCACGGCGGTTCATCATAGTAAAGCTCCCAGCGTAGTGTTCATTTTAAGACAAGCCGCTTGATTCCGGCTGCGTGCTTTTCCATAGCTGCTTTCTCGTCTGCTGTCAGCTTCTCATGCAAGGCGCGCTCTCGTGCTGCATCGTCCCGTCTATCCAGTCGATCGTATACGCGGGCGAGGCGATAATGCGGTGTCGGCGCGGTAGGGTTCAAGGTTGCGCTTCGTTCGAGTTCCTTGGCCGCTTCATCGAACTTGCGCGCTTTTTCGAGCAATAACCCGAGTTCGAAGTGGGATTCCCAAAAATCAGTTTTGAGACCGATCGAGGATCTCAGCGCTGCTTCGGCTTTGTCCAAATGATCGCCTTGTGCTGCCAGAACCTTCCCGAGCAGGTGCTGCGCCATGAAGTCATTTGGGAGCGCTTTCGCACGGGCTTGAAATCGCTCGGCAATCTCAGGAAGCCGCTTGTCTGCGTGTTCGAGAATGCGGCCGAGAAAGACATAAGGCTGCCCGATACCAGGCGTTATCGCAATCGTTCGCAGGAAGCTGTCAACCGCTTCGGGAAAACGTCGCTGACCGTAGTAAGCAACGCCGAGCGCAAGCTCGAGTTGCGCGCTCTTTGCGAAGATGCGCCGGCTGGCTTCGAGCACTTGGATCGCAGCATCGAAGTTCTGATGTTGAAGCAGGACGTGCGCGAGGTCGAAATAATACGATTCTTCGTATTGGTTCTTCTTAATGGCTTCCTGTAGTTCGATGACGGCTCTATCGGTTTGTCCGTTGGCCTCATAGGCCTTACCGAGCCGGTTGCGATTCTGAGCGGAATCGTCGGTTTTGACTGCGGCGAGCGCGGAATCCAGGCTGCTCGATGGGGTTTGTAGGAAGGCGAGAAAGACCAGACTAAGAAACAAACACGACACAAGAAAAGTATGGCAGGACGCAGGGGAGGTACAGCCTCCCCCATGATCGCTGTCTAGAACATGAAGCGTAGCGCGAACTGCAGGTTTCTGGCGGTACCTGGCAGTGTTTGCGCGATTCGACCGAAGTTACCCGAGCCTTCCTCGTTGCCAATACCGTTGATGGAGTATTGCGGGGTATTGGTCAAGTTGAAGGATTCGGCGCGGAATTGCACTTTGAACCGCTCCGTAAACGGGAAATCTTTAAACAAGGACAAGTCCACATTTTTGATTCCCGGGCCACGGTTCGTCTGGTTGCCAAGATTGCCCAACGTGTTTGGCACAGGCCTGTTCACGGCAGTTATATCGAACCATAGATCTGGGGTTCGTCCGCCCGCCGGGGCCTGATTCGGATGTTTGCCCGGGACTGCGTCGGGCCGCGTGCTGAGGAAGGAGCCAACAGCGTTGCGCGTTCGAAGAGTAAACGGCTGGCCCGTTGAAAGGGTCAGGATGCTGTTGACCTGCCAGTTGCCGAGGATGGTATTCACGACTGCGTTTCCGGAACTCGCTGCCTTTCCACGACCGAAGGGAATATCGTACACCGCGCTGTATACGAATCGGTGACGGATGTCCCATCCCGCATCGGCGTATTCGCACGAGAAGCAATTCACGTCGCGGAGCGCCCAACCGGTTGAAGTGGAGAGGGGAGTATTCGTATCTGCGAGAACGTGACCCCACGTGTAAGACGCGGTGAAGTCCAGTCCATTCGAATAACGCTTCTCAAGTTTCCCGGCGAGCCCGTGATAGTTGGACCGGCCGAACGACGAGGTGCGCTGAATGCCACCACGGAGGAACGGCTGTGGCCGACGCGAATTGACATCGATCCCAGGCCGGGGGTCGTTATTCGCGCTGTTCGAATCCCAGTTGGTGACTTGGTGCGCTCCATGGGAACCGATATAACCGACTTCGAGCGCCGTGTTCCATCCGAGTTCCTGCTGGATTGTGAAGTTCCACTTGTGAACCAGCGGGTTCCGGAAGTTCGGATCGATAGTACGGAAGCTGATGTTCGCTGGAAGATTGAATACGTTTGTAGGCCAACCCTGCGTAAAGGTGGTCAGAAACGGATTCATGGTCCACTGGTTCTCCAAGTTCAAATTTTGAGTCTGGTTGAACGGTACGCCTTCCCCACGATTCGGATTTCCACCCTGGTTTTCCTCGCCACCGTAGAAGATTCCGTAGCCGATTCTGAAGACGCTCCGGTCAAAAGGCCGGTATGCGATTCCTATGCGGGGACCAACGTTGGTCTTATCCCACGGAATTAGATACTTAGAAACAAGCCCTCGTTCGACGGTGATGTCCGGGAATGAAGTTGCGAAATTCGGAGGCAGCGGCGCATCCTGATCCTTGCCTTCCGGAATTACCAACACGTGACGATCCCAGTCATAAGTGGACTGTCGTCCGAACTTCTCACTGATCGGCGAGAACAGTTCATAGCGAACGCCGAGGTTAATCGTTAGCTTCGAGTTGATGCGCCAGTCATCCTGGAAATAGAAGGCATGCGCGACCTTTTCTGAAGAGATGAAGTTCTGGGTTGTAATCGTCGAATTACCGGGATAACCCAGTAGCCAGCTGGCGATACCGTCCCCAGTCAGGCCTGGGGCTTCCTGGACATTGGTCCGATTTCGCTGAAACTGAAATGTTCCCCGTGGGGTCGGCACCTGGTAGAAGGGAAACTCAATCGGCCGATACTCATATCCGAACTTCAATGAATTCGATCCCTTGTTAATGGAGACATTCTGAATGAAGTCCCAAACGTTTGAGTACTCTTTTGTCGGCAGCCATTCTGAGCCGCCAACGTTCGAGTAACCTTCAGGTTGAATATTGGGCAAACCGCCATTCAGAGGCCCAGTCGGGTTCAAACCGCCGATTCCGTATTCCGTGAATAGATCCTGATCGGAATTGGCTTGAACGCGCTCGGTTACAAGACGCGAGAACGCCAATCGGGTCTCTGTCAGGAACGTTGGCGTCCACACTCGTGTGTAACTCAACATGGCGTTGCGGCCGAGATTCATCTCTTCCCGCCCACCGAAATCGGTTCCGTCCAGAGCTCCGGGAAAAGGCTGAGTATTCGTCTTGTTTTCGTTCGACCAGCTCAAGCTACCGAACAACATGTCTTTGTCGGTTAAGCGATGGTCTATGCGGACGTCGAACTGGTCGTTGTCCTGCGCTCCCGTCGTTACATTGATGAAATTATTCCCGGGGATGCGATCCGCAAGGTTTTGGTTAGGGGTCGGATACAAGTCGATCAAGCGTTTGGCAGCGGGATCGAAGCGGTTCGCCGGGATGATATTGCCGGCAAACGGATCACGCACGTATTGTCCATTAGGAGCCAAACGCGTGCTTGTCGGATCGTAAATCGCACCCTCAATGATGTTCCGGCCCAGAGCATCTGTGCCCACAACACGGCCAGTGAGAAGACTGGAGAAGTCGCCGTTTTTGAATTCCGGCCTTGGAATCGTTTTCACGAACGTGTTGCCGAGTCCGGGTACAGCGCCACCGGTAGACCGGATGCGCGTCCCTTGCCAATCGGCGAACCAGAACGTCCTATTCTTGATCAGCGGTCCGCCGATCGCGACACCATACTGGTTCTGCTTGAACGGTCCCCGATCCTTTCCGGCCCGGTTGTTCTCCCAGATGTTCGCGTTCACTTTGTCGTTCTGGAGGAATTCGAAGACAGTGCCATGAATATCGTTCGTGCCGGACTTGATCGTCACGTTCACGACGCCGCCGGCGCCGCGGCCATATTCTGCGCTATAGCCGTTTGTCATCACGCGCATCTCACCGATTGCTTCTACGGACGGACCGATGACGTATGAAGTCTGGTTAATGAAATCGATGACGTTGACGTTGTTGTCGACACCGTTCAGCAGAAAGTTGTTCTGCCCATTGGAACGAACGCCGTTCGCGGAGAAGCCGCCGCCCGCGGCATCTCGGGCTCCCTGCTCGGAGGGGACCACACCCGGAGCCAGTCGAGCGAGATAAGTGAACTTGCGTTGACCGCCCAAAGGCAGCTCACTCACTGTTTTGGCTTGCATAGTGTCGCCGAGTGTCGTGTTCTCGGTCTGCAGGAGCGGAGCGATCGCTTCTACTTCTACCGACTGCGTGATCTCACCGACGGTAAGTTGCAAATTAACGCCGACGCGGTCACCGCCCCCCAGCAGGATTCCGCGCTGAACAGCCTTTTTGAAGCCGGGAGCTTCGACCTCAATCGAGTAAGTACCGGCTTTCAGCAGCGACCGGATATAGTTCCCGCCCTCGTCGCTTTCGGCCGTGTACTTCAGCCCTGTGGCATCTTCTGTGATGAGAACCTTGGCGCCGGCGATGACTGCGCCTTGAGGATCCGATATAGTTCCGAGGATCGAACCCAGATCGCGCTGGGCAACTGCTGGACCGGCCACGAGCAACACGGTGGCCAGGAAACGCGCAAACATAGCGTACTTCATGCCTTACTCCTCCCAGGAGAGAAAACCTGGTGAATCATACCGCCCTCAAGACAGCGTTTGCAAGACAGGAACTGTAAAAGATAGCTGTTTCATACTAGTTTTAGAAATCTTTTACCTAGACAAGAATGCTAAGCGGCAAAAGATGGCTTCTCTTGATCGCGTTGACCACGATTCTCGTAAGCCAACCTACGCAACTTCGTTTTGTGGATGTGGCAAGCGATTTCGGATTCCGTGCGCCCAATGTCTATGGTGGATTAGATAAGAAGCAGTACATCCTCGAAACGACCGGCACCGGCGTCGCCATACTCGACTACAACAACGATGGCCGGAATGACGTCTTCTTCGTTAACGGAACGACACTCCAAGGCGGCAAGCCATCCCCGTCAATGCTCTATCGAAACGACGGCTCGGGAAAGTTCACCGATGTTTCCGCGTTGGCCGGGTTCACGCGAACAGGTTGGGGACAAGCGGTCTGCGCGGGCGACTACAACAACGATGGCCATCTCGACTTGCTAGTCACTTACTATGGACACAACGCGCTTTATCGTAATGGCGATGGTTCTAAGTTCATAGACGTCACAAAACAAGCGGGCCTGCCCGTGACAGGCGCCCGTTGGGGGGCCGGCTGTGCCTTTGTCGACTACGATCGCGACGGATACCTTGATCTCTTCATCTCGAATTACGTCGATCTCGATCTCGCTACTGCGCCCAAGCCTGGCGATCGGCCCGAATGCAAGTGGAAGGGCATCGACGTCATGTGCGGACCTCGCGGACTCCCGGCTGCGCGGAACGTTCTGTATCACAACGAGCGGGACGGGACATTTCGCGACGTCTCGGAGAAAGCGGGCATCCTGAAACCCGTTGGACGATACGGCCTCGGTGTGCTCGCGGCCGACTTTAACAATGACGGCTGGCAGGACATCTACGTGGCCTGCGACATGACTCCGAGCCTGCTCTACCAAAACCGTGGCAACGGAACCTTCGATGAGCGTGGAGTCGAGGCCGGCGTCGCCTACAACTTCGATGGCCAGCTACAGGCGGGAATGGGAGTCGCAACAGCCGACTTCGATGGAAACGGGTTTCTCGATATCGTCAAAACGAACTTCTCAGGAGACCTGCCGTCGCTCTATCAGAACGAAGATGGTCGGTACTTCAGCGACGTGGCGCGCGAAGCCGGCCTGGGAGCCAATCAACTTCTTGGATGGGGAGCCGCATTTGTCGACGTCGATGAAGATAGCTGGACCGACATTATTTTGGCCAACGGCCACGTATATCCCGAGATCGAACGAGCGAAGACGGGAGAGACATATGCGCAGCCCACGCTCCTTTATCGCAATCTCGGAAGGAGTAAGTTCGTTGACGTCACCCAACAGGCAGGGGCGCCGTTCCAAATCTCGCGGGTCTCCCGAGGGCTCGCAATCGGGGACCTCGATGGGGACGGACAGCCCGAGATCGTCATTTCTAACATGAATGCGACTCCGACCATCCTGAAAAATACTGGAGCACGAGCGAACTTCGTCTCAATTGCGTTGAAGGGTAAACAAACGATTGGCGTCCCGGGTCTCGATCGAAGCCAATGGTCATACGCAGATGCAGCCAGTTTTGAGCGGCGGCGGCTTCTATTCGCAGAACTCACTTGATCTGTATTTCGGACTCGGGCAGGCGAAAGCCGTTCAACGCATCTCTGTAGTCTGGCCGGATGGCACGCGTCAGGAATGGAAGGCAGTGCCGGCGAACTCACGCGTCATTCTGACGCAAGGTCAAGGGTACGAAGTGGTTGGCGCCAAGAAGTGAGTTTACTGGTCGGGCAATCCAAATGTGAAAACCGAATGTCCGACGGCAATCGAGACGTACTGGCGAGCGTCAACGGACCACGTAATCGGGGATGATGCGACTTGCCCACCCAGATAGCGAGTCCACAATAGCTTGCCGTCTTTCGCGTTGAGTACAAAAAAATGCCCTTCGCGGTTGCCGGAGAAAACAAGATTCGAAGCCGTCGTCAAAAGTCCACTGTCGCTCACATCGGACATCTTGTAATCCCAGACTTTTTTGCCCGTTGCAGGGTCCAAAGCTCGAACGGCGCCGTAACCGGCCTCAGGTCCCCATGTCCGAATATCCCGCCGCGAGATGGCGGGAAGATCCGCCTTGACACTGCCGCCCGCGAACCATTTGCCCGGTTCGTATTCCTGATGCCAGGTGTAGTAAATACCCGGATAGTCCTCCCAAGCCGTGACGTAGAACAACTTGGTAATCGGACTGAATGACGGTGCGTACCAATTGGTTCCTCCCTGGACGCCGGGATAGGTCAATGACCCTTTAGCACTCGGTTCCCTACCTTCCGCTTTGACTGGTCGTCCGCGGTCATCGAGACCTTTCGCCCAAGTTTGTTTTACAAATGGCTCACCCCGGAGGAACTCGCCGGTCGCACGATCCAGCACGTAGAAGAAGCCATTGCGATTCGCCCAAAGCATTGTCCGACGTGACTGACCTTTCCAATCCAGGTCTGCTAGAACCGGAATCTGTACAGAATCAAAATCCCATCCATCGTTCGGAGTGAATTGAAAGTGCCATTTCAGTTTTCCGGTGTCCACATCGAGTGCAACCACGGAATCGGAATAGAGATTATCGCCGCGTCGCATGGATGGATTCCAATCCGGTCCAGGGTTCCCAAGACCCCAATAAGTCAGGTTCAAGTCGGGATCGTATGAGCCCGTGACCCAGACGGAAGCTCCTCCGCGCTTCCAAGTATCGCCGACCCAAGTTTCATGTCCCGGCTCGCCAGGACCGGGAATGGCCTGGAACCGCCACACCTCACGTCCGGTCTTCGCATCAAACGCTGCGATGAATCCTCGTATTCCCATCTCGCCGCCGGCGGGACCGATCAGGATTTTGTCTTTAATCGCGAGCGGCGCCGATGTCAGTGAGTAGCCGGTCTGATACTCGACGACTTGAACATCCCATCGTTTGCGTCCGGTGCTCGCATCAAGCGCAATCAACCGGCCATCGAGCGTCCCCATATACAGCGTGTTGTCGAGCATCGCCAAACCGCGATTAACACGGCCACAACAAGGGGTCAGGCCTGCCGGTAACTGATGACGATATGTCCAGAAAACACGGCCAGTGCGCGCATCGATAGCGACTACATCGTTGGGCGGATCAGTCAAGTACATGACGCCATCGACAACAAGCGGCGTAGCTTCAAGTTTCTCGAGAGAATTTGCCTGCCACACCCACTTCAGCTCGAGCTTGCGCGCATTTTCCGGCGTAATCTCAGACAAAGCGCTGTGATGCGTACTGGCAAAAGATCCGTTGTAGCTTAACCAATTGTGCGGCTCGGCAGTAGCGTTTCGTAGCCTTTCGTGCGATACCTGTCCGTAGAGTGCCGGCACGGCCACTGCTGCCAGAATCATTTGCAGGACGTTCATTGTTTTCCCCTGAGTCCTATCAAATAGGCGACTAAGTCCTCAATCTGTGTTGCCGTCAACTTGCCAGCGAAACTGGGCATCGGCGATTCGCGAATGAGTTCCGAATCCGCGATGTCGCGCCGCAGGATCGACATTAATTTTCCGCGCTCGTCGCGGATCTGCACGGAATGTGTGTCTTCGTTTAACCGGACACCGATAAGCTTTCTCCCCGAGATCGTTCGTACAGCAACCGTCCAGAACTCCGAGGAAACATTTGCGTTCGGATCGAGTAATGCGGACTGAAGGGCGACGCCAGGTAGCCTCAGTCCAACAACAGTCAGATCCGGCCCGATTAATCCGCCTTGTCCCTCGACGGAATGACATCCAGCGCAATTCGTACGAAATAACGCGGCGCCCGACTCGGGATTCCCTTTCGTCTGTTTTGGTCCACTAGCAATCGAGAGTGCGCGGATGTGGGTCACAAGCTGCCAGATTTGCAGTCCACTGAACGAAAATCCCGGCATGGATGTTCCTGCGACGCCTTTGGAGATGGTTTGAAATATCGCTTCATCCGAACCCCCACGACGAAATATTCCTGAGTTCAGCGCTGGGCCCGCGCCCGTGCCGGCCCCGTCTGGGCCATGGCAGCCGGCGCACTGCGCGCGAAATAGTTTGGCCCCCGCCATCGCGTGTGAAGGGCCCGTATAGGGATTAACGGTAGTGTCGCTCCCGTGCTGGCCTGCCAAAGGAACGCAGAGCTCGCCGAGAATGAAAACGCTGAAAATTAAAACAAAGATTAGCCCCGCGAGTTTATTCCCGCACATGGCTGCAGGTTATATCACACGGCTTGGCGCTTACGGGGATGTCGATCTTTGCCCGAATCTTTCACATCGTCAATATCCGGTAACAAACTGAAATAAGAAATGCGGTACGCTAGGTCCAGGTATTTGTTGTGACCGGGGCAGACATTCCGACCGTTCCGCGCGATGGGCACGTTCATAGCATTGAACCGCAGGATCACGTAGTTCAGCTTTATCGGCCAGGCGCCGATCAACTCATCAGAAATGTAGGTTGTTATCTGTCGGAAGGATTGAGTCGTGGTGACACTTGTATCGTCATTGCCACCCGTCCGCACGTCAGGGGTTTTCTCCAGCAGGTAACCGAGGCTGGCTTCGATCCGATCACACTTCTCCGGCGAGACCAACTCGTCATCTTGGACGCGCATGAAACGCTTGCAGAGTTCATGATGGAAGGTCAGCCCAGCGCGCTACTTTTCGACAAAAGCGTTGGACGGGCCGTGCGAGCGTTGCGAGCACGAATGCCAAATGGTGTGCTCCGCGCATATGGAGAGATGGTGGGAGTGCTCTGGTCGAACTCCCAGTTCTCCGCCGCCATGGCGCTCGAGGAACTGTGGAACGATCTATTGCAAGGGACGAAATTCAGCCTGTTCTGCAGCTATCCAATAGACGTCTTCGATAAATCGTTTCACCGTTGCGATGTCGACGCGGTCATGTGCAGTCACAGTCATATGATCTCGAACGGGGCCGACGGTTCCCTCGAATATGCTGTCTCCCGCGCAATGGATGACACTGCAGATCTTGACGCGAGTGGTTGGAGGACGCTTTTTCAGAAGGCGCAACATCCCGCCTGGTCGAAGTCACTAAAAGGGGAAGCCTTAATTCTCTGGATTCGTGAGAACTATCCAGAGATGGCCGACGATATTCTTCGCCGCGCAGGTGGCTATTACGATGTTGCCCAACAGTGTTGATGAGATCGCTTCCAACGCCCTGTGTCCGCGCGGGAATCGGGACGTGTGCCAACATGATGCTTGGACATGTCCCATGCGGCCCTGAAGTTCGTTCGCGCTGGCGTCCATAGAGGTCCCCGCGCTTTGCGATGAAGCTCCCTGACGGCAGTCCTCGAGAACTGCAGCAACTCCTGACAAAACTGGAGCAACGCGCCTCGACCGGCGAGATTCGTAATGTAGCGGCGGACTCCTTGTTTGCGCGACAGGAAGAACTCCTTCGCATTCAGTCCTTGGTATTCGAAAGCATGACCGAAGGTATCAGCATCATTGATGCCGGCGGGAACATTCTGTACACCAACGCAGCCGAGGATCGAATGTTCGGGTACGAACGCGGCGAGCTTTGCGGCCAGCACACCGACATTCAGGACGCATATCCGCGCGAGGAGCGTGCCGGCAGGAGTGCGGAAATCCTGAAAGTTCTCGGAGCGGGGGACCTGTGGGCGGGCGATTGGCTCAACCGAAAGAAAGATGGAGCCGAATTCGAGACCCATGTCCGCATCATGCCCGCCGAGTTCATGGGAGCGAACTACCGTGTCCGCGTACGCGAGAACATCACCGTTCGCAGACGATCGGAAGAACAGCTAAGGGAGGGAGAACAACGTTACCGGCGCCTGTTCGAGGCGGCTCGGGACGGCATTCTTATCGTCAACGATGAAGGCCGATATATAGACGTCAACGAGAGCTTCTGCCGAATTCTCAAGGCTCCACGCGAGAGACTTGTCGGCGCTTATTTCGGCGAATTCATTCCTCCGGATCGCCTGAACGAAGCAGAAGAGGCGTTCGTACGTCTCCAGCGAGGTGAGGATACACCCGTCGATTTCCCGTTGCGGGCTGTTGACGGGGAAATTGTCGAGTTGGAATGGACTTCTAATTCCGATTATCTACCGGGTTTCTATTTCTGTACGTGCCGGGATATTACCACTCGCAAGCGTGTGGAGGAGATGATCCGCAACCGGGAAGCCCAGACCACTACTCTCCTCGCACACCTTCCGGACATTGTGGCGCGGTTCGACCGTTCTCTCCGCTTTCTGTACATTAGCCCGGCTGTCGAGCAGGTCACTGGCCTGCCACCGGAACACTACATTGGCAAGACT
Source organism: Bryobacteraceae bacterium (assembly GCA_963844855.1). Classification (GTDB taxonomy): domain Bacteria; phylum Acidobacteriota; class Terriglobia; order Bryobacterales; family Bryobacteraceae; genus DASQDN01. Next base: position 339,682 of record CAWJQP010000071.1, read on the forward strand.
CACTCGGAGGCAGGCTTGCCCGATGCCCTAGCGCGGCACTTGCGTTCGAGCTTGAACATAGTCTTCGATGCAGCGCAAATGGATACGTTGGAGTTCGAACTCGACGGGGCGCGAGGTAAGCGCCAGTTCCACGCAATTGGATTTCCAGAAGTCGGTGTCGACGGGGAAATAGATTCCGTGCTTTCGATCGTGCGCGATGTTACGGAACGGAATGAGTTGCTGCGAAGGGAACGTACTGCGAGAGAAACTGCTGAGCTTTTGAATACTGTCGGCCCGCTGCTGGCAATCGAACTCGATCCCAATCGTTTAGTGCAGTCTGTCACCGACCTGGCGACTCGGCTTGTTGGCGCTGAGTTCGGGGCGCTATTCCATAACGTCCAGAACGAGCAGGGCGAGTCGTACATGCTTTACACGCTTTCTGGCGTGCCTCGTGAGGCATTCTCAAAGTTTCCGATGCCTCGCAACACGGCGATTTTCGCGCCAACATTTCGAGGGGAAGGTGTTGTGCGCAGCGATGACATTACCAAAGACCCAAGGTATGGAAACAATCCGCCTCACAAAGGTATGCCTGAAGGACATCTCCCCGTTAGAAGCTATCTTGCGGCGCCCGTGGTCTCCCGAACGGGGGAAGTTCTGGGTGGTCTGTTCTTTGGAAGCTCGGCTGTAGGCGTTTTCACGGAGCAACACGAGCAGTTGGTCGCCGGGATCGCGGCGCAAGCTTCCATTTCGTTAGACAATGCGCGACTTTTCGAGCAGTTACGGAGCGAACGTGAACGTGTGGAGGCGACTAACCTCGCGCTCCGTCGCGCAAACTCGGATCTCGAACAATTCGCGTATTCCGCGTCGCACGATTTGCAGGAGCCTCTTCGCATGGTTTCGGTTTACAGTCAGATGCTCAGGAAGAAGTTTTCCGGGCAACTTGGCGAGAAGGGGGACGAGTTTATCAGCTACACAGTGCAAGGCGCCACGCGAATGGAGAATCTGGTGAGAGATCTGTTGGCCTACACGCGGGCCTCCACGTCGTCCGACGAACCGCTGACGCATGTGGATGCGAACGAGGCGCTAGCTCACGCCTTGGCCGGCTTGGAACTTGCAATTAGTCAGGCGGGAGCCTCAGTCACATCGACTCCTCTCCCAAGGGTAAGAATTCGCGCTGTTCATCTTCAGCAATTACTTCAGAATCTGATCAGCAATGGGCTGAAATACCGAAGTAAAGAGCCCTCGCGGATACATATCGCAGCCGAGCGCCAAAATGGAGAATGGCTCTTCTCAGTCAAAGACAACGGAATCGGTATCGATCCGAAATACAGAGAGCAGATTTTCGGAATCTTTAAACGGCTGCATTCAGCTGCGGAGTATTCGGGCACCGGAATTGGACTTGCCATCTGCCGCCGGATCGTCGACAGAGCGGGAGGACGAATCTGGGTGGTTTCTCAACTGGGAGACGGCGCTACGTTTTACTTCACTCTTCCGGAAGCTGGAAGTACGGCCAGGAATCCATAGACAGGCCGGAGACGGGCCGGCTTACGCCTTCGGATGAGTCTTGTCATAGACCCGCATCAGATCCTCGAGAGACACCTGGGTGTACTTCTGCGTCGTGGATAGACGCGCATGACCAAGGAGTTCCTGAATCGAGCGCAGGTCCGCCCCAGCAGCCAGAAGGTGAGTTGCATACGCATGCCGGAAACTATGCGGGTGTAATTTCAACCGTGGCGAGTATGTGTTTACGATCTTCCTTACGGTCGTGTCTGTCAGTCGAGCGCCTCGATAATTGAGAAAAAGCGCGTTTTCGCCGGGTCGTGTGGTCCGTTTCGAGAGATATTCGCGCAGTACCGATAACGCTCTCTCTGTCACTGGCATCTGTCTCTCTTTCTTGCCCTTGCCTCTGACCCGAACCCAACCTTCCGACCAATCAATGTCGTCCAGGTTCAGCGATACCAGTTCACTCACACGCATACCGCATCCATAGAGCATTTCGAGGATAGCGACGTCGCGTTCAGGATACGGCTGACCTGCTTGGACGCCTTCACCGGCGGCGTCGTTCAACAATTGATTCGCCTGCTCAGCAGTCATGACTCCCGGTAAGAACTTAGGAGCCTTCGGTGTGCGGACGTGCCGCGCAACGTTGGAGCTTATAACTCCAGTGTGTTGGAGATGCTTGAACATCGACCGGACCGCTGCCAACTTACGTCTGATGGTCACGGCGCTCAGTTCCGCTTGATACAGGCCGCCCATCCACTCCCGAATGGCCAGCGCATCAATCTGGTCCGGCGACGGGGTAGCGTTGTCGACCGTGAAGTAATTGCAGAACTGCTGGAGATCCGTGCGGTAATTTCGTAGCGTGTGCTCTGATGCGTTCTCGCGCTTCAGTTGCGCGAGAAACGAATCCATGCCGCTCGAAAGTGAGCTAGCTTCGGACACCTAGGAACTCTTCCATCGCAGTTTGTGCGCGGCGGCACACCTCAGCATGACGCTCTTTCTTATCATGCCGCAGGCGCTTCCGAGTCGCTTCATCGAGCTGGGGAAGAAGGTCGAACGTGATATTTGCAGGCTGATAGTTCTTTGGATCCGCGCCGGAAATGTAATTCGTCAGGGATCCGAGCGCTGTCTCGCGCGGGTATGGCTGGGGCTCCTCGCCACGAAGGAACGTAACGGCATTTTGACCGGCGAGGAAGCCGGTCGCGATTGCCTCCACATAGCCCTCGACGCCGGAGATCTGGCCGGCAAAGAAGATGTTCGGCCTGGTTTTCATCTGCAAAGAGGAGGTCAACACAGAAGGAGCGTTAATGTACGTGTTGCGGTGAATCTGACCGTAACGAAGAAACTCGGCATTCTCAAGACCTGGGATCATCCGCAGAACGCGAGCCTGTTCGCCGAAGCGCAAATGATTCTGAAAGCCGACAAGATTGTAGCTTTGCGCCCGCAGATTTTCCTGCCGGAGTTGGACGACTGCCCATGGCCTCCTACCTGTCCGAGGATCATCCAGTCCGACCGGTTTCATAGGGCCGAATCGCAGCGTCTCCCGTCCTCTTCTGGCGAGCTCCTCAACCGGGAGACATGCCTCGAAAAACGGTATCGATTCATCGAAATGCGATTCATACGTCTGCGCGCCCAGAATGCCGTCCACGAAGGCTTCATACTGATCCTTGTTAAAAGGGCAGTTCACATAATCATCCGTGCCGTCCAACGACTTTCCATAGCGAGAGGCCCGAAATGCAATATTCATGTCGATTGTTTCGGCATCGACGATTGGACTGATCGCGTCATAGAAGAATAGCCGCTCTGAGCCGGTGATGCGGCCAATATCGTTGGCGAGCTCATCTGACGTGAGTGGGCCGCTGGCGATAATAACTGCGGCAGCGTCTTCGGGTACCTTCAAGACTTCTTCGCGCCGGATCTCCACCAGAGGATGTTCTGCTAGTGCGCGCGTGATTTCATTCGAAAATACGTCCCGGTCCACGGTAAGAGCATGTCCGCCGGGCACGCGCGCCAGATCAGCAGCGCGCAATGCGAGCGATCCACACTGGCGTAATTCGCGCTTTAATAACCATGGCGCTGTATGAACCGACTCACTCTTAAGCGAATTGCTACACACTAATTCCGCGAAATGACCTGTCTTGTGCGCCGGCGTTTGCCTTTCGGGCCGCATCTCGTGAAGAATGACAGGAAAACCTGCATTTGCAACCTGCCAAGCGGCTTCTGTTCCCGACAATCCGGCGCCGATGATCTTTGTAGCAAATTTCACGATTTAAACATTGGTGGCATGGTGTCGAGATGCCGGGAGTGACGCAAATATCACCTACAGTATATCGGCCACAATCGGCGGACAAGCGGAAACGATAGTTGCTCTCTATTTAGCCCGGTATCCATACGACGACGGCAGAACCCGCCACTACGGGCTTAATGAGCAGAGCCCTTTCTCTTTGTATAATCACCGCATGTCCGAATCATCGTTGACGCGCCGAAATATGTTGCGATCTGCGGCTGGCTTTACTGCCCTTTCCTACAACCGTATTCTGGGCGCCAACAACAGAGTGCAGTTGGGTCTCATTGGCTGTGGCGGTCGTGGACGACACGTTATGGAAACGTTCACCAAGACTGACCAGGTAGAAGTCCCTGCCGTGTGCGATGTCTGGCCCGAGCGTAGCGAGCAGGCGAAGAAGGTCGCTGTCAACGCGCAAGCCTTCACAGATCACCGGAAACTACTGGACGTAAAGGGTCTCGATGCCGTACTAATCGCAACTCCCGACCATTGGCACGCGGGTACCGCGATTGACGCTTTGAATGCCGGCAAGGACGTTTATGTCGAGAAGCCGCTGACGCTTCGCATCGACGAAGGACCGAAGATCGTCAAAGCCGCAAGGATGAATGAGCGTGTATGTCAGGTCGGCATGCAGCAGCGATCCGGGAAACTCTATCTGCAGGCGAAAGAAGAGATCATCAAAACCGGCAAACTAGGCAAGGTCACTCTGGCGAGAACTTGGTGGCATGGGAATGGCGCCCACTTGATGCAGGTCCCCGAAAAATACAAAACGAAGCCAACCGACCTTGAATGGGGGCGATATTTGGGGCCTGTGAAATGGCGCGACTACGATCCGCCTCAGTACTTTAATTTCCGAGCTTACCTCGACTTTGGCGGCGGTCAAATTACCGACCTGTTTACACACTGGATCGATGTGGTCCATATGTTTCTCGATCAGGACAATCCGATCGCGGCAAATGCGTCCGGCGGCGTGTATCACTACAAGGACGGCCGCACCGCTCCGGATACGATCGCTGCGTCGCTCGAGTACCCGGGTCAATGGACCGCTACCTTCGAAGCCACTCTTGCTCCCGGACTAACCGGAGCTGCTGTTGAACTCGTTGGTACCGAGGGACGACTCAACATCACTCGTGGTCGCTATGAGTATTACGCCAAAGGGAAACCCGAGCCGGTTGTCGTGAAATCCCCGCGAGACCAGACGATTGACCACGTCGAGAACTTCCTCGATTGCGTCCGGAGTAGGAAACGACCGAACGGAGACGTTTGGATCGGTCATCGTTCCGCTCAGGCCTCCCATCTTTGCAACATTGCGTATCTGGAGAAGCGGCGCATTCACTTCGATCCCGATCGCGAGGAGATACTTCCGGCCTGATGGCGCAACGCGTCCTCCTGATCGCCGCGACAACCGGGTACCAACTACGGCAATTTGAGCAAGCGGCCCGAAACCTCGGCCTCGACGTCGTTCTGGCAACAGATCGATGCCACGTGCTGGACGACCCATGGGGCGACAGCGCACTTCCGGTTCGTTTCGAAAATCCAGAAGAGGCCGCCCACGCTTTATCCGCGTTGAATCCCAAGCCCGAGGCGGTGGTCGCTGTCGGGGATCGCCCGACCTTAATCGCCTCGCTGACAGCGATGAGGCTTGGTATACCGTTTCATCCTCCTGACGCGGTCCTCGCATGCCGGGACAAATTCCGGGCGCGCGAATGTTTTCGACAAGCCGGCCTATTGGTTCCGAATTATGTGTGCTTACCCGTCAACGCAGCGACAGAAAGCGTCGCGCGCACGACCGTCTACCCCTGTGTCCTGAAGCCTTTGGGCTTATCGGGTAGCCGCGGCGTGATTCGCGCCAACGATCCTGAGGAGTTCGTCACGGCATTCGAGCGCATTCGAGCGTTGCTGCAATCCCCCGACATTCAGCAAACCCGCGAAGGACAACACGGCTTTATTCAGTTCGAATCCTACATTCCCGGACGGGAGTATGCGTTAGAAGGAATTGTGAGCGGTGGAAAACTTCAGGTACTCGCGCTGTTTGACAAGCCAGACCCGCTCGACGGGCCATTCTTTGAAGAAACAATCTATACAACTCCATCTCGCGCTCTCCAACCCGTTCAGGATGCCATCGTCCAGGCCACGCAACAGGGCCTACACGCCCTCGGACTGACTCACGGACCCATACATGCCGAAATGCGGCATAACGACGCTGGGGTCTTCCTGCTGGAGATCGCGGCGCGGCCCATCGGTGGCCTCTGCGCGAACGCTTTGCGCTTTGACGGCGGCGTTTCGCTGGAAGCGCTCATTCTCCGGCACGCTCTCGGAGAGAATATCAGCGACCTGAAGCGCGAAGATCGGGCTTCAGGAGTAATGATGATCCCAATTCCCGCGAGCGGGATCTATAACGGAGTTGCAGGCTTGCAGGAAGCGGCGGCTATTCCAAATATTGAAGCTCTTGAGATCACTGCAAAGGAAGGGCAGCGGTTGTTGAAATTGCCGGAGGGCGCCAGCTATCTCGGCTTTATTTTTGCGCGCGCGACGACACCGGAGGACGTCGACAGGGCGCTGCGTGAGGCTCATCAGCAGTTACGGTTCGACATCGCACGCGAATTACCCCTGCTTCACCCCACCGCCTAATTCTTGGCTTTTGCCGGAACGTATCCCGGAGGAAATGCCGATCCCTCGCCGAAGAAATACTGCTCCATCTGGTTCATTAGAAACTGCTGGGAGTCCGGCGAGGAGAGATTGAGACGATACTCGTTCATGATCATCTTCATCTGCTCGATCCACAGCTTCCATGCCTCTTTTGACACCGTTTCGTAGATCTTCTGACCCAGTTCGTTATCAAACGGCGGTTCGTCAAGACCGGGCATCTCACGCTGAAACTTGACACACATAACCGTGCGTCCACTTCTGTTCGCTTCCGGTTCCGCTGGAATTCCACTTCGTCCGCAGCCCATCGAAATACCTCTCTCTACTCTTCTAACACGCAAATCTCTGGAAGATTGCGATAGTCCTCGGCGTAGTCCAGGCCGTAGCCCACAACGAACTCGTCGGGAATCCGGAAGCCCACGTATTTCACCTCGACAGGCCGCGCACGGCGATCTGGCTTGTCGAGCAGCGTTACAATTCGCACAGACTTCGGTTTTCGCTGGTGGAGGACTTGTGTCAAATACGACAGAGTCACGCCGCTGTCGACGATATCTTCAACAATCAGAACGTCCATTCCTTCAATGGACGTATCCAGGTCCCGAGTCAATCGGACTTCGCCTGAACTGGTCTTCCCGCGTCCGTAACTAGAGATTCCAATGAAATCCAGCCGGACTGGTCGCGTGATTGCGCGCGCCAAGTCGGCATGAAACATGATCGCGCCCTTCAGGATTCCGACTAGGTGAATCGGGCCGTCATAGTCGCTATCGATCTCGGCCCCTAGTTCCCGGACCCGATCGGCGATCTTTTCTGCTGAAATTAGGACCCGCAGCTTGGAGCGAGTCATGAAGTTAGTCGGCTACGCGATAGCGTGTGCTGGGCGGGCCTAGGTGAATATGGGGAGCTGTCGCTTTGCCTCGGATGGCGGCGCGGAAGGCATAGTAAGGAAGTTTTGCCTTCTGCAGATAAGACCGAAGCCAGGCTCCTTCCCTCTGATCGGGGTTCACCGCAATATCGACACGGCCGCGGTGATTGAATCCAAGCGAACGATGGAGCGCCGTATCTCCCTTCGCGCTCACCGGCAGCACTTTTCCAAACTGCTTCTGAAAAGCCGACGAGATGCGCACAAAGTCGGTCTCGCGGAAGATGCCGCCTCCATCAAATCGCTCGATCAGCCGTCCGGAGCTTATGACCGGCCCGGGTTCATCCAACTCGCCCTCGGCATTGGCTTGCTCAGAAAGTTCCTCGACGAGCTTCGCCCGATGGTTGGCAAGATCAAGCGCCTTCCTGCGATACTCCAAGTCTTCGAGCATCGCAGCAAGTGAAGCGCGGGCGACTATGCCCTCGGCAACCAGATCTTTAGTGCGATCAAATCTCTCCTGCTGGCGGTCCACCAAGCGCTGGGCCGCGGCGGTCATCAACTCGGACTGATCTTTCGTAAAATCTTCGACTCGAACCGTTCCGTAGAGAGTTCGGCGAAGAATCGAATTATCTTCAGAATCCGCGAGTTCGGCCTGAGCCTGCTCAAGGCGTGCCCGGGGAATACTACCTGCCTCCGACATCACGCGAAGGCGCTCCACTTCCATGCGCTTAAGCTCTGTCATGTCAACACCCTGGGCACGCACTCCAGGGGTGGCAAGCATGGCGATACCTAAGCTCGCTATAACGAATAGACGCACTCTTATAATTGTAGTACGATTACGGGCAGGAGGTCACGTTATCCGCGAAGTAGAGAAGTCCCCAAACGCGGCCCTGGAGAAGGAAAGTTCCCAACTAGCTGAGCCATCGTGGGTTACCGCAGCTCGCGCAGCTCAATCCAAAAAAGCTGCAGATCTGGTCGTCCTCGACCTTCGAGAGATTACCAGCTTTGCCGATTACTTCCTCATCTGTTCCGGAACCAATTCCCGTCAGAATCAAGCCATTAGTGACGAGATCTATCTTCAGATGAAATCTCGTGGCGAGATTCCCGTCAGTCTTGAAGGATATGACAATGGTGAGTGGATTCTGCAGGATTATGGCGATCTGATTTGCCATGTTTTCCTGGAGCGTACTCGCACCTACTATGACCTCGAGCGGCTGTGGCGGCACGCCAAGCGCGTCGAGATTCCTGCCGAGGCTGCCTAGATAAGAATGCTGCCGGTGGTGACTAGTTTGCCACCGGCAGCCTCAAACTCCGCGGTCATCGCACGGGCATCCGCCTCGTTGAGATGGCGGATCGCATCCGTTACGAGTTCCACCCGCTTTCCGGTCCGAATCAATCCCCAGGCAGCGCATTTAACGCAGATTTCCGTTACGACGCCGTAAACTACAAAGCGCTCCGCCCCGAGCAATTCGAGGAATCCAGGGAGCCGCGGATTGCTGAACGTGTCGAGGCTCCGCTTCTCGAGCAGTATTTGCTGTGCGCCAGCGGGCCACGCGTCGAGCGGGGCTTTGGAGGATACAACCACTCGCCGGTCCAGCAGCGTGGCTTGCGGTTTCGTTTGTCCCACCGTTCCAGCTACGCAATGCGCCGGCCAGTCGTGAAACTCCGGATCGTTCTCGCTGTGGGCGTCTGTATCCGAGATCAGCGGGAAGCCCTGAGAAGCCGCAAACAGGTTCAGGCGCGCAACGTTGCCCACGATCTGTTCAGCGCCGGGCACGTACAGGGCTCCGGCTGGATAGACAAAATCTATCTGCGTGTCGACATCAAAGAAGATCGTTCTCATAGTGACAAACCTAAGCGATGTTACAAACCTGAGCGATGCGTCTCCGCCAAGGCGGTCAGCCGACTGCTGTACTCAATCGAGTGGGACGCTGACACCTTCCCAATTGCTTCAGCGCGATAATCCCGTATCGACGATAGAGTTGGGGAAACTTCAAGTGGTTTCCCTTTGAGAATCACCGGTCGTAGTAACGCGGCTGGTGTTTCCTCATTCGAAAAGCTCGGTCCGCACTCATCCGTCACACCGATGATGTCCCGGGTTCGATAGCGAAAGATCTGTTTGGCCGCCGGATAAGTCCGCTTGTCTGGGGAATATTTGGCAACATACCGCTTTTGGGTTCCGCTAATTACCTCGACGAGTTTGTAAACGACCGACAATGCGGGAGCGTCCGCCGATGTTGTCAACTCAGTTCCAACGCCGAAGGAGTCGATAGGAGCGCCAGCCGCGACCAGTTCTGCAATGCGATGCTCATTGAGATCGTTCGTTGCCATGATCTTGGCCTCAGGCAACCCGCCTTCGTCGAGGATCGCTCGGACCTTTCTCGACAACTCAGCGAGATCACCGCTATCGAGACGCACGCCCCAGAGCGGCTTGCCAAGTTCGACAGCCTTACGCGCTCCTTCGACCGTATCGTAGCTGTCGATCAGATACACCGTGCCCGGCCCCAGCAACTCCTGCAACCTTCGAAATGCTTCACTTTCTTTGGCGAAAGACAACACCCAGGAATGTGCGGAAGTGCCGAAAACCGGTATGCCGTAGCGATAACCGGACTCGACATTACTGGTCCCATCGCAGCCCGCCAATATACGCTGCGCGTCCGGCAAGAACGCCGGCCTCGGGCCCGTGACCTCGGCGCGATCCAAACTCGACCACCGAACGCCCTTGGGCCGCGGCGACAACACGCCACGCTTTTGCCGCGATCATCGACTGGTATCCGAGCATCGACAGCAAATATGTCTCGGGAATCTGAGCCTCAATAATCGGAGCCCGCACGATCGCTATCGGTTCGCCGGCAAAGAAAGGCGTGCCTTCCGGCATTGCGAACAGGTCGCCTGTGAAGCGGAAGGTGATCAGATAGTTCCAGAATTTTGGCGAGACTCGCTGAAACTGCGGCAGCGTGCGTAGATACTTAATCTGGTCGGTGTCGAATTGCAGGTTCAGGAGATACTCGACTGCCTGCTGCAACCCGGCCGCGACTAGAAAGTCACGATTCGCCGGCAAACGGCGTACAAACAACTCAAACACCGCAACGTCAGAAGCGCGTCCGGACTCAAAGTATCCAGCCGCCATGGTGAGCTGGTACAGGTCCGTATGAAGCGCCTTCATTTTTTCGGCGGTGGCGGGGCCTCTTTCACATCCGCCGCGGCGCGTTGTATTTCTTCTACGTTCTTAGAGTCGAGTTCGTAGATCGCCGGTTCTGGCTCGCGCTTGGCGAAGTAGCTGTTGCCGCTTTTTGCGATCTGAACTTTCTCGACACGCTTGCCGCTGTCTGACGTCACAGATAGTTCGATCATCGGCGTCGTGAACCCGCGTCGACAAACTTGATGGTGCTCAAGTCGCGCAGCTTGTCGATCAGCGACTGCACGCTGGTCGCATCCATCTGTTTGCTTCCCTGAAGTCCACTTCTCGCCTGACTTTTGAAAGGCGTACTGCTTATCGCCATCGCGAACCGACACACTAGAAGGTTCGCTGAAGCCGAAGTCAAATAGCTTCTTGTTGCGGAAATCGTCAATGGACTTGTTCAACCCTTCGCCGACATCGTAGGCAATCTTGAAAACTCCTACTAACCCGGAACTTCGGGCGAAGTAGTCGTCGCCCTTCTTCCGTACTTCAAGCATGTGTGTGCCGGTCGCGTCGGTAACAGTGGCGGTTGCCAACGCGAGTCCCACCGGCAAAAGACGACGCTGCTTGGGCGGCGACATCGTCAGGAGCCGATAGTGTCCATTCGCGCGTCGTCAAGCTTCCGAACCAGTTCTTCCACCTGGCCGTTGTCGGCCCGTTGCGGCTTGGGCTTAACGATCTGCCATTCTTTCTGCGCGTTGCGTCCGAACTCGATTGGACCCGCCCTTGGCGATGAGTTCCACGCGACGTCAACTTCTCTGCTGTCAAGACGAGCAGCCGCTTATCCCGGAGATCCTTCGGGGATTTGTTGAAGCTGGTCTTCGTCGAATGGCGACGTGAAGATCCTTGGATCGTCTGTCGAATTTGGCGAAGACGCCAGTGCCGGTCGGTGATATCGTCACCGATGAGGAGCTTGCCCGTCTTGCCGTCCTTTGCGTTGAGATCAGTTCCATGCAGCGGGCTGCAAGACCATAGCACGCGAGATCGGCCGGCTTTTCTTCGACGATGCGATCGTAGGAGAGGCGACGAATGAGCTGCGCCAATCCCGCCTGCCTCGTCTTGATCCACGCGCCAGGTTTCCGGCGCACGCATCTGCCAGTTGTTGGATTTGTCGCGTTCAATCACGAGCGGCGAGGCGTCGCGACGCTGGATCTCCAGTTTGCGAACGTCTTCGTTCCTTGACGTGACGAGCTTCGTGTCGCCGCCGCTCGCCTCTTTGGCCTCTTCGTGCGGCCTTGTTGCGCTCGGACCAATACACGCCGCCGGCAAGAATGCCGAGAATCACAACCGCGACCAGCAGACCGCGAACCGGCATAGCCGGCTACCTCCGCTTCCACCACACGCTGATGCCGGCGCCAATGATGCGCAAGCGGTAGCAGAAGCACGCTGGTGTAGAAGATGAGCGTCATCTGGCGCCTGTTCAGCGCAAGCCGGCGGTCTTCCGGATCCTTCGGACGGATCGAAATCAATTCTTCATCGGAAGAGAGCCAGTTGATCATGTTCAGAAACAGGTCGCGATTGCCGTTGAAGCTAGGAAGCTATTCGCCAGCCAAGTTGAGGAGCCGACGACGACAACACGGCTCGATCCGCTCGAAGCCGCCGCACCGAGGTTCAGCGGGCCTTTCTTGTCCTTCGGGGATTGATCTCGAATTTCATTGGCGCTCAGATTAGTTGTCGCGTAGCTGTTTTCAGAAGTCGAGAGACAGTTTCGAGGCGTCCATTTGTCCGCCCTCCGGTCTTCACGTCGAGTGGTGCGAGACAGCGGGAAGCCGGTGGCGACGCCGGTCATCTGGCGGACGATCGGATGCGACTCATAGGTGGTGACCAGTGGGATGACTTCGCTCAACCCGAAGATCTGGCCGACGCCGCTCGTATCGAGAGCGAGATCCTTGTTTGCGACCGATCCCCCACTCGGCGAGCTGCGCGACCAGGGCGGCGTTCTCTGCAATGGGCTCCTTTGCCTCCGACAAGGGCGCATCGAGCAGGACAGCGCACGCCCGCCGTTATCCACGTAAGTCTTGATCGCGCTGACTACCGGGGCTGACGAGGTCGAACCGGGGACCACCGACGAGAAGCACGGTGCAGTCCTTCGGCACTTCGGCTTTCTCGAGCAGAGAGATGACGCGCGTTTTGTAGTTGTCTGCGCTCGAGAACTTGTTTGACGTTGCCGTAGCCTTCGCGGCCTGGTGTCGTCGAAGTCCGTGCTCGCCGCTGCCGGTGATGGCGCACACGGTTCGGTCGCCGCCTTTGACGTTCGGATGATGGCTCCGGTGACTTCTTCTTCCGTGAGCGCCTTTGCTTCCTCGTGGCGCGGGCCGGCGTCGATGGTGATCGCGCCGTAGTTGCGGATTCCGGCAGCCTTGGCTATCTGCGGCTTCTTGTCGGGATCGACGTAATCGACGTGCAGCTTGGTCGAAAGCGTGTCATATCGGTCCAGCAGATCTTTGGCTCGCGGGAAGTTGTCGCCTTTGTCGTAGTAGGTGACGCGGACGTCCTGCTTGAGACCGGCCGACGATCTTGTTGGTCTGGTCGGAGAGCGTGAATCGCTTGATTCGCAGTCGTGTCGATCGACTTGTTGTGCCGGTTCGCGAGCCAGTTTGCCGAGCCCAAGCGCCCCGACGACGATGACGATATATGCCAGTGACGAAATGCCGTATAGCGGGTTTGCCGGGCCTGAACCAACTGGTCTTCATCTAAGCCCTCCACCGCAGCGATTCCATAGATCGCGCGGTCAGGAACAATCCGAAGAAGATCATCGAGAGGTAGAAGATCATGTCCTTCGTGTCCAGCACTCCTTTAGCGAAGGATTCGAAGTGCGTGATGACGGACAGGTATGCGACTACTTTGGCCCAAGCCGCCGATTCGAACGCGCTGACCGCAGTCGAGCACCCAGAGCAGGAGCACACCGCGAATGTAGCGAACGCGGCAATGATCTGATTGTTCGTTGTCGTCGAGATAAATGTGCCGATCGCGAGCAGACTTCCGCCTTGCAGCAACAGTCCGAGATAGCCCGTCAGGATGGGCGCGAGGTCGGGTTTGCCGTACATGTACAGCGTCGCGACGCTCAAGGCCGAAATCGCGAGCGCGGACGCATAGAGCACCAGACGCTGCAAGCCACTTTCCGAGGATCACTTCAATATCGCGAACAGGCGAGGTCGCCAGCAACTCGATCGTGCCGGACCGCTTTTCTTCCGCGAAGAGCCGCATGGTGATCATGGGAATCATGAATAGTCCGATCACGCTGAGGTTGGCCAGCAATGGACGGATCACCATCTCATTGACATCCATCGGCATGCTCCGTCCGCATCATTTGCGATTGCACGCTTCGATCGACGAAGAAAGCCACGTAGACGTAGAAGAAATATCCCGCCAGAAATCCAAAGAACGGCGAGCACGAGATATGCGATGGGCGATCGAAAGTAGCTATTCAATTCCTTGCGGAGGATCGTGAACATATTACTCATTGTCTGCTCCGTGTCTGCTCCGTTCCAGTCAGTTGCAGGAACACTTCTTCCAGGCTAATCGCCACCGGGCGTAGTTCGGTTAGATTCCAGCCGGACATCGACCACCGCGCGCGCGACATCGCCGCGGATCGCGCGGCCTTGAAGGCTCTCGAGTTCGAACGACAAGCGGTTCGTCTCGGCTGTCGCGCTGAACAACCCGGCTGACGCCAGGAACTTGCTCGAGCCGTTGCTGAACGGCAGTTGTGTCGAGTCGCGCCGTTGCGTGGCTCTACCGCAACTGCAATGCTCTCGGAACCCCGCAGACGATTGGTGAGATTGTCGACGCTGTCCGTGGCGACGATCTTTCCCTTGCTGATGATGACCACCTGTTCGCAGATCTGCTCGACTTCCGGCAGGATGTGCGTGCTGAGAATGATGGTGTGGTCGCCGGCCAAGCACTTGATCAGCGACGCGCGTTTCCGTGATCTGTTTGGGATCGAGGCCCGATGTGGGCTCGTCCAGGATAAGTACATCGGGATTGTGAATGATCGCCTGCGCGAGTCCGACACGCTGCCGGTAGCCTTTCGAAAGCTTGTGGATCAGCTTATTGCGGACGTCTGCGATAGCGCAACGCTCGGCTGACCTCGGTTACTCGACGAGCCAGTTCGGCCTTTCGAGATCCCTTTCAGGCGCCCGACGAACTCGAGGTACTCGCCGACTTCCATATCGGGATACAGCGGGGGCGTTTCGGGTAGGTAGCCGATGCGTCTCTTCACTTCCATCGGCTGTTGCATGACATCGAAGCCCGCGACATTCGCGGTTCCCGCCGTCGGGGGTAGGAAGCAAGTAAGTATGCGCATGGTCGTCGTTTTTCCGGCGCCGTTCGGGCCGAGAAAACCGACGATCTGCCCCTTCTGTACTTCGAAGGAAACATCATCGACAGCGACGTTACGCGCGTATCGCTTCGATAGGCCTTCCACCTTGATCATATTGAACACTCTTTAGTTCGGGAATGCGGGCGCGTCTAGCCAGGCTGCCCTGAAGAAGGCAGGCCCATGATTTGAAATCCCGCGTCTACATATATTACGTTACCGGTGACGCCTCGTCCCAGTTTACTCGCCAAAAAAACTGCTGTATCGGCAACTTCCGCTGGATCCGTATTGCGGCGTAGCGGGCGCATGCGCGGCGACACCCTCGAACATCTTCGACAAATCCTTAACGGCGCGAGCCGACGTCGTTTTGACGGGGCCGGCGGAAATCGCGTTCACACGAATATTCGAAGGTCCGAGGTCGTAAGCGAGGTAGCGAACGCACGCTTCAAGCGCGGCCTTAGCCACACCCATCACGTTGTAGTTGGGGATCACTCGGACCGCGCCGAGATAGCTGAGGGTGAGGATAGACCCGCCATCAGACATGAGAGGAGCAAAAGTCCGGGAGACGGCCACCAGCGAATACGAGCTTACTTCTTGAGCCAGTAGATACCCATCGCGGGAAGTCTGCACGAACGGCTGGCTCAGGTCCTCTCGATTCGCGAAGGCAATACTGTGAACAACAGTATCCAACTTGGTGTGGCTGGCGCGAAGCGTATTCGCAACGTTGTCGAGTTCCTGCTGGATGGTTACGTCGCAGGCCAATACTGCTGACTCGGGAGCCAGTTCATTAGCCAAGTCCTGCACAGTCGCCGCTCTGACGATCGCCCTGATACGTCAAAACCAGCTTTCCACCCTCGCGAACGAATGCCTGGGCTATCGCGTAGGCTAAGCTCCACTTGTTTGCAACACCAAGGATGAGCGCAGTCTTACCGACGAGAAGATCGGACATGAAAACGATATTCTATCAGTCCTGCTAGCGACAAGATGGGAATTGGCGGGCTAGTTGAACAATACGATTAAGCAAAGGACAGCACAGCCTTTAGCCGCACTGTCCTTCCAGCGAGCAATCTAAGCGACCGTCGCCAGCGGCGCATCCACGGACCGACGTTCGGGTAGCGAGTTGCGACGAGCGATCGCCAACTGAACCGCGCTCTTCACATCGGGACCCCGAATCGGCTTGAATACTACTGCTTCCGGCTCCGCCCACGCCAACTGATGCACGAAATCGGACTCCATACCCGGAGGCGCAATCACGACAACAGGAACTTCGTGGCTTTCGTGGACTTGTCGAGTCAATTCGAACCCGTTCATGGGTCCGGTTAAAGTGATGCCAGTAATTAGCACCGCGGGGTGTGATTCGTCGAGAGCGCTTTGGGCGTCCTCGGCACAATCGATTACTGCTCCGATTGGCACACCCATTGAATCAAAGCATTCGGATACGGCAGCAATCGTCGCCCTGTCTTTATCGACGATGACTGCTCGCCCTTGAATGCGATCGTATGCTCCTGTCGGCAGTTCACTCCGAAGATAGAACCGCGGCAGGTAGTCCCCCGGCCGATAACGGATGAGGACGGGATCATTGATGCCTTCGTTCAAATAGTAGACATCGATCTTTGCCCGCAGCTGCCTAGCAGCGACCCGAACGGCCGAGTCAACTCTGGGATCGAAGGAGTCGGGCTTTCCGAACACCGCGAGTGCGATGCAGTACTCCTTCAACCGATCTTCAGAACCTGCCAGACCTTGGTCCACCGTGTACAACAAGAACGACCGCAGACGCGGCGAAGTCCGAAAATACCGGCTGTCCAGCATTCGGTTGAGTTGATTCCGCACGGCTTGCGGATCGGGATAGCTAATCATGATGCACGTATTCTCCCGAACTATGAGGGTAGTTGATTCCCACAAACATGGGTACTCATCCCTCAAACAGGTTAACAAACCTTCAGGAGAATTCAAACTGTTCACGCGAGGGTACTATTACTGAGTAGCTTAGGGGTATAGGATCAGCCGTTAGCACCTGCCCGACCGGGCAGTCAGGCAGGGAAATGCTGGCGCAAGGGGGAGTAGAACGAATGAATGAAGTCGATCGCCGCCTTTTGCGACCGTTCTACATTGTTGTCGACGATTGGCAAGGTGACCCGCACAAGAGCCGTATCGGTCCGGTTATAACGGAGCGCGTCGGCGACGACGTAAAACTTGGCCTTGTACTCGCTGGCAATCACGCGATCCCGGGATTGATACCAGTACAGGACTAGACTCTTCTGGTCACCCTTGCCGACCACATAACGGTTCATTTCGATCGCGTCGGGACGCCCTGGGATGTTCACGTGAACGACGTCATTGAGCGTGGGAACCCATCCGGCAGCGGGAAGACAGTTCTTAGGAGAATGCGGCGCCTGGCCCGCGCGCTGGGAGCGAAAATACGCTACGAACAAATGCGCGCCGATGCGCTGGTCCATGCTGACGTAGGTACGCGTCAGTAATTCGTCCGCTCTCAGGACGTCCTGAATTTCTTTTTCGACGACACCTTCCTGCTGAAGGTTCCAGGAGCCCATTTGGCTGGGAACCTGGCTGAGCGGACGGTTTTGAGGAATCTGCTCACGCCGGTTGAAACCGTATACCAAGACGGCCTGCAATAGCAAAACGGCAGTTAAGACCTTCGCGCCAGTTGTCCGCAGAAATCCGGAATTAAGCATTTTCGACCTGTGCGTTCGAGGAAGAACGTCGTTTGAAGAATTTATAAATCAGATTGATCACTTGATGAGTCACAACCATCATTGCGAGCGCGATCATGAAAATCACCCAACCAGATGCTGTGTGGGCGGACCCGTGCGCAAGGTCAGTATTGATCTCACTCATGATGCCGGTGAGTGTCACGCGCCCGGCGTTCGCTACGATGGCGATTGGTACGGTAGCCAGGAGCAACGCGATTCGCATCCAGGGCTTCTTGTCAAAAAAATAGCCGTAAACCAACGACAGAAACGTTAAAGAGAGCAACGAGCGGATACCGCTACAGGCTTCGACGACACTTAATTTTTGGCTGGGTAGTTCGAGGACGTTCCCATCACGTAAGACCGGTATGCCCACTAATTCCAAAACGAACGCTGCGACTTGGCTGGCAAAGATCTGGAGCGGAAACGTTATCTGGCTATAAATGACGGCCGGCAGCGGGACCATGAAGCACAACAGCAGGAGGGGGAACAACATCACTCGCAAAGCGTATGTGCCACCGAGAAACAGCACACTTCCTACCACTGCCTCAACGAAGGCGGTACGCGCCAAGAAGATCTCGGCTCCGAGCGTTCCAATGTACAACTGAATTGCTGCCAGAATGACGATAACAAGGCCTAAGTAGTTCGTTTGTATAGGACGGCCGAGCAATTTGTCTCGATCCTGCCAGGCTATGTAGGCGGCGATCACAGGAACAAAAAACCCGTGTCCCATGTCTTCATCGTCATTCCATTGCCTGACTAAACGAGCCAGCACCGGCGCATAACAAAGGATCAAAAGACCCACAAACCAGCCAAGCATTAGCCACGGGGGCTGTCGTTCTGAGGAGGGGGGCTCGGGAGCGGACGTGACTACGGGGGTGGCGACTGAACTCATAACATACCGAAATTGCCTAACCTATGATACTTGACACGGAAACCGACAACTCCAGACAACTGTCTAGAATGGTATTAGTGCCCGCTCTCCGCGCGTTTTACTATTGTATTACTATTGCCTGCTTCTGCGCTCTGCGTGCACAGGCTCCTCCTCCGCTCGAATTTTTCCCCATCTCGGAAATCCGCCCAGGGTTGAAAGGCGTCGGGCGGACAGTCTTCTCAGGGACCACAGTTGAGGAGTTCCAGGTGGAAATCCTCGGCATACTCGAGAACGCCGGTCCCAAGCAATCGATCATTTTAGGCCGCTTAAGTGGTGGTCCGCTGGATCGCACGGGTGTGATGCAAGGGATGAGTGGTAGCCCAGTTTACATAAACGGGAAACTTGCTGGGGCTGTGGCGATGGCGTTCCCGTTCTCGAAAGAGCCGATTGCCGGGATACGTCCGATCGCCGAGATGCTCGCCGGTGGGGACACGGGCCTTCCGCGTGCTGTCCAAGCCGCTGTTGCCACGACTCCTTCGCGAAATGACGGTTCAGAACTGGTCAATCTTGCAACTCCCTTATCGTTTAATGGGTTCACTCGCGCGACGCTCGACGCGTTCGCTCCGCAGCTTCGCGCGCTAGGTCTTGAACCGCGCCAAGGTTTGTCTGCTGGCCGGCAGCCCACCGAACATCGCAGCCTCGGTCCCCTGGAACCTGGCTCGATGATCAGTGTTCAATTGATTACAGGTGATCTGAGTGTGGGCGCCGATGGGACGGTCACTCATATTGATGGAAATCGCGTATACGCGTTTGGTCACCGGTTCCTATCCGTAGGACCAACGGAAGTGCCGTTCACCCGGGCGTCCGTCCTGGCGCTCCTTCCTAATGTCTCGACGTCCTTTAAGATTTCGGCCAGCGGGGATTGGCTTGGCTCGATCACATCGGATCGCAATGCAGCTGTCGCGGGCGAACTCGGAAGACGACCCCGCATGACGCCGGTCACGATCTCAGTCGCTGGGTTGGCGAAGCCTATCGAATACAAGATGGAGATGGCCCAGGACCGGCTCCTATCCCCAATGCTGTTGCAGATGGCGATCTATTCCGCTCTGGATGCTACCGAGCGGACGTTAGGCTCTGGAGCGGTACGAATACGCGGCCAAGTCGAGTTCGATAATTTGTCCGAACCCCTGCGCTTTGACACCATCCACTCTGGCGATTTCAACGTGCCGCTGCAGACGGCTCTATCCACCGCGATGCCGCTAGGCTACGCGCTCCAAAATTCAGTCGAAGATTTGCGCGTTCGAAAAGTCGACATCGCTTTGGACTCCTTCACTGTGAAGAAACAGGCCAGCATCGAGAGCGCTTGGCTATCCAGGCGGGAAGTCCGGCCGGGAGAGCGCGTTGAAATCATAATCGAAGTCGCGGGAGAAGGCGGAGTGCGAACCAAACATAAAGTCTCCTATGACGTCCCGATCGGCTCGCCTGTCGGTACCCTCAACTTCACGGTCGGCGACGGACCAACGGTCAATGCCGCCGAGCAGCGATATTACGGCGTTGGTCAACCTCGACCGGCGAAAGAACTGGTGTCCTTCCTGAACTCTCTGCGATCGAACACCAAAGGCTACGTTCGAGTTTGGCGCTCGGACCCCGGCTTTCAAATCGATGGCAAGGATTTGCCCGATCCGCCACCTTCGATTGGTTCGATTCTCACACGCACTCAGACCGGAACATCTACAGTTCCTCGAACCTCGACGATCGCTGAAATGGTGTTCGCTCCCGGCGATGTGTCCATTACCGGCTCCAAGACCCTGCAGTTGGAAGTGAAGGAATGATTCGTTATATTGCCGCAGTCCTGCTGACAGGCGCTGGCCTTCTTGCGTCCAGCACGGCGTCTTGGGAGATGAATACCTACGCCGACTTCATGCGTGGGCGGTTTTCGGGAGTGTCACTGACTCGGGATGGACGGGTCGTCCTCGCGCCACGCCTGACCCCATTGTTCTCATCGGATGAACCGTCCATTTGGACTGTCGCCGAGGGTCCGGGTGGAGCTTTATATGTTGGGACCGGACATCGCGGCCGTCTATACCGCATCGATCGGACTGGAGCGAGCACGCTCGTCTGGACTGCGCCCGAGCCTGAGATCTTTGCCGTCACTGTGGCTCCGGACGGATCAGTCTTTGCCGGAACTTCGCCAAGCGGAAAGGTCTATCGCATTCGCGGCACTGTGGCCGAAGAATATTTCGCGCCAAACTCCCGGTACATCTGGTCGCTCGCTGTCGGCCGCGACGGGGCTTTGTACGTCGGGTCGGGCGATGAGGGAAAGATTTACCGCGTTACGGCAAAAGGATCCGGAGAAGTATGGTTTGAAACCGGTCAATCGCATGTCACCGCTCTTGCGATCGATGGGAATGGCCGCGTCCTGGCAGGCACAGATCCGAATGGCCTTCTTTACAGGCTCGACGCCAAAGACAAAGCGTTCGTGCTGTACGACGCGGACTTTCCTGAGATTCGAACGCTTGTCGCTGCTCCCGATGGATCAATCTATGCTGCTGCTCTTGGAGGATCAGTGCAGCAGAGGACGAATGCCGCCGGAGCCGCAACACAATCCGGTCAGACACCGGCCGTTACCGCTCCGACGATTTCCATCACTGTTACCGATGAGGCCGCGCAGGCGCCTGCTGAGTTGAAGCCCAAGACTCCGGAAAGTACAAAGGCTGCCGCTGCCCAAGGCGCTGTCGCTCCAGGTCAGACGGTGTATACAGCGCCGTCGTCCACCGACGTGACCGGTGTCGACAAGTCAGCGTTATATCGCATTCAACCCGACAACACGGTTGAGACGTTGTGGTCATCCAAGGAGGAAAACATTTATGACGTCCTGCTTGCAGGACCCCAAGTGCTTTTCTCCACCGACTCCAACGGCCGAATCTACCGAATGAGCGCAGATCGTCGTGTGACACTCATCGCGCAAACGAACGAAGGTGAGACCACTCGGCTTCTGCTTTCAGGCGAGAGCATCGTGGCCGCCACAGGGACGATGGGCAAACTCTACCGTCTTTCCGAAAGTCCCACTGCTGATGGCTCCTACGAATCTCCCGTGCATGATGCCGGGACGGTGGCACGTTGGGGACAACTCACTTGGCGAGGAGAGCGCAAAGGATCGGGCAAGCTTGCATTCCGGACGCGATCCGGTAACTCGGCAAGACCTGACCGAACGTGGAGCGATTGGTCCGCTCCACAGACCGACCCGCGAGGATCGAATGTCACCAGCCCAAACGCTCGCTTCATTCAATGGAGAGCAGAGTTCGCCGGAGAGACTGCGATATCACCAATGATCAGCGGGGTGACCCTTGCGTACTTGCCACAGAACAACCCTCCGATTGTTCGGTCGTTGAACGTAGTTACGCAGGTCTTGCCGGCCCCTGCGAGCGGAAAGGCTGCTGCTCCCCAAGGGGCGTCAGGAACATATAGCATTACCGTTACCGATACCGGAGAAGCGGGCGCGTCCACGCTATCCGGTACTCCGTCGCAAACGCTCAATCGAGGATTGACACAACAGATTCAGATTGTCTGGCAGGCCGAAGATCCCGATGATGACAAGCTCGTATATGCGGTCTACTTCCGAGGCGAAGAGGAGTCGCAGTGGAAGAGGCTGCGGGAGAACTTGACCGAAACGCTGCTCACTCTTGAAGGCGATGTTCTCGCGGATGGACGCTATTTGTTTCGTGTTGTTGCCTCAGATAAGACATCGAACCCAGGGAACGCTGCCCGGCAAGCCGAACTGGTGAGTACGCCAGTTCTTTTCGACGGCACGCCTCCTACCGTCACGGCAAGCACGCCGCAACGGTCATCGACCACCACGATGATTGCGGTTCGAGCGATGGACGCCGCGTCATCCCTGCGTCGCGCAGAGTATTCCGTCGACGCCGCGCACTGGATGCCGCTCGATGCAGCCGATGGGGTTATCGACGGCAAGGAAGAAACATTTCAGGTCCGCTTGGATGCGCTGCCCCCGGGCGAACACATCGTAGTCGTTCGCGTTTACGATTCTTCGAGCAATGTTGGCTTGGCGAAGGTCGTACTGCAATAGCTCAGCGCGATTTCACTGCGTGTAATAAGTCCGCCACCTTTAATTCGCCATTCCGAGTCAGTTCTGCCTTTCGTCTGAACCACGGGTCTTGACGTAGAAATGAGTGGCTATCGGCCAGCAGCAGGCCGACCATCACTTCGCCGACAATCAAGCGCTTCAGCCCAACATCACAAGCCGCACATCCATTACATTCGTCCCCGTAGGTCCAGTTCGAATCAGGTCCCCAAGACCATCGAAGTACGAGTACGAATCGTTGCGCGCAAGATATGCCGCCGCATCGGGACCACGACTCAATGTCTCGCCATCGCAGAGCGCGCCCGCGGCATCCGTCGGACCGTCCGTGCCGTCGGTACCGCCGCTAAGAACACAGACATCTTTAAGTCCTGCGACGTCGATTGCCGCGGCGAGCACAAACTCTTGGTTGCGACCGCCTTTTCCATCGCCCCGCAGTGTAACAGTAGTTTCCCCACCGGAGATGACGCACGCCGGCCTGGAGAGCGGCCTCGCGAATGCGTCGATCTCCTTCGCGATACCGGCATGAACGCGTGCAACATCACGGGTCTCGCCTTCGAGGAAGCTAGACAGGACCATCGTGTGATAGCCAAAAGTTTGAGCCTGTTGGGCCGCTGCAGTCAAGGCAAGATCGGCGCTGCCCACGATGACGTTGCGAGTCCGGGAAAATGCCGGATGCTCTTTCTTCGGCGTTTCCGGCGATTCGGGATTCATCAATCTTTCCCGCACCGATGAAGGGACGTCGTCGAAGATGTCGTACTTGCGAAGAACCGAGACGGCATCAGCGTAGGTGCTGGAATCCGGAGCGGTGATGCCCGATCCAATAACGTCCAAGTTGTTCCCAATTACATCGCTCAAGATCAGCGACCACACCTGCGCTGGATAAGCCGCCGTTGCGAGCTGACCGCCTTTTATCGCCGACAGATGCTTCCGAACAGAGTTGATCTCATGGATAGTAGCTCCGCAAGCCAATAGCACACGTGTTGTCTCCTGCTTATCCGCGAGCGTAATTCCATCCGCAGGAAGAGGAAGGAGCGCTGAGGCTCCACCGGATAGGCAACAAATAATCAGGTCATCTGCTGTCGCTGCTTGCGCCATTGCCAGGATCTTCCTTGCCGCGGCGACGCCTCTTCCGTCGGGCACAGGATGACTGCATTCGCGTAATTCGATTCGCTCGACCGGCGCTCCATGGCCATCCTTGATAGCAATACAGCCGCCGTCGATGTGATCCCCAAGTAGTCCCTCGAGAGCGGCTCCCATCAGAGCGCTTGCCTTACCGGCGCCTACGACCCACACTTTTCGGTACCGCTTGAAATCCGCGTTTGACGGCATGTGACGCCGAACTGCCTCGCCCGGGTCCGATGCTTTCAAGGCAGCGTCGAAAATGGCGAGAGCGTGTTTTCGCAGTAGCATCAGTCCAGCAAGTTTAGCTTCAAGATGGCTGCCAGCGCTACTTTCGAGTCATTCGTGTGAACGGGAATGTGGTACTCAGCCTGGGAGTAAAACGCACGGCGTTCATGGTATAGGCGCTCAAAGCGTTCCGGGTCACGGGCGAGCGGCCGGCGTTCACAAGCTTGCACTCTTTTGCGTGCTACTTCAAAGTCAACATCGATCCAAACAGTGATGCCATTATCCCGAAGCAGCTCGATGTTCTCCGCGCGAGTGAACGCGCCTCCTCCTAAGGCAAGCACGGTGGGAGTGCCCCGGCGAATACACCGAATACGTTCTTGTATTGCCTCGTGCTCGATCCGGCGAAACTCTTCTTCTCCGGATGTCATGAAAATTTCGGTAACCCTCTTACGCTGGGAATGCTCGATGTCATCGTCGAGATCCACGAAGCGCCAGCCAATCTCTTCCGCTAGCAGGCGGCCCACCGTCGTCTTCCCTGAACCCATGAAGCCGACAATATAAATCCCTGGCGTACGTTTCAACTTCAGGTTCATTGGCCTTTTCCGTGTCGCGAATTCACACGCTCGAGTTGCCGGTCCACCAGCGTAGGAAAGAGACGTTCGAGAGCAATCAATAGCCAGCCCGAAGCCGGTGTCACGACCGTTCGCTTTCCATTCTCAATGCCACGCACGATATCGCTTGCGCACTGATCGGCAGAGATTGCCCACTGGCGTGCTCGCCCTGCAAGCGCAGGAGGATTGCCGTGCAGGACATTCTGTTGAAAGCCTGTATTGACGTAACCCGGGCATACCGTCATCGTATGAATCCCGAACGCGCGCAGTTCCATCCGAAGTCCGTCTGTAAGCGAACCGATAGCGTACTTCGATGCAGAATAGAGCGTGAACCAGGGCAGGGTCATCTTGCCTGCGATTGATCCCACATTGACAATGATGCCACTGCGTTGTTGCTTCATGTGAGGGACAACGCGCTGGATCAAATCAAGAGGCGTGAAGAAATTCAACTCCCACATTCGTCGTGCTTCTTCTATCGGCGTCGAATGCGCAGGAGCGTAGAGTCCCACACCCGCATTGTTGATCAGAAGATCGATACGCCCGAACCGCTCAATTGTTCGGTCTACGACCGACTGTCGAGTGTTTTCATCCGTGAGGTCACCTGCGAAGATCAGTGCAGATTCTCCGCCCACAGCGCGAAGTTTTTCTTCGGATCGCGCTGCCAAAGATACCAATGCGCCCCGTTGCAAAAGCAGGCGGGCGACGGAAGCTCCGATGCCTTCGGACGCGCCCGTTACGATGGCGACTTTGCCGTCCAATCGCATCTGAGGCATATAAGTATGGTTGAGTCGAGATAATAGTAGCATGCAGGAGTTGCTTATCCCTTTGTTTCCGCTCGAAGTGGTCCTGCTTCCCTCGAACATTTTGCCGCTCCATATTTTTGAAGACCGGTACAAGCAAATGATCGGAGAGGCTCTGGCCGCAAACAGTGAGTTCGGTGTAGTGCAGGCTCACGAGAAAGGGATCCTCAACTTGGGCTGTACTGCGGCAATCGAGCGTGTTGTTACTACCTACGAAGACGGACGGATGGACATCGTAACAATCGGCCGGCTCCGGTTCGAGATCCTGTACCTCGATGAAACGAAGCCATATTTACAGGGGGCGGTCAAGTGTTTCGGCGATGATGACTTGACCGATCCTCCTCCGGAAACGCGGTCCACAGCGCTCGCATGCTTTGAGTTGCTGCGGCGCCAGCAAGACTCCGACCAGGAAGTCCCATCGCAGGATGATCCCCAACTCAGTTTCAAGATCGCTGGGCATGTGCCCGATCTCTCGCTCCGGCAGACACTTCTGGCGATGCGTTCGGAGGCGGACCGCCTCGCCTACCTCATCAATTATTTTCCGGAATACCTCGCCAATCAGAAGCGGTCGATTCACGTAAGCAAAGTAGCTGTGACGAACGGACACGGATATATAGCGATCGGGAAGAAGCCCGAGTGAGACAGCAGCTTCTGATCGATGCCGACGACACTCTTTGGGAAAACAATATCTACTTTGAGCAGGCTTTCGATGACTTCGTAGCCTTTCTCGATCACTCGTCTCTCACCCCGATGGAGATCCGCGGCAATCCTGGATGAGATCGAACTGGCCAACATCAAGGTTCATGGATACGGGGCGGAGAACTTCGGCCGAGATCTGTGTCAGTGTTACGAACGGCTGGTGGAGCGCGATGTGCAACCGAGCGATCTTGATCGGATCATGAATCTCGCGACAAAGATCATGTCGCAGCCGATCGAAATGATTGAGGGTGTTCCCGAGACGCTCGACTATCTGGCCATGCGGCACGATTTAACCCTGTTCACGAAAGGCCATCCGGAAGAGCAGAAGTTAAAGGTTGACCGATCCGGATTGGGAGTGTACTTCGGCCACACCGCGATTGTTAGAGAGAAGGATGCGCCAACATATGCGGCCCTCGTCGCGGAAAGGCGTCTCGACCCGAAACGCACATGGATGATCGGCAACTCGCCGAAGTCTGACATCAATCCAGCGCTCGCGGCCGGACTAAATGCTGTCTTCATTCCTCACGACAGAACCTGGCATCTGGAGCGCACTGATCTGCGATCGGGACCTGGTCGATTGCTGCAGGCGCAAAACTTCGCGGATCTGAAGACGTGGTTTTGATCACTCTACCTTGTTGTAAATAAAAGGAAACTACAGCCGGTACGTTTTGATTGGTCGAGCGCGGTATGGTACTCTGGGCTCAACGGTACAAGTGTAAATTTTTCACGCCACGGTCTTCCTTAATGAACTTCCGCTCTTTATTCAGCCTCTTTTCCTCGGACCTCGCCATCGATTTAGGGACCGCTAACACGCTCGTGTTTGCGAAAGGCAAAGGGATCGTCGTGAACGAACCCTCAATCGTGGCAATCAATAAGACTAACTGGCGAAATCGAAGCGGTTGGCAAAGAAGCGAAGGAAATGCTCGGCCGTACGCCCGGCAATATCGTGGCGATCCGGCCCATGAAGGACGGCGTGATCGCCGACTTCAAAGTGACCGAGCGCATGCTGAATTACTTCATTCAGAAGGCGCACGGTCGGAAAATGCTGGTCCACCCTCGCATCGTCATCGGAGTGCCGAGTGAGATTACGCAGGTGGAAAAACGAGCCGTCATCGACTCGGCCTATCGCGCGAAAGCGAGCGAAGTTCACTTGGTGGAGCAGGCTATGGTCGCCGCGATTGGCGCCGGCCTGCCAATCACGGAACCCTCGGGCAACATGGTGGTCGACATCGGAGGCGGCACGACCGACGTGGCCGTCGTCTCTCTTTCCGGGATTGTTTACTCGCGTTCGGTGCGCGTCGCCGGAAATGAAATGGACGACGCCATCATGCAGTTTTTGAAGCGAAAGTACAATCTTCTCATCGGCGAACGCACCGCCGAGCAGATCAAGATTCAGATTGGCTCGGCCTATCCGCTTAGATAAGCCCATGACGATGGAGATAAAGGGCCGCAATCTGATTGAAGGTGTTCCGAAGACTGTCACCATCGACGACACTGAAATTCGAGAGGCGCTCTCTGAATGCATAGCCACCATCATGAATGCAATTCGCGTGGCGCTCGGAACGTACGCCACCGGAACTCAGCGCCGATATCAGCGACAAGGGCATTGTGCTGACCGGCGGCGGAGCTTTGATCAAGAACCTGGACCGGCGGATTCGCGAGGAAACCGGCTTGCCTGTTTCCATCGCGGAAGATCCGCTGGCGTCTGTATGCCTTGGCACCGGAGAGATGCTTACCGATTTCAAGCTGTTGCGCCGAATTGCCATCGAATAGCGGAAGAGAAACGCATCAAACAAAAAGCAAGTCTTTTGTAGAGGGCTGATTCGCCCAGGCGCTTCGATGGAGTTCCTGCTTACCCGGTTTCGTAACCTCACGGTTTTGCTGGTGGTCGTACTGGCGCAACTGCTCTTGCTCGCTTATCAAGTCAAAGGAAATCAGGACATTCGTCTGATCCGGGTTTGGTCCGTTACTGCGGTTACTCCAGTCGCGAAG
Source organism: Bryobacteraceae bacterium (assembly GCA_963844855.1). Lineage (GTDB taxonomy): Bacteria > Acidobacteriota > Terriglobia > Bryobacterales > Bryobacteraceae > DASQDN01. The sequence goes on from CAWJQP010000071.1 coordinate 367,579, forward strand.
GTGCTTGAGGTGGTTCGCCGTAACACGATCGGTCTGGTTGAAGATTATTTCGTCTTAATCAACGTTCGCGAAGAGAACCGCCGGTTGACCGAGGAACTCGGCAAGATGAAAATGGAAAACCACTTTCTCAGGTCAGAACTCCAAACTGCCGAGCGGGCGCAGGCCTTGGGCGCATTCCAGGCGAGAACGCCTTCTCGGACGATTCCCGCGCGAATTATCGGCACAGGCACTGGAGCGAACTCACGAGTCGTTTACGTCGATCAGGGAACTGCCAAGGGCATCATGCGTGGAATGGCAGTCGTTACGCCCGAGGGGATCGTTGGCAAAGTTCTGAATTCCTATCCCACAGCCTCACAAGTTCTGCTGATCACGGATCCCAGTTTTGCCGCCGGAGTCATCTCGCAGAAGAACCGGGTTCACGGCACGATAAAGGGACAAGGCCAGAGCAAGTGCCATGTCGATTACGTGCAGAACGAGGAGAAGGTCGACGTCGGCGAGATGTTCTACACCTCGGGTGACGATCGGATCTTTCCGAAGGGCATGCCGGTGGGGCGCGCCAACGTCGTGCGAGCCGGCAAGACCTTTAAGGAGATCTTTGTTGTTCCAACAGGCTTTCAGAACGGTTTGGAAGAAGTCCTCATCGTAATTCAGGGCGAACATCAGCCGATCCCCGAACAGCAGGAAGCAACCGTTTCAAGTAATGTCTATCTGATGAAAGCGCCGCAAACTGTCGCGCCTACCAGCAATTTACCTGACGTGTTGGTGACGGATGCGGACAAGCTTCGAGAGCAGTACAAAAGTGTCGGCGACGCGCAAGGTCATCAATTTGGAGAAGGTGGTCCTGGCGCCAAGCCGCCGAACTTCAATCTGAGAGTTGAGGTCCCCAAGCCAACGCAATCGACACCACCTGCGGCAGCCGGTACTACCAGCGGAACGAACCCAGGACCCGTCGCCAAGCCGAGGCCCGTCACAGCCCCGCAGATTGGACCCGACGGGCAACCGATCGCCCCGAGGCCGACGACTGTCGTACCTCCCGCAGCGACTTCAGGGAACCAAACGAACCCACCGCCGACCGTCGCCAAGCCGAAACCTGCCGCTGCCCCGCAGATCGGACCGGATGGACAGCCGATCGTCCCGAGACCGACGGTAGTTGTGCCTCCCGCCCCGACTTCAGGGAACCAAACGAACCCACCGCCGGCGGTAGCCAAGCCGAAACCCACTGCTGCGCCGCAGATCGGACCGGATGGACAGCCGATCGTTACGCGGCCAAAAATAACGGCGCCGTCTACCGCTCCGCCAGCGAACCAAACGAACCCAGCACCGCCCGTCGCTAAGCCGAAACCCACTACTGCCCCACAGGTCGGACCGGACGGGCAGCCGATCGTTACGCGGCCAAAAACAACGGCGCCGTCTACCGCTCCGCCAGCGAACCAAACGAACCCACCGCCGGCTGCGGCTAAGCCGAAGTCCCCGAAGCCTCCTATCACGGTGAGCGAAACGCCCGGATCGCCGGAGGCGACGAAGCCAGCCCCCCGGGTAAAGCCAGCCAAGCCTGAAAGTTCAAGTCCGCCGCCCACTCAATGACCGAGTTTTCCAGCGAGCGGCTTCTCACGGAGGTTCCACGGCGGAACCGAATGGTCCGTCTACGCCCAGCGGGCATGATTCTGGTGCCGCTTGTGGCGATCTTGTTCCAGGTTTACCTGCCCAGGTTCTTTCAGTACTTGGGATATTTGGAACTGCCGCTACTTGTGACTGTCTATTATGCGTTGATGCGCCGGCAACCGATTCCTGGTCTGTTGTTCGGAGCCGTCATCGGGTTGGGGCAGGATTCATTAAGTCCTCATCCCCTTGGCATGTTCGGCATTGTGAAAACGCTGGTCGGATACTTCGCCGCGAGCGTCAGCATGCGTTTCGATGTTGACAACCCATTAATCCAGTTTCTGTTAGGGTTCTTTTTCTTTTTCTTCCACCAGTTCTTCTATTGGGTCCTTGCTCGGGCGCTGCTGGGTCAGCAAATCGATTTCAACCCACAGCAGACGTTTCTGTTCGGACTCTTGAATGCGGCGGTGGCTCTGCCACTCTTCATGCTTCTCGATAAAATGAAAGAGTAGGACACTTTGTTACTGTTCGATCGATTCAACAAGAAGCAGCGCGAAACTGAAGGGCTAGGTCTCGAACCGAAGGCGCTTCTTCGCGATGATGTTCAGCGCTCTGCCGCGAAAATCGCCGTCATCCAATACGCGGCTGTGGCCGTGTTTCTCTTCTTGATCTCGGGTTTTTGGCGGTTGCAGATCGAAAGCCCGGACGTCTACAGCGAGCAAGCTTCGCGCAACAGCATTAAATCCCTTCCTATTCTCGCGCCGCGCGGTAAGATTCTCGGACCGGGACGGACGCGTCATCGTCGATAATCACTCCACATTCAGCCTCATTCTGTCGCGCGAGTACCTCAAAGAAGAGCACCTCAAGCCCATCGCGGACGGACTCAATCTCGATTATGAAGAGTTGGTCGAACGCCTGAAACGCTTTCGCAAGCGGCCCACTTATGAGCCGATCATTATCAAGGAAGAGCTGACGCAAGCCGAACTCGCCTTCGTAGAATCGCATCGCGACCCCGGGACGTTTCCGGAGATGGAGTTGATCCACGCCCAAAAGCGGCTTTATCCCCGAGAGGGCTTCGCTGCTCACGTCATCGGGTACGTCGGTGAAGTCAGCGAAAACGAATTGAATACAGCGGAGTTCATCGACTACGAACAAGGCGATGTCGTCGGCAAACAGGGCCTTGAACGGCAGTACAACCGCCATCTCATGGGAATCGATGGACAGCGTCAGGTAGTCGTCGACAACCGGGGTAGGGAGAGGGAAGGTTTCGGCCTTAAAGAGGCAGTGCCTGGCAAAAATCTGCAGCTCACGCTCGACTTGGATGTACAGGCAGTTGCCGAGCTGGCTATGGACGGCAGGCGTGGATCCGTCGTCGCGCTCGATCCCCGAAACGGCGAGGTGCATCGCGATGGTCAGCCGTCCGGCGTACGATCCCAATCGTTTCGCTGGGCGTATTCTGGCAAAGGATTGGAAGGAGATCATCCTGAACCCGGAAAAGCCAATGATTAACCGGGCCATGCAGGCCCAGTTGGCGCCCGGGTCGACTTTCAAACCACTGATGGCGCTTGCCGGGCTGGAATCCGGTGTTCTAACGGATGACTTTCACGTGGGGTGCGGCGGCGGGGCGAGCTTCTACGGACATTACTTCGCATGCCACCTGCGAGGGGGCCACGGCAGCAGGGTCGATTTGCGGAAAGCGATTGCACAGTCCTGCGACGTGTTCTTCTACACGCTCGGGAATCGGATGGGAATCGACACTATCGCCAAGTATGCGGATATGTCCGGTCTGGGTTCCAAGACCGGCATCGATCTACCGCATGAGGCCGCAGGTACGGTGCCTTCGACGAAGTGGAAAATGAGGAACTTCCGAGAGAAGTGGTATGCCGGCGAAACGATATCCGTTTCGATTGGTCAGGGCGCCTTGACGGTGACTCCTCTCCAACTGGCGCATTCCGTCGGTGGCATAGCGACGGGCGGAATCTGGGCAAAGCCGCATTTGGTGATGGACCAATCCGGCAGAACCGAAGCCCGCCGGGCCAATATCTCTATCGATAACGTGCTTAAGGTGATCGACGGGATGTGGGCAGTCGTTAATGGCGGCGGAACAGGGGCCCGTGCCAGAATTCCAGGCCTCGACGTCGCCGGAAAGACGGGTACCGCCCAACTTGCCTCGAATGAAGTGCTTAAGGGTACCGCAGCCGGCCGGGCGATGAAGGACAATGCTTGGTTTGTTGGGTTCGCTCCGCAAAGCAGCCCTGAACTGGTGGTTGTCGCGCTGTTTGAAGGTGGCGAGCACGGCAATCTGGCAGCGCCCATTGTCAGAGATGTGATTAAGGCCTACTTTGACAAGAAGGTTCGCAACGATCCGCAGAATCTACTCGCCTCACTCCCAGATTTCCGTCCTGGAGTGATCGCGCCGCAGACCTCCAAGGCCCCCAGTGAAGGCGACGGTTGTGAAGGTCAGCAATGACGGAATAGTGGAGGAATAGATGGCGTCCACATATAAATCGATCCGGGATATCGATTGGCCGCTGCTGTTGATCACATTGGCAATTTCTGCGGTTGGCATCTTGCAGATCTATAGCGCTACCCATGAGAACAAATGGAAGCGATGCCTGGTGGAAACAGATCGTCTGGACCGTCGCGGGATTGGTTCTGTTCTGGATTGTCAGCAAGATTGACTACCCACACATTATGGGCCAGGCTTACCTAATGTATGGACTAGGTCGTTGCTGGACTTATCGCCATTTTCTTCATCGGTACACGTGTCTTCGGTTCGAGACGGTGGATTCCTTTGCCGGGAGGGTTTCAATTCCAGGTCTCGGAGTTCGTAAAGATCGTTCTGGTCCTTTTGGTCGCGAGATATCTTACTGAATTAAAACGGAATGACCTTGATTGGCGTGAGCTTTTGAAGATTGCTGGCCTGGTCGGACTGCCGATGGTCCTGGTGATGAAGCAGCCTGACCTTGGCACATCGCTCACCTACATGCCAATTTTGCTTTCGGGCGTCTTCCTAGCCGGGCTGCGCTGGAAGTACATCGCCATCATTGCGCTTGGTTTGGCGTTGGTGCTTCCTATTTCTTACTACATGCTCCACGATTATCAGCGGGCGAGATTAACTAGCTTTCTTGACCCGGCCCAGGACCCGAGGGGCAGTGGCTATCAGGTAATTCAGTCGATGATCGCGGTCGGACACGGGGGTATGTGGGGCGAAGGTGTGACTCGGGGTACGCAGACGCAACTTCAGTTTCTGCCTGTCCCGCATACCGACTTCATCTTCTCCGCCTTCGGCAGAGGAACATGGGTTTGTCGGAGTTGTTGTAGTATTAGGGTTGTATTTTCTGCTTCTGATGCAGATCGTTCAGAATGCACAGACCGCTCCTGACCGGGCGGGGATGTATATCTGCATGGGAGTGTGTTCGTTGTTGCTGTTTCACGTTCTGGTGAACGTGGGGATGGTGGTGGGCCGGATGCCGGTCACTGGTATCCCTTTGCCGCTCATGAGTTCGGGCGGCTCAAATACGATTTCGGTTTTTATCATGCTGGGGCTTGTGAACAATGTCCGGCTCCGGCGATTTGTGAATTAGATCGACGCCGAGTCGATAGCCAGGTTCTTGAGGTTTGTCGGGATTTGGAATCCTGCCGCTGTAAACGTCGCAACTTGCCGGCAGCGGCAGATGAACGGTTTTATGTGGGCTGTAGTCTTTGTCTGAGATTGCGCCCTATGTGTAACGCGTAAGCCGCGCCAGAATTAGCGCGTGAATCCAACCTGTCGTCCTCTCGCCCACGGTGGTCGTCTCTCGGCGCTCTCGGGAGATGGAATGAGTAAGGAATTAGTGATTTCCTCCAACAGCCACGAAACAAGAGTGGCAATTCTGGAAGACGACCAGTTGGTCGAGATTTACTTTCAGCGAGCGAATGAGTACTCTCTCGCCGGCAGTATCCATAAAGGTAGAGTGACCCGGGTACTGCCCGGTATGCAATCGGCATTCGTCGATTTGGGCCTCGAGCGCGATACATTTCTCTACGTATCGGACTTCTTTGAAGAGAATGGCGAAGAGTTCGACCGCATCGAAGTAAAGCCTTCGCGCCAATCGACTCAGCCTCCACAGCGTTCTGAAGCAATTCCAGCGCTAATCGAGCCCGCTGATGAAATCGTAGCCATTGAAGATGAGGCCACGGACACTCTCGAGATAGCGAGCGTATCCTCTCCCGCTGAGGAACCTCGAACCGAAGCTGTTGGCGCAAATGCCGGATCGCAGGAACGCGACCGTCAGCGTGGCAGGCGCGGTCGTCGCCGTCGAACCCGGGGCAAGGGCTTCCCTGATTCGAAGTATGCTTCCGATCTGACCAGCGAACCCGCGGAGGAAGCACCTGAAGATCAAACCAAAATCGATTCTCGTGAGCCTGATGACGAGCCGTCAGACCGCGAAGAGGTATTCCTTTTGCCAGGAGAATCTCTTGCGAAATACCGGGGTCGTCCGGTCGAATCGGATGCTTCCGATACGAAGGATGAGGAAGACGAAGCTCCTTCGTTGTCATCGGCTGACATCGTAGAAGCGAAGCTCGGCGAAGAGCGCTTTGAGGCTGCGGAAGTCGATTTGGTCGAAGAAGTCGAGGAAGAGGAAGCCCCTGCAGCGGAAGCGCTGCCTGCAGTGGCCGAACCAATCCCCGTAGAGACTGCAGCGCAGGAAGAAAGTTCAAGCTCTCCGGTGGACTTCTCCTCGCCCTTCCCGGATCCGGGTTTTTTCGCTCCGCCAGTCACCACGCCTTTTTCGGTCGTTGCGCCTGAACCCGCTGAGGTTGCCACTGCGGCGGTTACGGAAGCCGAAGAAATACAGCAGCCGGTCGAATCGATCGAAGTAAGCGAAGAAGCTGTCCAAGAAGAAGCTGTCCAAGCAGAAGAAGACGACGATCAACCCGGTCCCGATGTCGACGACAAGGAACATCCGATCGAAGAGCCACCTGCTGAGGACGGGGAACAGGCTCCCGTGGAAGAACCGCCAGCCGAAGCGCCACTTCAAGCGAGCGTTCGCGAACAAGATAACCGGTATCAGCATCGTTCGTCACGCAGAATGCGTCGACGCGGACGAGGTGGCGACCGTGGTGGCGACCGTGGCGCCGACAGAGGCGGCGATCGTGGCACTGAACTCCGCGGCGTAGAAAAGACCGCCGAGCATCGGCCCGCAGATCGGGTTGCCGGCGGACATCGCCCCAACGAACGCCACGGGGAGCAACGGGAAGTCCGAGCCGCTCAGCCGGAGGCTGATGACCGAAAATCGCCTTTACCCTCGATCTCCGATTTACTGAAGGAAGGCCAGGAAATCATTGTTCAGATTGCGAAGGAACCGCTAGGACAAAAGGGCGCAAGAATCACTTCGCACATTGCGTTGCCGGGCCGCTATGTCGTTTACATGCCGACCGTGGAACACATGGGTGTTTCCCGTAAGATCGCCAGTGATGAAGAGCGTCAGCGGCTAAAGCGGATCCTCCAGGCGCATCGCCAAGGGATCACAGGCGGGTTCATTGTTCGAACTGCAGGTGAAGGCCACACAGAAGACGAAATCGCTGCGGATATGGCCTATCTCTACAACCTGTGGCTCGATATTCGCCAGAAGTCCGAGAAGAAGCCTTCGCCTCTGTTGTTGCATCACGACCTCGAGATCGTTCAACGCATCCTTCGCGATCAGTTGAGCGACATGTACAAGAACATTTGGGTCGACAACGAGGATGTCTACGAGAGCACGGTGCGGTTCATGCAACGGTTCCAACCGGCGCTGGTAAACCGCGTAAAGATGTACACACGGTCGGCTCCGATCTTCGATGCGTTCGGCATCACGAACGAGATTGAAAAGGCGCTACGTCCGAAAGTCTGGTTGAAGTCCGGTGGATATATCGTCATCAATCAGACCGAAGCGCTGGTTGCGATCGACGTGAATACCGGGAAGTATGTCGGCAAATCGAACCGGCTGGAAGACACGATCACAAAGACCAACACCGAAGCGGTTAAGGAAATCGTCCGGCAGGTTCGTTTGCGCGATCTGGGTGGCATCATCGTAGTCGATTTCATCGATATGGATGAGCGGAAGAACCGGCAGAAGGTAATGCAAGCGCTGGAAGAGGCGATGCGTGCCGATCGCGCCCCATATAAGATTCTTCAGTTCAATGATTTCGGACTCGTGGCGATTACGCGCAAGCGCGTCAAGCAAAGTCTCGAGCGTTCTCTTTGTACACCATGTCCCACCTGCGAAGGAGCCGGTTATACGAAGAGTGTAACCACAGTGGTTGGTGAGATTCTGCAGGAAGCGGTGAAACTCCGTCCATCCATGGACGGTAAGAACGTCGTGCTTCGAACGCATCCGGATGTCGCGAAGTTCCTGAAGTCCAACACGAATGATTTTCTGGAAGAGCTCGAGTCAATCGCAGGACGTTCGGTAATGGTCAAGAGCGATCCATTACTGCATCCCGAGAAGTTCGACCTGGCGGTTTAGAGTAGCCGGTCATTCATAGCGCAAAGTTTTGATTGGGTCCACGGCAGTTGCTCGACGGGCAGGCACAAACCCGGCGGCTGCTGCCACGAGACTCAAGATTGCGATCGCGCTCAGTGCGGTCCAAATATCTGCGGCCGGAACGTTGAATAGTTGTGTGGAAACGTACCGGCCTAAACCGTAAGCTGCGGGAACGCCGACAATCAGTCCAAACGCCAGGAGCGCCAGGACCTCTCTCATCACCAGCCACGCAACACTTGCCTGTTGGGCTCCGAGCGCCATTCGCAGGCCGATCTCTTTGGTGCGGTTCGCCACGACGAATGCCATGACGCCGTAAAGACCGATCGCGGCCAGTAGAGTCGCGAGAACACCAAATGCCGTGGATAGCACTGCAATCAAACGTTCTGTCGTAAGAGTCTCATCGAGCTGCTTCTCCAAAGTCTTCATTTCGAAAATGGGCAGGGAGGCGTCAAGCTCTTTCACGATCGTCCGGAGTGTGCCGAACATTGTGCTCGAAGGCAGGTTTGTGCGGACGTAGAAGGCTGCGGCGGATGGAAAGGCCCGCTGTTGATCTGCGACGAAGGCCTGCCGGTGCACTCCCTCACGAGGACCTTCGTAGAGTGTGTTTTCGACAACCCCGATAATTTCCATGTCGAGCTTGGTGTCCGGGGCGCCACCAAATCCGGTGTGTCGTCCCATTGCTTTTTGGACACTTCCGAAAAAGTGCTCGGCAAACTTACGGTTAACGATGATGACGGTAGGCCGCGGTCCTTCGTCGCGCGCGTCAAAGTCACGGCCGGCGAGAATCGAAATACCCATCGCGTCAAAGTACCCAGGCGATAGCGCATTCATAAACGCCTGCATATCCTCGCCATCTTTGGCCCGATGCCCTTCTACCGACATCGAGGAATCCCATTCCCCGCCGTGCAGTAGAGGAACAGTTGCGTATCCGACCGTCTTAACTCCGGGTGTTGATTGCAACTTCTGCAAGACTCGCTTATGAAACTGCTTCACTTGCGGATTGGCGTGGCCGCTGAGCGCCGGATCGATCATAAAGGTGACAAGATTTCCAATGTCGCGAAATCCAGTGTTCGTATCCTTGAGATTGTTGAGACTCTTCACGAACAAGCCCGCGCCGGCCAGTAGCAGGAACGACAATGCGACCTGGCCCATAACCAGAGACTTGCGTAAACGAACGGAAGAGCCCGCGCTGGTAACCGCGCCTGCGACATCTTTCAGCGTGGTCCAGAGATCGAGTTTCATGGACTGCACCGCGGGGGCCAAGCCGAACAAAATGCCGGTGGCCGTCGCCAACACGAAAGTAAACGCAAGGATTCGATAATCCGGCGTGGCGCTCAGCATCATTGTGACGCCATCGGTAGGCAGTAAGCTCAACAGCCCACGGATTGTCCATACCGCGAGTAGCAGTCCAAGGGCTCCGCCCGCAAGCGACAATAACAGGCTTTCGATTAATAGCTGACGCAGCAGTTGGCCGCGAGCAGCTCCCATTGCCAAGCGCACAGCAATCTCTTTGCGCCGAGCAACAGCCCTCGCGATCAGCAGGTTCGCGACGTTGAAGCACGCGATAAGAAGCACCAACCCGACCATGCACATCAAAACGATCAAAGCTGTTCGAAAACGTTCGCGCATCTGCGAGTACCCGGTGGCTGCGGGCTCAACACGAACCTGACGTTTCAGAAAGCGGTCGCGATTATACGCAGAGGTATTGCGCATGTTCTCGAGCGTCAGTTCGTATTGCAGTATGGAATGGAAGATCGGCTGCAACGATGCCCGCGCCGACTCGACTGTGTAGCCCGGCTTTATGCGCGCGAACATATGAATCCACTGTGAACGCCGGTTGCCAATGGCGTCCCAGCCGGGTGTCATAAGCGGCTTCATTTGAATCGGAATGCGGATGTCTGAGGAACGCGACGGATCAAGGCCGACGAAACCCGGAGCCGATACACCCACAATCGTCATCGGGTAGTTGTTCACCAGGATCTTTTTCCCCACGACAGCACGGTCACCTCGAAAACGCTCCGTCCAGTATGTGTGGCTTAGCACGACCGAAGGATGACCTTTGTACGTACGATCATCTTCTTCTGGCGAGAACACTCTCCCGACGGCCGGACCGACAGCTAGGGCCTGGAAGTAGTTGCCGGAGACGAGCTCTGCCTCGACCCGTTCGGTCGTTCCGTCGAAGCTGATGGATAGCGCTGCCTCGTACCGGCAAAAGACATGACTAAACCCCTCGGCTTTCTGCCCGAAGTCCTGATACATCGGATAGGAAGCGGCACGCGACCCATTGTTATTGCCGAGATGTGGTCCGGTGGACCAGATCATAACGAGCTGCTCGGGTTGCTTGACGGGGAGGAGGCGCAATAGCAACTGGTCTAGCAGGGTAAAGATGGCTGTATTGGCTCCAATACCCAGTGCGAGGGACAGTACGGCCACCGTTGTCAGCATCGGGGTCCGTGTCAGCGCCCGGACGGCGTATTTCAGGTCGGATGCGAAACCGGTCATCAAAACGGTATACGACGGCGATCGCGCGCGGTTCGCATTTTATCTCGAGGCATTTTATCTCGAGAGCCGCCGGCGAGAGAGGCCTGTTAGAATACAAACAGCCCACACGCGCGGAGAGATGGCCGAGTGGCTGAAGGCGCACGCTTGGAAAGCGTGTATAGGGGAAACTCTATCCAGGGTTCGAATCCCTGTCTCTCCGCCATTCGAGCGCTCCCCATATTGTTAAAATCTGAAGATGAAGGCGACACTGGAGATCGACGACGATCTGCTTCAGCGGGCAGAGCAGATGGCGCGTGACCGCGGGCAAACAACCGATCAGGTCGTCTCTCAGCTTCTACGAGAGTCTTTGGCTTCTCAAACGATCATAAGAAACGGGGTTCCGCTATTACCCCGGAGGAACACTGGATTCCGGCCCGATATGGAACTGGTAAATCGACTCCGTGACGACGAATGAGCGTCGCGCTGCTCGATATTAACGTGTTGATCGCTCTGTTTGACCCTGAGCACATCCATCATGAGTCGGCGCACGCCTGGTTTGCCGCCGAAAGGCATAACGGTTGGGCGACGTGTCCGTTAACTGAAAATGGCTGCGTTCGCATCATTTCCAGCGGCGCATACCAATCGAAGTTATCCACTGCGGAAGCGATCGCGAACCTGGGCTTCTTTACGTCCCAGAATGATCATGTCTTCTGGCCGGATGCGCTTGCGATTACGTCCAAGATCTTTATCAGGGAGCATATCGAGCGCTCAAATCAGATTACTGACGTGTATCTACTTGGGCTTGCAGTAACAAATAGGGGAAGGCTGGTCACTTTCGATCGATCGGTGGCAGCCCCCGCCGTTAGTGGAGCCACCACCGACCATCTTTTCATCCTGCAGAATCCTCAGCGCACGTAGCCGCATCCAACCCCTATCAATCTCCTCTATCTGAATCGGGATTGGTACAATTGAGATACTTCATGCCTGCAGCGTTGCACCCGACTCGCGCCGCCGACGTGTCTGATAATTCTCTTCTTGCGCAAATCGGAAACACGCCTCTCGTATTTCTGGAACGGATCAGCGCGGCAGCACCCGGCGTCAAAATCTTTGTGAAGGACGAGTCCCGAAATCCGGGCGGCTCCGTGAAGGACCGTCCTGCGCTCAATATGGTCCTCGATGGAGAGCGCAAAGGGCTACTGACCTCGGAGAAAATCATCCTCGACTCGACAAGCGGTAACACCGGTATCGCCTACGCCATGATCGGAGCCGCTCGCGGGTACAAAGTGCGGCTCTGCCTTCCTGCCAACGCCTCGATGGAGCGGAAACGGATTCTAAAGGCCTACGGAGCGGAAGTTATCCTGACCGATCCGGCGGAAGGGTCTGACGGCGCGATTCGAAAATGCCGGGCTGTTTACCAAGCGAACCCAAGCGCCTACTTTTACCCTGACCAATACAATAATCCGGCCAACTGGCAAGCACACTATCGCACCACGGGCGTCGAGATTCTGGAGCAAACTGAAGGCCGGCTCACACACTTTGTTGCGTCGATGGGTACCAGCGGAACATGCATGGGTGTGACGCGGCGGCTTCGGGAAGATGCGCCGCACGTCAAATGCTATTCGGCTCAACCCAATGCAGGGTTTCATGGGCTGGAGGGGCTAAAACACATGCCGACAGCGATTGTGCCCGGTATTTACGACGAATCGCTGCCGGACGGGAACCTCTGGATCGATACCGACGAGGCCTATGCCATGGTTCGGCGTTTGGCGCGCGAGGAGGGAGTGCTGGCAGGCATTTCGACCGGCGCGAACGTGGTTGGCGCCCTTCAATTAGCGCGTGAACTCAAAAGTGGCCTAATCGTTACTCTTCAGTGCGATGGCGCCGACAAATATCTGAGCGAACATTTCTGGGATGATTAGCATCGAACCCGGCGCTTGGGAGGTAATGGTCTCCCATGCCAAAAAAACGTACCCGAACGAATGTTGTGGCGCTATGATCGGCGCCATCGACGGAGATCAGAAGGCTGTGCGTGTTGCCGTTCCACTCGAGAACGCGTTTACAGGCGAGCAAGGCGCCCGCTACGAACTTCGCCAGGAAGATCTGCTGCGCGCCGACTCCGAAGCCAGACGCCGTGGTCTCGACCTGATCGGAATCTTCCATTCGCATCCCGATTGCGACGCGTATTTTTCGAAGACCGATCTTGAAAATTCATGCCCGTGGTACTCGTTCGTTGTTCTCTCAATTAAGAACGGCGAATTCGATCACGCCAATAGCTTTCTGCCCGATCCCGACCAAACAAAAGCGGACAAAGAAGAACTCATATGGCCAAAGTCTTGATTCCCACCCCATTGCGTCAGTACGCGGACAAGAAGGACACGGTTGAGCTGAGCGGAGCCACTGTTGGTGAAGTGCTCGCCGCCTTGACCACTCAGTTCGGCGATCTGCGTAAGCACCTTTTCAACGATGAAGGAAAGCTGCGCAGCTTCGTAAACGTGTACCTGAACGACGAAGACATCCGTTATCTCGATAAAGACAAGACGGCAGTGAAGGACGGCGATACGCTATCCATCGTGCCGAGCATAGCCGGAGGAAGTTATGGCCGTTGAAGCTCCTGCAGCGCCGGCGACTCTTTCCAAAGAGGAGGTGCTGCGATATAGCCGCCACTTGATCATGCCTGAAGTTGGCATGGAAGGGCAGCTCAAGCTGAAGCAGGCGAAGGTGTTGATGGTTGGCGCCGGTGGTCTTGGCGCGCCGCTTGGAATGTATCTGGCGGCGGCAGGAGTTGGCCGGATCGGCGTGGTTGATTTCGATGTGGTTGACCACACTAACCTGCAACGGCAGATCATTCACGGGTCGAAAGATGTGGGCCGCAAGAAGCTTGATTCGGCGGCCGACACAATGCTCGACATCAACCCGTATGTCCAAATCGATCGTTACGATGTTGCGCTGAGCAGCGAGAACGCGCTCGAGCTCTTCAAGGAATACGACATGGTCGTGGACGGGACGGATAACTTCCCGACCCGATACCTTGTCAATGACGCCTGCGTGCTGTTGAAAAAGCCGAACGTCTACGGCTCGATCTTCCGCTTCGAAGGACAAGCGACCGTGTTTGCCTATCCTGGCGGACCCTGCTATCGATGCTTGTATCCCGAACCGCCTCCTCCGGGTCTGGTTCCAAGCTGCGCAGAAGGTGGCGTACTCGGTATTCTCCCGGGCCTTATCGGTGTGGTACAGGCGACGGAAGCTGTAAAGTTGATTCTCGGTACGGGCGAGCCATTGGTGGGGCGTCTGATGCTTTACGACGCGCTGGCAATGCGCTTCCGCGAGTTGAAGCTGCGTCGCAATCCGGAATGCCCGGCGTGCGGTGATCATCCAACCATTACGAAGCTCATCGATTACCAGGAATTTTGTGGTCTCGGCCGGGGTCAGGAGGAAGTTGTGGAAACGACTGGAGACATCGAACCAGTTGAGGTCAAGCAGAAAATCGATCGAGGCGATTCGTTTGTGTTGATCGATGTCCGCGAGACGCATGAGCACCAAATCTGTAATATTCCGTTTGCCAAACTGATTCCGCTTGGTGAATTGCCGAAGCGTGTCAATGAGCTGAATACAACGGATGAGATCGTAGCTCACTGTAAGAGCGGAGTTCGTAGCGCGAAAGCTGTCGACTTCCTCAAGCAGTCCGGGTTCAAGCGAGTCCGCAACATGAAGGGCGGCATTCTCGCCTGGAGCGATAAGGTCGATCCCAGCGTTCCCAAGTACTAAGCGTGGTGATTTACAGGACCCGCCCCGCGTCCCAATCCGGGGTGGGTCCGAATCGCTCGTGTAATAAAGTCCTTCCCTATCCTCACAGCTTCCACGAGAGAGTGACCTAATGCCAGGCCAGCGGTGATGGCCGCCGAATATGTGCATCCTGTGCCATGCGTGTTCGGCGTATCGATTCTCTCCGAGCTGAATTCATAGATCCGACCATCGGCGAATAGAAGATCGAGCGCTGGTCCGTCGAGATGTCCACCTTTGATCAGTACGTTCTTCGCTCCGGCTTTCAGCAATTCCTCGCCTGCGCGTTTCATGTCGTCGGCGTCGTTGACTTCGAGGTTCGTCAAAGCAGCTGCCTCGTGCAAGTTCGGTGTAAGCAGGTACGAGACAGGGACGATGTGCTGAAGAATCGCCTCCCTCGCGTCGGCGGTCATTAGCGGGGTCCCGTGTTTGCTGATCATCACCGGATCGACGACTAAAGGGAAGTGGAACAACGATCGCGCCATAGCGGCGACGGCCTCCACGACTCCTCGATTGCCAAGCGCGCCCAGCTTGGCAGCATTGGGGGGTATATCTTCCAAAACGGCCGCGATCTGGGCAGTCACGAGATCGGGATCCACGATTTCCACCTGACTGACCCTTTGTGTGTTTTGGACTGTGAGCAGCGTGATCGCAGCCTCGCCGTAGACGCCGAAGCGATGAAATGTTTTGAGGTCCGCCTGGATACCCGCGCCACCGCTCGGGTCTGAGCCGGCGATGGTTAGGGCGACAGGTGTCACTGCATTTGAATCTTACCGCTCGCTGTGGACCCGGCTGAGTTAACGAAGCTGACTTCTGTCGAGGATATATCTACCAAAGGTCCAGCGACCGGGAAGATTGCTTTTAACGTGAACGCTCCGCCGGCAGGAGAGTTTTCAAAGAACCGGCGAAAGTCATTCGTACCGTCGACACGAATGGCGCCGGGCTGCACAGGTTCGCCCTTTGCCGTGAAGAACGTAAAGGCCAACTGACTTGTGCTGCGTGTGTTGTCGTAGCCGGTAATCTCGACTTCCAACATCGATGCGTTCTTGAGGGCCTTCACTCGATCGAAATGGACAGTCTGAGGAGCGATATCTACGCTGGACGTGGCGGTCCAACCGCCGACTTCCGCGGTAAAGACGAGTGTGCCGGCCGTGGTTCCCGTCTGAAAGGTCGCCTCCTGGACTGGGATAGTGACGCCTTCCGTCACTTCGAACGTCGCTGAGCGATTGCCCTTGATGAATCGAACGGCTTCGTCGTCGGGCGCCAGCGCGATAGCGGGACGAAATTCGAGTCGCAGTTTGCCCGATCCTATGGCTCGGGAGGCCTGGCCAAATTGAACTGAGACTCGTCCCTGCTGGCCGCTGGTTGCGTTAGGCAAATCAACGACGATAGTCGGTTTTGGAAATGGCGGTTCGTTGGCGGCTCCGGTGAGCCGATAACTTCGCCCGTCGATCGTGAGCGATCCTTGAAACACTCCGGAAGCTTTGGGTGCAAAAACGACATCGAAATCGACGAAGGACTGCGCTGGAAGATCCAGTGGGACCGGGAGGTTCTGAGGCGTCTGGAAATGGGTTCCAGCAAGTGTTGCAGTCTGAACAGTGACTTTCTCGGACGTCGTGTTTTCAAGACGGAAGGTTTTGGTGAGGGTGGTACCTCGCTCGGCGAGGCCCAGATCGACTGCCACGCCTGAAGTGAGCCGCACACCGTCCGTGGAAAGAATTGGGGCGGCTTTTGAAGCTCCTACTAGCAGAACACCAAGACCGTTGACGGTGAGATTAGCGCTATACGATCCGTAGTCAGCGGGCGCGAACCGCACCGTGAAATCCATGTTGAGACCCGGCGCCAGCGAGTGGGGAAGGGATGGCTGGCCGAACATGGTGAAGCCGGTTCCACCAAGGGTCAAAGTACGAATCGTAAGCGACGTTTGTGATGTATTGCGGACGCGGAAAACTGCGTCGATACGTTCACCGACAGCAATGGAGCCAATCGAATGCATTGCCGAGACTGGCTTCTCCGAAGCCGGCGTATCGACAAGGAGCAACTGCATCTGCGCAAAGGCGCAAGCTGAGGCGAGAACGAAAAGCGTCAGAATGCGCATCATTCTTCACCTTCCGGCAACTCATAGACTTGGCCCTTACGATGCGCGTATGTTCCGCGCTCAGTATAGATAGCGATCCATTCTTCCCCCAGTTCAGACGCTTTGAGAGCGCGTGAGGGTATGGCCACCGGCTCACCCGCTATCGAGATTTTGCCGTCATAGATCTCTACCCGATTCCAATTCGCAGAAGCTCCGAAGCTTTCTTCGAACTTGCCATTTTTCCAAGTCCAGAGCATCGAAGAGTCAGGGAAGAAAATCTCTCTCAGTTCACCTTTGGAGCCGAATCTGACTTCGATCCGCCCCTGCGGAGCCTCGAAGCGTTCTTCGTTGACCAGAAGCTCGACGTCTTTTTTGATTACCAGAGTCTTACCCGAGAAGGCAGCCGAAATGACATCGTTTTCGACTGGGGAGCCAACTGTGAATGCGCCCGCGACACCGGAAACAGGTCGAAGAAAGCTCTTGGAATCGACGATGTAGCCGATACGCGGAGTGTCGATTTGCGCGGCAGCCGTAATTACGAAAACAAAAAAAAGGAAGCTGCGAAGCATTTAGGGTCTCCCCAGAGAAATGGTTGGTGGACCGATCTGGACGGGTTGAGAAGCGGTCGGTGGGGGTTGGGTGGTGGGATTCTGCCCCTGACTGCCGCCGCCCATGCCGACGGCAACGCCGGCCGCTGCGCCTCCTGCAATTGCGGCTAGGGCAATCCACTTCGCTCTTCCTCCTCGACGTGTTCCGGACGCCTTGGCGGCGGGAGCATCGGAGATGTATTGCGAGCAGATGGTTCCGGCTCGCGACTCGCCTTTGGCTGCAGTAATTCGAATTTGAAAAGGTCCGGCGATGCGATTCCATCGGATGCCGCGCGCGGCTGCACGGCCATCAGGAGTTGTGACGACGATCTCGGTTTTACCACGCCCTTCGAATGTCCCACCCGGCCCTTCTTCAGGCAGACGAAAGCTCACAGCGACACCTTCCAAAGGGCGACCGGTTTCATCGGTTAACTGCACGGCGATGGGACGATCGCTCTTCGATCCGGCGCTATTGATGGCGCCTTCTCCCTCGAGCATTTGAATACGGATGAGGCTTTGCGGCTGGGCGGCGCAAGCCGTGAAAAGTAAGGCTGTTAGACAGCGGAAAGTAAAACCGCGGTAATGTTGTCGGGCCCTCCGGCCCGTTTCGCGGCTTCGATCAGAGCGTGACACTTGCTTTCTAGTGGCTCACCGGAGGCAAGAATCTCATCGATCGTTTCCGTGTCGACAACCCCGTGAAGTCCATCGGAGCAAAGAAGAAACTGAGCGCCCGGCTCGAGCGGCACTGCGTAGGAGTGAATGCGAAGGGTCTGACTCACGCCAATGGCCATGGTGAGCATATGGCGCATCGGGTGGACCTTTAACTGTTCTTCCCCGATTCCTAGCCGGCGGCCGACTTCATTAACCCAAGTCTGGTCTTCGGTGATAATGTGCAACTCCCCACCCATGTAGACATAGGCGCGGCTATCGCCTACGTTCGCAATGAGAACTTCTTCCCCGAGTTTCCAGGCGGCGGTCATGGTGGTTCCCATGCCGTGCAAGTTCGGGTCGGATTCCGCGGCATCAATGACTTGACGATTTGCCTCAGCCAAAGCCCGCAGTAGCACGTCGCCCGAACGTTCATTCGCCGACCACACGAAACCGGCCACTGTATCCCCGGCTAGCTTGGAGGCGTGCTCACCGGCCTGAGCTCCGCCCATGCCATCGGCGACGAGATACAAGTCCAGCGAAGGCGCGAGCAGGAAGTAGTCCTCGTTGTTGGTCCGGACACTTCCCGGATCAGAGAGGCCGAACGCTTCGAGCATGAAGATTGATTATAGCCGCCTATTCTAACGCCGCGGTTCCAGTACGGCTTTGAGCTGCCAATACGCGGATTCCTGGTAGTTTTCTTTCAATCTTTCAAAGCCTTCACTGCGGGCCGGCGTCTTTCCAATCGGTTTTTTCAAGCAGCGACCGAGCATTGTCGTGGCCTCCGTATCGTCTGGGTCGCGATCGAGGACGGCGCGGAATCGTTCAGCCGCCTCATCCAGTTTTCCCTCCTGGAGAAGGACGTAGCCGACGTTAAAGTGATATACGGGATCAGAAGAATCTCCGTCCAACGCCTTTTTGAAATTTTCGAGGGCTGCAGGCTGACCAAGTCGTGACTGTGCGGCGCCAAGATTGTTGATCACTTCCCCGAGCGGTACCTGCTGCATGACCACCTGAAAGGCCTGCGCGGCTACAGCGAACTCTCCAAGGTAGTAACGAGAGAGACCTAAGAGAAAGGTCGCCTCACGGTAATACAGTCCGCCCGGCGCCACCTTCTGGAGATAATCAGCGGCGGGGCGATAGTTCTTCCGTTGGAAGTTGAGTTTTCCGAGTTCGAAGTTGGGATGGGAGTACTTTGAATCGAGGCGGACGGCCTGAGCGAAGTACTTCAGTTTTTGATCCGGCGAAGGGGCCAGGATCCCTCGAACATAACTCTCAATCGCATCGACGCGAACGGTTGGCTGGCGCTGACGAAACTCTTCTTCGGTAGGCTTCCGCCCAGGCAGAAGAAACTGAAGGGTTTGCCATGCAAGATGGGATTGCATCGCCGCTAGATCCTCAAGCTTGCCTGACTCGGAAAAGTCGGGACCACGACGGGCACGGCGAAGATCTAACGCTTGCGCTGTGATTCGCAGCAGCCCTTTTGCTCGCGCATCCTTCGCTTCCGGATTGCCGGCGGGTGTTACCTCGAACTCTCCGAAAATCACATAATCGGCATCGATCGACTCGGCGAGGCGGATCACGGACGCTTTGGTTAGAGGGAAGTAGGGCTTGATGGATAGTCGCCTGAAGCCCTCTTCGCGTGCTTCACGCCCTAAAGTAAGGAGGCCTTCGGATGCTATCGCCTCCCGTATTGTCTCGGAAATACTTTCTCCCACCCAGTCGACAGTATTTGACTTTCCGGCATTAAAAAAAGGAAGTACGAGGAAATTCTCGGCAAAGACCGGGCTGATTAACAGGCACACCAATACCAGGGCCTGCAGGGGATTCATATGACCCTATTGTATCGCGCGGGTCTGAGGGGGCCGGCGCGAGATTCGACGCCGGCCCGGGAGGTTGAAACGAGAGAATCAGTTCGCGAAGACGATTTTCTGGTTCGTGCCGCCGAAGCGAATCTCTTCGATTCGATACTTGCCATCGCCATTCTTATATCGCACGGAAGTACTGCTAAATTTGGCCTCGCCGCTCTCTGAGCGCATAGGAGCTTCTACACTCTCCTTGCCCTTGCTGAGGACCGCGCTACCTTCTTTCACTTCCACCTTGTACACCCCGGGCTGCAGTTCTTTGCCGGCCAGAATGGACGGCTGAAAGAGAGTAACTTTATAGTTTGTGGCGGCGCTAGCCGACGCGACGGCCAAGGTCGCGAGCATCAAGATGATTTTTTTCATATGTGTACCTGACGTACTTCCTATTACGTCGGAGAGGTAAATCCGTTCCGCTTAATTGGGAAGATTTTGCGCAGGAATATTTATTTTTGACGTTACGAGACGTTTCGCATTTTCGACCGTCTGAAGCTGGTTACCGAAATCGTACAGCCAAGTGATTCCCGTTTCCCTTCGGAACCAGGTGCGTTGGCGTTTCGCATACTGTCGCGTCGCTGCCTGCGTGAGCTTGATTGCTTCGTCAAGGTTGATCTCACCGTGGACGTGAAGGAGACTCTCACGGTATCCGATGGATTCCAACGCCTTGGCATCGGCGCCGAAACCCATCGCAAGTATCGAGCGCACTTCGTCGATAAGACCGCCCTCGAACATGCGGATGCACCGTGTGTTGATCCGTTCCGTCAGCTCCTCGCGCGGTGGATCGAGCCCGATTTGCAGAACCTCGAATCCGTCGAGCGGGCTGCGATTGAGGTCATACATCGACGTGATCGGCGCTCGGGTTATCAGGCGAACCTCCAAGGCGCGGATCAATTTGTTCGTGTCGTGAGCGTGAATACGGGTTGCAGCTTCGGGATCCCACCGTGTGAGTAGACGGTGAAGAGACCCCGGCTTGCGTCGGCTGAGACGAGCCCGAATTTCGGGATTGCGCGGCGGACCCTCAAAGAGACCGTATAGAAGAGCACGGAGATAAAATCCAGTCCCGCCCACGATGATGGGGATGCGACCTCGAGAGGCGATCTCACGAAGCGCCGCTCGACCGGCCCGCTCGTAATCGCCGGCGGTAAATACTTGATCGGGAGTCAGGATGTCTATTAGATGGTGAGGAATCCCGCGTCGGTCTATCAATGGTGTCTTCGCTGTCCCGATGTTGAGATAGCGATAGAGTTGCACAGAGTCGCAATTGATGATCTCTCCGCCAAGCCATTCGGCCAAATCCAGGGCGAGATCTGACTTGCCCGAGCCAGTGGGTCCGGCGACAACAATGGCAGGCGCTAGAGAGCTCACGGCGACCAGTTTAGACCGACGTGTGATAAGATCTTAATAGTTCTTCCCGTAGTGGGCCTGTGGCGCAGTTGGGAGCGCGCTTCCATGGCATGGAAGAGGTCGACGGTTCGAACCCGTCCAGGTCCACCAAACTTCCTCCCCGCAAAATCCAATTAGCGATATTCGAAACGCGTACGCTGCCGGACAAACGCGCCGATCTCGTCGCTCGCACGCTGCGCTTCGGGTGTCGCATCGCGCATCAGATGCCAAACATGGACCATGTCCGGATAAACCGCAAGCTGCACATCGACGCCGGCCGCCTTGCCCGTACTGAGAACGCGTGGATCTGGTCGACGAGTACTTCGACCTCACCGGCATGGATCAGCAGCGGCGGTAGGCCAGTGACGTCGGCAAATAGTGGTGAGATGTCGGGTCGTAGTGGGTCAATTCCTGCTAAGTAGTCGTTGGCTGCGAGCAAGCAGTGCACCTTACCCACGAAATCGAACGGAGAGTTCGTGTCGAAACTTGCACCCGAGCACGCCAAATCTACCCACGGAGAGATGGCGACACCGGCGGCAGGGAGCGGCGCCCCTTGGTCACGCAGGGCGACCAACGTGTTGAGTACCATCATGCCGCTGGCTGAATCGCCGGCAAGCACAATGCGATCAGGCGAGATTCCTTCCGCAAGCAAGTAGTGGTAGGCGGCTACGGCATCCTCCTGAGCCGCCGGTGCCGGATGTTCGGGCCAAGCCTGTATTCGAGAGCAAACGTGTGCGTGCGAGCGGCGCGTGCCAGCTCCCCGATCAGCAGGCCATGCGTGCGAATGGAACCAAAGACGAAGCCACCCCCGTGAAAGTAAAACAGGACCGGGCCATCCGCCTCAGGGGGATCGATCCAGGCGCCTGCGACTTCGCGCCCGTTCCCGTGGCCACGCACGAACCGCGGGGTGAGGCCGTCGAGATTCATGGGGCTCAGCGCCTCGCCGACGTTCCGCCAGCGCACAATGCCGATCGTCGGCATCACCGACCAGGCGCCACGCGTCGCGGCTATCCGAGTCTCGAGCCGAGCGCTCCAACCGATCCGGCGCCGACGGCCGAACAAGCGCCGCATGACGGCGGCTATTGCGCTCGCGATGGCAGCGGCAGGAACGCGGATGCTGTCGTCGAATCGGGCGTGTGGAGGCGCAGGGCAGCCAAGGTCCACAGAGGTTTACTAAACCGTCACAACCGACAAATCAATAGTTCGCGCTCGTAGACCATTTCAGACGGGAGATGGTCATGGACGTTGATAAAAAGTTCCTCATGTCCAATGACCTCAGCTCTCCATGCGTCCCGGTCAACGCTCTGTAAGGCGTCGAACTGCTCTTTCGGAAAATCCAGGCCTTTCCACTCAATCGATTCGTAATAGGGAGTCCATCCGATTGCGGTTTCCTTTGCCTGTGTCCGGCCCCGGACACGATCGACTACCCATTTGAGGACGCGCATGTTCTCGCTGAAACCGGGCCATAGAAAGCGTCCCTCGGTGTCCTTGCGGAACCAGTTCACATGGAAAATTCTCGGAGTGACGCTGAGACTGCGCTGCATCTTGATCCAATGCCGGAAGTAGTCACCCATGTGATAGCCGCAGAAAGGCAGCATAGCCATCGGGTCGCGCCGGACCTTACCAATGGTTCCGGCAGCCGCGGCAGTCATCTCGGAGCCCATTGTGGCTCCGACGTAGACACCTGCGCTCCAATTAAACGCCTGGTACACGAGCGGGATGTTCGTTGCACGTCTCCCGCCGAAGATGAAGGCGCTGATCGGGACACCATTCGGGTCTTCCCACGCAGGATCGATCGTCGGGCATTGAGATGCAGGAGCGGTGAAGCGTGCGTTCGGATGAGCCGCTTTCGCGCCAGTCTGCCTGGCGATTTCCGGCGTCCATTTCTTTCCCTGCCAGTCGAGGCACTCTGCTGGAGGCTCGTCGGTCATTCCTTCCCACCAGATCCCTCCGTCCGGAGTCAGGGCGACGTTAGTAAAGATCGTGTTCTTCGAAAGGGACGCCATCGCGTTCGGGTTCGTTTTGACCGACGTGCCTGGGGCGACGCCGAAGAATCCCGCTTCGGGATTGATCGCCTGCAAACGGCCATTCGCGTCGGGGCGAATCCAGGCGATGTCGTCGCCGACTGTCCACACCTTCCAGCCCTCAAATCCTTTCGGCGGGATTAACATGGCGAAGTTGGTCTTGCCGCACGCGCTTGGAAACGCAGCGGCTACGTAGGTCTTCTCGCCTTCGGGGTTTTCGACGCCGACGATCAACATATGCTCGGCCATCCACCCCTCGTCGCGCGCCATGTTGGAGGCGATACGGAGAGCGAAACACTTTTTGCCTAGAAGCGCGTTGCCGCCATAGCCCGACCCATAGGACCAAATTTCGCGTGTCTCGGGAAAGTGAACTATATACTTCTCCGAATTGCATGGCCACGGGACGTCCTGTTTACCGGGAGGCAGGGGAGCGCCAACACTGTGCATACAGGGGACTACCCGCTTTTCGTCCTTGTCGATTTCGCGGAATATCGGGAGTCCGATTCGGGCCATGATCCGCATGTTCACGACGACATAGGGTGAATCGGTAAGCTGAACACCGATCTGCGACATCGGGGAACCTACGGGTCCCATGCTGAAGGGGAGCACGTACATTGTGCGACCACGCATGCAGCCTTTGAATAACTCCTTCAGCTTTTTTCGCATTGTGAAGGGGTTTTCCCAGTTGTTCGTCGGACCCGCGCTGTCTTTCGACAGCGAACAGATGTACGTTCGATCCTCAACACGCGCAACGTCGCTTGCATCGGAACGGGCGTAGTAACATCCCGGCCACAGCTCATCGTTCAGCTTTATGAATGTGCCGCTGGCGACCATTTCCCCGCACAGCCGGTCGTACTCCTCCTTCGATCCGTCCACCCAGTGGATCGACGCGGGAGTGGTGAGGTCCGCCATTTTCTCGACCCACCTCAACAAATGCTTGTTTTGACTTAATGGTTGCGATGCCAACTGTCCCGATATCCTTTCCAACGTTCTTCTCCGTTATATCTCCACGACGAGCCTGCGCTCGAAGAACCCGATGCCGAACGTATTCTTATAAGTATGGCTTCACGGGGCTTCGATCGCCGGCAGTGGTTGACGACCGCGTTTCTGACGCCCTTGATTCTAAACGGTCAGGGCCAACGAAAGCGACCTCCCAACATCGTCTGGATCATGTTGGACGACCTGGGGCACGCAGATCTCGGCTGCTATGGGCAGAAGCGCATCAGAACTCCTTACATTGATGCGTTTGCCCGGCAAGGAATGCGCTTCACGAATTGTTACGCCGGAGCGTCCGTTTGCGCGCCGTCGCGCAGTGTGTTGATGAGCGGTCTGCACACCGGCCACACATCGGTGCGCGCCAACGCGGGAACAGTTCCGCTTCGGCCCGAAGATCGGACTGTTGCGCAGATGTTAAAGAGCGCAGGCTACACGTGCGGTCTCTTCGGCAAGTGGGGACTTGGCGATGCAGGTTCGACGGGGGTTCCAAGTCACAAAGGATTCGATGAATCGTTCGGCTATCTGCACCAGATTCACGCGCACGATTACTACACGGATTATTTGTGGCATAACGACCAGCGGGCGCCACTTTCTGGAAATCAGGCCGGCAAACGAACGCAGTACAGCGCCGATGTTATCGCTGAAAAGTCGCTCGAGTTTGTGCGACGTAACCGGAGCAAACCATTCTTCCTGTATGTGGCAACCACATTGCCGCACGCCAAGTACGAAGCGCCTGACCTGAGTCCTTATACCGACGAGCAATGGCCGCAAACCGAGAAGATCTACGCCTCTATGGTCACTCGGGCTGACCGTCACGCAGGAGCTTTGCTAAAGCTGTTGGACGAACTCGATCTTGCGGCCGACACGATTGTGTTCCTTACGAGCGACAACGGTGGACCTCCGACGCGCTCCACTGATTTCTTCGCGAGCAACGGCATGCTTCGGGGACATAAAGGTCAGATCTATGAAGGCGGACTTCGCGTCCCCATGTTGGTTCGGTGGCCCGGTCGTGTAGCCGCCGGTGTTAGTAGCGATGTGCCCTGGTCCTTCTGCGACTTCTTTCCGACGGCTACATCCATCGCGGGAGGCAAGCAGCCTTCGGATCTTGACGGTGTCTCAATCCTACCGGTACTGACCGGCGAGAAGAAAACGATGCCACCCAGACTCTTGTATTGGGAGCAATATCAATTCGACCGTAAGAAGAACGACCTCCGCGTGGAAACGCTGATGCAGGCGGGTCGATTCGGCGATTGGAAGGCGGTGCGAAGTGCGCCGGCGGCGGCTTTGGAACTCTATAATTTGCATACCGATCCTTCCGAGCAGAGCAACGTATCCTCGCAGCAAACGGACGTTGTAGAGGAAATGGATAGGCTTTTCAAAGCCGCGCATATCGATCCTCGCCCGCACAACACAGGTAGTTTCGAGTTTGTCCGTTAGGCCGCTGTGAGGATGGAAATTTCCGAATCGCGCCGCTCATTGCTAACTCAATGCCTCGCAGTGTTTGCCGTGGGATTGTTCGTCGCGTTATGGCGTAGCTTCTCGCTGCTTGATCCCTTCTTTCTCACTACTTTTCTTTGTTGCTCGGGGATTCTGGCTGGCCCCATTGTCGTTGCCGGATATCGCCAATACTCTGACCGGCTTGCGCTGGTGAGGGATGCGGTGATCCGGTCGTGCGCAATGACGCTTGCGGCATTCATGATTGCTCTCACCTGGCTGAATTATCAGTGGCAGGGAGAGCTTCTCTTGCCCGACGGTCCTATCTTTTTCAGCGCTCTGTTACTCAGTATCGCGGTGACGACGCTCGCCGCCATCCTCGTTCTCTTTCTTCGGGACCGGCTGAGCGCTCGATGGACTATCTGGGCTTATCGCGCAACCGTGCTGGCGGCTTTGTTGACATACCGATTCTTTCCGCAGTCGTCGAGCAATCGGATGACCGAGTTTGTTATAGAACATGGACCCGCGCAGATAGTTCTCGGCTTGGCCGTCGTTGTCACTGCAATGGATGCAGCCTTTCTGCTGAAGACATCGCAGAAGTGGCCGGATGAATTATGACCGCTTAAGAACGTAGCTTCCGTAGACGAGATCCCGCCTCGACAAGCGTTTCTTCTTTCTTGCAGAAGCAGAATCGGACGATTTGTTGTCCACGCGTCGCATCGGAGAAGAAACTGGATCCTGGTACGCACGCGACGCCGACCTGTTCGATGAGGTGCTTTGTAAACGCTACATCGTCTGCAGAGTCAAAATTTGTGATGTCGCAAAGTACGTAGTATGCGCCGGCGGGCTTGTAACAAACGAATCCGGCGGATTCGAGTTGATTGAGAATCAAGTCACGCTTAGCCGCGTATGTCTTGGCCAAGCCTGCATAGTAGGAGGCGGGAAGGCTGAGAGCTTCCGCTCCCGCTTGTTGAAAGGGGCACCGCGGCTCCCACCGTTAGAAAGTCGTGAACCTTACGAACCGCATCGGCGATATCGGCCGGAGCCATTACCCATCCGACACGCCAGCCGGTCACGGAATAGGTTTTGCTCATGCTGTTGACGATGAGCGTGCGATCTCTCATCCCCGGTAGACTTGCCATCGGAACGTGCTCGGCGCCGTCATAGAGAATGTGTTCGTAGATTTCGTCTGTCAGCACGAGCGCGTCGAATTCCTGTGCGAGTCCGGCGATAAACGTCAGTTCCTGGCGTGTGAAGACACGACCGGTTGGATTGTTCGGGCTGTTAACGATAATGGCTTTGGTCTTGTTGGAAAAGGCGGCGCGCAACTCGACCGGATCGAAAGTCCAATGCGGCGGATGCAGCATGACGAGCCTGCTTACCGCCCCGCAGAGTAGCGCATCCGGCCGATAATTCTCATAGAAAGGTTCGAACACAACGACTTCATCGCCGGGAGTTGTCACCGCCATCAGTGACGCGATCATCCCTTCGGTTGCGCCGCAGCAGACGGTGATCTCCCGCTCCGGATCGTAATCGAGCCCATACACATCCTGATACTTACGGGCGATCGCATTCCGAAAGGGTTTCGCGCCCCAGGTGTTGGCGTATTGATTGATGTCGTCGTCAATTGCCCGCGTCGCCGCGCGCTTAACGACTTCGGGAGCCGGAAAATCGGGAAAGCCTTGGGCAAGATTCACCGCTCCGAATTGCATAGCCAGACGGCTCATATCGCGAATAACCGACTCGCGGAAACCGGCTGTTCTAGCGCTACGAAATGGCGCCCGTTCTTGTACTTTGATCACTTCGCGTGATTATACCTTCGAACTTAAAGCGATTTCGCCACTGGAACGGTCACTTCGCCCAGCAATTCGGCAACCCGATCATGCATCTCTAGCGTCAACTTTCCGCGATCCTTCGGCGTAAGATGGGCTGTCGGAATCGGATCTCCGATCCTCATGACTACTTTGCCTGGACGTACGTTCAGCGAATGCATCGGCAGCACTGCCAGCGTGCCCTGCAGCGCAACGGGCACCACCGGAACTCCACCGTTGATCGCGATGTAGGCAGCGCCTTCCTTGAACGGCTTCAGCCCTTCGAGTGACCGACCACCCTCCGGGAAGATCAGCACCGAGATGCCCCGCTCCCGAATGATTTTGCCTGCTTCGGCCATAGTTTTCAAGGCTTCACGCGGATTCTCACGCGGAACCGCCAAATGCCCGGCTCGCTTCAGATGATATCCGAGGAACGGCACGCTGAAGAGGCTCTTCTTGGCGAGAAAGCGGAAGTTCGGAATATGACCGAGGACGATCGGCGTGTCCATGTAGCTCACGTGATTTGCGACAAAGACATAACTCCCGTTCGGGTCGATCTTCTCCAGACCTTCGATCGTCAGCTTCACGCCAGCGATCTTAATCAGGACCTTCGACCAGAACTGGGCGATAGCGACTTGCTTCCGTCCTCCGTGATCGAAGAGTGACACGGCGAGGTTGATTATGCCGAGGATTACCGTCGCAATGATGATTAACGGATCAGTAATGAGAAGCGCGCGAATCAGTCCAGGGGACATGCTTAGATCCCTATTTTACGAGTAGCGTGCGAGCTTCGCCCACCAGATAAAGTGATCCTGTGATGAATACTACATCACCTGGCAATGCAGCGGCTCGCACGGTCTCGATCGCGTGCGGAAGGTCTTCGGCGACCTGAATCGACGGATGAGTGGAAATTTCTGCTAATGCTTCGGGCCTCAGCGCGCGCGCGAACTTCGGAGCTGTCGCGATGACATGAGTAGCCAAAGGGAAAAGTACTTCAGTGATTTCCTCCACCGACTTGTCGCGCATCGCTCCGTAAATCAGCCAAACGGTCCGACCGGAGTAGAACCGTTGGATATGCGCAGCCAGAGCGCGCGCACCGGCTGGGTTATGCGCGCCATCGAGGATGATCTCAGGACCTATCGCTACCGTTTCTAGCCGTCCCGGCCAAACGGTCTTTGAGATGCCGGCCGGTGAGATCCCCAGACTGCTGCAATGCG
The DNA here is from genome assembly GCA_963844855.1 of Bryobacteraceae bacterium. Lineage (GTDB taxonomy): Bacteria > Acidobacteriota > Terriglobia > Bryobacterales > Bryobacteraceae > DASQDN01. The sequence goes on from CAWJQP010000071.1 coordinate 395,987, forward strand.
GCTGCGGCCGTGGCGGCGTTGATAACTTGATGCGGGCCGGCAAGAGGACAATCGGATCGGCATTCCGCGGAATTCGAACTCATTACCATTCGGATGAATCTTCACGTTGGTAGGTTCGTCTAGCCTCACGTAGTCCGGAGTCAGTCTTAGTTCTTTCGCCCGATTCTCGATCACGGTCGCAGCCTCGGGACGCTGCGGCGCGATGACCACGTCGATCCCTGGTTTCAGGATGCCTGCCTTCTCGCCGGCTATCTGCTCCAGACTACTTCCGAGAAATGCCTCGTGATCGAAGTCGATTGGCGTGATGACGGCCAGGCGAGGCTCTACAACATTGGTTGCGTCCAGACGTCCCCCGAGGCCAACTTCGACGATCGCCAGGTCGAGCGCAGCATCGCGAAACAAAAGAAACGCCATAGCCGTGACCGTCTCGAAGTAAGTTGGGTGCGTCTCCATCTGCATTCCAACCACGTGGACCCGCTCAAACGCCTGCGCGAACTCTTCGCGTGTTACGGGCCGGCCGCCTATCTGTATTCGCTCGATCGGCTCGATCAAATGAGGCGACGTGTAGAGCCCCGTCCGAAGACCTGCCGCGCGCGCCGCAGCTTCGATCATTGCGCACGTAGAGCCCTTTCCGTTGGTCCCGGCGACATGTACACAGGGGAACGAATACTGAGGGTCGCCGAGCGCCTTCAGGGCCTCGGTGATATTCTCCAGGCCGAACTTAAGTGACTTAATTTCGTTGCCGAGCGAGTAGAGGTACTCGACTGAGTCCGGATATCGCACCTAAAACTAGCGCCGTGCCGCGCCATTCATGCGTGTTGACCGTTGTGCGCGCATCCGAAGCTTTTCGGTACGTCCCCGCTTATTCAGCTCTTTCAAGCCGACTTCAGTCTGCATAGTAAATGCGAACCGTCAGGCTTTTCGCCATGCGAAAGAATTGGTTGCCCTCACCCTCGCCAGAGTCGAGGGACTCGAGCAGCGCGATCTGCTTGGACTGCGGCATCTTCACGAAAGGGGCCTTCTCCCGCCGTATCGACTCCTCATCAAGCCACTTCAGACCCGCCAAGAAACCGCTCCCGTTCGGTTGGATTGCCGTCTTTGAGCAGCAGGTCCATGTACCGGTTCACCAAGGCGGCCTTCGCGCCCGGAGTATCCGTCGTTGGGATGATAAGGTCAGTGAGCGCGATCACGGTCTCGTTCTGGCTCGCCGAGAAAAGACCAGGTTTCCACGTGGCGGCTCCGAGAAACGGAGCGGCGATGGCGACTGCGGCACCAGTTTTGAGTGCTTCGCGACGGTTCATATCTATGCGCCATGGTACACCGAAGCCGTCCTCGGTGGGCGTGCGCCAATCTGTTGATATGTGAAAATAGTCACATACTGCTACACAGTTCGTCTTTTTACCCGCGTATCACGTCATTCGAAACGGAGCCGACTAGTTGATCTTCCGGGAGGTTGAGGATCGCGACCTGATAGCACAGGCCCGCCGCGATAACGTGGAGGCCTATAACCTTCTTGTGTCTCGATGGGAAAGACGCATCTTCAACTATTTGTTGAGGCTTGTGAAAAATCGAGAAGATGCGCTTGATCTGTCGCAGGATGTTTTTCTGAAGGCTTATCAGAACCTGCGAAAGCTGGAGGATCCGTCGAGATTTGCTCCGTGGTTATATCGCATCGCGCACAACGAAGCTTATTCGTTGTTGCGGAAGAACCGGCCGGAAACGGACCTGGACGATGCGCAGCAGGAGCCTTGGCTGGAACCGGGGCCAACACGGCGTATGTTGCCGATCGAGGTCAGCTTGGCGGTAGAGCGTGCGCTGGAACGTCTTTCGAGTGAGCAGCGCGAGGCCGTCGTCCTGAAGATTTACCAGGGGTTCAAATTCGAAGAAATGGCCGCCATCCTCGATTGTCCGGTTTCAACCGTGAAATCTCGTCTCTATACGGCGCTGGACCTCCTGAAACAAACGTTGACTGCAGTAGAAATGCGGGGAAAACAATGACGTGCGCACCTTTTGATTTAAAGGATTATTTCTTCGGCGAACTCAACGCCCGGGACCGGGAGCTGGTTGAGCAGCATGTCGAAGCCTGCAGCGCGTGCAGGGATGAGCTGACCGCTTTGAGCGCCACGCGTTCGGCGATACTTTGCATGCGGGAAGAAGAACCTCCGCGGCGAATCGCCTTTGTATCCGACAAAGTATTCGAGCCTCGATGGTGGCAGAAGCTGCTCGCGTCAGGACCGCAGCTCGGGTTTGCTTCGGCAGCGATGCTTGCCGCGGCGATCGTATTCCATGGGGTTTCGAATCCCGCTATGGCTCCTGCGCAGGCTCCTGCGCCTGTCGCGCAGGTTGACCAGAAGGTTATCGAAGCCGAAATCGCCAAGCGCGTTCAGGTGGCGGTCTCTGCGGCGGTAGCCGATAATGATGCGCGTCAGGCCGAGCGGCTTCTACAGGTCGTTAACGCGCGGCTGGCCCAGAGCGATCGCCGGTACGAGATGGACCTCAAGACCATCGAGCATTACCTCGACCGAATGGACAAGCGCAACATGAACGTACGTCGTGTTGCGTACGAGCCGCCCGGAGCAATTCAGTGAAACTCGTTGCCGGATTACTGATCGGAATCGCTCTTATTGCTGCTTCAGTTTCACCCCGTGTCACTCGGAACAATCTGGTCGGCCTTGAGAGGTTGACAGACGGTAAGGTCGTTCAACTCGATCCGAACACGCCCGGAGAGGCTCTCGGAAAGACGCGAGGAGTGTACCTTGCAGGTTACGGCGCCGTATTTACAACCGAAGTCGAATTGATGCCTTACGCGGCGATCAATCCGTTTCGACCGTCCTACAAAGAGGCCGAGATCGTCAAAATACAAGCGCAGAAGCAGGCTCGTATCGAATTATTGAAGAAGCGAATGACCGAATCGCTTGTTCTTATGGCGCAAGGCCTTGAAGGCGTGCCCGCAACTGAACAGATCGTCCTCGCGGTGACCATCCCTTACTGGCCGTGGGAAAAGTCGAATGGAATGCCTCGTCAGATTCTGATTCAGGCTCCGAAGTCTGCCCTCGTAGGCGGAGGAGCGAATCTGGCATCGTCGCTAAAGGTTCAAGAGTTCTAAGCATGAAATTAGGAGAGATGCTCCTCGAGCGGCAGTTCGTTACCGCTGAGGACCTGGAGCGCGCGCTCGAGCTGCAGAAGGAACGCGGCGAAAAAATCGGCAAGATTCTCATCGATGGCGGCTACTGCTCCGCCCGTGACGTCATGGCAGTTTTGGCTGAGCAGCTTCGTGTGCCGCTAGTCACCATCGACGGTCCGCCAGCCGTATCGCCCGAAACGGAGAAGCTGTCCCCACGATTCCTCCGTCAGTTCCGTTGCCTTCCGATCGCGCTTCAGGATTCCAGCGTCACGCTCGCGATGGCGGATCCGCTCGATTTCGAAACACTCTCGGCCGTGCGGACCTTCACCGGCCTTCGCGTCGATCCGGTGCTCGCATCCGAGCAGGAGATCGTCGACGCAGTCGACCGGTATTACGGGGAGTCGGGCCGCGACGACAATCCCTGACTTCGATGGCGATGGCCAGGCGGCCGAAGATCTCGAGCATCTGCGCGACATGGCGAGCGAAGCGCCTGTCATCCGCCTGGTGAACGCGGTGATCGCGCAGGCCGTCGAGAAGCGCGCTAGCGATATTCACATCGAGCCGTTCGAGAAAGAGTTCCGCATCCGGTATCGCATCGACGGCGTGCTCTTACAAGCAGGACAATCCGCCGAAGGAGCTGAAGGCCGCGATCATCTCGCGCGTGAAGCTGATGGCGAAGCTGAATATCGCCGAGCGGCGGCTGCCGCAGGATGGCCGCATCAAGATCAAGACTCTCGGCCGCGAAGTGGATCTTCGCGTCTCGACTCTGCCGACGCTCTACGGCGAAAGCGTCGTTATGCGTCTGCTTGACCGTCAGCGCAGGCGATTTCTACGATCTGAAGAAGCTCGGTTTCGACTGAGCACATGCTGAGCCGCATGGAGTATTACACGTCGCTGCCGCACGGCATTTTCCTCGTCACCGGCCCCACCGGCAGCGGCAAATCGACTACGCTGTACTCGGCGCTGAAGCGCATCAATCATGCCGGACAAGAAGATCATCACGATCGAAGATCCGGTCGAATATCAGATGGACGGGATCAATCAGCTCCACGTCAATACGCAGATCGGCCTGACGTTCGCGGCCGGAATGCGGCACATCGTCCGTCAGGATCCCGACGTCATCATGGTTGGTGAAATCCGCGATCGCGAGACCGCGGACATCGCGATTCGCTCCGCGCTTACCGGCCACTTCGTTTACTCCACTCTGCACACGAACGATGCTCCGAGCGCGATCACTCGTCTGGCGGACATGGGTGTCGAAAACTACCTGATGTCGTCGTCGCTGGTGTCTGTGCTGGCTCAGCGTCTGGTGCGTGTGATCTGTAAGCAATGCCGAGTCGTCGGCGGGCACGCGCTATCACGCCCGATGGCGAGTTGATCGAGACGTATCGTGGCGCAGGATGCGAGTCATGCTTCGGCACCGGGCTACACCGGCCGTGTCGGCATCTTCGAATTGATGGAATTGAACGATGAGATCCGCCGCAAGATCATGGCCGACGCCGATGCGGTGGATCTCACGCAATCCGCCCGTCAAGCAACGGCATGCGCAACCTTCGCGAAGACGGATGGCTGAAGGTGCGCAATGGCGTCACGACCGTCGATGAAGTGATGCGCGTGACGCAGGAGTTCTAGGGCTGTGGCGACGAACTTCCACTTCCGCGCGGTCGCCTCCGACGGCAAGATGCGCACTGGCGTGGTCCACGGCGAGACCGAGAAGTGGGTCGCGCACGAACTGCGCCAGCAGGGTCTTACGCCCGTTTATGTCGGCGTCGAAGAGAAGAAGTCGCTCGATCTGAAGATGCCGTTGTTCCGCCGCGGCACGCGCCGGGACGTGCTGTTGTTCACGCAGGAGTTATCGACTCTGCTCAACTGCGGGCGTTCCGGTTGACCGCGCTCTGTCGATCACGAGCGAGCTGACCGAGCGGCCACAGTTTCGCTCTGTCGTTGCAGGATGTGATTCGTGTCCTGAAGGGCGGCAAGTCGCTCGCGGACAGTCTCGCGACCAAGCCGAAGTATTTCTCCGAGCTGTACATCAACATGGTGCGCGCCGGAGAAGCTTCGGGCTCCCTCGCAGCGGTCTTTGAACGTCTGGCCGAGTTCGAGCGGACCCGCGACGATCTTGCGCAGTTACATCGTCTCTTCGATGGTCTATCCTGCGCTGCTGGCCGTGGTTGGCACGATCTCCGTGGTCTTTCTTGTTGACTTTCGTCGTTCCGCGGTTTGCGCAAGTCTTCCAGGATTCGCACATGAAGATGCCGCTGCCGACGAAGATCATGCTCGAAGCGAGCAGACATCGTCAAGGCGTATGGATGGTATGCGATTGCGGCTTTGGCCGGCGCGTTTATATTTATGAGTGCGTACATTCGTACCACCGGCGGCCGTTTGCGTTGGGACGGGTTCCGGCTGAAGATTCCCGTACTTGGGACAGCGCTCCGCAAGGCGGAGGTAGCGCGTTTTGCGCGCGCAATGAGCACGCTGGTGGCGAACAGCGTTCCCCTGGTGCAATCGATTGCGATCGCGGGAGCGACGCTGAACAATAAGCGCATCGCGGGCTCATTACACGGATGTGGCGCAGGGAGTGAAGCGCGGTGAAGGCATTGCCGGGCCGCTGCGCCGTGCTCAGGAGTTCCCCCCGCTTGCTGCGCACTTGTTGGCTGTCGGCGAAGAAACCGGGCGTCTGGACCAGATGTTCGCGCGCATGGCGGAAATTTACGAGAGCCGAGACTCGAGCGGCGATCCGGCGCTTTACGGCGCTTTTTGAGCCGTTGATGATTCTGGTCATGGGTATCATAGTCGGCGCGCTGATTCTGAGCATGCTGCTCGCGATCACCAGCATGAACGAGGTGGTGATATGAGACGCAACAAACAAACGACTCGACGACGCCGTGCAACGAGGCGTCACGCTGATTGAAATGATGGTGGTGGTCACCATCATCGCTCTGTTCTCCGCTCTGGTCGCTCCAAAAATGTTCAAGCGCGCAGACATGGCGCGAGTGACAGCCGCGCGGGCCCAGATGAATGGCTTTCTGACCGCGCTTGGGCACGTACAAGCTGGACACGAGCACCTTTCCAACAACCGAGCAGGGTCTAGCGGCACTGCGTGTTGCGCCGGCGGGCGTTCCTCTCTGGAAGGGCCCTTACCTTCCTCAGGATGTACCACTCGATCCATGGGGTCGTCCGTACGCTTATAAGTACCCCGGCGAGCATGGTGACGAGCCGGAAATCATTTCTTTCGGAGCGGATGGCACGCCGGGCGGCGACGATATAAACGCGGATATCTTTAGCTGGAAGAATCAGTGAACCCTTGTAGTAACTCTCGGTCGGGCATCACGCTCATCGAGATGATCATTGTCCTTGCGATCGTGGGGCTGATTGCTGCGGTTACCTTCCCAGCGGTGTCGACAGGTCTCGATACGGTTCGGCTCTCGTCTGCGTCGGATTCAATCGTCAGCTTTCTCAACAGCGCGCTAAACCGCGCGCAACGCAGGCAGACACCCACCGAGATCTTCATATCGATCCCGGAGAACAAGATAAAGCTTCTGACCACCGATCTGACTCGTGAGCTTGCAATGCCGGAGACGATTCGCATCTCAAAGCTTCATCCGGAAATCGCGACCGCCGATGACAACCAGACCAGAAGCATCGTGCTCTATCCCGGTGGAGCTATTCCACGTTTCGGCATCGAGATCGAGGGTCCGAGAAACGCCCGTCGTATTGTCCGTGTCGACCCTATCACCGGAGTCCCGCAGATCGAGGTGATCAAGTGAGGGCCGGGCAGCGTGGATTCACACTTCTCGAGGTCCTCGTGGCGACGGTTGTGCTTGCCGTGGCGATCTCCGGCTTGATGTCTGCGCTTACCACGTCGTTGCGAGGCGCATCTCGCGTCACCGACTACGACCGCGCAGCGATGTTGGCCCGCCGCAAGATGGACGAAATCATAGCCGAGCGGCGACTGCCCCGCAACATGATGTTCGAGGGCGCTTACAATCCCGCCGAGACGAACGGCTCGCCTTCGGGGTGGAGAGCGCAGGTCGCCGGCTTCGAAGTCCCCCCCAATCCACGTCCAGGTGTGCCCATTGTGGATCGTATCGATGTTGAAGTGTGGTGGATGGACGGCCCGACACGGCGAACTTTTAATGTCGAGGGATTCCGTCGCTACTATCTGACCCCTCAGGACGTAGCGCCGGGTTTGGGCCAATGAGAGCGCGGCCGCCACGAACGCGCCAAAGCGGCATCACGCTCATAGAACTCCTTGTCGCCATGACGCTGTTGAGTCTTCTTGCGGTTGCCGTTCTCTTCGGCTTTCGCATCGGCTTGAACGCAATGGATCGGTCTAACTCCCGGATGATCGCTAACCGTCGTGTGCTGGGCGTGGAGCGAGTTATTACACAGCAGATCGCCGGATTCATACCGGTTAAGGCCGACTGCTTCACCAATCCGCAGAGTCCCCCTGCACGGTTGCCCTTCTTTCAGGGAGAAGCGAACACGATGCGTTTTGTCTCCAGCTATTCGCTTGATGAAGCGTCCCGTGGGTACCCGCGCATCCTCGAGTATCAAGTGATCCCCGGTGAGAGCGGAGAAGGCGTAAGGCTTGTCGTCAACGAATTTTGGTACACAGGGCCTCTGTCTGCCGGCAACTCCTGCGTAGGTGTGGTCCACGACCCGGCGATCGGAGCGCCACGGATGATCTTCCGCCCTGTTCAGGTTGGTCAAACGTCCTTTGTGCTGGCAGACAAACTCGCGCAATGTATGTTCTTTTTCAAGGACGAACAGGAACTTCCAAAGCCCGATATATGGGTCCAGAGCTGGGTGAAACCGAAAGCTCCGAGAGCGATTCGGATTGAAATGACTCCGCTCAGCACCGATCCATCGCGTTTGGAAGTCCCGGTCATCGTCGCCCCGGTCCGAATCACTCGCGATCCGATGATGCAGTACACAGATTGGCAGCAGCAATGAAACGACAGAGAGGCGCGGCGCTACTAGCGGTTCTTTGGTTGTCGGCGATTCTCGCGGCCATTGCGTTTTCGTTGGCAACCACGGTTCGCGGTGAGACGGAAAGGGCCAGCACTCTTAGTGAGGGTGTACGGGCCTACTACGTCGCGACCGGATCGCTGGAGCGTGCTCTGGCCTATATTGAATGGGGGCCCGGCCATCGGAATCCTGACAATACCCCGCGCTACTTCGAACCCGGGATGGCGCGCTTGAACTTCCAGTTTGCTTCCGCCGCGGCGACTGTGGAAATCATCCCCGAATCGTCCAAGTTCGACATTAACTCCATACCACCACAGGACTTATTTCGGCTACTGGTCAATCTTGGGGCGGAACCTCCCAGGGCCCAGGAGATCGCGATGGCCATTATTGACTGGCGTCAACCGAATCCAAACGCGGCGCCGTCGGTGTTCGATGAGATCTATCTCGCTTCGAATCCGACTTTTCGCGCCCGTCACGCGTCCTTGGAAGAGACTGAAGAGTTACTCCTTGTGAAGGGCATGACGCCGGAACTTTATCACGGTAGTTACATACGCGACGCGGCAGGACGGCTCCAGCCTCGGGCCGGCCTGAAGGACTGCGTGTCTGTATACGGTTCCGGAGGACCATTCGATATCAACTCCGTGCAACCCGCAATGATGGCGACAATAGGGATCAGCCCTGAAGTTGTTACCGCGATCCAGCAACGGCGTTATGCCAATCCTTTTCGCAACGGCGCAGAAATTGCGGAACTCGCCGCGTTTGGAGGGCCTGGCATCAGCCGGCTCAACATTGGTGGGAACACGATATTCACCCTACGGTCCACAGCACGGCTTCGCGTTGGCGAAGGCCGCTACTCGGACATGACGCGCACCGTGAGCGGCGTCTATAAGTTCCATAAGTCCGGATACACTCCCTGGATCGAGGTTTTGCGTTGGTATGACAGCAATTGATGGCTACATGCGGGAGCAGCCCTAATGGAGGGCTTTCGCAAGTGGCTCGCGTTCGGCACCGGCGTCGGTGTCGAAGTGCGCGAGCACGATCTACAAGTCACGATCGTTCGTATCCGCCGGTCTGAAACCGCGGTTCTTGGATCGGCCACTGTAACCGATTACAAGAATCGTCCTGCCGCCGAGTGGGGCGCCGAGTTATCGCTCTTCCTTCGAAAGCTGGGAGCCGCGCATATTGCCGCAACCGTTCTGTTGCCGCGCCGCGACGTTATTGTCCGCACCGTGCAGATCCCGGGTGTCTCCGATCGTGATCTCGAGGCGGCCGTTCGGCTGCAGATCGATTCTCTGCACCCCTTCTCCGAAGATGAGGTTTACTTCAGTTGGGCGCGTATCGCCGGCACGCCTTCTATCCTTGTCGGCATTGCTCGGCGAGAACCGGTAGATCAACTGTCGCTAACCTTCGCCGAAGCTGGGATCAAGGTAGCCGCCTTTACTTTCTCGGCCGCTGCGATTTACTCTGCGGTACGACTCCGTCCAGGTCCGGCTCCCACTGGTTTCGTTCTGATGAACGAAGGAGAACGCGAGGTTGAGATCTACGGCGAAAGCGAAGCCAAGCCTATTTTCTCAGCCACGTTTCCTGCTGGAGACCCGCGCGCACTCGGTCTTGCCAAGTCTGAGTTGCGGCTCGAGCACGAGACCGAGCAGTCCTCGTTCTCCGAAGTGCTGCCGCAGCCCGCCGTATTTCCGGAAAATCACGCTCCGGACAGCCCCGGTTTCTCACAAAACGCTCTGCCGTATGCCGCAGCTTTGGCTGGAGCTTGTCCCTGGCTGTCGCTCGACGGCAATCTGCTGCCGCTCGAGCAACGGCGCGGCAGTTCACGGGTCCGACTGATTCCTACATTCACGCTGGGAACTCTATTCCTGCTGTTGCTCATCGGCTTAGCTATGCGCTCGCGATTTGCCGACGGTCGCTATCTGGGTGTCTTGCAGCATGAGATCCGGCGCTTCGAGCCAATGGCTGCCAAGGTCGCCACAATTGACAAAGTGATTACCGATACTCGTGCGCGGACCCATTTGCTCGATGAGTATCGACGGAGACCGAAGCGTGACATGGATGCCCTGCTCGAAGTCACAAAGCTGATACCGCCGCCGGGCTGGGTGGGCAGCTTCGATCTTGATCGCCAGGGCCTACAGATCGCCGGCGAATCCGAGCAGGCTGCCGGTCTGCTCAAGACGCTCGACGGTTCGCCCTTGTTCGAAAGGTCCGAGTTCACGATGCCGATTAACCGCACGCCAACCGGAGACGCGTTTCGTATTCGCGTAGTCCGCTCGGTCGGTGTGCCGCCTGCGCCACCATCGCAAAATCAGTCCCAGGCCAGCCAAATTTTTCCAGGTTCAGGCCTAGGCGTCTCTGCCATGCCGATGATTCCCCCAGGATTTCAGACGGCAGCTCCCGTCTCGGTGCCACCTGCGATTCTTCCTCTCCCGTCCTCCGGAGTCGTGAAATGAAGTTGCAGGAACGGGATAAACGCGCGCTGATTTTGTGCGCCGTGACTTCTACTATCCTTCTAGGTTGGTGGCTCACGAGTTCCGATGATGTGCCCGCGGCCGTCGTACCCGTAGTCGACAACATTCCCGCTGCCGAGCAGCGATTGGGGCGTTTGCGGCAACTCGCTGCCGCGGTCCCGGGTAAGCAGCAGGTATTGCAGCAGGTCACGGATGAATTGAAAGCTCGGGAACAGGGTCTTATTCAAGCGGACACCGCTCCTCAGGCGCAAGAGCAATTGGTGCAGATTCTACGAAAACTGGGCCGCGCTCCAAGTACGAAAATCGACATGCGCAACAGTGAGATCGGTCCTGTAAGACCGTATGGTGAGAAGTATGCCGAAGTTCTCATCTCGCTGAATTTCGAGGCGCGCATCGAACAGTTGGTTAACTTGTTGTCGGACCTCACTGCGCAAAAGGAGATCATTGGGGTCAACGATCTTCGAATTGCCGGGGCCAATCCGAAAGAGAAGACAATGCCGGTGCGCCTGACAGTGTCGGCGCTCATCCGGCGCGAGCTGTTACCAGAGAAGAAGGGTCCTGGATCGATATGAGACGCAAGCTCTGGCTTCTCGATCTGATTCTTCTGGTAGGGGTTGTTGTCACCGGTTTCATGCTGCGTCAGCGATGGACAGAGTCCATGCGCCGCGAACAGGCCTTACTGCGTCAGATCGTGCCTCCCGGTCCACCACCTCCCATCGCTGGGTTACCTGTGGTCAGTCCGGTAACTCCTTCGAGCTATCTCGAGGTGGCGCAGCTGATGTTGTTTTCGCGCGATCGCAATCCGAATGTCATACTCGATCCGCCACCACCACCACCTCCTCCTCCGGTGATGCCTCCGCTGCCGGTGTCGTACGGCATGATGGACCTTGGCTTGGGTCCCATGGTGATTCTTGCGGAGAAGGCAGGGGCTCCGCATCACAGCTACAAGCCTGGAGACAAGATCGGCGCGTTCAAGATCGTGGCGATGAACACCAAGGAAATCCTGTTCGATTGGGACGGTCAGCCGATCAAGAAAACATTTGAAGAGCTGGCTGAGAAGAAATCAACGGTCGCGTACAATACTCCACCGCAGGACCAGGGTGCTGCGGCCGCGGCGCCTCCTGCCAATCCACAAACAACGGCTATCGGTGGGACAAAAGGTCCTGTCGAAGTCGACATGGGAAATTCGGCGAAGGCTTGTGCGCCAGGGGATGCGACTCCCGCCGGAACAGTTGAGGGCGGAATGCGCAAAGTCGTTACCAAGAGTCCCTTTGGGGACGTTTGCCGCTGGGAACCGGTCCGCTAAAGGAATCAGAATGCTGAAAATCATACTCATAGCTGCGATTGCGATTGGATCTGCCATCGCCGAGACCACTGTGCCGAAAGGCGCAACAGAAATCGAACCGGGTGTTCACCGTCACACCGACGCTTCAGGCAAGACCTATATTTATCGGAAAACTCCTTTCGGCATTGTTAAGAGTTTGGAACCGGCCAAGGAGGCGAACGGAGAAGACAAAGCGGAAAAAGTAAAGCCATCCGAGACCCAAACACCTTTTGGGCCAGTGAAAACTACTCCGCAAGTCGATTTACTAAAGGCCACTGAACGCGGCGATGTGATTGAGTTTGAGCGTGCAAGTCCCTTCGGGCCCTACAAGTGGAAGAAGAACAAAAACGACTTGACGCCGACTGAGCGGGCGGCATGGGATCGAGCGCGTCAGTCATCGTCCACAGGACCGAAATAATGACCCCTCGCTCCGTTACTGCTGTTGTCCTCATCTACTGCCAAGCGCTTCTGTACGCGCAAGCTCCATTGCCTCCCGGTTTTGTTCGGGCGCCGCAACAAAGCTCGCCATCTCCGCCAATTCAAGTGCCGCCCGTCCAACAACCGCCGGCTCAGGCAAACCCGGCCCAGGCAGCTCCCGCGCAACCGGGCGCTCCTGCAGCAGCCCAAACTCCACCGCCCACGATTGCGCCGTCCGCATCGCCTTCCGGCACTCTGACACTGCAGAACGCTTCTTTGCGCGAAGTCATCGACCTGCTTGCGCGGCAGCTCAAAATCAATTACATTCTCGACCCTCGTGTCAACGGCGCAGTGACAATCAACACCTACGGTGAGACGAAGAATATCGACAACCGCGCACTACTCGATCTGATTCTGCGCATCAATAATGCGGCAATGATTCAGGTAGGCGACATCTACCGGATCGTTCCCTTAACCGACGTTCAGCGTCTGCCTCTCATGCCCGAGATCAATAGCCAGCAGATCCCGGAAGACGATCGGACCATGTTGAACTTGATGTTCCTCAAGTATGCGACGGTCGAAGAGCTAGCTAAATTGCTGGATCAGTTTCTGGGCGAAGGCGGCAAAATGTGGTCGTATGCGCCCGCGAATCTTCTGATGATCCAGGACAGCCGTCGTAATATGCGCCGGCTACTCGAGCTGGTGTCGCTCTTTGATAACAGCGAATTTGCCAATCAGCGCGTTCGTTTGTTCGACATCAAGAACGGCAGGCCGAGCGATGTCGCTAAAGAACTCGAATCGATTCTCAAGAGTATATCGCTGAGCGAGAAGAACACGCCGGTCAAGCTGCTTCCGATTGACCGCATCAACACGCTGGTCGCTGTTGCGCCGAATGCCGGGGTCTTCAAGGACATCGAGAATTGGCTCGCTAAGCTTGACATCGCGGTTGAGTCGAGTTCTGGGACCATCACCAATTTCGTCTACCGCGTCCGTTACGGCTTTGCTCCCACCCTTGCGATGGCCATCATGGGCCTCTACAGCAACAATCCACTTTTCGCCATGAACATGATGATGATGGGCGGCATGGGCGGCGGCATGATGGGTGGGGGCATGATGGGTGGCGGAATGATGGGCGGCGGCATGATGGGCGGCTGGAATGATGGGTGGCGGCATGATGGGTGGAGGCATGATGGGTGGCAGGTTATGGGGGCGGCTATGGTGGCGGTTACGGTGGTGGGTATGGGGGAATGATGGGCGGTGTGATGTCACCCGGCGGCTACACGCCCACCTACAACCCTCCCGCTGGCGGAGTGGTCACTGCGCCTGGTGTAACTCCTCAAGCCGGCGCCGACCGCACAGGAACGTTTCTGGGACCGCCGGTTGCAGGAGGGCCTGACCAAGGTCCGCGTCAGCCGCGGATTGTCCCGAATCCATTTGACAACACGCTCCTGATTCAAGGTACGCGCCAGGAATACGAGTCGATCCTGAAGCTCCTTAAGGACATTGACGTTCCTCCGCGCCAGGTTCTCATCGAAGCCAAAATTTACGAGGTAACACTGAGCGGAGCATTCCGCAATGGTGTGGCTGCGTTTCTCACTGCTCGTGGCGGAGCTCTTCCGGGTAACGCATTGCGGCCTAGCACTAATCAGGTCGTCGGAGCTCTGACGGGCAGCCTTACGCTCTCAGTTGGCGCGCTCGTCGGACAAAGCCGCGAATTGCTAATGTTTCTTTCCACGGAGGAAGCGAATACCCGGGCGCGCGTACTTTCAGCGCCGAGTATTATTGCTACCGACAGCGTCCCTGCCTCCATCAATGTTGGATCGGAAGTGCCGACTCTCACAGCGCAGGCTGTCACCGGCGCCCAACAGGGCGGCGATTCCTTGTTTGCGAACAGTATTCAGTCCCGCAACACAGGCGTCACCCTGAATGTTCTGGCCCGAGTCAACCCCATGGGCGTCGTCACCATGACCGTAAATCAGGAAGTAAGCGCGCCCATAGCGCCTGAGGTTGGGGCGGCCATTCAGAGTCCATCCTTCTCAAAGCGGACCGTTCAGACGCAGATCACGCTCCAGGACGGTGACACCATTGCGATCGGGGGAATCATCAACGAGACAAATGGATCGAGCAGCGTTGGTTTCCCTATCCTGCACAGGATTCCGGTTGTCGGCTTGGCCTTTGGCAGCAAGGCGATCACGAGAGAACGGACCGAACTGATTATCTTCCTTACCCCGAAGGTCATCTACGACATGAACAATGTCAACGAGGCTAGCGACGAACTGAAGTCGCGTCTAAAGCAGCTGTCCAGATACGTAAATCAAAACCAATAACTCGTTAGGCTGGGCGCGAGGCTCGACTTGTAAGTTGTATAACAATTAGTCAAGCGTAATCGCCCAGCCTGAGTCGACTTCCAACGGCGTTATTTTGAGTAGTCCCTCCCGCTCGTCCCTATCATTGTTAAGTCGTCAAACCGGGATCGGTGTAGTTCAGCCGCAAATGTCGCAATTCAGTAAAGTTTTCGCGCCATTGAACGATAAGATGATTGACTGACAACGAACTTGCATGTTCTAATGGCTGCGTAACGAGTCGCTTCAGATAGTTAGCTAGATCACTAACCGCTTTTTGCTTGACTGTCCGCGAGGAGTGGTGCTATCACTAGTCTGATTACGCTGAGGCATTCGTAGCGGTATTCTTCTACCAAGAAGGAATCCCGCGAGCACAGAAAAACTAATAAGAGAAGTCAGCGCTATGAGCTTCGAGGCTCAGGTTGATAGAACTTCCATCAATTCAAAATAAAACTACTCTTCAACTTCACAAGGAGAAGGAAATGGTAGCATTCCGCAAATTGTTTCCCGTGCTAGCCATCGGTGCATTCCTTCTAGGAACTGCAACGACGGCAAGTGCGCAAACGGCTGCCGGTCAACCTCTGGTGTGTAGCACCAATGCTGGTGTACCGCCTGTGGTTCGTGCCGAAGGTCATACTGAACTGGTAGGCGACATCGTCTTAGTTTGTACTGGTGGCGATCCCAACTCAGACCCTGACTGCCAACTTCCAGTTGTTTTTGAATACGAACATCACCAGCCGGCTGCTGAGCGGTGGATTGTCGGAAGCTCTTCTGATGATCGACGAACCGGGCGCGGCTCGCCTGAACGCAGATGGCACGGCTTCTTTGACGCCGACGCCGTTCTGCGTGTCGCCGAATTCGCAGTCAAACTCTGCGCCTGCTGCGACTGGCGGAGCTTCAAACGTTCCCGGACTGCCTGTTGGTGGTCTGTTCGGCACTGGAACGGCCCCCGATTGCAATCCGACCGTTGCGAATCAGACGTATCAGCAGAACACCTACACCATCTTCCGTGGACAGCCTGCAAATGCCGCTAACGGCACTGCTAACGCCGCGGTCGTTTGGCCTGGTGTGCCGATCACCCCTCCGGGTTCGAATCGGACCCGTACTATTCGCATCACCAACATTCGCGGTAATGCCGCTGGCGTTCCGGCGTCCACCAGCTTGGTTCCCACCCAGATCTTCTCGTTCCTGTCGATCTCGTCGAGCCAGTCTTTGGCCCTGAACAACCCGCAGCAGGCCGTTGCCTTCGTGCTCCCGGGCTTGCAGTTTGACGTCCGTACTTGCGCAGGCAGCAGCTCTGGTATCCCGCGTGCGTGGGTACAGTGCGTATCTGAGCCGGGCGGAAGTAATACCCTGTTCAACGATCCGAATGCGGCCGGTCCGTTCGGAGCTCAGCTCGGTCTGAGATTCCGTGAGGGCTTCCAGACTGCCTTCAAGACGCGCATCGATACAAACCAGAACAGGAGCGTTCCTGGCGTTGTTTACAACACGGAAAGCGGTTTTGTTCGGGACGATCAGCCTAATCTGGCTCGCGTTGGCATAGCGGATGCTCCGACTCGCGTGGCTGCTCGCTTCACGAACGTTCCCGCTGGCACCAAGATCTTCGTCAGCGTAAACAGCGTTACGAACGATGCGAACAGTGAGCAAGGTTCGTCCACTGCAAACGCGACTCTCGTGTCCGCCGCCTCAGGTGGAGCTGCGGTCTCTGGCTCGACCAACCTGAGCTGCACGGGCAATCCGACGTCGGCTGCGGCTGAAGTGCCGATCACCGCTGGCTCCGGTATGGCGGTTTGGGAAGTTACGGCTGCCAACTCTGCCAACATCGACACGTTGTTCTTCTACATGGCGGTCGCTAGTGCGGCCAACACGCCGAACAACCTGCCGGGTCTCGGTCAGTCCAGCGTAACCGGTAGCTTTGCTCCGTTCTACGCGGCGAACTCGACGGCGAATGCGGCTAGCTCCTCGCTGCCGATTCCGCGCTTCATCGACAACGCCACTCCGCGCGCTGCATTCACCTTCAACCAGTGCGTAACGTAACCTCCTCTTCCCGTATCGTGACCAACCAGGCCGGCTTCGATACCGGTCTCGTGATCAGCAACACTTCACGTGATCCGTTCTCGGGCTCCGCTGGTCGTCTGCAGGCGGGTACTTGCACGATCAACTACTACGGCGCAACACCCGGTGGCCCGGCTCCGTCTGCTCAGACGACCAACGCCAACGTGGAAGCTGGCGCTCAGGTAGCTTGGGTCCTCAGCAGCGGTGGTGGTCTCGGAATCACAGGTACACCTGGATTCCAGGGCTACATCATTGCTCAGTGCCGGTTCCAGTTCGCTCACGGCTTCGCGTTCATCACCGATGGTCCTATCGGTCAGGCTCGCGTTGCTGAGGGTTATCTGGCGCTCGTCATGGACGCTGGCATTACCACACGTACGGGTTCGCAGAGCGAAGTTCTGGCTCACTAACCTAAACGTAGTTCAACCCAAAAAGGAGGCGGGGCAACCCGCCTCCTTTTTATTTGTACCGACTCACCCGTTGGCTTCCCGAGTACCATCTTCCGGTGATACACTGATAGGGCCCCGCGTCCTTAGCCCTCATTAGAGGGCGAATAAGCTTTCGAATTAATCTCTCGAGGTGTTTATGTTCAAGAAGTGGTCTTGTGTTCCCGCGCTGCTAGCCTGCATGACGTTACCGGTCGCTTCCGCACGGAATATCTTTGTGACCTCAGACGGAGATCCATCGAATTCCACGGTCACCGGGTATACGACAGAGCCGTTATCATTCGCTGGAACGTTCGCGGCTACCGCGGGCGCTACGCAGGTAATACCGGGGCCGAGTGGAAAGTACTACGTCATTGGCCGAGTCGCGACCGAAGGTGTGGCTGTGCTGGAGGGAACCTTTCCAAACCTTCAAGTGACGAAGCGGCTTAGCTTGACAGTCGCTCCAACTGCTGCAGCTATTACACCTGACGGCCGCAGGTTAGTTGTCGTTGGCGCTGGCGGCGTCCAGGTCATCGATACGGCGACCGATAGCGTGCTAGCAGGATCATCCGGCCTGAGCGTCGGAACGAACCCAAGTGGCGTTGCGGCCAGCTCGGATAGCAAACGAGCGTTTGTGTCCAGTCCGGACCAGCAACGTCTCTTCGTCATCAACGTCGAGAACGCCTCGGCTGCCGGTCAAGTTTCGACGCCAGGGTCACCGACATCGGTAAGTGTTGGCCCGTCCAGCCTTGTCTATGTAACCGTCCAGAACGCCATTTACGAAATCGATCCTCAGTCGCTGGTGTTGCGCGGAACGATCAATCTGAATGGTTTTCCGGGAGCTCTCGCCTTTACTCCTGACGGACGATTCGGCGTCTCACCGAATACCTCGACGCTAATCAACAAGGCCGGCTTCCTTGTCGATCTGTCAAAACGCACAAGTGTCGACATTCCGGGCGGTGGATATGTTCTCAACAAGATTGTCGCCGCTGACAACAGTACGGCCTATGGTCTCTCGAGGACGACCAACCGTGTATACACGATTTCTCTTGTGAACCCGGTGGCTCCGACGCTGTTTACTACCTCGAACGCAACCTTTGAAGGTACACGCGACATCGCGCTGTCGAACGAAGCGCCTAACGCCCGCAGTCTTTTTGTGCTGACTGCCGGCAATCTATATCGCGTTGACTTCGCCCAGAACAACGCGGTCGGCCCAGTTTCTGCCCCGGCCACAGGGTTGTTATCTTACGCGGGTCCTGCGGCGACGGGGGCCCCATCAGCACTTCTTCAGGTCAACAATACACAGACCGTTCCGCCGGGCACGTCTTCCCTACCCCTTATCGTTCGGGCCGTCGATGTGAACGGAATTCCGCTCGCCGGCGTCCAGGTTCAATTTGCTGCTCCAAGCACCGTGACCTTGTCCACAACAACCGCGACAACCGACTTGCTCGGGAATGCGCAAACGATCTTGACGGCGCCGGCCGGCGCCGCGGCGAGCGTAGTAAACGTCTCTGCGTCTGCGAGCGGCCAGACGGTAAGCTTCACCGTCAACGTCAACAACAATAATCCTGACGGCGGCGGCGGAACACCATCCGGGACTCTCACAATCGTAAAGGGCCAGGGGCAAGTCACCTCTCAAGGATTTGTTACGCCGGAGCCCTTGACGGTACGCGTTACCGATACATCCGGCAAGCCGACGCCGAATGTCCCCGTAGTGTTTAAGCTTGAGCAGGGAGAAGGCACTCTAGGAGTCGACGTCAATAAGCTGACCGATGACAACGGTGTCGCGAGCGCTGTTTACACGAACTTCCTGGTTCCGCTCGGTGTGCCTTTCACGCAGGCAGTCATCTCTGCAAGCACCGGCACAGAGACCGTAAACTTCATCATCACCACCGTTGCAAACCTGCCCAACGGATCGAGAGGCGAAGCGACGTACGAGCTACGCAAGCCGACCGATCGAATCATCAATGCCAAGGTGGGGGAGAGCATTCCGGACGCGATCCGCGTCGTCGTAGGATCCCTCTTTGGCAATCCAATTCCCAATGTCGGTATGCGTATTGCTAACGACGATCCGAACGCCGCCACCCTTTCCTGCCGCGGTGGCATTCCGCTTTCCGATCAAACCGGCTTGGTTGTCTGCGACGCTCTCGTTGGAGGCCGCATTGGGCAATCACAGACTCGTATCATTGTCGGTGAAAATGTGCAGTTCCCGCTCACTCTGAATGTAACGGCAGGAGCCCCTTCCACCGTTCGCATCACGGGCGGTAATAACCAGACGGGGAATGCGGGACAACTGCTTCCGCAACCACTTATTGTTGAGGTGACGGATGCAGGGGGCAACTTGCTTGGCGCAACAGACGTGATTTGGGAAGTTATCGCCGGCAGCGCCACGCTAACGGAAACGTCACGTACGACCGATATCAACGGTCGCGCAACGACTCGAGTAACCCTGGGTCAAACTCCAGGATCAGTTCAGATCCGAGTCCGCTCGGGGACTGGAAGCGCAACCTTTGCCCTGACAGTTAATCTAAGCGCAACGGGTCTACAAATCACCGGTGGCAACAACCAAACCGCAGTTCTCGGACAAGCGTTCGCAACGCCTCTCTCAGTAAGGGTTGTGGACGCGAGCAGTCAGCCTGTTCCCGGGGCGGCCGTCGCCTTCCGTGTCGCTACAGGGACCGCCACTGTTCCTGCGTCGGCAACGACCGATAATACCGGGACAGCATCCGTAACCGTCACCGCCGGTCAGACTGCGGGACCGGTGACTGTCACCGCCTCACTCGGCACTTTGTCTCAGACGTTCAGTCTCATTGTTCGAACTCCGGGACCGGTATTCACTCCCAGTAGCTTTGTGAATGCCGCAGGCTATCAGCCGGGCATCTCGCCCGGTGGTATAGCAGTAATCACTGCGCCTGGTATTGCTCCGAGTCTCCGAGGGTCGGTGACCCCGCAGACGGTAGCCGGTCCGCTCCCAACGACTCTCGCGGGGGTTGAGGTGCTTTTCAACAACGTCGCAGCTCCGATCTACGCGGTATCCAACGTCAACGGCGCCGAAACCGTGATTGTCCAGGTGCCGTTTGAAACTGCCCCCGGCCAGACATCTGTGACGATCCGCACCGAGGGCGGCGGTTCAACCACGGTAAGCGGAGTACAGATCCTGTCAAACAAGCCTGGTATCTTCGACTACGTTGACGCCAGCGCGAGGAGAATGGCCGTGGCGCTTCGGCCCGATGGTAGCTACATCAACTCCGGCAATCCGGCGAGACGCGGCGAGATCATTCGCGTTTTCACAGCGGGTCTCGGCCAGACAACTCCGGCCACTGGAACCAACCGATCCGGTCAGCGTGATCAGAATGTAGCCGCTACGATCATCTCAGGCATCAACAATAGCGGGGTCAGAACCGTTTCCGCGAAACTGGTGGAGGGATCGGTCGGCATTTACCTTGTGGAGATGGAGATTCCGGCCGATACAGCGACCGGAAACGCCATCAATGTAGCGGTTGGAATATCCGGCGGTGAGATTGCCGGATCTACCATCCCGATCATTTAGCGTATAAGAGTAGTCTTTCTTTAAGCCCGGCGCGTCTAAATTAAAGACGAGCCGGGCTTTTCTTATTGCTAGCAGCGGGTTCCCCTTGGAAGGTTACAATTAGACTATGCGCAAATGGGTGCTTGCGGCCTTCGTGTCTTGCGCCGTTTTGGTTGCTCAAACGAAGCCGACGGATGTATTCGAGAAAGCTCCGCCTCAAGTGGATGAGGCCCTACGGCAGAACGTCGCGAAGTTTTACCAGGCGCACGTCGACGGCAAATTCCGGAGTGCGGAAGCAGTGATTGCTGAAGACAGCAAGGACACCTTTTACAATCTCGAAAAGCAGCGATATTTCAGTTTTGAAATCGTTCGGATTAACTACAGCGAGAACTTCACCAAGGCGGCGGTAGTGACCGGCGTGGAGGTAGAGTGGCGTACTCCACGTACTGGTGTCATGCGTGTCAAGCCGCCGATGACCAGTCTCTGGAAACTCGAGAACGGCGAGTGGCGTTGGTATGTTGTTCTGCAAAAAGATTGGGACACTCCATGGGGACGTATGAACCCCGGTCCTGACAATCCAGACAAGTTAAAGAGGCTTTTTACCGGCGTGAGTGTTGCGGCCGTGCAAAGCCAGATCAATATCGACAAAACCGAGATCCGGCTGAGTAGTTATGAGTTTGCGAAGGGCGAAGCCATGATCGGCAATTCTCTGCCCGGAGAAGTCCAACTACGAATGGATGCCCCGACGCGCCAGGGTCTGCAGGTCAAACTTGATAAGACCGTTCTGAAGTCGGGTGAAAACGCAAAGCTTTCAGCCTCCTACCAGCCGGTGGGAACGGAACCGAAGCCGCAGGGCGAAATCCTCATTCACGTAGAACCGACTGGTCAGGTTCTTCGCTTGGTCCTAGTATTCGATATCCAACCGGAGCTTCGGAAGCAACTGCCGAAAGAGTTGCAAAAGTAGCTCAGTTCGCCTTAGAAACGAATAAGCTCAACCCGCTGAGTCGCTTCAGCATCGCCTAGACCCTGAATCGAGACACGGGACTTATCAATACCATGGTCGAGCAACCAGGTTGCAATCGCCGAAGCCCGCTTTTGTGACAACACGACATTGGCATGCTTATTGGTTGAGTCGGTTGTGTAGGCTTCGATTCGAACTTTCCAGTCGGGTTGACGGATCAAGAGCGCGGCCACTTCGGCGAGCAGCTTATCCGCATCCGCCGGCATGTCGAATTTTTCCTTCTCGAAATTTAAACCTGTCAGCGAGACACGGCCGTTTTTCGACATTTCCTCGGCAAGTGCTTCTGAACTGGACTGAGAATCCGGAGGAGCATTGATTGCCGACTGTATGTACGCTGTGTACTCGTTGTACATGTAAGTGGAAATCTGGACCCACTGAGTATCCTTGAGCGCAGTGACGAGCGGCTGTTCGTCATCATCCTTGCCATTGAAGACGATTTTGAAGCCGGCCTTTGCCAGCGCAGTATCGGAGCTCTTGACGATGCTGCCCAGGGACACTTTCGAAGG
This sequence comes from Bryobacteraceae bacterium, assembly GCA_963844855.1. GTDB lineage: Bacteria > Acidobacteriota > Terriglobia > Bryobacterales > Bryobacteraceae > DASQDN01. The sequence goes on from CAWJQP010000071.1 coordinate 418,172, forward strand.
ACAGAGGTAATAGATCACCTCGCTGTTCCCGTCCATTCCTTCTTTCTGAACCGCGCCGTCGGTGTTCACGCCCACTTGGAGTTCAAGCGTATCGGACTCTTTGTTATCACACTGGATAATGCTGCAGCCTGCGATGCGGGGAAGAATCGACGAATCTTTGCAGCCGGACTCATCTTCTCCCAGTTTGATTTCCTTAGTGTCGATATCTTTAACCGACCGTCGTGCAGGTGGAGTCGTGGCGCTCGCAACGGTTGTTGTTTGTGCTCCAAGGCCGATCGTCAAAAGTCCAAGGCAGGCTACGAATCGAAATGTCATAGATTACACCGACAAGAGATGCCATTGTCACACTTCGGGCATGGCAACGCTGCTCAGAAATATAACAGGGCAAAACGATACTGACAATGAGACATATGCGGGTAGCTATACCCTAATACTATTTACGCAGAGCGAGTTCGACCCGGAAAATGTACGGGGTTCTATGTAGAAGAATAATTGTGCTAGACTGCAACCAGTTTATTATCAATATGTTGCGAGCTAAGAGGATCGGGCCTTCTCTTGATCACCCGCGTTTGCGTCAATAGTATTAGAACGCTCAATTGATCAAGAGAGGAGTTTATTGGAAGGGAGAATCTGGTAAAACGATTCTGATTCTGTATAAAGAAATCCAGAGATTTGGCCGATATTTATATTCGTTTCGTATCCTCCACCCAGTTGGCCCTTCCAAAACTGGCAGGTCCTGCCTATCTGCTTGACTATAATCATGAGTGATGTCCTCTACCATGGCGGCCCCGGTTTCGCCCGAGATAATGGCGAAGTACGAGCCGGTGATCGGGCTCGAAGTCCACGTTCAACTGGCAACTCGTACGAAGATTTTCTGTGGCTGTCCGACTAGCTTCGGCGCCCCGCCAAACCAGAACGTTTGCCCGGTTTGCCTCGGGTTGCCCGGTGCGCTTCCTGTATTGAACCGGCAGGCCGTGGAGATGGCGATCAAAGCCTCTTTATCGCTCGGCTGTACCGTGAATGCGTTTTCCCGTTTTGCGCGTAAGAACTACTTTTATCCCGACCTGCCGAAGGGCTACCAGATCTCTCAATACGACCAGCCGCTCGCCGAGCATGGCGTGGTCGAGATTCAGCTCGAATCGGGAAAGAAGCGGCTCGGGAGTTACTCGCGTCCACATGGAAGACGACGCCGGAAAGAGCATCCATGACGGCTTCAAGGATTCAGACCGGTATTCATACGTCGACCTCAACCGTTCCGGGACGCCTCTGATCGAAATCGTCAGCGAACCTGACATGCGCAGTTCTGATGAAGCGTATGCGTATGTCACCGAACTGAAACAGATCCTTCAATTTCTCGATGTATCAAGCTGCGACATGGAGAAAGGTCACCTCCGCTGTGACGCAAACGTCTCCGTGCGGCTCCGAGGCGCCGAGAAGTTCGGCACGAAGGCCGAAGTGAAGAACCTGAACTCCTTCCGATTTCTTAAGTTGGCGCTCGATTACGAGATACAGCGGCAGATCGCGCTGGTGGAAAGCGGTGGCAAAGTTGTTCAGGAGACACGCCTCTATAACGTCGAATCCGGCGAGACCGTCAGCATGCGAAGCAAGGAGCATGCGCACGATTACCGTTACTTCCCCGAACCCGATCTCGTTCCGCTGCGTGTGAGCGCGGAATGGCTGGACCGCCTGAAGGCGGATATGCCGGAATTACCTCGTCAAAAGAGGACGCGGTTCATCGAAGATTTCGGATTGCGAGAATATGACGCCGACGTCCTGACGGCAACTCGCGCGACCTCGGAGTATTACGAGAAAGCGGTTGCGGCAGTCCGGCGATCCACGAACGACGGCCAATTGGGTGATGGGTGATCTGATGGCCGCTCTAAAAGCCGACAACAAAGACTTCACTGACTCTCCCGTCGCACCCGAGCAACTAGGCGAACTACTGGCGCTGATCGCAAATCAGGAATTGACTGGCAAGCTGGCGAAAGAGATCTTTCCTAAGATGTACTCGACAGGCGACAGCCCACGAGTCATCATGGAGCGAGAGGGCCTGAAGCAGATGAGTGATTCAGGCGCTCTCGAGAAAATCATCGACGAAGTGATCGCTGCCAATCCCAAGCAAGTCGAGCAGTATAAGGGCGGCAAGTCGACGGTCATAGGATTTTTTGTGGGCCAGGTGATGAAAGCGTCTCGCGGCCAGGCTAATCCTGCGGCTGTAAATGAGCTCTTGAAGCCAAGCTGCAATAAGATGGATGATGAGGCCGCGATGGCCTTTGACGACTGACATGGACGGTCCTCGATGGTTTCCGACGATGTGCTCTTTTGCACCGAACTCATCGGGCTCAGGGTGTACGACACCCGGGGCCGCGGATCGGCCGCGTCAAAGATGCGGCGCTCGTTCCCATCATCAATCCCGCGCGCGTAGACCGTTTTCTCGTCGGCGGCGGATGGACTTGGCTAACGGTCCGTTATGATCAGGTGCGGGCGATTTCTCTCGACGGCATCTATCTCAGGGACGAAAAGCTCACGCCCTATCACTCGGACGAGTACATGTTGCGCATCGTCCGTGACCTGCTCGATCAGCAGATCATCGATGCGCTCGGACGCAAGGTGGTGCGCGTTACCGATGTGACGTTCCAGATCAAACCAATGGAAGGGCACACGCAACTCGAACGTCCTCGAGGTGGACATCGGCATGCGTAGTATTTTCCGGCGCCTGGTGCAGGGCGTGATTCCGCCGGCATGGGTCCGGAAAATACAGAAGCCGATCGCGTCCCAATTCGATCAGCTGGGAATACTGCAATATCGTCGAGCCCGATCCGCAACGCCGGCTACGGCTGAACATCTCGAACGTTGCTCTCGAGAAGATGCACCCTGCCGATCTGGCGGATATCGTAGAAGAGTTGGGTCCGGATGATCGCGAGGCGATCATCGAAACTATCGATCCGAGGTTGCGGCCGAAGCGCTCTCCGAGATGGACGTGGATGTCCAGGCAAGCATCCTCGAGTCGCTAGAGACGGAAAGAGCCGCCGAGATCATCGAGGAGATGTCGCCCGACGAGGCGGCGCACGTGCTGGCCGAACTCGAAGAAGAGACGTCAAGCGAGATTCTGGAAGAACTGACAGAAGAGTCGAAGTCGGAAGTAAGTGAGCTGATCGAACATCGTGAGCACACTGCCGGAGCAATGATGACAACGGAATACGTGTCACTGCCGGAGAATGCGACCGTGCAGGATGCCATCGAAGCGCTGCGTCAGGATGAAGAGATGCTGGAAGTCGCTGAACACAGTGTTCCTTGTTGACGCTGAAGAAACGCCAGTGGCGGCTAGTGCCTTTGGCGAAGCTGTTCATCGCTCCCGGTTCCCATCCCCTCAAGAAGTTGGCCTCCGACACTTTGATCCGAGTGACGGTGACCGAATCGGAGAACCGAGTCACCGAAATTTTCGACAAGTACAATTTGCTGACACTGCCCGTAATCGACGGAGACCGCAAGCTTGTGGGCGTGATCACCGCGGACGATGTCATCTCGGTATTGAGGCAGAAATGACGGCATGCTGAAGCGGCTGAAATACCACATCGCGGTATTCTTCTCCGTCATTGGACCCGGCTTTATCACCGCCGTTGTGGACAACGACGCGGGCGGCATTTTCACCTACTCACAGGCGGGCGCGAAGTATGGCTATCTGCCGCTCTGGACTTTGCTGCCGATCACGCTGCTGCTGATCGTTACGCAGGAAATGTGTTCCCGCATGGGCGCCGTGACGGGCAAAGGACTATCGGACCTGATTCGTGAGGAGTTCGGGCTGCGCACGACATTCTTTGTGATGGCGCTGCTGGTGCTGGCGAATTTAACCAATGTCATGGCGAACTTTGCGGGCGTTGCGAGTTCGCTCGGGCTATTTCACTGTAAGCAAGTACATCTCGGTGCCGTTGGCGGCTGCGGGCGTCTGGTTCCTGATCCTGAAGACCGATTACCAGCGGATCGAGAAGATCTTTCTGTTCGCCTGCTCGTTGTACATCTGCTACATCGTCTCTGGGATCCTCGTGAAGCCGGACTGGAAGGAGGCCGCGATATACAGCGTGAAGCCCGTGCTGATGCTGGATAGCGGGTACATCACGATGCTGATCGGCATGGTGGGTACATCCGTCGCTCCCTGGATGCAGTTCTTTCTGCAGGCGGCGGTCGTGGAGAAGGGTATCACTGCGAAGGAATACGCCGAGTCCCGCATCGAGGTCATCGTCGGATGCATCGTGATGTCGGTGATCGCCTTCTTCATCATCGTGTCCTGTGCCGGCGCCATCTGGTCGAACGGACCGAGAGACATCGCTGACGCCGCGGATGCCGCCGAGGCGCTGAAGCCTTTCGGTCCGTATGCGTTTCTGCTATTTTGTGCCGGACTGCTGAATGCCTCGGTGTTTGCGGCCTGCATTTTGCCGCTTTCAACGGCGTACACGGTGTGTGAGGGATTGGGCTTCGAATCGGGCGTGAACCGCCGATTCAGCGAAGCCCCAGTTTTTTACTGGCTGATTACGCTGCTGATCGTGATCGGCGGAGGTGTCGTGCTGCTTCCGAATTTCCCGCTTAGTGCAGATGATCCTGTTGTCGCAGGTGATCAACGGCATGCTGTTGCCGTTGGTGCTCATCTTCATGACCATCCTCGTCAACAAGAAATACCTGATGAAGGAGTGGACAAACTCACGGGTCTATAACTTCGTCTCATGGACGGCGGTTGCGGTGATGATTGGTTTGACCGTCGGGCTGGTTGGTATATCGCTTCAAGATTTACTGCGGTCGAAGTAGCCCGACTTTAGCGACTGAGCACACGCAGCAACTCCTGGGCGTACATTGCTCCATGCGGTGTGTCTTCATGCTTGAAGTAGACGAAGAGATCCCGATCGCCACTCATGATGTCTGAAGCTCGGCGGGCGATCTCTGCGCGATCTTCTTCCGTGTAGTCCGGCTTGCGGAGGCGTGCATAGACAAACGGCGCCGTGATCACTTGCGGCACAACCAACTTCTCAGATTCGGCCAGACACAAGGCAACGCCGTGCTTCTTCAGCAAGTCGTATACCTTATCGTCCAGCCACGAGGCATGACGAAACTCGAAGGCGTGTCGTATGTCGGTGGGCAATAACGCTAAGAAGTCGGCCAGCACTGCGAGATCGCATCGAAATGTCGGGGGCAACTGATAGAGCACTGGTCCGAGACGCCGCGATGAACGTAATGGATCGATTGCCTTAAGAAACACCTCTAGAAACGGCCCCGCGTCTTTCAGCTTCATTATGTGCGTCAGCCGCATATGCGCCTTCAGCGAGAAGACGAACTCGGGCGGTGTCGCTGCCACCCACGACTTCAATGTGTCGCCTTTCGGAAGCTGACGAAAGGTATAGTTGATCTCCGTGCTGTTCAGCCTTTCGCCGTAAAAACGAAGGAATTCCTTGGCCGGCAGTTTGGCAGGATAGAAGTCCGGCTTCCAGGACGCGTAAGCGAATCCCGAGGTGCCGACAAAGAGTTGCGCCATATGGCTACTTTACTCGGGCGGGTCCTGCTCGTTCAAGGCGCCGAGAATATTCATTACGTAGGACTGGGTTTCCGGGATATCCGGAATCTTCCCACCGGGCGTGACCCTTTGCGGCCCGGCATTGTACGCCGCCAGCGCCAGCGCCGTGTTGCCGTTGTACCGGTCCAGCATCTGCTTCAGGTATTTGACGCCTGCGGCGATGTTGGCCGCGGGATCGAACGGATCACGAAGACCGAGGTCGCCTTGTGTCGCGGGCATGAGTTGCATCAGTCCCTGAGCTCCCTTAACCGAAACTGCGCACGGTTTGTTCCCAGACTCACGCTTGACTACGGCTCGCACGAGCTTCGGATTCACTCCCTCGCGCTGACTCGAATCCAAGATCATTTGTGTGAGTGAAGTATCGGGTACAGCTTCGCAGTCAGCCGCCGGTTCGGATGAGAATGCGGACGCCGCAGCTGTGGGCGTTGTACTCCAATCGGTAAGGAAGGGCGTAGTGAAGAAACCTCCAGGAGCGACGGCCACGCGGACCTGCCGCCGAACAGACGCCTTCTGCTTCTCGATCGCGGACTGCTCTTGCGCGGACGCTCCGGAAACAAAACAAATAGCGAGAATGGTTGTCAGCTTCTTCATGAATGGAAGTAACCGTTGGACAGAAATTTTCTCTCGAAAGTCAGGACATACCCTCGATAAGTAGCTTGACCGAGAAAGAAGGCGCGGACCACCGGATCCGGCCTGTGCGAACGCAACGAACAATGCTGGTGAAGGCCGCTCGCGCATTCTTTCTCGCGTTAAGGACCACTGCTTGAGCCATTACGAACAGTATCTTGAAGGTAGCGTTTTGAGCGCCAGTCCCATCGAGCTCGTCCGCATGCTCTATCGCTTCGTGATCGACAATCTCGCGGACGCATGCCGCTGCACGGACGCCAAGGACATCGAAGGTCGCGGGAGAGCGGTATCGAAGGCTACGGAAGGCATCGTCGAACTGCTGTCTAGCCTGGATCATTCCCAAGGCGGAGACGTAAGCGCGAGCCTCGGCGAGCTGTATGGATATTGTGCTTCCCGAATTCTTCAAGGTCATATCGACCAGGACAAAAGTCCTTTCGAAGAAGTCCAGAATCTTATGTCCACGATGCTGCAGGGTTGGGAGCAAATCGGCGCTGAGGTTGCTTCACCGGCGGCCCTATACGAGCCCGCCCCGTCTACTTACGAGCCGATCAACGCCAGCTACTAGAACATCAAAATAGTAAGTGGCGCATACCGGAGTACGCGCCACTTACAACAACAACCGCAAACAACTACTCTTGATTCGATTTGAGTCGCGCCTGGTCTTGCGCCAGGCCTTCCGATATCAATCTCGACAATCCCAGTCCGCCTTGGGTCGCGATCGTCTGAGCCAGGTGTTCCTCTGCCATTCCAATGGCGGACGAAGAAGCCTCGTCTTCGCCACCGCCAAACCAACTTCCGCCAGACTCGCGGGCAGATCGAAGCATCTGCCCGATAAGCAGCGCTTCGAACTGACAGGCTGATTCTTTTAGTTTTGCGCCATCGCGCGGTAAATTTGCTAGCTGCTCCCGCTCGAGTCCCGGAAGATTCGTGGTTAGCTTTCCAATATCGCTCATATCACCTCAATGTCTGCCGCCAGAGCTCCGGCGACTTTAATGTTCTGTAGAATTGCGATTACGTCTCGTGGCGTGGCTCCGATGCCACTGAGCGAGCGGACAAGTTCCTCAACGGTCGCGCCCTGCTTGATCACAAGGTTGCGAGCTTTTTCTTCTTTCACACCCACGCCTATGTTCGGCACCACTTGCGTGGCCCCTTGCGAGAACGGCGCAGGCTGCGATACATCGCACGAAGTTGTAATTTCGATCGAAAGATTCCCATGCATGACGGCTACGGGAGAGATTTGAACATCCTTCCCCATGACGATGGTTCCGGTACGCTCATTGATGATGATGCGCGCTACCCGGTCCGCGTCAACGCTCACGCTTTCGAGGGCCGCGATAAACTCGGTCGGCCGGGATGCAAACTGCTTTGGGATCGCTACAGTCACAGCCGCTGCATTCTCGGCATGCGCGACGGGCGTATCAGATCCGAACTGACGATTCAACGCTTCGGCGACGCGCGCCGCTGTGGTGAAGTCGGCGTGTTTGAGTTGTAAGCGAACCTCGTTTGTGAACGGCGCTGTGGGAACCGCGCGCTCAACTGTTGCGCCGTTCGCAATGCGACCGACCGTAGGATGGTTAACCGTCTGGCGATTGCCGCCCGGGACCTGCGACAAAGCCGCCCGTCACGAGCGGACCCTGTGCCACAGCATAGATCTGACCGTCTACGCCGCGAAGACTGGTCATGACCAGTAGCCCACCTTGCAGGTTTGTTGCGTCGCCGATCGCCGCCGCTGTGATGTCGATCCGCGCGCCGGGACGCGCAAACGGCGGCAGGCTGGAAGTGACCATGACTGCCGCCGTATTGTTGACGCGCATTGCCTGTGCCGGGACGGTAACACCCATCTGCTGAAGAAGATTGCTAAGGCTCTGAGCCGAGAACAGCGTCTGCCGCCTGTCACCTGTACCGTTAAGTCCAACGACAAGGCCATAGCCGACTAGTTGATTCTCTCGGACGCCTTCGATACCTGCGAGCTCTTTGAGCCGCGTGGCTCCCGTACAAAGGCTCGCGACGAAGAAGAAGACTACGATAAATGCTTTCATGATGATTAGAACGGGAGTATCCCAAGAAGTATGCGGTAGAGCAAATTCGGTTGCTTCACAGCATCCGCAATGACTCCGCGGCCGGCCACACTGACTTCAAGCATCGTGATCTGATCGGAACGAACAGCATTGCCGGTCGAAAGATCATAGGGTCGAATCACACCGCGTACTAACACCTTCTGCGTCTCGGAGTTGACTGTTACCGCTTTCGTTCCTTCGACAACAAGATTCCCGTTTGGAAGCACGTGGGTTACACGCGCGGAAAGAACGGTGTTGAGTTCTGTCTCGCGAATCGTCTCGCCGCTACCGTCGAGCTCGCGATTGCCCGAAACGCCCAGCATACTAGGAAGCCATCCGGTCGTGTGGGCGCCGAGCGCCCCATCCACTCGAGCGCTTGCATTCGACTTGCGGGATGCCGTTACTGATCCGCGTGACAAGGCGGAGGCTCGTTCGGCAACGATGATTGTAACCACGTCATCAATGCGCCGCGCCCGGAGATCCGATGTCAGATCACCAAGTCGCGCATCGGACGACCATAGCGACCCTGTCGAAGTCGATGGATTGACCGCGGCCCGTTGACCGGCTTCCTGAATGTAGAGATCGAGAGCGCTCGGTGTCGGGACTTGAGGTTGCTTTGCATTCGCCGAGACGCCAATTATGGCGGCTACGAGAAAAGCTCTGAGAGATTGATTTATGGCGTCCATGTGACTTCTCCACTGCCGTCGATCCGCGCACGGATAATCCGTCCGCTAGTTGGATTTTTTACTGGAATAACCTCGCCGATGCGACCGCTGGCCTGGGCATGGGCTTCGACTGTAATTTGGGCGGCTCCCGTCTTAGCGTGAAGGCGCACTGTATCACCCTTCAGAACAGCCGCGGGCCAAGCGAGCATGCGCGCAATGACAGGAGCGCCCTCGGCAACCGGCGTTTTCGTGATACGCCCGTACGCTTCTTCGAGCGTTCGAACGAAAGTTATATCGGGTTCAGATTCGAATTGCTCCAAGCGCACACGTTCCGGTGTCAGAGCTTCGCCGGCTTTGATGGGGGTTGCAGCCACAACGCGGGTTTGATTGACTACCACTTGAACTCGAGCCCAGATATTGAACCGTCGCGTTCCGCTGTATTGGATGTAGCCAGCCCACAGTCCGGCTCTAAGCGATTCTAGAGGAAAGATAACTTCACCTGCAGGCGCGGCCACACGGCTGATCTCAGAGAGAACAATCCGTGCGTCTTCGGGCAGTGAGCGCCGCATTGACTGCAGAACCCGCGCTTCCTCTAACGGAGCCATTGGCCATTCAAAGCAGACCGGCTCCGGCGTTACGTCTACGTTTAGCCCGTGCCGGCGCCCCATGCTTTGTAACTCCACCGCGTGTATGACACGGGTGGCGCCGGGCGACGGCGCGTAACCGAGCTCCGTGTTGGCGGGCAGGGAACCGAACTGCGCGACGACGCCGGCGACATGTTTGGCTAACAACTTTGGACCATCGACCGGCGCGCAGCTTAACGCGAGCAACAGAGGGATCATCGCGTGAGATTGTTAACTTGCTGGTACATCTCGTCGGCAGCCTTCACAACCTTGGAATTTGCTTCGTAAGCGCGCTGGCTCACGATAAGGTTGATGAACTCTTCGACGACGCTGACATTCGAACCTTCGAGATACCCTTGCAGCAAAGAACCGATGCCTTCCTGTCCACCGGGAGTGCCAACGATAGGATCTCCCGAAGCCGAAGTCGGCTTATACAAATTGCGGCCCATGCTCTCGAGTCCCGATGCGTTCTGGAAATCGGCCAAAAGAATTTGACCGGCTTGTTGTGACTGCGTCTGTCCCTGCAGAGTGTATGTGATCGTGCCGTCGGCTCCGATCGAGACCGACTGCGCTTCTTTCGGGATCGTCACCGACGGCTCGATTGCATTGCCATCAAGTGTCACAAGGTTGCCATCGCGATCCAGGTGAAATGCTCCGTCTCGCGTGTAGGCAAGTTCGCCTGATGGAGTACGCACCTGGAAAAAACCACGTCCCTGCACGACAAGGTCATACGGGTTGCTGGTTTGCGTGAAGCTTCCCTGAGAGAAAACAATCTCGTTTGAAGCGGCCCGTGCTCCGAGACCTACCTGAAGACCAGTAGGAACGGCGGTCTGTTGCGTTGCCGACGCGCCAGGCTGAACGAGATTCTGGTACAGGAGGTCCTGAAACTGCGCGCGACGAGCTTTGAAGCCCGTTGTGTTCGCGTTTGCGAGGTTGTGTGAAATGTTGTCGACGTTCGTTTGCTGAGCGGTCATTCCGCTGGCAGCGCTATATAGTGCGCGAATCATAGTTATTCCTCTTTACTGCCCGACACGGGCGACTTCTTCAATGGCGCGACGGTTCATCTCGCTGCCGATAGTGATAGTTTTCTGGAGCATCTCGAAATGCCGCATCACGCTGACGAGCCTCACAGCGGACTCGGCGCTCGGTACGTTCGAGCCTTCGAGTTTCCCTTGGTGTACTTGAGTGCTAAGCGCAGGCGTCGGGCTCACTCCCTCGGCCGGTCCGAACAAACTCGCTCCCTGCTTGGTCAACGCGCCCACGGGGAAGTCGGCCAACTCTAATCTCCCAAGCACAATACCGCCCTGCTTCACAGTTCCATCTGTCCCAATCTCCATTGGGCTGCTAGACTGCGACCGAAGCGGTGCTCCTCCAGTGAGCCGAAGAGCATATCCTTCCGCTGTAACGACATTGCCGGATGGCGCCGTTTGAAAGGACCCATTCCTCGTGTACAAAGTGCCGGACGGACCGTTAACGGCGAAGAATCCTGTTCCGTTCAGCGCGAGATCCAGCGGTTTGCCGGTTGACCTGCAGAGTGCCTTGCGAGAAATCCGTCCACGGCTTCTCAATGACCGGAGAAAGCACATTGTCGTCTGCCATCGCGTCGCTATAAAGAGAGTAGAACTCGCGATCGACTTTGTACCCGGCCGTCGATGCGTTGGCGATGTTGTTCGCAAGCATATCGAGCGACTCCATGCGCGCCCGCATTCCGCTTGCGGCGGTCGTAGCGATTGGATCCATGCGGTCAGGCATTGCAAGCTGTCAACCAAAGTGCAAGATGATGTATTCACTCAAGGATGGCTTTCCTATTACAGCCAAGTCCGTCAGAAATCTGTCATCGGTTCATCGCAAGCGGCAAAGACTTGACATGTTGCGTACTGCAAACGTTGATATTTGAAGGTCAATACATTTGGAACCCGGCCTGCATAGAAGCGGGTCGTGAACTTTCTTGCGCTGCCCGCATTCTTCATGGATCCTGCTGCAGCCACCGCTACGATTCCCAGCCCTGCAGGTTCTGTCGAAAGCGAGGGCTCGCAGGCCGCTAACAATGAATTTCTAGAAATGCTTTTGGCGAGCGAGGCCGCCTTCCAAGGTACAGTGCCGTTAGAGCCGCAACTCCCGGCTGCCCCAGAGGCGCCTACGGAGGTCCTCGAGGCGCTTCCGGCTGTCGCGACCGTGCCAGCATTGATTCCCGCGTCCGTGGAACTGGTGTCTCCGACTACGGAAGAAGCTCAAGACCAGGTGGCAACGGCGTACGCAATGGTCGCTACCATGGAAGTTCCGCCTCCACCTGACGCTGAAGTTGCTTCTCCCGAATCGCTTACGCGTGCCACTGCAACACTTGTTGCAAAAGCCGACCGGGAATCTTCTGAAGAAGAGCCCGAAGAGATTGAAGAATTGAGCGTGGCGTCGTCGTCCCTGGAAAGGCTCGACGCCGTCAGTATTCCTACAGCAATCCCGGTTCCTGTTCCCGCTCCAGTTGACGTCCCGCACAACAACAGAAAGATTGTGACCGAGCATGCTGACGTCAGTGAGATAAAGTTCGGACGTCCGACACTTTTATCGAATGCAGTGTCTAGCGAGTCATCTGAGGCTCCGGTCAGGCCACTGAACGACGCCCCTGTGATTCTCGAAGCGCTGGTCACATCGAAGTCAGCAGGCACAGATGTAGCGCCGTCTAATGAGCCGCTTCCAACACAAGTAGTAGACCAGTCTTCGCGCCAGATCGTGGCATCCGAATTGACGCCCGCTGCCGAGTTAGAACTGCAGCCCGCGTCATCCGAAACGACGTCCCAGCGCGACCCAGAGAGTAGCAACAAAGACGAGCACTCCGAAACGCCCACGCAGGAGAATACTCCGGCGATCGACAAAGCAACGCCATTTGCGAACGTCGCGGCGACGTCGAGTTCTATTACCAAGTCCGAGCGCCCGGCCACCACCGAAGCGCCAAGAGCGCCCGCGCCGCTAATCGATGAAAAGCATCTCCAAACCGAGCGGACTCCGCTAAAGCAGATGGATGTTCGGATTCCGGATTTGAACGGAGATGTAACCGTCAGACTCCAGGAGCGCGCAGGTTCTCTCCACGTCAGTGTGCGGAGCAGCGACTCTCAGATCGCAAGTGGTGTCGCCAACGCTCTCCCCGAACTAACTCGCGCTCTGGACACAGAGGGCTTTCGGGCGGAGACTTGGACGCCGCAGGCAAATTCATTCGGTGATGTTCGCCTAGATGAAGCTGTGGGAGCCGTAGCCTTCTCCCGATCCGAGGGACCGGGCGTGCTGCAGGCTGATCAGCCTCAAACGGATGACGGACACGGCGAGCGTCAGAGCGAACCGGATTGGAAAGAGCAACAGGATAAGAGGCGGAAGCGCCAGACCGAAGAAGAGTTCAAGGAGAATCTATGGTGAACTTCTCACCCACCGCCGCCGTTAACCCGGCCGCAGACGTAACTACACCGGTAGCCAAGAAAGGCTTAGAAGGAAAAGACGCCTTTCTGCAACTGCTGGTAACACAGATCAAGAATCAGAACCCTCTCGACCCGGCGGACGGCGTCGAGTTTCTCACCCAACTCGCTCAGTTCAGCCAGCTCGAACAGACGATGGGTATTCGCGAAGAAATCAGCGGGCTACGCACCCAAGTCGAGACCGTCACCGCGGCGCTTGACCGCTTCACGGAAACAAAACCAGAAGGAGAAACAAATGTCTAGTTCATTCGGATCGGCGTTAGCCGCTCTCAAAGCGCACTCCACCGCCGTTGAGACAGTGGGCCACAATCTGGCCAACGTCAACACGACAGGATTCAAAGCAGTGGATGTAGCGTTCAAGGACTTGGTCGCGGAGAATCTGCGCGGCGGCACCGGTACCGGCATGGGTGTTGCGCAGCCGATTACGGTCCGCAACTTTACGCAAGGTCCCATACAGGCCAGCAGCGGTCCCCTGCATGCCGCGTTGCAGGGCAACGGCTTCTTCGTCGTTAGGGACGAGGCCGGCAACAAGTTCTACACCAGAGATGGCAGCTTTCAGTTGGATAACTCAGGCGCGGTTACGACGTTGACCGGTCAGCGTGTGCTTTCTTCGACGCTCAAAGATATCATCGTTCCCCCGCAGGGATCGCCGCCGAAGATCACGGAGAACATGTCGGTGTTCGCCAATTTGAACTCCGATGCCGCTGTCGGTGACAAGCTCGAATCGCCCGTGGAAGTCGTGGACTCGAAAGGCGCTAGCCATGTCGTAACCATGACCTTCACAAAGACGGGCGCCGACGCCTGGTCGATGCAGGCCTCGATTCCTGGCGAGGAAAGCGGAAACTCAGCTGCTGTCGCCGGCACGCCGTTTAACTTACTTGCGACACCGGTCGCGATTACATTCGACGGCAACGGTAAGATGACGGCGCCGACGCTGGCAAATGGCACGATCGACATTACTGCTGTTCTCAACAATGCTGAAGATCTTGATCTGAAGCTCAACCTCTACGACGAAACCGAAACAGCAACTCTTTCGCAGCTGGCGAAAGCATCGACTACGACGAAAACCACACAGGACGGAATGCGATCCGGTGAGTTCGTTGGAGTCGTAATGGCGGACGAGGGCAGAGTCATCGCTCGCTATGATTCGGGAGCCGAACTGGAGCTCGGGCAGATTGCAGTGGCGAAGATCACGGACACGCGATCGATGTCCGACATCGGCAATAACCTGTTTCGCGCGGGAGGAACGGAACCCGATATCGGAGCCGCCGGCCAGGGTGGACGTGGACGTGTCAAAGGCGGGTCGCTCGAAGGATCGACGGTCGACATGGCGCGCGAATTCACCAATCTCATCGTGTATCAACGCGGATATCAGGCCAACTCTCGCGTCATCACGACGGCAGACGAGCTTAGCCAGGAAGTTCTCAACCTGAAGCGTTAGTCTTGACGTGGCGCACGCGAGACCGCGTGCGCCTCCCCTAAAATCCTATGAGCGTGATCGAAGATCTCAAGCCACTCGCAGATATTCCCATGGATGTAGACGCCCGCCTCGAGTGCTGCAGTCTAACAGTTGAACAGCTGCTTGCCCTGCAGGAGGGGAGTCTGCTCCGAAGCGAGCGCGCTGCCGGCGATAACATCGACGTGCAGGTTGGCTCGCAACTTGTTGGTACTGGGGAGATTATTCTCCTAGGGGCTTCTCTGGGGTTTCGTATCGCTGATTTCCGAGAGAAGTTTTAGGATTTTTCCGCACCACATCAGTGAAGCGGCTGCAATCTACGCCCTTCACCGATCCAATGGAAGTTATTCAACAGTTTGCGGTCGTAGTCCTGGTTCTGGCGCTGCTAATTGCGCTGGCCCTGTGGGCTAGGAACCGTGGATTTGCGTATATCGCGCTCCCGAGCCGGTCCTCCCGGTCGCGCCGTATGGAGATCGTCGAGCGGCTCTCTCTCACCCAAAACCACTCCCTCCATATGGTCTCGATTGATGGGAAGACCGTGCTTCTCGGAGTCTCCCCTGCCGGATGCCAGCTGATCGAGCCTCCGGAGGTGACGAAGTGATCGCACTGATCTTACTGCAGAGCCTGGCGCCGCTCGGGTTAGGCAAGGCGGGAGCCAGTTTGAGTCTGCCGATGCAGATTGCAGTATCCCTGACGCTGCTGACGTTGCTGCCCGCGGCGATCATGTGCATCACGCCATTTCTGCGCATAACTATCGTTCTGCACTTTTTAAGACAAGCCCTCGGAACGCAGACGACGCCATCGAATCAAGTGCTCATCGGCCTTTCGTTGTTCCTTACCGTTGTCATCACACAGCCGGTGGCGATGGAGATCTATAACAACGCCTGGGCTCCATTGGAGCGCGGCGAAATCACAGCGCAGGCGGCGATGGATCGAGGTTCGACGCCGATGAAGACGTTCCTCGCCCGATTTGTGCGCGAGAAGGATGTACGTCTCTTCGTTGAGGTCGCCAAAACTCCCGCGCCGCGTAATCCCTCCGATCTCGAATTGCGTGTC
>CAWJQP010000072.1:0-417834 GCA_963844855.1 Bryobacteraceae bacterium
CTCTCTGATGATGGCGTACTTGCGCCAGCGTCGACTGGCGCACATACACATAGGCGGGTTTGCTTTGATGGTCTTCCGTGATCTTGGAGTTCATCGAATGGCTCCGTCGCTAGCAAGGCGTTTGGTTCGGCGTCGAGCCAGGCTTCGAGCATATTGGCCAGGAGCACGCCGCCTAATTCCGTTTCGAATGCGATGAGCGAATTGCGTTCGTCGCCCATCACCGCTCCTCAGAGCGCCTCGCGGCGCTGCAGTAGCTCGCGGTTGATCTCGCAAATCTCCTCTAAAATCTCGCGGGCCCGGTGGTAATTGGCGATGAACTCGCTGGTCTGCTCGTAATACTCCTGCGGCACATAATCCATTTGCGGCCGCAAGCCCGGGTAACTCACCGAAAGATAGTACTTGGGGCCGTGGCCGCGACCCTCGGCGCATTTGCATCCCGGCTTGCCACAGCGTTTGTAGCGCTCGATCAGCGAGCCGCGCAGGATCGCATTGAGTGGGGGCAGTTGGCGCAGAAGGGCTTTGCGGCGTTTGCGCAATGCAGCAGTGGCTTCGTTCCGCATCTTCTTCAGACCACGTATATAACTGGTCTGATTCTACAGCGATCAAGTACATTCTTCAACCTTTTTGTTCTTGATTGATCAGTTGCTCCAGCAAGGCGATCAAATCGAAAAACGATTCAGCATCGAGCCGCCGCGGCGGCAAACCGATCAATTCATACGGAGACGGATTGCGCCAGTCAGTCCATTCGCGGGCGATGCCGAAACTGCCGCGCTCCACATCGCGGAGAATCAGAGTGTCGACTCCAGCTACGCGCCGCTCCTTCAAGACTCGAAAGCGCTGGCCTCGCAGAGGATGGTATGGATGCCGGATCTCAGCCCATCCCAAATGTGAGCTGTGGTTAAGTGCAGTTCGCGCTGACTGTGGCGGCGCTGGAAGACAAAGTCGTTCAACAGGCTGTGGTGACCATTCTCAATGAAATATATGAGGCGGACTTTCGTGGCTTTTCGTATGGGTTCAGGCCGGGTCGAAACCAGCATCAGGCGCTGGATGCGTTAAGTGTGGGACTTCACCGGAGGCGAGTGAACTGGGTGCTCGATGCGGACATTCGTGGGTTCTTTGACCAAATGAGCCACGAATGGACCGTGAAGTTTGTTCGAGCACCGCGTGGGCGATCCCCGTATCATCCGCCTGATTCGCAAATGGCTGAAGGCGGGTGTTTCGGAGGAGGGCCAATGGTCGGAGACGACGGTAGGTACTCCGCAGGGTGCGGTCATTTCCCCGCTGCTGGCGAATATCTATCTGCATTACGTCTTGGACCTGTGGGTCGAAGCGTGGCGAAGGAAAGTGGCACGGGGCGATGTGATTGTCGTCCGGTACGCCGACGATCTGGTGGTAGGCTTCGAGAGCCGAGCGGAGGCAGTGCGGTTTCTGGAGGAATTCCGGAACCGACTGGCGAAATTCGGTTTGGAATTACATCCGGAGAAGACACGGCTGATCGAGTTTGGACGGTTCGCCGCCCAGAACCGGGAGCAGCGTGGCGAGGGGAAGCCGGAAACGTTTACCTTTCTCGGCTTCACGCATTATTGCGGGAAGCTGCGTAGCACCGGAGCTTTCACGGTCTGGCGCAAAACGGCGAAGAAGCGGCTGGCGGCAAAGCTACAGGCAATCAAGGCTGAGCTGCGCCGTCGTATGCACTCGCCGCCAGCGGCGGTCGGTGCATGGCTCCAGAAGGTGACGCTGGGCTACTACCAATACCATGCTGTTCCGGGGAACTTACCTCAGCTGAAGATCTTCATCGCACGTCTTCGCCGATTGTGGCGGCTTGTATTGATGCGTCGCAGTCAGCGCGGCTATGTGCGATGGGATCGGCTCCAACGGCTCTTTGACCGGTGGATTCCCCAGCCACGTGTTCTGCATCCTCACCCGATGCACCGCTTTGACGCTACTCATCCGAGGTAAAAGCCGCATGCGGGAGAGCCGCTCGTGCGGATTTGTGCGGGGGGCGATCAGCGATGTCGTCCCTACCGCGACAGGGCTATTTCCAGCGCGGCGCGCGCATCGAGTGGGCAGCGGGTTGCGCGTGGCGGACTTCAACAGGGATGGTCTCAGCGATCTGGCTGTGAGCCTTCCCCAAGGCAGACTGGCCGTGTGGCTCAGCAGGGGTGATGGTACGCTGCGTCCGCCGGTCGAGACACCTGACACCGGTTTTTTGGGAATTGTCGCCGATTTTAATCGCGACGGCCTACCGGACATCGTCACGGGAACAGAGGTGCTGTTGGGCAAAGGCGACGGCACGTTTCAGTCGATCCGCTACATACCGAGTCGGAGGGGGTTTCCGATTCCCTTCGCCGCCGCGGATTTCGATGGCGACGGACATGTGGATCTGGCCGGTTGGTTGTCTCACGAAGGCGGCGAAGGAAACTACATTACGGTCTTTCGAGGAAAGAGCGACGGGACATTGTCATTGCCGGTCGAATATGCCACAGGGTGGCAGGCCACCGGGCAGGGCGTCGCGGATCTCGATGGGGACGGACGGCCGGACTTGATCAGCGCAAATTTCCGCTCCAACAGCTTGACCCTCCTGATGCCGAGGCCGCAGGGACCCGGCCTCAATCGCGCTGTGTCGGCGGCGAGCGGAACTGCCATTGTCGCACCGGAATCCCTGGCGACGCTGTACATTTTGACAGGTGCGACGGCGGCCCAAACCGCCGCTGCGCCCTATCCAGTGCAGTTGGGCGGCATCAGGCTCGAAGTGCGCGACAGTGCGGGAGCGACGCACGTCGCGCCATTGACGTTCGTCTCCCCGACGCAGATCAACTTTCAGGTGCCGGCCGGTACGGCCCCAGGCGAGGCGACGCTGGTCATCAACGGCGATAGCGGGTCGAGCACTGCGGGCGGCATGCAGGTGGACGCAGTGGCGCCGGGACTATTCATGGTGTCCCACGCAAATGCCACACCCAACGCTCTCGCAGTTCGAGTCGCGGCCGACGGCCGGCAGACTCCCGTGCCCGTCTTCAACTGCTTCGGTCCTGTCGTAGGAGGGTTCTCCTGCGGCCCCGCGCCGATCCGCGTTTCCGGCGACCCGATCTATCTGAGCTTCTACGGAACGGGCTTTCGAGGCGCGAACCCCGGCAACGTCACTGCGTCTGTTAACGGCGTGCAACTGCCTGTCGAGTATGCAGGACCACAGGGGACGCCGGGGTCGATAAGATCAACGTGCGGCTATTGCCCGAGGCGGTTCTGGGACCACCTGGTTTCGTGACCCTGGCGATTGATGGCGTGGCAGCCAATACCGCGCTACTCCAACTTTCGCGCTGAATTGATCGGAGTTTCTTTAGAAGCGGCTAAGGACTTCGCCGCGCTACGATCACATGACCGGGCAATGAGATCCAATGGAATTCTTATTCTGACAGTCCGCTGCCTGACGAAGCATTTACAGATTCACTTGTCGGTGTAGTCGGCCACAAGGATGTGAGCCACTTTGACGGTCGGCTGTACGCTAAAGTGCCTCATGTTGGATGGGGGACCGATAAGTCGGGCAGCGTGCCGGTACCGTATTGCAGCTGTAACTGGTGCGTTCCCACAATGGAAATGCGTCGAACACGCCGCACGACTCCGTCAAATCTTCGCAACCGTCGAGCGTTCCCCATCGCGGCGCTTGCGCCACCTCCCGCCTCCTTCATCGACCCACAGTTCTGCTCGATACCGAATGGGCAAATCGGCGGAGACGGTCAATCGTGCTCTCGACGCAGCGTCAGCAAGCGCTCGTAGACTGCTGGGCCTAGGCGCCGGTCCAACGTTGATGAACGTTTGGAAATCAGCAAATAGCGCTTCAACCGACTTCATGCGCGCAGCCTCCTGGAGCGTTAATCCAGAGGTAAACCGGTCCAAATAGCGATCCTGAGGATCATCGATTCTCCGCTGCGGACCTTCAACGGCGTTCCAGGCCGGCCAGACAGCGGCTGTCGCAAGGCGATGGGCTTCTGCTACATCGAGTGGCCGTAGTTCGTGGTGGCCGGCACGTCTCTGAGATCCTTCCTCTGCACGCATGCGATCGATCATGTCATCGAGATTCGGTAAATTGCGGTTTGCAAGCAGTAGGTATTGTCGTGTTGCTACGCGTGCTTCCGGAACTTGCGTCGCGATGTGCTGATCAACCAGCCGGTTCCATACCTCACGGAGCACCGAGAAAGGGATTACATGGTGCCATGCCATCCCCGGTCCGACGCGCCCCCATGTAAGCGGAGCGGCAATGTCTCTGGTGTTAATTCTCGGATTCATTCGGTATACGCTACCCCAACGGGAAGACATCTACAAGAGCTGAGCGGATGTTTGGGCGGATTACTCCTGACAAGTCAGTTTAGGGTAGGTGATGAATTGAGTATCTGGGGTCAAGGATCAGCAGCATGATCGCCGAACCAACACAGCATGTGCTTTACTCTTGTTCACGTCAAACCGGGCGATACGACGACCTTGCAAGCCCAGCGAGTTCACCGGCTGCAACCGAGGGTCGCTCAAGCCAGGTTAGCAGCGGACCCTCCAACTGGCACATGGAACTCTTGGCCATAATAGTTCTGAGATCGCGTCGCGAGCACATCAGAAATCGAAGCGCAGACCGACCTGCAAAACACGCATAGTGGTTCCGACCAGAATTCCGGTTATCCGCCCCGCGCTATTCGGACCGGAATCCACCTGTGTGTTGGGATTCGCCATGTTCGTGTGATTGAAGGCGTTGTAGGCTTCTCCCCGGAGTTGGAAGCTTTTGGTTTCGGTGACAGAAAAACGCTTGGCCAAGCTGAGATCGGAGTTGATCAAACCTGGGCCGCGGAGCGAACCCCGGCTGGATGTACCGAACTGATATTGCCCCGGGACCTGGAACGCAGCAAGATTGAACCAAAGGTTTCTCGATTGGCCGCCCGGCACCTCGTATGGGTCGACGCCCGGCACACGATTGGGTCGAAGAGAGGCTCCGGTGACATCTGCATTCAGGTGTGAGTTATTCACCAGAGTCGGCGTGATCGCTAATCCGCTCTGCAGGAGCGTCACGGTACCAAGCTCCCACCCGCCAAGGATCAAGTCTACCGCCCGGCTGGCATTCGCGAGATAGCGACGCCCCTTGCCGAATGGAAGCTGCGCGTTCAGCCCTATAGTAGCCACGTGAGTCCGGTCGAAATCGGCGATGCCGCGGTTGAGTCTGCCGTTCACGAGCAGTCCGCCAGCGGTATCCAGCGTCTTGGACCAGGTGTACGTTGCGAGTAGCGACACACCTTGGGAGAACCGCTTGGTCAACTTCGTCTGCAATGCCTGGTAACTGTTGCTCCCCATATTGGACGCATCGGTGATGCCTTGCGTGAGACCGAACTTGACGAACAACGGGCGCCGCGGATTCAGTGGTCCGGGGCCTGGAACCGCCTGATTCATCGGCCATCCGATCCGAAGGTGGCGCCCTACGTTTCCAACGTATGTGGCCGTTGCTGTCGTGTCGCTGCCGATGAGACGTTCGATGGAAAAGTTCCACGAATCGACGTAGGAGTAACCAAGGTCGTCAGGGCGATAGCTTGCGCCCACGCGATCCGGAAGGGGCAGGATGCCGTTCGAGGGAATCGCCGGCACGACCGGGGTCGGCGGCCCCTGATTGAGGGTGAACACCGGAGTGTACAGGTTCGGCTGTTGTACGGTCTGCGTGATAAGCGTCGGGTAATTGTTCGCAGTGTTGTTGAATGTGTTGCCGAAGATCTCCTGAAAGTACGAACGTCCCCAGCCGGTGCGTAGCACTGTTTTGGGAGTGAGTTGATACGCGAAAGCAAGACGCGGCGAGAAGTTCGTCCATTGCGTCTTGACTCCGGCAGACTTGCTGTTCGCGCCAGCCCCCGCAATGATGACGGAGTTTGTGACCACGTCATACCGCGACCCTTGCCCTTCGTTGACGCTTTGGTTCGGGAACCAGGTGTCCCACCGCAATCCAAGGCTCATTGTCAGTTTGGGAGTTATGCGCCATGTGTCCTGGACGAAATAGAACATGCGCCACTGCATATCTTCCATGTCGATGGCATTTAAGACGAAACGCTCAAACAGGCTCGGGGCGCCGAGCAGAAACGTCGCGGCTCCGATGCCCGACCCTGGCACATCGGCGGATCCAGTGACGGTAGGCGCGAACGTGAAGTTGCCGTTGCGCTTGCGATCGCTTGGCAGGCGGCGATTTTGAGCGCGTCGAATATCGGTTCCCCATTTCAAGTTGTGATTGCCATGAATCTTTGTCCAATTGTTGACAAACTGAAACACGAACTCCCGTTGGTCCAGCGGGCAGTTGCACTGGTTCACCTGCAAACTGTATCCCATGCGGAAGGCGCCATTGCCCGTGACCTCAATGGACGGGAGCCCGGAGGTGTCAGGACGGTCGGGCAGATTGACGTTCGGGATACCCGCATCGAGAGCGGTGTTACGGCCGAAGTCGAGCGGAAGCACGTTCACTTTGTATTGGGAATATCCGAATCGGAAGTCGGTCAGCAGCGATGAGCTGATCAGATAGTTGAATCCCCACACTGCGTTCTGATTGCGCGCCGGAGCCTCGCCGGAGAACAATAATCCCGACAATCCGGGGCCGCCTACGTACTGCCCGAAGGCAGCGGGCGCGACACGACGAAAGTCTGCAAAGCTGTACCGGGAGAAATATCGGAAGGAATCGGAGAGGTAGTGGTCGACACGAATATCGAACTGGTCGGCGTCATAGCGGTCTGAATCCTGCGAAGTGAAGTTGTTGTTGATCGCTCCAGCCGCACCGGAGTTGGGGAGCGGCAGCATGTTGATAAGATTCCTCGCCTGAGGCGATATGCGATCCGCAGGAATGCGGTTGTTTGGGAAGGGCATACGGCCTCGTCCATCTGCGTCTCCGGTCAGCGGGTCATAAATGCGTTCGGCGAACGCGCTGAAATCTCCACTGCGGACTGCCTCGGTAGGCACTGTTGTGAGGACTGAGGCGCCTGTGCGACGGCGTGTTCCCTGGTAGTCGCCAAAGAGGAACAGCTTGTTCTTCATGATGGGTCCGCCAAGCGAGCCACCGAACTGATTCCAACGGAGAGGCGGTGGTCCGAGAGGTTCGCTGAATGGATTGCGGGCATTCATGATGTTGTTCTGCAGGAATTCAAACAAAGACCCGTGCAGTTGGTTGGTCCCTGATTTGGTTTCTACCTGGATGACGGCGCCTCCGGCTTGCGCGAACTCCGCGTCGAAGTTGCCGCCCGTGTACTTCATTTCTTTGACGGAATCGATGCTGGGGTTGACGATCACGATTCCCAGCACCGGGTCATTGTTGTCGGTGCCGTCGATCATGAAGTTCGTGGAGCCGAAGGTTTGTCCATTGTTGTTGATCTGAATTCCACCTTGCGGGTTTTCACTCGAGGCATGCTGGCCGAGGACGCGCTGGGCGCCGGGCATCAGCAGTTGAAGTGAAGTGATATTGCGATTCAAGGTGGGCAAATCCTGGATCTCTTTACTGGTGAGAGCGGTGCTGACTTCGGCGCGATCTGTGACGAGCGGTGGAGCGGCACTGGTGACGTTGACCTGCTCCGTTACTTGTCCGACTGTAAGTTGCGCATCAACACGCGTGGATGTTCCCAGCGCGATGCGAACCTCCTTCTGTACAAGACGCTGAAATCCCGGAGCTTCGAATTCCGCTGTATAGTCGCCTACGCTGAGCTGCGTGATTATGTAGTTGCCGGACTCATTGGTAACGGCGCCGTAACTGACACCTCTTTCTTCGCTACGTACGGTGACTTTGGCGCCAGCGACGACGGCGCCGGCGGGATCGCTTACTGTTCCTATCAAGCTGCCGAATGTGGCCTGTGCGAAGAGAGACGGTGCCAACGCGATAACGCATAGGACACCGAGGAAGAGCCGTGGCATTGGGGCCTCCTGAAACGGGTTTGCTGCAAGATACTTCTAACTTGTCTTTCAAACGTTGTCAACATTATTCGGAATTATTCGGAAAGTTAATTCGGAAAGCTTCATTCCGTTTGAGGGGGCGAATTCCGCTATAATCGATCCACGCCGAGCGCCGGCAATCACTATGATTCGGATGTTTCTCTTTTTCTCCTTTCTTGCATGCGCTTGCGCGGCGGACAATGCCGAGCTGTTCCGGCACGAGATTCAGCCGATTCTCGAGACCCATTGCGCTTCGTGCCACAGCGGAGCCCAAGCCCAAAGCGGATTCACTGTTGGCAGCTTTGAAGATGTGCTTCGAGGGGGTAAGCGCGGGAGCGCACTAACTCCGGGCGCGGCCAAACAGAGCGCGCTGATTCAATACATCCGAGGCGAAAAGTCGCCGCGCATGCCGCTCGGCGCCACGCTGCCCGATGCCACCGTCGCGAAACTGACGGCGGTTATCAATTCGATGCAGCCGGTGAGTGCCCCACGTGTCATCCGCAAGCGACGACCACATGCAATGGCTTCTGAGCAAGCCACAGCGCCCCGCTACGCCAAATGTGAAGCAGGCGGCATGGGTGCGCAATCCAGTGGATGCGTTCGTTCTCGCCAGGCTGGAAAGCCGAGGATTCGCTCCGGCTCCGGCAGCGGACCGGCGTGCCTTATTGCGCCGAGTGTATTTCGACCTGATTGGAATGCCGCCCTCGCCCGAAGAGGCACGCGCGTTTTTGAATGACGCTGCGCCCGATGCTTACGAGAAGCTGATCGACAAGCTGCTGGCGGACCCTCGATATGGGGAGCGCTGGGCGCGCCACTGGCTGGACTTGGCCCGGTACGCGGAGTCGGACGGGTTTGCGGTGGATACGGAACGGCCCACGGCATGGCGGTATCGGGATTATGTGATCCGTGCCTTTCAGACGGACAAGCCATATGACACGTTTGTCAAAGAGCAGATTGCCGGGGACGAGATACGCGGCGAAGGCGAGCGGTCTGAGCGATTGATCGCAACGAGCTTTCTGCGCATGGGCACATGGGAGGCGGATGCTACATCGAAGCAGCAGCTCCGCCAGGATTTTCTGAACGACGTGACAGGTACAACCGCGTCCGTGTTCCTGGGGCTGACGGTGGGTTGCGCGCAGTGCCATAACCACAAATACGACCCGATACCGCAACAGGACTTTTATCGCTTGCAGGCGTTCTTTGCCGCTACTGGTGTGGGTGAGGAACCGGCTCCTTTCACGAAAGATGAGAATCCGCGCGAGATGAAGCGGCGCTTTCGCGAATATGAGGACCAGTGGGAAGCGGCAACAGCGGAGCTCGAAAAACGACGCGAAGAGCTGAAGCAGCGGTTCCTTCTGTTGAAGAACGTGAAAGCGGACGACGCCTCGGTAAAGGAGTTCCTTCGTGAATTGAATGTTGCGAACGTGTTCTTTCAGGAGCGCGAGGACGCAATTTTCAAGACTTCGGAGTGGGAACGTTACGGGGAGGCGCGAGATTTAACACAGAAAACGGCCGAGTTGATGCGGCGTTATCGCCCAGTTGCTTATGCCGTTCACGACGTAGCTCCACCCAATGTGCCCGCGCTGCCGGATACTCACGTGCTGGCCTCGGGAGAACTCGATGCAAAGGGCGAGAAGGTGGAGCCCGGATTCCTGCGGTGCGTCACGGGCAGTGCGGATGCGGCGAAAATTCCGTTTGCAGGAGGGAGCAGCGGGCGGCGAATGGCGCTTGCGGAATGGATCGCGAGCAAGGAGAATCCGTTGACCGCCAGGGTAATGGTGAACCGGATCTGGCAGTATCATTTCGGCAACGGGATCGTTCGCACAGCCAGTGACTTCGGCAAGAATGGCGCTCGGCCATCGCATCCCGAGTTGCTCGATTGGCTTGCCACGGAATTCATGGAGAACGGTTGGAGCGTGAAGGCGATGCACCGTTTGATGCTGAAGTCGAACGCTTATCAACAGTCCACCAGCCATCCCGAAGCGGCGCGTTATGCCGAGGTGGACTCGAACAACGAACTATTGTGGCGGATGAACTGGAACCGGCTAGATGCCGAGTCATTGCGGGATACCTTGTTATCGCTCGGCGGGCAACTGCACCCGACGGCGGGTGGTCCCGGGGCCCTGCTGGATGTGCCTGCTGACGTTGCGGAAGGGTTCGAGTTCTTTAAGTGGTTTCCGTCCGAAGAACAGGAGCAGCGCCGCCGCACGATCTACACGTTTCAACGACGCAGTGTAATCCTTCCGATGGTGGAAGTTTTCGACGGGGCGAATACGAGCCAGTCGTGCTCGCGCCGCATACCCACCGTGGTCGCGCCGCAAGCATTGACTTTATTGAACGGAGAATTGCCGACGAGGATGGCGCGGCAGTTCGCGGAAAGAATCGTGAAAGCCGCGGGGCCTGAACCCGACCGAGCGATCGATGAGGCCTTCTGGGCGACGCTGATGAGACTGCCTTCACCTAGCGAGAAAGCAAAGTCGCAGGCGCTGCTACGCAAGCTGCCCGCGCGAGAGGCGTTGTCTCACCTCGGGCTCGCACTCTTTAACACGAACGAGTTTTTGTATCTGGAGTAAGTGAATTATGGATCGCCGAGAGTTCCTGTATCAGAGTGTCACCGGAGTCGGAGGGCTGGCTTTACTCGAGATGCTCCAGCGTGATTTGTCGGCGAAGGAGAATTCCTTGCTGCCGAGGCCGGGGCATCATGCTTCGAAAGCGAAGAGCTGCATCTTTCTATCGATGCTTGGCGGCGTGAGCCAAATGGATACGTTCGATCCTAAGCCGGACCTGGCGAAGTTCAACGGAACTCCCATGGATTGGAGCAAGGAGAAAACGACCGATCAGCCGGGCCTCTTCGCGAAGCAGCGCGTCATCGTAGGGAGCCCGTTTCAGTTCGCGAAGCATGGCGAATGCGGCATGGATGTATCGGAGCTGCTGCCATATACCGCGAAGTGCGTGGATGACATGGCCTTTGTGCGTTCCGTGCAGGCGGACAACGGCAATCATCCGGCGGCGGTGTTTCAGATGAACACCGGCTTTGTGGTTCCAGGCAATCCCTCGATCGGCGCATGGCTGACATTTGGACTCGGTACCGAGAATCAGAATCTGCCTGCCTATGTTGCCCTGCCGGATTTCCGGTCGATTCCGTTCAGTGGAGCGCAGCAGTGGGGCAGCGGCTTCCTGCCTGCAACTTACCAGGGCACGGTCATGCGGTGGAAGGGCGAGCCAATCCGTGATCTGAAGACGCCGCCGGGATTGTCGCCGGAAGGCCGGCAGGCGCAGATCGACCTGCTGCGTTCGTTCAATCAGGAGTACCTGAGCAAGAAGGCCGATCACCAGGAATTGGCGGCGCGCATCGATGCGTATGAGTTGGCGTACCGGATGCAGGTGGAGGTTCCGAAGGTGCTCGACGTAGCTGCGGAGAGTGAGGATACGAAAGAGATGTACGGCATGAGTGATCCAATAACGGAGTCATTCGGCAAGCGGTGCCTTATGGCTCGGAAGCTGGTAGAGAGCGGCGTCCGATACGTGCAGCTTTATACGCCGAGCCAATCATGGGACGCCCACATCGATATTCGTAAGAATCACGTGAAAAATGCGCAGGAAACGGACCGGCCGATTGGGGCTCTGTTGCAGGATCTGAAGCAACGAGGATTGTTGGACTCGACTCTGGTGGTGTGGATGGGCGAGTTCGGACGGACGCCGGACACACCCGCTGACCAGAAGACAAAAGGTCGCGACCACAACCCGAAGGCGATGACGATATGGATGGCGGGCGGCGGCATTAAAGGCGGGACAGTAGTCGGAGCCACGAATGAGTTGGGTTTCAAAGCTGTGCAGGATGTTTACCACATCCACGATGTGCACGCGACCATCCTGCACTTGATGGGGTTGAACGACATAAGGCTTACGTTCTACCACGCCGGCAGGAACCGCCGCCTGACCGACACCGGCGGTCGAGTGATTCGGCAGATTGTGGCTTAAGAGTGTAAGTAAGCACCTGTGCCGGCGTTAGTTCCCCCCCGGGCTCCAAACCTCACCCCGGGCCACGCGCACACACGGAACCGGATTGACGAGCACCGTTGGAGGACCATCTCCGGGCGCCGGTCACAGTAGCGGAATACCATGCATGTATTTCGTTGAAGCCGGTTGCACGAGGGATGCTGCTGCGGCGTGCTGTAATCACGGCGGATTTCGTCTTCCAACGAGAGCACAGCGGTAACGCCCTGGCCGGCGACGTGAAGGTCGAAAATATGTATCGGCCATGAGCCACCGGGCAGCACCGGGCGAAAGTGCCCGTTGGACCTAGCTAGGCATCCGACGCCCGTCGGTCTGTTCCCAATAAGATTGCTCATACTGCGCATACGAATCAGACATCCAATTCCGGCGACGGTTAGGCTTCTGTACCGAGTCTGCGAACAGTACATCCTCCGCGGGGCTCATCGCGATTCAAGGTGTGGGACTTGCGAGGCCGCGGTAAGGGACAGGTCCGGGGGCATATTCAGCGATGACGGCCAGCGCTGTGCGGAGAGACATTCGCTGGCGGTCGCGGTAATGGTCCGAAGGACAATCACGGCTTATGCCGTAGCGTCCAAATATCCGATCGAACCGCGTGAGGGGCGTTAATTAACACTCCAAAACGACGGACTTGCATGCACAAGAGCACGTTCTGCTGGCGAGACAAACGACATCTCATATCCACGGTGATCACTTCCGCGGATACAAGCCTCTCTCACGCGTACGGGATTCAGATCGCACTCAACACATTCGTGCAGAGCAAAGGGGAGCCACTGAACTCTACGCGGCGTCACGATAGTAGTAGTTGAGCATCCCGCCGAGCCGCTCGCGTCGCCGAATCTCGCCGTTGCTTTCGACGTGCGCCGAATCGCGCAGGATCAGGCGGTTGCCGAGTCCTGGTGATGGCGTTCAAAATGATAATGCGCCGTAAATTCTTGGATGCATTTTCGCAATGCATCTTCACCGAACAGGATCATTCTGTCCAGACACGACTCCTTTATGGTCCGAACGAATCGCTCCGCGTACGCGTTCAGATTAGGAGACCGGGGCGGTAATTTCACCGATTTCAAGCCCGAGTCCGCAAGGATACTCAGGAACTCGGCGGTAAACAACGGGTCTCGATCATGGATGAGGTAGCGCTTTCCTTTGACAAGTCCATCGACAGTGTCGCTGATGTTCCGTGCAATTTGGCTCATGCACAAGCCATTTGCTACACTCGCAATCCCGGCCACCTCGACCCGGCGTGTTGACAGCTCGATGAAGAACAGCGCGATGTACCGCTGCAAGCCTCGTGAAGTCCACACCTCGACCGTGAAGAAATCGGCGGCGACAATCAGTTCCCAATGCCGGCTCAAGAACTCTTTCCAAGTAGTTTTCCGAAGCCGATCTGGCGCTGGTTCGATCCCGTGCTTCTTCAAAATGTTGGCAATGGTGCCGCGAGCGAGGCTGTAACCAAGGTTGGACATTGCACCGAGAATCCTCCGGTATCCCCAATCGCGATTCTCTTGAGCCATGCGGACAACGAAGTCCTCGATTTCGTTGGCGGTGCGTGGCCGACCCGGTCCACGCTTGGCACTGCCGTCATACTTCTCGGCAATTAGCTTGCGGTGCCAAGCCAGCAGTGTGTCCGGCGTCACGAGGTCGGTAATCTCGTTCAGCACCCGACGGCCGACAAGTTTAGCTTTGGCCGCCAGGCGGCGACGCTGATCATTGGTAAAACGAAGCCGACGATTGCCAAGCTGCTCTTTCAAGACTCGATTCTCTTCGCGTAGGTAGTCGATCGCATGCTGTTGCTTCTGGTTCATCCATCCGGCGACCGCAATCACTACGAACCGGAAAGGATTGAGAACGTTTCGCATCTCCGGAGGTCATTATCTCCTCAGGTCCGTCACGGACGGATTCGTCAACGTTGCTGTGGTTTCTATCAGATCGAGTTTTTGGACACAACGCCATTGTGCATCAGGCCAGCAAGGCCAGTTTGAATGCGTATGGAAGTCGGGTCGTATTTGACGTTAAATGACAACCACAGCCGCGCGCTGCGCGGAAAAAACAACTTGACAGCCGTAAGCGGCTCATGGAAATCGGCACGAGAATTCCGGACTCTATATATCCCGGAATGCCGGATGGCCATAACAATCAAAAGCAACCTCCTTTCGTCTCAAGCGCGCATTTCGCGTCCTACGCGCGAGCGCATTCCGAGCACGAAGAAGACGAGTAAAGCGCGAACAACACGCGAGCAGGCGAGCCTGCGTGCATGGGCATTTCACTGTCCTAACTTAGGCATTCGCGCTTCAATCGAGGTGCTTGACGGGCGCTGCATCTAAAGGTACTTGCAAAGAGGCATTTGACGTTTTTTGACACTTTTCGACCCCCTTCATGATAGCGCTAAAGGGGGATAGGCGCGCTCCAAAGCGACGCTACTCGAGCGTACGCAAGCCGCACTTTCCGGAAGCCAGACTTGCACTGCCGATGATCTAAGGACTTAACCGGCCAATCGCTGCCCATTACTCGGCGGGATTGAGCTTTGAAATTTCGGTGATGATCTTTGTGAGGCGATTGCCGAGGCGGCTGAGCAGACGGCGAGTGGAGTCGTCGGTACCGGCGCGGCGGAACATCTCGAGCAGATGCTGAGCGGCCCGTAAGGAGTGAAGCAACGCGGGCAGGCCGACAGTATCGGACTCGGTGAGCAGCGGTGAAAGGGTGAGCGGTACCGAGTGCCTGGGGTGAGCCAGATCGGCGTGATACTCGCGTTGCAGGTCGAGTTGGTTGAGCGTGAGATAGGCCAGGGTCATGTGAGGCGACCGGTGGCCAAGCAACTGCATGATCCCGGCAAAGCTCACGCCCGCCATCAGCATCTCTGTCGCGAAGGTGTGCCTGCTATGCTTCATGAAGCATAGTCGTCACACCTTCGCTACCGAGATGCTCCGGTCCGGCGTCAGCTTCCGGGCGCTCATGAACTTGTTCGGCCATTCGACACCCAAAATGACCCTGCTCTACGCCGAGTTCACGCATACCGACCTGCAACGTGAGTTTCGCGCCGCTCGCTCCCAGCCCCGGCATCTCGTGCCTCCACCAAGAACCGCTACGTCCACCATCGGTCTCAAGCCCGACCTGACCAGCACCCTTCATGCACTCCAAGTGGCTCAGCATGTCATGAAAATGTTTCGGCGCACGCTGTCCGACACCAGTCCCGGAGCTTCGCACGCACTCGATCGATTGACCAATCGCCTCACGAAAATCGCTGCCGAACTTCGCAAACTCGCCCCCAAATAGAAGCGGGCAGAGATTGGCCGGATAGTGCAGTGAAGCTAGTTGATGATCTAGCGGGTGAAAGTCCCGCCAGTGCAAGTTTCCCAGTTGGCACTGTAGTGATATCCGGCGATGGCGCGGGTGACCAAACCATCGAAAGCCCGGAAGTAAACGTCCTCGAAGGCTGGATGCAGAATCTGGTCAGCTCCGACAGGAGGGCAAGCAAAGCAACAGGTCGTAGCGAAAGCGAACCGTAGTTAAGCCTCGAAAACAATCTCCCTCACCAGAATCGGAGTGTGAGGATAACGGGAATGCCGAAACTGTTATCTGGAGTTGAAGGCCAGCGTTTTCGGTGAAGTACTGGGTATAGGCAGCCGAAGAGTTCCCCGTGGTCTCAGAGGACGACATGTTGTGAAAGAGCATCAATGAAAGCTCAGAACCAGTCGTGGGTCGCCTAGGCATATGCGAATATGCACAGCGAAGGCATCTCCTATAAGCCGCGAGACGGTGAAGTGGGGATGTGCCTGCGAGTGGGGCGGATGGGGCCGATTAAGTGATGATGGACCGGGACAGCATAACCCGGACCGGAGCGAGGGCCCCTGGGGTAGAGCGGTAGATCCGCTCGCACGGAGGTGCTTACAAGCGCATCGTCCCTGACACAGAGCAGGGAATCACGATGGCAGCAGAGAGCACGAAGGACGATGGCAAACCAGTACGCTGGGAAGGCCGCGTCTGACAGTCCGGCCTTGAAGCCGTACCGGGGAAAACCCGCCGTACGGAATTTTAGGGGAGGCAATGGAAACGTCGGCATCATTCGAAGCCCGGTCCGCGCCATTGCCTTACCCGACAGTCGTCAAGCGTCTACGAATCGCGTCCGAGGATACGGCGATGCCCCAATGAGTAGCCATCCAAGTCGACACGCGCGTTCAATGCCTGTGCGTCCGATTCCGACTATTACGCATTGAATGAATCGGAGTCCTCACGCAGAACGAAAATCCAAGTGTTCTCCTTATCCAGATCAAGGGGATCGCCGGGACCGGACTGCTGATGTCCGCGTCGGAGGTACCCCAACGCCGTACCTGTAGCGTGAGGCCGACAGGCCAAATGTTCGGCGGAGGAAACCATGCACATTCAACACCATAATTCGTCGGGCGAGCTCGGTTTGCTCGACGCAATAGGAGCCGAGTCCCTCTACGGATCAGGATTCGAAGCGGAACAACCGGAAACCGATTTCGATTCAGACGCCCTCCTGAAGCCGTTAGCCCCGGAGGTGTGGGAATGACCACTACGACGCAAGCAGCAACGGACCAACAGGTTCCGGCAAAGCGTGATTTCCGGAAGGAGGTCACGGACAACATCGTTCGACTGCTCGAGAAAGGCGTCGCGCCTTGGCAAAAGCCGTGGGAACCTGGTCAAGGCGCGGTCGGGATGCCAAGGAATCCGACGACCGACAAGGCTTACCGCGGCGGAAACGCTATACACCTGCTGGCAACCGGACTCCAGCGAGGGTACGCGGATCCGCGTTGGATGACCTATAAGCAGGCGTCGGAGCAGGGATGGCAGGTTCGCAAGGGTGAGAAGGGCACTCAAATCGAATTCTGGGACGTAAAGAATTCTGAAACTCATTCACTTCGCCCGAGCCGACCGACAGGCAGTGACGGTACCGCGGGCAACAATCAGGAGGATCGTGATCGCCCGCGGCTCATACACCGGATATACACCGTCTTCAATGCGAATCAGATTGATGGCGCACCACCGTACGCGCCCAAAGAAAAGCCAGCCTTTGAAGCGGTGCGAGCAGGCGAGCAGATTCTCAGCAACTCGGGCGCGAAGATCACACAAGACCAGGCCGATCACGCATTCTACAGCCGCAGTCAGGACAGCATCCATTTGCCGCCGAAGGAGTCCTTCAGAGATCCAGCTGGATATTACGGTACCGCCCTACACGAACTTGCACACTGGACCGGACATCCATCGCGTCTCAATCGATCCACACTCAACGAGGCGTACAGATTCGGAGATACAAATTATGCCAAAGAGGAGCTGCGTGCCGAGTTGGCCAGCGTGTTCATGGCCGCCGAGCGCGGTGTCCCTCATGACCCACAGCAGCATGCGGCATACGTTGGCTCGTGGATCAAAGCGCTCAAGGAGGATAAGAACGAGATCTTTCGCGCCGCTCACGATGCTTCGGCCGCCACGGAATACCTTCTGGAACTTGAACGCGACCGCTCCATAGACGGTCGGGCCGACGGGACGGATTCCAAAGTTGCCTTTTCTGGCAAAGAGGCACCCGGCGGCGGAGCGCAGGTTCAGACAGCGGTAGGAGGGTCCTTGCCCGGAGCTGTGGCAGGTCTCAGCGATGGCGGATCGATGCGAGAGACAACGCAGCACGTCGCGCGCGTTGAACGCAGTAGTGGAACCGTCAACGTGCACGAGAAACAGACCGCCACGGATCGCCGGTCGACAGTTGACCACGCGTCGGTTGAGAAGTCGGTGAACTCGAAGGAAATCACACCTTCTTCCACGCACGCTCTGAACGGAGCGCACTCGATTGCCACCAATCTTCTTGGCGAGTCTGCAAGGACGTACGCGGCTCAAACGGAGAGCGGCTCATATCGAGGGTCGATCATCGGTGAAACAGACGACCATCTGGTCCAGCGCCTGTCAGCTCTGTCTGCCGTCGCACACCCAAAGGACCTTCTCGACAAACCGCCAAGTCTTGGGCAGAACGTCTCGATAACGTATTCCGCCTCAAAAGGTACTGTGCGCGAAGTTCATGAGCGTGTCAAGACGCCAGATCGCGGACGGTGAGTCACGCCAATGGTGACGCTAAACCAGAGCAGGCGGAGCAGACAGACATATGGCGAAGCGATCTGAGCTCTACCGCACGCCGCGGCGCCCCGGATATCTCGGGAGTTACGATTGGCGCGCAACTGTAATGGGTCTGCTGCTGCTCGTCGCCGTGAATTCTGCGGCGACTCAGTACGTAGCGGTACAGTTCAACTACCATCCGGCGCTCGGGAAGCCGTTGTATCGAATCGCCGGACGCACGATTTACCAGCCATTCGCGTGGGTGGTTTGGGGATGGCACCACTCCACCTCTCGTGACATGCGAATCAGGAAGCCTTTGTTTGAAGGCGAAATGTTGGTCTTCGGCGGGTCGATTCTGTGCGCCGCGGTGTTCTTCGTCCTTACGAATCGGCGTTCCCGTAAACTTTCCGAGAACGCGGACGATCTGCACGGGTCTGCTCGCTGGGCTTCCGATACCGACGTTCGCGGCACCGGTCTCCTCAAATCTGAGCGTGGTGTATACGTCGGAGGCTGGTGCACAGCCGGCAGTTCACGTCTGAGCTATCTACGCCACAATGGCGCCGAGCACGTTCTGGCGTTCGCACCCACGCGGTCCGGCAAAGGCGTGGGTCTTGTCATTCCCACGCTACTGGCATGGGAGGAATCCGCGATCATTTACGACATCAAAGGCGAGAACTGGGCGAAGACGGCGGGCTTCCGAAACAATCAAGGCCACCTGTGTTTCAAATTCTCGCCGGTTGAGGAGCTGAGCAGTTCTCGGTTCAATCCGCTGTCCGAAGTTCGCCTGTTCACACCCAGGGACGTAAGCGATGCACAGAATATCGCGAACATGATTGTCAGAACTGGCGAAGACAGTCCGCAAGAGCGTTATTGGCAAGACGCGGCGTCGTCGATTACGACGGGAATGATCCTGCACGTCTGCTACGAAGCGGCGCTCACCGGCAGGATCGCTTGTCTGGCCGACCTCGCCCATGTGTTCACGAGACCCGGAATGTCATTCCGGGAGACTCTATCGGACTTGATGAATTTCGAACATGATCCCGGCTTTCAGCATTCCTGGAAAATGCAGAGCGGCGACCGAACGCCGACGCATCCCGTGGTCAGGGAGAAGGTTCAGGAAATGTTGGATAAGGAGGATCGGGACTTCGGCGGCGTTCTCTCCACTGCAAAGACGGCACTCACACTCTACAGCGATCCGCTGGTGGCGAAGAACACTTCGGCAAGTGATTTCACGATCAACGATCTCGTGAACCACGACCGTCCAGTGTCCCTCTATCTCGTCGTGCCTCCAAGCGACAAGATCCGCTTGCGTCCGCTCATTCGGCTGATATTCACGATGACCGTCAATCGCCTCACGGAGAGGATGGTGTTTGAGGGCGCGGAGCAGAAACGCAACAAGTACCGCTTGCTGCTGCTGATAGACGAATTCCCTTCATTGAACCGGATGGAGATCTTCGCCGATGCCCTTTCGTACATGGCCGGGTACGGCCTGAAGGCGTACCTGATCACGCAGGACATCCGGCAGATCGTCGACGCATACGGACAAAACGAGAGCATTGTTTCCAACTGCCACGTCCGAATAGCATTCGCTCCGAATCAGTACGAGACGGCCGAGTTACTGAGCAAGATGACCGGCACGGCAACCGTTGCCAAGGCTTCGTACAACTTCAGCGGCTCGCGTTTCTCTCCAATGATGCAGCACATCAACGCGAGCGTTGACCACATTGAACGCCCCTTGATGACGCCAGACGAAGTTCTACGACTCAAGCCACCGCAGAAGCACGGTGACGGCCTGGCGGAACGCATTACCGCGCCTGGTCAGATGCTGATCTTCGTCAGCGGCCATTACCCTATCCTCGGGACTCAGATGCTTTACTTCCTCGATCCCGTTCTGCGCTCCCGAGCAGAGATGCCGCCGCCGCAAGACTTCATCACAGTTGAAAACGGTCGCGCCAGCCCTCAAAAGGCGACGGACCGAACGCGGCATCGAATCAGCAAGCCGGAGCTGGTTGCGCCCGATGCCGCCACACTCACGCCTGGAGAGAAAGGCTTCCTTGAGGAACTGCAACTCGGGCAGGAGTCGGGCGTGTAACCAACGTCGTCATCATGCAAAAGAATCGAATCGAGCTCGCGGGCTACATCACTGCACGGCCTGAGCTGAGGTATCTTCCCTCAGGAACGAAGGTGGCGAATGTGCGAATGGGAGAAACCTACCGATACACCGGCAAGGAGGGACAGCAACAGAGCCACACAAACTGGCACAGCCTCACGTTCTACGACGACCTTGCTGATGCCGCACTGGGTTGCGAAAAGGGAGACGGGCTGGCCCCTGAAGCGACGATCAACACCGGAGATGTGATCGCCAATCTATCGCAAATGGGAATCGATTGGAACAAAAAGATCACTAATACTCCGTCCGGGCGCGATTTTAATTATCTTGAGCCGATGTCCGGGACGGAGTTCGTTTCCTTTAAAGAGAGCTCTTCGCTGTTAAAGAGAGCTCTTCGCTGTTTGAGTGATGACGGCGGACATTCAGATTTCGACAGACGCTGCACACGGCGGCTCCTTTATACTCCACGATCATTTCGCGCGCATAGCCGAGTCAAAGACTTGGCCGACGTCGTTAAGATTCGACACCTGCATGTTCGCCCTCGCGTTCGCTTGCTGTCGAGGCAACGCGAACCCTGTATGGTCAAAAATACTGGAACGTGCTCCTATTCTGTCAGTTGTGAGCGCCAGGACTTCGATGGCTAAGAGTAGACGACTACACATACTAATCTAATGCCTCGTTAATGTCGTTAACGTGTGATCCTGTTTACCCTTCTCGCTCACTGAGCTCAATCTAGTCATATCTGCAAACATCGTGTTTAAAAGCGCTTGGAGTATTTTGACCATACGGGATTTGACGCGGCCCTGCGACTTGTTCATCGTGTTCACGGTCTGAGTTCGTACCTAATTAGCAATCTGGAACTGTCCGCCCGAGGTCCTCCTGCGACCTGACTGCCAACCCGACTGCTGAAGGAAGAGCCTAGCTTGAGAAGGTGCCCAGGAAGGTCCCGATCGGTTTCCTTGCTGTGGACCAATGTGTGAATATCGACCGATTTCCACGTTAGAATCGGAGCGCCTGCCAACGGCTCATCGACAAGAGTTTACGCGCCGTGCACACGTTAATATCGGAGCGCCCTGCACGTTGTTTTCGGAGCGCCCCTCCTTATTATTCCTGTAGTATCTGATCCTGTAAAACACAATCCTGTAGTAGGGCGAGGTGAGTTGTGGAAAACCAGGCAAAATCGGCAACCGCACCACACACCGGGAAAAAAACACGGACATCCGCGAACACGTATCGGTAACACACAACATGCGCGGTCACCGCTGAAACGATGTCCGTTCCAGTGCGTTGTCGTGGCCCTACAAATAGAGACTCCCATCCAGCAGGTAAATCGATGAACTTCCGAAGCAGCGGCCAGGTATCAGAAACCGCGGAAGCAATGTCACTTCCGAGTAGCAAGCGACTCCTTGGGCCGGATGAAGTCGCGCAATGGCTGGGCGTTTCTGCGGGGTGGGTGCGGGATCACGCACGTCGGAAGGAGCCACGGATGAAGGCTGTGAAGGTCGGCAAGCTCCTTCGATTCCGTCGGGAAGACGTCGAAGCGTTCATCAGCACCTGGTGCGAATGATGACTCTAACGTCCCACACGTTCCTTACGCCGCAGTATGTCGCTGACGAAGTACTGAAGGTGTCGGAGAAGACGCTCGCCAACTGGCGGTCCAGTGGGCACGGGCCTCCTTTTACGAAGGTCGGCAAAAAGATCCTGTATCCATCACACCTGCTTGGTGAGTGGCTAGATGCAAACACGAGGAGAGCGCATGCCCATCAGACAGCGAAGCGGGGAGTGGCACTACCGATTTTGGGTGAACAGGAAAGAATACACGGGCTCAACACATTTGGCCGCCACCGAACGCAACAGGACGGCCGCGACCCGGGTAGAAGCTGACGCTCGAAGACTTGTCCTCCAGGGCAAAGAGCAGTCGCTGAAACTCGAGATTGTACCGTTCGAGGATGCTGCAAAGCGCTACCTGATGTGGGTCGACGGTGAATACCGCGAGCATCCCGCCTCCGCAAAACGGATTCGCACCAGTTTCGCAAGCTTGCGTGAGTTTTTCGGAGTGGCGGCGGTGACCACGATAACCGTTGGTCGCATCGAGGACTACAAGGCGTGGCGTCGCAAGACACATCAGATCAGAGAGATCACACTACGGCACGACTTGCATGCGCTTTCGAGTTTCTTCCGGTATGCCGAGAAGCATAACTGGACTCGCGACAACCCTGTCCGTCGGGTCGAGATCCCATCCGACGCAGACGCAGTGCGAATCCACGTTTTGACGGCCGCCGAAGAGCAGATGTACTGCGAAGCAGCACGAAGGTACCCGAACCTTCTGGATCTGGCAAGGCTGATGCTCCAGCAGGGCTGCCGTCCAGAGGAATTGCTCGGACTTCAAAAAGAGGCCGTCGATATGCGTCGAGACGTTTTCCGCATCGTGAAAGGCAAATCGAGATCAGCGCGCCGTACGCTCAAGATGACGAGCGAGACGCGTGAGATCTTTGCCCGGCGGTTAGAAACGCCGGGTCGCTACATGTTCCAGGGCAAGGCTCCCGGGAGTCACCTCACCAAGTTGAACGGCTCGCATAATAAGGTGCTGAAGGTCACTGGTCTGCATTTTGTGCCGTACGATCTTCGGCACACTTTCGCGACTCGTATGGCCGAAGCGGGTATGCCGCTCGCGACTTTGGCGGCCATTCTGGGCCACTCCAATCTGAGATCAATCATGAAGTACGTTCACCCCAGCGAAGCCGATCAGCATGCGGCAATGCTACGTTACTCGTCCGGATCTTGAACTGGTCCGGTTTTCGTCCGGTCAGGTATGCGGAACACCAGGTTTAAGGGAGTTCGATAAGGAATGAAAGGGAACACTCAAGTGAGTGAAACTAAAGCTAAGTTATTGGAGGCGCGGGGGGGAATCGAACCCCCGAGTAAAGGTTTTGCAGACCTCTGCCTTACCACTTGGCTACCGCGCCGGGGTGAGTCCTTACTATCTTAACTCCGTCGACCAAACAACCTTCACTTTGCCGCTAACAACCGCAGAACAAAACTTAGCCCCTTTGCGTATACTCTAAGTGACTAGGCCAAATCAATGAGTATTCGTGACTTCATTAAAAAGCAGTTTATCGATGTCATTCACTGGACCGAGCCAGAGGATGGCATACTCGCCTACCGTTACCCCATGCAAGATATGGAGATACAAAACGGGGCGAAGCTCACGGTTCGTGAATCGCAAATGGCCGCTTTTGTAAATGAGGGCCGGATGGCGGACGTCCTCGGACCAGGCCTCTATACGCTCAACAGCAACACACTCCCACTGTTGACCAACATAATGAACTGGGACAAGCTGTTTCAGTCTCCATTCAAGAGCGACGTTTACTTCTTCTCTTCTCGCTTGCAAGTGAATCAGCGCTGGGGAACGGCGCAACCCGTTACCGTTCGCGACAAGGATTTCGGCGCGGTCCGGCTGCGCGCGCACGGGATTTACTCGTGGCGATTGACTGATCCCCGAACCTTCCATACAAAGGTCAGCGGCACTCGCGAGTTGTATCGTGTTGAAGATATCGAAGGGCAATTACGCAACACGATCGTCGGCCGGATGTCCGACACGTTTGCTGAGAGTCAAGTGCCGTTCCTTGACATGGCTGCCAATCAGGTTGAGCTAGGCCAGCGTATAGCCGAACACCTCAAGCCGGCCTTCAGCGAACTCGGTCTGACACTCGACAGCTTTGTCGTAGAGAACCTTTCCCTTCCTGAGGAATTGCAGAAGCGCCTCGATCAGCGCATCGGCATGAACATGATCGGCGACATGGGAAAGTACACACAATTCCAGGTTGCTGAGTCTTTACCGATCGCGGCTGCCAATGAGGGTGGTGGACTTGCCGGAGCCGGAGTCGGCCTTGGCGCAGGCTTCACGATGGCGCAGCAGATGATGAATGCGATGCGGCCGGATCAGCCTGGCGGACCTTCGCCACAAAATCCAGTACCGCCTGCGTCGCCCGCTTCTGAGCCGAGCGGCTCCCGCCGGTGAGACAAAGTTCTGTTTCGAATGCGGAAAGTCGATCCCAAAACGCGCTAAATTCTGCCCGGAATGCGGAAAGCAGCAGTAATCGATCCGACTGAATTCTCCGGCGGTTGTGAGTGGGTAGTCGAGGCTCACGGCTGTGATCGCGAAGCGCTCTCGGACGTCTCCAATCTTGCCCGAGTATTCTCACGAATCATCGCGGAAGCGGAGCTTCACCCGATTGCTGAACCCATGTGGCATAAGTTTCCAGGCGCTGGTGGCGTGACTGGACTCGCTCTATTGTCCGAGTCGCATCTCGCTTGTCACACTTTTCCGGAGTTCGGCTCTGCGTGCCTGAATTTGTTTTGCTGCAGGCCACGTCCCCAGTGGAATTTCGAAGAGCGATTGAAGGAAATGCTCGGCGCTTCGACTGTCACGGTGCGGCATATCGAACGTCCCTATCAACCATGAAAAGCGCGTTCTGCCCGAGCTGCGGAGCGCCTGTGACGTTCCGGTGGTCCAGCGCCGTACAAACCGTTTGTCCCTACTGCCGCTCGATCCTTGTCCGGCACGATGTCAATCTCGAAGCAGTAGGAAAAGTCGCCGACCTGCCCGAGGATCCTTCACCGATTCAGATAGGTACCGAAGGGATCTATCGTGATAAAGCATTCGTGGCCGTTGGACGCATCCTCTATGCCTACGACGAAGGCCGTTGGAACGAGTGGCACCTCATATTCAACGACGGCAGCAGCGGCTGGCTATCCGATGCCTCGCTCGAGTATGCGGTGTCGTTTCTTCACCAGTTGCCACAGGGCATCCCTCAAGCGCACGAGTTATCCCGTGAATTCAGACTCAACGTGGACAATATCGCGTTCGAGGTAACGACGATAACGCGCGCTCGTTATGAAGGGGTCGAAGGCGAGTTGCCGTTCGAGTATTGGGATAAAACAGATCTGATGTTCGCCGACATGCGATCGGCGAACTCTCGCTTCGCCACCATCGACTACAGTGAGGATCCGCCGCTTCTCTTTCTAGGCGAGGCGCTGGATTTCGAGGACCTGCATTTCAAAAACCTCAAAGCAATTGAGGGCTGGTCCTGATGGTCCGTACGCTCGAGTGTCCGAACTGCGGCGGCACGGTGGAGCTAAAGTACGAACGCACGATCAATGCGGTTTGTATTCAATGTTTGTCGGTGCTTGACGCCACGAATCCCTCTCTTCAGATCCTTCAGAAGTTCGAAGGGGCGAAGCGCTATCAACCAAAAATCCCGCTCGGAACACGGGGAAAGCTGCCAACAGGCCAGTACGAAGCGATTGGCTTTCAAATGCGGCAAATCGAAGTCGATGGCGTAACGTATGAATGGGCCGAGTATCTGCTCTACAATCCGTACAAAGGCTACCGGTACTTGACGGAGTATAACGGTCATTGGAATGACATCCGAACCCTGCGAGCTCTTCCTGTTCCCTCTCGCAAGGGTTCCAAGCCGGCAGTCATCTACAGTGGTACGACGTACACTCACTTTCAAAGCGCTTCCGCCACGACCGCCTTCGTCATGGGTGAGTTCCCATGGCAGGTGCGGGTCGGCGATACAGTCAATGTCAACGATTACGTAGCCGCTCCGGAGTCCATTTCATCGGAGGAAACCGCGGGCGAAGTCGTATGGTCGATCGGCCGGTACACGAATGGAGAC
The DNA here is from genome assembly GCA_963844855.1 of Bryobacteraceae bacterium. GTDB lineage: Bacteria > Acidobacteriota > Terriglobia > Bryobacterales > Bryobacteraceae > DASQDN01. The sequence goes on from CAWJQP010000072.1 coordinate 25,789, forward strand.
GACATCTGGAAGGCGTTCGGCCTGAAAGGTGCGGCTCCCGCTGCGATCGGCATCTATTCCAACCAGCCATCACCCTACACCGGCCGAATCGCCAGCGCTTGGATGACATTCGCCTTGCTATCACTTCTGCTGCTAGTGACAGCAATTGCCGTCGCAGTCATATCGCCGCGAGACGAAATATTTCGCCAGACATACACGTTCGCGTCCGGATCCAATGAACCTTCCTTCGTGACGCCTGTATTTGCGCTCAAAGGAGGACAGTCGAGTCTTCAAGTCCAGCTTAAGACCGACGTCTCCGACGATTGGGCCTACTTCGGACTTGCCTTGATCAACGACGATACGGGCACGGCTTACGATTTTGGTAAAGAAGTCAGCTTCTATTCCGGAAGGGACAGCGACGGAGACTGGAGCGAAGGGAAAAGAGTGGATAGTGTGTCAATTCCCGCCGTTCCAGCAGGCCGCTATTACTTGCGCGTTGAACCGGAGATGGAAAAGGATGGACGCCGGCGGCAGATGCGCTACGAATTGAAGTTACAACAGGCGGCCCCGTCGTACTTTTGGTTTGTCTTAGGGTTTCTGGGTCTGCTCATACCGCCGGTGGTGACTTCGATTCGAGGGTTCAGTTTCGAAAACCGGCGCTGGGCAGAGAGTGACTATGGAGCTATAGTACAAAGCTCATCGGGGGAAGATGACTGATGTTTCGACATCCACTTTTCGCGCTTTACGGGCTGCTGCTCATCGGCGGCGCAAGCGTCGCATCCTATCGAGGATTTGGCTTTACCGATGTCAATACTGTACAAGGTGTGCCGAAGTCTGTTCGTGACAACCCAGGCGTTTACAGAGCGATCTACAGCTCCTATCACAGATATTCTGGAGGAAAGTAAATGACCGATTTCCATCCCGGTTACGTCGTTAACGCGATCGTCTATTCCGTTCTCGGAATTGTTATCTTCAGCTTGGCGTTTATCATCGTCGACAAGCTGACACCGTACGATCTGTGGAAAGAAGTTTGCGAAAACCGCAATACAGCCCTCGCGATTATGGTCGGGGCCATGTCGATCGGTATCTGCATCATCATTGCCGCGGCGGTGCATTAACAGTGGTTGAAGTACGTCCGGAACGTCCTGGCGAAGCTGCTGCTATTGAGCGCGTGCATACATTAGCCTTCGCGCAGGCAGACGAAGCGCGTCTCGTCAGACGACTTAACGCGGAAGGCTTCACCGTCGCATCCATAGTCGCAATCGAGGGCGACGATGTCGTAGGACACGTGCTGTTCAGCCGATTGTCGATTCCCGACCTCAATGCGGTGTCGCTTGCACCCGTCGGCGTTGTTCCTGAAAGACAAGGGCAGGGAATCGGATCGGAACTAATCCGGAAAGGACTTGAAACTTGTACTTCTCTCGGAGCAGATGCCGTCATCGTGGTCGGTGAACCCGACTACTACACACGGTTCGGTTTCTCGCTAGCTCTTGGCGAGCAGTTCGAGTGCCTTTGGTCAGGTCCCTATTTTCAAGCGCTCGAGTTGCGCCCTGGGGCCCTCGGTTCCCGGAACTACCCCGTCGAGTATCCGGCGCCATTTCAGGATCTCTAGCTTTGCCAGTAGTTCTCTTCTTCTCCGTCTTTCTCATCGCCGCTTGCGGATTAATCTATGAGCTGATCGCCGGAACGCTGGCCAGTTATCTGCTCGGCGACAGCGTACTGCAGTTCTCGACAGTCATCGGAAGCTACCTGTTCGCGATGGGAATCGGTAGCTGGTTGTCGAAATATATAGGGCGGGGACTCGTCGCCAGGTTCATCTACATCGAGCTGATGGTGGGCTTAGTCGGCGGATTCTCCTCGTCGATCCTGTTCCTTGCGTTTTCCTGGACAGACAGCTTTCGATTCTTGCTTTATTTCCTCGTGGTGCTGATCGGCATCCTGGTCGGTCTCGAAATACCACTCCTCATGCGCATCTTGAAAGACAGGTTCCAGTTTCACGACCTTGTCGCGCACGTGTTGACCTTTGATTATCTTGGCGCTCTCGGAGCATCGCTATTGTTTCCGTTATTGCTCGTCCCGCGCTTAGGCCTTGTCCGATCGGCCCTGTTGTTCGGAATCGTCAATGCCGGTGTGGCGCTATGGTCAACCTTCTTATTTCGCGACTCGATCGGCCGCCCGGCGGGCTTGCGGATACTCAGCATCGTTGTCCTCGCAGCTTTGGGCGCCGGTATGTCCGGAGCAGATCGTATTGTCGCGATGGCGGACGACGAACTCTATGCGGATGAAGTTATCTTTGCGCGCAACACACGATATCAGCGAATAGTGCTGACGAGGTGGAAAGACGATCTCCGGCTTTTCCTCAGTTCCCACCTCCAGTTCAGTTCGCGCGATGAGTATCGGTATCACGAAGGTCTCGTTCATCCGGGATTAGCTGCATTGCCCGGGGCCCGGCAAGTGCTTGTGCTGGGTGGTGGAGATGGTTTGGCGGTTCGCGAGGTTCTCAAATACCCATCAGTGGAGCAGATCACGCTTGTCGATCTTGATCCGGAGATGACGAAGATTTTCAGTTCGAATCCGGCGCTGGTGGCTTTGAATAAAGGTTCATTGAAGTCGCCCAAACTGCGGGTAATCAACGAAGACGCGTTTCCTTGGCTCGATCACAACAACGATATGTTCGATTTTGTCGTTGTCGACTTTCCCGATCCGACCAACTACTCTCTTGGCAAGCTATACACGACAGCCTTTTATCGGTTGCTCGCAAAGCATGTCAGTGTCAACGGCTTCATCGTAGTCCAAAGCACATCGCCGTTGTTTGCCAAGCAATCGTACTGGTGTATCGTGAATACGCTCAAGCATGCCGGTCTAAAAACGTGGCCTTATCACGTATATGTCCCCTCATTCGGTGAGTGGGGCTTTGTACTGGCCGGCGCCGGGACCTACGAACCACCCACAACCTTACCTTCAGGATTGCGCTTCCTGGCGGCGCAGAATCTCGCCGACCTCTTCCGTTTTCCAACCGACATGCTTCCGGTGGATGCAGAACCGAATCGCCTGAATGACCAGATACTGGTCCGGTATTACGAACGCGAGTGGAAGGATATCGCCCATTGAACAGCAGGCGGCAGTTCTTGAGCGCCGCTTTAATCGGCCTCAACGCCAAGGCAGAACGAACCATCACAGGGTCATTCGTCAATGATGCTTTCCCGCTAGGCCACAAGTTGCGGGACCGAACTCTCGCTGTATCTCCGAAGCATTCCGTCAAAATCCCAATCGTAATTGTGGGAGGCGGGATCGCGGGGCTCTCGGCAGCCTGGCGACTCGATAAAAGAGGCTTCCGCGACTTCGTGCTGCTTGAAATGGAGCGCGAGGTGGGCGGCAACTCGAGATCCGGCGCAAATGAGATTACGTCCTATCCCTGGGCCGCCCACTACATTCCAGTTCCGTCGAAAAGCGCTGAGTTTGTGCGCGAGCTCATGGAGGAGTTCGGCGTGCTTACGAACGGCGAATGGAACGAACGCTATCTTTGCTATTCCCCGCAAGAGCGGCTGTTCCTTCACGGTCGCTGGCAGGAAGATATCGAGCCGCTTGACGGATCGACAGCGCGCGATCGCGAGCAGATGAAAAGATTCAGCGCCATTGTCCAGGAACATGCGCGTACGGGAGAGTTTACGGTTCCGATGGAGCTCGGCGCAAAACCTTCGCGACTGGATCAGGCATCGATGCTCGACTGGCTGACCGCCCAGGGTTTCGACTCGAAGTACTTGCGTTGGTATGTCAATTACGCCTGCCGCGATGAATATGGCGCCGCCATGAGTGATATCTCCGCTTGGGCAGGTCTTTATTACTTCGCCGCTCACGCGGAACACGATGACAAGGGGCCCATTACGCAATCGGACGGCAATGGCTGGATCGTGAAGCGTCTTGTCGGGAAACTCCAGCGCTATCTCAGAACAAACGCTCCCGTCGCTTCAATCCGAAAAACGGGATCGAAGATTCGAGTCTTGACGCCGGACACGGAATACATCTGTGACACGCTCATCTTCGCGGCGCCGTTGCTCCTTGCCAGGTACCTCATGGAAGATTCGCCGCCCGTGACCACTCAGTATTCGCCGTGGGTAACTGCGAATCTGACTTTGGATCGCATGCCGCGAGAGCGCGGCCTCGATCTCGCCTGGGACAACGTTATCTACGATTCGCAGTCGCTGGGATACGTCGTTGCCACGCATATGAGTTTGCGATCGCAAGTCGATAGATCCGTCTGGACGTGGTACGCGGCGGTCAACGATCGCAAAATGCTCCTAGAGAAACCGTGGGAGCACTGGCGCGATACGATCCTGAACGATTTGGCTCGAGCCCATCCCGACATCCGCGAATGCGTATCGAGGATCAATGTGATGCGGTTTGGCCACGCGATGGCCCGTCCTGTGCCGGGATCAATTTTCTCCGAAGCGCGGATACGATTCACGAAGCCGCACGGTCGAGTGTTATTCGCCCACTCGGACGTAAGCGGATTCTCGGTCTTCGAGGAAGCCCAGTATCGCGGTGTCATTGCTGCGGATAGGGCCCTTCGGCTGTCTTAAGATGTTATTCTGACAACACTCTCATGCGGTTTGTTTTCACAATTCTGGTGGCTCTGGCGCCGCCCTTATACGCCGCGTCCAATTGGCTGAAAGTAACCTCACCGAACTTTGAGATGTATACAACGGCCGGTTCGAAAGACGGTCGACGCACGGTTGAATACTTCGAACAAGTGCGTGATTTTTTCATGCGTGTCAGATCGCAACAGGTCGACGACGCAACTCCCGATAACGATCGTCGCGTTCAAGAACTCCAAGGAGTATCGCCCATACACGCTGACCGAAACAGCGACCGCCTATTTCACCGGGGACGAGCAACGAGACTACATTGTGATGAGCGGCGTCGGACCGGAGCACTTCCCGACTGCAGTCCATGAGTACACGCATGTCCTCGTCCGGCACTCCGGAATGAAGCTACCGGTGTGGATGCATGAAGGAATCGCTGAAGTTTATTCGACGCTTCGACCGCTCGCCGGTCAGATTCTTGTCGGTACCCCTCCGGAAGGCCGTGCTTATTCGCTCAGTCAGCATAAGTGGATTCCTCTGGATCGGCTGGTGAAGATCACCCATGAGGCGCCGGAGTTCGATGAAAGGAACCGGACCGGACTCTTCTATTCCCAGAGCTGGCTTCTGACTCACATGCTGATGCTCGGTGAACCCTACGCCAGGCAATTCGGACAGTTCGCGCAGGAAGTCTCCAACAGTGGCTCATCGGAGGGAGCATTTCAGAAGATCTATGGCAAGGGGCTGGCGGAAGTCGAGCGGGAACTGCAAGCATATTACCGTTCGCAATCTCTGAAAGGGGTTTTGTACGACGCGAAGCTGCAAAAGATCGAAGTGGCCGAGGCGACTGCGCCAACAGAGTTGGAGACAGAGTTAACGCTGACGAAGCTTGTCGCCCTTCTGGGGCGTCGCGATGAGGCGATGAAACGCTACAGAGCGCTCGCCAAAACGTATCCTGACCAATGGGAGATACACGAGGGTATCGGCCATCTTTACTGGCGAGCCGGCGATAAAACTAAAGCCAAAGAGAGCCTGCGGCGCGCAGTCGAGCTGAAGTCGCCAAGCTGGAAGACGTATTGGGATTACGCGCGTCTGGGACATGGTGAGGAATCCGTCATCGATGCATTGACGAAAGCGCTGGACCTGAATCCGGGCCTCTCGGAAGCCCGAATGCTGCTTGGAGTTGAGTACAACAACGCACACCGATACCAGGAGGCTTACGACACCTTCTCAACCATCAAAGACGTGACACCGGATCGCGCCGTACCTTTTTACCTTGCTAAGGCATACTGCGCAATGCAGCTTTCAAAGAAGTCCGAAGCCAGATCAGCCGCGGAGATGGCAAAGAAGTACGCCAAGGACCCAGCCGAATTGGCGAAAGCTCAAGAGTACATCGACTTTCTCGATCGGCCGCTGCGGACGGAGAGCAGGGAAGTCGCTTCGACATCCTCACAGCCCGCGGGATCAACGATAACCCAGGATTCCGAAATTCAAATCGTCCGTGGATCGCTACAGGAGGTCGAATGTTTCGGAAAGGAATCCCGATTGACCGTAACCTCCGGTACAAGCAAATTTCCGTTGCTGATTCGCGACGCGGACTCTATTCGAATAAAGAGCTCTAACGCGCCGACGGTGAATTTGACGTGTGGTTTGCAGCGGAGTTTAAGAGTGATTGTCGGAATCAGAGTCAAAGCCGACGTGAAATTCAAAACAATGGGAGACGTCGTTTCGCTTGAATTTCAATAGAGGATCTTTGCTACGGTGTTCCGCCAGACATCGAAGGGACCTTTGGCTTCGTCGCCAAGCAACTGGCGCATTGGGATTGCCCGTTGCGCGACAGGCAATTTTGTCTGCTGATAGATGAACGAGTCGTCGAATCCCGCTTCGGCCGCGTCTGTGTGCGTAGCGCCGTAATAGATGGCGGAAGGCCGGGCCCAATAGATAGCGCCCAAACACATCGGGCACGGCTCGCAACTTGTGTACAACTCCAAACCGGCAAGTTGGAACGAGGAGATTGCGGCGCAAGTTCGCCGGATCGCCACTACTTCGGCGTGCGCAGTCGGATCATTCGTTGAAGTGACAAGGTTAGTTCCCTCGGCGACGATTTCGCCATCCTTCGAGACAAGCGCTGCGAACGGTCCACCCCGTCCGTCACGCACATTCTTTTCCGCTAGCTCGATCACCCGCCTCATCAATTCGTCAGGACTCATCTCATATATTGTCGGCGAGCGTCACGAAGCTAAATGATTTGCTGTTGAGTCATGCAGTGGAGCGTACCCAGACCCAGCACAAGGTCCACGGCGTGGATGCCAACAACTTTCCGTCCCGGAAAAAGTTCCGCTAGCGTGTTTAGCGCAATACGGTCGTTCTTGTCATTGAACGTCGGCATAAGTACGAGATCATTCGCGATATAGAAGTTCGCGTAACTCGCCGGCAGCCGTTGACCGCCAAAGTATACGGGCTCCGGCATCGGAAGTTCGACCACCCGAAGATCAGAACTCTTCAGCAGTTCCAGATTCTCCTGAAGCGGCTCGAAGTTCTCGTCACTCGGATCATGTTCGACTGCCAGAACGACAGTAGTGGGATCGACGAAACGGGCAAGATCGTCGACGTGTCCATGCGTGTCATCACCGGCGATGCCCCTCTTGAGCCAGATGGTTCGATTTACTCCAAGGTATCGACGGAAGACGTCTTCATACTGTTCACGCGTCATCCCGGGATTGCGAGCCTGCACGTCGCTTAGCAGGCATTCCTCGGTGGTGAGAATCCAGCCGGCGCCATTAACGTCAATGCTGCCCCCTTCAAGGACGATCTCCGGCTGCACGGAACGCAAACGCAGATGTGAGGCGATCTGCGACGGGACTGCATCGTCGGTCTGCGAGTTCTCATACTTTGCCCAACCATTAAACTTCCAATCCATGATGACGACGGCGTCATCCTCATCGCGAACAAAGGTCGGACAGAAGTCACGAGTCCAACTGCGATCCGTCTTGCAATAGAAGAAGTCCACGGCCGGGGAATCCGCGTGGGCTTTTTTGAGCATTCTGCGAGCCTTGCGTTCCGAGCCGGCGTCATTCACGAGTATGTGGACTCGTTCAACGCGGGCGAGATGCTTGACGATCTCGGAATAGACCCAGGCTATCGGTTCGAACTTGCCCGGCCAATCTGATTTCTCGTGAGGCCATGCGAGCCAAGTGCCTTCATGCCGCTCCCATTCGGCAGGCATTCGGAATGTCGACATGCTAGCCAATCCACCGATTAGTTAATTGTCCGTATGCATCGATGCGGCGATCCCGTAGGAACGGCCAATTGCGACGAACTTCGTCCATCTTGCGCGTGTCGCATTCAACCACCAAAACTTCTTCGCGGTCCGTAGAAGCCTCCGCGATGACTTGCCCGAACGGATCGGCGATGAATGACGATCCCCAGAACTCGAGACCACTCTCCGGAGTGCCCTCAAAGCCAATGCGATTCACAGCGCATACATAGATGCCATTGGCAATCGCGTGGGCGCGCTGAATCGTGCGCCATGCATCGAGTTGAGCTGCGCCATACTGTTCTTTCTCCGAGGGGTGCCAGCCGATTGCGGTCGGATAGAACAGTACACTCGCTCCACCGAGACTCGATAGCCGAGCGCCTTCCGGATACCACTGGTCCCAGCAGACCAACGTGCCAATGCGTCCGTACTGCGTATCAAAATTCAAAAAGCCTGTATCGCCGGGAGTGAAATAGAACTTTTCGTAATAGAGGGGGTCATCCGGAATGTGCATCTTCCGATAAATACCGAGCATTTTCCCATCGGCGTCCAGAATGGCTGCCGTGTTGTGATACAGCCCCGGCGCTCGCCTTTCGAATAGTGACGCGACGACAGCGACCTTATTGTCTCGGGCGACTTCGCTGATAGCCTCGGTCGAAGGACCGGGGATCGGTTCTGCCAGGTCAAAGAGTGCAGCATTCTCCTCTCTGCAAAAATACTGTGAGCGGAAGAGTTCGGGAAGACAAACGATCTGCGCGCCTTTGCCGGCGGCTTCGCGGATTCCTTCGATGGCTTTGGCGAGGTTCTGATCCGGGTCAAGCCCGCAGGCGAACTGAGCAAGTCCGATCCTGAATTTGCCTTCTTTCACGATGGCCATACAAATATTGTCGGTCAGCGCATGCTGCAGACTGTTGTGGGGAAAAAGTTACTGGATACAATGGCAAAATTGAGGCCGAAGCTGACTAAAAATGCTGACTGATAGAAGTGCGCTACTCGTGTTCTCAACACTCCTCCTTTGCCTCGGCGCCTCGAGCTGCAACTCAGGATCAAAAGAGTCTAAGGGAGTGCCGCCACAATATGCCGACAGCGGCGAGCTTCCGTCCGCCACTCCTCCCTTCGTCGAAATGAGCCACCCTGCCGCTCCAGCCGCGATCATAAAGGACATCAGCGGGACAGTGGAAGGCGGAAGTTGGCGATGGACCAACGAACACCCAACCTTGAAGGTGAATATACGGGATGTTCAGGGATGGCGGCTCGTCGCGCGGTATGCGGTATCAGACGCCACCTTCAAGAGCACCGGACCTGTAAAACTCACGTATAGCGTCAACGGCAAAGATCTAACGACAGAGGTTGTGAAGGCTCCTGGTGAGCGAGTATTCAATCAGCCGGTAGATGCCGCTATGCTCAAGCCGGGCGATAACGTCATCTCGATACACGTACACAATCTCTGGACCAGTCCGACCGACGGAGCCAAGCTTGGTATTATCCTGACCGGAGCCGGGCTAGTGCGTCAGTGATCGTTCCAGTTCTGCTAATCCTGATCGGCTGGCTTCTCACTTTAGCGGTTGCATACAACTTTGGAACGCTTCTAGTACCCTCGGAGGCCCGGGAATTTCGCCCTTCCGAAATACTACTGTTTCGTTTCGTAGGTGGGTTCGCGCTCCTGAGCCAGTTCGTTTTGCTGCTCGGGCTGGCGGGTTTCGTATCTCTCTGGATGGTCCTTGCAGTCTCCGTAGTCTCATTTGTCGTTGCGCGAGGACGGTGGCAGATTGAGGATGTAGCGATAAGGCCACAAGGCCTGCCGGAGTGGATAGCAGTGGCTATCGCTACGATATTCGGCGCTCTGTACTTCGTCAGCGCCATGCAGCCGGAGAGCAGCCCCGATGGATCGATGTATCATCTCGGCCTCGTCGCGAAGTATGCGCGGGATCATCGAATCGTTGGGCTTACCGACAACTTCTATTCCAGTCTTCCGGCCGGTATCGAGATGCTGTATCTGTTTGCGTTCCTCATCGGAAAGCATTCCACAGCCGCTCTGACTCACCTTACGTTTTTGTGGCTCACCGCCGGTCTAATGGTTGCTTATGCAGGACGCATCGGCCGGAGGCGCGAAGGCATAGCGGCCGCGATGTTGGTGTTTGTGGCTCCGGTCGTCGCAAAGGTCTCAACCACCGCATACAATGAAGCGGCTCTTATTTGTGCCGCGTTTGGAGTGTTTTTTGCGCTGCGCTTGTATCGGCAGACTCCTGGAGTGCGGTTACTGTGCATCGCCGGCATCTGTGCCGGGTTCGCGTACAACGTCAAACCGACCGCATTCGTGGCCGTCGCGCTCGGGATCTTGCTAATTCTTTTTGCGAAGTCAACGCGGCCGATCGCATGGCGCGCCGCCGGGGTGTTTTTGTCTGTAGCGTTTGTCATGGTGGTGCCCTGGTTGATGAAGAATTGGTTCTTCGTCGGAAATCCTTTCGCGCCGTTCCTGAACGGCATGTTTCCAAACTGCGCCATTCATCCTTCGTTTGAGAAGGAATTCATACAGAACATGCGATCGTTCAACGAATTCAAGTCGTACTGGCAGATTCCCCTCGAAGTGACGATTCGTGGAGGTGTGTTGCAAGGACTCCTGGGACCGGTCTTTCTATTGGCTCCGCTTGCGCTGTTAAGTCTGCGCGACAAAGAAGGTCGCGTTTGTCTGCTGGCCGCCGCTGTGTTCGCTCTGCCGTATGCCAACAACATCGGAACCAGATTCCTCATACCGGTGCTGCCGTTTCTGGCGCTCGCGCTCATGTTCGCGCTCACATCAATTGCAACGTTTCTTCCCTGGGTTGTGGTTGTGGTCCACGCGATCCTCTCCTGGCCTGAAAACGTTCCGTCCTATGCTGCGTCGAACGTGTGGCGATACGAGCTCCCCTCGATCGCTGCGGCTCTTCGGACCATTCCCGAGAACGACTATCTCCGGTCCCAATTGCCAGGACACAACGTCGTTACGCGCATAAATCGGGAATTGCCGAAGAATGCTCGCCTTTATTCCTTTGGCGGCATCGCATGGGCATATCTGGAACGCGATGTAATGGGCTACTTTGAAGGAGCTCTAAATGAGCGGCTTCGAGAAGACATCTGGACACCAAAACGGGACTATCTGCTGCCGCGCTGGCTGAGCACGTTTCAATTTCCAGCCATAACCACAACGACTGTTCGAGTGTCGTTCCCAAGCGTTAATCCGATTGCAGCGGTGGGAGTCAACGAGGTCACGTTCTTTTACAAAGGCAAGGAAATCGCGAGGCGTTCGTCATGGACTGTTACTGCGAACCCGAACTCATGCGATTGCACACTGGCTTTTGACAACAATCCCGTCACTCGTTGGCGTAATTGGGAACCGGTGAAAGGGCACGCGGTACTGATGGTCGATTTTCATCAGCCGATCCAACTCGATGAAGTTCGAGTTGTGCACGGAGATCACCTGGAAGTATCCGACGCAACCGTGCAGAATGAGTTCAAGGCAACGAGCAAACACGAAATCGTCCTCGATAGCTACCTGAATCGCGCAGTCACAGCCAGTTTCAAAGAAGCGGGAGTGACACACCTGGTCATCGCAGCGAGCGATGCCGGAAATGCAGTCCCGAAACTCGACGACCCGAGTGTCTGGCGTCTTAAACCCGTCATTGAAGATGGCGGAGTGACAGTTTTCGAATTGAGGTAGCATGACCATCCTGATCTTTGGCGCGACAGGCGCTGCCGGCGGTAGCGTTCTACTTGCGTGTTTGGCTGCGCCCGATGTGAAAGAGGTTCGGACGATAACACGTCGTCCGTTGTCACTGCGTCATCCCAAACTACGTTCCTATGTGCACCTCGACTACCTGGGCTATTCCGATGTTGAAGATGCATTTCGAGGGCTCGACGCCTGTTTCTTTTGCCTGGGTATCTCTGTCTCGCAAGTTTCCGGTGAGCCCGAGTATCGGAAGATCACGCAGGAATTTGCGGTTGCCGCTGCACACGCGTTGAAGGCTGCCAGTCCTCACGCGTCATTTCACTACATCAGCGGCAAGGGAGCGGCTCAGAAAACCCCGTTCATGTGGGCGCGTGTAAAAGCAGAGACCGAGAAGCGCTTGATAAGTGATTTTGACGCTTTGGTCTGGCGCCCGGCCTCCATCGATGGAGCATTCTCTGAGAACGGTCCCAAGTTGTATCGATGGTTGCAGCCACTACTGCGGGTGCTCAAGCCTTTCCGTGGCATGTATATAAAAGGGGAAGATCTCGGTCGCGCAATGTTGTCCGCAATGGCTGCGAATGTTCGCGGTCGCATCATTGAGAATGCCGAGATCCGGGATATCGCCGATCGCGGACGCTTCGATTAACTTCCTGGAAAGTCTCCTAACATTTTTGAGCCATTTGGCTTACACTCTACGCGCTAGTCAATGAGCCGTTGCACACAACATACGATGTGCAACACCAAAACTGCTAGGGGATCTATGAAACTTGCTTTGAGACTGGCTATTCGTGTGATTGCTTTCGTCCCGCTTGTGCCGGCGGTAGACGCTGCCACTAATCTGACTGGGCTTCAAATCTTTTCGACCGACGCCAACGGAAATTCCGACTTACAAGCGCCGCACGCTTGGAACACCGGAAATACGAATCAGCGTGGCAAAGTCTGGTTGGTTCGTGGAACTGAACTCGACAAGACTTTCTTGAACGGCCCGACGAACGTTGATGGGCCGATAAACATACCCATGACAAGCGGTACTTATACCTATAGCCTGTACACTGAACCGTTTAATGCTGTCCTAAAACCGCACTATTCTTTGAACTTCTTCTTCAATCTTGAGTCAACCCCATCGATCAGCGTTTTCGCCCCACTGAATACGTCTTCGCAGGACTTCTTTCCGGATTGGTTTCCGGTTCCTGCCGGCAACCGCGTGCATACAATGACGGGTCCTACCGCCGTATCAACGGGTAAGGTCGAATATATTAGCGGACAAACCAAAGTAGTCATCAAAGCCTTCAGCTTCTCCTCTCCAGCCGTTTATAAGCTGGATCGCGTCGATGCCCAGACGACTGAAGCCAGCCGCAACCTAGATTTCATCGGCCAGTTTACGGTTGAGGTAACCGCTCCGCCCGAGATCTCATCAGGTGGTGTCGTGAATGCCGCGAGCTTTACTCCACGACTAGCGCCTGGTTCGCTATTCAGCGTCTTCGGCACCGACTTGGCCACGACTCAGGCAAGCGCATCAGCCACTCCGCTTCCACGAGATCTCTCGGGGACCTCGGTTTCAATCGGCGGGAAGGACGCTCCACTTGTATTCGTCAGCCCCACCCAGATCAACGCTCAAGTTCCCTATGAAGTCGAGGAAGGATCGGCCATTCCGATCGTAGTCAAAGTCAACGGCGTATCGAGTCCGCAACGGACGATCCAAGTTGTTAAGGCGGCCCCAGGCATCTTCCAATTCGGGGAGAAGCGCGCAGTCGTCCAGAACGTCGACTCCTCTGTGAACACCGCGCAGAATCCCGCGGAGGCCGGTAGTTACGTGGTGGCCTATCTGACTGGATCAGGTCGCGTTGACAATGTTGTGCAGACCGGCGGTCCGGCTGCTGCTGAGCCTTTGTCCCGTCCTCGTGCTGTCGTCAGCGCGACTGTCGGAGGAAGCGGAGCCGAGGTCGTTTTTGCCGGTCTGACTCCTGGTTTCATTGGCCTGATGCAAGTCAATTTGCGCGTGCCCGGCGTGCCCGCAGGGACCCACCCGCTCGTTGTAACAGTCGATGGCATTCAAAGCAACGCCGCGATGATCACAGTCCGATAGAGAGATGGAAGGACCGGTGTTACAGCCGGTCCTTTTGTCATGAATCTTCCTTATGCGTATCATGGATAGCTATACTGAACGTGATCTAGGAGACTCATGTGCTAAAGCGCGGGCTAGCGGTCTGGGTATTTTGTACGATCTTGATGCAGCACCTTCCCCTCAATGCTCAGGGAGCCGGGAAAATCAATATTGTCATCGTGGAAGGGGAGGGCGCAATTAATAATGTTCGTCAGCGTGTTGCGCGTGAACCGATCGTGCAGGTTGAGGATGAGAATCGTAAACCAGTTGCCGGCGCTGCAGTGACGTTTCTTCTGCCGAACCAGGGAGCAGGCGCCAGCTTCGCCAATGGCGCGCAGAGCTTGACGATTACAACGGACGCTCAGGGTCGAGCGGTAGCGCGTGGGCTACGTCCCAACAATGTAAACGGCCAGTATGAGATTCGAGTGAACGCCTCACATCAGGGAAGAACTGCGAACGCCGTCATCAGCCAGACGAACGCCATCACAGCGACGACAGCAGCGGCCGGCGGTATTTCAGGAAAGCTAATTGCGATCATTGCTGTCGCCGCCGGAGCAGTCGTGGCCGGAACCGTCGTCGCGACAACCAACGGTAATGGGAATGGAAATGGAGGAACTCCCAGCCGAACGGTGATCGTGCCTGGTACGCCGAACATCGGGGGTCCTCAATGAGAACCAAGCTGTTGGCCGCCGGACTTTGCGTCGCAGCATGCTATTTGTCGGCTGATACCACGATCGATGGTCCGCGTCCAGGATACGTCATGACGAAAGCGGGTGTGCGAAGCGTCATGGGAATCGTCGGCGCTGCTCGTTTGAGTGATCCTGTCACAACCGGCTTGACCTCTTTGATTATGCTTCCGGGTTCCGACATCGCTGTCGGATTAAATGCGGATGGCGAGTTAGAGCGTGTTGACCTAAAAGACGGATCAAAACGCGGACTGGATCTCATGGGAGTAAAGTCCCTCGCCGCCAGCCCTTCAGGCGAATCAGTGCTCGCTATCGGGGAAGAACAGGCGTACTTGTTCTCTAGATCGGGCGATCGTTTAAGCGAACGTGTTCTCCCCGGTGTCCCGCTGTTGAGTGCAGTTGCGGATCGAGGATCGGCTGCTGCAGTGACGATCACCGAGGCTGATGGCGAAGCCCTATACCTGATAAGCGATCAAGGCGCCCGCCGCGTTCTGCACGCTGCTCGCTTTACCGCAATCGTCTTCCTGCCCGGTTCTTCGGACCTTGTCGTGAGTGATGGCGACGGCGCCATCTACCGCATAAGCATCGATCTACAACTGACTGCATTAATGACACAGTCCGGGGCAAGGGCGCTCGCCGGCACGCCCGATGGAACGAGGCTCCTTGTGGTGACCGAGCATGCTGTGGTTTCGTTCCGTTTCGCAACCCAAGAGACGGCCTCTGTCGAATGTTCGTGTACTGGAGCCAACGCAAGGCCACTCGGCAGTTCGACGTTCGTGATCACGAATGACGAAACGGGTCCCTTATGGGTTGTCGATGCGTCGTCTGAACAACTGCGATTAGCGTTCATCCCGGAGGCTGCGAATGAATAGCAGCCGTTACAGGAAGCTGCGAGCAGTCATAGCATTGCTGGCCGTCGGCGTCCTCGGCACGGGACATCTTCCCGCACAGGCGCCGACAACCTTTACTGTCACTCCCAGCACAAACGCACTGGCGCTGGCGCAAAGTATCGTTGGAACGGGCGTTACGATCGTCGGAACGCCAACTCTGCGTGGAATGACCGAGCAGGCTGGTCTATTCCAGGCATTTTCCACCGGGCTGTTTACAAATCCGGTAACAAACGTTTCCGGTAGTGTAGCCATTCCGCAAGGCGTTGTGCTGTCGAGCGGCCGAGTCCAGGATGCGATGGGTCACTTCACCAGTGGAGCGGACGCTTCTATGGATGGCGGTGGTGATTCAGGGTTGAGTGCGATAGCGGGCTACGAAACGAGCGATGCAGTCTCGCTCGAGTTCAGCTTTATCCCGGATGCGGACGAGATCTTTATTGATTATCTTTTTGCGTCCACAGAATACCCGACATTCGTTAATAGTCCGTTCAACGATGTATTCGCGTTCTTCGTGAATGGCGTCAACGTAGCTCTCGTGCCCAGTACTAACGATCCGGTTACGATCAACAAGATCAACGCCGGGAATCCCGTCGGTGTTCAGGTCAGCAATCCACAGTACTTCACGCAGTATTCGACCAGTTCTACGCCGTTCAATTATGGAGGAGCGACTGTACTCCTGCGGGCGCGCGCTGCCGTTAATAGGGGTGTCGTCAACACCTTCCGCTTTGCATTGGCCGATTCTTCGGATTCCGCCTTGGATTCGGCCGTTTTTATTGGCGCCGGAACGTTCACCACCTCGCCGTCAAGGGCCTTGACAGTCACGACAACTTCGCTCCCGAATGGCCAGGTTCAGACACCTTACTCCCAGACGCTCGCGGCAACCAGCGGTACACCGCCCTATTCATGGCGGTTGCATTCGGAGAGTGGTCCACTTCCTCCTGGACTTAGCCTTTCCTCGGCAGGAGCGATTCAGGGCACGCCGACACAGCAGGGAACCTACAACTTCGCTGTTCGAGTGGATGACAGTGATGAAAGTAGTGCCACACGCGATCTATCGATAACGATTGTCCGGCCAGGGCTCGCCGTCTCGACAGCGTCGCTGGCTAATGGGCAAGTTCAAGTACCTTACTCCCAGACGCTCGCGGCGATCGGTGGCACACCTCCCTATTCATGGCGATTGGATTCCGACAGCAGTGGCCCACTCCCTCCTGGACTCAGCCTTACTTCCGCAGGGGTGATCCAAGGCACGCCGACACAGCAGGGGACCTACAACTTCATTGTTCGGGTAGATGACAGTGGTGAAAGTAGCGCCATACGCAATCTATCGATAACGATTGTCGGGCAAGGCCCTGTCATCACCACGACGGCCGTTCCCAGTGGCCAGGCTTTGACGCCATATTCGTTCCAGTTCACAGCAACTGGAGGCACACCTGCGTACACTTGGGCGCTCGCGAGCGGATCGTTGCCGTCAGGATTCGCGCTTACACCCTCCGGTCTCCTCATCGGAACGGGCGGTGAGCCGCTGTCGAGCTCGTTTGAAGTTCGTGTGAATGATCGTTCCGGTCGTGCCTCGACCAAGCAGTTCACATTCGCGATTGCCCCGCGTGACATCATTCGGCAAAACCTCGAGGTCGCAACGGCTGCCTTGCCGGATGCCACCGTCGGCAAACTTTATGCAATGGTTCTGGCTGGTAGAAACGGCGCCGAGCCTTACTCCTGGAGTTTCTCCGGATTGCCGGAGGGGCTACAGGGTAACGCCGCAGGTGAGATTTTGGGAACACCTGTGCGCGCAGGATCGTTCCCAGTGCAGGTAGTTCTCACGGACGCTGCCGGAGCAAGGGCTTCTGGGGCTCTGACCTTGCTAGTCAAGTCGCCCCCAGTCGTTATCACTACCGAACGAGTTCCGGAAGGCCGTCTTGGCGAGGCCTATTCGACAGCGTTTGCCGCCTCGGGCGGTCTCCCGCCGTATAGCTTCTCTGTTAGCGCGGGATCGCTCCCCCCAGGCTTGTCTCTGGCGGGTAATGGCACGCTCTCGGGCACGCCGACTCAGCTTGGTTCATTTCAATTCACGATTCAAGCAACAGACTCGGCTCGCGAGAGAGGTACTCGATCGTTTGGCATTACTGTCCGCCCGGCCACATTGACAATTGTTACCTCGGCTCTTGGTAGCGGAACTATTGGTACACCCTTCTCGCTGACCCTCAGCGCGACCGGTGGCGTCCCGGTGTACGCATGGTCTGCCACCGGGCTTCCGGACGGTTTAGGCATCAATCCGGAATCGGGTGTTATTAGCGGGACGCCTACGCGAGTCGGTACATTCCAGGTTTCCGTACGCGTGACGGATCAGGCAAGGGAGGTAGCGACGAGGAACTACTCGATGGAAGTCATCACATCCATTGTGATCACCTCCACTCTAGGCAACGCAGTTGTCGGTACCCCCGTGTCGACCACGCTTGCGGCTACTGGCGGTAGCGCTCCGTTCACTTGGACGGTTCTTAGCGGATCGCTGCCGGCAGGTATCGCTTTGAGTTCGGAAGGGACTCTCAGTGGTACGCCGTCGACTCCCGGAGTTTCGAGCTTCGTCATCCAGGCTCGTGATGCGAACGGACTCACAGGTTCCAAGCAGTTTAGCGTTCAAGTGATCTCTCAGCTCGTCATTACGACGGAGAACGTACCGGTGGCGCCCTTTGGAGTTGCGTACTCAACAGGGCTTAGCGCAACAGGCGGAACTCCTCCGTATACGTGGGCACTGGCAGGCGGAGCTTTGCCGGCCGGTCTGACTCTGAATTCTTCAGGTACGATTACCGGCACTCCGACGGCAGCGGGCAGTTTCAGCTTTACCGCGCAGGTTGCGGATGCTGCGACGCAACGACAAACGGCGCAGCGTACTTTGACACTTCAGGTGTCATTGCCGGACGTCTCCGGAGTAAATATCGAAGTTCCCGCCAATCCGCAGGCTGGACAACAGATACGCGTCAATGTCGGGATTAGTTCGGTGTATCCCGTCGAGATCACGGGAACACTGAATCTTGCATTCGCGCCAAATGCCGCAAACAACGCGGACGATCCTGCGATCCAATTCTCAACTGGAGGCAGGTCAGTTCCGTTCACGATTCCAGCCGGTCAGACACAGGCTGTCTTCCGCGTCTCCGACTTGGGCGTCCAGACCGGCACTACCGCCGGTACGATTACCATTTCGACAGTAATGCAAGCAGCCGGCGCTCCGGTCAATTGCAATTGCCAGTTAAACCAGACGATCGTCATCCCGCGTTCCGCGCCGACAATCTCGTCGATGCGCGTCACACGAACATCGACCGGTTTCAACGTGGTCATAACCGGCTTTTCAACAAGCCGGGAACTGACGCAAGGCACGTTCCGTTTCGCTGGCGGATCAACATTAGACACGACTGAACTCGTGGTTCCGCTAACGGCAATCGCCAACTCGTACTTCCAGAGCGCGGCGGGCGGCCAATTCGGCGGGCAGTTTACGCTAAACCTTCCGTTCACGATTCAAGGTGACACGACCAGCGTCACGTCTGTGACCGGGACTGTGACAAACGGATCGGGGACTTCGCAGCCGGTGACAGCGACGTTTTAGCGAGGCGACGGGCGCTTCACCAAATCAGCGACCCACTGCGGGATCCGTGGCCCGGATCCCGGCTCAAGGGGTCGTCCCATTGCTGTGGCGGTTCGACTCAACCACGATCCTCCAGGTCCGGTGAAGCTGTCCGGCCGCTGATAAGCCTTGTCCGTCATCGCCTCATCGAGTGTGATGAAGGTATAGCCACGTTTTCGGATTCTAGCGATGGAGTCGCGCAGGCTAATCGAGTTCAATTCATTGCAATGTATGAGAAGGATCTGCGGCAATTCATATCCGTAGAGATCCTTCGAAACAGTCTCTGCATGGGCGAAACCGACATCCACCTGATCGAGGTAAGCTTGCTTAACTCTGTCGGCGACCTCCTGATCGCCAGCGCGTAGAAGCCGTGTGTATGCTCCGGCGAAATTGTAGTCCGCGTAATCGACGGTAACCGGAGCGACTCGGTAACCCCGCTGTTCCAGAAAATCGAGAATACCCTGATGAACTTCGGGCGTCGTACCTGAGTGTAGAAATGGATACCGAAACCAGACGAGTTTCTTACCGCGCTCCTGAAGCAGCGCGCGCACGATGACGTCGCCCCTCACGACATCGTCTTGAAACTGCCAGAGCGGCACGCGGTTCAGACTCGGATGCGAATAGGTATGATTCGCAAGATCGAAGCCCGCATCGAGCCATTGTGTGAGCACAGCGGCGCGGCCGTCCCTTTGGCCATGCACATTGATCTGCCGCTCATTGATGAAGATCGTCGCAGGAACTTTCTCTTCCTGCAGCGAATTGATCAAACCCGTGGAGATTCGTTGAAAGCTCTCGAGGTCCTGCATCTGGCCTACAACGGGCCCGTCATCGATAGTGATCGCGACGCGCCGGGCTGGTTCCTGAGCATTGGCCGGAAGGCCGGCAGCCAACGTTGCTGCGATTATCTGCCGTCGAGAGATAAGAGTTTTGGCAGTCATCCTTTGATCCAGTCCGGCTCGAATCGGACGTGCTTGATGGATTTAACCTCCTTGGCCCCACGTTGATCGAAATAACTGTAGGTGGCATGTATCGATCCGTCTCGCGCCTGGATAATTGACGGATAGTGGAAGCGTAGCTTGTCCTGTTGCTCAATATGACGGGTCCACTTCCACGTGGTCCCTTCATCGTCCGACATCGAAACTGCCAGCGAATGACGGCCCGATTCAAGGTCGTTGTAGATGATGATCCATCGCTCGTCTTGAAGCGAGATCGCTTCAACGCTTGCTCCGGGATTGGGAAGTGAGGTGTCTTCCGCCGGCGTCCACGTCACTCCATTGTCTTTCGATACGCTCGTGTGAATTCGCTTTGGCGGCGGACCATTGTCACGCATGAAGGCTACGATGGTTCCGTCTTTCTTACGCACCAGCGAGGGCTGAATGTTGCCATAGCCGACAATCGGCTCGCTCGCGACCCACGTCTGGCCGCCATCATCACTGATCGCGATCAACGAGAAATCAAAGCCATCAGAGTACAAAGGCAATAAGATCCGACCGTTCGCCAGTTCGAGCGGATGTGTACGTGTGAACCAGCCTAACCGGGCAGACAGTTTATCCGATCCCATTGCCACAAGACGCTGCACGCGTCTTCCGAATGGCGTAGAGCGAACATCCGGCTTGAATACCTCCTGTATCCGTTCAGGAAGCCTTTGTGGAATCAGAAGAATGTTGTCAGCCGCCGACCAGACTGGCGCTCCAGGGCCGCTATAGTCGGTCGACATCTTATACTTCATCAGCGCCGTCTCCCATTCATTCGACAAGATCGCGGGCCAAAAGAGCCAGAGCCGCTTTTTCGAATCAATGAAGAAAGTTGGATTCGTATCCGGGAAGCCGGGAGTATCTGCGAGATCAAACGGCGTACTCCATTTCCGCGTTTCTTTTGACCAGCGAGATCCGAGCACCTTCACGTCGTCCGCGGTTCGCTCTCCCGAGCCATGAAACCAACAGACCAGCAAATCCCCATTTGGTAACTCGACGATCGAAGAGGAGTGATTGTGCCAGGTCTCCGGAGGGAATATCAATTCGCCAGTCAGTTCGGATCGCGTTTGTGCAAGCGACGGGATAGCGGCGGTGAGTGAGAGAAGTTCTCGGCGTGTCATTGATTTGGGTCGTGATTCGGGTCGTGTAACATTCTAGACGATGATCGCGACTGCCGTCTTTGCCATTCTCGGCGTGTGGGCTGCCGCTGCGGTCATTGCGTTCGGGATCCATCTGGCGGTATCGATGGACAGAATCAAGCGACTCTTATTGTCGTCTATTCGCGGATCGGCCGCGGCAATGTGGATCGTTCCGGCAGTGCTCCTGGTGTACGAATCAGACCAGTTGGCGAGGGCAATTGGATTGCTTTTAACCGCCGTGACGGCATGGCTACTGGTGTCAAACCTCGCTCCACAGAATATCCGACAGACCAGATCAGACAGTGAGACGAACTCGCGCAGGAGCTTTCTTCGACAGTCCCAAATGCCGCGTTACGCCTTCTCCGGTCAGACTCTGCCCGCGATACTTGGGGCCGTAACGCTTCAAACCGGACTCGCTGCGATTGTGCCGGGATATCCGCTGCTCGCAGTTTCTCTGTTCGCGATCGGCGCCGGCATATGGGCTTCGGCGTGGATCGCGAGGGACGCTTATCGACCTTCCAAGCCCAGCCATCCGGTTTATAGTCTCGCCGCCATTGCAGTCACGTTGGTTCTTATCAACCTTCTCTCGACGAACGGACGAACTGCTGCATCTCCGACTGTAGAGAAACAGGTAACGAAGCTTGTGGCGCCTGAGAATACAATTCGTCTGCCCGGTAAGGAACTTCTTCCCGGCGTGATCCTTCGCCCCGACTCGGAACGTAGCAGGAAGCAACAACTCCCACCGCTTTCGTTCCGGGCGAGTTTGTCCGTCCTGCAGCCGATGAGCTTTGCTTTCAGTGGAGAGTATCATCTCTTCCCGACGTCTTCCGGGCACGTGCAGAGTGACTCGGCGGTATATCGCGGAACGCCAATCGACGCCGCTTATGTCAACATGGGCGGCAGTTCCATGGAGACCGAGGCGCTCCAACGCTTCAAGCCTCCGATCGATTGCAGCAACTGCGGGAAAATCCTACTCGCTCTGAAGAACGGCGAGCCCTCACCCGCCTCTGCTACTCTCCGGCTGCTGTTCGATCGAGACGAACAGGAAGTGGGATCGCAAATCTTCGGATTCGAGTTCAAGACAGCGGAAACACTCGAGTACGAGGTGCCGGCGCCAATGCGGAAGCAGCGGTTAACGGGGTTTCGAGTCATATTTCATTGCAATCCATCCCGGCGGAGCCAGAGTACGAAAGTTGCCATCGACCGTTTCACGCTGTTACCCATCGGCTAAGATTGGAGGCTGAATGGCCAAACTAGAAGTCACCAAAACGATTGAAGCGCGCATGCTGAACAAACGTACTCGCCAGACGTTGTCTCAGCTACCCGTGACGATACCATACGGGGCGATTCTTGATGACATTACCGAGAATCGAGATCTCATAGAGTTTACGTACGTGGGAGAACTATACAATTGCAAAGCGGAAGTTCTGCGGGCAGCCACGCATGCTCTGGATGGTTCCGCCGCGTCTCCGTCGCCCGTGACATCCGAACCGACTATTGCGCCAACGTTTGTTTGGGAGAAGCTGAATTCTAATAGTCCGGCGACCTCTCGAGCGAAACTGCCCGGCGGCTGGCTCATCTCCGCTGGCGCCTCCATCACGTTTTATCCCGACCCGACTCATTTATGGGACGGTAAGACCATAGACTAGAACTTTATGACTCGTAGAACATTGTTGAAACACTGCGTCGGCGCTGCTGGAACGATGATGGCGAAAGCTGCGGCGCTGCCGAAAGCGAAGATTACCGGCATCCGCTACTACAAGGCTCCGACCGACGCAGCCGGGCGGCCAAACATCCGGCAGCCGCTATTCAACCAAAGTTCGAACATCGTGATGATCGATACCGACGCCGGCATCACCGGTATCGGCGAAGGCGGAGCTCACAACACGATGGAGCAGTGCGCCGGAATGTTGATCGGGGAAGATCCGTTTCGGATCGATCGTCTCTGGCAAACGATGTATCGAGGATACTTTTATCCGGCAGGGCGTGAGAAGGTCCATGCGCTGGGCGCTCTCGATGTCGCGCTATGGGACTTGAAGGCGAAGGCGCTCGGTGTACCCGTTTATCAGCTTCTTGGTGGTCCGTCGCGCAACTACGTCGAATGCTATGCCACCGGCTACCCCGACGGCAACACTCCGAGGGAAAAGGCCCAGGCTTGCATCGCAGCGGGCTTCCGCGCATTCCGTATCTCGAATAGCGGCCGGAAGGTGTTCGATCGCTTCGAAGACGTTCGTGTGACTTATGAGCAATGCAAAGAAGTTCGGGAGGGCGCTGGTAAGGACGGAGGTTGGTGCATCGACTTCCATACAGAGCTAGACATGGCCGACGCCGTAACCCTGGCCGGAATGATTGAACCTCTACGTCCGTACTTTGTGGAGGATCTGGTGCGCAGCGAGAATCCAGGGGTCTATCGGACCTTGCGTGGTCAAGTAAAAGTACCCATTGCGGTAGGTGAACAATTTGGCCCGAAGTGGGAATGGAATGAGCTGGTTCAAAATCACTTGATCGATTATGCTCGCGCGACGATCCCGAACGTTGGTGGGATCACTGAGTTCCAGAAGATCGCCGGAATTTGTGAAACGCACTATGTCGGGTTGGTGCCGCATTTTACCGGGCCGATCTCGGAGGCGGCAATGGTTCACTGTTCCACGGTCTTTTCAGGGCCGGTCCTGATGGAAATGCTCAATGGGGGCCGTAGTAAGTGGGACTACCTGAAACAAGCGTTCGACTTCAAAGATGGAAAGCTCTGGCCTAACGACCGGCCGGGTTTAGGTGTTGAGGTCGATACCACCAGACTTCAGCAGATCGGCGATTTCAAGGAGCGTTACACGGCGATTCCGATGATCAGCCGTCCCGATGGGTCGTATACGAATTGGTAGGCGTGGTAACCGCTCCTTTTAGTCGCGGCTCGGAAACGTTGGTCGCGGATTGGAAGCGTTGCTGGCTAGGGCAGGGCAAAGGCTACGAAGGATCCTCCGGATTCCCGCTCTCGCCCACCGCCGGCTGGGATCACGATGTATTGTTTGCCCTTCAGTTCATACGTAGCGGGTGTTGCATTGCCTGCACGAGGCAGCTTCGTCTCCCATAGCAGCTTGCTAGTCTTCTTATCAAAGGCGCGGAATTTGCTGTCGTAGTGCGTCGCTCCGATGAAGAAGAGACCGCCTGCTGTCACGATGCCGCCACCATGGTTCTCAGTTCCGGTATCCTTGATGCCCTGCGTGGTCAGCTCAGGGTATTCGCCGAACGGGATCTTCCACACGTATTTGCCTGTGTCGAGATTGATCGCGGACAGAGTGCCCCAGGGCGGCGTTGTCGCGGGATAGCCATCGGGATCGCGGAATTTCTTGTAGCCATCCATGGTGTACTTCAATTCGACGGCAGGCTTTCGACTTTGATGCACTACCGCTTCCCTGTCGCCTTTGTGCAGTAAGAAGTCGGTGAGAACTTCGATGGCAGGGTCGCCCAGTGAATCGAAGGCGGGCATTCGTCCGCTTCCTTTGGCCAGGATGGTTGTGATCTGGGTTGCGCTCATGCGACTCGGCAGATTATCGACTGCGGGGTATTCCGGGGGCGCGCCTTTCATGTCCTGGCGGTGACAGCTTGCGCACCGGCTGGCGTAAATGCGGCTTGCAAGCGACTTGCGCTGCATCATTGCCGGTGGCACGAGCCGCAAGACCCAACCCATCTCGTTTGCGTTTACGTAGAACAGATGTGTCTCGGGATCGTACGCCTGTCCTCCCCATTCGGCGCCTCCAGAGAATCCGGGGAAGACGATTGTTCCCTTTGTGCTGGGCGGGGTGAAGCGACCGCCGTAGTCGAGGTTACGCAACTGTTCTTTGATAGCGTTATGAGCCGCTTCGGAGCGCTGCGTCACCATGGACTCATCGAATCGCTGCCTGACGAATGGTTCGGGCATGCGCGGAATCTTCTGCGTATTGGAAAGCAATTCGCCTTCGACGTTCGACGCAGGAATCGGACGCTCTTCAATCGGGAATAAACTCTCGCCAGTCTCGCGGTTGAGAACGTAGACGAAGCCATCCTTGCCCGCTTGCGCAACTGCATCGACGGGTTGACCCTTATGGCGAACCGTTACCAAGAGCGGCGCTGATGGGAAGTCAAGATCCCAGACGTCGTGCTTGATTGTTTGGAAGTGCCACTTGCGCTCACCAGTCGCTGCGTTCAGGCACAGGATCGTATTCGCAAAGAGGTTGTCACCGTGGCGATCGGCTCCATAGAAATCGAAGGCGGCTGAGCCTGTAGGGATAAAGACCAAGCCGCGTTTCTGATCGACGACGAGACCGGCCCAGTTGTTGGCGCCGCCAGAGTGCTTCCATGCATCTTTGGGCCACGTGTCATAGCCAAATTCGCCCGGATGTGGAACCGTGTGGAACAACCAGGCCAGCTTACCGGTCCGAACGTTGTAAGCGCGGATGTCGCCTGGCGTCGAAGGGTGCTGTTCTGGGACCGAACTACCTAAGATGATGAGGTCTTTGTAGATGGCGCCGGGCGTTGGAACACTAAGCGTGAGTTGATCGGCTGGACGGTCAAAGGCTCCGCGCATGTCGACGCGGCCCTGGTTTCCAAACGGCGGATCGAGCTTCCCCGTCTTCGCATCGAGCGACAAAAGCTCATAATCGAGACCAAAGAGAATCCGCGATTGGCTGCCGTCAGTCCAGTAAGTAAGTCCGCGATTCTTGTGCGTGGGACGCCGGCCATTGAGCCCGTCGAAGCTCCAAATCTCTTTTCCAGTTGCGGCGTCCAGGGCGACGACTCGCAGCTTGGGCGTCGTCGCGTACAGGATGCCATCGGCGACGATGGGATTGCACTGAATCTCCGATCCGGGATAGGTATCGCCGCTCTCATATGTCCAGGCGACCTTCAGTTTGCCAACATTTTTGGTGTTGATCTGTTTCAGAGCGGAATAGTGAATATTCTCGCTTCCACCGCCGAAAGCATTCCAGCCGCGATAGTTGACCTGGGCGAAACAGCACGCGGCTCCCAGCAGGATTCCTAAAAAATGCATCGTGATATCGATGAGTATATATTGGCCTTCGCGCGTCACGAGCGGGGTTGCGGATAGTCGATCGGCGTGGCGCTGCGTTCGCCGGGTAGGGGCATCATGACGGCGTCGAGTTGGCGTTTGAAGAAGGCGGCGGTGGGTTCGTTTTGTAATTCGCCTTCTTCGTCGATTTTGCGGTCCGCCTGAATGAGTTGGATCTCTTTCCAGGCCTTCTCGTAGGCTCGGCGGAGTTGGGCTGCGTGACGAACGAGCATGCGGTAGGACTTCGATTCGGTGACTTCGGCATAGGCGACGTCGAGGGCGTCGGGTGTGCCGGCTTCTTCGTGCTGTTTGATGACCTTCTTGAAGAGTGCAGCTTCCATGGCTTCGATGCGGCGGAGACGCCAGCGGGCAGCAGCCATTTCCTGGACGAGTTCATTTTCGAGATCGTCGGCGGGCTTGAAGCGGTTGATCAGTGAGGCTTCAAGCTTGTCGTAGGCTTCCTGCGATTCGTGCGGAAGGACGACCCGGCTACTGGTGAGTCCGTGAAGCTGTGAACGATTTGATGATGGTTTGATCTGTAAAGTACTTTGCATTGTAACGTTATAGTGGTCGGTTTGCGCCCTGTAGTTAATGTCAGAAATGGGTAAATCCAAGCCGGCGCCGAGGCCGCGTTTGCGCTCAGTCGACCGAGATCAGTTCGTGCTTCGGGCGATGGATATCGAGCAGTTCATCCCCGACGATCATGCGGCTCGAGCTCTCTGGGAGTTTACCGGCCGCCTCGACCTGGCTAAGTTCTACGAGCCGATGAAGGCGGTGGAAGGCCATCCCGGACAACCAGGGAACAATCCGCAATTGTTGATTGCTCTGTGGCTGTACGCTTACAGCCGAGGCATCGGGAGCGCTCGTGAGATCGAGCGGCAATGTGAATACGAACCCGGCTTTGAGTGGCTCTGTGCATTGGAACCAATCAATCATCATTCCCTTTCCGACTTTCGTGTCGAATACGACGAGGCGCTCACCGAACTGTTTACGCAAGTGCTGGGCGTGCTCAGCGCAGAGGGACTCATCACACTGGAGCGCATGATGCATGATGGAACCCGGATTCGTGCTTCGGCCAGCGGCAATACCTTCCGGTCGGAGAAGACGTTGCGTGAACATCTGGACCAAGCGCGAGAGCAGGTCCGCGCTATGGGCGATCCTAAACAGGACGCGGGCAATGCTCGCAAAGCCGCAGCCCAGCGCCGCGCCAAACGGGAGCGCGAAAGCAAACTCGAGGCCGCTTTGCAGCAACTGGAGCAAGTTCGCCAGGAGCGCGGCCGCAACCGGAACGAAGCGCGGGCCAGTGAGACCGATCCAGAGGCACGCGTGATGAAGCGGAACGGGGGTGGATTCGAACCCAGCTACAACGTTCAGATTTCAACGGATGCAGCGGCTGGCATCATTATCGGGCTGGATGTGACCCAAAGCGGCGCCGATGCGCCGCACCTGCAGGCTGCGGTGGAACGGGTCAAGGAAACGTTCGGAAAGGCGCCCGATCAATTACTGGCCGATGCCGGCTACATCAGCAGTGAAAACATCATCGCCCTTAACGGCAAAACCGATCTTATTGGTCCCCTGCAAGTAGCCAATCCGGCGCGTTTAGAAGGCCAGCGCAAACGATATGGTGTGGCACAAGAATTTGCCTCTGACAAATTCACCTTCGTGGCCGAACTGAATAGCGTCCGTTGTCCCGCTGACCAACTGCTGCCCTACTATCGAATTGCTAATGCCGCCAGCGGCGTCGTGCGCGAGTACAAGGCCAAAGCAGACGTATGCGCGGCCTGCCCGTTTAAGCCGCAGTGTTGCCCGCAGACTGCGACCCGCACCATCCGAGTGTTGGAAGATGACCCGAAGATTACGGCATTCCGCACCAAGATGGAAACACCGGAGAGCGCCGAAATCTATAAGCAAAGATCGCAGGTTGCTGAGTTTGCCAACGCTTGGTTGAAAGAAAAGATCGGTCTGCGTCGTTTCCGAGTTCGGGGTCTTCGTAAAGTCAGGCTGGAATCAGTCTGGGCCGCTCTCACTTACAACATTCAGCAGTGGATCCGCCTGCGATGGCGGAAGCAATTAAACGCAGTCGCCTAAAGCTTGATCGTCATCCTCTGAAACCGCTCAATGAGGCTAAAAACGAGGCTCTACGCAGGTTTCACGGCGGTATCGCCCTCTCTCTCGTGAAATCAATTCGCAGCAAACTAAAATCATTTGTCGTTATCTCGCTTTCCCAAAACCACCATTCGTTCACACCTTCCGTGCTTCAGGCTGTTCTGTGCGGATATGGCTTTCCCCTCGGCGGTGATGGGCCCGTTCGATTTGGCTCCGTTGGCTCGTGCGGTGGCGGCTTGCGACATGCGTGTCTCCTGCTTTTATCGTGGCACGCGCATTGGTGGTCTTTGCCGGATTTGGGACAGTTTTGTTGAAAATACAGGTAAATATAGATTTTCAACTTTGGTCAACAAGGTTCCGAGACCCTCCGGGTCGCGCAGTGGCGGGGATGAAAAAGAACACAACGGCGAGAGAATAAGCAGAGTCGCCCCGCGAATGGAAGGCCGGTAATGCGTTGGTGTTAATAGCCCGACTGTGAATATGGCCAGGGACGTTTTTCTTCGGAAGTAGCGACTGTTGTCCCGCCGCCGGCGGTGAACACGTGTAGGATTGTCGAGATCTGTAGCAGCGTCCCTTCGCGCGGCGGCCGAGAGGACAACATGGA
This sequence comes from Bryobacteraceae bacterium, assembly GCA_963844855.1. Taxonomy (GTDB): domain Bacteria; phylum Acidobacteriota; class Terriglobia; order Bryobacterales; family Bryobacteraceae; genus DASQDN01. The sequence continues at coordinate 54,467 of CAWJQP010000072.1, forward strand.
ACCAGAATACCGCCGTTGTTGCGGCATTGATGTTCACAAGAAGAGCATCAGTGTTTGCGTGCTGCCGCCCGTGGGCAGCCGGTCAATTCCCCTCAAAGAAGAGAGGTTTCGGACGTTTACCCGAGATCTGAAGCGATGCGCGGCTGGCTGCTGAATTGTCGCGTGACGGAAATCGTAATGGAATCCACCGGCCAATATTGGCGGCCGGTGTGGAACATTCTCGAAGAAGCGTTTCCCAACATGACGTTGGTGAATCCGCTCTATGTGAAGGCGTTAGCTGGTCGCAAGACTGATCGGCTCGACGCTAAGTGGCTGGCAACGCGGCTGGAGAGGGATGACTTGAGGGGCAGTTTTATCCCTCCGCGCGAGATCCGCGAGTTGCGAGACTTGACGCGATTGCGCGTGCACTGGCTGGAGGACGTCAACCGTATCAAAAACCGGATTGGACAGCTTTGTGAATCAGGCAATATCAAAATATCGAGTGTTGCCAGCGATCTGTTTGGTCTCAGCGGCCGACGCATGCTGGCCTCCCTCGTCGAGGGCAATCGTGACGCTGGATGGATGGCCGATTATGCGTGTGGGACCTTGCGCGGCAAGAAGGCGCAACTCGAGTTGGCCCTACAAGGAACCTTCACCGTCCACCAACGGTTGATGTTAGCGCGCATGCTGGGACAACTGAGCGATCTGGAAGTACGGTTGGCGGATTTGACAGCCGACATTGAGCAACGCGTCGCCGGTTACCAAGAACTGCTGACTCGAATCGCCACGATCCCTGGTCTGGATCGTATCTCGGCGTGGACAGTCTTAGCCGAGATCGGCACGGATATGCAACTATTCCAAGATGCAGAGCATTTGGCGAGTTGGGCGGCATTGTGCCCAGGCAATCGCGAAAGTGGAGGCAAGCGGATCAGCGGCAAAACCCGTAAAGGCAATCGTTACCTGCGACGTGTTCTCTGCCAAGCGGCTTGGGCGGCCAGCCACAAGAAGGACTCGCATCTTTCGGCGCTGTATCGTCGCGTGCGGACTCGCCGCGGCGAACAGAAAGCCATCATGGCTGTCGCTCATCAACTGATCATCATCATCTTTCACATTGTTCGCGATGGCTGTGTCTATCAGGAATTCGGCGCGAATCATTACGATCAACACAACAAGCCGAAGCTAACCCGCAAGCTGGTCGACCGTCTCCGGAAGCTTGGCTATTACGTGACGCTTCAACCGATCGAAGCGTCCGTTCCCATCGAACCGATTCCCCTCGTAGCCGCTTCCACAACGGAATCAAGCCAGCACCGCAAACGGGGTCGACCTTGCAAGTGTTCTGAACGGGGCATTCCATGCGCCCATAACCGTCGTTCAGAACTCGCGAACAAATCGCCAGAATATTCACCGAAACCTGAGGGTTCTGCACGCGTATACCCTGAAACCGCGTAGGTTTAACCGCAGAGTTTTTCGTAGGAACGTCTTTTGCGAGGCGCCTCAAGTGGCGTCTATCGGGTGCTGGTCCGGTGTGGAATGGAGAGCTTGCCCGTTAGCGGGTAGACAGCCATTTTCGGGCGGAGGAGTCTGGAGGAGGCCGCCTTAAGTAGCAACGGCCGACAACGCTTGGTTAGCTAATCTTTCGAGTTTGCAGTCGGGTTCCCTCGCGGATTTCATCGCTACCCCGTCGGACCACCATGTCTCCAGCCGTAAGGTCCCCGAGCACCTCGACAAGATCGCCGGCTATCGCGCCGCGACGGACGTTGACCCATTCTGCACGCCCATCGGAGCGCACACGAATCACAAATGTGCGCTCGGTTGTGGTGACGATGGCCGTTGGAGGAACTAGCAGCGAAGCGTTGCTGCCGCGAGTGGGCCAGTCAATCTGTGGATACATCCCGGGTGACAACTCGTCCCGCGGATTTGAAATGTCCAACTCTACCGCCATCGTCCTGGTCTTCGGATCGAGCGATCTGTCAATACGTGCCACGGCGCCGCTAAACGTTCTGCCTGGATAGGCTGGTACGCGGAAGTCTACCCGCGTTCTGCGACGGACACCGGCGACCTGAGCTTCCGGCACCGGCACGACGACTCGCAACCGAGTTACTTGCTCAAGTTCAAGCAGTGCTCCGGCCGATCCGTTTCCCGGACCGACCAGTGCTCCGGGGTGGACAAAGCGCTCCGTGATAACTCCGGAAAACGGAGCAGTGACTTTGAGGTACTCCTCTGATTGTTTTGTCGCCTGAACCGAAGCTTTGGCGGCGCGAACCGCACTCTCCGCGGAGCGCACTGCGGCCTCTGCTGCCTGTACGCTCTTTTCGGCTTGGATGAGTTCGTTGCCGGCGATGGCGCCGGGAGTCTCCGCGGCTTTTTTCAATCGCTCGTATGTGGCTTGCGCTGCCGCGAGCCTAGCCTCGGCTTCGGCGCGTGCCGACTCGGCAGTTTCGGCGCGTGACTCTGCTTCCGCTGTTTGCGCCGCGAGCTCCGGCGCCGTCAAGGACACAAGAAGCTGCCCTTGCTTCACAGCACTGCCGCGATCGACCAGAACGCGATCCACGTAGCCGTTCGCGCGCGCATGCAAGGTCACACGCTGGTACGGAAGGATCTCGCCCGTTAGAACGATCGTCCGCTCGATCGTCTGAGAGCGCACCGGCACGACGTCAACCGGTTGGGCGAGTGCGGCCAGGGACATCAGAATTAGGGCAAGATAGGCCTTAAACAGCAGTCGGCACATAGTGTCGGCTCTCCGGATCAGCAGGGTTAAGGGATGGTGATTGTACGCTGGCACGCCGCTGCAGAATTGCGTAGATCGCGGGCAGCACAGTCAGCGTTGTGAATGTTGCGACGATCAGACCGCCGATAACGGCCCGGCCCAGCGGAGCTGACTGTTCGCCGCTCTCTCCGAGCCCGAGCGCCATCGGGACCATGCCCATGATCATGGCCGAGGCGGTCATCAGCACGGCGCGCAGCCGACCGACGGCGCCTTCTCGGGCTGCATCGAGGACTGTCAGTCTTCAACTCCCGGCGTGCAGCTTCCGAAAAACTCACGAGCAGAATCGAATTCGCGACGGCGATGCCGATCGCCATAATGGCTCCCATGAACGACTGAATGTTCAAGGTGGTCCCGGTAACAAGCAGCATGAGCATTACACCGCAGAGCACGGCTGGAACAGTGAGAATGATCGCGAGCGCGAGACGCAGCGATTGAAAAGTTGGCCGCAAGCAGGAGGAAGATGACTACAACCGCAAGCAGCAATCCGGTACGAAGGCCGCTGATTGTCTGCTGCAGCGCGGGCGCCTGACCGCGTAGGAAGACTCTCACGCCCCGCGGCGGCGTTCCGGCTCGACTGATGGCCTGCTGGATTTCGGGACAGCTTTTCCCAGCGTTATCCCGTGCAGATTGGCAGTCAGGCTCAGCACTCTTTGCCCGTTATGTCGCTCCATCAGACCAGGGCTGGTTCCTTCCTTTATTTCCGCCAGTTCGCCAAGCAGCGGCCGGGACGCCCCGTCCGGCGCGACCGGGAGTTGCGCTACATCGCTGCTGGATTGAATCCGATTCTGCGGGATCTCGACTTGAATCTGAAAGGCATTGCCGGAGTTCGGATCACGCCAGTAGTTCGGGTCGGTGAAACGCGAGGACGAAGTCGCGGCCACGAGCGAGCGGGCCACATCGTGCATAGTCAGTCCGTACTGTCCTGCACGGTCGCGGTCGATGTTCACCTGCAGTGTTGGATAATCCTGCGGCTGGGCAAACTGCAGATCGCGAAGGAAGGGCAGCTTCGCAAGCTCGGCATGCAGCCTTCGCCGCATGCGCTCGATCGTCTGCCAGGCTCGGACCCTGAATCGCGACTTCCACCGGAGTCGGCGAGCCGGCACTGATCACCTGATTAACAATGTCGCCCGCTTCGAACGAAACGGCAACGTGAGGCATTTCTTTCCGCAACCTTTCGCGCAGCCGCTCTCGGAGTTCGACGCTGCCGCGGCGCGCCTCCGGTTTCAGAGCTACCGTAAGTACCGCCTCGTGTGGGCCGCTGGTCCATAAGAAGATCGTGTTGATCGGATAGCTCGCGGGCTGCACGCCTATGAATGCGGTCGTGATCGAAACGTTATCAGGGCCGATCTCTCGCGAATTGATTCGAGCGCTTTCAAGCGCCACCAGCTCTGTGCGTTCAATCCGCGTGCCGGTGGGAGCGCGAAGCCGAACCTGAAACTGGGGCGGATCTGTCTGCGGGAATAGTTCGGTGCCGATAACCGGGACCAGCAGCATCATCAGAACGACGGCTGCGGCGAGATAAGCAGCTACGAGCGGGAAGCGGAACTTCAGCGCAAAGTGAAGGTACCGGCCATATGCCCAGCGCACTCGTCCGAAGAGGCCACGATTCTCATCTTCGGCATGACCGGTGCGCATGAGCCAGGTTGCAAGAACCGGTACCAGACTCGTCGAAAGCACATAGGACGAGATCATCGCGAAACCGACTGCCATCGATAGCGGCACAAACAATTGGCGGCTGATGCCCTCCATGAAGAAAGCAGGAACGAATACGGCCAGGATGCAAACCATCGCCAGCAGCCGTGGAAGCGCGGTGCGTCGTGCTGCCTCAACCACAGCCAGCCCGCGTGGCAGGCCACGGGCCATCTGCGTGTGGATGTTTTCGACCTCCACCGTGGCTTCGTCGACGAGGATGCCGACGGCGAGAGCCAGACCTCCGAGCGTCATGATGTTGATCGTTTGCCCGGCTGCCCAAAGGAAGACGACCGCGGAAAGCAGCGCAAGCGGGATGGTCGTAATTACGATAAAGGCACTTCGCCAGTCCCGGAGGAAAAGAAGAACCATCAAGCCAGTGAGAAACGCGCCGAGCACAGCCTCGAACGCGAGTCCGTTGATGGCATTGGTCACATAACCGGTCTGGTCGAACTCGAGTCTGACATCAACTCCTTCAGGCGCCACCTCCCGGAAGCTCGGAAGTCGCAGCTTTCACAGCGTTGAGCACGGCGAGCGTGCTCGCGTCGGCACGTTTCGTTACGGGAATGTAGACGGTTCGTTTGCCGTTGACATGAGCGTACGCGGTTAGGATGTCAGTGCCGTTTTCGACAACAGCGATATCGCGGATGTAAACGGTGGTCCCCGTCCCGACTCGTACGGGCGCATTAGCCAGGTCGGCGAGATTGCCGCCGATTACGGAGTTTGTCACCGCGAACCGGTTCACATCGCCCGTGCGGACGTTTCCGGAGGGAACGACGGTCGTTGCCTTGTTTACGGCGCCGATCGCCTGCTCAGGAGATATGCCGTACTGCCTGAGCTTGTCGGGATCAAGCCGGACGACGATCGTGCGCTGGTTGCCACCAAAGGGAGGCGGGGCGGAGACGCCCGGCAAAGTGGCAAATAGCGGGCGCACACGATTCAGAGCGATGTCCTGGAGTTCGCCCGCACTCAGCGTCGGGCTGCTGAACACAAGCTGGCCGACCGGAACGCTGCCGGCATCAAACCGGGTGATGAAAGGCGGCACTGCGCCAGGAGGCATGAAGGCCCGAGATCGATTAACGTAACCGACAGTCTGCGCCATAGCCTGGTTCATGTCGGTGCCGGGATAGAACACAAGCTTCATCAGCGCAGCGCCCTGGATGCTCTTGGACTCCACCCTCTGGATCCCGGTGATGTAGAGGAAGTGATACTCGTAGTAGTACGTGAGGAAGCCTTCCATCTGCGACGGATCCATTCCGCCATAGGGCTGAGCCACATAGATCGCCGGTTCGCCGCCCTGCGGGAAGATGTCCACGGGCATCCGCTTGAGCGCAAGGCCAGCGGCGAGGGCGACTGCGATGATGACCATCAGGAGACTAATGGGCCGGGTAAGGGCTGCAAGAACAAGTCGCATTCAACTACTCCTACTGGCTCGCTTCTGCGAGCAAGGGTGTTATGTCGCCCTCAGCGGAAAATACCGCGAGGCGTGCGCGCCAGATCGCGAGTCGCGCCAAGCTGTCGTCGATTTCCGCCTGAGCAAGCCGGCGCTGCGCGTCGGCCACTTCGAGCGCCGTTCCTAATCCTGACTGGTATCGTGCGCTTGCTTGCTCCACGGCGGCCCTTGCCGCGGCGGTGGCAACTGGCGTAGTTTGGGAAACTTGGACTGCGCCTTCGTAGGCGGCAACAGCCTGGTCTCGCCGGGACTTGAGGTCTATCAGTGTCTGCTCATAACGTCCACGCTCAGCGTCCAGGCGCGCATTCTCGGCGCTCTTTCGGGCCCGGATGCCGGCAATATCGAATACGGGAAAGGTGACCGTGAACCCAAGACCCCAATTTTGAATGTTAGGCGCCAACCCATTAACACCGCCGAGCAGACGCCCATCAGGATGAGCTCCGGTGCCGCGCGCATAGCTCGTTCCCTCGATCGCGAACCGTGGGAAGTACATACGATCCAGAGCGCGCAAGCGGGCCTCGGACTCGTTTACAACCGCATTCGCTTCTTGCGCCATTGGGTTTGCGGCCAAATCGCGAGATTCCGGAGGGGGTTGTGGCGCCGCAAGGAGTTTTCGGGATGAAACAGCAACCCCGTTGGCAGCTGTGCCCAAGAGCGCGGCCAGTGCGACCTTCGATTGAGTAACCGATTGCCGCGAGCGGATAAGTTGCGCCTCGGCTGCGGCCTGCTCGGCGCGGGCAAGTGACGATTCCACTCCGGGACGAAGCTCTGCTTTAACAAGAGCGTCTGTGATCCTTAACAGTTCGCGCGAGCGCTCCACCGCCGCCTGGGCTGCGGCCACCGTCTGTTCAGCAGCTACGAGAGTCAGAACACTGTCGGCAGCAAGCGTAGCGATATCAAGACGCGTTCGCACAACCGCAGCCTCGGCTCTGGCACGTCCTGCTTCCGCGATGGATACGTTGGCGTGGCGGAGGCCAAAATCAAAAGGCTCCCATCTGATGAGCACCCCGACAGTGCTGCCCCACGCGCTCGCAAGACTATTGGTACCGAGCACAGGGCCTGTCACGGGGGCAAGGATTTGCGAAGGCAGCAGCAGCCCGAAAACATTGTTCCTGGTGGCGCGATTCGCGCCGGCAACCGCGTTCAGTTGGGGCAGGTAGGCAGTTCGGGCCAATTGGATACCCGCCGCAGCACTTCGGACCTCCGCTTCAGAAACACGAACAGCCGGATATCGCTGGAGAGCAACAGACACGACCTGCTCCATGGTAAGTGGCGCGGCCGTCGGCGGCGTCTGCGCGATTAGCGAGCTTGTCGCGACGCTGAGAAGAGCGAGTGCTCTCGCACAAATTGTTCCAGGGAAATTCAACATAGCAATTCACAAAGAACAGGAACCACGCTAGCCTTTCTCCTCTATCAATTCACCGTAGAGCTCTCGCACCTTGCCCAGCGCTCTTCTGAGCGCACGCTTACCCAAGGGTGTCGCCTCATAGACTCGGCGTGAGGTTTTACCTTCACGCTCCACCTGTGATCGCAAATACCCTTTGCGCTCGAGGCCGTGCAAGATCGGATACAACGTTCCCGTACTCATCTTGTACCCGTGTTCGGCGAGTTCTTCGACCATCCAAAAGCCGAAAATCGGCTGTTTTGCAGCGTGGTGCAGGATGTGAAGCCGAATTAATCCGGAGTACAGATCCCGGTCATCTAGGGTTGCCATATCTCAGAATAGATTCTCGATAGCGAAAGTCGCTGGCGACAATAATTATATCTAGTGTCAGTGATTGTGTCATGCTTTGGAGGCTTCACTTAGGCTGGCGATCTGGATTCGATGCAATGGGAAGTCGCGGCGTCTGGCGCCTCCACGCAGAGCTGCTACGTCCACCATCTGCCAGAAGCCGGATCTGACTCGCTGTGAAACCGATGTGGAGCAGAGATTTGGCGACTAAGTTTCTCACGTTTACCGTTACCGTTCGGCCCTCAGATACCACTAAATGAGCGACACCAGGCGCTGCGCGTCGGGATCGTAGACGATAACGAGATTTTGGAGGTGCATTGACAGCCAGCGCCTGCGCTAAATCAATCGCGGGGTGAATCTGTGAGCCTCGATATCAATGATGATGTGACGTCTGTGTCGTTGGCTGATGGGTGACATGATGTGATTGACAAGACCCTTGAGATTGATGCCTATGAGTTCCTCGATGGCGGAAAGCTCATTCGTTCCGCAAGCGTGTATACAGCATTGGCGCCGATGGAAAGGGGAAGACGGGAATCAATCGGATGCCCTATCAGCTCGATCTTAGTTGTCGTGGACCGAAGCTCTAACCTGCCGTTGGCAACGGCATTGGGCTCGTCCGCATTTTCTTAAAGCAATCCTCTGCCACTTACTTCCTTCGGGCTGAGCGTTACTAAGGTTGATGTTGGCTCACAGCGGTGATGGGGCTTTCTTCTCCATTTGCAAGCGCTGAGGATGCGCTCTTCGCAATGATAGGAGTTGCCTTAGAAAGCGCACGGCAATATAGGGGTAGCATCAACAACTTGTCTAGCAAGTGGCTCCGACGTGGCTTAGAATAACTGGCTCGTGCCAACCTAATAAGAGATGGGTCTGTCAATCCTGACGTCATCGTGGCTGATGCTTCTCTCGTCAGTAAGCTCGGTGTTCGCGGCGCGACGATTGTCGCCAATGATCACGCCGATTCTTTCGCCCACGCCTGCGGCAGCCAAATCAAGGCCGGATTAAATCGCCACCAACGTTCAAAGTTCAAGGACAAGAAAGACAAGGATCCAAAGTTCAAGGGCGGCAAGAAAGAGGATTGGCATCCATTGGATATGGGCAGGGTTCTAGGAACTACCAGTACTTCTGCTCTTGTGCTGGCCTAATGTGGTCGCGGGCAAGCCTCGCTGCTGAACCAGCAACTGGTTTCAAAAGGAAATCAGGTTAGCTGGTGGCCCGAATTCATACCTCATTGACGCCGCGAAAACTAGACTGGCTAGGAAAGGAATGATTCAACTCTCGCGCAGGCCGCGCGGCGGCTGCGGACAGTTTGGTAAACGCTTGTCGACTAGCGGCGGGTAGCAATCCAAAACACTCCCGCGAGCGGGTGTCCGGCGGTACCGTTTTGTTGTGGGCCGTCCTTTTCAGCGTTGAACTTGACGCTGGAATGGAGATAGCCTCCGCTCTTTCGGGGAGCAAAGCGATGGAATGCGTGTAACCGGTGTTCTGCTGTACTGTATAATTCATGTGGTAACGCCACATGAGACAATCCCGTAAAGACAGACTCGAACTGATACAGGGGACGTTGGACGTTATGGTTCTCCAGACGCTTGCGGGTATGGGCCCGCTGCATGGTTTTGGAATCGCCCGGCGGATAGAGCAGGTCAGCGGCGACCAGGTGTTGTTGAACCAGGGCACTATTTATGCCTCACTCGTCCGGCTGCAGCAACGCGGCTGGATCTCGGCAGAGTGGGGCGTTTCCGATAACAATCGAAAGGCAAAGTTCTACTCCATCACGCGCCGGGGACGAAAACAATTGGTCCAAGATACGGCGTATTGGCAGAGATTGACAAACCTCATGAACCGAGTCCTGGAGGCAGGATCGGAAGGAGTCCGGTGATGATCGATTTGCTGCGAGAGAGATGGAATCGCGTGGTGGCGGTGTTTCGCCGCACTCCGCTCGACGCTGACCTGGACGTAGATATCGCGACGCATCTTCAGCAAGCGATTGACGTTAATGTGCGTTCGGGCATGCCGCTCGACGAGGCGCGGCGTCAGGCGCTGGTCAGGTTCGGGGGTGTGTCGCAGGCGGTGGAGCTTCATCGAGAAGCTCGTGGGCTTGCGATGTTTGAAGTGCTGCGCCAAGACTTGCGATTTACTATGCGCTCGCTGCGCCGCGGGTATGCGCTTGCCGCGATCCTGATTCTGGTGCTCGCTTTCGGTATTGGTGCGAACGTCGCGGTGTTCAGTGTGGTGAACACGATCTTACTGCGTCCGCTCCCGTTCCACGATCCAAACGCGTTGGTATGGCTGACTAAAAACTCCGAGGAGGGAGGACTATCGAATCAGACGTATACTGTCTCTGCGTTCGAGGAGTTCCAACGTCACAATCAATCGTTCCAGCAGGTGACGAGCTATCAGACCTTCTTCAACTCAGTTCAATACAAACTGATCGGCCGGGGCGATCTGCTGCCTCTGGTTGGAGTCCAGGTGGCCGAGAATTTCTTTCCGACTCTGGGTGTGAAGCCGGTATTGGGCCGGCTGTTTACTCCTGACGAGTGCAAGAAAGCTGGGCCCGCCGCTGCTTTGCTGAGCCACTCGTTCTGGCAGCGCCAGTTCGGGGGCGACCCGGCGATTGTAGGTAAGACGATTTCGATCCAAGCGACGCCCGCGGACATCAGCGGACCTTTGAAGGTGATTGGAGTCCTGCCGGCTTCCTTCGACTTCGGGGCGGTGTTCTCTCCGGGCATGCACGTGGATTTCTTCGTGCCCGCATATATGGATTTCTGGCGGACTTGGGGGAACACGCTGGCCGTGCTGGGCCGATTAAAGCCTGGTGTATCGCTGTCGCAGGCGCAGGCGGAAGCGAATATACTGTTCCCTCAGCTAAAGGCTGCTAACAAAGAGTGGTGGACGGACTATAAGTCAACGCTCCTCTCGTTGCGGGATCGCGTAACGGGGACACTTGGCAGGTCGCTGACTGTGCTCTGGTGTGCTGTCGGGCTGATGCTGCTGATCGTGTGTATCAACGTGTCCAATGTCTTCCTGGCTCGAGCGCTATCGCGGGGAAAAGAGTTTGCGATGCGGACGGCGCTTGGCGCGGGACGCGGGCGGATCGTCCGGCAGCTGCTTACAGAGAGTCTCGCGCTCACGGGCGTAGGTGCGTTACTCGGCTTCGCGCTCGCTTGGGTCATCACGGCTTACGTTGCGCGCCAGACATGGATCGCGCTTCCGCTGCTGGCCACGGTACGCGTGGATAGTGCGGCGCTCGCATGGACGGCGCTGATCGCAATCTCAGTGGGTGTAATTGCGGGATTGGCGCCGGCGCTTCGTATCGCAGGCGGCAATCTGCAGAGCTCATTGAAAGATAGCGGAGCCGGCATAAGCCAGGGCAAGCGCCACGAGCGAATCCGAGCATGGCTGGTGGTCTCCGAGGTTGCACTAGCGTGCGTACTGCTGGTTGGTGCGGGGCTGCTGTTACGCAGCTTCGTGCGGCTTCTCGATGTGGATCTTGGGTTCCGGCCAGCGCAGGTGGCTGCAATCAAGGTTGAGATTCACGATGACGGCAACGAAGCTCGCCGCGGTGCTGTGCTCGCGCAGATGCTTGAGAGTGTGCGCGCAATTCCAGGAATCCACGCCGCCGGTATGTCGGACATGCTGCCACTCGATCGCAATCGGAGTTGGGGGTTGATCGCCAAGGAGAACATGCATGACGGAAAGCCGCATGCAGCCTTTGTGTATGTGGTTACGCCGGGTTATCTGGAGACCATGGGCATGCGACTCGTGGCGGGGAGAGATATTTCGTGGCGTGATGGGTCGGGTGCTCCACGCGCGATCGTAATCAACGAGGCGGCAGCGCGTCCAATGGCCCGGACGGGATCCAGTGGGGCAGCCCGTGTACGGCCTGGGCCGCGGGGAAAGTCGTGGTGTCGGTGTAGTCAAAGATGTGCGCGAGAGCAGTCTCGAGGAGAAGGCCAGCCCGCATGCGTACGTTGCGATGATGCAGTTCGAACCCGAGGGCGCTGAGCTGGTAGTGAGTACACCACTGCCGATTTCGACGGTGGAGCCGGCGATCCTGTCAGCAATCCGGTCCCTGAATCCGGGACAGCCGGGGACCCGGATGCGAGCGATTCAGCAGATTGTGGATCACGCAGTGTCCCCGAGGCGGTTCCTGGTTTTTCTGGTCACCTGCTTCGCGGTGTTCGGGCTGTTGCTGGCATCTCTTGGGATATATGGAGTGATCTCGTATTCGGTGAGCCAGCAGGCACAGGAGATTGGAATTCGGATGGCACTCGGCGCGACGTCGGGTCGAGTGCAGATGGGGGTGTTCTCGCAGACGCTACAGCTCGCTCTGATCGGAATCGTGATTGGCGGCGTTATTTCGTTTGTAGTGGCCAGGGCGATTGCGTCGTTACTCTTCCAGACTGAACCGGCCGACCCGCTTACCTTCGCAGGTGTAACCCTAGTGCTGTGCGGAGTAGCGTTGCTCGCGGGTCAGATTCCGGCGCGTCGAGCGTCGCGGATCGACCCAATGGCTGTGCTTCGCGGTATTTGACGGTTGTTCGTGGCGGCATCAGTGCCTAGGTCGAATCATCGAGCGAGGGTTAACACGCCCACGGGAATGGCCAAGACGTCAACGATCTGTCACGAACGGCTCGGAAATGAGCGGTTTCAGGCAATCGGCAGGAAATCAGGTTCCCGTCCAGCTCCGGTCCTGGAGAGAGCACCGACATTCGCACGAGCGAACGGTAACGCCGTTCGGAAGATGGCCATGACGCAGTGCCGATTAATCGTGATCTACGGCGTAGCGTTTACTAGAGTCCGCCGAGGCCGAAAATTGCCGCGTCGCCCTTCTTCACGCGGCCTGCTGCCGACGAGTCTGAGGCTGTTTTCGTGCCCGCTCAAGCTTCCGATCTCGCTCAGCATGGATCTCGTGCTGACGGCCGGCGAGCATGTCCTTCGTCGTGATGTAGCCAATGGCACTCTTCAAGCAGATATCGTTGTAATGTTCCACGTAGCTTTGCGCCAGCTGCCGCGCATCCTCCAGCGACAGCGGGACCGCGCTTCCGGGCGAAGTTGCTTGGCGCGCTCCAAGATGATCTCGATCTCCGCCTCGGTCATCAACTCCCCAGATCCCAGTTCACGATGTAGCGGCTGCAGCCATCCAGAATGCTGCACAGGTAGTAGAACGTCTCGGTGATTTTGATGTACGACACGTCGATATGCCAGTGCTGCGCGGCTAGCGGCTGCTCAAAGCCCGCGCCCTTCTTCGACGGTTTCCCGTTCCACTTCGATAACAGGCCCGCATGCCCATTTCCTCCGGCGATGTATAGTGACCTCAGTATTCTCTCGGGAAGTAGTTATCGAACCGGGACGGATCGTTCACCATGGTCGGCAGAATCGTTTCGCACTATCGAATCGACGCAGAACTGGGGCGTGGCGGCATGGGTGTCGTCTTCCGTGCATACGACCTACACCTCCAACGGCAGGTTGCTCTCAAGATTCTTACGGGGAAAATCCTATTGTCGGGCGATGCCGCTTCTGCTGTTCTAGCTGAGGCTCGCGCGGCCTCCGCATTGAATCATCCTGCGATTATCACGATCTACGAACTCGGGGAGCAGGACGGTCAGCACTTCCTTGTGATGGAGTTGTTACCCGGAATAAGTATGCGGACCATGCTGCAACAAGGCCGCACAGATCTGAGAACCGTGCTTCGCCTGGGAGAGCAAATTGCCGAGGCGCTGCACGCCGCTCACTCGGAAGGAATCGTTCACGGGGACGTGAAGCCGGAGAACGTTATGATGCTTCCGAACGGGCGCGTGAAGCTGCTCGACTTCGGAATCGCAAGACGATTCAGCGTAAGCACGGGGACCGTCACACTGCAGACCGTTGACAGCTGCGATCATCATTTTGCCGGAACGTTGGCATACACCGCTCCCGAGGCTTTTCAATCGGCACGGATCGACGGTCGCGCCGACCTATATTCACTTGGCGTTGTGCTGTTCGAACTTGCGTCCGGCCACCGTCCATTTAATGCTTCCACGACAGCCGCGCTGGTTTCGCAGATTGTTCATCAGGACGCGCCCGATCTGAAGGTATCCACTCACGATCACAGCTCGGGACTAGGCAGGATTATAAGGCGACTACTCTCGAAAGATCCGGGCGAGAGGTATCAGTCGGCACACGAGGTCCAGGTTGAACTTGCCGTTGCTGAACGAGAGTTTGAAATTGGACCCCTTGTCTCGTCAGCGGTGGGCGACAAGAGGACTGTAGCGGTTTTGCCGTTTCGGCTGCTCACACCTGATCCAGCAAGCGAATTCCTGTGTGTGGCGCTGGCAGATGCCCTGATTAACCAGCTCAGTATGTGTGCGGAGGTGATGGTTCGGCCCACAAGTAGCGTCTTGCGTTACGCCGGTAGAATCATGGACCCGCTTCTTGCAGCTCGGGAGCTGAATACGGATATCTGTATCGAAGGAAGTGTTCAGAAGCTCGCCTCAAAAATTCGCGTTCACGTGCAGATCTGGGACGCCTCAGAACGCCGTTCTATCTCTTCCGCAAAATACGATTCAGAGGAAACGGAGCTGTTTCAGCTTCAGGATTCCATGGGCGACAGCGTCCGATCTGTGCTTGGATTGCCAGTTGCTTCCGCCGCAGACCAACTGCCGCCCACCGACAATCCAGTCGCGTACGAGCTATATCTGCGAGCTATGGATCGCCTCTCGCGACTGAACAGGTGGGAGCTGCGGACGGCGATCACGATGCTTGAGGAAGCCACTCGACTGGATGGGAAGTTTGCGGACGCGTGGGCTCGATTAGCAGACGCGTGTCTCACGATGGGCACTCTGTTCGAACCTGGCGAACAATGGCTCGGGCGGGCGGAACTCGCTGTGCGCCGGTGCCTGAACGTTGATGCCGGAAATGCAGATGGCTGTTGCGCTCAGGGGCGGCTGCAATGGAGTCCGCCAAACTTTCAGTGCCGTAAGGCGCTCCGTTCGATAACGAGAGCTCTGCGCTTGAACCCGGGATGCAAAAACGCGCAGATCTGGAATGCGATGTATCTTTTTCACGTCGGCCTTCACGATGATGCGAAGCGCGCGGCAAGCACCGCGCTAGCGACCAATCCCCAGGATCCGCTTGCCATTATGGTGATCGGTCATATCGCAATGTATTCGTGGGACTACGACACTGCGTATAAATATCATGCGCGCGCTCTCGCCACGGATCCGTCTCACCTCCATGCGGCTATCCAGTTCCCGGCAGTTCCCCTTTATGTTGGCGATCTGAATGACGCCGAGGAAAAGATAAAGGTCGCTGGGCAGATTGCGGCTGGAGACCCGCTCGTCAGCGCTTGGGAAGCGCTGCTGTTCGCCAAGCGTGGCGATGCTAAGAAGGCGGAGGCGGCAGCCCGCCGTATGGCTCGGGATAAGCGTCAGTTTACGTACTCTCATCATGCCGCACACGCAGTCGCAGCCGCTTACGCCATCCTTGGAAAGACTGAGTCAGCCTTGACCTGGCTGCGCCGAGCCAGTGAAACGGGTTTCCCAAACTATCCTGTTTTTCACGATGATCCCCATCTCACCGCGCTTCGTGATGTTCCTGAGTTTCGACGATTTCTGACCGCTCTGAAACGGCAGTGGGCGGGATTCGCTCAAGAATTCGCCCATTCGGGATCGAACCCGCCGCGTTGAAGATCAAGCATCAGCTCCTAGCGGTGCTGATGCTTGTATAGGCGCTATCGGAATGTCGACAAACGACGCACCAGGACTTGGCGGGAAGGTCCAGTTCTGGCCGTCGATACGGGCCCTTAAGGCGCTTTAGGCTTTGCCGCGATGAAGTACAACCGGTTCGCTGTGGCCAGATAAAGCGCATCGCCGATCGGCACCGGAGGCGAATAGAGTGGCGCATCCATTTCGATCTGCCCCAGCAATTGCTTTCGCCGTCCGGCACGTAGAACGCTCATTCTGCCGTCAACGTTTCCAACGTAAAGCCGGTCGCCGGCCAGCAGGAGGGATCCCCAAATGGCCTCGTTCGTCTCATGCTTCCAGATGTGGGCGCCGGTCGCCGCGTCCAGACAATGAATCGCTCCGCCGAGATCCCCAACATACAGTAGACCGTCTTTCGCAATGGGCGTTCCCACCACGCGACCGACCTCGCGAGAACTCCAGAGGAGCCTGCTTTCGGTGACGTCTCCTTGGCCGTTAGGACCGATCGCATGAATCAACGAGGGGCCGGAGCCGTGCCCAGGACTCTGTCCCATCGCAACGAAGACACGGCCGTCGGCGAAGACTGGCGAAGCAATAATAGAGCCGCGCGAAAGAACTCCTGGTCGAGGAAGCAAGCGGGCGTCTTTTGGATTGCCGTCAAATCGCCAGACTTCGTGACCCGTCGCGGCATCGTAAGAGCGCAGCCAACCATCTCCTCCGCCGAAGAGCACCTGTATGCGCCCCTTAACATTGGCCGCCACAGGGCTGGACCACTGGCCGTGCAGCACCTGATCGCCAGGGCCAAAGGCGCGCCAGACCACTTCGCCCGAACGCTTATCCACCGCGATCAGACTTGGGGCGCGCGGCGATGGGACGCGCGTGTGGCCTTCATTTTGCCCGTTGGAGGTAGAGACCATCAGCAGATTACCCACGGGCAACACTTCGCTATTGGTGGCTTCATGCGGAAAGACACCCAATCGGCCACACATGTCCAACTCCCAGATGATGTCGGCCGCAGCGTTGTCCTTGAAGACCTCCTCCCGATACGGACCATCGTTCTCGCCATCACGGAAACCCTGTGTGTCGAGGCAACGGAGTTGGCACTCGGCGGTGACATAGTACAAGCGGTTCTTTTCCACATACGGCGCACTTGTCGTCGAAGGCAACAGAAACTCTCGCAGACCTCGCTCTACTCGCGGAGCTACATCCTGCCAAAGAAACTTGCCATCCTTCGCTTGAAATGCCATGAGCACACCGGCTGCTTTCCGGTAGGCCGGGTTCATGCGCCTTGCGTTGTCGGTGCCCACATAGACCGCATCGCCCGCAACCACGGGACGGCCAAACGTTTCGTTTCCTAGCTCGACACTCCAGACGATGTTCCGACCGGTGGTCGTATTCCAGTCAACCGGAGGATTGCTCGTTTCGATGCTCGTCGTCCGGAGTGGGGGTGCGACGGAGAGCGCGCGTGCAAGGTGTGAGGCGGCGACAGGCTTTCCAGATTTGACTCCATCGATTCGAGTCAGCGCCCACTCTGCTTCATCACGCAATGCGAGATCGTTTGCCGCCGCTCTCAGCGCCTCCCGGGCCGACTGTGCCTTCGGTCCGAAGCTTCCCAGAGCTCCGGCCGCGAAGATACGCACGTAGAGGAATTCATCCTTCAGAGCTTCGATCAACTGTGGCACTGCCGATTCCGCAGCAGGGCCGATGCTCGCGAGGGCCTCACACGCCGCCCATCGGACGCCGGGAATCGGATCATCTAGGGCTCCTGCCAAAGCCGTTGTCGCCTTGACCGCCGTCGGACCGATGGACGCCAAGGCCTCTGCCGCGTAGATGCGGACGTATGGATCTTCGTGCGAAGAAAGAGTATTGACGAGCGCGCCTACCGAAGGGCTGGCTCTCTTGCCCAAAGCGCCCAGGGCGCGTGCTGCATCGCCCGCGACAGTCCAATCCTCGTCTCTCAGCGCCCGCCTCAACGCCGGTTGAATCGACTCTGTATGGGGCGCCAAGTCAATCAATTCATTGACGGCGCTGCGCCGGATGGAGTCCAACTCATTCCGCAGCAGGTCCACCAGGAGCGGAATGGCAGGAGGACCGATCAGCTGGATGATTTCAAAAGTCACCACATGCAGGTCTTCATGCCGAGGATCGAGGAATAGTCTCAGCAAAGGTAGCGAATGCACCGCTCCTTTGACCAGTGTGGCTTCGGCGGTTGCGCGGACCTTCGGGTCGTTGGCCAGCAGGCGATTTGCCCAGTCACGTACCAGGGCGGGGTTTCCGGAAAGACTTGACTCCGTATGGGGCAGCGGTGATTGAGACAGCGCGTCCCCTTGGCTGATGCTAGCCAATATCATCGCGAGAACATATTTCTTTAGGAGTGATTTCACGTAGCCCTTTCGCGAACGCCTAACGTTTCCGCTCACCCGCGGAGGATGGTCGAATTGATCGGTATGCGCAACTACACCGTTCACGATAGCCGTTTTGCCAAGACAAAGCACGTCGAGAAGGTCTAGAAGCCAGCCAGGGATTCAGAACGTACTGCCGCCAAGCCGATTCCACTTGACACCAGGGCTACCCGCCGCAACTGGATTCGTACTTCGTGGCTGCCAGAACGCTGCGAGCTAACCCATTAAACCCGTTCATTCATTCTGTGGGTGGCGCCAGTGGAGTGTACCGTGCTTCCATTTCCTTAGCGCGTGCTCCAGGACCAGCGCTGATCTTTAACTCCGAGACAAAATGATCCATGCAAAATGATCCATGCGTTTCGTCCTTGTGGCGCGTATTGATATACTGTCCGCGCCGCTCTCGCGCGCTTTATCAAGCCTATGAGCTATCGCTCTCTGTTCGTTGCACTTTTCCTATCGGCTTTGGCCGCCATTGCGCAGCAGTGGCCGCGGTTCCGGGGTCCGAACGGCTCCGGTATTTCGGCAGACAGCGGTTTCCCCGTCGAGTTCAACAAGAGCAAGAATCTTGTCTGGAGAACGCTTGTGCGGCCGGGCAAGTCTTCGCCTGTCCTGACGAGGCGGCACATTTTTCTTACCGCTTATGAGAAAGGCAAGCTTTACACACAGTGCTTCGATCGCGAGACGGGCAAGTTGCTGTGGGAGCGTTCCGTGGATCGTGCCCGTGTTGAGCCGTCCCACTCGCTGAATGACTCCGCCGCTATTACGCCCGTTACCGATGGCGAATTGGTGTACGTGTTCTTTCCGGAATATGGGCTACTTGCCTACGATGCCAGCGGCAAGGAGCGCTGGAAGGTACCGCTCGGCCCCTTCTCGAATGAGAATGGACATTCTTCGTGCCCGATCATTGCAGGCGACAAGGTCATTTTGGTCCTGGACCAGATGTTGGGTTCATACATCGCGGCGTTCGACAGGCGCAACGGAGAGCTCCGATGGAAGACTCCTCGGGAAGAGATGGACGGCTATGCCACTCCACTGCTTTATGAGCCGACTGGCTCCGCACCGGTGGTGCTCACGGCCAGTCGCGGCCAGCTGGGCGCGCATCGAGTGGACAATGGCAAACGTCTGTGGAGCTGGAACAAGCTGAGCCCATCGGAGGTGGCAAGTCCGATCGTGGTGAATGACAGGCTATTTACGTTTGGGTACGGTAATGACAGAGCAACACCGTTTTCTGTTCCGCTTCAAAAGTACGACAGGAACGCCGACGCCAAGTTGACTCCGGACGAGTATGGCGAAGACGCGTACTTAAAAGGCGTGGGGCTTTTTGTCGGGAACAACGACGGGGTTGTTACGCAAGAGGAATTCGATTTCCGGCAGAGCATGTCCGGGGGACCTTCCAGCCTGCTCGCCGTTCAATTGGGCGGAGGCGCGGACGGCACACCACGCGAGTTGTGGAGATACGAGAAGAGCTTCGTCGCGGTGGTGCCATCACCCCTTTATTACGAGGGTGTTTTATACGTCCTGAAGAACGGCGGATTATTGACGTCGTTCGACGCTAAGACGGGAAGCGTCAGCAAGGCCGGCAGGCTGGGAGGCGCGCTTGGCGCCTACTCGTCGTCGCCTGTAGCGGCGGAAGGTAAGATCTTCATCGCGAGCGAGGAAGGAAAGGTCATCGTTTTGAAGTCAGGGGCCGAATGGGACGTGATGCAGATCAACGATCTCGAGGAAGGCTGCTACGCGACACCTGCATTGACAAATGGGAGTATCTACATCCGTACCAGCGATGCTTTGTATCGCTTTGGAATGGCCCGGCAGTAAGCAACCTGTGAGTGAAAGTAAAACTGCTAAGTTGAGAGCGTGTTGCAACGGGTTTTCGTGCTCGCAGCTTTGGTCGCGGTCTCGAATGCCGCGGAGAAGCCCCGGGTATTGGTACTCACAGATATCTCGAGCCTGACAGCGGGGCTACGTGAGCCCGATGACGGACAGTCGCTCATACGATTTCTGTTGTTCTCGAATGAGTTCGATGTGGAAGGCATCGTCGCAACCTCGAACCTCAGACACGGCCCGACGGTTCGGCCTGAATTAGTGCGGCAGGCCATCGACGCATATGCACTGGTCTGGCCGAATCTCCGGCGGCACGCCTCGGCCTATCCGGATCCGGCGCGACTGCGGGAGCGCGTCAAGGCCGGGCAGCCTATCGCAATGCCGAATATTCCGATTGAGCAAAGCGTCGGTGAGGGCAAGGACACAGAGGGCTCGGATTGGATCATCCGCGCCGCCAACAAAAGTGACAAGCGCCCGTTGTGGATCTTGATCTGGGGAGGCTCGGCGGATCTGGCACAGGCTCTATGGAGGACGCGCGACAACCGGGCTTTGCGGAACAGGCTGCGCGTGCATGCCGTCTACGACCAGGATTCAACCGGACCGTGGATCCGTAAGACCTTTCCCGACCTCTTCTACATCGTGAGACGGCATGGCATCCGCGGGATGTATCGTGGCGGCGACATGACCCTGGTCTCCTCCGATTGGGTGGAAACGCACGTGCGCGCGAGCCACGGGCCGCTCGGCGCCCTATACCCGAATTATGATGGGGGCGACATCTGGTCGGGAAAGCTCGGACGGGTTCGCGGGATCAAAGAGGGAGATACCCCGACGTTTCTCGCGCTGGTTCGGAACGGCCGAGGTGAAGCTGAGAGTAAACAGACTTGAACTGGACGCGCGAGGCTCGAGCGATCCCGACGGCGACAAGATTACGTACGAATGGCTTGTTTACCCGCAGCAGGAAAGTACTGTGTCGATCGAGGCGAACGGTCCAACTGCTCGCGTGCGTTTGGGCCCAAAGGTGAAAATGGCGCATGTAGTCGTGGCCGTTCGTGATGCAGGGGAACCGCCGCTGACCCGGTACGCTCGGGCCGAAGTGCGGTGACGTCGTTCCGTCTGTGATGAGAACTTATCGTTATAGCGATCGTGCGAATCGAGATCAGGTAGTCGCGTGTGGTTGAAACTCGGGCCATTTGGGCCAGCCTTTGCACTTTGTGAAACGGCCGTCCCTTCCGTTTGAGCGACTTCTCCTGCATTCTGGGCTGGTCTCGCTAGCCAACCGCCGGCAGTGTTATGGAGTGTAATCGCAGTCTTGAAGCCGACGGGCCTACTCCTTACTCAAGAAGCGGTCTCGGCCGCCGAGGCCCGGCAGTAGGCCGATTTGGCGGAGCAATCCCAGTTGGTCATAGCTGTTCCAAGCTTCCACGATCTGGCCATGCACGATTCGCATGATGATGACCCCCTGAATAGAAACCTTGCGCTCCGTCGGCAGAACGCCAAGTCCGCCTCCAGTGTGAGTTCCTTCCAGCGTTATGCGGACGGCTACGGTGTCACCCTCGGCGAGGATATCGTCCACGCGAATATGTGCATCGGGAATGCTGCCGCGAATGTTGGCCACGAACGGCTTGAATTCCGCCGGTCCGTGCGCGTCCGCTTCCGAATCTCCCAAACCGTGCGCCACCCCGTCGGCGGGAAACAGTTCCTCTATAGTTGCTTCGCGTCCCTGATTCCAAACCTCTTCAAACCAGCGACGCACGACTGCCTTGTTTTCTTCGCTCCCATCTGGCTCCGGCGTTCAAATTTATCACAGGGTCTCGAAAAGGGGACGTCGTGCGTCCGTCACCAGGACGATCGGGACACGATCCTCTGTCATGGCATGCCGTCCAGACAGTCGGCTACTCTTCAGCAATCCGTGTTCGGATTGCGCGTGATTCGACTGTAATCGAACTGGGGCAGGCTCTATTCGTCACACGGACGAAGCTCGCTACTTCCGCGTCTCGAACTGCCGCTCGATTCTCCGGTCTGGGATTAGCCACAGGAGGGCGGCGACGACATACAATCCGCCGGCAATCGGAGGACTGACGAACGCAAGCAAGATGCCCGCGAGGTAGAGCAACGGAGAAAGCTTTCCCTTCCAATCGTGCCCGAGGGCGGACGCAAGGACTGAATCACTGCCTTCACGGGCGAGGATAGCGCGCTGCAAGATATAGTACGCGATGGCAGCCATCAGCAGCACGAAACCATATGCCGCAGTAGGCGCAGGCGCCACGTGGTTCTCGCCCATCCATGCGGTCGAGAACGGAAACAGCGATAGCCAGAAAAGGAGATGCAGGTTCGCCCATAAGATGCCGCCACTCACGTGTTGGATCGAATGGAGCAGGTGATGATGGTTGTTCCAATAAATGCCGAGAAAGATGAAGCTCAGCACATAACTTAGGAACACCGGGAGAAGAGGCGCAAGCGCTGCGAATTCGCCGTTGTGCGGCGCCTTGAGTTCCAGAACCATGATGGTGATGATGATCGCGAGCACGCCGTCGCTGAACGCTTCGAGTCTGTTCTTTCCCATGCCAGTGTCAACATCTCGTTCTCGGCTCCTGGTTTTCCCTTGAACCTGGAGTCCAGAGCAGCAGCACGCAGCCGAGCTCTCCCCAACATCATAAGCAAGTTTATGACTGTCAAGATACCGGACGCTGCCACCGCCGTTCAAATGCTCGTGTCAGGATTGCTCGTGATCCGTTCGTAAGCCGCGGTGGAAAGGGGATCGCTGTGTCCGACGATGCTTGGCCCTTACTGTGGAACGCCGGAACGCAGTAGTCTGTGAGCATGCGCCTGTTTCTTCTGCTTGCCGTTCCGCTGTTCGCCGAGACGCCTTGTGCCGAAATGGCGCGCCTGCGCGACGTCACCGCCGCCGTCCAAACGGCGACTCACTGTCGGGTTTCCATCACTCTCCGACCGACGGCCGATTCCGAAATCAAATCCGAAGTCTGGCTGCCGCCGGCCGCCGAGTGGAATAGCAAATTCCTCATGGTAGGCGGAGGCGGTTTCGTCGGTAGCGTCAACACGGGTGGAATGACGAATGCCGTTCGCGAGGGTTATGCCAGCGCATCCACCGATACCGGTCACGCCGGTGGCAGCGGCAGCTTTGCACTCGGCCATCCTGAGAAAATCGTCGACTTCGCCTTTCGCGCCGTTCACGAAACCGCGGTCAAAGCCAAGGCGCTGATAGCTTCCTATTACGGACGTGGCCCACGGCTGTCCTATTGGGAGGGCTGTTCAACCGGAGGACGCCAAGGCCTGATGTCCGCGCAGCGTTACCCGGAAGACTTTGATGGGATCATCGCCGGCGCGCCCGCGAACAACCAGATCCACCTCTGCGCCTGGCGAATGCGCCTGTTGATGACCGCGCTCAAGTCACCACAACACGCGCTGCCGCCCGAAAAACTGAAACTCCTCAACGACGCAGTGCTCGACAAATGCGACGACAACGATGGCGTCAAAGACCGCCTCCTCGAAGACCCTCGCAACTGCAACTTTGACCCCGGGGCCCTCAAGTGCAGCGGTCCCGAAACTGCAAGTTGCCTCACCGCGCAGCAACTGGAAACTGTCAATGCCGCCTACACCGACACACGGAAATCCACTGGCGAACTCCTCTACCCGCGCCTGCCCCTCGGTGGCGAACTCAGCTGGCGTCTCCCCGCCGGCGCTACCGAGCCCGGCGGGATGGACATCGACATGTTCCGCTACATCGCCAATCAAAATGCTGCCTGGGACTGGCGGACCTTCGACCTCGAAAAGGACATCGAACGAGCACTGCTCCATGGAAAAGAGATCCACGCCGTCAACCCCGACTTGGCGAAATTCAAAGCGCGCGGGGGCAAACTGCTCATCTATCACGGTTGGAGCGACGGAGGTTCTGGGGGCGCGATCTCCGCCTTTAATACCATCTCTTATTACGAGTCCGTTCTGAAGCACATGGGCCCGAGTCAAGACAACTGGCTTCGTCTCTTCATGGTCCCCGGCATGGCCCATTGCGGCGGCGGCACCGGTCCCAATCAGTTCAATGCCCTCGCCGCGCTCGAACGCTGGCGCGAACAGAACGAGGTCCCCAAATCCATCACAGCCACGAGAGTCAACGAACGCGGTCGCGTCGACATGACTCGGCCCCTTTGCCCATACCCGCAACGAGCTGTCTATAAAGGAACCGGCAGTACCAACGACGCCGCGAACTACACCTGCAAAGCCAAGGGCTTTTGACCTATCGCCAGGGCGGCTTGTGCAACAACCCTATGATCATCTACAATTGTCGGTAATCTAGGTATATGGCAAAGCCAACCGATTTTGTCCAAGGCACTCTCGATCTGTTGATTCTCAAGACCATCTCGCTCGAACCTAAACACGGCTGGGCGATCGCCAAGCGCATCCAACAGGCTTCACAAGAAGCTCTCCAGATTCAGCAGGGGTCTCTGTACCCGGCGCTACACCGTCTGGAGCAGCAGTCCTGGATCAAGGCTGAGTGGCGCTCGACTGAGACCGGGCGAATGGCAAAGTTCTACTCCCTTACGCGTTCGGGACGGAAGCAACTGGAAAAGGAATTGGCGAACTGGGTTCGTCTGTCGAAGGCTATCAACATAGTGGTGCAGGAGGCTTAGCAATGCGGATTTTAGACAAAATCCGTTTGCGGCTTCGATCGCTGTTCCGTCGTCCGAATGTCGAGTTCGAACTGGAAACGGAACTTCGTTTCCACCTGGATCAGCTCACCGCAGAGAACATTTCATCCGGTATGCCGCCCGAGGAAGCCAGCCGGGCCGCGCAGCGCACGATCGGAGGCCTCGCGCAATACAAGGAGGAGTGCCGGGATATGCGCCGTGTAAACCTTGTCGAGGATCTTCTACAAGACGTACGTTACACGATTCGATCTCTAGCGAAGAGTCCAGGGTTCACAGGAGTTGTCGTCGCCACGCTGGCGCTTGGGATCGGAGCAAACACTGCCATTTTCACGATCCTGCATGGAGTGCTGCTGCGGCCCCTTGACTATGCAAAGCCCCATCAGTTGACGTATCTGACCGCAGAATCTCCCGCCAGTGGAGGTTCCCGAAATGCGCTCTCTGCGCCAGAGTACATGGAGTTCCGCCAGATGAACCAGTCGTTTGCGGCGGTTGGCGCTTATTCGACCGGCGGCGCAGCGTATACAACCGGCGAGGTTAATCTCACGGCCGGGGATCGACCTCTGCGCGTGCGCTCGATCTCCGTCGATGCACATTTACTCAAGGCGCTCGGTATTCAGCCGGGGCAGGGTCGCTTCTTCAGTGACGAAGAAACCACGCGTTGGACCGGGACGCTACCGCCACCCATCGCAATCCTCTCGCACGAATTGTGGCGAACAGCATTTGGAGGACGACCGCTCGTTGGACAAAAGTTGGAAATCGAGGGCCGCCCGCACGAAATCGTTGGCATCATGCCACCTGGGGCCGACGTCATGGATAACCACACTCAGGTTTGGTTGCCCCTCTGGCTCCACCCGAATACGGCTCGGCAACGCGGGGCTCACGTCCTATACGTCGTTGCGCGACTGAAAGACGGCATCACTTTCGAGGCGGCACAGACGGAGTCGAACGCATTCGTTGGAAACTGGGGCGAGCGTGTCGGGACGAAAGACCATGTCCCCACGAACCGTTCCCTGCGCTCAGGGGACCACACTCTCGAAATGCGGTCGTTACAGGAAGCGATCGTTGGGAGTTCCAGCCGGCTGATCTGGGTTCTGCAGGCAGCCGTGGGATTCGTGCTGCTCATCGTCTGCGCAAATCTTGCGAATCTGGTGATGGCTCGCGCCGGGTCACGCAGACGTGAGTTCGCACTGCGCACTGCTCTCGGCGCCAGCCGCGGCCGGCTGCTTCGGCAGTCGATCACCGAAGGCGCCGTGATGTCCGGAGCCGGTGGCATTCTGGGTCTGTTGTTAGCCAGCGCCGGCGTGCGGGCGCTGATTCGCGCATACCCGAATAGCATCCCACGAACGAGTGATCTTACGATCGATTTACCCGTTCTATTGGTTGCGCTCGGCCTCTCGACCGGGACTGCCCTGCTTTTCGGTTTCGTGTCGCTCGGGCGCGGGAGAACGAGTAATCTTGTGACCGCTCTCAAGGAGGGCGGAGGGGCGCCAGTAGCGCCTGGCGTCATTACGCCCGTCGTGGACTTGTGACAGCCCAGGTCGCTTTCGCGGTGATGCTGGTTATCGGAGCCGGTTTGCTGGTTCGGACAGTCTACAACCTCACGAGGATCGATGCAGGATTTGACAGGTCGCGGCTGGTGACGTTCTCGATGACACTGCCAATGGCGAACTCGGATCCCGACACACGCGCACAGGCATATCAACGCGTCCTCGACAGGCTTCGCGCCGTACCGGGCGTGCTGGGAACGGCTGCCATGTCAGGTCTGCCGCCGAATCGAACTCTAGAAGGAATCGATACTCCTATCGAACACTACACTTCGGACGATGGACGGCCCTCTGAAATCATTGACTACTACCAGTTCGTCATGGGCGATTATTTCGGTGCGATGGGCATTCCGATCGTCGCCGGCCGCAGCTTCGAGCGAACCGACAACGCGTCTCAAGGCAAGCTGGCCATCGTCAATGAAACTTTGGCGAAAAGGATCTGGAAGGGGCAGAACCCGATTGGCCGGCGTCTGCGGCCGGGCAGTTCGTTTGGCGCTACTGATGCTGGCTGGCATACCGTAATCGGAGTGGCCAGGGACGTTAGGCAGCGCGGGGTGGAGCGTCCGGCGGGAACGGAACTCTACGTATCCCTTGACCAGCATGGCGTCTCTCCGCCGAGTATGAATGTGGTGATGCGGACGACGCTGCCACCGGCCGCGCTGTCAGGAACGATCGAGCGAGTGGTGCGCGAAGTGGACGCCGCGGTTCCCGTCGTGCGGCTTCGCGACATGGATTCGGTGTTCACGGAATCGATTCGGCGGCCGAGACTCCTGGCGCAGCTATTGGGCGCCTTTGCCGGACTGGCGCTGCTACTCGCAGCTATCGGCACGTACGGTGTGCTCTCCTACATGGTCACGGAGCGCCGGCGCGAGGTCGGCATTCGGATCGCTCTCGGCGCCGCTCGCTCCCACGTGCTCACACAGATTCTGAAGCAAGGGCTTCAGGTAACAGCATTGGGTGTCACCATTGGCCTTGCAGGCGCGCTTGCCTTGAATCGGCTGATTGCATCCCTGCTGTTTGGTGTGCAGCCGACAGATATGATGACGATCGCCTTTGTGATCGCGACGATTACAGCCGTGGCGGTGGTCGCCAGTTGGCTGCCGGCGTGGCGCGCATCGCGGCTAGACCCGAATGTCGTGCTCAGGGATGAGTAACAGCCGGCAGAGGTTGTCATCCGTCTACGACAGTGCGATAAAAGAATCACAGTCTTTGGCGGCAGTTGCGCCGTTGGTAGTCGGCGCAGTTCACGGCCACGGCGGAATACTTCGCGGCTCGCGGCTTGGTCGCGGCCTCGGCGGAGTACCGCATCAAAAGCGTTCACCATACGGCTCCGCAGCACTGCGCCGAAGATGGCAAAAGCTCCATACATTGGTTGCGCCTGATTGCCGGCGGCGGCTCCTCTGGCGGCAGCATCGCCGCGTTCGCATCTGTTTCGAGCTTCGTTTGGTTATCTTAAAGGCGACCCCACAGTCTCCATTCCAGCCGACTCCAAGGTGGTTTTAGAGAAGGCGCGTCTGTGAGCTCTGGCATTTTTGCATCATGTATGTATGCAAACCGTTTTCGAAGCGGCGGGTGGCAACAACGGCCTGCGGCGTCTTGCTGATGCCTGGCATCGTCGGGTGATGGCCGACGAGTTGGTCGCTCATGCCTTCAGTCACGGCTTCCACCCCCAACATGTCGAGCGGCTCGCCGCCTACTGGGCCGAGGCACTCGGTGGCCCGACAACTTATTCCGATTCCTATCGGAATGAGACCACCGTCGTCAAGATGCACAGCGGGAATGGAGAGCACGAGGAAATGGATCGCCGGGCGATCGCCTGTTTCGACCAGGCTCTAGTCGATGTCGGCTTAGCTAATGACGATGCTTTGCGACAAGTACTGCACGACTACTTCGCCTGGGCGACCACGACAACTATGTCCCGGTATCACCAGTCTGCCGATGATGTACCGAACGGACTGAGCATTCCGCGCTGGTCCTGGAACGGGCTTCAGGTGTGAGATTCTACGTGTCCGCTATTCGGCGCGAAGCGTCAGAGCAGGGTCGATGCGGACTGCGCGAATGACGGGCGGCAGCGCGGCCAGCAAGGCTGCGGCAAAGATTGTTAGGGCAGGGAACGCCAGCATTGTCAGGTCCGTCCCCTTGACTTGGTAGAGCAGCGTTTCAATGTAGCGTTCAGCAGCTACTCCCGCGGCGAGGCCCACAAACGATCCAAGGAGCAGCATGCCGAAGACTTCCGTCGTGACTCTACGGGCGACGTCGCCGGCTTTAGCGCCGAGCGCCATTCGGATACCGATCTCCCGACGGCGCTGCACAACCGAGTAATTGAGAACTCCATACAGGCCCACGCTCGCTAGAAGGAGCGCTACCCCGGCGAAGAACATCGATAGCGTTGCAAGCAGGCGTTCGCGGATGGTATGACGCTGCACCAACTCAAGTTGTGTGTTGATGTTGACCGTCCGAAACCCAGCACGAGCTTGTTTGACTTCCTGTCGCAACATGGGAACAAGGGCGAGGGGATTGGCTGCCGCGGTACGGACTATCAGTGTTGCCCAGTCCTTTGGCCGCAGACCGCCCTTCTCTTCATCCCGGCTGCTAAAGGGAACATAGACCGTATCGCGAATCGCTTCACGCATGGTGCGATACCGCGCGTCTTTTACGTAGCCGATGATCTCCGTGCGGACTCGTTTATCCTTCTCGACTCGTTCGAACGATTTGCCCACAGGACTCTGTCCATTGAAGTATCGTCTCGCGAACTCTTCGTTGACGATTGCCACGTCGGGGTAGTTGTCGGAAGGCCCGAAATCGCGTCCGTCAATTAGCGGGATGCTCATCGTCTCCAGCCATCTCGGGGACACACTCAGGAAGTATGAATTCTTTGTGTCTGGCGGACGACCGTTGACCCATACATCGGAACTCCAGCCGTTACCGCTCATCAGCGCCCAACCGCAGATGGCTGTTGATTCGACACCGGGCAAGGAACGAAGGTGGTCAGCAACTTGTTGCCAATGCAGAGCAGGCTGTTCGCTCTTGGACACGGTTTCGAGAACAAGCAGACGATTGGCGGAAAAGCCCGTCGGTTGATGCGCCAACCGATCGAACGTTGATACAAACAAACCCGCGAGAAAATGCACAACAAAGCAGAACGCTACTTGCGCAGCGACAAGAGCGTTCATCAGCCGCCTGCGCGAGTGGGGATTCTCGCCGCCCCGGAGAGTGCTCATCGGCTTTACGGCAGACGCTCGCAATGCCGGAACAAGACCAAACAGGAAAGTCACGGAAAGGGCAAGCAGAACTGCGAAACCAAGCACCCGGAAGTCGGCCGGAAGGATCAGACGCGCCGGATTATCGGGCGGATTCAGCATGCCGACGACAAAAGGAGCCGACCACCAGGCGAACAATCCTCCTAGAACGGATGCGGCGATTGCCAGCAAGGCGCTCTCAATCAGCACGAGCCGGATTAGCCTCCAACGTCCCGCTCCGATCGAGATGCGGAGCGCCATCTCACGTGCCCGCGCTGCGGCCTGGGCAGTCATCACGTTAGCTACGTTTGCGCACGCGATCAGTAAAACAAGGACGACAAGAACGCCGAGAATCACAAGCGAACGACGATAGTTCTTCTGCATTCCAGAAGCGCCCGCTGCCGCAGGTTCGAGGAACAACGGAGCGTTGAGATACGCTTCGAGGCGACTCTTCGGAGTGTCAGCATTCCAGCCCTTGCTGCTCTCACGGCGTGATGCCGAAAAAGTGGCTTGCAACTTCTGCCGGGTCTGCTCAACCGAAGCTCCCGGCTTCATCTGAGCCCAAACGCGAAACCATGACCAATTGCGGTTATCAATCGCCTTGGTATTCATCATCGTCGGAACGAAGATTTCAATGAGCGTACCTGTCTCGGTGCCGGTGAAACCTTCCGGGGCGACGCCGACGATTTCATAAACATCCTTGCCCATCGTGAACTTGCGTCCAATTGCTTTCGGATCGCGAGCGAATCGTCGGGTCCAATAATCGTAGGAAATCACCGCGTATGGATGGGCTCCTGGCTTTCTGTCATCGTTCGGCGTCAGGAGCCTACCTTGCGCCGGCTTGAGTCCAAATGAGCTAAACATCCAGCCTGAGACGTACTGGAAATACATTCGCTCCATGTCATCTTCCGAGCCGTAAGTCAGACTTCCACGACTTGCATACCCAATGGCTAAGAGTTCGGCGGAATCCGTGACTGCGGCTCGCAACTCGCGAAAATTTGGGTACTCGAAGCTATCAGCCGTTTCGAGTTTGCCGGTTCGGTCGTCCAGATATTGATGGGTGGCGACGTATAGATCATTCGGATTTGCCACTGGCAAGGGTCGCAGCAATACGGCGTCAATCAGACGAAAGGCAGAGGCGCATGCGCCTATGGCGAGAGCCAGAGAAATGACGGCCGCCGCGGTGCTGACTTTATTCTTGAGAAGCTGTCGCATCCCGAACAGGGCGTCCGCACGGACGGAATCGAGCCAATTAGCGAGCTTGGCGTCGCGGCTATAATCACGCGCGCGCAGCTGGGAGCCGAAGGCCCGCTGTGCTTCCTCGGGATCACGTCCGCGCTCGATGGCTTCGACGAGGTGCGACTGTAATTCTTCGTCGATTTCCCGGTTCAATCGATTGCTGCGGAAGACGTTCGTGATACGCGACCAGTAAGACATCTCAAGCCATCCTTAAAACCCTGTTGACGGCCAGGGTTACCGCCTGCCAGCGAGACTCGGCTGCGGCGAGTTGCTTCTTCCCTGTGGATGTGAGGTCATAGACCCGGGCGCGTCGTCCACTGTCTTCCTTGGTAATCCATTCAGCCTTGATCCAACCAGCCTCCTCCATACGGTGCAGGGCAGGGTAGAGCGATCCCTCCTCCACGCGTAACACCTCACCCGAGATTTCTTCAATCGCGGTCATGAGGGCGTAACCGTGGAGCCTCGGACGACGGGAAAGGATCTTGAGAACTAAGAGATCCAGCGAGCCCTGGAGAGAATCTAGTTTTGGCATACTCAGTGATCTTAGTATATAGATGACTGAGTATCTGTCAAGACGGATATAATTCCGAATTGGTATGAGTTTGAATCGCAGAGATTTTTTGAAGGCAAGCGGCGGCGGACTCACTGCGTCAACCCTTCCGGCCCAAGATGCCCGAAAGCAACCGAACATCGTAATCATCTTTCTGGACGACTCGGGTTGGTCCGATTTCCGACCGTTTGGCAAGCCGAGCTACCCCACGCCGAATGTACAACGGCTCGCCAGCCAGGGCTGCGCCTTTCATAACTTTTACGTCCCGCAGGCAGTGTGTTCCGCTTCCAGATCGGCGCTGATGACCGGTTGCTATCCGGGTCGGACGAAGGTGTTCGGGGCGCACCCGCCACGCGCGCGAGGTCTGGATCCGAAGTTCAAAACGATGGGCGAAGTGCTGAAAGGGGCAGGATACAAGACAGCAGTCTTTGGTAAGTGGCACCTCGGCGATCAACCTGACACTCGTCCTCCGGTCCGCGGCTTCGATGAATCGTGCGGATTGATGTACTCAAACGACATGTGGGAATTTCACCCCGAGAACCCCGACCGGTTTCGCGAATTTCCGCTCCAGTTCTGGGAAAACGGCGAGATCAAAATTGAACGGGTAACCCAGAAGCATCAGCCGATGCTGACGACCTGGTATACCGAGCACGCTGTCGACTTCATCCGCCGGCATAAGAACGCCCCATTCCTGTTATATGTTCCGCATTCGATGCCACACGTTCCGTTGTTTTGCAGCGATAAGTTTCGAGGTAAGTCGGGAGCAGGGCTCTACGGCGACGTGATGATGGAAATCGATTGGTCGATCGGCGAGATTATGAAAGCGCTTGCTCAGTCGGGAGTGGAAGACAACACGATCGTCGTACTGACATCGGATAACGGCCCTTGGCACTCGTACGGCAATCATGCCGGGAAAACTCCCTATCGGGAGGCGAAAGGAACTGGTTTCGACGGCGGGACGCGTAGCGCTTGCACGGTTCGGTATCCCAAGGTCGTAAAGGCCGGTACCGCATCGAAGCAGACCTTCTGCTCCATCGATTTTCTACCGACGTTCGCCAAGCTGGTAGGAGCAAAGTTGCCGGACCATCCGATTGATGGAATGGATGTTTGGGACATCATTCGCGGCGCGCGAGGCGCAGTGAATCCGCATCCTTATTACGCGTTCTCAACTGGTCCGAATTTCGAAGGAGTTATCAGTGGCGACGGCCATTGGAAGCTGCATGTACCTCACAGCTATCGCGTACTTGTCAAACCTGGACAAGACGGCGCGGCTGGAGTATACAAACAGGACACCATTGGGTTGTCCTTATTTGACATGCAGCGTGACGAACTCGAAACGACGAATGTGGCGGATAAATATCCGGATGTGACCACAAAGTTGAAAGGATTCGCCGACGAACACCGCCAGGAATTCTATGTCGACAAAACCACCAACAGCTCGACCTCGCCGGCGTAGGTAAATACTTCAGAGGCTGTACAAGTTAGCAGGTAATTTTGTTAACTAATGTTGCGTCTTGCGGGGCTGGCCTTCCCTTACGAAGCCATTGTCTTGGCTCGCCAGCGGGTCCCGGTTCGCACCAGGTCTAGTTCCAACGATAAGATTCTTGATCCTCGCAACTTCATCACGGAGATCGCGAATCTTATCTGCGTCTTTTATTGCTGACTCCAGTTCGTCCACTGACATAGCGTCTAAGCAGCTACTATGCCAAAAGTAAAAATCCCACAGTTAATAACAGTTTCATTGCGACGTCTGACTAATTGAAACGTTAAGTACAATAGTCACACTACTCCGCTCGTAGTGATGCTAAAATTGCCACGAATCTTGTAGGATCTCGAACAGACAACTGAATATAGGCGCGAAAGCTCACTATTCGAATGCTCACCGATCGTCGCTGCCACATTCTGCATGTCACTGGGAATGACACCGATCATCTCCTGTTGGTTGAATTGATCCAAAAAACTCCAGCGCTTGTCCTGGAGCAGGCGAAAAGTGCGAGCAACGCGTTAGAACGCCTCAAATCATCAGCCCAAGCTGATCGACCGAATCTAATCATGATCGATTGGCTTCTTCAGGGCTCCCCGGCAGGGGACGGCCTACTTGCGAGTCTTAAAACCGACAGGACGTTCCGCTCTATCCCCGTGATCGTTATCGCAAGCACGATTGATCCGCCGGAGATCGATCGGATTTATGGGTTGGGAGCGAGTTGCGTTATACACCGCCACTCCGAACTTGAGAAATTTACAGCAGCGGTGGAACTTGTTTATGGCTTTTGGGGAAGTGTTGCGAGTCTGCCGTTTTGTGATCCAGCCAAACCTGCCAAGGCCTCGAAGTTCTAGCAAGGCACATTACACAATCGGCTTACATCAGTCTCCTGCAACTGAGAAGCTTTTTGTTGTTGTAGGCATTCCTTAAGATCGCTTCAAGCCACAACTGCTTGCCGTATGGATCTTCCCCAAACGGGTTCGCCCGGTTCAGCGCCTCGGCCAGTGATGTTTCATCGGTCGCTTCAGCCAGCACACGGCGAATGATCAAGTCGGCTACGTCCGATAAGTCGTGGAGGTCGGTCATCCGGCGAAGAAGAGAGGATTGTAAGCACGCTTGTCTCCATTCAATGAATGACGTAGGTTCTATCGCTGCTTTCCCAATATTTCCGGGCGAAGCGAGCGAGGCGCTGTCGTTAGAGAGTGTCCGAAAGTTCCAGGCTAACGTCGAAACTTTAGGACGATCCAGGGTCATTGATACCGCAACATGACCATCGGATCTACTTGCGTCGCGCGGCGGGCCGGGAAGTAGCTGGCGGCCATTCCGGCGCCGAGGAATAGCACGGCGGTGGCGGCAATAGTCACCGGGTCGGTAATCGCGATGCCGCTCATCAGGAATGCCAGAGGTCGCGCTGCTGCGAGCGAAAGGGCGGTCCCAATACCTACGCCGGTCGCCACCTGTGCGACGCCGCTGCGGAGCACCATCCAAAGAATCGACGGGCGGGTGGCGCCCAGTGACATCCGGACTCCGATTTCAGCGGTTCGTCGATGGACGTTGTACGACATCACGCCGTAGAGTCCTACCAACGCCAGCGCCAGCCCGAGCCCTCCAATGGCGCCGAGGACCAATGTTCCCATCCGCCGAAACGAAAACTCGAGGCTTGTCGACTCGCGGATGGTCCGCACTTCCACCGTGGCGTAGCGGTCAACTTCGCCAAGCGCGTGCCGGATTGCCGGAATCATCCCGCCTCCAGCCGTCAACGTACGAGCGACCACCCACAGGTCTCCACCTGCCTGGAGGTATGGCTGGTAGACGATCGGCCGCGGCGTCTCGCCGAAAAATCCGTACTTGGAATCTGCCACCACGCCGACAATCTCGCGCCACGGATCTTCCGGGCGATTCCGCACTCGTGAGCCCACGGCAGCCGCGTCCAACCCATGCACCCTAACGAATGC
The DNA here is from genome assembly GCA_963844855.1 of Bryobacteraceae bacterium. Taxonomy (GTDB): domain Bacteria; phylum Acidobacteriota; class Terriglobia; order Bryobacterales; family Bryobacteraceae; genus DASQDN01. The sequence continues at coordinate 88,663 of CAWJQP010000072.1, forward strand.
CTGATTGACGATCGCTACGGCGGCAGCCCCGCTCCGATCCGCTGTGGTGAACTCGCGGCCGAGCCGCAACGGCGTGTCCAGCGTCCGGAAGTAGTCCGGACCCACATTCATCATGTAAGTCTCCACCCGCGCGACGGTCCGGCCCTCCACGTCGTACTTCGTGGTGTACATGTCGCCGCCCAGAGGGATTAGATTGGTAACGCTGGCCGACACCACTCCGCCGATCCCGGCTACCGCTTTACTGGCACGTGAGGCGAAGGCGAGCCGCTGTTCGCCTGGGTATCGATCGCGGTCGAGGTCGATGTGTGCAGTCACCACGTGTTCCATATCGAATCCCGGGTCAACCGTGCCGATAAAGCTCAGGCTGCGCAGGAAGAGCGTCGAGATGAAAAGCAGCACGGTCGAGAGCGCCACTTGTCCGATCACCAAAATTCTCCGTCCAGTGAGCCTGTGGCCACTGGATGCGGCGTCCAGCTTTAACGCCTCCGTGAGCCGGGGTTTGGTCGACGCGAGGGCCGGCGTGAGGCCGCACGCGACCGCGGTGATGACGGCCAGCGCCAGCGCGTACAACAGCACGTAGAGATCGGGTTCAACTTTCAGAGGCCCTGGAGACAGCGGGAGAGGCGTCACGCTGACTAGACGGCACAGCCAGAACGTTAGCACCAGACCGGACATCGAACCGAACACCGACAGCAGCAGGCTCTCAGAAAGCAGCGTTCCGATCACCCTCCAACGCGAGGCGCCGATCGCGAGACGGATCGCGATATCGCGTCGGCGCGCCGCGCCCCTGGCGAGGAGAAGGCCGGCAACGTTGGCGCACGCGATGACCAACACTAATCCAAACATCACGAAGGGCACGGCGCCGATTGCCAGCAGCGAAGCCATCGGCATATCTCGCGTCCGCCAGCTTCCCAGTCCGGAGAGTGGGAACACGTGAGCCGGCCGTCCGAACCCGGCGTTCTCCGCGGGAAACAGCGCTTCGAGAGCCTTGGCTTGTGCAGTAAATGCGGCCTGCGCCTGCGGCGCTTCAGCGTTCTCGTTCAGCCGCCCGAGCAGCGTTAGAAACGCGCGACTTCGTTTATTCAGTCCGGGCTCGACCGCTTCGCTCAGGGGAACGTACAGTTGCGGCCCCATGGCCCCGGTGACCGGGCGATAATCTCGCGCGAGCACCCCGACCACCGTGAATATGTGCTCGTTCAGATTGAGCACCGCGCCCGGCGCCGCGTTGTGCCGCCGCGCGAACTCATCCGTAAGTACTGCGACACGATCTTCCGAGGCAGCGAACGTCCGCCCCGTCGATGGCTGTACCCCAAGCACCGCGAAGAACTCTGGCGAGACCAACCCGGCGCTGACCTTCTGAATCTCGCCACCGACGTGCAGATTCAGCGCTACCCTGGCATAGGCGGCGAGGCCTTCGAAGGTGTCGCCGGGCCGGATATCGCGATAGTTGGGATATGCGATCTGGTTGCTGTTGCCTGGCTCGATCCGAACCAGCCGCCCTGGCTCGGTCGACGTTGGCGACACCAGAAAGACCGTGCGAAAGACGCTGTATAGCGTGGTGTTGACGCCGACTCCGAGACCGAGTGAAAGCGTTGCCACGATCGTCAGCGCCGGATTCTTCCGGAGCGCGCGAAAAGCGCGCAGGATTTAGGTTATTACCGGCACGCTCTGAAGACGGCTGAGGGCTAACTTTCTTAACGCTGCTTCTCCGGCTCTGCATGACCTGCCCGCTTCAGGCTGGAGCTGCAACGCCACAGCGTGGCTCACGAGACGCTTGCCTTGTGTCATCCATTACAAGTACCGATTCTTGACACTTTCTGCGCCAGCCACGATCTACGAATAGATTGCCGCCAATTGGTAGCAGCTCACGGCCCAGGCGATCGCATGCGTGATTTGGTGCACACTACGTCAAAGGAGCAGTGATGGGTAACAATATCTTCTACATCATCGGAGTGATCGTCGTGATTATAGTGATTCTGAAGGTGCTGGGACTGTACTAAGCGGCTCGGTACTGGATGTCAAACTCGCCGGTCTGCGGACAAGTTATCTATCGCTATGCAATTCTGTGCTCGATCGCGTAGCGCGTTAGTTCCGCTGTTGAGCGCAGACCGAGCGCTTGCATAATCGTACTTTTGTGAAATTCCGCAGTCTTTACGGAGATACCCAAAATATAGGCTATCTCCTTTGCCATTTTCCCTTCAGCAATCAGTTGCAAAACTTCGCGCTGGCGTGGTGTGAGGCAATCACCGAAGAGGTTGTCCGGCTCGTGTTGCACACTCGAGGTGTCTCCGAAGCGCTGCCGCAGTTCAGAGGAGATATAACACTTTCCAGTAAGAACAGATCGAATAGCCGTGATCAGCTCTGAGACAGCAGCATTTTTTAGAACATAAGCCGATGCTCCCGCTCGGAATGCTGCCTGTACATACTCCTTCCCAGAATATTGCGTCAAGAAGATCAGCTTCGCTTCCGGCGCAAGCCGCCGCACTTGCGTGGAACATTCGATTCCATTTAACAAGGGCATTCCTATGTCAAGGACAAGGACATCCGGCGTGAGGCATTCGACCGCTTGCACAAGGGAGCGACCATCTCCGACGTCTCCCACAACTTCAAACTCCTCACTCAGGAGACTAACCAATCCTGCGCGAACTATCGTATGATCCTCGGCCAGCAGTATCCTGGGTCGCGTCATTTGGTAGTTTGACATCCAACACCTTCAAAGTGTTACCGTTAAAATCAATCTGGTCGCAGCATCGCATTCGCCGATCCCATGCTAGGGAAAATCCTAGTCGGCAAAAGAGGGATCTCTGGCTTAATCTTAGAGCATTGCGCACCAAAGCGATCAGCCCAAGCATTACCGGCAAACCCCCTCTGGTCGTACATCTGTGGGATGGGTCATATCCCGACACGCCAGCCGCTTGCGGCCACCGGGATGCCAAAATCAGCATGCGTGAAGAAAGCTTACGCCTGGTCGCTCGATCTGTCATTTGCCCAATTTGTCTTCGACTGATCGAGAGAAAACAGCTCGATTGAAATCAGCCTGTTTGACTAAGCCGAATGCGGCTTCGTGCGACATGGCAGGGTAAAGAAGAATCGACTGCCTTCTCCCGTTTCCGAATCCACCCAGATTCGACCACCATGCAGTTCGATGATTCGCTGACAAATGGCGAGGCCCAGCCCACTACCGGGAATGTCCTGTCCATGCAGGCGCTTAAACGCGCTGAAGATCGAATCGAGATGCTGTGGCGCGATGCCGATACCGTTGTCCGCTATCGAGAATGTCCAGGCTTCGCTTGTTTGCGTTGCCTCGATTTGAATTAACGGGGCTTTATCTGGTGTCCGATATTTGATTGCATTTGCAATCAGGTTTTGAAACAAGTGCACCAGCTTTCCGGGATCGGCGACGACAACTGGCAAAGCGTCGTGCGATATGGTGGCGTTGGTCTCCTCAACCATAGCCTGCAAGTTCATCTGTGCTGCCTTCAGTACTTCACTCGCCGGTATTTCCTGCAGGTCCAATTTATCGGCATCGCCAATAGCGGTGTAACCCAGCAGATCTCGAAGCAAGACTCGCATGCGTTCCGCGCCATTTTGGATATGACCCAGCAGATCCTTAAGCTCAGGATGATCCTGAACTCCCTCAAGCCTCTTGGTCAGGAGTTCGGAGAAGTTTCGGATGGTTCGCAACGGCTCTTGGAGGTCATGGCTTGCGGTCGAGACAAGCTGCTCAAGTCGCTCAAACGAACCGATGCTTCCAATGTCAATAGAAACGCCTCGGAAGCTGACTTTGTTTTCCTCTGTGCGAGCGAACAAGCCCTGCGTAAGCCAGAAATTCGAGTGACCAGGTTCCGCGAATCTGTGCCGAATGGCAATGGTTGCTTCCGGTTGACGGGCCGCCTGTCGCAGCTGATTAGCGACAGCTTCCCGATCTTTCGGATGCACCTGTTGAAGGAAAGAACCAGGTTCGGAATTTGATGAAACTCTTTCCCAACATTCAGGGTCGTCGTCAAATTGCCAGTGCCACGTCCGGATATTCAGATCCTGAAGTGTTTTGATCAGCTGAACTAAAGCGTCTCGATTGTCGCTGCTTTTCTGTTCCCTCTCATGCCGGGCAAGGGCTATTTGCACGATAGCATTCAGTTCGCGTTGAATGAAAGGCTTTACCAGATATCCGTAGGAATTCGATCGTTTTACAAGCTCCAGTGTTCCAGGATCACTGTAAGCCGTCAAGAACACGACCGGCAGCCGCCAGCGCTCCCAGAGGAGTTGAGCAGTTTCGACGCCGTGAAGTTTTCCAGCAAGGACGATGTCCATGATTGCCAGATGTGGATGTAATCTCCCCGTAAACTCCAGAGCTCTCTCGCCGGAATCCACTGCTCCGATCACCTGATAGCCAAGCTTGTTCAATTGAAGTTCCAGATCCAGGGCAACCAGACGCTCATCTTCGACGATCAGGATCCGCGTGTCGCCTGGAGGAATAGACGGTAACGCTTCTTTGTTGTCAGCTGCCGGGAGCGGAATCATAGTTACTTTCCAACCGGTCTGGTCCTTATTTGCCAGAAAATCGACAAGCTCCGATTTGACCAGAGATCTCTCCCTGCGGTCAACTGGGTTTTTTACCAAAAATGAATGCGGCGGTTATTTTAAATGGTTCTGGGACGAGCTTCCGCTATCTGTAGATCGTCGCGCGGGCTTATCCAAACAGGCTCTGCGCAGCGGTAAGCTTTGCTGCGAGGCTATTCAACTGATCCTGCAAACTCGATGTTTGTTCCGATTTATCCTCTTGCACCCGAGCGAGATGCTTACTGGCCTCTTCGTAGGCTATCCGCGCCTTATCCAGTGCTGCCCGGGAGCCATCGAGATCGTTAACAATGGCTTCGGTTTTGGCTAGCTGAAGAAAGGTCAGGGCGGCGTCGATTTCACATCGAATGAAGTCAATTCTTGTCTCCACTGTCTCTGCGAGTTGACGGTCATACTTTTCGCGCTCGCTTGCTTGCATCGCATCGATTAGATGATGTGGCGCGCAAATAGTTCCAGGTTGCCTGCCGGCCGCGCTGCGCCTACACTTAGATTGCCGACGAAGGCGCACATTTCCACCATCTCGCCGCCAATATTAACGCAATGGACAATTCCAGCCACAACGCGAACGAAGAGATTCTAGCCAATGGTGAGCTGCACGAAAGCGTCGCACAGCCGGATGAACAAGATACCAGCCCGCCCCGCGGAAATCCTTTTCCGGTGGTTGGCATTGGCGCGTCGGCGGGCGGCATTGAATCTTTCAAGAATCTGCTCTCTGCCTTGCCGCAGCAAACCGGTATGGCCTTCGTGTTGATTCAGCATCTCGATCCCAACCATGCGAGCCAGCTTGGTGAGATTCTGCAACCGCTGACACAAATGAGGATCGAGACCGTATGGGACGGAATAGCTCTGCGGCCAAATCACGTTTATGTGATTCCTCCGAACACGACTATGGTGCTTGCGGATGGAACGCTTCGGCTGGCGCCACGGCCTCCCGGGCTGCATCTGCCGATCGATATCTTCTTCCAGAGTCTTGCCATGGTTCAGGGCAGCAAGGCAATCGGGATCGTTTTGTCCGGCAATGCGGCGGATGGAAGCGAGGGATTAAAGGCGATCAAGGCAGAATGCGGCATAACGATGGCCCAGGACGAGCTTACTGCGGCCTTCAGCGGCATGCCCCGTAATGCTGCGGCGACCGGTGTTGTCGATTTCATTCTTACGCCCCCTGAGATCGCGCGTGAACTCGCCCGGTTGAGCGGCCATCCCTTTCTGATTCCGCCGGTTGAGCATGACCCTCAGATCGAGTTGTTGCCGGGCGGCGATTCTGAGCTGAGGAAGATCTTCGTCCTACTCCGGGCCACTACCAAGGTGGACTTCTCCGACTATAAGAAGACAACGATCCGCCGGCGAATTGGAAGACGGATGATGGTGCACCGCTCGAGGAGCCTGGCAGAATACGCGGCTTTCGCTGAAGAGCACCCCGCTGAATTAAGAGAGCTCTATCGAGATCTTCTCATCACAGTCACGAGTTTTTTCCGCGAGCCAGCGATGTTTGAGAAAGTCGCACAGATCTTTCGTGGCCGTTTAGAATCGAATTCGGACCGGCCGCATCAGCCGATACGGGTTTGGGTTCCAGGCTGCGCCACAGGTGAGGAACTGTATTCGCTTGCCATTTGTCTACATGAAGTCCTGGATGAACTGCGCGTTGGTATCCCCCTACATTTTTTTGGCACAGATATCAGCGACGCGTCGGTGGACCGCGCGCGTTCCGGAGTGTATCCGGCAACAATCGCTAACGATGTCTCACCGGAGCGTCTCGCCCGATTCTTCGTGAAGGTGGATAGCGGTTTTCAAATCGTCAAGGCCGTTAGGGAATCCTGCGTCTTTGCGCGTCAGGACGTCACCAAAGATCCTCCATTCTCGCGAATGGACGTCGTTAGCTGCAGAAATGTTCTTATCTACATGAACACTACATTGCAGCGGCGTGTGCTTCCAATTTTTCACTACAGCCTCAATCTTAACGGACTGCTGCTGCTCGGGAGCGCAGAATCCATAACGGTTGCGGATGATTTGTTCCAGGTACTGGATAAGCAAAACCATATCTACGCTCCAAGGGTCACAGCGGTCCGCATGGTGCTTGATATGGGCGCCGGCCGCACGTCTCCGCTCGACGTGGCGCATCCTGAAATTCGGCCCGTGCTCGGGGATGGCGATGTTCAGAAACGTATCGAACGAGTCATCCTGAACAGATATTCTCCGGATTGTGTTGTGGTGGATGCGGATCTCAAAATACTTCATTTCCGGGGAGATACCAGCGCCTACTTGCAGCCGGGGCAAGGAGAAGCGAGCCTGCATCTCCTTCGCATGGCGCAGGAGAGTCTTCTCGCTCCTCTGCGCCGCGCGATTGAGGCTTCGCGCCGCAAGGGTGTAACGGTGCGAGAGAAAGCAATCTACAACAGCGCGAACGATGTGAAGGGTGAGGTCATTCTCGAAGTCACGCCGACATCGGCTGGCGAGGGCGAGCTATGCTATCTGATCGTTTTTCAGGCAAACGATACGGATGGCGTGAGCGCGAGAGACGTCTCCACATCGTTACCGACAGACGAGGCCAATGAACGTATCGGTCAACTCGAACAAGAGTTGACGGATATGCGGCAGTATTTCCGCAACCTCAGCGAAGACCACGAAGCGCATTCGGAAGAACTGCGGGCTGCCAATGAAGAAGTTCGCAGCTCAAATGAAGAACTGCAATCGTTGAATGAAGAGCTCGGAACCACAAAGGAGGAGCTTCAGTCTGCCAATGAAGAGCTGACAACTGTCAATGAAGAGCTACAGAACCGAAATCAGGAACTCGGGTATACCAATAGCGACCTTAAGAACCTGCTGACCGCAGTTCACCTCCCGATTCTGATGGTGGATACCAATCTTCGATTGCGCCGCTTTACAGCGGCTGCCGAGAAGCTCTTTAACCTCAATCCGATTGACATCGGAAGGCCTCTTGGCTATTTACGAGGCAAACTCGAACTGCCTGAAATCGAAGAGTTAGCGAGGACGGTCCTCGATACATTGAACGCCGAGCAGCGAGAGATCCAAGATCGAGATGGATGCTGGTACTCGGTTACAGTTCGCCCTTATCGAACCGTAGATAACCGAATCGAAGGCGGGGTAATTACGTTCGTCGATGTAGATCTTTTGAAGCGCTCCCTTGGCGCCGCGGAAGAGGCGCGAGATTACGCGGAGGGCTTGATCGAAACGGTTCGCGAGCCTCTGCTGGTACTGGATACCGATTTGCGTGTCCAACGCGCGACTGCGTCCTTCCTCGAAACATTCCAGGTCAAGCGGGACGAAGTTTTGGGGCGCTTGTTCTACGATCTGGGGAATGGCCAATGGAACATTCCGCGATTGAGGGAGTTGATTGGAAACGCCCTATTCCGGGATGAGTCCTTTGCGGACTTCGAAGTTGAACACGATTTTCCGCATATCGGAAAACGGAGCATGCGTTTAAACGCGCGCCGAATTCCGCTACCTGCCTACCAATCACGTTCTGTTTTGGTGGCGATCGAAGACATCACGCAGAGGCGACATCATGCCGAGATCCGGTATCGACGGCTCTTTGAAACTGCAAAGGATGGGATGCTCGTGATGAATCCGGAGACGAGCGCCATCGAGGACGCCAACCCGTTCCTCAGTGAGCTTGTCGGTGTGCCACGGGAATCCCTAATCGGCAAGAGCGCCGCGGACGTTCCGAACTTCGTCAACGGTCTGAATGGTTTGACTATTCTGACCGGGGCTTTGGACAAGGGAACGGTCCGATACTCAGAACTTCAACTTCATAGACAGAGTGGCGACACGGTGTGGGTAGACGTGATAGCAAACCGTTACGAGTTAGGCGGCAGGACGGTCGTTCAGGCGAATTTCCGAGATGTCAGCGAGACCCGCTCCGCACGTTCCGAACTACAGGCGAGCGAGGACCGCTTTCGCCGCTTCGTAGATAGCGTCCGGGACTATGCCTTATTTCAACTTGATTTGCAGGGTCATATCGTTTCCTGGAACTCCGGCGCCGAGCGAGTGCTCGGATATGCGGAACACGAAGTTATCGGACAGCATGTCAAACTCCTATTCACCCCGGAGGATGTCGCCACTGGTCAGGCCGACGAGGAGTTAAGACGCGCCAGGGACACAGGCCGATCGGACGACACGCGCTGGCATGTTCGTAAAGATCAAACTCGTTTCTTCGCCACAGGAGTGATGACGGCAGTCCTGGATGATACGGGACAACAGCAAGGTTTCGCCAAGATTCTGCAAGACATTACGCTGCGTAAAGCTGCGGAAGAAGAGCTTCGCCGGTCGTTGCGAGAAAAGGAAGTGCTGCTTCGCGAAGTGCATCACCGCGTAAAGAACAATTTGCAAGTGATCACAAGTCTCTTAAATCTTCAAGCAGGCCATCTACAGAGTCCCGAAGTCGCAGCTGTGTTGGAAGAGATGCGCGCGCGCGTCCATTCGCTCGCTGCCATCCATGAGCTTCTCTATCAGGCTAAGGATTTTTCCTCCATCGATTTTGGGGAGTATCTTTTGCGGTTGGGGCACGACCTCGCGTCGCTCTACGGACGTGACGCTGGGCGCATAAAGATAGTTGTTGATGCGCCGACGGTGAAAGTCGACATCGCGCATGCAGTTCCAGGCGCGTTGATCGTGAACGAACTGGTAATGAATGCGGTGAAACATGCGTTTCCGGATACCGGGCAGGGAACGATCAATATCAAAATGATCCATCGCAAAGCTGATTATGTTCTGCTGGTATCCGATGATGGAATTGGATTGCCAGCCCACATTGATCCAATGAACTCACCTACAATGGGCCTGCAATTGGTTTCACTGTTGACAGAGCAGTTGCATGGAACACTATCCGTCAAAAGACTACAGGGAACCGCATTTGAGGTTCGATTTCCGGTTAAAGGTTGAGGTCTGGTCAGGATCGAACCGTGACATTCAACTTTCTTGAGCACAGTTGCGCTGATCACGTCTAATAGTGGACGAGAATCCACTCAGCATGATCGAACCAGTGATCGATTCAGAGCAGACGGCATCTGAGACCGTTCAGTTCGTCGTGGTGGACGACGAAGTACTCATAGCGCGTGATCTCGCCGCTCAAGTGCGGAGTCTCGGCTATCAGGTAACTGGCGTGTTTACTTCGCTACGTAAAGCGAACGCTTTGATTGCATCAGACCCACCGGATATCGTGCTGATGGATATCCATCTCGGGACCGAGCAAGACGGCATCGATGCCGCTGAACGAATTTACGCGGACTTCAGAATCCCCACGGTTTACATAACGGCATATTCGGACGAATCTACGCTGCACCGTGCGCAGAAGACTCATCCTCTCGGCTATATTCTAAAGCCGTTCCGAACACGCGACGTTAAAGCTACGTTATTGATGGCTGTCGCGCAACATAAACTTTCGCGGTCGCTCGAAGAGAACCGTAGCTGGCTTCATGCGCTTCTTTCGAGCGTACCGGACGCGGCGATAGCGATCGACACGAAGGGCGTGGTTCGGTTCGCGAATCGGTCGGCTGAAGAGATGCTGGATTCAACTGAACTGGCCGGCCGACCCTTGGACAACGTGCTGCGCTTGCAGGATTCAACGCTCCAGGATATCTTCCCAGGGCAGGGCTTCGCTTCTATAGGAGGTGTGACGAAGGACCGGGCAATCCTTGTTGGGGCCAATGGTCGGCAAGTACCGGTTGAATACACGCTCACAAACGTTCCCGCCACAAGAATGTCGGGAAAGAGTCAATTGTTGCTTATCCGCGATGTGTCCGAAGGTGATCGGGTCGACCGGCTTCTCGCCCGCGAGCGCGACTTGCTGGCCGGCCGCATCGCAAGCGCCGATACCGAATTAGACAGAACCAAGGAAGAACTTCGCAAACTCAGCGCCGAATTGATGTCGGTGCAGGACGCTGAGCGACGCAGAATCGCCCGAGAGTTGCACGATGATCTGGCGCAGCAGTTGACAATTCTCGAAATGGAAACAGGAAGAATCGCCCACCTCACTCCTGCCGGAAGCGAGGCTTCCAAACGAGTTGTTCGCCTGAGCGCCGGACTAAAAAGCGCTTCGGACTGTGTTCGAAACGTTTCGCACCGGATCCATCCATCGGTCCTCGATCACCTGGGGATCTTGCCTGCACTCCGGGAACTGGCGGAAGATTTTCGCAGTAACGAAGACGTGCCGCTACGCTTTCGCAGCAATGTATCGTTGCTCTCGCTACCCGCGGACGTTGCCTCCGGGATCTATCGGATTACGCAGGAAGCGCTCAGGAATGTTTCAAAACATGCGCATGGTTCTGCCGTCGGAATTACCATCTCTGCTGCAAGGAATTGCTTGCGAGTATCGATTCGAGACTATGGCCCAGGATTCGACGCCGCAGACGTCCGCTTCAAAAGTGGCCTGGGATTGATTAGTATGCAGGAACGCGCTCGCGCCATGGACGGGTCTCTAGGCATACGATCCACGGTTGGCTTGGGCACGCTCGTGGTGTTGAAGGCGCCTCTCCACGAAGCGAAAGCATCGAGTGGCAAACGGGATCGATCGTTCCCTCGCCAGTCTCCCTAAACGAAGCACTCGTAATATTCCTAGTTCCGCTGTAAAAAGATTCTTTGCGAATCTTAATTAGCCGGAGGCCGGTCGCATATACTATACCCCTGACCGCTGGACGGCGACGTAGGAAAGGAAGGATTTAAACCATGTCAATCACTGCAGTCCCGGAGGCGCTTCAGCCGCCTTACGCTGTGGAAACTGGCTCCGATTTGTCGAATCCGAACGGATCCTCATCCACGGCAGAGACAAATGATATTTCGATGCTCGCATATGCCCTTTGGCAACAGCGAGGCTGTCCCTATGGCAGCCCGGAAATTGATTGGATCGAAGCTGAGTCACAACTAAATAATAAGCCGCAAGCATAATTCCGCCAGCCTGCTTCCGGTCATCCACACGACGGCCGCACTCACTGTACAAAGCGCAAAGTTCGCAACCAGAGGCAGAGAATCAAAATATGCCAAGACGCTCATAGGGGCGGCTTCACCGTTTGTACAAGATCCGCGCCTGAGCCTGACCATTGGTAGTAGCTCGCAACATCACGCATTTGTTCCGCTGTCAGACGCGGCGCCACTTCCTGCATCAGATGAGCATAGGCCGAACCTCCTCTTCGCTCCTCTTTGAATAAAGTGAGTTGGAGGAGCAAGTACTCCTGATGTTGTCCGTTCAGCAATGGATAGGCTTCGTTTCGAGGGATCGATGCGGGCCCGTGGCAATCAACGCAAGCGGGGACACGCTGGCTCGCGATGCCACGCTGAGCTATAGATTCACCACGACTGAGAGCGGCATTGCTGGGCTGCGGCGCCGGCACAGCTCCGGGTTTTTTGAGAGTGCTGTAATAGTTTGCGAGCTCGCGCATCGAATCGGAGCCCAGTCCTGCGGCGATTGGACTCATAATTCCGCTATGACGTTCTCCGCGCGCGTAGGACTGGAGAGCGTTATACAGATACAAACTTGACTGACCCGCAATGACGGGAATCGATCCCGACCCACGGCCGAGACCGTCGATACCATGGCAGCGACCACAACTATCGTTTACTGCTTTGGGTGAGGCTGGAGACTTCTGCAAGTTCTCGGTGGGAACTGTCTCCGCTCTGTCCGGAATGCCACCTCTTGCAAGCCGGTTGTATTCTCCGGCGGGCATCTTCGAAAACTGCGTCAGGAAGGCGACCATCGCCCACACCTCATCGTCCCGCTGCTGCGTGGGCCAGGCGGGCATGCCGGTGAATTTGATGCCATGTTTGACGATGTAGAAAAGTTCCGCAGGCTTCCACCTGGAGACTGAATCGGGAAGATGTGGCGGCGGCGGTGTCATTGCGCTCGCGACCCTCGGCCTCCTAAGCTCCGGGGAGCCATGACAAGGGCGACATGCGATTTCATATTGACCGGCGCCCTTTATCGCAAGGCCCGGTTGGTCCAGTGGCGGAGTCTTGACGAACCATGCATGAGTTGAGACGGATCGTTGTTTTCCAAACTGTAAGACCGCTTCGGTAATCGGCCAGTGCCCGGAACTGGCTTTGATGGGAACAAGGCCGGAGAGCGCGACAAGAAATGCTCCGGCGGCAGCGAGCACGGCGATCATAAGCAGACGTTTCATGCGCGTTCCAACCGCTGCGAACTTACACGGAGCAAACCGGCGGCCAGGACCAATCCCCCGATCAGGTATGAGAGACCGCCAACGAAGAGCATGATTGCGCCGCCTAGGTGCTGGTCTTCAAGGGGAGTCAGTCCGGAGATTCCTTCGGCGTGGGCATAGAGGACTCGAGGAGCTAGAGCGAGCAGCGCGCCAAGCAGGGTCATATGCATCGATGTGAGCAAGAGAGCTATCAGGCCCGCGGCATTCCGGCTCTGCCTGTTTGATGGTTCACCGCCGAAAGCGGAGATCCATACGAGAAGACCGGAGAGAAGGAACATGCCTTGCTCGGCTAGAAGACCCGGGAAAGTATGACGCGCGAGGTGGTGCAGCGCCGGCGTGTGCCATGCCCAGACGACCACCAACTCGGCAAGCGAAGCCGGTATTGGCGCGAGCAGAACGGGGAGTTTGCGCACTGGATCAAGCCTCGCTCCGGCGATGCCGATTGCGAGGAGCGGGGCCGCGATCGCGACCACGCCCATGTGCATAATCATGTGAGCGAAGAAGGCCTGATGCGCGAGTTGTGGCAGCGGTCCCAACCACACTGTGGCCAACGTGGCAATTCCTGGTACAACCAGCCAGCGCCGCATTAGTTGCAACTCCTGATGAACACGGCTGCGAGCCCCCCGTAGATCGTCGCAACCGCGCTTAATCCCGATAACAGCAGAGTGGCGAAACCAAGGAATCGATGGCGATCCTCAGGGGTATCGGCATCGTGCGGGACCGTCTCACTTCCGAGCCTGTGCCTGCGATAGCCAGACCAGCCGTTGATCCCAATCGCAATCAATGCAACGGCTGTGTACGCTGCAATGACAAGCCGGATAGTCCACAGCGAGCCATCGCGTCCCACGACCATGCCGCACCAAATGGCGGCGGTGGAATAGCTCAAAAGAAAGTGAGCGGTCCAGATCGCCGGTGAAGCTGTCAGCATCCACAGGCTCTGGTTCTGCTCCGAAGTTTGATTCACATTCTTCATGCAAGCAGTGGAAATCCCGCGATCACAGCGACCGTGATCAGAACAGTCAGGCCAGTGAAATGCCAGTACAGGGCGACGTTGGCGATGTCAATATCAAACTCAGCAGTCATCCTGCCTGCGAGTCGCCGTGCTACGCAGTAGAGCTGCATGACTACCCCAATGCCAGTGTGAAGCACCGTCCAGACGACGAGAAGCCAGACAATTGCCGGGTAAACGTGCTTTGCCGGATCTAGTCCGGAGAGCCAGGGCCCGGCTATGAGTGCGCCCGAGCCGCACAAAGCTAGAGCCGCCGCGATGAGCGAGCCAAGATAAAAAGCACCGGTACGATCTCGCTTGTTCCAATGCTTGGTGAACGCGGTTAGCCCCCAAGCCGCAACAAGAAGAGAAGCGCCTAACGCTGGCCAGAAGATACCCGGACCCTGTGAGGCCTCTTGAGTGAAGTGTCTGAGCAACCCGCATTGATCGAGAAAGGCGAAGCTGCTGAGATAGCGGCATGCCGAGGAAACGGAGTGAAGAAGAAGTAGCGGAGTTGCTGCGACGCTACGAGGATCGCGGGAATGTGACGCGGCGGGCTTTCTGCCAAAGCTACGGTGTTGCGGTATCGACACTGGGCTATTATTTGCGACGGCAGACAACCCCGTTCGTGCGTCTGGCTCGGGTGAAGATCCTGAGCGATTCGACAAGTGGCGCAGGACGATTCCAACTGATGCTTGCAAATGGACGGCGCATCGAGTGCGGACTCGCAGAGTTGCCTCATCTGATCGGCGCGGCGGAACGCGTGTAGGAATGTTCGGCCTCGGTTCAGCGACGCGCATCTACTTGGGCGTGGACGCAATCGACATGCGCAAAGGTTTCAACGGACTGTACGGTGTGGTGCGTGATCAGTTCGGGCACGATCCGTTGAGCGGTCACCTGTTCTTATTCACGAACCGCAGCCACACACGAATCAAAGCGCTGGTGTGGGATGGTAGCGGACTGTGGGTCTGCGCCAAGAGACTCGAGAAAGGACGATTTGCGTGGCCTTCGGGGCCGCAAGCTGGCAGCATCACAATGCGGCCCGAAGAACTGGCAATGCTGATAAACGGGCTCGATTTCACACAGACAAAAGCGCGTCGAAACTGGCTTCGACGCAGCCCCGCCGCGTAAAACATTTCTGCTTAGAAATGTTGACGTATCGATTGTATCGGCCGCTTTTTGCTTTTATAATTGGGTTTCCCGTGAACAGCGCCAATCTCCAACAGCACGTTGTCATGCTGGAACAGGAACTGCAATGGGCTCGCCTGAAGATTCAAGCGCTCACCGAAGAACTGCGACTGGAACGCATCAAAAGATACGGTCACAAAAGCGAAACCCTGAACGCCTTGCAGTTGGAATTGCTCGACGAGGAGCCAGGCGTGACGGGCGAAGAAGTAGAGGCCGAAACCAGGCGCGAGCCTCTACTAGCAGCGCGCGAGCGGGAGCGCAAACCGCATCCTGGACGTCAGGTTCTTCCCGATCATCTGCCGCGCGTCGAACAAGTGGTTGCCTGTAAGGATCGTACGTGCCAGCAATGCGGCGGCGAGACGACATTGATCGGCTACGACGAAAGCGAGCACTTGGACATGGAGCCGGTACGCTTCTTCGTGCGTGTGGTCAAGCGCGAGAAACGCGGCTGCCGACAATGCAAAACCAGTGGCGTGGTGATGGCCGAGCTTGCACCGCGCATTGTGGAAAAAGGGATCGCCAGCGACCGTGTGGTGGTGGAAACAGTCGTCGCCAAGTATTGCGATCATCTGCCGCTCTATCGTCAGGAAGCGATGCTGCAGCGCGAGGCGGGTCTGGAGATCAGCCGCGCAACGCTCACGGGCTGGGTGATGCGGATCGGCGAATTACTTCGACCTGTAGTGGGAGTGATGCGCAAAGATCTGCTGGGGGCGAGCTATCTGCAGGCCGATGAAACCGTCGTGCCGGTGCAGATGCATGACAACCGAGGCGCCGATCATCAGGCGTACTTGTGGCAATATGGTCGGCCCGGTGGAGAGACAGTATTCGACTTCCGGCTCGGCCGCGGCCGCGCGGGACCGAAGGAGTTTCTGGATCAGTGGGAAGGCATTCTGCAGACCGATGGCTATTCGGCTTACGATCGCGTGGGCGGGCAGCGGCTTGTGCATGTGGGCTGCTGGGCGCACGCGCGGCGCAAGTTTGTCGATGCGGTGAAGGTAAACAAGCAGGATGGCGAAGCGGTGAACATGGTCACCCGCATGGACGCGCTCTTTCTGGTGGACCGTCATGCGCGCGAGCAGAAGCTGACAGGTGACGAGCGCCTCGAATATCGGCGCGAACATGCGCTTGCGTGGGTAGCGGAGATTCATGAGCAGTGCCTTGCGCTGTCGAAGTCGACATTGCCGAAGAGCACTTTGGGACAGGCGGTGGGATATACGCTCAATCAATGGTCGAAACTGCGGCGCTGCTTTGACTACGCCGAAGTCGAGTTATCGAACAACCTGGCGGAGAACTCGATGCGGCCGGTGACACTGGGCCGCAAGAATTGGTTGCATGTTGGAAGCGTTCAGGCTGGACCGAAGGTCGCGGCACTTTTCTCGGTGATTGAGTCCTGCCGGCGTCTTGGAGTGCCTACGAAAGATTACCTGCTCGATGTCTTGCCAGGTTTGAGCCGCAGGACCAGGTCCGAATATACTCAACTCACGCCCGCACGTTGGCTCAGTGCCCACCGCTGAGACGGATTGGTCACACGCTCTTGAGTAAAGTCTTTATGGATCGTCCAATAGAAAAAGTACCCGAATACCACCGATACGAAAGCGGTCATGTCGCCGAGCATCGTAATGAACATCGCCCACCAGCCGACTGAGGACGATCCGGACAAGTACAGCGGAAGCGAAAGGCCGAGGCCGACATTCTTCTCCTTCTTCTCCGGTATCGAGCCAGTGCCTGTCCAAAGCCAGACCAGGATGGCGCCGAGAGTCAGCACGGCGCTGATAGCCGCAGGCCACCAAAGCTTATAAGTCGGGAAGATGAACATGCCACCCGTGAACACGGCGGCCACGAGAGGAAGAAACGACGGCCCGAAAACACGCAAGCATTGGATGGGCCGCGCGTCGATCGCTGCGGTAACAAGGGTCTCCCGGTATCCCTCCTCGGCATCGGGCAGATAGAAGCGGCCTTCGTCGACGTCGCGCACGAAGTTGGGCTGTTCCCAGAGGGGGTACCGGCTGTCGATCTCTGGCACCGATCGGACGCCCCATGTCTTCGCCGGCATCTCCGGAAGCCACTCGAGCGTTCCGGCGCCCCATGGATTCCTTTCGGAATCAGGCTGCTTCCGTTTCGGACGAAAGACGTCCCATAGGAAGAGCGCCAAGCCTGCCGCAAGCACGAATGCGCCCACGCTCGAAATGAGGTTGAGCGAGTCGAAACCCGTTTCTGCCGGATAAGTGAAAACCCTTCTCGGCAGGCCGCGAAGTCCAATCAGGTGCATCGGAAAGAAGGCGACGTTAAAGCCAATGAGCATCAGCCAGAACACGATACGGCCCAGCTTGTCGGAGAGTCTTTTCCCGTTGACCAGAGGAAAGAAATAGTAGAACCCGGCCACGACCGGGAAGACAGTTCCGCCGATCAGCACATAGTGCAGATGACCGACGATGAAGAAAGTGTCGTGGGCCTGAAAATCAAAGGGCGCGACTGCGACCATGACTCCCGTCAGTCCGCCTACAACGAAACTGGCAATGCCGCCAAAGACAAAGAGCATCGGTACCGACGCAGTCACGCGGCCCACCAGCATCGTGGCCAGAAAGCAGAAGAGTTGCACACCGGTCGGAATCGCAACAGCCTGTGAGGCAGCCGAGAACAAGGCAAGCGAGATGCCCGGCAGCCCGGTCGTGAACATATGATGGACCCACAGACCGAAGCTCAGGAAGCCCGTGCCGATCGCGGCAAGAACGATCCATCCGTATCCCACGATCGGCTTGCGCGCGAAGGTCGGAACGATCATCGCGACGATGGCAACAGACGGCAGAAAGATGATGTATACCTCCGGATGACCGAAAATCCAGAAGAGGTGCTGCCACAGCAACGGGTCGCCGCCGCGCGCCGGATCGAAGAAAGGCCAGTGGAAAGCGCGTTCAAGCTCGAGCATCATGCTTCCGGCGATCAAGGGCGGAAAAGCGAAGAGGACCATTGAGGCCGCGACGAGAACGTACCAGCAGTAAAGCGGGATTAGATTGATCCGCATGCCCGGCGGACGTGTCTTCAGCACTCCGACAATCAACTCCACTGCCGCGGCAATCGCAGCCACCTCGATGAAGGAGAAGCCGAGGAGCCACATGTCGGCTCCGATCCCCGGCTGGTACGTAGTAGTGAGCGGCGGGTACATGAACCATCCGCCACGAGGCGCCGCATCAAAGAATATCGAGCCGCAAAGAAAGACTCCACCGATCAGAAAACCCCACAAGCCGTAAGCAGACAGGCGCGGGAATGGCAGGTCGCGCGCGCCCAGCATCTGAGGCAGGACCATGATGGAGAACGCCTCGAATATCGGCACGGCGAAGAGAAACATCATCACCGAACCGTGAAGCGTGAAGATCTGGTTATAGCGATCGGCGGAGAGGAATGTGTTGCCGGGAACAGCCAATTGGACTCGCATGAGCAGCGCGAGAACGCCGCCAAAACCAAAAAAGAAAAGCGTGACTGCGGTGTACCAGACGCCGACCTCTGAGTTGTTGACCTCCGACCAATAACGCCAGCCTCCGGGAATCTTCCAGGCTTTCAGCAGGCGCTCCCGCTGCGCTTGCTGGATCTCTGGAGATGGAGCTTGTTCGAGTGGTTCGGGGTCTTGTCTCATTCAAGTCCGTCCAGATAAGCGGCAAGCGCCTGCAGATCCTGGGCCGGGAGCATGCGAAAAGGCGGCATATGAACCCCGAGTTTTTCGTCTCTGGTGTGCGCGATCCAGCGCACGAATTGGTCAGCCTCGTTGGAAAGAGTGCCGGCGCCAAGACTCAGGCGGCTTCCCACGTGTGTGAGATCAGGGCCGACCACGCCATCCGCCGCACTCCCACGGACCGTGTGACAGGCGCCGCAACCATTGGACAGGAATAGTTCCTGACCACGGACAGCGATGGATTCGCCCGGCGCCGGAGCAGGCTGCGATTGCCGCTCGAGCCATTGCGCGAAGTCTGCTTTGGACAGAACAACCACACGAAATGCCATCAAGGCGTGAGCGGTCCCGCAATACTCGGCGCAGACGCCACTGAAAACTCCGGTCTTCGTCGGGTGCAAGGACAACCGATTCACCCGGCCTGGAATCATGTCCACTTTGCCGCCAAGAGAGGGAATCCAGAAGGAGTGAATCACATCGGGGCTGGTGAGTTGAAACTCCACCGGCTCACCCACGGGTAGACGGATCTCATTTGCAAGGTCGACCGCCGACCCGTGCTCGGGTCGGTAACGTACTCGCCACCACCACTGCTCTCCAGATACAGCAATTCTAAGACTGTTCTTTGGGGCCGGCTCGAGAAGATCCGGCAGCAGCGCGAGCCCGTACATCAAGACAAAGCCGAGCACCACCGTTGGAATAATTGCTCCACCACCGATGATCAACAGATTTGCACGACTGAGATTTCGCGATTCCGCGCGGGCGCGCAGGGTGTAAACAGCGAGACCGATGAACGCCAGCCATATGACGGCGCCGCCCACTGCCATCCACCAGAAGAGGTCGAACAAGCGCTCAGCCGCCATGCCGGCCGGAGCGAGCGCCGATTGTGCCGCGGGGATAGATACAGCCGGCATACCTGTTGTGACGAACAGTTGCTGCTAGATCAGTTCCTTCACCTTGTCTTCAAGCACAGTCAGTGCGATCTTCTTACGATTTGGCTCACCCTTCGCGAGGGACTGGGCAAAATGCGCGGCTTGCTCGAGAGTTACTTTGGCCGGCATCGGCGGCTCGAACGGATCGACAATCGCCTCAACCAGCACGGGACCCGGCGCGGCCAGAGCCTGATCGAGGATGCTGCCGCAGCTTCGCGGATCGTCGATGGTGAATGCGGTCGCGCCACAAGCCCGCGCCACTGCGGCGAAGTCGATCGGCTGTAGTTCGCATCCATACTCGGGATTCCCCAGAAATACCATCTGCTCCCATTTGATCTGTCCGAGGGTATTATTTTTAACCACGAACACTTTAATCGGAAGCTTATACTTGACCGCTGTCGCCATCTCCGCCATCAGCATCGAAAATCCACCATCGCCCATGAACGCGACACATTGCCGGTCCGGATAAGCGATCTGGGCCGCGATCGCATAGGGCAATGCGCACGCCATCGTTGCCAGATTGCCCGAACACGAATACATCTGACCGCGTTGCGCTTTGATGTGCCGCGCCCACCACGTCGTGATCGTACCCGAGTCGGACGAGACCACTGCGTCGGGCGCCAGTCGTTTTCCCAATTCCCAGGCCAGAACCTGCGGCTTCATCGGCTGATCCGTTCTGGTGCCCTGGACCTCCATCGTCTGCCACCAGTCCCGCATGCCGTTCTGAGCCTCTTCCAGAAACTTCCGATTCTCATTCCTGTTTAAGAGAGGGATCAAATCCTGCAACGTCGAGCGGCTGTCGCCAACCAAACCGACTTCGACCGGGTAACGCAGGCCGACACGCCTGGGATCGAGCTCCAGTTGCACGGCACGAGCTTTGCCCGGCTTCGGATAGAACTCGATATAGGGAAATGACGTGCCGATCATGAACAGCGTGTCGCACGTCTCCAACGCGTCCTGCGACGGCTTGGTCCCGAGCAGCCCGATGCCGCCTGTTGTATACACGCTGTCGTCCGGAACCGCGGCCTTCCCCAGCAGAGCCTTAATGATCGGTGCGCGCGAGTATCTCGGCAGCCTGCTCGACAAGCTCGCCCGCATGCAGTGCGCCCTGTCCGATCAGGATTGCTATCTTCTTTCCCGCATTGAGAACCTCGGCCGCACGCCGTAGTTCGTCGTCCGAAGCAATCCGAGCGCCGTGCGCCCGTACATCCGAGGTGTGATGCGGTTTGTTCCGCTCCGAAGCTTTACTGCGATCGACCTCCAGTTCCTGAAGGTTTACCGGAATCGTGATATGAGCCACGCCTCTTTGCGCCAACGCTGTGCGGCAAGCTTGATCGGCGAGGTTTTCTACGTGATTGGGTCCCATCACCCGCTCGTTGAAGACACATGCATCGACGAAGAGCTTATCGAGTTGCACATCCTGTTGCGCAAGCGTCCCGATCAGATCGTGATAATGCAAGCCAGTGAGAGCAAGCACCGGCTGGCCATCGAGCTTGGCATCGTACAGCCCATTGAGGAGATGGATGCCGCCGGGTCCCGATGTGGCCAGACACACACCAAGTCTGCCCGTGTATTTTGCATAGGCGCACGCCATGAGCGCGGCTGACTCCTCGTGGCGCACCTGTATAAATCGGATGGCATCTTCTCGCTTGCGCAACGCTTCCATGATGCCGTTGATTCCGTCTCCGGGCAGTCCGAAAATTACATCGACTCCCCAGTCGTGGATCGTGTCGATCAGCACGTCTGCCGCGGTGTTTGTCATGTTATTGCCTCTGTCTCCGGATGGTAGAGATAACTGTGGCCTTCACCAAAACGCGATTAGGGATGCGGCGATGGCGCTGTGTTGTCCGGCGGAGACGGCTCCCGCTCGGTATACCTCATAGTCCAAGAGCATGTCGAGCAGCGCCCAAATCGGTCCACGAGCTAACCTCTGTGTTCGACACTCCTCGCGCGATCAGGCCAGCTCCAATGGTGGCTGTCGCCTTGGCTAAAGGACCGTGCGCTCGTAATCCATAGATCACCAGACCGCCACCTAAGGCACTAGCGACGAGGCGGGCTGTCGGGCTCCAATTCACCTGCATGAATTCCGACCGCTCGCGAGGCCGTTCCGTGTCGCCCTGCAGGTCCGCATTACTCCCGGCTTTTTCATGCGTCTGCAGCCGATTCTCCACTTCTGTTACACCCGGGACAGATCGAACAGCGGAAACTAATCCGTTGATCTCCTTAGCGAGAATAGTTCCCTCCAAGGTCACGCATCCGTTTTCGGCTCTCACACGGATCGCATGCGGATGAGACGTGATCCTCCCGAGCTTCGTGCGAACTCGCGCTTCCACTTTCTGGTCCGCAACTTCATCCTCATGCGTCAGCTTTGCCTTAGCACTAGCCGCCACCCCTGTCGCGCGATTACGCAAATCGCGTTGAAGTTTTCCCGCGTAATGAGCCGAGTCGTTGTACAGACTGGTCGCCTTACCACGGACGATGGCACGCCGGCTTCGACCGCGATTAGGATCGAGAAGGTACATCAATCCTGCGCCGACGCTCAAACAGGCGGCGCCCATCAGGAGTGTATTCGGCCCGAAGGCGATCTCCGATTCACCAGGACGAGATGGATGAGATCTCAACGACCCAAGAGCGTGTCCGAGTCCAGTCGGCTCCGAAATCTCCTCTACCACTTCGCCCAATTCTTCTTCGCTAGTCCGGCGCGCAACGTCGGCCTGAGAGATGATGCCTAGCAGCGCGCCATCTTCGTTCACAATCGGAATTCGTCGCAACTGATGCCGCGCCATCGCCTGTAATGCCTGGTTGTAATCGTCTTCGGCATGGCACGTAATGATATCCTTCGACATCACTTCGTCAACGCGAGTAGATCTCGGATCTCGTCCAGCGGCCACAACTTTGATTGCTATGTCCCGATCGGTCACGATTCCGGCCAATCGCTTCAAATTCCGATCGCTTACTACGGGGACCGGACCGACGTCTTCCTCTCTCATGACTTCGGCTGCGCGGGCGATTGTATCCTCTGGAAGGCAGCACTTTGGATCTGCTGTCATTACGTCTTTGCAATTCATTTTTTGTCTCTCCTTTACAAGTTGCTATACCCCTGACGGATACGTTTCCGGTGTTTCCGCATACTGTTTTTCGCTCTCAACGTCGAGTGGCTCCAAAGCCGAGGTTTCGTCCAGATGAATCACGGCGTCAAATTGATCGGCGAGCCTCGCATGAAAATAGTGGCTGTGCCGTTCAGTTTCCGGACGGTAAATAACGCCGATAGCACGCTCCAGTCGAGGTTCTTCCAAGGCTTCGGCCAACTCGGGATCCGTCGCCGGTAGCAGCAGGAAATCCGGAGTCTGAAGACCGTGAAACAGGGCTTCGTAGCTTCCCGGAAGCCCCGGTCGAACGCGTTTACGCTCGTGTGGGCCATCCCAATCGGAAGCAGCCGTTACTGTTCCGGTATACGTTGTGAAACCAACTAACAGTGCGTCATTGCCGTGGCGCTCACGGACGAGCTGCCCTACATTCCATTCACTTCGATCCGATCTCTCTGTTGCCCGAGCGTCGCCCAGGTGAGAGTTGTGCGCCCAGATCACAATCTTGCTGCGATCCACCTGCGCATCCAAGTGGGCGGCAAGCGCATCAAGCGTATCCGTCATATGCTTGTCGCGCAAATTCCAGGAGGATACACGCCCTTGGAACATCGAGCGATAGTATTGCTCTGCGTTCTTTACAAGACGCGCATTCTGCTCGGCGTAGAAGAACTCGTCGGCCGCTACCCGGCCGTCACGCTGGGCGTACTCCGCTGCGCGGCGCTGAAGTTCCATTAGCTGTGTTATGACCTCATCCTCGCAGGACTGTGCCAGGCCGAAACTCGTGTCGTACCCATATCCCTGAGTGTCTTCGGCGTAATGATCGAAGCAGGAATACCGGAAGCGCGCTCGCTTGGCGCCTTCGGGATCTACCTTGTCCAGATAGCCCAGGACTGCCCGAATCGAAGCGTTCAGGCTGTAGAGATCCAAGCCATAGAACCCGGTACGCGGACTTTCTGCAGATCGCTGTTGATTTTCCTTTCGGAGCCATTCGATGAAATCTCGAACCACCGTGTTGCGCCACATCCAGATCGGAAACCGCTCGAAGTCAGACAACGCCTCGTTCGCGTTCCGATCAGCGCCGGCGCAACGAACGTATCTGTTCAGACGGTAGGCATCCGGCCAATCTGCTTCGACCGCGACCGCATGAAAACCTTTTTCACGGATCAATCTTTGAGTGATGCGAGCACGGTGATCGTAGAATTCGTGTGTTCCGTGCGAAGCTTCACCGAGGAGCACGAACCGTCTGTTGCCCACGAGTTCGAGCAATGCATCGTAGTCCGATCGCGTATGACGAAGGGGACGCGCCGCTCGCTGCAGATGGCCGAGACTGTCGCTGAGACGATCAGGCATCTTCAATTCCGCCTCTCACGAGACGCGCTGCCGGGCGGCGCGGTCCAATAATTCATGCACCTCCTCGTCTGTGGTTTGAGTGAAATCTTCGTACCACACGCCCACGGCGTAGAACGGCTCCGGTGTAACAGCACAAACGATTTCATCAACCTCTGGCTGGAACTCATTGCAGGCCTGAGGGGAGGCTACCGGCACACCAACGACAATCTCTTTTGGATGTTCCTGTCGAAGCGCGCGCGCAGCGGCGAGCATTGTGGCGCCGGTGGCTAAACCATCATCGACCAGAATCACCGTTTGTCCGCTCGGGTTCGGAGCCGGACGACTACCTCGGTACGCACGCTCCCGGCGCTCCAACTCCACTTGTTCACGCGTCGCAACCGCTTCGATCTGATCCTCCGACATTTGGAGGGAGCTGACGACATCTTCGTTTAATACTCGCACCCCTCCAGTGGCGATAGCTCCAAACGCGAGTTCCTCATGACCGGGCACTCCGAGTTTGCGCACGAGAAAAACGTCCAATGGAGCATGGAGAGCCATAGCGACTTCGAATCCGACGGGTACGCCCCCACGAGGAAGCGCAAGCACAAGCAAATCGGAACGGTCCTTAAACGCGCTCAGCTTGGTAGCAAGCAGCTGACCGGCCTCTCTTCGGTGTTGGAAAGGGAGAGGCATTCAATCCTCGATCACGACGTGCCGTACACCACGTCGTGATGCTGGTAGGACACGAGAATGGCTCTCTGTGTTTCTCTATTGTTTTGGAGGTTCCAATTCCTTCGGCGGCTACGCCGTTATCCGGCGAAGGATTGTTAGGACGGAAGCAGAGGCATCCGCTGGATCGGGGCTGGTGGTCCAAGCAGGAAAAACCTGTTCGGTGAAGATGCTGTGCGAAAATCGCGAGCCGCTTCCATCAGCTCGACGCGAGCTTTGCGTTATCAGTAGCGCAAAGTTTACGGACGCGTAGACCGAAGAATGCTAACCCATCGTCGTAGATCGGCAAGTTGGGTTCTACGGAATCGAGTAGTATCGGTAGGAACTCGTCCAGCGAAACTCTTTGCCAGGCGCGACCGACACCGCTACGAACGGCTCGACCGAAACGTTACTCCGAATCGACCACAGGCTCACTCTTTGCAGCGGCTTGTCCCCGCGCATGCTCATCCCGGCCTTCAGCGCTGTACTTTCGATGCGGATCTCGTGATCGGAAGCGGTATCGCCGAAACCGGTGATTGGGAAGAACACGACATCCTCTCCGGCGAGGGTCTTCTTGTAGACAATCTTGTTCCCCTCAATCGCCGCGAGCTCCGGATTCGGCTTGCGCTCAGAGGTGACCTCGAACGGCAGTGTGACCGTCATGCCCGCCTGCGGCCCCTTGCCGTCCAATACAAGGAAGTTGTGATTGTAGACTTGCGTCTCGATCGCGTTCTTTCCAATGTTCTTCAAGCTGTGCACGAGTTCCATCTCGCTCTTGCCTTTTACCAGGCGGAGCGTCTTGCGGTACTCGTAGCCGTAGCCCGAGGATCCGTCGCTCAGGATTTGGAGGATCTCAATCGAGTCGCCCTTGCGGCTTGACGGACCACTTCCCGTGATCGGCAATCGCATATAGCCTGAACGCATCGTAGGCCTTTTCATCGGCGCGCTTCAGCGCTCCGACGCCGATCTTCACGAAGGTTCCGCCTGGCTTCGCGGCGTCGTATCCGACCGGCTGGAACTCATCGGCCGGACCCATCGTAGAACTGCAGGGACCGGCCACGATTTCCTGGCCATCGTAGATGAAATCGCGGACGGTCTCGCTGCGTTTGGTGAACCACGGGCCATAATAGCTATGGCCATTCGCCTCGAGGGAGCGGACAACGCCGGACCAATCAAACCGCGTTCCCTGATAGAAGCCGTTCACCGGATCGGGTAAATACACCGTCGCGCTGATCTTTCCATTCGAGATCTCCGCTACCGGCGGACCCGCCGCCATCACGGCGACCGCACTCGCCAAGGCAAATTCCACGAACAGTCGCATGGAAAGCATTATCTCTAAGTCAGGCGCTGGCCTACTCTTCGCGAAGGGAGACCATCGGATCCATTCGCGCCGCGCGCCGCGCCGGACCGGCGCAAGCGAGTGTCGTAATGACTATCAGAAGCGCGGGAACGGAGAGATATGCGCCTGGGTCGAACGTGCGGATCTGCAAAACAGAGCTCGCTGCGAGCTTCGACAAAACCAGGCAGACCGGCAATCCCACCGCAACGCCGAGCACGACACAGCGGCATGCTTCGGAAAGAATCCGGCGAACCACTTGCGATGGGGAAGCCCCCAAAGCCAGAAGGACGCCGATCTCGCGCTTGCGCTGAACTACGGAGTAACTCGCAGCACTGTACAGACCGATGGCGGTCAGCAGCAGAGCAAGTCCACCAAGCGCGCCCGCGACACCCGCCGCAATTTGGAAAGGGAAACGTTGCATCGCGGAGACCTCGCGCAAACTTCCCGGCTCGCAACCCGTTGCATTTGCGACTCCGGCGCAGAACTTGCGAATCGCGGCGACTGTTTTCGCCGAATTCCCAGTGATACGGGCCATCGCTGACTCAATCCCCGGCTGTCCGGCAGCAGCAGGCAAGTAGATCATCGAGGTGTCTTTGCCCTCGAACAACCATGCGCTCACGACATCCGGCACGACACCGACAACCTGGAAGACACCTGCGGTCGCCGCGCCGTTGGCGCTCGGCGGATCGATCGCGAATGTTTGGCCGAGCGGCGACCCCGTGGGCCAGAGCTTTCGCGCGCTGGCCTGGCTGATGACGGCTACTTTCGCTCGCGCGGACGTCTCGGCGACCGTGAAGCTGCGGCCTACCACCGGCAAGGCCAGCGTATCGAAGTAGCGATGGTCGACGTAGTTATACGACAGAAGCGTGGTGCGCCCCTCAGCAGTGACGGGAAGCCTGCTCAGCCGCCCGTGCAAGGGGACCTGCGCCACGGCAGTCACAGCGCCGACGCCGGTCTGCTGTTCAAGGAGCGCAAGCGTAGTGGCTGTCGGCTATCGAGCCTCAGGTTGAAAACGCGGTTCAAGTCATATCCGGGATCAACCGATCCAGGTGTTGGATGTTCCGGATCAGAACGCCGCCGACGATCAGCAGCACCAGGCTCGCCGCGACCTGACCGCCAATCAGGAAATTGCGCATGCGTCGCGGGCGAACGCGGCCGGCGAATGATGAATGCTCACGTTTCGTGGAGGCCGTCAAACTTGGTGAAGTGACCTCGATCGCGGGCAAAAGCCCGAACGTGATGCCGGCAGCGAGTCCGAGAACGAGCGGAGTAAAGCAGGACGCGCCAGTCCGCAGAGACCGGAAGCATAGTGATGCCGCTGAATACCGGACAGCGAGATTGCGTAATCGTGGAACGTTTGAACGCTGACGATCGCAAGAACGCATCCTCCCGCCGCGCCGAGCAGAGCGGTGAACGTGCTTTCCGTTAAAAGCTGTCGGACGATGCGCAACCGCGAAGCTCCAAGCGAGAGCCGCATGGCGATCTCGTGTGTGCGCGCCGCCGCTCGAGCCAGGTGCAGATTCGAGAGATTCGCACATGCGATTAAGAGCACCAGCAGAAAGGCCGCAAACACGAGCGCAGCGGCCATGCCAATGCTCATCTTCTTCCGGCAGGAGTGACCGCTTCGGGCGCAGCTCGACGCGCGCGACAGCACGCTCCTGAGGCCGCGGAAAGTGCGAGGCCGTTGCCGTCAAAACCGCTTGGGCCCGTTCGACGGAAACATCTGGCGCCACCAGGCCGAATAAGTCTCTGCGATCGTCTTCGGTCGAGGGTCGGCCACGCAGTGCGTCTTCCGTCTCGGGTTCCTACCCAGAAATCAGGTACAAGCGCTACCGTGCCTGTGAATTCCGGCGGCATCACGCCGATGACCGTCAATACGGTCGTCCCAACGCGCAGCTTCTCGCCGATGGGGTTGGCGCGATCAGAAAAGAAGCGGGCCGCGCCGGAACTGCTCAGTACCGCGACTGACTCATGTTCTTCCGCCTCGCTCAGAGTACGGCCAAGGACGGCTGTGCCTCCCAGCAAATGGAAGTAGTTGCCGGACACGCTGGTAATCATGGTCTGCCGTTGTACCGGAGCGAGCGCCAGCACCTGGAACGTGTCCGACACGTAGAGCCCTTCCACGTGGCGCCCTGCGCTCCGGCGCAAGACCTCGACCTCCGCGCTGCTCCAGCCAGATGTGGACATGCCATTCCGATCGAATCCCAAGACCGAGAAGTGCCGCTCGACGCCGCGGATAGGCAACGGCTTCAATACGTAGTTCGAATAAAGCGAGAAGAAGGCTCCGTTGACGCCGATGGCCAGCGCCAGGATCGTGATTGTGGCGGCCGAGAAGCCAGGATTGTTCTTCATGCCGCGGATGGCGAATCGCAGATCCGCGTAAAGTTCGTCCCATGGCCGGTAACCCAGCTCTTTGCGGCACTCTTCCCGGTAGGCCTCCGCGTTACCGAACTCCAGGCGCGCGGAGCGGGCAGCCTCCTCTGGATCCATGCCGCGGGCGATCAGATCGGCGATGCGGGCGTCGCGGTGGAACTCCATCTCTTCCCGCATGCCGGATTCAACTTGACGGCGCCGCCAAAGCCTCTGAATCCATTTCATCGCGTTCATGATTCGGCTCCGAGCGCGAGCGCCATACCTTTGGTCAATTGTGTCCAATGACTCAGTTCTTCCTTCAGACGCTTCCGTCCAGCAGGAGTCAACGTATAGAACTTTGCGCGCCGATTGTTTTCGGAGATGCCCCATTCGGAACCAAGCAAGCCCTGCGTCTCCAGCCTGTACAGTGCTGGATACAGCGCGCCCTGCTCAATCAGCAGATTTCCACCGGAGGTCTGCTCAATACGCAGTAGGACACCGTAGCCGTGTTGTGGGCCGAGCGATACGGCTTTGAGGATGAGCAAATCGAGCGTGCCGGGGAGAATAGAAGTCGGCATGGTTACCCTAAGCTACTTAGGATAGTAGTGCGCTTCTCCTAATCTGTCAAGGAGAACATATTGTGATCCCCGCTACACGGGTGAATATACTTTGCACTGCAGGTACTGAACGGATGAGTTGGAAGGGAATCGAATAATCGTCATCGCATTGCTGGCTCTGGCCACGAGTGCAGTCATCGTTCTTAACCGTTCGACTACGGTGGCGCCGCGCCCTTCAGCGGTACGCGAGACGCGGCCTGTTGGAAACGTTTTCGGGTACGAGATCGTTGCCGATTTTCCGCACGATGTGTCCGCTTACACACAGGGCCTGATCTATCTCGACGGATTCCTCTACGAAAGCACCGGCATCACCGGGCGATCCTCATTGCGAAAAGTTCGTCTGGAGACCGGCGAGGTCGTTCAGCAGCGCGCCGTGAATCCCCGCGATTTCGGCGAAGGCCTGACTGAGTGGCGCGGCAAGCTGATCTAGTTGACTCCTCGAAGGAGGGGCAGTGCGCCGATATGGCACGTGCGTAAGTTTTCCGAGGACGTAAGACGACACTTTGGAGACAACGTCGGCGTGACTTACAACGTTGCGTCTCTCGAGCCACTGTCGAGTTTCACGTACCCTGGGGACGGATGGGGCCTCACTCATGACGATCATGCGCTCATCATGGGCGACGGCTCCTCGAAACTGCGATTCCTCGATCCCGAGACTTTCGCTGAGTTGGGACGTCTCGAAGTATTCGGCGGCGACAAACCTGTCGAATATTTGAATGAGCTCGAGTTCGTCGACGGTAAGATCTATGCCAACGTGATGTCGGGGAATCGAATCGCTATCATTCAGCCGGATACCGGTCAGGTCGCGGGCTGGATCGATCTGGCGCAACTGAAATCGCGCATGCCGCCACTTTCCCCAGGGCCTCTTAATCCCTTAATGAATGGCATCGTCTACGACTCTGCGAACCGCAGACTTTTTGTGACCGGCAAGCTCTGGCCAAAAGTCTTCGGAATTCGCGTGGGGCTGCAGTGACTCTTGTGTAATAGCGGTTGTAGCCGGCGCATGCTCTGGCGACTTCCTCATTGGGTCGCCACGCATCGAGGTACATGTACGAGGACGGGTTCGCGATCACATAACGGACGCTTACTTCGAGTCTCGGGTGGACTCAGTTCGTGGCGGAGTATCGCTGCGCGAACTGCCCTCCAGCGGAGTGACCCGCAAGCACTATTTCTTTCAGTGCTGGGAAATGCGTCTTGTCGGAGACCGTCTCGAGCAGGCATGCGGGGTCGGGAGTGGTGCAGAAAGGCACCGCGGCGACGGACGCAGAGGCGACGATTGCGATTGCCAAGGCGCGGCTTCCGACTATCTTGACTGCATTGCCTTCGTTTGTACTCCGCCAACTCTCTCCACGGTTCCTCCGCCTTGTGTGCGTGTCAGAAGCTGAGGATCGCCGAAATACCGCACTTTTCCGCCACCTCGAATATCGGTGTTGAGACTGCGGATCGGGGAAACAGTCGCAAACCCTCCACCGCTAATGCCCGTCGTCACCGAGTCCGCACGCAGGGCAGCCGCGTCGATGATGCCGCCTCCTCGAATGGCGATTGTAAGTGCAGGCGCAGTTGGGAATCCTTGACCGATTTCAACTTTGCCACCGTTGTTTACTCGGATGGCAGAGAGTCGCGGAGCAGTCACTCGCACTGTGACGGGTGCGTTCTCGCCACACGGCGCAGGGCAAGTGACATGAAGAGTGTCAGACTGCACCGAGATCCTGGCTCGGCTCGATTTGCCGTCCGTCAGGACCGCACGAGACGCTGGACCATAATCGACGACCAAGGTCGCGCCTTGGACCTCAATCTTCGCGAACGCTCCTTCCGACTCGGTAGGAAATGATGGCTGCGCGTAAATGCCGCTGACGGTCGCTGCAATCAGGACTACCTGCAAAACGCAGGTCGTAATGGTTCGTACTGATTGTGTGTGTTTTTTACCGGAGCATATTGATCGCACATCGGGATATACGCGGGAATCAAGGCAAGAGTTCCCGAATGTCGTAGTTGATTTCAGTCGTTCGTTATTGCATGGCAAGTACCTCATGCTCGGTCAGTGGCGAAGCCTGCACTATTCCCGGATGGCAATCATGTGCCCTTGCGGATGGTGGGAGAGAGAACAGCTTCGACCTTTGAGAGTCACGGGGCCGACGCAAGGTTTTCCGATCAATATGACGATTTCGGGAGTGATCTGATGCTCCTCGAAAACTTCGGCGCGCGATAGATGCCAATTCGAAGCGGGATCTATTTTCCACCCGAGCCAGAGGTTAATGGCGTTCTTGAAGGAACATCCGATTCAGGAAGCTGTACCTCATTCCAGGATTCATCCGGGTTGTATTCCGTAATGCGCGGCGCCAAAGTTGAAGTCTCCGTCCCCAGGTCTTTCTCGTACACGACATTATCCTGGTTGACTGCGAACGTCATGACCCCACTGGTCGCATACTTTGCCGGAAACGCGAGAATCGCAAATCCACCCGACATATTACCCTTGTCGATATAGCTTCGGCGGCCCCCAGGAGCAGCGTCTCCCTGAGCGGTCAAAACCCGGAATTGGTAACCCCAGAACGGGGCAGATGTTTGTTTGCTCTCGTCATACCCCTCGGCTGCCGCCTGGGCGACCAGATCGCCCAAAGGACTTCGTCATCTTTCCCGGTATCCGAGGCCAATAGAGACCGTCCTGACGCCCGGGACTGCTTCGAAACCGTTGCGCGAAAGAGGCCCGCGGGCTTGTCATCGTGAGACTGACGGGCATACTCCCGTTGCACGCTCACTAACGCATGGCATAGGCCAATCACGTCCAGTTCGTTGCGACCTATCCGACGGGCTAAGATTTCTCCCTTCGCGGCGTTCCCGTCGAACTGCCATTCAGCCCCTGTTTTGACCAGCGGAGCCGGGAATGGCCATTGCTCATCACCGATGATGAGTTCTGACGTTTGTGCATTCACCGGAGCCCATTTCCAGGATTGCTCCATTGCGAGCGCGATCAGTTCACGATCGCGGCGATCGGACGCCTGATCACCGGAAGCGACTTCCTGCATGACTTCACGGCCAAATATGCCTTCGAGTTTCGCCGTGTCATTGTTCTTGAAAGCCTGCAAAAGGGCAGCCGCGGCTGCTTCCGGCGTCGCAAACTTCATTTCAACCGGAGCTTTGGTGCAAGACGTTCCAAGCAGGATGGCAGAGGCTCAAAGCTACCGCCGAGACATCACGTTTCTGTAATCGCATCCCGGTTCTCCTGTTGATTACGGAACTCCATATCCTTATCGCCGCCGCCCTCCACCGCCGCGACCACCACCACCGCCACGACCACCACCACCGCCGCCGCGACTAGACGATAGGCTTTGACTGCCTCGGGAACTTTGAGCCCGGGTAGCCGACCCGGACTGGTAGCCTGAGAACCCACCGCCAGACTGCGTGCTGCTTCGCTGTGACGCGCCCTGCCCGCCGTAACTTGAATTGGCTGCGGCAGTGTTTCGCTGACTTTGCCACTGCGAGTTTTGGGCCGAGGGAGAGCTCGTTTGCCGCTGGCCCTGGCTCGCCTGGGGCTGCGCCTGCCTGTCCTGCACGGAGGCCTGACGCTGGCCCTGATTTGCCTGCGCCTGCGCTTGCCTGTCCTGCACGGCGGTTTGACGCTCAGCCTGATTCGCCTGCGTGGTGGACTGCCGCTCAGCCTGATTCGCCTGCGCGGTAGATCTGCCGCTCAGTCTGATTCGCCTGCGCGGTGGACTGCCGCTCTGCCTGATTCGCCTGGCGCTCTGGCGCGTTCTCCTGAAAGTTCTCCTGGCGGTCCTCCCGGTATTCGAGCCGGTTCTCCTGACGATCCTCCAGATAGTCGTACCGATCTTCCCAAGCCTCGTTGTACATGGCGGCGCCGTGCCAGCCGTACGGTCCGTAATAATGGTTGCTGCTGGCGCCGATAATGATTCCCGCGGTGAAGCCCACAGCGGCGGCTACTCCTACTGACGTGGCCGAGTACGCCGGAGCAGGCTGCGTCACGTACACCGTCTGCGGGTTGTATTGCGGTACGTAAACCACCTGCGGATTCGACGGCTGGATGACGATCACCTGCTGGCCACTCGATGTGGTCTGGGTCTCGACTTGCTGCTCTGGAGTCGTCTTGAGATTCCCGGCCGATTGCGCTTTGCAGCCGCAGGCGCTGAATGGAAGCAAAAACACCCTCTTTGTCATTCGTGAAAGCCTGGCCCAACTGCGTTGTCCAGTCCAGTTTCTGGACCATCATCTGGACCACCTGCGGGAATGGCGCCAGTGCTACGCAAGACAGCCCGAACCCAGCCTGCTCGGCGGCCTCTGGAGGTCACTCCCTTTCAGGTTGCTGTTCGTTGACAGCCACCCGGAGAACGACTGCAGTTCCTTCACATTTGTTGCAGCCATCAGAATTTGCGCTAACTAGCGCGTCCGGGTACAGCGCGATGGGAGCGGTGAGGCTGTCGACCGCATCCATTGGCAGGGACTGCTTCGGGGCCGCTTTCTGCTGCTGCGCGAACGACTGACTGATAACCAGGACGACACAGAGAATCGACACCCGCGCGAGAGACGGTCTAATTGTCGGGCTGCTCATCTTTGCGAACTCTCCTTCCCGGCACGCAGTGTCACAATGCGCTCGCAAGTTCCAGATGCAAACACCGGCCCGGCGGGTTCTATTTAACGCGTCGGACGATCCTCGCCGGTTCAGCTAATATTTCGATGTCGGCATCGCGACCGAGCGCTTCAGGATCACGACGGGAGGATTTGGTGTGCTTGGGAAAGCAGTCTTCCGTTTCGGAGTCGTTCTGTGAGGGGAGAGATGTTGTGGGCCGCCGATTGCCGTCAGGCTTTTGCACGCAGCTTTCGCATTGCCGCCCGTCTATTCGCTCTGCGCTTGCGAGCCTTGTTGAAACGCGCCTTATCTCCAGTTCTGGCTGACATAGTCATCCAAGACTAGCAGGATTGTGTGGGCGCCGGGTGACTCCTTAGAACGCGACGCCTTAGAACGCGTAGGAAAGGCCCACCAGCGGCGTCGCCCGATCTTGCAAGCCGGTGTGGCTTAGCCGAAAGAGTACGTTGAAACTTGCAATCAGATCGGCGATGGGATTTACCTTGAACCCGATACTTCCTGATCTGGCGTCGAAGGATCCGACGGCAAATCGAGTGTTCGGGAAGCTGACTTGATTGGTCGCCGTAAAGTCCTCGGCAAAAATTCGTTCTGCGTCCATGACGTGCTGCCCGAGAAGATCGAGGGCGAGTGTAAAACGCCTTGTGACTCCGTAGTCGAAGCCGACGGCATAGAGCAACTGGCTCGGTAGCTTACCTTTGCTGCCGGTGGTGACGTTCCCGGCGAGCACGCTGTCGCCGTTCCACTGGTAGCCGAGATTGACATGTGGCGAGAAGGAGCCGGTGGTGAAGGAAAGCGCGGCGAACGGCTTAAGTCCAGGCGCTCCCGATCCAAGAAAATCGTACGCATCCCCCGTGGGAACGCGGACATCGACACCAAGCGCGAGGCCCACAGATTTTGTGCGCATAACGTTACCTTTCACTCGCGCGACAATATCTCCGATGCCTGAAGCCGATGATGTGTTTGCGAACTGTCCCTGCGAACCATCGCCGGCTCCGCTGAAACCATGAATTGAGGTATCGCCGCCAGTCCCGAGCCGCCGAATGGTGGCGTTCGACGTGACGCCGAGGGTCGCGGAGATCAAAGGCAGCGCTACGGAAACATCAATGCGGTCGTGTATGCCGTACGTAAGAAACGTGGTGAATTGTCCGATGCGGAGATCGACAAAGTTGTCCGCGGTGATTATGTCCTGAGCGAATGTGGGATTTGACGGATTTGGAATATGCACGAAGACGGAAGGCACGCGATTGAGAGGAATCGAATCCATGTCGTCGAACGTAAAGCTCTGGTTGCTGAAGCCAAACGCAAATTTGTCCTTCCCGATCGTCTCCGCGCGTTCTGAGAGTATGGGTCCGAAGCTACGCGCAGAGCGCGTATAAACGCCAAGCGCTTTGTCGAATGAGTAGACCAGACCTGACGCCGGGGACGGTATAGGCAAGGAAGTCAGCTGGGTTGCGATGGCAGTGTTCAGAGGTCCGAAATTGCGCTGGAAGGAACTGTCAAAGTGAGCTTGATGGGTAGGATTGGGAAGCGTCAATCCTGTCGGGCCGTAGAGATTTGGAATGAGGAAGGCAAGCTTCCGCCTGCCGAGGGTGGTTGTGACTGCCGGTCCTTCGGTATCGTGCGCAGACGCAGTGATGACAAACAGGAAACACGCAACAGCGCGGAACAGTTGTTTTAGATGCATTTGGCGATGGGTATTTTATTGAACGGACTCGATGAGCCATTGCGCGCCAGCTTTGCGCAGCGTGATTTTGATGTCATCTGAAATGGGCTTCTGCCGACCTCGCTCATCAGTGAATTGCATCGTGCGGCGACATTGCACGGCTGCCTTCTCGCCATCGACGGCCGCGGCGGCAACGGGCTCCAGGCGAAGATCGATGACCTTGGCCACTTCGAAAAACTCTTCGATTCGTCCCAAGTCGCGCTTTCCCAGCGATGGCCACAGGCTGCTAATGAGATGAGCATCACGGTTACGATAGGCTTCTTCATATCTACGTAGCGTCTGGACGATGCTTTTCTCAGAAGAAGTTTTCTGTTCCAGATGCTGGAGCGCCGCGCGCGCCTGATCAGAGAACAGGCTGTCGGGGTAGCGATCGACGAATACACGATACGCTTCCGGAGAGCCTGCGGCTTTGGCGCCTTCCCACTCAAGGGTCTCGATTCGCCGAGCGGCTTCCTCAACGAATGGGCCGTCAGGATTTCTTGCCTTGTAGCTGGATAGGAGTTGAATACTACGGCTGGAACGGACTCGCTCCCACTCCTCGAGCTGCGCAACTCGCGCGTCGGGCTCGGGCACGGTTGCGACCGCGGACTGCGCATCGACCTTGGCAAGAACGAGCTCACCAGCCTTATATCCGCGCACATCAGCGAAGGGACGTTGATCTTTTCCAGAGCCGAGGTCGACAGCGATTTGGCGAGGCACGACTTCCTGGATGTAGCGTTCCAGAGATCCGAGCGTGACTTCGCCGCGTTCGTTGGCAGCGCGGCCTTTCAGGGCTTCGACTATCGCCCAACTGAAATAGCCATGTTTCTTCTCGGCGTATTCATAGGCCCGCTGGCCGACGCGCGTTGCATACAAAGTCGCAAACGCTTCAACCTGTCCGTTGCGGGAGTCAAAATCGAATCCCTTACGATAAGCCTCCGTCATAGGATTCGGCGACTCGGAGCGTCCTGCTGTCGGGTCGTTCCGGCAGGCGTCGAGGAGAATCAAAACCTGCTTGACGCCCATCTCCTGAACCCATTCCTTGATTTCGTTGACACTTAGAGCGGTTGATTGGAGGATGCGAATGTTATCTGACATCTTCGCGTCGGAAGGCAGGAGGAAGGCTTGATTGTTGCGTTCGATCCCGTGCCCTGCGAACGCCAGGAGCAGAAGACCGTCTTTCGGTATGAGCCGGGAAAGATTCGCGAGGCGGAGGAGAACGTTTCCCCGGGTTGGCTGACGCTCGGCCGGTTGATTCGAGGCGAGAAGAATGACCTGCTCTTTCGGAAACCCGGCGTATCGGGTAAACGCGGCGGCAAGGGCATTTGCGTCGTTCGATGCGGCGTATAAAGGGCTTATCTGCTTGTCTTCATACGTGTCGACGCCGACGATCAGAGCCCACCGTTTGCTTGCGCTTGGGAGTTGGGCGACCTGCGGCGCATTCGGTCCTGCTCCTCGAGTGCTGGCAACCAGGTTCTCCTTTTCGAGACGCAGGTCGCGTACTTGCGCCCTGACAGAGAAGGTAAATACCAACACGCACACGAAGACCCGCATCGACAATGTGAGCAGTCGCACTGTTACACATATCGGCGGGTCTGAAAGAAATTGTTAGGTTTTTTTTTGACGCCACCCGGCAAGGCCCTCCCTCCGACAGAGAGCCTTGCCGACGCTAGCTGATCTTTGTTACTTCTTGGTCACACGGAGATCGATCCGGCGATTCCGCTGACGCCCTTCCTCCATGGAATTATCGGCAACCGGATGTTTTTCTCCGTAGCCTTCGGACGCCAGGCGCGACCCGTCAATGCCGAGCGCAACGATTGCATTCCTGGTCGTGGACGCGCGGTCTGCCGAGAGCTTCAGGTTGTGAGCATCGTCACCGACATTGTCGGTATACCCGCCGATCTTCACATTGACCTGCGGGTGAGCTTTCAGAATTTCAGCAATGTTACGCAATTGCTCCTGAGAGGTGGGTTTCAGTTGTGACGAATCGGTCTCGAATTCAAGCCTGTCAAAACTGAACCAAGTCTCACGGTCAACCTGCTGACTTGGATCCTCAATGAAATTAATGAGCTTGCTCTCAATTCCACTCATTGGGATATTTAGCGCTATGCCACTGGGCAATCGTTTGTCGATGAAGGTTCCGAGGTTCGCTGCCGCCGGCGCGGCTGTGTCGGCAATTCTTGCCCGCGCCTGCTGCTGAGTATCATCTCTCCGGCTGAGGAAGAATCCGAGCAAAGCCACTAAGGCCGCCAGAGGAAGCGCCCACATCCACCAGGACGAGCCGGTAGATTTCGTTTCATAGGCGCCGACGACAGGTTCGGCGACCGTGGTTCGACGTTGGTTATCGTATGTTCCAACAAATGCGGCGTTATCGAAATTCAAAACGTTTGCCAAGCCAGCAGGCGCGTCCTGCAGGAACGTCTTCTGGCTGGCCAACAGGCTCGACAGGCTCGATGCGCTTCCGCCGGAGCTTGCCACGCGACGACCGATGAATGACAGCACGATCGGCAGAACGAGACTCATCAGCGAAGAAGACGCGGTCTTGTTGATGCCCGCGAGCGAGGATACCCAGTCCGTTACGGAACTGGTTCGACCACCAAGGACAGAGTTCATCAAGGGCCGTCCGATGTTGATCAGGTTCGTGATGCCGTCAGGCCCTTTGAGGGCGCCGGCGACGTCGGAGTATTGTCCGGCGTCTAGATTGTTCCGTCGGATCAGGTCGAGGAGACCGCTTGCTCCCTCAGTGGTTGAAGCCTTGTCGGCCAGCCCGGCTACGACTGCTGGTAATACACCTCCAAGCGCTGTCTGCATCTTGGTTGTGTTCTCGCCGAGTGACGACGCCACCTGACTGAGCGTGTCGCCGCGGAATTCGTTCATCAAATCGTTAATGATGTTTGTAGACACCGGAGTTAGCCTCGCTTTGTTGGCCGCGCTGAGCGCGGCCCTTGTTGTTTGCCTATGAACCGGAATGACTCCCGGCGCCGGACCGGTTTAGGGCCGGCTGGTAGAACTACCTTGCGGAGCGCACTCTCTCCCAGGCATACTTAACGACCGCTTTGTTTTGGTCCCAAGTGCCGGGGTTCTTCTCTTCCCAGATTTTCCGCGAATCGGCCTCTACGGCAGCCCAGGGACTGCTGCGGAAAGGCTCACGAGTGGCGAGGTCGTAACCGTAGTGGAACGCTGGCGTAAGCTTGTCGTACGTTACGCCGCTGTTTGCAAGGTTCTTCGTGTGGAAATTTCGGAAATCTGTCTCGTAGTCCTTCAAGGGGCGGACGGCCGGAACTTCCTCGATTTTTACGTCCTGACGACGAAGAGTCTCTTTGATCGTCTCTACTTTCTCAGAGACTTCTTTTCCGAGAGAGACTTCCTCGACGACGCGAGCAGTCTTGCTGACCTTTGCGATTTCGTCCATCTCGACCATCTCGTAGGACCGTTCTTTGAACAGCTCCGGGTCGATTTGGACGGTACGATTGACGGGCCGTCTCTGTACGCGGAGAGTCTCGTCGCGCAGTCCGATATTCTGTTGAACTTCGCGCTCCGTTACGTAGTTGTAAATACGCATACGTCCGCGTTCGACCAATTCCTTGCCGACCTGCAGTTCTTCCTCAACGACTTCGAGGACGTTGTCGTTCTTTGCGGGATCGCTCAAGGTGAGATCTTTGCGGACTTTCTGGATTTCTCCGGCTCGTTTCTGGAGGTTCACCATGTTGTAACCGGACATGATTCCGGCGGCGCGCTGGACCGCGCTATCGATTACATTGGCGGTAATGATAGTTCCTCCTTGCGCAACACCTTCGAGGTAGATATCGATATCCGGTTTCGGAACCCACTCGCGCATAGTGACTAATTTGGGTTCGTCGTCCTTGTCGTCGTTGGTCAGAATGTCCAGGTCTGCCTTCGCGTAGCCCTCCTGTACCAGCGCGGTGTAGGCGCGTTTCGCTTCCGCTTGGTCGTCAAACAAGCCAATCACTGTCTTCATACAAGTTGCTCCTTTTTTTCTCTGCTGCTCGTTATTTGGTGAGTGCCCTCTGTGGGGCGCAGTCGCTACGAATTCTCCCGTTCGATGTCCACGACTTCTCGTCGCAAGACCACCGTTTGGGGAGTGCTGGTGGTTGTGTGGTGTTTTACGACACGTACCTCCTCGCGCAGAAAAAGACGTTTTTCTACAACGAGAACTTCTTCAACGACAGGGATAATAAGGACGCCGTTTTCTTCTCGAACTGATGGCGTTTGGTGATCCTCGATGAATTTGTTAATCGGGATATGTTCGAGAACTACTTCTTCGCGGGTAACCGGGCTATCAACTACCTCTTCGCGCGTCTCGACGCGTTTGTGAACGCGCACTTTGCTCCGTTGGACTCGCTCTGTCTCAACGTAAAGCTCTTCAGCTATGACCGGAATGACGATTTCTTCCAGATGCGCCGACTGGGTTTCGGCAGCTCGGGCCGACAGACTGTAACTACCATCGCGTTTCGGGAGAAGGGCTTCGGGTGAAACGCTCAACCGGGAACCATCGTCGAATTCGACTAGGACCCGTTGGTTGTTCTCACTCGAAATAATCTTCCCAAGCGCGCCGTCATCTCGGACGACCGAAGCACCGTGCATACTTTGTCGGGCCTTCTATTGTTCAAGCTTCTTGCGGCTTAGGACGCTTAAATTAGAGGGCAGAAATATTTCACGGTGATCTAGCGATTTAGGGTATTCAGCCGTACAACAAAGGATTCGAGAGCGAACTGAAAAGATCAATTTATGCCCATCAGTAACTTAGATGCGAGACAATCCGCCGAATAACGAGCGGCAATGCCGCCATGAGCTTAACGTCCTCACAGTACGCAAAAAGGAGAATTCTCTATGCGCAAAGCATTCCTCGTTGTATCCGCTCTTGCAATTTCCGCGAACATGTTCGCTCAGGAAGAGAAGGACTTTCAGGATTGGATGAAAACGACCGGGTCCACGGCGGGAAGCCTTCGCAAAAACCTCGAAGCCAAGAATAGCGAGGGGGCTGCCGGCGACGCCAAGAAGCTACAGGAAGTCTTCGCTCAGGTCCACGACTTCTGGATGAAGAAGAAGGTCGAGAACGCTACCAAGTTCGCGTCTAACGCTCAAACTGGATTCAAAGAGGTGGGCGACCTCGCGACGGCCGGAAAGTTTGATGAGGCGGCAGCGACGTTGAAAGCGACGATGGCAAACTGTGGCGGCTGCCACAATGCGTATCGTGAGAAAGCGGCGGACGGCTCCTGGAAGATTAAGTACAACTAGGCGTGAAGTAGCGTTGATGACGGGCGGTAAAATAGAGAAGGCGATCGCTCATCTGGTCGCTTTCTCTATCGATCCAGCACGTCATGCAGTTATCCCAGTTCGATCCACTTGTCGCGGAATGGTTTGCGACGCGCTTTCCTTCGGGCGCGACGGAGCCACAGATTCTCGGATGGAATCAGATTGGCGCCGGTCGGGATGTCCTGATCTCTGCTCCCACTGGGTCCGGTAAAACTCTCGCGGCATTTCTCATTTGCCTTGACAGGCTGGTTCGCGCAGCTCGAGCGGGAACTCTGGCGGAAGAAACGCAAGTCGTGTACGTGTCGCCGCTTAAGGCGCTTTCAAACGACGTTCACAAGAACCTCGAGATTCCTTTAGCTGAGATTGCGGCGCTTGCCGAGAAGCAGGGCACTCCTCTCGCGCCGATCCGGACGGCTATTCGCACGGGTGATACGCCGATGTCGGAACGGCAAAAGATGACTCGGATGCCGCCTCACATCCTGGTTACAACACCGGAATCACTGTTTATCCTTGCGACCGCCGGCAGGTCGCGGGAGATGCTGCGCAACGCGCGCACCGTTATCGTCGACGAAATCCATGCGATCGCGGATGACAAACGGGGTTCGCACCTTGCCCTGACGCTGGCTCGCTTGAATGCTTTGATCGGAAGCACCCCACAACGAATCGGGTTGTCGGCGACCGTGCGGCCGATCGAGAAAATCGCGAATTATCTTGCCCCCGGCGCGGCGATCGTAAATGCCGGCCATCGGCGGGATCTCGAATTGTTTGTAGAGGTCCCTAACGATGAGTTGGGAGCTGTGGCCACTAGCGAGATGTGGGATGAGATCTACGATCGCATTGCACGCCACATAGCGAATCACAAGACGACGCTGGTGTTTGTGAACACGCGCCGGATGTCGGAACGGGTGGCGCATGCGCTCAGCGCAAGGCTCGGAGACAACGTTGTACTGCCGCATCACGGCAGCCTGTCTCGAGCACTTCGATTCGAAGCCGAGATGCGACTGAAGTCGGGAGAGCTGCGCGCGGTTGTAGCGACGGCTTCTCTCGAACTCGGTATCGATATCGGAAGCGTGGACCTGGTGATTCAGATCGGTTCGACACGGTCGATCGCGGTGGCTCTTCAGCGTGTCGGCCGCTCCGGACACTGGGTCGGCGCGAAACCCAAAGGCATCATTCTGCCTACGACGCGCGATGAACTGATTGAGTGTGCTGCCCTGGTGCACTCTGTCTATGCCGGGGAACTGGAGCAGATCGAGATTCCGGAGAATGCTCTGGATATTCTGGCGCAGCAGATGGTAGCGGCGTCGGCCACGGACGATTGGAGTGAGAATGATCTTTACGCGCTAGTACGAAGCGCGTATCCTTATCGCAATCTTGAACGATCCCGATTCGACGGCGTGATCGCCATGTTGTCGGAAGGCATTTCGACATCACGCGGACGCAGTGGCGCCATGGTGCATCGCGACCAGGTGAATGGCCGAGTGCGCGGCAGGCGTGGGGCTCGCCTGGCGGCGATCACATCGGGGGGCGCAATTCCGGAGACTGGGGCTTACGCGGTGGTTGCCGAGCCGGAGGGCAAGACCGTGGGAACGCTCGATGAAGACTTCGCGTTAGAGAGCTTGACCGGCGATGTGTTTTTGCTGGGAACCACTTCGTGGCGGATCAGGCACGTGATGCAGGGTCGCGTGTATGTGGAGGACGCCCATGGCGCCGCGCCGTCGATTCCGTTTTGGCTTGGCGAAGCGCCGGGACGATCAGTCGAGTTGTCGGAGTCGGTGTCCCGCTTGCGGCAGCGAATGTACGACGAAGGCGAATCATTCCCGCTTGCCGATTGCGGTTTGGACGACGCGGGAGCGCGTCAAGCGGTGGCATATGTTCGCGCCGGACGAGCGGGACTGGGGGCTGTGCCCAGTCGCGACACCGTCGTTGCGGAGCGGTTCTTCGATGAAGCGGGCGGTATGCAGCTTGTCATTCATGCGCCGTTTGGGTCTCGCATCAATCGAGCATGGGGACTGGCGCTGCGCAAGCGCTTCTGCAGGACGTTCAATTTCGAACTGCAGGCTGCGGCCACGGACAACGGCATCCTCATTTCATTAAGTGACAGGCATGCGTTCCCGCTGGAACTCGTGTTCGAATTCCTGACGCCGGAGACGGTTCGCTATGTGTTGACGCAAGCTCTGCTCGACGCGCCGATGTTCGGTGTTCGCTGGCGTTGGAATGCGACGCGGGCGCTGGCGATTCTGCGGTTCCAAGGAGGCAAGAAATTGCCTCCGCCGATTCAACGAATGCGCTCGGAAGATTTGCTCGCGTCGGTGTTCCCGGATCAGGTTGCATGCGCAGAGAATCTGACGGGACCGATCCGTATTCCCAAGCATCCTCTGGTTGATGAAACGATCGCGAATTGTCTCGAAGAAGCGATGGACATCGATGGATTGACGGAGCTCTTGCGGAAGATCGAGTCGGGCGCAATTCGAACTGTCACGCTCGATACGCCAGAGCCGTCGGTGTTCAGTCACGAGATTTTGAATGCGAATCCTTATGCGTATTTAGACGATGCTCCGCTTGAGGAGCGTCGGGCGCGGGCGGTCAGTTTGCGGCGGACTCTTCCTGCTGATGCGGCCGATGGGACAGGCGTGCTGGATCCTCTGGCAATCGAGCAAGTAGCGGCTGAGAGTTGGCCCGTCGTGCGCGATGCCGACGAGCTTCATGATGCGCTACTGACATTGGTTGTTCTGCCACCTGTTCCGGAGTGGACAGAGTACTTCGAGGAACTTCAGGCAGCGGGCAGGGCCTTTGCGACTCCGTTTTGGGTCGCGACGGAGAGACGCGCCGTCGCTGGAGATGTGACGTTGGTTCTGCGTGGATGGATGGAATCGATTGGGCCTTCGACCGCGACTGCGCTGAGTAAGCGGCTTGGGTTCACACGGGAAGAAATCGACATTGCGCTTGCGCAACTCGAAGCCGAGGGTCAAGTCTTGCGGGGTCGATTTACACGGGCAAGCGCTGAAAGCGAGATCGAATGGTGTAACAGGCGAGTGCTCGCGCGTATTCATCGCATGACGCTCGGTCGCTTGCGTCGGGAGATCGCGCCGGTAAGCGCCGAGCAGTTTTACGCATTCCTGACGCGGTGGCAGCATGTCGCGCCGGGAACGCAGTTGCATGGCGCGGACGGTGTGATGGAGATCATCCACCAACTTCAGGGCTATGAGATTCCTGCCGCCGCATGGGAATCGCAGATCCTGTCGGCTCGCATTGCCAATTATGATCCCGAGATGCTCGATGATTTGTGCTTGTCGGGTGAAGTGATGTGGGCGCGGGCATCACAGCCTGCAGGGCGGGTACGAGCGACTCGGATTGCGCCGATTACACTACTGGCGCGCGCGGACGCGGGCTGGTTAGTGGAGGGATCGGGAGAGTACGAAGGCCTTTCCGATGCTGCCCAGCAAGTTTTGGCCTTGCTGCAGATGGAACGGGCGTTGTTCTTCGGAGACATTACTCGGCTGACGCGACGGTTGCCGAGCGAAGCGGAAGATGCGCTTTGGGAACTGGTAGCAGCAGGTCTGGTGACGGCGGATG
Organism: Bryobacteraceae bacterium; assembly: GCA_963844855.1. GTDB lineage: Bacteria > Acidobacteriota > Terriglobia > Bryobacterales > Bryobacteraceae > DASQDN01. The sequence continues at coordinate 132,764 of CAWJQP010000072.1, forward strand.
GCTTTGAGAACCTTCGGTCGCTGCTCGATCCGAAACGGAGGCGCGGTGAGGGTCGTGGCAGGTATTCGAGATCACGGAATGCGGCCGGACGGTGGGCGCTGGTCCCGACGGGCTTGCCTCAAGAACGCGCCGAGAAATGGGCGTCGCAGTTGTTGCTTCGTTGGGGCGTGCTGCTGCGCGATGTGCTCGCGCGCGAGACGGGATCTCCGCCGTGGCGCGATCTTCTGCCGGTGTTGCGCAAGCTCGAGGCGCAGGGGCAGATTCGCGGTGGACGATTCGTTTCGGGCTTTACTGGCGAACAGTTTGCGCGGCCCGAGGCTCTGGATGTTTTGCGAGCGATGAAGCGCGCCGGCGATGTCGAAATACCGCAGGTGGCCAGCGCCGACCCTCTCAACTTGGTGGGTATTATTCTTCCCGGATCACGTGTCAGTCCGCTTTCTCTCACGATTCCGCAAATGCATTTCAATGTTGCCACAACTTGATCGAATTAGGGTTGTAACGACGCACTTACTCACGAGGACAAATCTCACAAATGAAGAATACTGTTTTGCTGATGACTCTCGCCCTGTCTGCATTGGCACAGGACGACAACACTCCAACGTGCAAGGATCTTCCATCGCATTCGCAGTTGATGAGCGCATTGAAGGCGGCTCGCAATCAGTTAAATGGCGGTTTCAATCTGAACATGTGGGGGACGATTGTCGATCGAGACGGTACCGTTTGCGCGGTGGCGTTCACCGGCAACAGCCGAGGCGATCAGTGGCCCGGCAGTCGGGTGATCTCAGCGCAAAAGGCCAATACCGCAAACGCATTCAGCTTACCGGGATTAGCCCTTTCCACAGCAAATATTTATTCGGCAGTTCAACCGGGCGGTACCCTCTACGGTCTGCAACACAGCAATCCCGTGAATCCGCCTGTCGCGTACCAGGGACCAGAGAGAAATTTCGGTCAATCGAATGACCCGCTGGCCGGCCAGCATCCAGGCGGTGTGAATGTATTCGGAGGCGGGCTTGCGCTATACGACAAGGGAGGCCGGCTGTTAGGCGCGATCGGTGTCAGCGGCGACTCTTCCTGCGCTGACCACAACATTGCATGGCGGACGCGCAACATTCTGCAACTGGATTACGTCACCGCAGGAGTCAGCGGGGATGCGTCGCGGCCCGACAACATCGTTTACGACATCACTGGTGGAACAAGCGCCGGAGGATGGGGACACCCCGTTTGCAGCGACGCTGCTAAGACGATCTCGCAGGGTCTATCGCCGACAAGGTCCATAAACTAAGGCCAAGTACAATACGAATACGGAATGGAGAATCGCGAGATCGCCTCTCTGCTTGCTGAGACTGCCGATCTCATGGAGATCGCTGCCGAAGACGGGTTCCGTATTCGTAGTTATCGCAACGCCGCTACAAGTATTGAAGGCTATCCGGAGAGGATCGCCGATATCGCCGCAAATCCCGAACGCAAGCTTACGGATGTACCCGGCATCGGCAAGGGCATCGCTGGCGTCATATGCGATCTTCTGGAGCGGGGTACTTTCAACAAACGCGATGAGCTGTTGGCGAAGTACCCACCGACAGCCCTCGAACTCCTCAAAATCCAGGGTCTAGGGCCGAAGAGTATTGCGATCCTGATCGAGCACTTTCGCGTCAGCACGATCGATGATCTCGAGCGGCTTTGCAACGAGCAGAAGCTGCGCACGCTTCCTCGTATGGGGGCGAAGCTGGAGGAGAGGGTTCTGCGCTCCATCCAGCAGTACCGGACGAGCGCCGGACGCTTCCTGCTTCCGTTTGCCCAACGCACGGCAAGTGAATTGATTGAGTATCTAGCCGAGACGCCTGGAGTCGAGCGAGTGACTGCCGCAGGGAGCTTTCGTCGTGGCAGGGAGACGGTGGGCGATCTGGACTTGCTGGTGACTGGCCCTAATCCGGGCCCTGTGCTGGAACGGTTCGTCAAGTTTGCGCGCGTCAACGAAGTGCTGGGGCGCGGCGAGAACAAGGCGAGCGCGCGTGTCGGCCTCGAAGGCATTCAGGTGGATGTGCGCGCGCTTCCGGTGGAAAGCTTCGGGGCCGCAATGCAGTATTTTACGGGCAGCAAGGACCACAACGTCGCGCTGCGCCAACGAGCGCTGCGGATGGGATTTACGCTCAGCGAGTATGGATTAGCTCGACTGGATAACAACGAACGCGTTGCCGGCGCGACGGAAGAAGAGATCTACCAAGCGCTCGGCCTCCAGTGGATTCCGCCGGAGCTTCGTGAGAACTGCGGTGAGATCGAGGCAGCCGAAGCGGGCTTGCCTTCGCTGATTCGGCTTGAGGATATACGCGGCGATGTTCACATGCACACGACCGAAACCGACGGCCGCGCGACGCTCGAAGACATGGCTGCGCATGCGAAAGCGCTCGGGTATGAGTACATCGCGATAACGGACCATTCGAAGGCTCTTGCGATGGCGAACGGGCTCGACGAAGCGCGCGTCGTCCAGTTTGCCAAAGAAGTGCGATCGCGGAATCAAGAAGGCGCATTGCCCCTTCGCGTCTTCTCCGGCATCGAGTGCGACATTCTGCGCGATGGCGCAATGGATCTAGCCAACGATGCGCTTGCGGAACTCGACATTGTCATCGGCAGCGTGCACAGCCACATGAATTTGGAGCCAGCCGAGATGACCGACCGTTTGCTGAAAGCGCTCGAATGCCCGTCCTTGCGGGTTCTTGGGCATTTGACAGGGCGTCTGCTGTTGCATCGCGATGGGTACAAGTTCGATTTCGACAGGGTGGCGACCGAGGCCGCCAGGCGAGGCGTGTGGCTGGAGATCAACGCCAGCCCTGAGCGGCTGGATATTTACGGACCTTTTGTTCGGACCGCCAAGGCCAAGGGCTGTAAGTTTACGATCTCGACCGACTCTCACCATCCGATGCATTTACGGAGCATGCCTTACGGTGTGTTGACTGCGCGACGGGGATGGCTGTCGGCGCCGGATGTAATGAACACTTTGAACGTTGAGGAATTTGCGAAGGCCCTTCATAAGACATGAAACTTATCTCATCAGAAAAACTGCTCGAGACATCGATATTCACGGTCACACAGGACCATGGCGATTGACCCTGACGGCTTTGAGATCAAGCGCGCGATCGTGCAGCATAACGGATCGGCCGTGATGATGCCGGTCGACGACAAGAAGCGGATCCTGCTCGTCCGCCAGTACAGACTGCCTGCGCGGGCGTTCATGTGGGAGATCCCTGCTGGACGTGTCGATAAAGGCGAGACGGTGTTGCAGGCAGCCAAGCGGGAACTCACTGAGGAGACCGGATATAAGGCTAAGAAGTGGACGAAGCTGGCGTCGTTCTACGTGAGCCCCGGATTCCTGGCCGAGAAGATGACGATCTATGTCGCTGAGGAACTCAAGGCGGGCGAGCAGAAGCCGATGGAAGACGAGCGCATCCAGATGCAGTGGTATCGCGCAAAGGAAGTGGACGAGATGATCAAAGCGGGCAAGATTCAGGACGCCAAAACGATCATCGGCTTCCTCGCCTGGCAGCGATACCTAAAACCGTCGCGATAATGCGATAGCCGGCGATCAGGCTGGCCTTCCAGTTTCCTGAGACCTTGTTGACTCCTGCGACTCGGACTCGATAGCGGACGGGAACCTCGATAATGCGGAGGCCTTCCTCGATTGCGCGGACCTGCATCTCGATCGTCCAGCCGTAATTGCGTTCGCTCATCTGGAGACGCTCGAGCGCGTCGCGCCGGATAGCGCGAAACGGGCCGAGGTCGGAGTAACGGTAGCCGTAGAACAGCCGGATCAGGCCGGTCGCGAGCCAGTTGCCGAACTCCTGATGGGGGAGCAGGGCCCCGGGTTCGGCAGTACCCTGCGTGCGGGTTCCGATCACCATATCGGCTTGGCCGCTCGCGATCGGGTGGAGCAGCAAATGCGCTTCTGAAGGATCTTCGGACAGGTCTGCCTGCATGAATACGACGGCTTCGATCTCCGGTGGAAGGGCAGCGATCGCCCGCAGGCAGGCGGCTCCATACCCACGCTCGGGTTCCCGAACCACGGTGGCCCCATGGCGGGCAGCCACTTCGGCGGTACGGTCAGTCGAGCCGTTGTCAGCGACTAAGATGGCGCTATAGAGAAACTTTGGAACCGCATCGAGCATCCGTCCGATTACGGGCTCTTCATTGAGCGCGGGCACGATCAGCGCAATCTGCATCCCTTGCATTAGAATAAGAGGGCGCTTCCTGGGGTATGGAGAATACGTCGCCGCCAGAAGAGACACCGGTCGTCCATGTGAGCCGTCGTTCGCCGATTCTCATGTTGGCGAGCTGGATACGAGACCTTCTGGTCTCGGTTTTCCTTGCCGTCCTGGTGATTCTGTTCCTCTATCAGCCTGTCAAAGTGGAGGGCACCAGCATGATGCCGGCCCTCGTCGACCAGGAGCGGATTTTCATCAACAAGTTCGTGTATCGCTTCGGGATAGGCGACATCCAGCGGGGCGACATGGTGGTCTTCTGGTTCCCGATGGACCCGACCAAATCCTACATCAAGCGAGTGATCGGCGTTCCGGGCGACACGGTTGAGGTCGACAACGGTACGGTGATCGTGAACAACTCGCGGCTCGACGAGAGCTACGTCTTGAACGAATACCGGGACCGCCAGTCGATGGCGCCGTTCAAGGTACAGCCGGACGAGTACTTCGTGATGGGCGACCACAGGAGTTCGTCAAACGACAGCCGGTCCTGGGGGCCTGTCCCGCGGAAGTATATCTACGGAAAAGCCGTCTTTATCTACTGGCCCATCGAGAAGATGGGCATCGTCAAATAGCAGACATTACCGGCGCTGGAAGAACCACATCACGAGCGTCAGCACGACACTCACCACGATGCTTGTAACTATCGGAAAGTAAAACGTCAAGTTGGACCGGCGGATGACGATATCCCCCGGAAGCCGGCCGCAACGGTGTGAACCGTCCGACGGTAGTGAAGAGTAGTCCCACGACCAGTAGAACTACTCCCAGGATGATGAGGGTGCGTCCGATTCCGTCCATGCGTCTTTAGACGCTGAAAGTTCGGCCGCGATGTAATCCAATCAGGATCTGGACCAGCCGGTGGGCAATCAACTCGTGGAGTGTCAGAAGCTCCTTGGTCGATTCAACCAGCGCATCGACGTCTTTGATGTCGACTGCTTCGCCGCCGGCTTTCAGCGCGGAAGTTGCTTCTTTGATGATCGGGTCTTCGAGGACTTCCCCGGCCATTTCCCAGAGGGTGATGAAACGATCGACCGCCGTTGGGAAGCTCACGGCGAAAACGCCCCAGTTGCTGGTCGTTCGCGGCGGTTTGTAGTCGAGGTTGAACGGTCCGTTGAAGCCGTGGCTCCGCAGCAGAACGAGAACATTCAGCCAGTCGAGCGGATTGACCAGGCCGACGGCAATATCGACGTCGTGTTTCAGGCGATAGCCGTCATTGATGTCGAAGTGCCAAAGCTTCTTGCACATCAGCGCGCGCGCCAGAGCGGCTCGGGGAGCGGCGCCCCACATGAGCTCGTGGAGATACTCGGGGTTCAGGCCGACCATCTCGGGATGTGTCAGGAGACCCGAGGAAATGAACGCCAACATCGCGTCGCTGGTTGGCAGCAGAATTTCAGCCTGCGGCTCAAAGGGCTTGGCTTCCATGCAATGCTTCAACGTCGGACGGCCCTTCTGCTTGGCTACCTTGATGTCTTCATCGCAGGCTGCGTTGAGGCCTTCGGCAAACCACTGGAGAGTTTCGGTCTCTTCGACTGCGCCCTGAACGTAGTAGCCGAGAGATCCCGGCCAGTAGACTGCGAACTGAGCTTCAAGCTCATGTCCGATCCGGACAGTATTCCGGAGACGGCCCTGGGCGTAGGTCCGGACTTGTGGCGATTCGGCTGCCGGGCTGGCTGCGAAAACGGCATGGTGGAACGTCTCTGTCGTCACCATCGAGCACTTGAGGCCGTGCTGTTTCAGCGACTTCTTGATCCGGTCTACGATCACGTCCTGACGCTCCGTGCCGATGTCGTTCGTAGGGATCACATCGGTGTCATGTGTACACCAGTGGCCGATCCCGATTTCGGCATATTTGGCGATGACTTCCTCAAAGGTCACGGGCTTGCGCGTGGGGGCGTGGAATAAAGCTTGTCCTTCGTACGCAGCCGCCCATTGCGGGCCGGTGATGTAGTATTTGCGACGCGTTTCCGGCGAATAGGCGCCGCCGCACGCTGTCATCAGACGCTCCACCAGCGCTTGCTGCTGATTGGCAGGAACAGGATTCATTAGTATGGCGTTCTCCGGGGTTATGATATCGCGCCGATCTTTTCCATTGCGGCTGAGATGCGATCCGGTTCCGTTTGGAATTGCGCAGGAAGTTTGCCCTGATCGCGGAGTTCCTTGAAAATTACATATGCCCGCTTATAGTGGTCACGAGCGAGAACGGAGCTTCGCGCCTGCAAGTAAGCAGCTCCGAGGGCAGCACAAGCTTCCGCAATCTCGCCCCGGGCGCCGGAGTTCTTGGGATCTTTTGCGGAAAGCTGCTCGCGCGATTGCAAAGACTCGAGAAGCAATTTCACGCCCTCGTCTGTCTTGCGCATGCCCACCAGGGTGGAACCGATCCGAAGCTTCGTCGCTGCCAGAAGACTGGCTGATCGAACATCCTTCGGATTCGAGCGGACCAGTTCGAGCCTTAGCTTCAGCGCTTCGTTGAAGCACTTCATCGCTTCCTCGTTCTTTTCCCTCGCAACCTGCGTAACGCCCATGTCGTTCCAGGTGAAGGAGAGATTGACACGCCCTGTTACGCCGACTGGATCTCGCTCGACCTCCTGCTTCTCGATCTCCAGCGCCTTGAGGAAATACCCAATTGCTTCGTCGTAACGCTTTGTTCGATGGAGCGTGCGTCCCAATCGCTTATTGGCAAGAGCGAGCGCCAGCCGTAGATTCGAATCCACAGGACCGCTGACGCTGAGGTCCTGAACCATCGCGAGCGCTTGTCTTCGCACCGCCAGGGATTCCTCATAGCGTCCGAGCTGATCGAGCCGTCCGCCGATGCTTTGCAGATTGGCCGCTAACGCGCGACGGATGGGGCGATCTTCGGGATGTCCCTTGAGCCAGGCTTCCCGCACCTCGCGCGAGCGAATATCGAGATCCAGCGCACCCTGGTGATCACCCATGACTGCCTTCAAATCTGCGACCTTTGAGTAAGTCCGGGTTTGATCGGCGGTAAACTTCGCGTCGTTAGGCCGTCGCGCTGCCAACGCATCAAAGATGGAAATCGCTTTGCCATACGCGTCGAGCGCAGCCTGTGTGTTGCCGAGATTGGCGACAGTGGGACCGCCTTCAACATCGCCTAAACGTTCATAAGCCGCCGCCAAGTCGCGTTGTAAAGAGGCGTCGTTCACCTCCTCTTTCGCTAGGCGGTCCAGATACTTAAGAACTCGGCGCGCCAACATCTCGCGCGCTGTCGTAGACCCTGGCAGGCGTTCGAGCTCATCGTCGAGTTCGCCAAGAAACGAGTTGGCCAGCTCGCGAATGTCAGAAAAACGCTTTCGCGCTTCTTCCTCCTTCGAAATCGCCACGCCGCGCTGCCACGCTGCAGTGAGTCCACCGGCGAGCAGTCCAAAGAAAGCCAAGGAAGCCGCAAGAACCGGCACCCTGTTGCGTTGGAAGAATTTGATCGCGCGATAGCCAAGGGTATCGCTTTGGGCCTGAACCGGCCTGCCTTCGAGATACCGCCGTATGTCGTCAGCAAGAAGTTGCGCCGAACCGTATCTGCGATCGACGCTCTTGTGCATAGCTTTGCAGATGATGGTATCGAGATCGCCGCTGACTTCCCGCGTAAACTCATGTGGCGCCACCGTGCTCGGCTTCAGGGGATCTTGTTCGGTGATGATCCGAGCCATTTCGAGTTGCGGCAATCCGGTGAGTTGGAATGGCCGGCACTCGGTAATCACTTCGTAGAGCAAAACACCAAGAGAATAGATGTCCGCCGCGGTAGTGATCGATTCTCCCCGGATCTGCTCGGGGCTGGCGTAGTCAGGCGTGAAGAGGCGATCGGCTGCTACCGTCGGGTCGGGATTGACTGTGGAAGAATCTCGATCGACGAGCTTCGCGATCCCGAAGTCGAGCAACTTTGGCTGGCCATCATCTGTAACCAGAATATTCTTCGCCTTGAGATCGCGGTGGACGATGAGATTGCGGTGCGAGTAGTCGACCGCGCTGCAGACCTGGATGAAGAGGTTGAGACGTTCGCTAACGGTCAATCGCCGATTCTGGCAATAGACGTGTATTGGAGTACCTTGCAGATACTCCATGACGAAGTAGGGAAGGCCGTCATCGGTAACGCCGCCATCGAGTAACTTACAGATATTCGGATGATCGAGCCGCGCCAGGATGCGCCGTTCCGAACGGAAACGCCGGAGGATCGCATTGGTATCCATGCCGCGTTTCACCAGCTTGATGGCAATTTGCTGCTGAAAGTCGCCGTCATCGCGAACGCCGCGATACACGGCGCCCATTCCACCTTCGCCAAGAAGCTCGGCGATGCGATACGGGCCTATCTTCGTGCCAACAAGACCGCTGAGCCAATCGTCGCTGTGGGCCAGCGCAGGCGTCTCTATGAAGTCTTCGGTGTCATCGCTTGCTTGAAGGAGCGTTTCGACCTCCTCCCGCAACTCAAGATCCTGCGCGCACGCCTCGTCGAGGTAGGCAGAACGCTTGCCAGGAGGCATCTCCAGCGCATTTGCCAACACCTCTTTTACGTGGCTCCAGCGAACTTGATCCAATTTCTAATTATCGCTCGCTGCAGGCGCCTATACTGAACAACGTGACTCCGCTTTTGCATCATCTTATGGACCTTGGAATTGCATATGTCCTCGCCCTGCCGATTGGGTGGGAGAGAGAAAAAGGCGACCGCAGCGCGGGAATCCGAACATTCCCGCTTGTTGCTGTCGCCAGTTGCGGTTTTCTTCTGGCGACAGAAGGCATCCTGGAAGGACATCAGGAAGGCCGCGCCCGAATCATTGAAGGCGTGATTACCGGAATGGGCTTTATCGGTGGCGGCGCGATCCTCAAGACAGGGGAAGCCGTGCGAGGAACCGCAACTGCGGCGAGTCTTTGGGCTACGGGCGCTATCGGTGTTGCCTCAGCGCTCCAATCCTACGATGTCGCCGTGATTCTGAGTGTGATCACTTTGATCACGCTGCGTGTGCTCGCTCCATTGAAGGTTGAGACTAATGACGCCACTGGCGCAACTGGCGAAACCGAAGAGCAAAAGTGATGACGATGGCGATGGTGGCGAGACCGCCGAAAATAACACTTGGAACGGTTCCGAGTAAGGCTGCCGCCCAACCGGATTCGACGGCTCCCAGTTGGTTCGAGCAATTGATGAAGATGTTATTGACCGCCAGGACGCGACCGCGTACATAATCAGGAGTTTCTGTCTGAATCAGGGAGTGACGTAGAACCACGCTGATGTTATCGAACGCTCCAGCCAGGACGAGAGACGCGAACGACAACCAAAGCGACCTGGAAACGGCAAAGACGATGGTTGCGACTCCGAATGCAGCGACAGCGAGAAGCAACGCCCGGCCGGCTCGCTCGATTCTAAAAGCATGAGTAAGCGTGAGAGCCATGATCATGGCTCCGATGGAAGGCGCAGCGCGAAGCCAGCCGAGGCCACGCGCGTCTGTCCCTAGAATTTCGACGGCAAAGATCGGCAACAATGTCGTCGCTCCGCCGAATAGGACCGCGAACATATCGAGCGACATGGTTGAAAGAATCAGCTTGTTGCGCCAGACGAAACTTACTCCTTCGAGAAGAGAACGCATGGTCAGCGTTTGCGCCTGTGGGGCCGCTTGTGGCTTCGGCTTCACAAGATAGAAGCAGAAGAAGGAAGCGAGCGCGCAAATTCCTTGCGCGAGATACACGGATTTGCTGCCCGAGTGTGCGAGTAAGATGCCTGCGACGGCTGGTCCACTCACGCTTGCGATTTCGTGCGCGCTCGTGGCCCACGTGATCGCATTGCGTAATAACTCCGGTGGAACCGAGTTGGGGATCATGGCGGAACGTGCTGGGCCCTGAAAGGTGCGCGCCGTAGCGGTGAGGAACAGGCAGCCATAGATGAGGTAGACGGACAAGCGCGAAAGCGTGAGCAACACCGATGCAGCCACGAACAGCAGCTGAGTGAACGTCAGAATCTTGCGGCGATCGTGTGTATCAGCGAAATGACCGGCAAACAGCGCGAAGAGAAGGAAGGGCGCAACCTGCGCGAATCCTACATTCCCTAAAACGACAGCGGACTTCGTTTGCTGGTAAAGATCCCACCCCGCTGCCACGGACAACATTTGAAAGCCGAGGCTCGCCAGGAAGTTGCCCGCTACCAGCAGGCGATAATCGCGGTAGCGGAATGAGGCGTACGCGTCCAACTTCGATGCTACTTCTCTTGCTGGGTCTGACTGCAATTTGTCACGCGCAGGAGGATCGGGCGCTCACTTATCTGACCTCCGAAGTTCGTAGATGGAAAGTCGACAACCATTGCTTCTCGTGCCATAACAATGGCGACGGAGCCCGGGCACTGTACATAGCGCGGCAACTCGGCCGGAAGATCGATGAGGCGGCGCTTCAAGAAACCGAGCAATGGCTAACACGACCGGGAACGTGGAAGGAGGCGGGCGCCAACCCCGGCATCAGTGACAAGGTGCTGGCTGCAGTTCAATTTTCCGCGGCATTGATGCAGGCCAAGCCCTCCTTTCCCGGAGCTCTCACCGAAGCAGCCGAAATTCTGATCGCTGACCAACAGCAGGACGGATCGTGGAAGATCGATAACCTGGGATCGCCTGCGACATACGGCAGCGCTCTTGCAACCTACACGGCTCGATCTGTCTTAGAGGCCGTCGACGGCAAACGCTATGCGGGTCCTGTTGCCAGGGCAAATGCATGGCTTAAGACATTGAAACCCCTAAATGTTCCGGATGTGTCGGCAACAGTGCTGGCGGGGGTCGGCGATACCGCGTTCCTGACCGGCCTGCAGAACGGAGATGGCGGCTGGGGTCCATGGAAGAACTCGCCGTCCGAGGCATTCGATACCGCGGTCGCGATGCTTGCGCTGCGAAGCGCGTCCGTTGCCACAGACGCGGTTGCACGTGGTCGGGCCTATCTTCTGAGGACACAGCAGTCTTCAGGTGGTTGGGCGGAAACAACGCGACCTTCGGGGAGTCAGAGCTACGCCCAACACATTTCAACGACGTCTTGGGCGACGATTGCTTTGTTGCGGACCGCTCCGTAGTCGTAAGTTACTGTCCAGCGCGGTAGCAGATGACCTTCGATTCGGTCGCAAGGATCAATTCGTTCTGGGTAGTGATTACTGGCGCAGTTGTGACAGCCTCCCCGACATCCAGCAATTCCGATGACTTCCCAGCGGAATCGACGACATGAATATGGCTTCCTGCAGCGACAACGAGCTTGCCGTCCGTGGTCACGCTCATCCCCTTGATGCCGCCAGCGATCGGGCAGTCCCAGAGGTGTTTACCTTCGGACGAGAAGGCGGCGATCAACTGTGTGGTTGCCAAATACACCCGATGATCGTAACCGACTGCGGGGGACGCGAATACGGTTCGATGCTCGGGCTTGAGCTCCGTGCGCGCGACACGTTTTCCTTCCGATGTGATGATCCAAAACTCCCGGCGCTCGCCAATCGAGACGACGAGATACAACGAACCTCGCTCATCTAAAGAGGCGAACTGTGGCTCGAAGGTATCCGACCACGCGCCATCGATATTCTGCGTTGGGGAAGTGCGTACTAGGAGATTCGGCAACACAGCCCAAATCACGTCGCCGTTCGCTACGGGAACCATTCTGGGGTCGTTGAAGACCAGGTCGGTTTGCGAATCGACAGACAAGAGGATCTTGTATGGACTGAGCTGGGCGGGCGAGCCGACCTCAATGGCCTGAATCAAAGACTTCGTGGGCGCCAGTCCTTTCGGCGAGAACATCTTCTGTTCGGTACCGACGGCCACCAGTCGTTTACCTGAGCGGAGAAGCAGGGGCCATGCAAATGCCTCGTTATGTCCCAACGGCACACTGAATCGGAGAACCCCATCGTTGAGCCCGATTGCCTGGAAAGAGTTCCCGGCGCCCAGCGAATAGAACATGCCGGCGTTTGTGTCGATTGTGATTGCCGCTCGGCCACCAGCGTCCTCGGCGATCTGCTTGCCCTTCGAATCGAGCAGCGTCCAGCCTCCGGCGCGCTGCACAAGAATTCGATCGCCGGCAAACAGAACCGCCGCTCCTTCTGAATCGAGGGAAGCCTGCCAGTGGATGCTCCACTTTCCATTTCTGACGGAACCGGGTGTCCTCGAGTTCTGAGCTGGGCTGGAGAAGGCGCGGGTGTAGGCGGTTGCCGCTGCTGCCGGTTCTTGTTGTGATGCGGAACCGTCGGTGATCGGCGCCGCTGAATACTCGACTTTTGGCGGTTCTGCTTGACCTGTAGATTTGACGATTTCAATCACCGTTTTTGCCCTCGCTTGCCTGGCTTCCTGACACGAGCCGATCGCCGCCAAACTGGAGAGGAGTCCGAGTACGCCAATCCGATCGCGCCATTTAGACGACTTTCGCATTCTTGTCGATCACGGCAGCAGCAAGCGGAGTAAGATCACCGCCTGTGATCACGGCCCCTTTCAGCGCAATGCCCAGCATGTCGGGCAAAAGCCGCTGGATATCGGCTTCGAGGGCCACTTTCCATGCTTTCGACGAATCGACACCCAGATTCATCGCGCCGCCAGCCGCTGCAGCGAATGCCGATGGCACTGGAACCTTGGCGCCTTTGTTGTCGACAACGGTGGCCTGGAAATGCGTGCCGATCCATCCCTGCCATCCCGCGTAATCGGTAGCGTAGGATGCCCCACCGAATAGAAAAGAGGTCTGCGTGGGATTGACATTCGAAATCAGGAATCTCGGCGAGAAACGGAAGACCACCTTTGTGAACGTGAGATTTTTGGATCCCCCGTCCGTAACGGTTTTCGTTGTCCCGGAAGTAGAGAACGTCTGATTAAACGTGAGAATGGCATTTCGAATGACGTCGCGCACATCCTGAACGTTCATAGCCGCCGGAACAGTGAGATCGATTTTGATGAGCACGCTCACAGCGCCATCCCACGGACCCTTAGGCATGAGTTTTTGCGTGAAATGCTCTTTGCCCAGGGAATGAAGATAGATGTCCACCTTCCCATGCTTGCCGGACGCTCTGTTCATTTTCTCGCGGACCGGCCAATAGGTGTAAGTCTCGGTTGGATAGTTCGGATGTCCGGGAACCTTGTACTCCTCATAGCTGGAGCCTGACCCGTGTTTCGTTTTCGTATACAGCGGAATTGTTGTATGCTTTCGCGAGTACTCGGCATTGTGCCAGAAGTAGCGGTTACGCATTTCAACCGCCATGGTCATCATCGGGTAGGGCGTCGCGCCGCCTTTGTATAGGCTGCCAGTTAAATCGAAGTCACGGCCTTCGTCACAAAACGGATCGGCCGGAATGTTGTTTGCGACGCCGGGGCCGAAGTGATTGCAGCGTTCCCACCACTCGCCGTATTCATCCGGCAGGGAACCGCCGTGACCCAATTCGTGCGCGAGCGTAAAAGAATCGGCAGTGAACGATCCATCGGCTTTGAAATCGTTGTCGGTAACTTGCCCGACACCATTTGTCGAATCCATGAAAGCGCGATCGTTCGCTGTGCCTTTGAATACGTCCATGCGGAAATGAGCGCCGGCCAGCGCGGCGGCGGGCTGCAGAAAGTAGATTACTTCTCCCTGATGTAGCGCCTTCTTGTCCTGCGGAAGCAATTCTGTGCGCGCCGGATTGCTGGCTCCGTCATATCCGTTCCAGCGCTTCATCAAAGCGGTAAGACCATCTGTGATGAACTTCGTTCCAGGAGTTCCGGCCATTGCTGATCCCGCCGCGCCTTTGCTAGCATTCTTCGGAGCCGCGGCAAGGAAGTTGTAATTCAACCGGAAGTACTGCATGTTCAGAAACAGTTCTTTCCCTTTGAGCTGATCGCAGCATCGGACCAAGACCATGTCATAGCGTCCGATGCGCTGGGTCGGCGTCGCAGCGCCCTTGAACGGACTTGTCGTGAGCGCGTGCTTCTGGCCCCACTCCGGTCCGATGACGATATAGTCCTTTGTGATGTCGGCGGGCCAACCAGCTACGGCTGTTCCCGCGGGAGTTCCCGTAGTGACAGGGTCATACCAGCGTACGGCGGCTCGCGCTCCAAAAACGTCTTTGGATGTCCGTTGATCGAACGCATCGAAACAGGCCGACTGCCCGGCCACCAGACGTACCCAATTCGGATAATCCGCAATGTAGTTGAACTTGGCGCCTTTGCGTTCGATGTTGCTGAAGAACGGCTCCTTCGCATCCGGCATGTACACGCCTTCTTCATTCAGATTCGCCTTCTCGTTGTACGCTTTGGCGAAGCGATGATAGAAGATGGCGAATTTGTCAGCTTTTGCCAAAGCTAGCGGCACGTTGGCGGAATCCGTCAAGACGATATCGTCCAACGAGAAGATCACTGGCGTTTTCTTCGAACGGCTCTTCAAGAGTCCCGGTTGATCCCAATCTTCCCAGAATTTGCCGTCGTATGAGTTCGGCCCTTTCAGGTATCTAGCCCAATAGCCTTTCGATTTCCAAACAGGCGGAAGATCATACAGTTTTAGGCGATCGGCATTCGCTTTCAGGCGCGCGTCACCAGCCGGAACTTTGCCCAGTTTTCGTGTCTTGGCGTCTGTAGAGATCACGAATGTGTCGGCGTCTGTCTCGAATTGGATCAACGCATCCTTGTCGGGCTTTTCTGACTTCTTACCGGTGTCATCCTTCTGACGGATCCAGGGTAGGCAATGGACGCTGTCCTTCACACTGTCGGCTGAGAGCGTCCAGTGGCTTGTGCCTTCGCGGGCAAGTTTACCGGCGGGTCCCCAGTACCCCTCGATCGTCATGGGAGGTGTATTCGGACGCTCGTGGCCATGATCGCTGTGCCCGTAATAACGATCAAAAAATTCGCAGCGGACGAATTGCCAGTGAGGATCGAGTAACATCTGAATCGGCGCGCCCTTCTCACCGATCCGACGCACCCAGTTGTTTGCCTTGGCGTCGTATACGTAGATCTTCCCTTCGTCCGGTTTGTAAGCCTTAGCTCCGTCGATGTACTCGGGCTCTTTCGAGAATTTCCAGATGGATTCGATCAGACCCCAGGTTTCGGGCGGCCCAAAAAACTTTTCGCCGTTCTTCTCGAGCTTGGCACGGTCGCCCCATGCTTTAAGCGTGGTTGTCGTTGTTTTTCCGTTTCCGTTCGAAATGAAGCTTTTGTCACCGAACTTGAAGGTGAACCACTCCCATTTCCGATCCAATTCGAAATCGAACTTACCGTCATTGTCCGCTTTGAGCGTCGCGACTTTCGTGTCGACTTTATTCGTTCCGCTGTAAACGTGAATGGGGAAGCCTTTCGGAAATGTCAGCTCCTTGTTCTCAGGATCTTTGAACTTCAGCTGTCCGTAGATGAACAAGGGGTGTCGGATGTGAAGATCAATGTGGTGGGCTTTGGCTCCGCACTGCCCATCGGAAACAGCGACGGGCACGTATTGATTCGCGAGCTTTGCCGTCGATGCGGGACCGCTCACAAGCTCCCAGTCGGCTTCCTTGGCAATCTTCGGCGCGGTGCAAGTTACCCCGTAGCTCTTCGTGCCGTTCCCTTTGAAGTGAGCCTCAGGAGATACCTTGGCCGTCATCTTCACAGATTTTGATTGGGCGGCGGCTCCCAACTTCCCGCCTGGGACGGCGCACAACTGGACATCGAAGCTCGGGGTCGGCCAGAACTTGTGATGGCTGTGGACCTTTACGAAGACTTCCCATCCACAATTGGCAACCGGTCCGCCAGGAGGTCCCTTTACTGCGCCTCCGGCTTTCGCATCACCTTTCTTCAGAGCTGCTCCGCCGTTTTTCGCCGGTGGTAGCGGTGGCGGTCCACCCTTCTTATTCCCAGCCACGATCCTCGCCTTCCGACATCAAGACACTGTCTTCGTCCGGAGTCACTACTTCCTCAATGGCCGGAAGAATCACGCTGCCGGGAGCGGGACCACGTTCGTAAGGAAGTATCGTTGGAGCAATGGATTGCGGAACATAGTTCGGATCGCCGCCATCCTCCCAGATGATTCCATCGAACTCACGCGAACCGTTGACTTCCGCTCCGGCCGATTCGTAGGGAGAGTCGGAGCCGTCAGATTGGTGGCCGGGACTAAGCCGCGAATGGAGTTCGTGGAGCAGGAAGTCCATGCGCGTCGACGGCGCCATGTCCCGACCCATCAGAATCGGGCGCATCCAGGAGTGTAGTTCGCTCTGATCGAAATCGGCGCCAAGAGTAAACATTACGTTCAGAAACCGAAGTAAGTCATACTGCGATTCGAACCCGTAGTCTTTCGCGCGTCGCAGACCCTGCTGCACGTAATGAAAGGCGTTTTCTTCTCCCAATTCCGCGCACTGTTCCGGAAAACAAGCCTTCACGTGCCCCAGGGATTCCCGCTCGAAACGCGATCTCAGGGCGCGCGACAATGCGACTATCTGAGCTTCACGAATTACCAGCAATCCACTCCTCCTCAACCAGTCTAGATGTATGCCGAATCACCTTTCGATTGAGATAGCTGGATGCGCCTCGACAAACTCGAATCTGTTTGTTATCTCTGGCGGACCTGGGTCTGGGAAAACTACCGTGCTCGAAGAGTTAAGTCGGTCTGGGTTCAAATACGCGCCCGAAGTAGCTCGACAAATTATTCAAGAGCAGGTCGAAGCCGGAGGGACGGCGCTTCCATGGAACGATCGGGAGGCCTACACGCGCTTGATGCTGGAACGCTCGATTGAATCCTATCGGGAGCATACTCCCGCGTCGAGCCCGATGTTTTCGGATCGAGGAATACCTGACACGCTCTGCTACGCGCGCCTGATCGGTCTTACAGACACACGTTTTATTGAGGAAGCGTGCCGACAGTATCGATATGCTTCAATCGTTTTTCTCGCTCCGCCATGGGAGGAGATTTACGCAACAGATCGCGAGCGCAAGCAGGACTTTGCCGAAGCGGAGCGAACCTTCGAAGAGATGCTCGACGTTTATGTGGAATGCGGCTACACGACGACCTTACTGCCAAAACTGCCGCCTGTGGACAGAACCCAATTCATTCTGGGTGAACTAGGCCTGACGCCGCCTTGAGACGGACTTCCGGCTTCTGTATGATGATGACGCGTGCTCATCCATACTATTCGGTTCGCTTTGTTGCTCGTACTGTCGACGGCTTGCGTTTCTTTTGCCGGAGATTATTATCCCCCGCCGGATGCAAAAGGGGGATGGAGAACTCTTAAAGATGCCGACAAGATTCTAAAAATGACGGGCATCGATACTCGTAAGCTTGACGAGACTTTTGACTACATTCAGCAGACGAGCCAACATGGCGGTCTGTTAGTCGTTCGCAAAGGGCATCTTGTCTACGAGCGTTATTTCGGCCGGGGTGACCGCGAGGCGCTGCCTGAACTGGCATCCTGCGGCAAGGCGTTCACAAGTCTTGCGACCGGAATCATGCTGAAGGATAAGGCTAATCTGATTCCGAATGGACTCGACGAGAAAGTTTTCACGCCCAAGTATCTTCCCGCAGAGTACTTTCCACTCGATGATCCGCGCAAAGCTGAGATCACGTTAGGGCAACTGCTGGCGATGTCGGCGGGAATCCGCGGGACCAATCCGGTGTACGTGAAGGGTGTGCGGGAGACTTGGGAAAAACCCACCGAAGATAACGGGCCTTATTCGACCACCGATGATTTCGCGATGCGGCAGTCGCTTTGGTGCGCACCCGGCGAGTGCTACTCGTATGCGACTTCTTCGAGCCACATACCTGCCATGATCGTGCGGCGTCTGACCGGCATGGAGATGGAAGATTACATGCGTAAGCATCTAACCGAGCCCCTCGGCTTTGGAAACTGGGGCTACGCGATGTATCGACCGAAGCTGAAGGGCGGGATAGACGCCAATGGCCGTATGTTCCATACACCTGGTGGAGGAAGCATCGCTGTACGATCGACGGATATGCTGCGCTTCGGCTATCTAATGCTGCATGAAGGCAAGTGGGGCAAACAGCAGATCGTTCCGGCCGAGTTTGCCAAGATGTGTGGGCGGATGGTGAAATACAACCCGCATTATCAGCACAGCTTCAACTTCAACGTGAACGAAAACGGAAACCTGTCGAATGTGCCACGCGATGCTTACTGGAAAGGCGGAGCCGGTGGATATGCGATCTATATCGTTCCATCACTCGACTTGGTTATTTACAAAATGGGTGGCAATGAAGGGCAGTACAATCCGGAATTAACGCGCCTGCCAGTGAAATATTCCTATGACGGATCGCGAGCGAACTGGAAGCCCGGTGATCCGAAAGTTGTCGGCGACTCGACGGGAAAAACACTACAGATGGTTGTGGCGGCGATTGTCCAATGAAACGCGCACTGTTCGGTTTTGCTTTGATTGCATCTTTGGCCGTCGAGGGCGCCGATCTCACGAAGGCCGATTATCGAGAAATGGATGAACGAGCTTTCCAACTGGGGGCGCTGGGGTAAGGCGGACGAGATCGGAACCGTCAATCTCATCACTGCCTGCGAAGCGCAAAGAAGCGGCGGCGCTCGTGAAGGAAGGTTATGTGGTCACGCTGGCTCACGACACGTTAACGGAAAAGGCGGCTGACAACGGGAATCCTTTCGGGCACAAGATGCTTTCGACGGGATCGAATTCGAAAGACGGCTGGTTCATGGATGAGTTTACGGTGGTCTTTCACGGCCTTGCGCACACGCATCTTGATTCACTGGCGCACACGTCATGGAACGGGAAGATGTACAACGGCTTTCCCAAGACGGCCGTCACGGACAAGGGGGCGACTAAGCTTGCGGTTACCGGATTTCGAACTGGATTCTTTGGCCGGGGCGTGCTTGTCGATATTCCGAAGCTGAAGGGCGTTCCGTATCTCGAGCCGGGCACTGCGATTTATCCTGCCGATCTCGAAGCCTGGGAGAAAAAGGCGGGCATCCGGATCTCGAGCGGCGACATCGTGTTGATCCGGACAGGGCGCTGGGCGAGACGGGCAGACAAGGGTGCCTGGAATCCGTCGCGTATCGCTGGTCTGCACGCATCGTGTGTGCGTTGGCTGAAGCAGCGGGATATAGCGGTCGCAGGGAGTGACGCCTGTCTCGACGTGCTGCCGTCCGGAGTCGAGGGCGTGGTACAGCCCGTGCATCAATTACTATTGGTCGCTATGGGCACTCCTATTTTTGATAACGTCGATTTGGAGGCGCTGAGCGAAGCAGCAGCTAAGCGGAATCGATGGACGTTTCTAATTACAGCGTCGCCTACGCCTGTGCCAGGTGGGACAGGTTCTCCTCTGAATCCGATTGCCGTGTTTTGAGTTGGAGTATCGATGCTTGGTAGGCGATATCTTCTGCTCTGTTGTGTATCCGCTTTCGGCCAGCAACAGGCCGACCTGTTCGAGAAGCATGTTCGTCCAGTTCTGGCGACGAATTGTTTCCAATGCCACGGCAAGACTGCAATGGGTGGACTGCGGCTTGATTCGCGTGAACATGTGATGAAGGGTGGCCATGACGGTCCCGTCGTGATCCCCGGAGATCCGGACGGAAGCCTTCTGATACAAGCGGTGCGAAAGACGCACGCCCGCATCAAGATGCCGCCGGTCGGTTCGCTCAGCGAGCAGGACGTGAATTATCTGGCAGCCTGGGTCAAGGGCGGCGCTGCGTGGCCGGAAACGCATGCAGTAGAGAAGGATGCCAGCTACTGGGCGTTTCAGCCTGTTCGCAAACCGGCCGAGTTTGCAAGCATCGATCAGTTCATTCGCTCTCGACTCGAAGCCAAGGGTCTGAACGCCGTAAAGCCGGCCGACAAACACGCGCTCATCCGACGCGCGACGTTCGATCTCATCGGGCTACCGCCGACGCCGGAGGAGATCAGCGCTTTTGTGCAAGACACCGCGCCGGATGCGTTTGGGAAGGTAGTCGACCGATTGCTCGCCTCTCCGCATTATGGGGAGCGGTGGGGACGCTATTGGCTCGATTTGGCGCGGTACTCGGATGGTCAACTCGGAGCAAGCAAAGATGCTCCGTTTGCGAACGCTTACCGCTATCGTGACTGGGTCATCCAGGCGTTTAACGAAGATATGCCTTACGACGTATTCGTGAAGGCGCAGATTGCCGGCGACCTAATTGATACCGAGCATCGAGATAAGCTTCTGCCTGGGCTCGGCTTTTATGCTCTGGGACCAGATGAAGACGATCGTGTCGACGTGACGGGCCAAGTCTTCTTGGGATTGACGATCGGGTGCGCGCGGTGTCACGATCATAAATACGATCCGATCCCGACAAAGGATTTTTACTCGCTGTTGGGTGTGTTTAAGAGCACTGAGAACTACGAGTTTCCCCTGGCGAGTGAATCGGTCGTCGAAGCGTATAAGCAGCAGAAAAAAGAGATCCAAGAGCAGAAGAATACGATTGAGGATTTCGTTGTCAAGCACAGTACGGAATTGTCGGAACTGCTTGCCACTAAAACTTCGCGGTACATGATGGCGGCTTGGGATTCGATGAACGGAAATCCGGCGTCGAATGCGCAACTTGACGAAACGACGCTCAAACGCTGGATTGAATACTTGAAGAATCCCAATCGCGATCACAAGTTTTTGGAGCCTTGGGACAAGCTGATTTCCGAGCGGGCCGATCGCGCAAAAGTACAACAATTTGCGGATGAATTCGAGGTGTTTGTCCTCAAAATGTTTGCCGATAAGCACGCGATGGATGATCGGAATTATGTGAAATTGGGCGGTGCTGCGGGTGTACGGGATGAGCGGACCAGGCAGTACACGAATCTGGAATCGCTGCCGATCGAGAAGTACTATCTGTGGCGCGATCTTGCGTCGGAGCCATACAAGAAGGACTTTCTGGATTTCAAAGGTGGCGTGTACTACTACGGTCCAAAAGAAATCGACCGCTTCCTGGCGCCTGAGTGGCGAGAACATCACGAACGACTGAATGCTCGCCTTGCTCGTCTCGAGAAGGAATTACCGCCGCAATATCCGTTTCTTCATACCATTCGCGAAGGCAAGAAGCCGGCTGACATCAAGGTGTATGTCCGAGGAGACGAGAAGAATCTTGGCGAAGTTGCTCCGCGGCGATACCTGAGCGCGCTTTCGAAGGGCGAGCCGGCGCCGCTGCAATCGGGTAGCGGCCGTTTGGAACTTGCGAATTTGATCGCCGACGCTTCGAATCCGTTGTTTGCGCGAGTGATGGCGAATCGCATCTGGCAGTTCCACTTCGGCCAGGGCCTGGTGGGCACACCATCGAATTTCGGACAGTTGGGCGAGCGGCCCACGCATCCGGAACTGCTCGACTATTTGGCAGCGACCTTCGTCGAGCGAAAATGGTCGATCAAAGCCATGCATCGGGAAATAATGTTGTCGGAGGCGTATCAGCGAAGCACCGACTTGGACGACAAGAATATGGCGCAAGATCCGGCAAATCGCTTGTTGTGGAGGAGCAGCCTGCGCCAGCGATTGGATATCGAGGCGCTTCGTGACTCAATGCTTGCGGTTTCCGGCGAGTTGGATCGAACCATCGGAGGGGCTTCCGTTCCACTGGATGACACGAATCGCCGGCGTACCGTGTACGCGCTGATTAATCGGACGAAGCCGGATGCGGAACTCGCGATGTTCGACTTTCCGAATCCCAATGCGACAAGCGAGAAGCGTATGGTGACCGTGGGTCCGATGCAGCGGCTCTATTTCATGAATAATAGCTTTGTGAGCCTTCGGGCGTCTGCGTTGGCAAAGCGGCTGGCGACGGAGGCCGGGGACGAGGCGCGGGTTGACCGCGCGTATCGATTGCTGTTCGGTCGAAAGCCGGATCAAAAGGAACTCCAGCTCGGGATGGATTTCACCGGCCGGCAGGGACGCTCTTGGGATCAGTATGTGCAGGTTTTGATGAGCTCGGCAGAGTTCAGTTCGGTGAACTAGTGGTTGAAACGTGGAGGAGCGAATGAATCGACGTGACGCTCTGCGCACCATCGGCGCCGGTTTCGGCACTCTTGGTTCGATTGATGTGCTTCAGGCCAGCGCGGGACCGCTAGCTCCCAAGGCTCCGCATTTCCCCGCAAAGGCCAAGCGCGTCATCTTTCTTTTCCTGAATGGCGGAATGTCGCATATCGATACATTCGACCCGAAGCCGATGCTGATCAAGCACGACGGCCAGCCGCTGCCGGGGCCCAAGATCCAGACAGACCGCGCGTCAGGCAACCTGATGCGGTCGCCGTTTACGTTTAAAAAGCACGGTCAGAGCGGCACGGAAGTCAGCGAGATTTTCCCGCGTGTGGCGTCGGTGATCGACGACATCTGTGTGATTCGGTCGATGTATTCGGATAACGGAAACCATGGCCCATCGCTGCTGATGATGAATTGCGGACATGGTCTGACCGGGCGTCCATCGATGGGATCGTGGATCACCTACGGACTTGGGAGCGTGAATCAGAACCTGCCAGGTTTCGTGGTCCTCTGTCCCGGTTACCCAGTGCTTGGAGCGCAGTTGTGGAGCTCGACGTTTCTGCCATCGGTTTATCAAGGAACCTACATTCCGAACGGCGAACGTGATCCGGAGAAATTGCTGGCCAACATTCGCAACAAGACATACAGTGTCGCGGATCAGCGAGAGCAGTTGGCGCTTCTCGATAAGTTAGATCAGTCGTATCTTGACCGTGTGGGCCACCAGCCGGAACTTGAGGCAAACATCCAGACGATGGAAGTTGCCTTCCGGATGCAGATGGAAGCGCCCGAAGTGTTCGACATCTCAAAAGAGACGGCGTCGACAAGGGAACGCTATGGCGATCACGACTTCGGACGGGGATGCCTCACGGCGCTGCGCCTGGTAGAGAAAGGCACGCGCATGGTGCAGGTGTATTTCGGAAACTTCCAGCCTTGGGATAGTCACGATGACATCCGTATACATGCGAAGCTGGCGCATGCGGCCGATGGCCCCATCGCGGCATTGATCGAGGACCTGAAAGCCCGCGGCTTATTCGACGACACCTTGCTGATCATAGGGAGCGAATTCGGCCGCACGCCGATGATTCAGAACAGCGGCCTCGAGAAAGTGGGCAATGGTCGCGACCATAATGTTCACGGCTTCTGCACGCTGCTTGCCGGAGGCGGTGTCAAAGGCGGCATGACCTATGGCGCCACGGACGACTTTGGTTTTCGAGCCGCTGAGAAACGCTGCCACGTTCATGATCTGCATGCGACGGTGCTCCACTTGCTAGGCATCGACCACAAGCGATTGACGTATCGATACAGCGGCCGGGACTTCCGCTTGACCGATGTCGAAGGTAACGTGATTCACGATATTTTGTCGTAAGACTTGACCTGAGCGAGCGGTTTCGCGTATCCTTCGAGCCAAATAGGAGTCACGCGCGATGTGTAAATTCTGGTTTACTTTTTTCTCGCTCGTCTCTGTCGCTTTGGCACAAACGACCGGTACCGCAACTGTTGTCGGCACCATAACCGATAACACTGGCGCTGTCGTTCCCGGAGCGGCCATCAATATCGTCAACAACGAAACCCAGTTTGTTTATAACGGAGAAACGAATACGGAAGGCGGCTATTATGTGCCGAACCTGAACCCCGGCACGTACCGGCTTACGATTCAGGCACAAGGCTTCAAACGCTACGTCCGCGAGGGAGTCATTCTGCGCACCAGCGAGCAGCCCCGAATCGATGTTCAACTTGAAGTCGGCTCAGTCACGGAATCGATCAATGTCGCTGCTTCGGCGCCGCTGCTGGAGACCGAGACCACGTCGACCGGCCAGGTGTTGGAAGGCGAAACCATCGTCAAGATTCCCGGTACTGCAGAAGTACGCCTTTCGCATTCTGCTTTATCTGCCCTCCACTTCGAATATCAACGGGCAACACGTGGTCGGGCAGCGCGAACGGTCGCTCGGCTACACGCTCGACGGAATCGGCGGCAAGGAGCCCGTCCGTTCGATGATCGGCTCGACGAACCAGGTCACTTCAACGACGATCGACGCGCTGCAGGAAGTGAAGCTCTTCACCACCGGCATGCCCGCCGAGTTCGGCCACTCCGCCGGCGGATTGCTTTCGACCGTGTTCAAGAGCGGAACGAACCAGTGGCACGGTTCGGCGGAAGATCGATACATCCAGAAGGCGCTGATCCACCGCACCTAGCTCGAGCAGTTGCCGCGCAACAATCCGTTCACGTACCACGAGCTGTCGGCCACGATGGGCGGCCCTGTTTACATTCCGAAGCTCTACAACGGCAAAGACAAGACGTTCTGGTTCTTCGGATTCCAGCGCCACCATGAGAAGGGCGGGGAGACGGCCACGAACTGGCGGTTCCTTCGCCCGAGATGCTCGCCGGCAATTTCAACTTTGGCGGCTTGAATCCGATCTACGATCCTGCCACAACAGCGTTCGGCCAGAATTCGTTGTGCCAGCCTGCGGGAAGCGACTGCTGGTACCGACTGCCGTTTCCGAACAATCAGAGTCCCTGCATCGCGCTTGGATCCGGCGGTTCGAAATTTTCTCGGCCGCAATCCCTACATGCCGGAGAACAACACGCAGCGCGCCTTCAACGCGCGCTTCGGACCGACGAACAATCTGATCACGCCGACCAATTACCGGTCGTATCGAACGCGGTTCGACGGCAAGATCGACCAGCAGTTTTCGTCGAATCACAAGATGTTCGGACGCTACTCGCATGTCCGGCACCGTTCGTGGCGCGATCGATTGTCGCCGGAGATCGCGTGGCCCGAATACGACTGGCGCGCCGTGCCGATTCCGATCGATCAGCGGAACGTCGGTGATTTCGGACACGATACACGATCAGCCCCACGATGATCAACGAGATGCGGCTCGGATATCAACCGCGCAAGGCGGGGCACGGTCTTCCCAGCACCTATCGGTCAGGACTGGGCCAAACAACTCGGGATTCCGAACGTGAGTCCACACACTTTCCCGAATTTCCAGTCCTGCAACAACCAGTCGAACTGCACCGGGGGAACGACTTTCTTCCGGCAGGACAACAGTGGTCTGTCGGCGTCGCAGGAAGTCGGCGAGGACTTCACGTTCCAGGAGAACCTGACGAAAGTCTTGAACAGACACACGCTGAAAGTTCGGCTACGAGATGATCCGCACTCGGTATAACTCGCTTGTGCCTGCGCTGCCATCGGGTTCGTACCGTTTCGGCGGCACGGATTTCCCGTTCCGGCCGAACACAGGAAATGCCTTCGCGGCATTTCTGCTCGGCTCCGTCAGCAATGCGGAGTACACATTCCCGGTGACCACGTGGCTGCCGCGTTGGTGGTCGCATGCGTTTTACTTCCAGGACGACTTCAAGCCGTTCCGCAACCTGACACTCAACCTCGGGATTCGCTGGAGCTATGAGTCGCCGTACAACACGAAGTACGGATTCCAATCGCAGTTCGATCCGACCGTGGTCGATCCGATCAGCGGCCGCATGGGCGCCATCACGCATCCCAACGGACCGCTGGCTTCCAAGGACCTGAATAACTGGCAGCCTCGCGTCGGCGTGGCGTGGCAGATCACTCCGAGTCTGGTGTTCCGTTCCTCGTTCGGAATGATCACGCAGGACTTGATGACGAACGGCTCAATCAGAACTTCGAGGAGTATTTCGCGACGGCGTCCGTGCAGGCGCCTGTCGGGCGACCCGCGTCCGGTGTTCCAGTTGAGCCAGGGGCCGCCGGCCTCTGAATTTCAACATCAATCCCGACGGTTCGGTGCCGTTCTCGCGGCACCAACTTCGCCAATCGCAACGCGTCCTGGTTCGACCCGAACATGCGGATGCCGTACATCATGAACTGGTCCGGTGGCTTCCAGTGGAACTTCGCGCAGAACTGGCTGTTGGAAGCTACGTATCAGGGATCGCGCGGCGTCCGACTGCTGAATGGTTGGGACATCAATCAGATCCCGCTCAATATATCGACCGATCCCGATACGTCTGCGGACGATCTTCCAAAACAGTCAGAACTACAAGCCGTATCCGCAATTCGGAACGATCCGTCATTACTCGAACTACGGGGACAACTCCTATCACGGCGTCACGTTCCGCGGCGAGAAGCGATACTCGGCGGGACTTGTGGTGAATGCGTTCTACACGTTCTCGAAGGCGCTGAACAACAGCGACAGTGACGGTGATGCTGCCGGCATCAATTTCTACAATCGCGCGCTTGAGAAGGGCCGGGCGAACTATGACATCCGTCACCGGTTCGTCAGCGTCATGACGTACGAATTGCCTTGGGGAAAAGGACGGAAGTTCATGAATCGCGGCGGCGTGATGAATGCGATGCTCGGTGGGTGGGATCTTGCCTACACGCAGACTCTGCAGTCGGGTCCGCCGTTCACCGTCTCGTTCGCAGGCAGCCCGGTCAACTATCTGCCCGGCGCACAGCCGGCCCAATCTGGTTCCGGGCGTCGAACCCGTTACACCTGACTGGAGCATCGGCGAGAATCGTTTCCCGACGCAGGCTCAGGTTCCCTATCTGAATGCAGCGGCGTTTGAGTATCCTGCGGCATTCACTCCGGGAACGATGGGTCGCAACGTTGTCGAAGGGCCCGGTCTTACATGGCCGCAATTCTCGCTCTCGAAGGAATGGAGCTTCTTTGAACGGGCGCGGTTCATTCTGCGATGGGACATGAACAATCCGTTCAAGAGTCCTAATTACGCCAATCCGGATTCGACGTTCAATCGCCAGAACTTGGCGAATTTCGGACGCATCGGCACGGGCACTCGCGGCGGCTTCTCGGATGTGGGCACTGCGCAGCCGAATCATCTGCTGGTGTTTCGACTGGAGTGGTGAGTTTGTAAATCATTAGGGGGACAGGTCGATATTCGATCTGTCCCCAAAAACATTTCTATGATCAATCGCCGAAGTTTACTGCTGAGTCCGCTTGCCGCGGCTCTTCTCCCACGAAAGACCATCGCGGTTCAACTTGCTTCGCTGCATGGCGAGATCTATCGACAACTTGGCATCCGTCCGTTGATCAATGCAGCTGGAACGTACACGACACTCACAGGATCGGTGATGGTTCCGCAGGCGCGCGATGCGATGAGCGAGGCTTCGAAGTACTTCGTCCCGCTAATCGACCTGCAACAGGCAGCAGCGGCGCGTCTGGCGAAATTGCTTGGCGTATCCGCGGCAATAGTTACGTCAGGTGGAGCAGGGAGTATCCTGCTTGCGACTGCGGCTTGCGTCACGGGCAAAGATTCTGAGAAAGTCCGATGCATTCCAGATACGGCCGGGATGAAAAATGAAGTCGTCATGGTGAAGCAACATCGTATGGGCTTCGACCATGCATGCCGGGCCGTCGGAGTCCGCATCGTCGACGTCGATACCGTTCAGGATTTGAAGGCAGCGATCAATTCCAAAACGGCAATGCTTTTCTGGGTCAATATCAGCGAGCCGAAGGGTAAAATCTCTGCAAAGGAGTTTCTGGAGGCCGGTAAGGGCGCGAATGTACCTGTCTTCAACGATGCGGCTGCGGAATTGCCTCCATCGGAAAATCTCAGCCTGCTGATGAAACAAGGATACGATCTCGTCGGATTCAGCGGGGGAAAAGCGCTTCGGGGACCCCAGGCTTCCGGACTGCTCGTAGGCCGGGCCGACCTAATCGAAGCTGCGCACATGAATAACAATCCTTATGCCGACACGATCGCTCGCACTGCCAAAGTCGGCAAAGAGGAGATCATGGGGTTGCTAGCGGCAGTCGAAGTCTACGTGAAGCGGGATCACGCGGCCGATCTGAAGCTATGGCATGGCATGATGCAAAATGTTGCGAGAGATCTCAAACCCATACGGCCAGGTCTCGGCGGAGGTCTACGTGCCTCCGTACCCCGGGGCGCATCCGGTTCCGTATCTGCGGCTGAAGTGGGACAAGAGCGCCCTGCCAATTAGCTATGAAGAGTGCGCCAAGCGACTCAGAGACGGCGAGCCACGCATCGAAGTCAACGCGTCGCCTGAGGAAATGACGCTAGCGTCCTACATGCTCAATCCTGGAGAAGAAAGGATCGTTGGCTGGCGGCTCGCGGAAGTTCTGAACCGCGCGTCGGAACAGTAGGCTACTGCATTCCCCACAGTTTCCCGCGCACATTCTTGAATGTGAATCGGGCTGGATTGACGGCGGTGGAGCCAGGCGAATCGACCACGATAATTTTCGCGGATACTGGCTCGTAGCCGGCTCGTGGAGCGACGGTCCCCTTCGCCACCAGGATCTTCTGGCGTTCCGGATAAATGCCAAGGCTGACGATTTGGTGGATACTGAACGGCACGATTCTTCTGGTAGTGAGGATCAGCAGATTCTTGTCGTCCCGCGTTCCACCGTCCACTTCGATCACCGCGGTCTGGCCCATGGCGAAGTAGCGGCCACCTCCGTGACGCATTTCCGTCTCGATGTAGTCGCCGTCGTGCAGGGATTTTACCTTGCCGCGGATTCGTACAGGCTTGCCATGCAGGTTGTCAGACTTGCCGCCTACGGGCATGTCGAATGTGTTCCCGATACCTACTTTCGTGGCCGCTTGCACAGCCGCAGGATCGGCGATTGTCATCACCCATCCGGTGGCTTTCTGCTTAACGAGCTCGTCAAGAATGAACGTGCTGTCAGCGGACGATCCACCGCCGACGTTGTCGCCGGTGTCGAATAGCGAGACCGGAAACTTAGTTTCGGCCATAGCCTGCTTTACGGCAGCCGCAGGGTCGGGAATCTTGAGGACGATGCGATCTCGACTCGACCACAGCAGGTCGGCGAAGCGCTTGGCTTCTTTGTCTGCAAGCGCTCGGTCGCCATCGGCCACTACGATGACGCTCGGCCCCATATAGGGGACGTCTGAATACTGATAGCCACCCATTACGCTGACGGCGAGTATCTTCGCGTTACTTTGCTCGAGGTCCTGGCTAGCTTTGGTGATGGGCAACAACGGTTCAGCATAGGTGTTTTGAAAAATGATGTTGTACACCATCTCCGGCTTCAGAATCACCTGCACGGGCTTGACCTCGCCTCGTAGAGTTCGCGCGATGATGGAGGCGGCGCGGCGGCCGCGCAAGCGCGTGTCGAGATGTGGATTCTGCTGATAGCTGACAAGAGCTGTAGAAAGCTTAACGATCTCAGGCGACGGATTGCCATGAAAATCGTGGGTAACTACGATCGGTATGGAGGGCCCGAATGCGGCACGCACACGGCGCACGATTTCTTCGTCGGCTTGCGGATATCCATCGGCGACCATCGCGCCATGCAGTGCAAGCAGAATGCCGTCGAGCTTCGGAGCAGCTTTCAAGCTTGTGACGAGGCGCTGCGTCAGAGTTTCAAATGTGTCCTTTGTCAGAGGCCCCTTAGGAATCGCTGAGGCAATGTAAGCAGGGTAAACGTCGAACTTCTCCTCATCTGCGCCGTCGAGGTAGCCTGAGATCTCAGTGTTGCTCTTGCGCAACGATGCAAGCAGGTCGTCGCCTTGCAAATTCGTAGTCCCACGCATGCCTTCAAAGTCCGCCACTACCGTCTTAGCGGGATTGAAGGAGTTTGACTCGTGCATCAGGCCGCCGATGGCAACGACAAACCGGCGGTCCTGAGGGAATAAGGATGAAGTCGCGGCAAGGAGAATAGCGGTAATTATCAGCGGTCGCATACTAGTGGTCCTTTTCAGTCCAGACGCTTCCCGTCCGGTCCCCAACCCTTCGTGCAGAAGTGCGAGGCATCGGTGGCTTGATAGCGGACTTGAGCGAGTTGGGGTGTCTCTAGTTTCTTGTAGCCTTGGAAGCGCGATTCGAGCGC
This sequence comes from Bryobacteraceae bacterium, assembly GCA_963844855.1. Classification (GTDB taxonomy): domain Bacteria; phylum Acidobacteriota; class Terriglobia; order Bryobacterales; family Bryobacteraceae; genus DASQDN01. The sequence goes on from CAWJQP010000072.1 coordinate 162,688, forward strand.
AAAATCGAGAATACCGCTCGTTAGCAATGTGCGCTCCACCGGATAGGGTGGCTTGCCGGTCTCGAACATCTTCTCGATGTTTTGAACCAGGCACCCAAAGTGATGGTGCGGTCTGCCGTTCTGTAGGTTCATCAGCGTCGAAACCGGCTGCTGCTGTCCGTCTATGTTGATGGCGACCGTAAAATCCTCGACCATACCGGTCATCAGAAATGCAGCGGCCTTCAGTCCGTCGTTGTAGTCGATGATAAACACGGCAGGTTCTTTCACTAGGTTCTTGGGAGTGCCCGGTTTGCGTGTATTACTGTGCGAAAGAGCTTTATCGAACAACGCCTTTGTCCAAGCCGTCTGCTCGATAAAGTTCCAGCAGTCCTGATTCTCCAGGCATTGAACCGAACGAACCCCTGTCTCCCCACCTTTCCTACGCTCCACCATGCACTGCAATGCTTCGAGTACGTGAAAGCCATAGATATCGAGGCCGCTATACGAGATCGCCACCGCGTGTGTCTGTCTGGACGCCAAAGGGCGCGTCGATTGCGGGAATGCGTTGGGCGACCGGTACAGAGGAACCCGCGAGCATTGGGAACCGAAGCTCATGGGATATGTCGACCATGCGCTTGGCTTGACGCCAGTTCCACGACAGATGTTTGTCGTTGAAGACGGGAACACCCCGACCGCTCTGACGGAAAACGTCGGTGATCTTGAGGAACATCTCGAAGCGCGGGTATAGCTTCTGATCTTTATCGTTCGTGGGGTAGTCGCCGTGCTCGCCGATAAGCAGAACGCCGTCGACCGCGAGTTTATCGCCGCCCAGCGTAAGCGCATCTGCGACGGTGCGATAGATCGGCACATTGAACTTCTTCGCGCGTTCCCGGCTCATGTCCTCCTTCGGGATCTGCTCGGTGAACAGTGAGACGATCTTCGATCTCGGATAGGGCGGCTGATTGTCTTGATTGAAGCCCTCAAGATACTTACCGACGATCACATCGGCATGGGACATCGGCCGATACTCGGTGATGATGGCGGCGATCTTCTTAGGCGCGGCAGGGGCCTGATTCATCGCAAAAGCGGTGGAAGCGGAAGTGGCTAGAAATGTTCGTCGGTTCATGAATGTTTAGGAAATACCGAATAGACCGGGACGCGCCCGTTGGTAGTTGAAGCGCGTAGGATTCACGGCAGTAGCGCCGGGAGAATCTACCAGCACGATCTTTTTGACAATCGGCTCATATGCGGCTCGTGGGGCGATCGTTCCCTTAGCGACGAGAATTCTTTGACGCTCTGGATAAATGCCGCAACTCACGATCTGATGGATGGAATTGGGGTGCGACCGCAAAGTTGTTAATAGCAGGAGATTTCGGAGGTCAGGTGTTGATCCTTCGACTTCGATGACGGCAGTGTGGCCGAGGTCGTGAAAGCGCGAGCCCCCGTGTCGTACTTCCGGTTCGACATAGCGGCCGGCATGTAGCGATTGAACGCGACCGCGGATCCTGACTGGTCTCCCATGCAGACTATCGCGCTTGCCGCCTACGGGCATATCGAAGTCCCCATCGATACCGGCGCTCATCGCTCGCTGTACGGCTTCGGGATCGCTGATCGTCACAACCCATCCGTGCGCTTTCTGCCGTAATAATTCATCGAGAATGAAGGTGCTATCACCGGCCGACCCACCCAGAACGTTATCGCCGGCGTCGAACAGCGCGACTGGGAAATCGGCTGCCTTGATAGCATCGGCCACCGCGGTTGTCAGGATCGGGAAGATTGAGTTGCAGATGATCGCGAAGGCTCCAGAGCCGATCTGAGAGACGCTGCGCCTCGTCTAGAGCCAGTTGAGCATTGTTGTCTGTGACCACCACGGCGGACGGACCTACGAAGGGCACGTCCGCATATTGGTAACCCGCAGATACACTCGCGGCCAGAACTCCGTCCTGCTGTTCGAGCTGGATCGAGTCCTGCGTGATCGCTAAGAGCGGTTGCGCATAGGTGTTCTGGAAGACGATATTCCAGATCATCGGGGGCTTGACGATTGCTTGTGTGGGACGAACTTCGTTGCGAATCACGCGCGACAGGATCGCAGCGGCGCGTTCGCCCCGTTGTTTCGTATCAAGATGGGGGTTCTGCTGGTACGTCAACAGAGCGCTGCAGTTTTCGACAGTCTCGGGCGAGATGTTTGCGTGGAAATCGTGACTGACTACCAACGGCAAGTCCGGTCCAATCTGCTCTCTCACGCGTCTGACGATCTCATTGTCGGCGTGGGGCACATGTTCGGCAACCATTGCTCCATGCAATGCGAGATAGACACCGTCGTACGGACCGCCTGCCGAGAGATTTTTGATTAGACAATCGACCAAAGTTTCAAAGGCGCTTTCCGCAACAGGGCCGCTTGGGGTCGCTGTCGCGGCAAAGACCGGAACACATCTAAGCTCGTGTGTTTTAGCGCCATTCAAAAAGCCGGCGACTTCGGTGTTGCCTTGAGACCATCCTTCGAGGTCGCGTTTCTCTATGCGGAACTCTTCAAGACGTGTGAGCGCCGGGTTGAACGAGTTCGACTCGTGCATCAGGGTCGCTACAGCCACAGTCGGCATTGGTGATACCGTACCACGACCGATCGCAAATGGTATGTTTAGCTCCATGAAGCGCCAACTGACCCGTCGTCGAATGCTCGGTAGTAGTGCTGGCGTTGTTGCTGCGCCTGTCTCTCTGAGTCGCGGCTCCCGCATCTCAGAGGGATTTCCTGAAAGAGCTTGGCGTGCGTCCGATCATCAACGGCGCCGGAGTGTATACTTTCTCGACCGCTTCGTTGATGCGGCCGGAAGTCGTGGAAGCCATCCGATCCATGAGCACCAAGTTTGTGCGTCTCGATGAGCTTCACGACGCGGTAGGGCAGCGGATCGCGAAGATGCTGGGCGCAGAAGCGGCGATGGTTCCATCGGGCGCAGCGGCCGGCTTGACGCTGGGCACGGCCGCAGTCCTTACGGGTGAGGATCCGGACCGTATCCGTCGCATACCGGATCTGACCGGAATGAAGACGGAAGTCGTCGTTCAGAAGTCGCATCGCTTTCCGTACGACCACATGGTCCGGAATTGCGGCGTGCGGCTTATTGAGGTCGAATCCCGCGAAGAACTCGAACGGGCGATCAATCCGAACACCGCGATGCTACTGTTCTTAAACAAGGCATCCAAGCTCGGCAAAATAGGGATGGAAGACTTCATCGCTACGGGCAAGAAGCATAAGATTCCGACGATGAACGATTGCGCGGCGGACGTGCCGCCGGTAGAGAATCTGCTAGGCCCGATCCGCAAGGGCTTCGACATGGTCGTAGTGTCGGGAGGGAAGGCGATTCGAGGCCCGCAATCGGCGGGAATACTCGCAGGGCGCGCGGACTTGATTCGCGCGGCGCGGAAGAACACATCGCCGAACTCGGATACGATTGGGCGGTCGTGTAAGGTGAACAAGGAAGAGATGGTCGGGATGATGGTGGCGATCGAGTCTTTCTTGAAGGAAGATTACCCCAGCATCTACAAAGGGTGGGAGCGCACAGCCGAATCGATGAAAACCGCGATGACGAAGCTCCCCGGTGTTCAGGCCGAGATATTCGTCCCCGAGATCGCGAATCAATGTCCGCACGTGCGTATTCGATGGGACGCCGGCAAGTACTCCATCGACGCTGCATCGTTGATGCAGAAACTTCGCGACGGTGAGCCGTCAATCGAACTCGTACCTGCTCCCATGACCGCTGGAACACTGGAGATCGCCAGTTGGATGCTGCAGCCGGGCGAAGCAGATATCATCACGCGCCGTATTCGAGAAACACTCACAGGAGGAGCTTAGTCAGGGAATGAAGTTTTGGCGAAGAGATTTTTGGATGGCGCTGGCCGCGCTGGCCCTGCCGGCCGCTGCAGCCCAAAGTGGTTCGAACGGTCGGAGGAAGACGGTGCTTTACAGAGGCAAGAAGCCAAGCGGCCAGCCTCTCTATTCCGAGATCATTTCCCATGGAGATCTGATTTTCATCAGCGGCCATGGGACGAATAAAGTTAAGGGCATTCGCGAACAAACGGAGTTCGTGCTGAATGAGATCGAGGCTTGTCTGAAGACGGCAGGGTCGTCAATGAACAACGTCTTGAAGTGCAATGTATATCTGGCAAAGCTTGAGGACTACAAGCCGATGAATGACGCGTATGTCGGTAGATTCGGCATGGAACCACCGGTAAGGACAACGGTCGCGGTAGCGGGTATTCCGCTCGATGGCGCGCTCGTTGAGATTGAGGTCATCGCGCACCGCTAATGGCAGCTCATTCTGAATCCTTGGTGCGCCGAACTCGTATCGTACGCAAACAGCTTAACTGAGATTGTCCTGCTGGCCCTCCGACTCGCGCGCGCAGCGACTGGCCGCACCAAGTATCTGAAGTTCGAAGGTCACTACCACGGCTGGGGAGATCAGGCGCTCGTAGGCTATCATCCTGCCGCGCAAGAGGGCGAGCAAGAGGGACATCGCCAACCCGTCCCGGTTGCCAAAGGACAACTCCTACACGATCGCATCGTCATCGCCGCCTGGAATAGTCGGGAGGAGGTTGAGCGAGCCTTCGCAGCGCATCCGGGCGAGATCTCGGCCATCATGTGCGAGCCGTTGCTCGCCAACAGCGGGTGTATTCCTCCAGCGGAGGGTTTTCTTGAGTTTTCACCGGAAACCGCTACGCGGCACGGAGCGCTCCTGATCTTCGATGAGGTGACACCGGGCTGCGGATCGAACTCGGAGGGCACAGACGCGGTTTGGGATCACTCCTGACCTGGCGACATTTGCTAAGGCTGTTGGCGCAGGTCTGCCGCTGAGTGTGCTTGCCGGCAAGAAGGAGTACATGGGTTTGATCGCGACGAGGTAGTACACGCCGGCAACCTGAACGGCAGTCCTCTGATCCTATCCGGCGCGAAAGGCCCTGGAGGAATTACGGCGCGGCGAGACGACAATCTATTCACGAATGCGACGGCTGGGAGAGAAGCTGGCGGCGGGACTCGTCGAGAATCTGCGGAAGGTGGGCTTGCAGGCGGTGAGTACGGGCGAGGGGCCTGTATTCACGATTCACGTGCAGGCGGATGTGCCGCGCACATATCGCGACACGATTGCTTCCGACAAGCAGATTTGGTCCGACTTCGTCTTAAGCCTGCTCGATGAGGGGATCGTCATCCTACCGGATGGCCGATGGTAGATTTCGGCTGCGCATTCGGAAGCCGATATCGACGCAACACTGGCGGCTGTAGAGCGCGCCGCAAGAACGGTAGGGCCGAGGAAGTAACTCCCCGGCCCGTTTCCACTTAAAACAAAACTTCAATCCAAACTGGATGTTGCGCATCGGCGAGATCAAGCTTGTGATCGAACCGACGCCGCCACTGATTCCAGCCTGAGATGGAAAGTTGATGCTTCCATTCGCAGCCCGCTGAGGCAGGAAACCACCCTGGGTGCTCAATGTGCGGTTGGGAACGTTGAACTGCGGAGTGTTCAGAATATTGAAGAACTCAGCGCGGAACTGCAGCTTCACAGCTTCCGTGATGCCGAAGTTCTTGAACATGGACGCGTCGACGTTCTTGAACCCGGGACCTTCAACGATGCCCTGTCCGGAGTTTCCGTAGTGGCAGAGTTCCGGCAATGCCGAGTTTCCGCAGGTCACTAGTCGGAACGCGTCCGGATTGAACCATTGATTGATGGTCGGGTTCTCGAGCTTGCCGTCTTCCGCGCGATCCGGCCGGACAGGAGCATTACCGGTGTTGATGATATTACCCTGCGAGACGGTGAACGGCAGTCCGGTTTTCAATGTAATGATGCCGTTTGTTTGCCAGCCAGAGAAGATGGCTCCGGCAAAACCCTTTGAAAGTGCCTGCGGAGTCGGTATGTCATAGATGAAGCTGGAAACCAGCACTTGACGGGCGTCAAAACCGACTCGGCCTTTCTCGGCTGCGCGATTATTCTTGTCCTGATAGGTGTTGGAGTTAATGCCGTCACCTTCATTTCGACCGTAGCCTTCCATCAATGTTTTCGAATAGGTGTAGGCCAAGGTGAAGACTAATCCATGCGAATACCGCTTTCTCACGCTTACTTGAAGCCCCTCGTACCAAGAGTTTCCACCGCTATCGAAGAAACGCATGCGCGACAGTGGACGAGTGAGCCCGTTGTCGATGACGAAGGGGAAAGGCCGACGGCTTTGAATAGTATCCGCTGCGCCGGTCGGGATGAACGGATCAGGGTTATTCCGCTCAACCGTATTATCGAGGTGACTCGTTTTACTGCCCACATAGCCCACCGCCAGCGTTGTGTCACCTGGGAGGCGGCGCTGAATGTCGAAACTCCACTGAGCGACGTAGGGCTGATAATTGTCCGTGGTCAATGTGTTCGCATTCGTTAACGAAGTCGGACTCGGAACTCCGAACGGGCTAGTGAAGCTGTAGACCGTGGATCCCGGAACGATAACGCCATTCGAGATCGTATTCGCAAAAGCTGCGCTTCCCGAGAGTGGCGGGTTCAGGTTCAGGATCGAGTAGTTATTCAACTGGTGAACGTTGTAGTAGATACCGAAGCCCGAGCGGATCACCCAGTCATCCGTAAGGCGATAGGCAAGTCCGATACGCGGCATGAACTGTGTCTTCTGCGGTTTGTAGAAATCGTAAACAGTCCGGATGGTTCTATTGCGAAAACACCAGAGATGCAGACGATGGCTGATTTTGGGTGTCGATTACGCGGCGATGCCGAACAATGCACAAATGAACTTCGCTTGGCCAACTGAATCGTTCTTGGCCAACCGTCTCACCCTGCCCTTTCTCACCATTTCCATCGCCTCGATTCCTTGCAAAGTCCTCCATGCCGTCCAAAACGAACCGTAGCCTTTGGCCAGCCATGTTCGACGTTTTACGTGACGGTGGTCCTGTTCCACGATATTGTTCAGGTACTTGCACTGACGTAGCCGGCATCTTCGGCTGATGGTTCCGTCTGCCTTCAGCTCCTCTACGGCACGAGGGTAAGCGGGATTCTTATCCACCTTGATGACCCGCGGCGCAGAGTTGCCGAGGTTCTCTAATGCTCGGCGGAAGAATCGCTTTGCGGCTGCGGCGTCACGCCGATCAGTTAATAGGAAGTCGATGGTCTGCCCTGTGGAATCCACCGCCCGGTAGAGGAACCGATCGCGGCCTTTCACCTTGATATAGGTCTCATCCAGTCCCCAACTCTTGTTGGTTGGCTTCAAGTGCCGGCGGCAGCGCTGATCCACTTCCGGGCCGTAGATTTGAACCCAGCGCCAGATGCAACTTCGATCTACGTGCAGCCCCCCGTTCCGCCATCATCTCCGCTACGTGTCGGAAACTTACCGGATATCGCAAGTACCATCGGACACACAGAAGAATCGTGACGCCTTCATAGTGGCGCCACTTGAATGGATTGCACGGCGTAATGGGCATCGACCTACCCTACCAGCCACCTTCCAGTTTTTCGCAACAGAGCCGTTTCACGCCGCATACGAGAAGCACCCGGGCCTTCATTGGCTTCAGGAACGAGACGCCTACCAGTTCAACCGGGATGAGATCGTCAAGGCGTTCAGCGAGGCGCTCGGCCAGAGCCAAACACGGCCGAGAAATGGTTCGACGGAGCCGAAGACAACTTCACAGTGTCGGTCGAGAACTTCTGCAAGTGGGTCAAGGAGTACCTGGACTCCAAGGGGCCGCAGCACCGGATCGTATTCCTGGTCGATGAAGTGGGCCAGTTCATCGGGAACGACTCTCACCTGATGCTCAATCTGCAGACGATCACTGAGGAGTTGGGGACGATCTGCCGTCGTAGGGCGTGGGTAGTGGTCACATCGCAGGAAGACATGGACACCGTGCTGGGCGACATGAGCAAGGCGAAAAGCAGGACTTCTCCAAGATTCAAGGCCGGTTCTTCCCGCCGCTATCCCTGTCCAGCGCCAACGCCGATGAGGTAATCCAGTCCCGCCTACTGGCGAAACGCCCGGAGGTGAGAGCCGAACTCGAAGCCGTGTTTCAGAAGCGGGGCGACATCCTCAAGAGCCAACTCACCTTCAAGAACTGCGGCATGACGTTCCGACAGTTCAAGGACACCGAGGATTTCGTCAAGAACTATCCCTTCGCCCCGTACCAATTCCAACTCATCCAGAAAATCTTCGAGGCAATCCGCAAGGCCGGCGCCACGGGGATGCACCTCGCACGCGGGGAGCGGTCGATGCTCGATGCTTTCCAATCGGCGGCGAAGGCTGTGTCAGCTAACGAAATCGGCCTTCTAGTCCCGCTATACGACTTCTACCCCTCCATTGAGAGCTTCCTCGATACGGCAGTGAAAAAGACCATCGACCAAGCGGAAACGAATCCCAGTCTGGAGCCGTTCGATATCAAGTTGATCCAGGTTCTCTTCCTTATCCGTTACGTGGATGAGATGAAAGGGAACGTGGACAACCTTGTGACCCTATGTCTCGATCAGATCGGCGGTGACCGGTTGGCCCTCCGGCACCGCACATAATAAAAAAGGGCGTAACAGATGAGGCCCGCGACGGCCAGCGCGGCGTATTGACAGGTTGTTTCGGATTAGAAGAGGAACTTCAATCCGAACTGCTGCTGACGCATGTTGGTGGCGAGGCCGGTGATGTTGCCGAAATTGGTAGCGTCCACAACATAGGTGCTGTTGGGGTTGGCAAAGTTCGGGTGGTTGAGAGTATTGAAGGTCTCCCGACGGAACTGGATCTTGAAGCTTTCGGTGATGGCGAAGTTCTTGAAGAGGCTCCAATCAAAGTTCACGAGACCGGGTCCGCGCAGGAAATTGCGAGGGCTATTGCCGTAGGTGTACTGCGCCGGGAGACTGAAGCCGCTGATGTTGACGAGTTGACGAGTTTGCCGCTGCCGCATTCAACATTGATGGGAGAGCCGGAGTAGTTGGCGCGTTGTGTACCCTGGCCCACATTGGCCTGGTCAGCCGCGATGGGTACACCGAAGGGGAAGGCCACTCTGGACGGTGGTGATGCCGTTGGTCTGCCAACCACCGAAAGCCGCCTTCACGAACCTGTTGGAGCGAGAAGAAGGGGATCTCGTAGTTGTAGCTGGCGACGAACCGATGGCGGACGTCCCAGTTGGCGAGGCCGTAGTCAAGCCGCCAGTTAAACGGATCCATGACGTTAGAGCCGCCGTTGGAGTCGGTGGCGACGTCGAGTGTCTTTGAGAAGGTATAGCTCGTGAGGGTGGTGAGACCCTTGACGCCGTCTGCGGAAGACTGCGGAGAAGCCGTTGTAGTTGGAAACGAGGTCGTTCTGGATCATACGGATGACGGCGAACTGTTGGTTCTGGACGACGATCCTGGATAGGGCCTTGCCCGGGCCGAGGCGTGTTGAGAAAGAAGCTTCGGTCGAGGTGATAGGCGTGATTGCCCAGGTACTCAAGGGCCACACCGGCGCTGCGCCACAGTCCCCACGCTCCAAGCTCAAGCTCCATTGGTTCATGGTCATGTTGGGCAGGTAGGGGTTGATGGTGAACGCATTGATACGGGCCGTGGAAGTACCGCCGGTATCGGCCGGTTGGGGGTTGCTGAGGGTCAGCGCGTTCGAGGGCAGGATGCCATTCACAAGCGAGTTGTTGAAGGTGAAGATCGTTGAGAATGGTGGGTTGGTGGTGGCCAACGTGAAGGAGTTCATGTGGTTCGGGTTGTAGTAGATGCCGAAGCCGCCACGCAAGACGAACTTGGAGGGCATGCGGTAAGCGAAGCCGAAGCGCGGCGCCCAGTTGTTGTGGTCGCCGCTGTGGTAAGGCATCTTCGAAGGAACGGTACCGGGGATGAAGGCATTCTGCGCGGCATTGAGGATGGTCCCGTTGCCGGTGGTTGATTGGGGAACGATCGGCAGTTCGTAGCGGAGGCCCAGGGTGAGCGTGAGGCGGGTGGAAACCTGCCACTTATCTTGAACTAAAAAGCCGTAACGCCACTGCTGACCGCCACCGGGGAACAGCGGTCCGGGGGTGGTGATGCTCTGGGGTAGGCCAAGCATGTAGTCAGCGGGGGCATAGCCAGAGAGTTGGCCGTTGAAATTGAAGCCGCCGCGAGGGTTATTGTTGGCGGTTCGATTGGTGATGACCTTGCGGCTGTCGATGCCGGCGGCGATGGTGTGAGCCGACTTCAGGAAGCTGGTCGTGTTGGATATCTGGTGGGTAGCGTCGCTCTGATACCAGTTGGTGGAGCTCATGCTGCCGCCACCGATCGGCATGTAGTTGGCCACGCCGAGGAGGGGCAGACCGGGGTTGGTATCGGAAGTAGCGTATCCGGGGATGCCCAGGTCGGTGCCGGCCGAGGAAGGGAAACGGCTCCCCGGGGTGAAGAAGTTCAGGGAGTCGATGGTGGTCTTCTGGTTGCCGTAACGGAAGTCGTTGACGATCGACGAGGTGAAGATTCGGGTATAACCAACGACCCAGTTGCGATCCCCGACGGGCTGTTCCCAGCCGTTGTAAGGGCTGGCGTTCTCATTCAAGAGCGAGGTGGTGTTGGTAATGTAACGGAAGAAGAATCGGTTGTTTTCCCCGATCGACTGGTCCAAACGACCGACGTACTGGCGGCCCTTGTTGTTGTTCGCCACATTGACGTTGTAGTTTTGGAGCAGGCCCGAACCATTCGGAAGGGGCATATATTGAAGACCCTTGACGGCCTGGGGGGCAATTCGATTTGCCGGAATGATATTGCCCGGGAAGGCGATACCGGTCAGTGGATCGCGAACGATGGTAGAGGTTTCGCTGAAATTGCCTTGCCGCATTAGAGGCGTGAAGACGCTATCGATAGCGGGCGACTGGGTTCCAGAACGGAGCTCTTCCCAGCCGAACATAAAGAAGGTCTTGTTTTTTCCATTGTAGATTTTCGGGATGACGACCGGGCCGTTGAACTGGACGCCAAACTGGTTTTGGCGCAGAGGCGGTTTTTTGCGGCCTTGTGCGAGGAAGAAGGGCTTGGCGTCGAGTTTATCGTTGCGGAGGAACTCGAAGGCAGCGCCGTGGAACGCGTTGCTTCCAGACTTGGTGATCATGTTGATCTGTACGCCGAGGTAACCGCCGTACTGCGCCGGGTAGGTACCGGTTTGAACCTGGACTTCCTGCACGGCGTCGACTGACGGCCGGAGGGAGGTGGTCGTGATCAGGTTCGACATGATGCTGACACCGTCGAGCGAGACGCTATTGGTAATTTCGCGAAGGCCTGCGCCGATGTAGCCTTCGCCGCCGCCAGGGTTGCCCGCTGCGCCTTTGAAGCCTGGGATAACGCCAGGGGTAGTCAAAGCAAGCTTCAAGGGGTTGCGGCCGTTGAGGGGGAGCTCCGCGGTGGCCTTGGTTGAGATAACTTCGTTCATCGACGCTTCGTCCGTCTTAATCGGAGGGTTGTCGGCGGTGACTTCGACGCGGGTGTCCACGGAGCCGACTTTCAGTGCCAAGTCCGAACGGACGATCTGGTTGGCCGAAAGGTTGATGTCTTTGATTGCCGCGGTAGAGAAGCCGGTCTTCTGAACAGTGACGGTGTAGACACCGGCCTTCAAGGACTGAAATTCGTAGTTGCCGCTTTCGTTAGAAGTGGCGGTGACGGTTTCGCCGGTGTTCTGGTTGAGAGCCGTAACTTGGGCTCCGGCGATGGAGGCGCCAGTGGCGTCGGCGACGTTGCCGACGATTGACGTGTTGCTGGCCAGCTGGGCCAGGCCGGGGAGCGCGAGGGCAAGAGACAAGACTGCTAAGGAATACCAGCGTTGCGCAGGTATCTTCATTGATAGACCTCCTAAGGACTGGGGAACCAGAGAGGGCGCACCCCTTGTAAAGAAAGCGTAACACTTGACGACGCAAGTGTTACGAATGGCATTCTAAGTTTTCAATTTGAAACGCGGTGCATTCGGGGTTTTGGCTGAATCGCCGGTTCTATTGCGAAAACACCAGAGATGCAGACGATGGCTGATTTTGGGTGTCGATTACGCGGCGATGCCGAACAATGCACAAATGAACTTCGCTTGGCCAACTGAATCGTTCTTGGCCAACCGTCTCACCCTGCCCTTTCTCACCATTTCCATCGCCTCGATTCCTTGCAAAGTCCTCCATGCCGTCCAAAACGAACCGTAGCCTTTGGCCAGCCATGTTCGACGTTTTACGTGACGGTGGTCCTGTTCCACGATATTGTTCAGGTACTTGCACTGACGTAGCCGGCATCTTCGGCTGATGGTTCCGTCTGCCTTCAGCTCCTCTACGGCACGAGGGTAAGCGGGATTCTTATCCACCTTGATGACCCGCGGCGCAGAGTTGCCGAGGTTCTCTAATGCTCGGCGGAAGAATCGCTTTGCGGCTGCGGCGTCACGCCGATCAGTTAATAGGAAGTCGATGGTCTGCCCTGTGGAATCCACCGCCCGGTAGAGGAACCGATCGCGGCCTTTCACCTTGATATAGGTCTCATCCAGTCGCCAACTCTTGTTGGTTGGCTTCAAGTGCCGGCGGCAGCGCTGATCCACTTCCGGGCCGTAGATTTGAACCCAGCGCCAGATGCAACTTCCATCTACGTGCAGCCCCCGTTCCGCCATCATCTCCGCTACGTGTCGGAAACTTACCGGATATCGCAAGTACCATCGGACACACAGAAGAATCGTGACGCCTTCATAGTGGCGCCACTTGAATGGATTGCACGGCGTAATGGGCATCGACCTACCCTACCAGCCACCTTCCAGTTTTTCGCAACAGAGCCAGACGGAGTATACACGAACTCGCAGGGTCGGTGCGTGCGTCAACCGGCGTGGGTTCAATCTGGTGTTTCTGAAGCGGGTGGATGACAGGCGGCTAGCGTTGCGTCGTGGCAACTGTGTCATCAATCTGACCTTTGGTTCATTATAGGGCTGTAGCGCCCGCCGTCTACTCTTTCAACGCAAATGACAGGATGGAGCCTCCCGATGCGATCGCAACGTACTGGCGTCCGTTCATCGTATAAGTCATCGGGCGAGGCCTTCCATGCTTCGTTGGTCTCGAAATGCCAAAGAGTCTTGCCCGTTTTTGCGTCAACTGCTGCAAAGCCACCCCCTGTCTCGCCATAAAAGACCAGGCCGCCGGCTGTCGAGAGGACGCCGGAGTAATTCGATTCCGGTGGTCCGACTTGTGGGATCTCCCACACGATTTTCCCGGTTTCGACGTCGAGCGCTCGAAGATACTTCTCCGGAGGGTTGGCTGGATCACGGAAGGGAACGTATCCTCCGAGCTTCGACTGCTGATAGATATTACAGTCTTCCACGGCCATGACATAAAACAGCCGCGTCGATGGGTTGAAAGCGGTCGAGTACCAATTCGTGGCGCCGCGGACAGCGGGACAGGATACAGTACCGGCTTTGGTCGGCTTGGCGCCTTCCAGCAGTTGTGGCCGTCCTTTCGCATCGATTCCGCTCGCCCATGTGAGTCGTTTCACAAACGGTTTACCGAGTAGAAACTCACCCGTCGTGCGATCGAGTACATAGTAATAACCGTTTCGATTCGCTTGCAGTAGCAGCTTGCGATCGCGTCCACCAAAGCGAGCATTGATGAGAACAAGCGGCTCCGTGGCGTCCCAGTCATGGAGATCATGCGGCGTGAACTGGAAATACCAACGTAGTTTCCCTGTGTGAATGTCGAGAGCCACGACGCTATTGGTGTAGAGATTGTCACCTTTCCGGTCATCGCCATCGGTGTCAGGGAATGGATTGCCTGTGGGCCAATAGAGCAGTTGCGTCTCCGGGTCATAAGAGCCCGTCAGCCAGGTAGCGCCTCCACCTACTTCGATGGCGTTGCCGATCCAGGTTTCAGAACCCGGCTCACCGCGCTTGGGTACGGTCCAATATCGCCATGCGAGTTCACCCGTTGTGGCTTTGTACGCTGCAATGAACCCTCGAATGCCTTCATCGCCCCCAGCGACGCCGCCGATCACGAGATCACCCACGACAAGAGGAGCTACGGTTGAGCCGTAACGGCTCGGCTCCTCTGGCATGAACACTTCCCACATCAAGCCGCCGGTGAGACGGTTCAGGCAGATCAAATGAGCGTTGTCGGTAGCGAAGAACACGCGATCGCCAAGAATGGCCGCGCCACGATTCGCGCCTTTCGCCGCATCGCCGGCGATTCGCCCGGCCGGCGTTCTTGGCCTGGAATAGCACCAGATTTGGCGCCCCGTCTGTGAATCGATGGCGCATACCTGATTGGGTCCGGTCACATACATTACGCCATCAACAACAAGCGGAGTCATTTCGAGTCCGTTATATGGCAGTGAGTAGGACCAGGCGAGTTGAAGCTTGCTTACGTTCTGAATATTGATCTGATCGAGTTTGCTGTGGCGGTTCGCGCTGACATCGCCGTTATAAGTAGGCCATTCTCCGGCTTTGGGCTCGAGAACTTGTTTCTTGGTTTCGTCCGAAACGGCAGTCTGCCCAGCGACGATCTGACCCACCGTGATGCCACCCAGTTTGCTCATGTAAGCGAGCAGATCGCGCCGTTCCGCATCCGTCGCTTGCAGTGGCGGCATCAATGATTGCGGTTCCCGCTTTACCTCCGTATACTCGCTGTCTTTCAGAAGATGCATCTTGCCATCGAGCGTCTGCAACTGAATGTCGTGCTTGCCCTGGTTGCGCGCAAATCCGCGCAATGTCGATCCATTCTTCATGCGCACGTTCACCACAACCCAGGCGTCGTCGGGACACCAGGCCCAGCCAGGACACGACGAGGTGGAGCGGTTTGCGACTCGCGCGACAGGATCGACCAGCGATTGGCCAAGTTGTCGCAAGGTAAGCTGACGCCCAACACCCGACAAGTCCGGTCCGTTGGAACCGCCGCGGCCGGCAACCATGTGGCAGGATCCGCATTGTCCTTTACCGAAGAAGAAACGCTCGCCCGCCGCGACATCGCCTGAAGGCTTTACGTCGTACGCCGAAGCGTTCAAGGAATGAACCCATGTTGCGAGCGATTCCAGTTGTTCTTTCGGCAAAGCAAACGGAGGCATTCCGTTCGGCGTACCGGTCCGAATTAACTCGGCGATCTGCTGGACAGATCGGCTGCGCAGTCGCCTGTTCTCAACCAGGGCTGTGCCTCGCTCGGTTCCTGTGGCTTTATCTCCATGACACCCGGAGCAGAGCGTGGCAAACTGTGGTGGAACCGGTGAATCCTGCGCGACCAGGTAGGCAATGGGCCAAATCAGCAGTAGCAGTCGTGAAGTGTGCATCTTCGGTTCTTTAGTAGCTCAGCAAGCTCAGAAAAATGATACATGATGGACGGGAGAACAATGCCGTCATCCGAACAAATCACATCCGTACAAGTTCATACCGCGCCAATGGCGCTCTCGTGGTTGACCGATTCGCGCATCGCCAACCCCATGTCCCGCTATGCGGAACACCGCGATCGCCGAGCCACTTGGTTTGGAGAAATGACCGCCGGCGTAGTCGAAATTCAGACGAACGATGGTCGGTCCGGCCTCGGCTTTATCGGAGGAGGGCGGGGAAGCGTTGCCCAGGAAATCGTGCGTTCGCATTTCGCCTCGCTATTGATCGGCAAGAGCCCATTTCAAGTAGAGATGATTTGGGATCAGCTCTATATGGCGTCGACGATGTATGGTCGCAGTGGTATCGCGTTAGAAGTAATCAGCGCGATCGATATCGCGCTTTGGGACTTGATCGGCAAGATTACGGAGCGTCCTGTCTACGACCTGATCGGGGGAGCCACACGGGATCGCATCCGAGCCTACGTCACCGGCAACCTGACAGATCGGCACTTGGCCGAAGGCTTCCGCGATGTGAAACTGGCTCTGCCGAATGGCCCCTCGAGCGGCAGGGAAGGATTGAAAGAGAATGCGCGGATGATTGAGGAAACTCGCAAGAAAGCTGGTTCCGATGCCGACATCATGCTCGATTGCTATATGGGACTCGACTTGCCCTACGCGATCGAAGTTGCCAAGATTGCGCGGGAATTCGGGGTTCTGTGGATCGAGGAACCATTTGCCCCTGAACATATCGACTTATTTCTGCGATTGCGTGAAGCTGTTCCCGACATCCTGATCACTGCCGGCGAGCACGAGTTTAGCCGGTGGGCTTTTCGCGCGCTCGTCGAGCGTAGGGCCGTGGACATTCTCCAACCGGACATTTACAGGGCGGGAGGAATCTCTGAATTGAAGAAGATTGCCGCCTACGCCAGCGTCCATGGCGTGCCTGTAATTCCTCATGGAATCGGTGCTCCTACCTATCATTTC
The DNA here is from genome assembly GCA_963844855.1 of Bryobacteraceae bacterium. GTDB lineage: Bacteria > Acidobacteriota > Terriglobia > Bryobacterales > Bryobacteraceae > DASQDN01. The sequence continues at coordinate 178,917 of CAWJQP010000072.1, forward strand.
GTCATCTCGACAGTAAACTCGCCCCGCGCCGAATTCGTAGATGTGTTCGCGCAAGGCAACGAACTGCTGCTCGAAGGGGAGCCTGTGCCGAAAAACGGATTCATCGAATTAAACAAGGAGCCGGGATTCGGATATCGGTTGAATAACCGTGTGTTGCGAGGAGAAGCGCAGGTTGCGCCGATATGGTGAGATTGATTTCTGCGACATTTTTCGATACATTCGGCGCGGGGGAATAACGTGAATCGACGAGACTTTCTTGCGACGGCCCTATGCGCGCCAATCGCGGCGCCCGCGTTTCAGTCGGAAAAGAGCAAGCTGAAGATTACAGGAATTCGTCTAGTGAAGACGAAGGACCGGAAAGCTGCGCCGAACTACACGCCGGCTCCCGGGTCGTGGTCGACAGGCGGGGTTGAAGTGGCAAACCCGATGTCGATCTATCCGAAGTACAAAGCCACCCGGTCACTGTTCATGGCTGACGATCCCGCAATGGGAGGATTCACCGTAGAGATCTCCACCGACAAGGGCGTCAAAGGTTATGGCAGGGGCGGTCCGGCGGGAGGCGCAATTGTCGAGAAGCACCTGGCAAAGTTGCTGATGAATGAGGATCCGTTTGACATCGAGCGGCTCTGGGACACGATGTGGCGATCGACGATGCATTACGGTCGAGCGGGCGCCGTGATCAATGCCATCAGCGGCGCAGACTTGGCGCTTTGGGATCTGGTCGGCAACGCGCTCGGTCAACCCGTTTACAAACTGCTCGGCGGCGAAACGAAGCCACGCATTCCGTCTTACTGCACGGGCAACGATCTGGAACAGCACATCGGCTATGGGTTCAAGAGGTTGAAGCTTGCCATTCCACACGGTCCCGCTGACGGGAAGGAAGGCATGCGGAAGAATGTCGAACTGGTGAAGCGCACGAGAGAGCTGCTCGGACCCGAGGGCGACATCATGCTCGACTGCTGGATGGCGTGGACAGAACGCTACACCATCGAAATCGCGGAGATGTTCGAGCCCTACAAAGTCTATTGGATGGAGGAGTGCCTCCAGCCGCACGACTACGAAGGATTCGGCCGTTTAAACGCCGCGATCAAGTCAACGCGCATCGTTACCGGCGAGCATGAATATACGCGCTACGGCTTCCGTCGGCTACTCGAAGTCAACGGAGCAAGCATCTGGCAGCCGGATATTAATTGGTGCGGTGGTCTCACCGAAATTCGACGCATCGGAGCGCTGGCCGCCGCGTACGACATTCCTGTCATCCCACATGGCGGCGGACTCGGTGAGGGAATACATTTCATCATGGCGACGACGAATGCTCCCTGGTCGGAGATGTTCATGCCTGCGCCTGGCGGTCCCAAGGAGGTTTACGATATCTGGGAGGAGAAGTACAACCTTACGAAGGGTCCAGAAGGAATCTATATGCGTCCTTCGGAAAAGCCCGGCTTCGGCTGGGATATCGTCGTTTCGTAAAGACCTCAGGGCGATGGCTTAACGCCGTCGCCCTGCACTTCTTCCATCTGCGAAAGCTCGCGCAGATCGATATTCTATGAAGAGCGCCATCCTGGAAGTGCGGTGTGGAGTTGGTACTCTCCCCTAGGCAGATCTTCAAACGCAAAGCTCCCCTTGTCATCAGTCACGGCATATCGAGTCTTTGTACCGTCGCGGAGTTCCACTCTAACGTTCGAGAGAGGTTTGCGCGCCACTCCCTTTCCATGATTTATCGATTCCAAAACGATTCCAGACACTGAGGGTTTGATCGGTTCTCCTTTTTTCAACGTACGCACCGTGGCCAGATCTTTGCCGGCATAGCGCAGTGACCGAGTACGAGAACAAATCGAAGCGGACCAGCGTCCAGAGGATGGATCGCGGCGGGCGAAGACAAGCCATGAGTCTCCCTTCTTAAATCCGATGCCGCAGTCGCCACGTCCTATTCCCGTAAAGAGCTCGAAGTTGTCTCACCTCAGGCCCAGCAATCGCTCAAGCAACCCGCAACCTCACGCGGCGTGGCATGGTCCAGTACAGGCCTTTGAATGGCATCACGACAGTGTCCGTGGAGGTCCGAAAGTTTTCCTCTTCTTCCGGTGTCAGTACGCCCTGCCACAGGCGAAGCATAGCAGTCGCGTATCCTCGATTTGCGATGCAGATCCTTGCCGTGGGAGAACTGCCGACAAAGCTTGCAGATACTGCTCCTGGGTTTCTCCCGGGTAGACATCTTTCACAACGCCGGTGAAAATCGCGGAATTTTCATCTGCGAGATTGGGAAGGGAGTTGCAAACAGGCTGAACACCAAAACAACTGCATCCCTCAGCGCTTCGAAAAGCGAGAACGACCAGTCCCGCCAGTATCAGACCTTTCATGCACTCGGCTGGGAAGAGTCGCGCTTCACCCACCGGTACGCTTTCACCGAGTTCTTCCAGAAATACTTCTCGGCTGCGGCCTGACCCTTCGTGTTGAAATACTCCTGCGCGATTCGGAGAACCTCCGGATAAGGCAGCCAGTTGTCGCTATTCGGCCAGTCGCTGCCGTACAGAACCCGGTCTTCGCCGAACACACCGAAAATCTCATCGAGATTGGCCTTATAGAAGCCCAAGTCCGTCGGAATCTTCCCATCGACCCGACGCAAGACTTCCGAGATCTTCACGTAGATCTGAGGCCGCTTCCCAATCTCCTGAAGATGCGCCTTATAATCACGCAGAATTGCAGGATCGGTCGGTTTCTCCATCTGCGGCAGATGATCGATGATGAAACGCAATTCCGGGACACGATCCGTCAAGCGAACGACACCGGCGATGAGATTGGGGTTCGGATTCGCGGTGTCCATCGACAGACCAGCCTTAGCCAAAAGCTTGACGTCCGCGATAAATTCCGGCCGTTTCACATCGTCCGCGAAATTCCGGTCCCAAAGATTTCCACATCGAATCCCTAGGAACAGCTTGTTCTTATGAAAGCGTTCGAGGTTCTTTGCGAACTCCGGCTTGCCCGGCTCCAGGTTACCCACCACGCCAACGATAATTTTGTCTTTCGCCGCGACATCCAGCACCCACTGGTTGTCCTCGAGCCACGGACTCGCTTCCACTTTGATCGCGCCCGTGACGCCTAAAGGAACGGCGATGCTCCGGTATCTCTCGGGCATTGCCGGCTTGTACAGCGCAGTATTCTTCTTGTCAGGCCACGGCACGCCCTGTGGACGCGTCGTGTCGAACAGATGGATGTGGCAATCGATGATCGGAATCTTCGTCGCCGCGCTAGACGGAAAAGTAAGCGCAGCGCCGGCTGCGGCGCCAACAAATGATCTGCGGTTCACGCGAGTATTCTATCTCTACTTCTTCTGAAAGCAGTAAAGATAGTCCGCCGTCCGAATGAAGAGCTGATTATCGACCGCTACCGGACTCGCCAGAGTATTATTCTCAAGCTTGCTCACTCCCAGAATTTCGAACGTAGGACCAGCTTTGATGACCGTCGCGGTCCCTTCTTCATTGATGGAATAGATCTTTCCATCGGCCAGCAGCGGCGAAGAGCTATAAGTTCCGCGTTCGATTCTTTGGCCTTCATAGACAGGCTTTCCAGTCTTGGCGTCAAGACAATGCATGATGCCGATGTCGTTCAGTACGTAGATGTACTTTCCGTCGGTCGTTGGTGTAGGAACGTCGGCGCCGAGATTGTTGGTCCAGATTTCGTTCTTGCCGGTGATCGTCCCCGATCCGCCGGCCTTAAACGCAATGAACGGGCGGCCGCGAGTGCTTGTCGTGAATACGTCGCTACCGATTACCACCGATGAGGCGATGGTGCGGTTGGCGCCATTGTCTGTAGGATTGAAGCCGCCGATCCTCCACAACTCTTTTCCGGTTGCCAGATCATGACCCGTTGCATAGTCGCCGCCCGAGATAATCAACTGAAGTTTTCCATCCACAGTCGCAAGCTGCGGTGTCGCGTAGTTGTCCGGCGATTCTGATTTCGCGTCGGTCGGGCGCTCGATCTTCCAAATCGTTTTACCGGTGTTCTTATCGGCAGCGAAAACATAGGACGGATCGTCCGTCTTCATGCCGTGCAATACCTGTACATACAAGCGATCGCCGTGAAGCAACGGCGTCGACGCATAGCCGTGATTCAAGCCGAACTGACCGTAATCTGCCTGAATGTCGCGCTTCCAGACTTCCTTTCCTGCAAACGTAAAGCAGAGTAACTTGCCGTTGCCGGTCATGATCCAGACGTTCTTACCATCAGTGATCGGCGAAGGCGAGGCCGAGTTCTGTTTACGATAAAGACGATTCCCTGCGTCGATCTGATTGCGCCAACGAATCGAACCGTCCTTGCGATTCACCGCGAGTAGGAAGATCTTGTCTTTTACGTGCTCTTCACCCCCGCGCTGCCCGAGTTGAACAAAGCCCTCCTCGGCAGACGTGATGAATACGGTGTCGCTCCAGACGATCGGTGTCGCTGCGCTCCAGCTCGGCGTCTTGGTGCGCCAGAGGACGTTCTGTTCTTGAGACCACTGAACCGGCAAGTCCTTTGCCGTCGTGGTACTGCCGTTCGACAAAGGGCCCCGCCATTGAGGCCAATTCGCAGCAAGGTTCCCAGCCAGGAAGGCAACAGTAAACAGGTATCGGGTCATCGGCATTGTTGATCCTCTCTATATTAGTAGTTCTGAGAGTCCCTCCCATGCAACCCGAGGGGGCGGGCAAATTGGGCTAGTTCAGGAAATACGCGCGGTAGAGAGTGTCACGCTGCTTCGGAACAAACCCGGCGTCGCGAATCAGTCTGCGCAGATCTTCTTCTGTCGCATGATTGCGTGCTCCGGCTTGGGACACGACGTTTTCTTCAATCATCGTGCTACCCACATCGTTACCACCAAACTTCAGACCGACCTGGCACGTCTTTAAACCCTGTGTAACCCATGAGGATTGAACGTTAAGGAAATTCTGCAGGTACAGCCTTGAGATTGCGAGAGTCTTCAAATACTCCACCGCAGTCGCTTCTTCTTTCACGAACCGTCCCAACGAGGTGTTCTCCCGCTGGAAGGTCCACGGAATGAAAGCCGTGAACCCACCGGTCTCTTCCTGCAGGTCGCGGATGAGGTCGAAGTGGTTCATGCGCTGCTCGATCGTTTCGCCGCATCCGAACATCATCGTTGCGGTAGTGCGCATACCCAACTGGTGCGCTGTACGATGCACGTCCATCCATTCGTTGGTTCCGCACTTCAACCGGCTGATCCGGTGGCGTACCGCGTCGTCGAGAATCTCAGCGCCGCCGCCGGGAATCGAGTCGAGACCCGCATCCCGCAGACGGGCAATCGTGTCCCGCAAGGACAGACCGCTAACCTCAGCGATGTTCGTGATCTCGGGAGCCGACAGGCAGTGCAGGTGAATTGTAAACCGCTGCTTGATCGAACGGAACAGATCTTCATACCATTCGATCTTCAAGTCGGGATGCAGGCCCCCCTGCATCAGCAGTCCGGTACCGCCAAGGTCGATCGTCTCCTGGATCTTGTCGAAAATGACCTCGTTTGGAAGGATATACCCTTCCTTGTGACCCATGGGTCGGTAAAACGCGCAGAAGCTGCAATACTCCGTACAGAAATTGGTGTAGTTGATATTTCGGTCGATGATGTAGGTGACAACGCCTTCGGGGTGAAGTTTGCGGCGGACGGCGTCGGCGGCCATCCCTATGCCGATCAGGTCATCGCTGGCGAATAGATCGATCGCTTCCTGGCGTGTCATCATACTGAATCTTAAGGGTACCAAAGGCGTCGGTAGTAGAAGGATTAGAATATCTTAAGGAATTTACATCTTCTTGACAGATAGGCACAACAAACCATTGGTCTGGGACGTCTTGATAATCGTCTATGCTATGCTGAAGCCACCACGGGCGGTGTCGTGATGAGTGTGCGTTCGATTACGATTTCACTGTTCTTACTGTTAAGCCTGTGGAGCGTTGTGTACGGATTTCAGCGCAGCCGGCCTTGGTGGTATGACGATGACCGGGATGTCGTAACTCCCGCTGACGCAGAAGACAAGACCGAATACGCCTTCGCCCGCCTGCAGTATCCCTCCTACGGCCGGAGTTCCGATCGCATCTGGAACATGCGTGGAAACTGGACCATCGACTATCCGAAGGCCGATCGTCAGTTCGTGCAAGGTGTGCGCCGCTTGACCCGGATCCAGACGCGCTCGGTGGAGCAGGTGGTCAATCTCGAAGGTGATGAGATTTACAACTGGCCATGGATCTATGTCGTCGAACCCGGCCACTGGGAGTTAACCGACGCGCAGGCGCAGAAACTGCGCGATTATCTGCTGCGCGGCGGCTTCCTGATGACCGACGATTTCCATGGAACCTTCGAGTGGGAAGTCTTCATGGAAAGCATGAGCAAAGTGTTCCCTGACCGGCCCGTCGTGGACATCGATTCGAAAGACGAAATCTTCCACGTCCTATACGATCTGGACGAGCGTTTTCAGGTTCCTGGCGTGGTAACGTTCGGCACGGGCAGAACTTACGAATACGATGGCGTGGAAGCGAAATGGCGAGGCAATCTACGACGACAAGGGCCGGATCATGGTGGCGATCTGCCACAACATGGATCTTGGCGATGCATGGGAATGGGCTGATCAACCCGAACTATCCGGAAAAGTACGCGTCCATGGCGTACAAAATCGGAATCAACTACATCATCTACGCGATGACCCACTAAAAATGTTCGAGCTCTTCTTCAAATACCCGATCGAAGCTTTCTCCCGCGGAGATGTCGTTCTTCTAGGCAGGTGGCCGGTGTGGCTGCTCGGAGTCTTGTTGCTGATCGGCGCCGGAGCTTTCGCCTGGCCGTTGCTGCGCAATCGCCGCCTCGACGCCAGACCGCTGGTTGTGTGGGCATTGCAAACCGCAACGCTCGGCATGCTGTTGTTGATGCTTTGGCAGCCCGCACTAAGCGTCTCGACTTTGCGACCGCAACAGAACATCGTCGCTGTCATCGCGGACGACTCGCGGAGCATGAGTCTTACCGACTGATGGTGTTGTCCGGCGTGATGTGGTTCTTCAGACGCTGAATAAAATCAAAGATTTAGACAAGAAATTTCAAGTAAGACTTTATCGTTCGGGAGCCGGGCTTGAGAGGATGGATTCTCCGAGCAGCTCACTGCGCAAGCTCCAGCCACCCGAATTGGAGATGCGCTCAAGCAGGTTACAGCCGAGGCCGGGAGTCTGCCGATCGGCGCAGTAGTCTTACTGAGCGATGGAGCCGACAACTCAGGCGGCATCGATCTCACGACACTCAGCGAAGTCCGTCGCCATCGAATCCCGATCCACACCGTCGGTATTGGCCGGGAGAAAATCGAACGCGACATTGAAATCGTAGATGCACAGCTGCCTACCCGGGTATTGGCCGACTCCCGCCTCGCCGCTCAGATCACCTTGAAAAGCTTCGGTTACGAAAACCGGAAGGCGCGTATCAACATCCGCGAGAACGGCAAGGCGGTTGCCACCCGCGAATTTACGTTGAAGGCGGATGGCAAGGAACAGACGGAAGCAGTCCTCTTCAACGCTGGCGCTGCGGGAATCAAGAATCTCCAGTTGACCCTCGAACCTCTTGATGGCGAGGAGAATCGGAACAACAACTCCGTCAACCGTCTCGTTTCGGCTGAATCGACCAAACCTCGCATCCTTTATATAGAAGGCGAGCCGAAGTGGGAGTACAAGTTCATCCGCCGAGCGATCGAGCAGGATCAGGCGCTGCAACTGACCTCGATGCTTCGCACAACACAAAACAAGATATACCGGCAGCAGGATCGAAAGCGCGTCTGAATTGAGCAGGGCTTCCCGGCAACCGTGGATGAACTGTTCAAGTTCCAGGCGATGATCATTGGCGGCGTCGAGGCGAACTACTTCACGCCGACCCAGCAGGAGTTGCTGAAGCAGTTCGTCGATCGCCGCGGCGGCGGTTTGTTGTGGCTCGGCGGACGGGCGGGTTTGGGCGATGGCGGCTGGGAGAAATCGGCGTTGGATGATCTGCTTCCGGTGAACCTTCCGAATCGCAAAGATACGTTTTCATCGCGACCCGGCGACGGTCGAGTTGACAGCAGCCGGACGCGACAGTCTGGTTTGCCGCCTCGATGACGATTCCGCACGCAATGCCGACCGCTGGAAGAAGCTTCCCTATCTGCAGAACTATCAGGAGGCGGGAACGCCGAAAGCCGGGGCGGTGGTGCTGGCTGAGTTACTGCCTACCAGTCGCGGCCGTCATCCTCTGCTGGTGACACAGAACTATGGACGCGGGCGGACGGCAGTCTTTGCGACGTCGGGTTCCTGGCGCTGGCAGATGTCGCAGCCGCTCGAAGACAAGTCGCACGAGATGTTCTGGCAGCAGATGCTGCGGTGGCTGGTTGCGGGTACTCATGGCCAAGTGATTTCATCGGTACCTAAGACGGTTTTTGCCGATGAGCAATCGGGTTGCGATTCGCGTCGATGCGCGCGACAAGAACTATTTGCCGCTGACCGACGGACGCTTGGAGGCAACCGTAATTGGTCCGGAGAACACGAACGACAAGATTGACGCTTCGACCGGATCCGGCGACACCCGGTGTCTATACGACGGAGTATGCCGCAGTCCGCCCGGGATCGTATGTCGTCGAAACGATCGCTTATCGGGGGTCTGAGGAAGTTGGTCGCGATGTGATCGTCGTTCCGTCGCGAGGACGGAGTCGCAGAGAATTTCCGCATGCAACAGAATCGCGAGCTACTCGAGAAACTCGCGTCTGAGACGCAGGGCAAATACTACACTCCGGATCAGGCTGGAAAGATACCGGCCGAAATCTCGTACTCCGAGGCGGGAATTTCAGTGAAAGAGACCCGGGATCTGTGGGATATGCCGATCTTCTTCATTGGCGCTCTGCTCCTTCGATCTTCTGAGTGGCTGTTACGCCGGAAATGGGGATTGTATGAAGATTGCTGTTTTGACGCTGTTGGCCGTCGTGTCCGCCGGCGCGACGACACATTGCGTTGTCGTCTCCGGTCTCGGCGGAGAGCCTGATTACGAGCAGCGATTCGCCACCTGGGCGCAGGATCTCGACAAGACACTGCGCGACACGCCTGAGACGCACGTAGAAACATTGATGGGCGCGCAGGCCACGCGCGCCAGCCTTCGAGCGGCTCTCGAAAGCGGCGACAAGAGAAGCCAAGAGCGAGGACTCGCTTGTCCTGATACTGATCGGCCACGGTACTTTTGATGGCACGGAGTACAAGATCAATCTTCCCGGTCCTGACATGACCGCGATTGAACTCGCCAGCATGCTCGATCGTGTGAAGGCCGGCAAGCAACTGGTCGTCAATGCAACCAGCGCCAGCGGTGGTTCGCTGCACGCGTTGCTGCGTCAAAATCGCACTGTCATCACCGCGACCAAGTCCGGAACGGAAAAGAACGCCACAGTCTTTCCGCGTTACTGGATCGAGGCGCTGCGTGATGCGGCCGCCGACACCGACAAGAACGAAGTCATCACCGCTCTCGAAGCATTCAAATTCGCGGAGTTGAAAACCAAGCAGTTTTACGAAACGAATAAGCGCCTCGCTACCGAGCACCGATGCTCGATGGTGGCGACTCCAACGGTCCGATGAACGCCGGTCGATTTGCGCTGCTTCGAATCGGTTCGATTCAGAAAGCCGCGGCAGATCCCGCCAAACGGGCGCTCCTGACGAAGCGGGAGCAACTCGAAGACGGAGATCGATAAGCTGAAGTTCCAAAAGGCCGCCATGCCCACGGACGAATACAAGCGCAGCTTCAGGTTCTGCTGCTCGAACTGGCGCGCACACAGGCGGAGATCGATAAATGAAGTTTTGTGTCGCGCTGCTAGTGCTTTCGTTTTCGGTCCTAGCCGCCGATCCGGGTGAATCTTGCCGGACACTAGAGCGGCGCGGGAAACGAACACGAAGCCACGGCGTGCTTCAAGAAGCTGACCGGCAAGCAATAGCGCGGCTGCTCGCGCCGAAGGGCTATGGGGACTCCGCGAGTTACAAAGGCGCCAACGACCAGTTCAAAGTTGCTGTAGCGCAACAACCGACGAACGCCGATCTTCGCGTTCGCTGGGGCCGTCTGTTCTTAGAGCGATTCAACCCGCCAGAAGCGCAGACGCTGTTCAAGGAAGCACTCGAAATTCAACCGAAGCACGCCGGGGCGACACTCGGCATTGCGTTGATCGCTTCGGACGGCTTCGATAAGCAGGCAGTTGAGTTTGCCGAGCAGGCGCTGCAACTCGATCCAAAGCTGGTCGAAGCGCAGGAGCTTCTCGCCAAGCTTGCTTTGGAAGATAACAATGAAGCGAAGGCGATCGAGGAAGCCGACAAGGCGATGAAGATGTCGCCGATGCGCTCGACGCGATGGCCGTCCGGCTGGCGATCGATCTTGCTTGAAGACAAGAAGACGAGCGAGTGGGAAGGTCGTATCAATGCGATCAATCCGGTCTATGGTGACGCCTGGTCGTTGGCGGGCCACATCCTGGTGCTGAATCGCCGTTACGAAGAAGGTATCGCCGCCTATAAGAAAGCGCTTGCACTCGATCCTGACTTGCAGTCGGCGCGCGCCCAACTCGGCATCAACCTGATGCGGCTCGGGCGAAGAGAAGGAAGCGCGCGAGCACCTGGAACGGGCGTACAATGCCGGCTATCAGGATTCCGTCACCGTCAACACGCTGACGTTGATGGACAGCTACAAGAACTTCCACACCTACAAGACCCCCAACACCATCGTCCGGCTCCACAAAAAAGAAGCCGAATTGCTGCGCCCGTACATCGAAGGCGAGTTGAAGCGCGCGATTGCCACCTTCGAAAAGAAGTACAAGATGAAGTCTCGAAAGCCGGTCCAGGTGGAGGTGTATCCCGACCATGCGGATTTCGCGGTGCGAACGCTCGGCATGCCCGGCCTAGGCGCGCTCGGCGTAACGTTCGGGACAGTCGTCGCGATGGACAGCCCTTCCGGCCGACGGCCAGGGTCCTTTCATTGGGCCAGCACGCTGTGGCACGAATTGAGCCACGTCTACGTTCTGACGGCGACGAATCACCGGGTGCCGCGCTGGTTCACCGAAGGCATGGCAGTTCATGAGGAGACCGCTACATCGCCCGATTGGGGCGATCGGCTGGATCCGACCGTGATTAATGCCATTCGCGACAAGAAGCTGCTGCCGATCGCGCAACTCGACCGCGGATTCATCCGTCCAAGCTATCCGAATCAGGTGATCGTCTCCTACTTCCAGGCCGGACGCATCTGCGATTACATCAACGAAAAGTGGGGCTACGCAAACTCTGCTCGACATGATGCATGCCTTCGCAGAATCGAAGCCGACAGGCGAGGTCATCGAGACGCATCTCGAAGATGAAGCCCGAGGAGTTCGACAAGCAATTCCTGGCGTGGCTGGACACGCAGGTCAAGGACACCGTCGATAAGTTTCCGGAGTGGCGGAAGCGCATGAAGGAATTGAACGCTGCGACGATCGACCAAGAATCACGACGAAGTAATCAAGCTCGCGCCGGAAGTCATTGTCGATGTATCCGCGACTTCGTCGAGCACGGCAGCGCTTACGAACTGCTCGCGGATGCGTACTATGGCTAAGGGCGACAAAGCCGCCGCAATGAAGGCGCTGATCGAGTACTCGAACGCCGGTGGCCGCAGCCCGGAAACGCTGAAGAAACTCGCGAAGCTTGCAAGAAGAAGCCGGTAAGCCGGCCGATGCGCTGAAGACGCTCGAACGGCTGATCTATATCTACCCGATGGAGGAAGAACTGCACCGAAGGCTCGGGCGATCTCTATATCGCCGCAGAACCTTCTGGACGGCGCAATTCGCGAATATACGGCTGTGATCGCGACGAAACCGCTCGATCAAGCGGCCTCCCACTACAATCTCGCCCGTGCGCTCCAGAGCGCGAAACGGGTGGAGGAAGCCAAGGAGCATCTGCTGCTCGCTCTTGAAGCGGCGCCGGGCTACAAGCCTGCACAGAAGCTGTTGCTCGAACTTGTCACGCTGAGGAACAATGACCAATCCCGCTCCCATCTCGCTCGACTCGTCGGAACTGAAGCAGCGCATCGTGCGCTTCCAGCAGGCCGAGAGCGAAATCGTCCAGCAGGTCCGGCGAGTCATCGTCGGCCAGGAAGAAGTCCTGGAACAGGTGCTGATCGCGTTGTTCGTGGGTGGGCACTGTCTGATCACCGGTCTTCCCGGCACTGCGAAGACACTGCTGGTGCGAACCATTGCGGAGACGCTCGGACTGGAGTTCCGCCGCATTCAGTTCACGCCCGACCTGATGCCGTCCGACATCACCGGCACGGACATCATCGAAGAAGATCCGAGCGACCGGCCGGCGCACCTGGACATTCGTGCAGGGTCCGATCTTCGGCAACATCATGCTGGCCGATGAAATCAACCGAACGCCTCCTAAGACGCAATCGTCGCTGCTCGAGGCGATGCAGGAGCGTTCCTGCACGGTGCGCGGCAATCACCATACAGCTGCCGGCGCCGTTCTTCGTTCTCGCCACACAAAACCCGATCGAGCTCGAAGGCACGTATCCGCTGCCCGAAGCGCAGCTCGACCGTTTCATCTTCAACACGGTTCTCGACTACCTGTCGCCGAAGACGAGATGAAGGTCATCGGACCTGACCACCACGACATCGATTGCGCAAGCCGAGCCCGTAACGACAGCTGAAGAGATCCTCGGATTCCAGCAACTCGTCCGCATGGTGCCGATCGCCGATTCGGTCGCCCGCTATGCAGTCGATCTCGTTCGCATGACCCGGCCGACCGACGCGACCGCGCCGGACTTCGTGAAGAAATACGTGAACTTCGGCGCCAGCGTCCGCGGCATTCAGAACCTCGTTCTGGCTGCGAAGGCCCGCGCGCTGATGCACCGCCGGTATCACGTCACCTACGAAGATATCGCGACGCTAGCCGCGCCGATTCTGCGTCACCGCATCCTGCTGAACTTCCACGCCGAGTCGGACAAGCTCGACGCCGGACGACATCCTGAAGAAACGTCCTGGACTACAAGCCCGCGCCGAAGTCCTAAACCTACATGCAGCGATTCCTCGACCCGTCCGTGCTCGCTTCGCATCTCCGGCCTGGAGCTGATCGCCAAGACCGTAGTCGACGGATTTGTGTCCGGTCTTCACCGTTCGCCCGATTTCGGCTTCAGCCAGGAGTTCGCCGAGTATCGCGCCTATACGCGAGGGCGACGACTTGCGGCACGTCGACTGGAACGTCTTCGCCCGCACCGAGCGCATGTATCTGAAGCGTTATCGCGGCGAAACCAACACACAGCTCACCCTGCTCCTCGACGCCAGCGCTTCAATGGCGTATGGCTCGCACAATGTCAACAAGCTCGATTTCGCGCGCTATCTGACCGCATCGATCGCCTACCTGTCGCAGCCAGCAGCGCGATGCCGCGGGCATCATCGTCTTCGACGACGAGATCCGCAACTATCGTGCCGCCCTCCAGCCGCCAGGGCCAGTTCCCGCGCATCCTCCACGCCATCGAGAAGGCCGAGCCCGGTAGACGGACCGATTTCGCCAAGCCCTTCTTCCACTGCCAGAACTTTCTCCATCGACGGGGCATCATCGTCGTGGTCTCCGATTTCTACGAAGACCCGGAAGTGGTCGTCAAGACAATGGAGCCGATGCGCTTTCACGGCAACGAGATCATCCTGTTTCACGTCCTGGACCCCCAGGAGATTCGGCCGGAGATTAAGGACCCTGCGCTCGTTGCTCGATATGGAAACCGGCGACGACAATCGAAGTCACTCCCGATTACGTCAAACATGAATATGGTCCGAAGATCGATGCGACACATTGCTGCGCTCCGAGATCGCGCGCAGCGTTCGGGCATCGATTACTTCCTGCTCGACACCAGCAAGCCGCTCGACGCCGCGTTGCGAAGTTACCTGTTGGTCCGGCAGGGGAGGCAGTAAGTTGGGTTTTCTTTCGCCATGGTTTCTCGGTGGACTGCTTGCGGCCGGCATTCCGCTGTATGTCCATCTGCTGAAGCAGCACAAATCGAACCCGCTACCGTTCAGCTCGCTGATGTTTTTCGAGAAGCGGACGCAAAGCTCCGTGAAGCATCGCCGTCTCAAGTACATCGCGCTCCTGGCTATGCGATGCCTTCTGATCCTGCTCGTTGCGCTTCTGTTTGCGAAACCGTACGTCCGCCGAACCATGACCGGCGACGCGCAAGGTCGCAAAATGGTTCTGGTCGCGGTGGACAACTCCTTCAGCATGCGCGCCGGAACGCGAATGGAAGACGCGAAGAACGGCGCGCTGGGGATACTGAGTCAGTTTCGTCCAGGTGATCGAGGGCAGGTCGTTTCCTTCGCCGCCAACGCGCAACTGTTAACACAGCCCGTCACAAACGCGCAGGAGCTTCAGGCCGCCGTAAAAGCGATTCAGCCGGGCGACGGTCGCAGCGCATATGCCGAAATTGCGCGCGTAATCCGGTCACTCTCTCCTCCCGATGGAATGCCGGTGGAAGCTCATGTCTTCACCGATGGGCAGAAGTCGTCGATGCCAACGCCGTTTTCCGAGCTCGCCGTTCCGCCTGGCACGAAGCTGACGGTTCACTCCGTTGTGGATCAATCCGAGCCGAACTGGTTCGTCGAGGCTGTCCATGCTCCCCGCAGCGTATATCCAGCCAAAGAAAGTGCGAATTCAGGCCATCGTCGCCGGCGTCCGGAACGGATGCCGTGGAGACGAACGTATCGCTTTTTCTTAACGGCAAATCGCTCGAAAGCAAACGAGTGAAGCTCGATCCTGGTGGCCGTGCGACCGTGGAATTCTTCTTGCCCGATGCCGCCTATGGTCTCAATCGCGGCGAGATCCGGATCGACGCCTCCGACAAGCTTGCAGCCGACAATGTCTATCCCGTTCTCGATCGAACGCAAGGAAGCGCGCCGCGTCCTTCTGGTCCACGAACCGGAGCGAACGCGAGCGGCCGAATACTATCGCGCTGCCCTTGAGTCCACTCCCGACGCAGGCTTCTCGATCGAGGCTGTCCCTTCGAATCAGGCGGCAATCTCGACTTCAATAAGTATGCCTTTCGTCGTGCTCTCCGACTCGTCGGCTCCAATCGAAGATTATCTGAAGCGCGGAGGCGGTGTGTTAGTTGCCGCCGGTTCGAGCCTTGCCGCGCGCGGCGATCTTCTCGGAATGCGCATTAATGAGACACGCTATGCGTCGCGGGATAACGAGCGTTTCTATGCGGCGGGAGATGTCGATGCAGCGCATCCGGCCGTTGCGCGGGCGGGGAAGTTCGATGACGTGAAGTTCTACCAGATCGCTCGTGTGGACCCGGGTAAAAATCGAGTCGTCGCAAAGCTGACCGATGGTACGCCCTTGCTGGTCGAGCGCACTGTTGGGCAAGGTCGAATGCTGATCTTCGCGTCAACCTTCGACAACATTGCCAACGATTTACCGCTTCATGCGTCCTTTGTGCCATTCGTGGAACAATCGGCTCTCTATCTCAGTGGAGGCGAGTCGGCTCCGGCGCAATACGAAGTGGATTCCTTTGTCGACCTAAAGGGCGGCGGCGAGATCATCGGGCCGGACGGACAACGCGCGCTTTCGCTTGGCAGACGCAGCCAAGACGCCGGCCTTCCGTTTGTCGAAGGAAGGATTCTGGGAAGTGCGGCGTCCAAACGGACGACATGAGCTCATCGCGGCACATGCGGATCGCCGTGAGTCCGAGCTTGCGGTTGTTCCCGAAAGATACCCTGACGCTCTGGCAAAGTACGGGCAAGCCGGAAGCTGCGGGCGGTGCGGGACAGTCGGACGAGCGCCCTTACGGAATTTGGTGGTACGTTTTGTTAGCGTTAGTCGTGGCCGCAATTGTAGAGTCGCTTTTCGCCGGCAAGTATTTGAATCCCGAGCAAGAGCAGCCGATTGCGCAAAAGCAGGCGGCATAAGGAGGACAAGGTGAATCCACTCGATCAAGTCAATCAATATCTGCAGAGACTCGAGTCGCGCCTGCGTTGGAGCGCCTTCACACGCGGCGCCGCAGTCACCGCTTTCGCTGCGCTCATTGCGACTGTTCTCCTCGTTCTATACACCAATGCAAACGCGTTCTCCGACACCAGCCTTCGTATCGCTCGTGTCCTCCTGGTCATCAGTCTGGCGCTTGCAATTGGTTTCGGTTTGCTGATTCCTATGCTCAGCCTGAATCGCCGGCGTACCGCGAAACGCATTGAATCCGCGATCCCCGAGTTCGATACGCGCCTGCTTACCGTTGCGGAGAAGGGTCCCAAAGACGACCCATTTTTGGAACTGCTTGCTGCCGACACGATGGAAGTCGCGCAGACAGCCGATTCCGGACGCGTTGTGAATCCGACCTGGCTCTATGGATCCGCAGCTTCCGCGGCTTTTGCGTCACTCGGTTTGATCTGGCTGATTCTCGCCGGACCCGGCTTCATGGGTCACGGCGCCTCCTTGCTGTGGGCGGGAGCGCCGCGCGAAGGTATGCGAGCCGGATTCTACGACATCGTCGTCGCTCCTGGAAGCAAAAGCGTCCGAAAGAAATCGGATCAGGTTGTCAGCGCGCAGTTAGTTGGCTTCGATTCGCGCAACGCCACACTATTTGCCAAATTCGAAGGCACTAGCAAGTGGGAGCCAGCTCCGATGGCTCCTCAACCTTCAGGTACAGGATTCGAGTTCCTGTTTGCCGGACTGCCTTCATCCGTCGAATATTACGTGGAATCGAACGGAGTCAAGTCCAAGAATTACGTCCTGACTGCCATCGACTTGCCGGGAATCAAGAAGCTTCGTGTCACCTATAAGTACCCGAAGTGGGCGGGTCTGAAGGATGTGGTCGAAGAACCAGGTGGCGACCTTCGCGCGATCGAGGGCACGGAAGCCACGGTCGCGATTATGACCGACAAGCCTCTCGCTCATGGCGTGGTGATTCTCGAAGACGGCAGTCGCATCGACATGCAGAAGGCCGAAGAAGGGAACTGGCTGACTGCAACAGTGCCGATCAAAACTGACGGGATGTATCACATTGCGGCAGTCGAGAAGAGTGAGGACATTCGACTCAGCGAAGACTACTTCATCGAGGCGCAAAAGGAAGAACCTCCGAAGGTTCGCATCGCCCGTCCAGGACGCGACTTTAAAGTCAATCCAATTGAAGAAGTGACCGTGCGCGTCGAGGCCGATGATGACTTCGGATTGCAGGATGTCGTGCTGTCGTACTCGGTCAATGGCGGGCCGGAGAAAAACGTCTCGATGCTGAGCGGCAAAGGCGCCAAGACATCGGAAGGCGAGACCGTCATTACTCTCGAAGATTTCAAACTCCAGCCTGGCGACGTCGTGGCCATGCACGCCCGCGCCAAAGACACGCGCACCGAAACCATGTCCGACATGTTGTTCCTCGAAGCCCAGCCGTTCGAGCGCGAGTATCAGCAATCCCAACAGATGGGCGGTGGCGGTGGTGGTGGCGAGCAGGAAGACGAGCAAGGTGTCACGCAGCGCCAAAAAGAAATCATCGCCGCGACCTTCAACCAGATTCGCGATAAGAGCAAGGATCGGGCGGCCGAGGCGGAGAACGCAAAGTTCCTCTCCGAAATGCAGGCCAAGTTGCGCGATCAAAGCCGGTCGCTTGCGCAGCGCATGAGAAGCCGTGAACTCGCGCAACAGAACGCCGAGTTCCAGTCGTTCGCTAAGGATATGGAAGAGGCCGCCAAGGCCATGAATGATGCCGTCGACAAGCTGAAAACGCGTGGCTGGAAAGATGCGATTCCGCCCGAGCAGAAAGCCTTACAGCATCTGCTGCGCGCCGAAGCCACACGTCGACAGATCCAGGTAGCCTTCGGACAACGGGGAGGCGGCGGAGGCGGTGGTGGCGCTGGCCGCGACCTCGAAAGCCTCTTCGATCTCGAACTCGATACCGAGAAGAATCAGTACGAAACCGGCGCACAGGCTGCGTCCGCGGATAAACGCCAGAAAGAACTCGATGAGACGCTGCAAAAGCTCGAGCAGCTTGCGCGTAGGCAACAGGAACTTGCTCAGCAGCAGCGCGACAAACAGCAGAGCCCGCAGCAGCGCTGGCAGCAGGAAATGCTCCGCCGCGAAGCAGAAGAGCTGAAGAAGAAGATGGAAGAGCTGGCGCGCAACCAGTCCGGCCAGCAAGGGCAGTCCAGCCAACAAGGTCAGCAGGGACAGCAGGGTCAGCAAGGCCAGCAAGGCCAACAAGGACAATCGGGGCAGCGCGGTCAGCAGCGCGCAGCAGAGCCAGCAGAACACGCAGCAAAACAACCAGCTTCGCCAGGCAATCGAGCGTCTCACACGAGCCAGTGAAGATATGCGCCAAGCCGCCAGCTCGCAGGCAAATCAGCCACAAGCAGGATCAGCGGAAGCCCGCCGCGCCGCCGATCGGTTGAAAGAAGCTCAGGATTCGATCAGCGGTATTCGTCAGCGCGAGTCCGGGGAGCAAATGGGTCAGCTGGGCCGTCAAGCCGAGGACCTCGCTTCGCGTCAGCAGCAGTTTGTCGAAAAGCTGAAGGGCGCTTTCGGCGACGGAAAAGATCCAAAACCCCAGCCCGGACAAGACGGTAAGAAGTCCGAAGAACTCGCGCGCGAGAAGGAACAGATGCTCAGTGACCTGACGCGGCTTGAGCGTGACATGCAGAACGCTGCCCGCAACATGGCCGGGTCACAGCGAGGAGCATCGTCGAAGCTTCGTGAAGCTCTCGGCGAGATGCAGCAGAACGAGTTGAAACTCCGAATGAAGTTCGGAGCCGACTGGATTCGCCGTGGGCTCGGAGCGTATGTCGGGTCGCGTGAGGCGCCGGTGACACAGGGTCTCAACAACCTGCGGGACCAGGTCAAGAATGCCGAAGCTGCAATGGGCACACCCAACGACAAGGGCAAGGGGCAAGGTGTCGAGCAGGCGCTCAATCAAGTAGAGAAGCTTCGGGCCCAAATGGAGCGCGCCACGCGCGGCCAGGGACGGCAAGGGCAACAAGGCCAGCAAGGCCAGCAGGGCCAGGGTCAGCAACAGGGCCAGGGTCAACAACAAGGTCAGGGGCAGCAAGCCGGCCAACAAGGGCAGGGCGGTCAGCAAGGCCAAGGTCAGCAGGGACAGCAAGGACAACAGGGCGACAGGGCGCAGCAGGGCCAAGGCGGCCAGATGGGCCAGGGACAACAGGGTGGTCAACGCGGCCAGCAGAGCGGACAGGCGGGCGGCCAAGGTGGACCAAACGATCGGTGGGGCGGCGGTGGAGAGAATGGCGTCTATCGATCGGGTGATGGCATCGGCCAGCAGGGTCCCATCAATCAAGCTGCGGTCGAGCAGGCGTATCGTCAGGGCGTCCGCGATCTGCAACAGCTCCGCCAGAGCCTGCAGGACAACCCGGACCTCGCCAAAGAGGTCGAGGCGACATTGCGCGAAGTGCAGCGTTGGGATCCATCGAAGAACCCGGGCAATGATGCGCTACTCGAACAGTTGCGCACCCAGATCCTTCCCAACATCGAGCAGCTCGAGCTTCAGCTCCGCCGCAAGCTCGAAGGCAAGGACGGTCAAGTGCGAAGCAGCGCCGTCGAACGAGTGCCGCTAGGCTACGAAGACGCGGTCGCAGAATATCGCCGACGTCTCAGCAAGTCAAAATAAGTCGAGCGCTCATGATACCGTCTTGTCATGAGCGCCTTCTCGCGCAGAGCATTCTTGTCGACAGCCGCCGCGGGAGCCCTGCTTTCCGCAGCAGACAAGAACCGGCCAAATGTACTCTTCATCGCTGTCGACGATCTTAACGATTGGATCGGATGTCTGGGAGGACATCCGGACGTAAAAACGCCAAACATCGACCGCTTGGCAGCGAGAGGCGTACTGTTCACCAAGGCGTATTGCGCAGCTCCATCCTGTAATCCTTCACGAACCGCTTTGATGACCGGCATCAGGCCCTCGACATCAGGCGTCTACGAGAACCGTCAACCAATGCGAGAATCGACGGTCCTCAAGAACGCGGTCACGATGCCGCAGCACTTTGCGCAGCACGGTTATCGTGTCACCGGCGGAGGAAAGATTTATCACGGCGCTTTTCCTGATCCGCAAAGCTGGCAGGAGTACTTTCCATCTCAGGAAAAGAACCAACCCGGCGACCCGGTCCCTGACAAACGTCCAGCGAACGGCATCCCGAGGACCGCGCACTTTGACTGGTCAGCTCTGCCGGTGACCGATGCCGAGATGGGAGACTACAAGACCACTGACTACGTTATCGGCGAACTCAATAAGACCCACGACAAACCGTTCTTTCTCGCCTGTGGCATTTACAAGCCTCACCTGCCGTGGTACGTTCCCCAGAAATATTTCGACAGGTATCCGGCGGACAAGATCACGCTCCCGACCGTAAAAGACGACGATCTCGATGACGTACCCGCCGAGGGCCGCCGTCTCGCTTTACGGAGCGGCGATCACAAAAAGGTGTTGGAGTTCGGCCAGTGGCGCAAGGCTGTGCAAGGCTACCTCGCTTCCATTTCTTTCGCCGACGCTTGCGTAGGACGAGTGATCGACGCGCTCGATAAGAGCGCATACAGTGCAAACACAATCGTCGTTCTATGGAGCGATCATGGCTGGAGCCTTGGCGAAAAATTGCATTGGCGCAAGTTCGCGCTATGGGAAGAAGCAACCAGGAATGTCCTCGTCGTTTCCGCCCCGGGAGTAACAAAGCCAGGGACGAAATGCGCTCGCACCGTCGATGCCACCCACATGTATCCGACTCTCATTGAACTCTGCGGTCTCACGCCGAAGAAGGAACTCGAAGGCAAAAGCTTCGTGTCACTACTCAAAGATCCGCAGGCAAAGTGGGACTTGCCGGCGATCACGACTTACGAGCGGAACAACCACTCTGTCCGCAGCGAGCGATGGCGTTACATTCGTTATCACGACGGAGGGGAGGAACTCTATGACCATTCGAATGATGAGATGGAGTTTCACAATCTGGCCGCTAAACCGGAGCTTGCGAAGATCAAACAGGAACACGCGCGGTGGCTGCCGAAAGTAAATGCGCCGGATTCTCCAGAAGCGAAGAATCTAGGGCGGGAACCGGCATAGCTCCCGCCCATAACAACTGACCTCAGAACCGCAGAAGAGCCGCCACTGGACCGCCACCGGGCACATTCGCAGCGCTCGTCACCCAAACATCCCCACCATTCACAATCGTGTGGAGCGCAGCGATATTCAACAAATCCTCGCCTTCCCCTTCGCGCTTCACTTTGAGGGTCTTTTTGTCCCATCCGCCAGGATGAGTCGCCCCTTCAAGGACAAATAACTGGCTGACGCGGCCTGCGGCAGCCGCCTGCAGTACGTCACGTGGCTTAGATGCCACGCGCTCTGAGCCGCCCAGGCGTTCGAAGAGCTCCAGTGCCTTCTGAATGGGTTCTGCGAATGCTTCGCGCGCGACATCGAGCGCTCTCCGGTGGAGTTCGGCGCCCTTCAAACCCTCGGGTGAGCCATGGACATCGCGACCAGCCAGGTGCAGATACCGATTGATGCCACGGTACATGGGAGTCTCGTGCTCGACACCTGCCAGAACAAGTGGGGCTGTCTCCCCACGCAGCGCCTCGAATACCCCCTGCTCGATTCGATGAAAGAAGTTCTCAATATGAGAGTCCATCTTGTCGCGATCATGTGTTGAAGTGAAGTTTCCACCGCTGCCCGAGGCGGCAGGTCGCTTCCCGCCATGATCCGGCGATGATGTCGGAGTGCGAGTATTTAACCAGTCCTCAATGTTGGTTGGAATGTCCTTCCCAAGCGGAACTTCCTCCGAGCTGTGATTGGTGCACCGCAACAGCCGGACGTGGCTTTGGCTCAATGCCAGGACAAAGAAATAGAGCGAATCCTCATGCGCAGCCTTCAAACACGGCAGAATCTGGAAGTGGTCGGCGACCATAGCGAGTTCCTTCAAAGGCTCGTGAACAAAGAACGACCGCAGAACCTGAGGCGCCCGAAATACAACGAAGGTCTTAAAATCACCCGCCGATTCCAGTTCGAGGCTATGCAGGGGCTTGAGGAACTCGTCTATCTCTCGCGCCTGCAGACCGAACTTGGCGAGTGCGGCTTCCGCCGATTGAGCTGCGGATTTAAGTCGCAGATGATCTTGTCGCGCAGTATTCGGCGCCCGCTGCGCCGGCGCAATAATTGTCAGGCAGGGTCCATCAACAGCGGCAAGCTCTTTAAGTTCGGTGAGCTGTAACGTACCAGAAGCTTCCATCGTTGCTTTCTCCATTCCGAAGTCCTCCGAGTTGGGGACGCAACCGACCGCAAGCTGTTACAAACCATTCCAAATGCGGACTAGACCCGCTCGGCTGGAGCGAGAGACGGCTCGGCGCGATTCACTTCGCCGCGTGGCAAGCGAACTGTGAAAATCGTGCCTTCGCCAGGAACGCTCTTAACATCGATCGTGCCGCGATGCTCCCTCACGATCCAGGCGACAAAGCTGAGCCCGAGACCTAGCCCACGTTCCGGCGATTTCTCTGTAGTCGCCGACGGCACACGATAAAACCGGTCGAAAATGTGCGGAAGGGATTCCGCAGGAATGCCGACACCTGTGTCTTCGACGATGAGTTCCACGTCGCGGCCTTTGTCGTGGAGAACTACGCGGACCGTCCCACCTTCTGGGGTATATTTGATCGCATTCGAAACCAGATTCAAGATCAGCCGCTCCATCTGGATGCGATCAACTTCGACGGTGCAATAAGCCGGCATCATCGTCGTCAGCTTTACCTTACCGCTCTCCGCCGGAATATCGAACTGCTCCATCAGGCCGCGGATTAACGCAGAAAGATCAATCGGTTGCTTCTGCAGCACAAGTTGCCCCGACTCGGCTTGGGAAAGTTGTAGTAATGCGCGAATCGTATGGGATAAACGTTCGACATCTTCAAGCGCATTCAGGATCGCCTCCTGATACTGCTCGGGCGTCTTGGCCGCGAGCAGCGCCACTTCCAATTGACCGCGAATCGCGGTCAACGGCGTTCGTAACTCATGCGACACGTCTGTTGAAAATTGCTTTGTCTGCTGAAACGCCGCGTCCAGACGTTCAATCATGCGGTTGAACGCGTCGATCAGTCGGTCGAGTTCGTCATCAGCTCCGCGGGAAGGGATCTGAATCCGAAGATTTGCTCCTGTGATGCGCTGCGCAGTTTTGGCGACATCGTCAATCGGGCTCAACGCCCGGCCTGCCATGAACCATCCCAGCAAGCTCGCCGTGACGATCATAAGGGGTAGCATGACCGAGTAGTAGCGAGTGAACTGCTCGATGATACGGTCCCCCTCTTCATACGATCGGCCGATGGCTATGAAATAAGGCTTGGCGTCATCCGCGGTCAACAGGCCTTCTCGAATCAAATAAGTCACGCCATCCGGACCCTTGCGCGTCGTCCAGATTGCTTCTCGTCGCCGACGAAGATTTTCCCGGATCTCCCTGGGACTCTCGATACCGAGCTGTTCGTATTTCGGCGAGACTTCAAGGACCTTGCCGTTTTGGTCGGTCAGCAAATAGATCTGCTTAAGCCGGTCAATGATGATTGCTTCATCCGGATCTTCCCGATCATAAAACCAGACGATCTTACCCTTCTCAATACGAAGATAGCCGCGCACTGCTCCCCACTCCTCTTCGAGGATGTTGCGAATCTGGCTATCGTAAAGGGATTTAAGCGTCTGGCGGAAGAACACGCCCAGGAATGTCAGAAGTACCGCGAAGAATAGGATGTAGGTGAGCGTCAGCCGGAATCGTAGCCCACTTGTGATTCGGTCATGCAGGCTGCCGATACTACTCAACATGGGTTAGGCGGGAGTAGGTGTTTGGGCTCCCGAATCAGGCGCATCCAGCATATAGCCGATGCCACGAACCGTGTGCAGGAGCTTCGTTGACCATTTGTCGTCAATCTTGCTGCGAAGATGCCGGATGTAGACGTCAACAATGTTTGTCAGCCCGTCGTAATCCATGTCCCACACATGCTCGACGATCATAGTGCGGCTAAGCGGACGTCCGCGATTACGCATCAGATACTCGAGGATGCTGAACTCTTTGGGCGCTAGTTCAATCGCTTCGCCGCTACGTGTTACGCGACGCCGGATGCAATCAAGCACCAGGTCGCCGATCTGCAGCCGTTCTGGCGTCGGGCGCCCCTTCGGAGCAAAACACGCACACGGGCAAGCAATTCGACAAATGCGAACGGCTTAACCAAATAGTCATCCGCGCCGAGTTCCAGTCCTTTCACTCGGTCATCGACAGTTCCCCGAGCGCTCAAAATCAGAACAGGAGGGCTCGCCTTGCGGTTTCGCACACGTTCGAGGACACGCAGGCCGTCCATGTCCGGCAGCATCATGTCCAAAATGATCAGGTCGTAGTCGGTTGCATGGACCATGTCCATGGCTGATTTGCCATCGCTCGCGGTATCGACAGCATAACCCGCGCTCTCAAGACCCCGCTTGAGGAAGTCCGCGATTCTCTGTTCGTCTTCAACGACTAGAAAGCGCACAGTTAATCCCCGGAGACGCGGCGCGGCTCAGGAGGGAACACTGTGCCAAGCCTTAGGTTTGGCCATCGCCAGTTCGTTTTGAAGTAGGAAAGTCCGATCATGAGAAGAATCAGCGTCAGCGCCGCCAAAGTGCATTGCGCCAACGTGAGGCTATCTTTCCAGAATCCGAACCAGCGGCCGTAGACCATTTCGATATGAACCCAGTACACCAGCAGGGAAGTGGTTCCGAGTTGGCGGACCCAACTCCAGCCCTGACCTGACCCATGGTGAGTCCACAGGAAGGTTAGCGCAAGCAGCACGAGGATAACGCCCAGCTTAATGAAGATAAGTCCCGGGCTGTTCAGCCAGAAATCCACAGTTGGGTAGAGCGAATAGGGCAAATTCGAAAAATATTGGCCCGAAATGATCATGCCGAATCCAAGAATCGCCGCCCACTGCATCAATCGATGCATATGTTCTTCGGTGACAAGCCGGAGAATCGACCCGGCACTAATTCCAAATGCCAGGAATGCGGCCCAGGGGAAATAGGAGAAATAGTTATAGTCCGGCGCCAGATACATGCGCAGGATTTTCGGCATGAAGTCTGCCGGGATGAGAGACACCAGCGGGGACAATACGGCGATAAGAAGGCCGGCGATTACACCCGCATGTACGCGCTCGGCAGTGGTCAGAATTGCCATCCCGGCCAGAGTAATTATGGCCAATGACATCGCATTTAGGATGTCGACCTTCCAGACATCTTCGAGAGGACTGTACGGATAACCAAATAAGTAGAGCTGGAAACGGAATGCGAATGCGAGCAAGGCCAGATAGCCGGCACGCTTGAAGACTGCGACCAGACGGTCTCTATTGCTTGCTCTCCTGCGTTCCTGACCGTGCATCATGAATGCTAACGTCACGCCCGTGAGAAATAAGAAGATTGCCGGAGCGATTCCCCCGATAAACTGTGAAATTACATAGGGGCCGCTATCCCGTAATTCAGGTCGCGCGAAGGAATGAAAAACGTGACCTTGCAACATAATTGTTGCAGCCAGACCACGAGTCCAATCGAGAAAAGGCAGCCGCGAGACCGATTTCTTCTTCTGCGCCGGTGGCGCTTCTAGGGGCTGAGTTTGCATTACTTTCCTGGGAATTCCCTCTTTACGCCTTTCGGCAAATTTAGCTTAAATGCTTCATCCCCCAACTGAGGGTTTAGCTGAACGTCCGTGTAGGTGATCAGGTAATAATCGCCGGAACGCTGGATAAATTTCTGCTGGACCGGGTACGCGCCGTCAGCAGAAACCCATAATTCCAGTTTTTGTAATTTTTCGATCCGGACTGACGATCCCGGCGTAAGTTCAAGCCTGTGAGTCTTTTGTCCGGCAACAGTTTCATCGCCCAGGAGCTTGACAGTATAGTTTGCCTTCAGATCTTTGCCTGTCGTTCCGAACCCGACCAATAGGAACTGGTCCAATAAATCCGACCGCTTACCCAAGTCATATTCCTGTACTGATTTGAGCTTGGGATAATAAATCTCGGCTTTTCGGCCGCGAAACGCGACGGTCCTGGGATTTGGCTTCGTAAAGTCGATAAGCACGGCAAGATCTTTAGCGCCTACCTTCTTAAGCGAGATTTGCCCGGTTTCCGTCGTTGTTTCATCAAGTACTTTTGTATAGTTCGCCTGGGAAATGTTCCCGGACATGGCTTTGAACGCCGGAGCGGACTTGTCCATCTTCGACAAAACTTCGTCGGTATTACTTCCGAGAGCGGCCAGACAGAATGCAAGTGCAATTAGGACGAGACGCATTTTCCTCACCGGGTGGGATTTCAACGCTTTGTAAAGGCAATGAATCCTGAGACTTCTTGCTCATGATCGAGAACTGGCTCCACTTTCACGACGGGATCCGATTTCCCGTAGCGGGATCGCAAAATTCCTTCGACACGAGCTTTTCGCTCAGCGTCCGGTGTGGATGCGAGCAATCGTGATTCCAACAGAAAGGCCCGCCCTTGATCGGATGGAATCTCAACGATGCTACTAGCACGAGGCTGGTCCCGGAACGTCGCGCGCGGTGTAAGAAAAATAAAGGCCAGGATAAGCCCGACCATGACATCATATTGCCAGCTTGCGCGCGGATAGTCCCAGAGCAGAAATCGTTTGACTCCAGACATTTGCCCGCTGGCCATATGACGTTCATTTTACCATGCGGGTTACGAATACGCGGTCGCGTGCAACCCAGTAAAAACACCGATACAGGGAAGGTGAAATGTAAGGTACACTTGAATCTCATCGAGATCTGACTCCGTTGACGTCGCGAGACCCTAGGAACACCTGGGAGTTCTTGCAAGGCGTTTTCGTTGTGTTTTGTTCGGAGTTTTTTAGAGGCTTGCAAGGGACCGAATGGCGGATGTAGTGCGCATATTATTGGCTGAGGACAATCCGGCCGACGTGTACTTAATCGAAGAAGCGCTGCGTGAACATGGAGTTACGTTCCAGTTGGCGGTCGCGCAGGATGGTGAGCAGGCCATTGCCATGGTCTCCGAGAGTGCGTTGAACTTTGATATCGTCCTGCTCGATCTCAACATGCCGAAGCGGGATGGAAGCGAAGTGCTCGAAATACTCCGGGGCACGTCGACGCCCGTAATCGTCCTGACCTCCTCGGATTCGCCGGTGGACAGAACGGAGGCCATGCGACTTGGCGCAACCCGTTACATTCGGAAACCGACGGGGCTCGACGACTTTCTTGCGATAGGGGCGACGATTAAAGAAATCGTAGGAGTGCGTTAGGTCCTGGTCGCGACCTCGCTTTGCCTGCGGGCGATGTAATCCTGTACAACCTCTTTCATTGTAGGCATCGGGGTAATGCCGCAGCGTTCCATTTTCCCGTTGGATAGCGCCGAGAATTTAGGCCGCCGGGCTGCAGTCCTATGCTCACGCTCATTTGTGGCCTTGACTTCCGGAGTCAAACCGGCGGCTTCGAAGATGAGCTTCGCGTAATCAAACCACGAGATCGCGGCGCCTCCGCCCACGTGGAAAATTCCGGTTAGCTTCCGATCGACCATTTGGGCTGTCCGTTCCGCAAGCTCGGGCGCGTAAGTTGGCGATGCGACGAAATCCTCCACGACACGAATCGGCTGGCCTGATTTGGAAAGCCGCAGCATCGTTTCGACGAAGTTCCCGCGAGCAGTGTGCAAACCTCCCGGTCCGAACACTCCCGATGTGCGGATGATGAGCGGATTGTCGAGGTACGCCTGCGCGTAATACTCACCGGCGAGTTTCGAAACAGCGTACGCTCCGAGGGGATGGGTGGCATCCTCTTCGACATAGGGGCGACCCAGGCAACCGTCAAAAACGTAATCGGTCGAGAAATGGACAAACCGCGCGTCTGCTTGCCTGCATGCGACGGCGAGATTCCTCACTGCCAGCGCATTGCCCGCAAAGGCCACATCGGGCTCCTTCTCGGCAACATCCACCATGTTGTAAGCCGTGGCGTTTAAGACGATGTCCGGATTAGCCGAAGCGATCACCTGCTCCACCCGGCCGCCGTCCGTCACATCGATCTCAGAGCGTTCGAAAGCCGTAATCTCGTGGCCCCGGGAAGAGAAAACGCGGACAAGCTCGCGGCCCAACTGGCCGCCTTTTCCAAAGACGATCACCCTCATGAAAGCTCACGATAACACGTGAAGCCGATCAATACCCTGCGGGAGTGGAGATCGGCGCAAGACTCAACGCGGATAAGCCGAGTCGCTGGCGCGCATCGTCGAGCATGGTTGCTGTTCGAGTGGCTCCGGCGCGAGTGACTCCGATTTCGCGCACGCGCAGCAACGCGTCGAGATCGCGGATGCCTCCGGCGGCTTTCACTTGAACGTGCGCGGGCGACTGCTGGCGCATGAGTTGCAGGTCTTCCATAACGGCGCCGCCGGTCCCGTAGCCGGTGGATGTCTTTACCCAATCGGCGCTCAGTTCGCCGCATATCTCGCACAGTCGAATCTTCTGCTGGTCGTTCAGATAGCAATTCTCGAAAATGACTTTGATCTTTTGGCCGGCGCCATGCGTCGCATCGATCAAATCCTTCAGTTCTTCCCGAACGTACTGCCAGGAGCCGCTCAACACCGCGCTGATGTTGACGACGACATCCAGTTCCTGGCCGCCATCGGCCAGCGCTTGACGCGCTTCTGCGAGCTTGATCGCCGACGCTTGTCCGCCGTGTGGAAATCCGATAGTCGTGCTGGCCTTTACATCGCTTCCCTTAAGCACCTCGACGCATCGAGGCAGGTAATACGGAAGGATGCAGACACTGGCGACATCATAGGCAAGAGCAAGCTCACATCCGCTCTCGAGTTCTCCCGCAGTCAGTACGGGATTGAGCAGCGAATGATCGATCATCTTCGCGATTTGAGAATAGGTATAGTTCATCGTTGAGTTATCGGACAGCGATCACACTAATCTGGGCGCGAGGTGCATCGGACGGGGGGACCGGCGAATTGGTGCTCGGCGCGAGATTCAACTCCGCCTCCTTCGCGGTTGGCTGCAACGTGACACGGGTCGGCAGCCATGCTCCAAACACGCCTGCATAGGTCTTGTTCATCGCAGCGAAGTGTTGAATGTCGTCCAAAAATACGTTGCTAACAACCACGCGATTCACATCTACGTTCGCAATTTTCAAATTCTCTTTAACGCGAGCTAGTGCGCGTTCAACAGTCCCGCTGACACTCGGACAATAAATCGTATCTTCGACCGACGTGCACGCCCCCTCCCGTTTCAATTTCGTGCTTGCAACGCCGCTAATTTCAATGTGCGCGCCTCGTGGGATCCCGGCGGTCTGCGTCACCGTGCGAGCGACCTCCGACGGCAGCAACTCCGTCAGAACGTCACCCAGGATTTTCATCGGCATCGCGCCATCAACATAGACATGGGCATAGGCCATGTCCCGCATCTCGAGCCCCGCTTTCGCGAGCACTGCCTTCATCTGAGTGACCAGAACGCTTACCTGGTCGCGTGGATCAGCCGGAACCTTGTTCTGAGCATCGAGTCCCAGCACACCTGAC
Source organism: Bryobacteraceae bacterium (assembly GCA_963844855.1). Lineage (GTDB taxonomy): Bacteria > Acidobacteriota > Terriglobia > Bryobacterales > Bryobacteraceae > DASQDN01. Next base: position 208,422 of record CAWJQP010000072.1, read on the forward strand.
ACATAAACGCGCTCTCCAACCCGAACTGCGTTGCTCACCGGCGCTTTCGCTGTGCCAATCGAGACCGCCTTTCGCTGCTTCAGATCTCGGACTGCAACCACAGCGATCTCGACAGGCGTGTCACCGGGCATTTTGTTTACGACGACCATGGAACGAGCCGGAGGATCCTTGGGAAAAAACGAAGCGTAAACCTTATCGAGCGTCCCCAGTTGCTTCATATCCTGAGCGAACACCTGCGCCCAGACTACGTTCTGCATGCCCAACCCGTCGGCTTCGAGAATGTCTTTCACGTTTTGCAGGCACTGACGAGTCTGCTCTTCAAAGGTTGCTGGAAGCTTGCCGGCCGCATCACGGGCGCCCTGACCTGACACATAGAAATAGGCGCCGGCCGAAATCCCTGGAGAATAAGGACCAATCGGTTTGGCGGCATTCTTCGCAAATACCTGTTTTAGATCTGCCGCGTCTGCACAGACCGCCACCGCAGCAATCAATAGAAGCGCCCGCATACTATTCAAGACCTGCCACAAGGTATAACGTAACAGTTTTTGTTGTGCCGGTCTGATCGAGCTAAGGGCTGAGCATGTCATGCAAAAAAAGACATAGGGTAGCTCTGGTCGGGACCTTGTGCCTCGCGGTTTCTGGCTGGAGGTTTGGGAGAAGCGGGCCATGACATCGTGGCGGTCAGTTCAGTTCATCAACATCGGCACATCGACGTGTCGCACATCAACGTCAGCGGCGGTTATCGGGAGTCTGGGCCCCGATCCTTTTCGCTTTGGAACTCTCGCTGACGGCAACTTGCTGGAAGTCCACTCGCTTGAGCCCTATTCGTATCGCAGGGCCACCACAGGATCGACCCGCATAGCCCGCCGGGCTGGCGGGTACGATGCAAGGAGAGCGACCATGAGGAACAAGATGGAGACGGCCACGAAGTAGACCCCATCAACCGCGTTGATCCCATACAACATTCCACGCAACAGGTAAACCACTCCCCCAGCCACTACGGTTCCAGCCATTAATCCAGCAACCACCGGCTGCGTGCTTTCGCGGAGGATGAGCCGAAGCACATCCTGCTGCTGAGCGCCGACGGCCATGCGGATGCCTACTTCGCGAGTTCGGAGCGCGACCATATGGCTGACCGTGCCAAAGATACCGATCAGCGCGAGCAGGAGTCCGAGCAGCCCGATACCGGACGCAATTGCAGCCCCGAGTATAGAGAAAACAAATTGCGGCGATCGCCAAAGCGCCTCCTCGAGCGTGGAGGAAGTTACCACGATCTCGGGATCGATGGATGTGATTACACGATCCACCGCAGCGAGCATCTGAACCGGGTTGGACTCCACACGGATGAGTAGTGGGCGGCCATCCAGCCGATCGTTTGCCAGCGGGAGGTAGATCTGCTTGGAGTCGCTGCCGCCAGAATCCCGACCCCTTGTGTCGCGAGCAACGCCGACAACTTGATAGGATGCCCCATTGGCAATTAGTTCGCTGCTGCTGTGCGTCCGCTCGTCCGTTACTCCCAACCGGATGCTGCGTCCGAGCGGATTCTCGCCGCGAAAGATCTGTTTGGCTGCGGATTCGCTCAGGACGGCAAACTGTCCATTCTGCGTCTCACGCTCGAAGCCACGGCCGAGGAAGAGCGGGATGCCCAGGGTTTCAAAGTAGCCAGGTTGAACATAGGTATAGTGCAAAATCGATTGTTCGATGTTTGCCGTTCCCTTTCCTTCACGAACCGGCATAACGGCCGTTTGGAAACTGAAGAAACCAGGTGGCCGGCCGCTGGTCACTTTAGTAACAGCAGGTAATGCCGCCATCCGCATATGGGACTCGTTGATTAAAGCCAATCTGCGCTCCGCGGTGTACGTCGCGTTTTTAGGGAACTGAAAACCGAGCTGCACAACGTGTTTGCTGTCGTACCCGGTCCTCATTCCGACCGAGTTGATGGCGCCGCGAACAAACATGCTCGCGATGATCATCAACACGAGCGAGAGACCAACTTGCACAGCGACCAGAACACCCTGAAGCCGCCGGCCGCGAACTGACGCAGTGTTGGCTCTGCCGCTGGATGTCAGTGCGGAATGAGGACTCTGGATAGCCGGGCTGAGCCCGGACAGGATGCCGGCGATCAACGAAATCACGAAAGCGTACGCGAAGACCCTGGCGTCGGGACTCACATTGAATACAATCGCTCCAATTTCCACGGGCAAAGCATCGGCGAACGCCTTGACGCCGGCTCTCAGCACCGCCAACGAGAATGGAAAGGCAACCACGCCTGCTAAAAGGCCCATCAACGCATTCTCCGTCAGCAGTTGCCTGACAATGCGTAGTCTGCTTGCGCCAAGAGATAAACGGGTGCGCAATTCGGTTTCGCGGGATCGAGCGCGAGCCAACTGCAGGCTGCCAACGTTAGCGGAAGCCACCGCCAGGATCATCGCGGCGCCAGACATGATCATCAGAATGGTGAACTTTAGCCCGCGATAGTGATTTAGTGGAAGGGGGAACGGCGAACCCGGCCAGACCAGCGCCGTGACCGGCCTGGCTGACTCACTCCCGGCGGGATGTAGCGTTCGAAGGTGATCCGCCACCAGCCCGATCTGCGCGGTTGCCTGGCCGGCTGTAGCGCCAGGCGCAAGGCGCCCGAACAGACTATACTGCCGGTTCTCTCTCCGGTGTAGCCACTGGCGATCTGCATTGATCTGCGGCTCGATGCTCAGTGGAAGCCAAAACGCCGGCACGACTCTTCCAGTCCCCTTGAAGTCGTGCGGCGTGACTCCAATGACTGTGACGGCGATGCCATTGAGATGAACAGTCTTTCCGACGATTGCCGGATCGGCGGCAAATCGTCTCTTGCCAGTAATTTTCGCTCACCAGAACCGATGGAGGGCTCACGGATTCAGCGGTATTTCCAGGCCCGAATGTGCGTCCGTGCAATGCGGAGACTCCGAGAACCGAAAAATAGTTATCAGAGACAATGAAGACTTGCGCGAACTCCGCGTTACTTGCGCCAGGGGCCATCAGCCTTGCCATCGGCGATCGTCCATAGGAAGTACGCTGATCGATCATTCCACCCGCGTTTGAAAGCGTCAGTTTCGCCGATCGGTACGCAATGAGGCCGCTGAAACTATGGACCGAATCCCGGTACGCTTCATAGTCGGGATAGCTGAACTCGGACTCAACGATGCCGGAATCCCCGCGCAGCGCTATATTGACCATCTCCCTCGGATTGCGAGCGTCCAACGGCCGATCGACGAATGCTCTGTACGCCGTGAAAACGGCGGTGTTGACCGCTATGCCGACCGCAAGAGAAAGGATTGTGATGGCAGTGGACCAGGGGCTACGAGACAACGCGCGGATTCCATACCTCAGGTCAAGAAGTATCGTTTCGGGCAGAATCAACAGGATCGACCTCGTGGAAACATGTGCGACCTCCGTTGGGTGAGACCGCTCTCATTTGAGGACGTTGGAGATGGCTGAATATTAATCGTGGATGGCATTTCTTTCGTGCTCTGCCGGGATAGCCCTGGTGCGGGCCGTTTCAAAATCCCAACGCCTGCGTAGTCGGCCAGGGTCTACTAAAAACATCCGCGTAGCCTGCGGAATCGTGTCGTGCTTGATTTCTTTCCCTAGCCAGTCTCGTTTTTGCGGCGCGCCCCCTGTGTTGCCGAGGTATGAATCGGGGGGCAGCAAACCCGATTTGAAACTAAGTTGCGGCTTCTGCGGTGCGTCTTGTACACCAGCCAGCTACTTGGCGGTGTCCTCCAAACTCGGCCCGTCGACCTAGCTGCATGCCCCCTTAGAGGGAACTCCGGCTCTCCATTTCACCTTGAACAGCACAATGTTATTAGGGGGTGTCGTAAAAGCCCCCTGTGAACGGTCTTTGCGGCAGAAGTCAAGAAACTTGAGGAGAGTAATTGATGAGGCGAGTCATCGCTACACTTTTGTTTGCAATGTCCTCCACGGTTGCCCAGAACCCGGAAGACTTGGCGATTCTGCCACGTATACCCCAGCAATGGGATGAATTGCGGCAGTATCTTGTCCTGTCGGATGCCCAGTTGTCCACACTCGAGCAGATCATGAAGAACCGGTCTCAGGCAGAACAGCAGATCTACCTGCAAATTTCTGAAAAAGAACGGCAAATGTACACGCTGCTCCAGCAGGGCTCCAACGATGCCGGTACCGTCGGCCGTCTCATGGTCGAGATCAACAATCTTCGCCGCCAGTTGCCGCTCAGCGGGGGGACCTACCGTACGCAAGCGCTGGCCGCTATCAATGACGCGCAAAAAACAAAGGTTGCGGCTCTCGTCGAGGCGTTGAAGCTGCAGTCTCCTGCCTGGCAGGCTGTGCAACTGAATCTGATGGATAGTCCGCATGTGCCGGACGCCCGAATTCTTCCCTACCCGATGCCGTCTCCCGCGATGCCGTCTCCAGCGTTGGGAGCTCCGGCCGAAGCTGGAATTAACGTGCGATAGGGTTTTAGACAGGAGGAGGTTTCGGCTTCCTCCTACTTTTCGCGTTGACTAGAGGATGCTCCTGTCGCCAGCTGGAAAAGATTCTGCCGATGCGCGCGTTCTCCAGATCTACAAGGAGGCGCGAGACGATGTCTACTATTACGTCCTCACGTTAGGACTATCGCCCGGGCAAGCTCAGGATGTGGCGCAGGAAGTGTTCTTGAAACTCTATATCCAGCTTCGTGGCGGGGAGGAAATCAGGAGCGAGCGTGCGTGGGTATTTCGTGTCGCTCACAATGAGGCGCTCAAACTCAGGGCGAAAGAGCGAAACCACTCGGAGATCACACCTGAGATCGAGCCGGTTTCAAACGAAAGCACTCCGGAAAAGTCTTTCCTTGAGGATGAGTCACGCGACCGGTTGCAAAAGGCGCTTTCCGAGCTTTCTCCTCAACAACGGCAAGTGCTGGAGCTGCGAGCTTCAGGGTTACGCTATCGGGAAATTGCGGAAACGATCGGGATAAAAACATCGACAGTGAATGAATTTTTAAGACGCGCGGTGGTTCGGTTGAGGAATGCGATGTATGAATAACTCTCATCTCGACGATCTGCTGCTTGCAAAGTATCTGGATGGGGAACTGGAGGCTGCGCGTGCCATGAACGTGCGGGAACACTTGGATACGTGTGAGGCATGTCGAAATCTGATGGCCGAAACTGAGAGCGTATTCCGTGCTTACAAGTCGGTGTGCCGGCAAGCGATGCCGGCTCCCCCGCGCCCCTGGGTGGATCTCGAGCCCCATTTTAGAAAGCTGGACGCGGAGCAACGCCAGACGGCGGTACGGCCGCTCGCGCCAAGGGGGAGACCTTCAGGGTTTTCTTCGTGGTGGTGGGCGGCCGCTGCAGCCGGTGTCGCCATAGCGATTCTTTTCCTCCGTCTCTCGACGGGCGAGACAGTAAGCGCTGCTGAGCTTCTGCAAAAAGCTTCGGCTCAGGATGTTCCTGTGAGTCGTGTCCAAGTGACCACTCGCAAAGGCCGATTCGTGCGCGCCCGTCTTGAGATCGGCGATCCCGAACTGGCCGCAATGTTCCGGGAAGCGAACTTCGACTGGAACGAGCCCCTCCGTGCTGGCGCCTTTGCAACTTGGCGTAGCAATCTTGCTGAGAAGCAGGACGAAGTGCGCATCCTCGAAAACCCGAAAACGAGAATTGGACGCTTCTTTCGCATTCGTACCTCCACGCCCACTGGCAGCCTGAGCGAAGTGTCAATCATGATCCGCGCCGCCGACCTGCGGGCGGTCGAAGAGCGCTTTGAGTTCCGGAACCAGGAATGGGTGGAAATCTCGGAAGCTCCCGGCGAACAACAGCAGCCCGTTACGATCGCCCAGGCGCCGTCTCCGAATCGCGTTGCCGAACGTCAGACGACTTCTGCCGATGAGCTGAGAGTTTACGCCGCGCTTCATAAAATCGGCGCTGACTTGGGCGAACCGATCGAAGTTCGCCGTACCGACCAGGCGATCGAAGTAACCGTGCTCGGCGCATCAGCCAAGCGTGAGCGTGAAATACGCGAAGCCCTCGCCGACTTGCCCAACACCAGCTTGAAGTTCGAGCAGCCGCCTGTCGTCAAGGCGCCAGGCGAGATCGGCCACACAACCGAGGAAGTTCCCGCAGGCCCGCTTCATTCCCGGCTACTGACTCTCATGGGCAGTGCGGCGAACGTGGAGAATTTTACGAATGCCGCGCTCGAAGCGAGTGAGTCGGCGCTCGCCCGGGCGCACGCCGTACGACAGCTTTCCGACCGTTTCGCTTCGCGAGATCAATTCGACGCCACCGAACGCGACGTCCTGCGAGCGATTGAGTCGGACCACCTCAACGCGCTTCGTCAGTCCGTCCAGCGATTATCGGAAATACTCGACCCGCTGCTCGGTAAGCACGAGCCCAAGACCGCCGGTCCGCGTGTCGACGCCCACGTACTGCTTGGAGCCGCACAACGCTTCGACACCCTGCTCAGCGTAGCCTTGGCCTCCGCCCGTGAAAGCGGTGACCCGGAACGCATGATCAACCAAATGCGTGATGCGCTCGGCGAACTCGACCGGGCATCTCGGGAGTATTCGCAGTGATGTGGTGGATCGCTCTGATGCTGTCGTGCGCCGCCGCGTATGGACAGCAAAAAGCGCAATTGGCCGGGTTTATCCTCGATCGCTCGGGAGCTATCGTTCCCAATGCGTCCGTGTCCGTCATTCAGATGGAAACAGGTACTCGCCGATCCGTACGATCGAATTCGGAAGGCTTTTACGCCGTGTCTTCCTTATCCGCCGGCATGTACAAGATCACGATTCGCAAGGATGGCTTCCAGACCCTTGCGCGTGTCTCCGTACCGCTACAGGCCACCGAGGCGGCGCGTTTCGACTTCACCCTCGATATCGGCAGCATGCAGGAAGTAGTGACAGTCGAAGGCGCTTCTCCGATGTTGAACGTGACCGACGCAACTTCGGGTGTCCAAGTCGGTACCGAGGCGGTCGAAAAACTGCCCTTGAACGGGCGCGCGCTACAGGGCCTGATCGAGCTGGCGCCTGGTGTCCTGGCGACACCGGCCAATGCGGGCGAGGCCGGTCAATTCTCAACGAACGGCCAACGTCCGACAACGAACTACTTCACAGTCGATGGCGTCAGCGCTAACAACGGAGTCAGTGGCAGCGGCCTTCCCGGACAGTTCTCGGGCGGCGCGCTGCCGTCCATGACCGCGATTGGCAGCCTCCATAACCTGGCCTCGCTCGGAGCAGTTCAGGAGCTTCGCGTACAAACATCCACCTTCGCTCCCGAGTCCGGACGACTTCCCGGAGCGCACGTGGCAATCACCACACGATCGGGCTCGAACGAACTTCACGGCGAGGTCTTTGGTTCGTTTCGCCACAATGCACTGATGGCGAACGACTGGTTCGCAAGCCGTGCTGGCCTTGAAAAAGGAGCGCATCGATTGACCGATTTCGGCGCATTGCTCGGCGGTCCTCTCCAGCGCGATCGGACATTTGGGTTCATTTCCTTCGAGCGTCTCCGGCTTCTCCAGCCAGCGAGTTTCGACACCCTGGTTCCGGCGACCGCCTCACGCGCCGGCTGGCTGAGCGTGTATCCGGTCGCCAATGGTCCCGAGGTCGGGCAGGGAGCCGCGCTCTACACCGCACAGGTCTCGTCGCCCGCGACCGTGACGACAATGAACGGTCGGCTCGACCGAACGCTCTCCGACATCGGAACAATGTTTGTGCGCTACAGTCGAGCCCCTTCGCGGAGCGAGAATGGCTTTCTACAGCGCAACGATACAAAGTTCACGTCGCAGACCTTCACCGCAGGTGTCATCACTCTCGCCGCGGGAGGCCGCCTGACGAACGATGCGCGCATCAGCGTTTCCCGAACGGTGGTTTCGTCCAATTGGCTCGCAGGCCAGGCCGGCGCGCTGGACCTTGAACAAATCCTCGGCTCGCCTGGCGATGGACAACGTCTGTACGGCCTTTCCGTCCGCGGGATCCCGCCTATCGTAACGGGCGATCCGGGAGCCAGTAAGCAGACGCAGTGGAACCTGGTTGACAGCATCGCGCTGCCCCTCGGACGACATGATCTGCGCTTCGGCATTGACTATCAGCGGCTCACTCCAGAGCGCCGATCAGACATCGTAGGCGTGGTTGGTCAATTCGAAAGCATAGACGACGTCATCGCCGGCCACCCTGCTGAGCTCACATACTCGCGCGCCAGCGCCGGCTCCAGCTTGATCGAAACGTTCTCGGTTTTTGCGCAAGATACTTGGCACGTGACACCCAGGCTCAACGTGACCTATGGCCTGCGTTGGGAACTGACACCTCCGCCCGCCTATCGAACCCAACCGCCGCCCGCTGTCATTGGTTCCACTCCGATACTGCCACCGATCGTTCCGCCGCCACTTCCCCCGGGCGAACTCGCCGGCAACGCATCGAACCAACCGCTATGGCGCTCTCGATATACCCAGTTCGCTCCGCGCTTCGGCGCTGCCTATCGTCTGAACGATAGCGGTTCGCTTGTCGTCCGTACCGGATTCGGGCTGTTTTACGATTTGGGATTCAGCTCAGCCATGGATCTTCTCAATGGCGCCCCGTACAATCGGTGGCGGAGTCTGCTGGGGCCTACGTTTTCACCCGTGACAGAGGCGGTCTATGGGTTCGATCGCAACTTACGACTACCCTACTCGCTCGAATGGAACACCACTCTCGAACGCGCAATCGGAAGCAACGCTGCTGCTTCTGCGGCGTACGTCGGTTCGTCAGGCCGAAGATTACTTCGCCGGGAAGCTCACCAGAACGCCATGCCGACGCCCGATCTCATTCTTGCAACGAATCACGGCTCTTCGAACTATCATGCGCTGCAACTCCAGGCGCGAAGCCGGAGCAGGCGCGGCGTCCAGGGCGTCATCTCCTACACGTGGTCGCGCGCAATCGACAACGGCTCATGGGATTCGGGGACCTTCGTAATCTTCCCGGATCTCGGCGCTTCTCAGGATCGCGGCCGTTCAAACTTCGATGTCCGGCACAGCTTCCAGGCGGCGCTTTCGTACACTCTTCCGAGCAACTGGATCGTTAGCGGAATGCTGCGCACACGCACGGGCTTTCCGATCGATGTCGTGACCTTGGAAAACCCATTTGGATATGGCTTCGATAATCTTCGTCCGGATCTGGTAGGTAAAGCTTGGATCGACGATCCCAATGCTCCTGGCGGACGAAGGCTGAATCCTCTAGCGTTCGTCAAAGCCGCTACGGGGCAGGGAACCCTCGGACGCAACTCAATTGAAGGCTTCGGTCTGGCACAACTCGACATGGCCGTCGAGCGAGAGTGGGCATTACAAGAACGCGGACGCGTGAGATTGCGGATGGAGGCTTATAACGTGACGAACCAAGCCAGCTTTGCCGATCCGACACGCTTCCTGTCCAGTCCGATGTTCGGCGTCTCGTCTTCGTTGTCGGGATTGATGATGGGAGCGGGCCGTCCGAATAGCGGGTTGAGTCCCGCATTTCAACCGGGCGGCCCCAGATCACTTCAAGCGAGCATCACTCTCCGCTTTTAGCGACGCCCTGAATAGATTCTTTGCCTCTGCTGCCGAGTGGGGCAGGCTTTCAGCCCAATCACTTAACTTCGAGGATGTCTTTCTCTTTTGCTTTGACGTTGGCTTCGAGCTTCTGCATATAGCCGTCGGTCAGCTTTTTGAATGTCGTCGTGAGCGCGGCGCTCATCATCTTCGCTGATCAGTTTGTCCTTAAGCAGCTTCTTCACTTGCTCATTGGCGTCACGGCGCACGTTGCGCAGGCTGACGCGATGCTCTTCGGCGACATGATGGAGCTTCTTGACGAATTCTTTGCGGCGCTCTTCCGTCAACTGCGGAATCGGCACCCGAATGATCTTGCCGTCGTTGCCTGGGTTCAGACCCAGATCCGAGTTGCGGATCGCCTTTTCGATCAGCTCCGATCAGGGACGTATCCCAGGGCTGGATGGTGATCATGAACGGTTCCGGCACATGCAGCGTACCGACTTGGTTGAGCGGCGTCGGCGTGCCGAAATAATCGACCCTGATGCTGTCAAGAAGGTTCACGGATGCCCGGCCGGTGCGAATGTTGCCCATGGCATGCTGCAGATCCGCCAGAACCTTTTCCATCCTGCTCTTAGCGTTGTTTTCAACGTCTTTGACTGTTTTTTGTTGAGTTGTTGGAGCCGGTTGTTCTTTCATGGTTAGGACTCACTCTTATTCACGCGCGATTACAGTTCCAAAGTCTCGCCACGTGACATTCGCATTATATTGCCGGGCGTGTTCAGATTGAAAACCAGAATCGGGAGATTGTTGTCCCGGCACATGGCGACGGCGGAAGCGTCCATCACTGCAAGCGATTTCGACAGCACTTCCGTGTAGCTGATGCGCGGGTACATAACAGCATCGGGATGTTTCAGCGGGTCTTTGTCGTACACGCCGTCGACTCGCGTGGCCTTGGCAATGATCTCAGCCTTGATCTCCAGGGCTCGAAGAACAGCGGCGGTGTCGGTAGAAAAATAGGGATTGGAAGTGCCGGCCGCAAAGATGACGATGCGGCCTTTTTCGAGGTGCCGGATGGCCCGGCGCCGAATGTACGGCTCGGCAACCTGATGCATCTCGATCGCGGTCATCACACGAGTCGGAACACCTTGGGCTTCGAGCGCATCCTGCAGTGCCAGCGCATTGATGACAGTCGCCAGCATGCCCATGTGATCCGCCGTTACCCGGTCCATCTTCTTGGCGGCGGCGGCGACTCCACGAAAGAAGTTGCCGCCACCCACAACAAGACCAATCTGGACACCGGTTCGCGCGACTTCGGCGACATCGGCGGCAAGAGCCGCGACTCGCTCCGGATCGATGCCGAAGCCCGCGGGACCCGCCATGACTTCACCGCTCAGCTTGAGGAGAATGCGCTTGTAGGTCGCCACAGTGCTTAGATGGCCAAGGACTACTCGGCCGCAACGGGCGTAGCCGCTTGCTCTTCCGTCGAAGCGGGAGTAGCGTCTCCGACCTTCATGCGAACGAACCGCGCGATCGATGATGTTTTCCCCGAGCTTGCCGATCTTGGTCGCAATCAGCTGACCGACCGTCACTGCGTTGTCTTTGATGAACGGCTGCTCGTAGCAGGCAGACTTCTTCGTAGTACTTGGCCAGGCGGCCTTCGACGATCTTGTCGAGGATCTTTTCCGGCTTGCCTTCCGCGCGTGCGCGATCGCGAGCGATCTCCTTCTCTTTCTCGAGGAGGTCGGCCGTGACGTCTTCTTTGCGGAGGAATTGCGGATCGGCCGCTGCGATCTGCATCGCGACATCATGAACAAGCTGCTGGAAATCGTCGGTGCGCGCCACGAAGTCGGACTCGCAATTGATTTCCACCATGACGCCGAGCTGCGAGCCAGGGTGGATATAGCGTTCCGATCACGCCCTGCTTGGTTGCGCGCGACGACTTTCTTCGACGCGGACGCGATGCCGCGCTTGCGCAGGATCACTTCCGCTTCGGCCAGATTGCCGTTGGCTTCGGTGAGGGCCTTCTTGCATTCCATCATGCCTGCGCCGGTTTTATCGCGCAGTTGTTTTACGAGTGCCGCGGTAATTTCCGCCATATCATTTGCCTCTTATATCAGTTAAAAGAAAGGCCGGTTGAATGACCGGCCTGCCCGAAATCGATTTGGACTTGCGAGCCTGGCAGGGAACTACGATCGGCGTGTCCGCGCCGGCGGGCACGCTTTCTGCTGCCTGCTGCGTTTCCGATGCAGGATTCTTACGCGGCAGAGACATCGACGGCAGATCTTCGTCCGGAATGCGTTTCCGCCATGAGCTGCTCGGCGTACTTCGGATCGAGATATTGCGTGTAATCGGTGTGCTCCACCGCAACCGGAGCTTCATCGGTGACGATCTTGTCGCTGACGAAATCCTGCTCGGTCGCGAGCGCTCGGCCTTCCACAACCGCATCGGCGATCTTGGTCGTGAACAGCCGAATCGCGCGGAGAGCGTCGTCGTTGCCCGGAATCACGTAGTCGACTTCATCCGGATCGCAGTTGGTGTCAACGACGGCGACAACGGGGATCCCGAGACGGCGCGCTTCCTTGACGGCAATCGCTTCCTTGTTCGAGTCGATGATGAAGATCAGATCCGGCAAACCCGGCATGTCTTTGATGCCTGCGAGATTCGATTGCAGGTGCTTGCGCTCGCGCTCGAGCTGGATGGCTTCTTTCTTGTACGCGGCCGAGATAGCCGCCTTCTGCTACTTCCTGATCGAGCTGCTTGAGCCGCTTGATCGACTTCTGAACCGTGACCATGTTGGTCAGCAGTCCGCCGAGCCAGCGCTGGTTCACGTAGAACATGCCGCAGCGTGTCGCTTCTTCGGCGATCGCTTCCTGCGCCTGACGCTTGGTGCCGACGAACAGGACGTTCTTGCCCTGCGCGGCCATTTCGCCGACGAAGCGCATCGCGTCTTTGAACAGCTTGAGGGTTTTCTGAAGATCGATGATGTAGATCCCGTTACGTTCGCCAAAGATGTATTCCTTCATCTTTGGATTCCAGCGCTTGGTCTGGTGCCCGAAGTGAACGCCGGCTTCGAGCAATTCCTTCATTGAAATTGACGGCAAATAGCCTCCTATGTAATTTTAACCACACTTAATCGCAGCGCACGGTCCAAAGCGAGATTTGTGTCTGCGGGTTGTAATCGTCCAGGTTTCGTACGCAGGCGCGTACGGGAAAAACTTGAAGGGGAAGGGAAAGGCGGCTAAACAAAGCCGCCCTCGGAACAAGAAGTTATCGCTTGGAGAACTGGAACCGCTTGCGAGCGCCCTTCTGACCGTACTTCTTGCGCTCATGCACGCGAGGATCGCGCGTCAGAAACCCGGCTTCCTTCAGGCGGCGGCCGAAGTTCCGCGTTGAACTCAACGAGCGCGCGAGCAATTCCCAGACGCGCCGCGCCTGCCTGACCGATGAACCCGCCGCCGTCGGTCAGAATCAGGACGTCGAACTTCTCCGCCGTTTCCGTCGTCAGAAGCGGCTGGCGCACCATCGCCGTCGAGGTTTCAGTTGTAAAGTAAGTCATCGAAGGCCGGCCGTTAACAGTGATCGTGCCCTTACCGGAACGCAAAAACACGCGAGCAACGGAACTCTTCCGTCGGCCGGTGCCGAGATGTTGAACCAAAGCTGCCACTAACGCTTTCTCCTGACTATTCCTAATTCAGCGCCTGTTTCCGAAAGGCTATAACGCCATTTCGACGGGCTTCTGCGCCTGATGCGGATGCTTCGGACCGGCGTACACGTTCAGCTTCCGATACATCTGCTTGCCGAGTTTGGATTTCGGGAGCATGCCTTGAATGGCTAGTTCGAACATCCGCTCCGGACGGGTTTGCCGCATCTTTTTTGCGGTACGTTCTTTCAGACCACCGGGATATCCGGTGTGGTGCCGATACATCTTGTCGTCTTCTTTATTACCGGTGAGCCGAACTTTGTCGGCGTTGACGATCACGACATGATCGCCCGTATCGAGGAACGGGGTGTAAATCGGTTTGTGCTTGCCCATCAACATCATCGCGACCTTCGTCGCGAGCCGGCCGAGGACAACATCCTGTGCATCCAGCACATACCAATTACGTGGCATATCATTCCTGGATGGAAATTGGGTGCTCATAGACAGACGTCTCCGTAGGGTCTTACAAACTTAAGAGTTTAGCGAAGTTTGTAGTGGAGTGTCAACGTGCGATGGCTTGCGGTAGTGGGTCGGTCTGGAATTCGTTCGTGACGATGCGGTCCCCGCCGTTGTGGGTAGTGACACTAAGGGTTTTCCCTAATTGTTTGTGCTCTCCGGATGTCCTACAAGGGTTTTTGGGCGAACTTACGAATTCCCTCGACGAACGGGCACAACTGCTGCGAGATCGCCTGAACACCCTAATCAATCGGGTGGAGCAATCGTTGCGCCGCGATCTTGCGCCGTTCGAGCGAGACTATCTGGAAACCGCTAGGGAGAATCTCGTGCTCGCCCGTGAAGCACTCGAAGAAGGACAACTCTCGGAAGCGGATCTACTGATGAGAATGGCTGAACAGGAGTTGTGGGCGACGCTTTGAAAAATAGGACCGACCGAGGTCATCTTGGAGCGTGCCAAGGAACTTCACCCCGAAGCGGAGCCGCGTGTCATCTCGGATAACGGTCCGCAGTTCATCTCGAAACAATTCGAGGAGTTCATCGGCCGCGAACGCCATTGCCGCTGGACGATACACGGCCTGGTAGAAGAGTACCCGATCATTACAACGTGCCGCTGTCGGCAGTAACGCTTACAGTCTTACGCCGTCTAGCGTTTGAGCCAGCCTTCCCGGATCTTCAACTGTTCCGGAACTGTTCCGGTGTCGGCGACTTGCTATCGACAAGGCGATACGTGACGATTTCGACCGATCCAACGGGAAGATCCATCTCCCGTTCGTCGTTTCCGCGCCGGATCTTCAACCTGACGGTCTTCCCCAGCTTGTCGCCCAGCAGACGGAACACGGCGCCACCGCCCCGTCCCTCCAGAGTCTGGCCGTCGACGCTCGTTATGAAGTCCCCCGGCCGCAGAGGGGCCGCTGCAGCATCGTAGCCGGGAGGCACGCCGGTAACCCTGCCCCTCTCATTCAGGTTGACACCCAGATTGGGAAACTTTAGTGTGGCTCGTACGGCCTGATAGCCGGCGTAGCCGAAAACCGTATCGTACGGCGGAACCTCGACGCCCGAGACATACCGGCTGAAGAAGCCTTCGTACGACTTCGTGGTGATTCGGTTGACCACGCGAATCAGATCCTCCGTACTGAATCCGCGGCCACGCTGGTAGAAATTCGTGTAGAGCGCGCGCATGACGTCATCGAGACCCGATGCGCCGCCGGTGTCGTGACGAATGGAGAGGTCCAAAAGGGCGGCCAGGTTCCGCCCCTGTGAATAATAGGAGATGCTCAACGGTTGCGCGGCGCCATAACCGATCCACGTGGACGTAGATGAGCCCGACGCCGATATGTAGCGGCGCGCCTCGTTCCCCTCGACTTCCGCGACCCCCCTCGCGACCTCCTCGACGAAGTTTCGGGCGTCCTTGAAGCCTGCGCGATACGTCGCCAGGTTGCTGTAGTAGTTTGTGAAGCCCTCGGACACCCACAGCAGCGGCGTCACGTTCTCCCGTGAGTAGTCATAGGGCCACATCTCTATCGGCCGGATGCGCTTGACGTTCCAGACGTGGAAGAACTCGTGGGATGCCTGCGCCACGAGGGCTTCAGGCTGCGCCTGAGCGCCAGCGTCTATGAGGGCGACGAACGAGTTCTGGTGCTCCAGCACGGGGCGCCCCCTTCGGCGCTCCGGAACAAATAAAAGTAGACGAACTTCCGATACGGCAGTTCACCGAAGATCCTGCCCTGCGTCTCCGCCAGCTTCGTGAGGTAGCCGATCAACGTCCGCGTCTTCTCCGCCGAGTACACGCCAGCGGGGTGGGCAACGACGTCATGCGCCTTGCCGTCGATCATGAACCGGGCCGTGTCGAACTGCCCCATCAGCGTCGGCTGATCGACGAGAGTGTCGTAATCGGGCGCCTTGAAAACTGTCGGGACGTCCGTCTCATCAAGGCCGCTGGCGATCTTTCAGCCGTTCGGCACATCGAACCGTACCACGCTCGGCCGCGATCGATGACCTTCGGGCAGAAGGAAAAGCTGCGTGCCGGTGAAGAACGCGAAGTCCGGCGCGATACGCGCCTGATTCGCGGAAAGAACGGTCGCTCGATAATCGAACTCGGCAGTGATGCGCGAGATCCCTCTCGTGTCGATTCGCCAGGTCTGCTTGCGCACCAGCGCCGGCCGCAGCTCGCGGCGGTCCTGGCCGGTAACTCGAAACCGAGCGACATTCTTGGCGTAGTTCTCGATCACGTACCAGCCGGGCGACCAGACCGGCAGCGAGAGCTCGAGCGCCGGCTGGTTGATGTTCCTGATGTCCGTGGTCACGTGAAAGAGTTGACCCGGGATATCGGACACCTTAACCGTATACTCGATCTCGAGCCGTCCACTTTGCGCCGCTGCAGAGGGGCCAAGAGCACATTCACGCAGCAGGCCAGACACCAGACCAGAGTGCGCTGCCCGATAAAAGACGTGTGCGTGATAAACACCGTTCGCATCGGGGCATTGTCCTCAGTAGACGGGCGGAAGTCAACGCGGTCCCATAACGATTACGACTGGCGATGAAACCAGTTGCAGCTTCAGCAGCGTGCCGTGCCCACCAGCCACTATTGGGCCTGTGTCGTCCAAACTGCGCCATCGGAAAAGGCTCTATACTAGTGCCCGGGAACGCCCGCTCTCCATTTCACTAAACCTGCACAGATTTTCAGCGTAGTCTAGTGGACATGCTTGGGCCGTCTGCGCTGTGTATGGTGCTTCTCAGCGCACTCACACCCCTCATCGCTCAAGCCCCGGCGAACCCTCCATCCCGTCTGCAAGCGATCATGCGCGACTTCGAGGCACAAGGATTCTCTGGGGTGGTCCTCGTGGAGCGGCAAGGCGCCCTTGAGTTTCTCCAGGCGTATGGCTACGCAGACCGGCGCCGGAAGATTCGTAACACTCCGGACACTCGATTCGAGATGGCATCTCTGACGAAGCCGTTCACAGCGGCAGCCATCCTCAAGCTTCAGGAACAAGGCAAGCTGCGGACGTCGGATCGGCTCGATCGCTACATCGGCCCGCTCAATCCCCCGAAGAACCTCGCGACCATCCACCACCTCGCGCTCCACCGCGCCGGGCTGGTGGTCCGTGGAGCCGAACTGTCCGGCGACACCCGCGAGACATTTCTTCAAGGTGTACGCACATCTCCGGCAGAATCGAAGCCGGGAGAGCAGTACAGATATACGAACGCGGGATACGGCGTCCTGGCCGCGATCATCGAGATCGTGTCCGGGACTTCCTACAATGACTACCTTCGTCGTGAGATTCTGCTTCCGTTAGGATTACGGGAGGCTTATTTCAGAGGCGAGTCGGTGCCCGGCCTTGCGCTCGGCTATCAAACGCCGCCGGACGAACCCGGAGCCTGCTTCGAGCCCCCTCTTCGCATGGGGTCGTCACGGCGCAGGTGGCCTGAGGATCTCCGTTCCCGATCTGCACATGGCATTCAAAGGCCTTCGCTCCGGCAAGGTGCTGTCCCGGGCGAGCCTGGAGATCATGTTCCATCCTTGGCCGGACGAGGGGTACGGATGGCACGTGCGCAAGGACGCCGCGGGGCGTCGCCTGATAGAAAAAGGCGGCGGACACCCGTCCTATGCTTCTCATTTGTTGCACTACCCGGATGACCAAGTGACGATCGTTTGGGCGACCAACAGTCTCCACAAGCGTTTCCGGGCAGACTTGAATCGCCGGCTCTGCGAAGCCGTCCTGGGCGTAACCGTCGCCAAATGACGCGTCGTCCAGAGCGTCTTGCGGTACGGGATGCTTGACGTCATCGCGACCTTTACGAATCTTAAGACTGGTTAAGGCTCACCTTAACTGTAGACAGGCAGCGCATCCGCTAATCTCGTGGTAGACCATGAACTTTCTGCTCCAGACCGTCGCGGGGCTTCAGCTACGGTCCATGTTTACAGTTTCCGTTTGCGGAAGTGCATCTGCGATTGTTCCCCCACCAATATCATCATTCATCCGGAATTGTTGCGGTCGTTCGACGAAAACGCGGTATGTGCCAAGTGCCTCCAGATCATCGCTGCCGATCCAGAATTGCTTGAACTGCCCTAGATCTGCAGCCGGAATCGAGCGACAGACCAAATCCCGATAGCTACCTGACAAATTAAAACGACAAGGGCAGCGCATATTTTGTAACACTTCATTCGATTCAGCATCAAAGCTCAAAATATGCCTGCTTCAAACCGAAGGTATCCTCTAGGGCTACGTCAGAACCTGGAGTTGAGCTTGTATCGGTTGACCAAGCGGATCGATGTAGTTCGTCGAATAACGCCCGGGAATGGGGGTCTACTGGAATTAGCGGAAGAGAATCTTCAGCTTGCCATTGATGCCCTACTGGATGGTGAACTCGATGAGGTCGAGACGCTCGTTCGCATGGCCGCAATGGACCTTCAGCAAGTTACGTCTCGATAAAACGAAAAACCACAACAGCAAGCGTGCAAATCGTTTGGTTCTGTCTTTCCTAGCGCGGGATATCGTCGGTCAGGTATGCCGTGGTTTTAATCCCCGAAACGTCGAACATTCGCCTGCAGCGCATGTTCTTACAGGGAACCTTGTCGGTTACCAGTACCATGTAGCTTTCCGCCTTACGAAACTTGGCGCGGTCCCGTTCATCTGCGTTTGACGGAAGCCGGTCGACTTTCCGTCGCACGATCCATTGCAGATCATAGCTCTCTGAGGTTCGACAAAAGGGACACAGCAGGTTGGCCTGCTTGTTCGCCCGCGATTCGCGGAAGAAAGCTCGTTCATCCATAACTGCAGGTTAGCAACGAACGGGGTAATCTATAGAGATCGATTCGTGGATGTAACAGGGTTGAAAGTTGCGTGCTTCTATATGAAAGGTTTGGGGGGTTCTTGGTAATTCTCCTTTTTGGGCCGCCGGGTTGCGGCAAAGGAACACAATCACCACTGATTTCGCAGATGTTGGAGATTCCTGCGATCTCGACAGGTGAGATGCTGAGGGCGGAAGTCGAGGCGAAAACACCTCTAGGATTGCAGGCGCAGCAGATTCTGGCCGAAGGGCAACTCGTTGGTGACGAGATCGTCAATGAAATGCTGGTTCATCGCATTTCGAAAGATGACTGCCGAAATGGCTTCCTTCTTGACGGGTATCCGCGAACACTCCCGCAGGCCAAGTTTTTGGATAAAACACTAGCGGCGATGGGCCATAATCCGCCAACGATATTTCACTTGGCCACGCCGCAATCAGTACTGATTGAACGCATCTCTTCGCGACGGCAATGTCCGAAGTGCGGGCGGATCTACAACCTGCTGTTCAAGCCGCCGAAAAAACCAGGCGTCTGTGATGTCGACGGCGAGAAACTCGTGAGGCGCTCGGATGATAGCGTTGAGGTCGTAAAGGCGCGGTTGCTGTCGTACGACAAACTGACAGCGCCGATCATGGATCACTACGCCAGCGGAGATTACCACTCGATTTCTGCCAACCGGCCTCCAGGCGAGATTTTTCGAGATATCGAAGCGGTATTGCGCGCTCGGCGCAATGGCGCCTCACCGCGCTGAGACTATCGAAATTTCAGGAATTGCAGATGCGCATTATTGCTGATTTTTTTTGCCAACTTTCTTTTCAAGATCAGGTGACAAAATCGGCAACCGGGTGTTACAGTAGTTTTGTCAGCGCGATAGCGAGCTGCCGGATGAAGAGAGATTGAAACAAACTCTTCTTGAGGTTGTTGCAATCGGGGCGCTAGTTGTTGCACAATAGTCGAGGCGCTAAGCGCCGATTGCCGGAAACGGCTTCGACAGCGGATTTAAGCAGGTTAGGCACACCGAAGCAATTCTAGAAGCCTCCTGAATTCGTTCACAAGTTTTCAAGTTTATCCAAGAGCGTTTGAGCGGCCGAGAGGCAATGTAAGTATCGCTTGCGCCTGGAATCGTTTTGTGAGGCCGGCTGAACATTTGCTTTCGGAAGATCGCAGGTGGGAAAGCGCAGATCTTTGACAATCTGGTTGGACGCGAAGTTTCGCCAAGCAATTGGCGAGACAGCGAAGCGAACTCGTCGATTCAAGTAATATCAGCCGAGATCTCTAAAAGATAGTCTGTCCGTGTATCTCGGAGCCGCTACCGTAAGGAAGCGGTTTAGAGAAAGCGAGATAGGCGTATGGTTCAAACGAGAGTTTGATCCCGGCTCAGAATCAACGCTGGCGGCGCGCTTAACACATGCAAGTCGAACGAGAAAGGGGAGCAATCCCTGAGTAAAGTGGCGTACGGGTGAGTAACACGTGGGTAATCTACCTCTGGGTGGGGAATAACCCTGGGAAACCGGGGCTAATACCGCATAACACTGAAAGGTCAAAGGCGCAAGTCGCCTGGAGAGGAGCCCGCGGCTGATTAGCTAGTTGGTGGGGTAAAGGCTCACCAAGGCAATGATCGGTAGCCGGCCTGAGAGGGCACACGGCCACACTGGCACTGAAACACGGGCCAGACTCCTACGGGAGGCAGCAGTGGGGAATCTTGCACAATGGGGGAAACCCTGATGCAGCGACGCCGCGTGAGTGATGACGCCCTTCGGGGTGTAAAGCTCTTTCGGCAGGGACGATAATGACGGTACCTGAAGAAGAAGCTGCGGCTAACTACGTGCCAGCAGCCGCGGTAATACGTAGGCAGCGAGCGTTGTTCGGAGTTACTGGGCGTAAAGAGTGCGTAGGCGGTTTTCTAAGTTTGGTGTGAAATCTCCCGGCTTAACTGGGAGGGTGCGCCGAAGACTGGAAGGCTTGAGTATGGGAGAGGTAAGCGGAATTCCTGGTGTAGCGGTGAAATGCGTAGATATCAGGAGGAACACCTGCGGTGTAGACGGCTTACTGGACCATAACTGACGCTGAGGCACGAAAGCGTGGGTAGCAAACAGGATTAGATACCCTGGTAGTCCACGCCCTAAACGATGCATACTTGGTGTGGGTAGTTCATTCTATCCGTGCCGGAGCTAACGCGTTAAGTATGCCGCCTGGGGAGTACGGTCGCAAGGCTGAAACTCAAAGGAATTGACGGGGGCCCGCACAAGCGGTGGAGCATGTGGTTTAATTCGACGCAACGCGAAGAACCTTACCTGGGCTCGAACGGCTTTGGCAATTTCTTGGAAACAGGAGACCTCCCGCAAGGGACTGAAGTCGAGGTGCTGCATGGCTGTCGTCAGCTCGTGTCGTGAGATGTTGGGTTAAGTCCCGCAACGAGCGCAACCCCTGTCCTGTGTTGCTAAGCCGCAAGGCTGCACTCTCAGGAGACCGCCAGCGATAAGCTGGAGGAAGGTGGGGATGACGTCAAGTCATCATGGCCTTTATGTCCAGGGCTACACACGTGCTACAATGGGCGGTACAGACCGCTGCAAACCCGCGAGGGGGAGCAAATCGGAAAAAACCGTTCTCAGTTCGGATTGCAGGCTGCAACTCGCCTGCATGAAGCTGGAATCGCTAGTAATGGCATATCAGAACGATGCCGTGAATACGTTCCCGGGCCTTGTACACACCGCCCGTCACATCACGAAAGTGGATTGTACTAGAAGTCTGTGCGCCGACCCGCAAGGGAGGTAGCGGCCCAAGGTATGATTCATGATTGGGGTGAAGTCGTAACAAGGTAGCCGTAGGAGAACCTGCGGCTGGATCACCTCCTTTCTAAGAGAGAACGTGGATGCAGTTACTGAATTCTTAACAGAGCCGTGACCGAAAGGGAGCGGTAAGTAGGTAGCAGCCGTTGCATTCCATACCGTTCTCGGCTTTCTCCACTTGGATATTATGAGTTTGTTTCGCAGATTCTGTGAGCTTGCCTCCAGGTCTCGCGTCCAATCGGCCTCTCAAACAATTTTCAAACGAATCAACTGTCCGATATTGGGATTCGGTTCGTTTGGTACTTTCGATCTTTGACAATTGAATATCTGACGGGCATTACATTCGAATGCACAATCGAATGTAGATGCAACAAGTTCACCTGCCTTTCTCTGTAAAAAGAGGGAGGTAAGGGAGCGCTAGCAATAGCATCAAGACACGCCGCAGAGCAGCTTTGTGGGGCAGGATTGTATCCTGCATCCCGATTTCATCGGGATTACCGGGCGCAAGCCCGGGGCCGACAGAGCGAAGTTTGCGGAGGTAGTGGAAAGACAAAACGGACTCTGTGTATGGAGTAAGTTTTATGGTCAAGCTACTAAGAGCATGCGTGGGGATGCCTTGGCGCAAGTAGGCGAAGAAGGACGTGGCCAGCTGCGAAAAGTCTCGGGGAGGTGCAAGCAACCTATGATCCGGGAATATCCGAATGGGGGAACCCAATCCGTGCGAACACGGATTACCGTACGCTGAATACATAGGCGTATGGAGCGAACCTGGGGAAGTGAACCATCTCAGTACCCAGAGGAAGAGAAAACAACCGTGATTCCGAAAGTAGTGGCGAGCGAAATCGGAACAGCCTAAACCGAGCAATTCGCAAGGAGAGCTCGGGGTTGCAGGACCACAATAATCTCAACTACCCTTTTGCAACATTTCCGAGCCGCGACCGTAAGGGAGCGGTATCCGGAAGCTAAGAGGTTGGTTGAGGTTAAAACGAGGGATAAGAAAGCGATATAAGAACCGTCTGGAAAGTCGGGCCAGAGAGGGTGACAGCCCCGTATTTTAAATTGCAATCTTCTTTCAAGTGGCTCCTAAGTACTGCGGGACACGTGGAACCCTGCAGGAATCCACCGGGACCATCCGGTAAGGCTAAATACTCACTTGCGACCGATAGTGAACTAGTACCGTGAGGGAAAGGTGAAAAGAACCCCTGTGAGGGGAGTGAAATAGTACCTGAAACCGCATGCTTACAAGCAGTGGGAGGACTATACGCGCAAGCGGAAGTCTGACCTCGTGCCTATTGAATAATGAGCTGGCTAGTTAATCTCAGTGGCAAGGTTAAGCGATAAGCGAGCCGCAGCGAAAGCGAGTCTGAATAGGGCGTTCAGTCGCTGGGATTAGACGCGAAGCGGGATGATCTACCCTTGGCCAGGATGAAGGTCGTGTAACAACGACTGGAGGTCCGAACTAGTGTTGGTTGAAAACAGCTTGGATGAGCTGAGGGTAGGGGTGAAAGGCTAATCAAATTCCGTGATAGCTCGTTCTCTCCGAAATAGCTTTAGGGCTAGCCTTGTGTGGTCCGTCGTGGTGGTAGAGAACTGAATGGACTAGGGGCCTTCCCAGGTTACCGAATCCAACCAAACTTCGAATGCCATGAACGAGTAGCACAGGAGTCAGACTGCGAGGGCTAAGCTTCGTAGTCAAAAGGGGAAGAGCCCAGACCATCAACTAAGGTCCCCAAATCTATGCTAAGTGGGAAAGGAAGTCGAGTGCCTCAGACAGCCAGGAGGTTGGCTTAGAAGCAGCCATCCTTTAAAGAAAGCGTAATAGCTCACTGGTCGAGGAACTCGGTGCCGACAATCCAACGGGGCTAAAGCATAGTACCGAAGTTATGGAGTCGTTTGAATCTTCGGATTCAATCGATTGGTAGGAGAGCATTCTCAAATCAGCGAAGGTATACCGGAAGGAGTACTGGAGATATGAGAAGGGACTCTGCCAGCATAAGTAGCGAGAAACAATGTGAGAACCATTGTCGCCGTAAGACTAAGGATTCCTGAGAAAGGTTAATCCGCTCAGGGTTAGTCGGAGCCTAAGGTGAGGCCGAAAGGCGTAGCCGATGGACACACGGTTAATATTCCGTGACTACCGCTGTCCGATCAAGTCCGATGCGGGGACGCAGACGGTAAGTCCTGGGGAGGGTTGGAGTCGAACCAGGATGAACGGAGAAGGGGAAAGGCAAATCCGCCCCTTTGACTGCCAGGAAAAGCCGCTAGGAGGGCAGGGTATCCGTACCACAAACCGACACAGGTGGTCGAGATGAGTATTCTAAGGCGCTCGGGTGATGGTCTGTTCAGGAACTAGGCAAATTAGCTCCGTAACTTCGGGATAAGGAGTGCCCCAGGCGAAAGCTATTGGGGTCGCAGCAAAGCGCGTCAGGCGACTGTTTAACAAAAACACAGGTCTCTGCAAAGTCTAAAACGACGTATAGGGGCTGACGCCTGCCCGGTGCCGGAAGGTTAAAGGGAGAGGTTAGGCGCAAGCCGAAGCTTTGAACTGAAGCCCCGGTGAACGGCGGCCGTAACTATAACGGTCCTAAGGTAGCGAAATTCCTTGTCGGGTAAGTTCCGACCTGCACGAATGGCGTAACGATCTGACGACTGTCTTAACAGGCCGCCCGGCGAACTTGTGGTTCCGGTGAAGACGCCGGATGCCCGCCGCTAGACGGAAAGACCCCGTGCACCTTTACTATACTCTTTCATTGAATTGCGGGATGTTCTGCGCAGGATAGGTGGGAGGCTTTGATTCCGGGTTCTCGGACTCGGAGGAGCCAACGGTGAGATACCACCCTGGGCATTCTGTGATTCTAACGTCTCTCCCTGATCGGGAGAACGGACAATGGAAGACGGGTAGTTTGACTGGGGCGGTCGCCTCCTAAATTGTAACGGAGGCGCTCGAAGCTTGGTTCATGACGTTTGGAAATCGTCAGTCGAGTGTAAAGGCAAAAACCAGGTTGACTGCGAGACCTACAAGTCAAGCAGGTACGAAAGTAGGACTTAGTGATCCGGTGGTTCTGTATGGAAGGGCCATCGCTCAACGGATAAAAGGTACGCCGGGGATAACAGGCTGATCGGAGTCAAGAGTTCACATCGACGCTCCGGTTTGGCACCTCGATGTCGGCTCATCGCATCCTGGGGGTGTAGAAGCTCCCAAGGGTTAGGCTGTTCGCCTATTAAAGCGGTACGTGAGCTGGGTTCAGAACGTCGCGAGACAGTTCGGTCCCTATCTGCGGTGGGCGTAGGAAATTTGCGAGGGCCTGGCTCTAGTACGAGAGGACCGAGCTGGACGAACCTCTTGTGATCCAGTTGTCATACCAGTGGCACCGCTGGGTAGCGAAGTTCGGTCAGGATAAGCGCTGAATGCATATAAGCGCGAAACCTTCCTCAAGATGAGATTTCCCAAGGTTTATGACCTTCAGAAGGGCCGTGGAAGACTACCACGTTGATAGGCTGGGTGTGTAAGCGCAGCAATGCGTTGAGCTGACCAGTACTAATAGCCCGTTCGGCTTGACCATAAAATTTACTCTATATAACAGCAGTCCGTTGCTCTAGCCCGTCAGATACTCTCAATTGTCCAGTGTGGCCGGTGAGCGCGTAACGCGAAGCGTCGCGCCAGTTGCCGCCACGCTAGTGGCTTTGGGTGATCATAGCGAGAGGGTTCCACCCGTTCCCATCCCGAACACGGAAGTTAAGCCTCTCAGCCCCGATGGTACTGCACGCGCAAGTGTGTGGGAGAGTAGGACATCGCCCAATTAATACACCCCAAAAAGCCCGCCTCTTACCCAGGCGGGCTTTTTTGCATTACCGCAAGGCCCTAGTGTATCCACCTGAATCTTTACAGATTCGACACTTAGCGGTGTAGAAGTGCTTCCCATTACCTTTTGGATGAAGTACTATGAGTGCTAAAGACCGCCAAAATCCCGCCAACCCGAACATAGGGAAGGCATAACCTTGGAGTTTTACATGGCATGTGGCGCCACATCACTTAGGCTTGAAGAGAACCGCAAACGCCACGGAGTTTCTCTCGAGCAAATCTCGGATCGAACCAAGATCAGTACGCGATTCCTGCGTGCGATCGAAACCGAAGAGTTTGAAAAATTGCCGGGCGGAGTATTCAATACGAATTACATCCGGCAGTATGCATCGTCAATAGACTTTCCTGAAGCCCAGCTTCTCGAGTGCTACGCTACCTTCGAACAAACCCGTCAGAAGGCAGAGGCCGATGTTCAGGCCGAGTGCGAAGCCCGCAGAGGCTGGACTGTTCGCTGGTCAAGTTGGCTAACTGAGTACTAGGCAGTAGAATGGGATAAATCCCATCATGAGTTCCCGTCGTAGTTTTATTGGTACAGTCGCATCCGGCATCGCGACGACCATCCTAGGCGCTAACGACCGCATTCGTCTCGGTATTATCGGCGCGGGAGATCGGGGCATGCAGTTGGTGCGCGAAGCCATTGCCGCCCCCGGAGTAGACTTCGCCGCGTTTGCCGACATCTACTCCCGCCGTCTTGACGACGCCAAAAAACTTGTTCCCGCCGCAACGACGTACTATGATTACCGTCGCCTTCTCGACGACAAATCGATTGACGCCGTCCTGATCGCGACGCCCCAGCACCTGCACTGCGAACACTTTGTCGCTGCGCTCGAGGCAGGCAAGCACGTCTATCAGGAAAAGACGATGGCGTTCACAGTCGATCACGCCAAACGAATGCGCGCGGCCTACAAGAAAGCCGGCAAACGAGTCGTTCAGATCGGGCATCAGGCTTGTTCGTCGGGACAAGTCGCAGATGCTACATCCTTCACCGCCGACAACAAGCTCGGCAAAATCACAGCGGCCCATATGCACATGTATCGGAATACGCCGCACGGCAAACCACAGTGGTCTCGTCCGGTCTATCCCGACATGACTCCAGAGAACGTTCTTTGGAATCAATTCCAGGGTGAGGCTGAGAAGCACCCGTTCGACGCCAACCGCTACATCAACTGGCGATTCTATTGGGATTACTCCGGTGGCAACTTCTACGAGAATATGTGTCACCAGGTTGCCTTCTGGTACAAGGTTCTAAACCTACAGGTCCCGAAGTCGGTGATGGCGAGCGGTGGCGTCTACCTCTGGAAGGATGGCCGCGAAGTGCCGGACACAATGAGCGTGTCGATGGTTCAGCCGGAAGAACTGCTGCTGACCTGGGATTCGGGGTTTGGCAACAACGCGCTCGGATCGACCGAAGATATTCTGGGAACCGACGGAACGATCACAAGGGGCCAGCAGATCCGGTACGCCCCGCAAAAGGTCAACAGGCCGGACGGCACGGAGTTGGTAGGCCAGACAAAGAGCGTCCCTGCTGGCCACATGGTCAATTTCTTAGATTCGATTCGCGGGACCGGCACGCCGAACTGTCCGTTCGAACTCGGATATCGGGTGTCGATTGCTTGCAGGATGGCTGTGGATAGCTATCGGCAAGGGCGTCCCGTGACTTGGGACGCCCAAAAAGAAGAGATCGTTTAAGACTTAAACGGCTTCGGCGATACTTTCCAGGTCTTTTCGTCGAAGTACAACACGCGGCCTTCGCGGAACGAATTCACCGCCATCGTAATCAGCACCTGTGCGCGAGCGCCCGTCTCGACATCCAGCGTTGGCTTCTCACGCGTGCGCATGCAGCCGAGGAAGTTCCGAACGTGGGTTTCCATGGTGTTGGTCTCGGACACGGTGATCTTGATGTCTTCCGCGCCCCACTTCTGCTTGTACTCTTCGCTGATGACGCGCTTCTCGGGCTTGACCGTGATGTGCGGCGCGAATCCTTCAAAGCGGCCGTGTTCCACCATAATCAACGAGGCTTCATGACCGCGAATCAACCCGGGGACATGCTGGCTATTCGCCATCGAAGCGCTCAACACGAGTTGATGACCTTTGGCGTACGTACCGATCAGTGAGAACGTATCGGGGACTTCGCGATCGGGCAGGCTCGGGTTTTCGGGTCGATTCTTGAAGACAAAAATTCCACCGTCAGCCGTCACTCTCGATGGGAACTGCGGCTCACCCCAGCAGATGTTCATCGGCGCGACGACGTGATAGAACAGATCGGTCGCGATACCTCCGGAGTAGTCCCAATATTTACGGAACCGGAAGAACCTATCGGGATCCCAGTTGCGCTTCTGCGCAGGCCCGAGCCACATCTTCCAATCGATGTAGTTTTCGCCCTTGCCGTCAGGACCAGCGCCCGCATCGATCGGCCAGTTCCACTCGCCTTCCTTGCTGTTGCGATGGTACGAGCCTTGGCTCATTAGCACTTGACCGAGCATCCCGTCCGCAATGGCTTTCTTCGCTTTGTGCCATTGATCGCCTGAGGTGGTCTGCGAGCCTACCTGCAAGACACGCTTCGTTTCCTTTACCGTATCGACCAGCTTTTTGGCTTCGTCGATGGTATGGCACATGGGCTTCTCGAGATAGACGTCCTTGCCGGCGTCCATCGCCGCGAGCGCGATGGTCGCGTGCCAATGGTCAGGCGTCGCCACGATGACAGCATCGACATCTTCCTTGGCGAGCAGTTCCCGGTAGTCGAGGTATCCTGTGACTCCGTACTTGGCGGCCTCCGCCATCTTGCGCTTCTCATATACGTCGCAAACGGCGGCGATCCGGCAGGAAGAATCCTTTTCTCCCACCTTATGGAATTGATTGGCAACGTACGAGCCGCGGCCGCCGACGCCGATGACGCCCACATTGATCTTGTCGTTTGCTCCGATCACTCGCGCAGGAGCCATCTTGCCGGCAGGGCGCGCAAATGCTGAAGCTGCGAAACCCGTGAGGCTGCCAGCGATCGATGTTGTTTTGAGGAAGTCTCTACGATTAACAGAGTTTTCGTCGGACATGGAATGAACTCCTTGTGCTGAGGTCGGTTTATACCAGTTTAACCTTTTATGTGGCTAGGAAGCTGTCAGCGTGTTCACGGATAAGCGTGAGTTCCGGTCCGCTGCCCACAACATACCCATCAGGGGCATACTGTTGCCCCGGTCCTTTCGGAAGGCCGAGCATCCACAGCAGGCTACCGAGAACCTTGGCGTCTTCGACTTCCCGCAGCCAGGCGTCGTAGATCTGGGTACGATCAGGGCGAGCGAGCGCGCCATATTCTTCGAGCAGAACAGGCTTATTGGCTCGTGCGGCCGCTTCATTATGTTCCCGTATCCACATGCGCCCGAAATCCGCAAGCTTCTCGTCCTTTGCCCATTCCCCGTACAAATGATACGTACCGAAATCGATTGGACCGACACCGAGAATCGCTTCAAAATTCACACCGCGAGCGCCATTAAACAGTTCATTGTTCCCGGCGCCCGCTCGGTTGAAAAAGCCTTCATCCCCAACTGCGATCAAGTGATTGGGATCGTTCTCTCGAATGAGTGTCGCCATTTCCCAGATCCATGAGATGAGCAGTTGTTCGCCATCTTTTACATCGGGACATCGAGGCTCATTCGCAAGTTCCCAGGCGAGAATAGCGGGATCATCCTTGTAGGCGCGGCCGGTGACCGAATTGCACCTGTGGAGCAGTTGATCAACCCACAACCAATAAGCGGCTCGGCATCGGCCATCGCGATAGAACTGATCGTGAGACGCGAGGCCGAACCAGTTCAGGTATTGCGGTATCCCGCCAAAATCTTTCCAGTTGTTAGCGAGAGTCAGGATGACGCGCATGCCACGCTGGGCAGCCGCCGCGATGGCACGGTCTAAACGTTCCAGACCGTCGGCTCCTCCGTTTGGCACGGGAAGACTCTTGTTGGAACTCCACGACTGAAAGAAGACATTGTGATTTTCGGTCTTCTCGCAGTATGCCCATAGACGGATCACGTTGCTATGGATACTTGCGGCCAAATCCAAAACCGCCGTCAGCGTTGGCTCCTCCAGATAACCGAGATAGTACACATTCGATCCGGCGATCTTATACTCGGTGGAGCCCTCGAATAACTTCATGGCATCTCGGCGAACAAATGTCTCAGGAGTGCCCATGGGTCGCTATTCTATCGCGATAGCGACTTCCGTCAGTCCACTTCCACCCAGCGATCAGGCCTTGATCGCAGCATTAGAAAAACGCGGCGCCAACGCAATCCCAGTTTTGTGGGATTCGCCCGATATCGATTGGCGCGCATTCGATTGCGTAGTGGTCCGTTCCTGCTGGGACTATCATCGTCGTCTTCCTGAGTTCCTCGATTGGCTTGATGGGCTAGCAGTGATGACTATCAATTACCCGAAACTGATCAAATGGAACGCCGATAAGCGCTATCTACGAGAGTTGAATTCTTTCGGAGTCATTATTCCCGACACGGTTTGGAACGAGATCGGAGAGCAACAGGATGTGAGGAGACTCTGCGAGGAGCGGGGATGGTCAGCCGCTGTTGTAATGCCATTGGTCTCTGCTAGCGCCTATGGAACGGAATGCCTCACAAACGGGATCGTATCGGGACCGATCATGATTCAGGAATATCTCGGCTCGATTGAAAACGAAGGTGAATGGTCGTTACTGTATTTCGCCGGGCAGTACAGTCACGCCGTTCGCAAGAGGCCTCGCGCCGGTGATTTCCGAGTGCAGATGGTGTTCGGTGGAACAGTGGAACCATCGGAACCCAATGCCGCGATAGTCGCATTCGCAGAAAAGGCTATCTCTTTGCTGCCGTACGCGCCAGTCATCGCCCGCGTCGACATTCTGGAGTCGTCAAAAGGATGCGTGTTGATGGAAATAGAAGTAATTGAACCGGAGTTATTTCTAACGGATGTTCCGGGCTCGGCCGATCGCGCTGCCTCTGCGATCATGCTGTGCCGAGCAGAGCCTTGACGTCAGGCTTCTCGAGATCCGCTTTCGTGATCTGTCGGGCCGGTAAGTCGAGCCTTCGCGGTGGTTGCCTCCCAGCCAATTTGTCGGCGAGAGATTTTACAGCTTCATATCCGATGCGCCTGGGGTCCTGAACAAGCATGAGGTCAATCGTCCCATCCTTCAGCGCGGACACGTGTTCATCGCTGTTGTCAAAGGTGATCAGCTTGACCTTCGTCGAAAGCCCTCGACTTCGGATTGCATGAATTGAACCAAGTGAACTAGCTTCGCTCGAGGCAAAGATTCCAGTGAGGTCGGGGT
This sequence comes from Bryobacteraceae bacterium, assembly GCA_963844855.1. GTDB lineage: Bacteria > Acidobacteriota > Terriglobia > Bryobacterales > Bryobacteraceae > DASQDN01. Next base: position 238,800 of record CAWJQP010000072.1, read on the forward strand.
GCGCGGTAAGGATATTTTCGGCCGCCGTACGGGACCTGGCCGCGTCCGACATACCGAACTGCCGCGCCACAATGCGAACCTCAGGAAACTCTTTGCGCAACGTGTCTTCGAACCCGCGCTCCCGCAAGACGGTCGATGTTCCACCGGGTTTATGCATGACCATTCCCACGCCGCCTTTTTTACCGACCATGTCGGCAAGCTTGCGCGCCGCCGTGCATCCGGCTCCATAGTTGTCAGTAGCTATAAAGCTGACGTAGTTTTCGACGTTGACACCGGAATCGAAGACGGTTACCGGTATCCCGGCCTTGATGGCCCGCTCGACGGGAGCTGCCAATGCACGCTCATCCGTCGCCGAAATCGCAAGAGCGTCCACGTGCTGCGCGACCATCGAATCGACGATTTGTATCTGTCGCGTGTGCTCGGTCTCTTCCCGAGGACCATTCCAGAGCACTTTGACTTTAAACTGACGCGCTGCTTCTTCGACACCGGCATGAACTGAGACAAAAAACAGATGCGACGTAGCCTTCGGCACGACACCAATGATCTTGCCTTCAGAGTCCTTGCAGCCGGTGAAGACTGGCAGGAAAGAACCGCATACGAGATGTCGCCGGGAGATCACTCCGACATCGTACTACTCATATCGCAGAGCGACGAGAGGATCGACCTTCGAAGCGCGCCGCGCGGGGATCAACGAAGCCACGATTGCGACAAGAATTAATACTCCTGAAGCGATGGCGAAGGTCACGGCGTCAGTTGGGCTTACTCCGTAGAGAATGGCCGTCATTAGACGCGTTAGCGACACAGCGCCGGCAATCCCGATTCCAACTCCCGCGCAGGCAAGGAAGAACGCCCGTACGGTTACGTTCGTTAGAATGTCTTTCCGCAAAGCGCCCATAGCCATGCGAATTCCAATCTCACGAGTTCTTTGCGCGACGGAGTAGGACATCAAGCCGTAGATGCCGATGGCGGCCATCAACAGAGCCGTGAAGGCGAACACCGTCAGCAGAAACATGCTGAATCTCGGCCTGGAAAGTTCTCGCTCGATTACTTCACTCATCGTTCTCACTTCCGAAACGGCAAGCTTGTCATCGACTGACCATATCTTGCTTTGAATCATTCGCAAAAGGGAGTTCGGGTCTCCATTTGTCCGAACCGTCAAGACCATCGAGTTCCAGCTATCTTGAGCATGCGGAACATAGGCGTGGTTGTTGATGGGTTCGCGAAGTCCGTTGTATCGGAGATCGCCAGTCACGCCGACAATTTCCCGATACACGTTTTCATCACGCCAGGATCGAATCCGTTTGCCGAGAGGACTCTAGTTTGGAAACATCTGCCGGGCCATGCTTTGGCTGATGAGAATTACCGGCATAGAACCAGACCTATCGGCGTCTGTAAACGAGCGGCCGGCCACAACGGGAATGCCCATTGTCTGTAGATAATCCGGCTGAATAACACTCCATTCAGCCGAAGTGTCAGAAGATGACGGTGGTTCGGGTTGACCCTCGGTTAAGAAAACGCGCCCAAGGTAGAATCCGCCACCGTTAAGTGGCAACGAACTGGTGGCCGACACAGCGACGACTCCCGGTGTGGGTCGGATCGCTTCCGCAATCCGCCGAAAGCCATCGAGCGACTTTTGCTGCCCTCCATACCTCGACTGCGGAAGTCCGACTTGCATCGTTAATAAGTTGTTTGTGGGAAATCCCGGCTCGACTTGCTGGAGCCGCGCGAAGCTACGAACAAGCAGTCCAGCGCCGGCGAGGAGAATCACAGCGAGCGCAAACTCAGACATGACGAGGAAGCTGCGCATCCGGCTTGTGCGGACACCGTCAGAAGAGCTGCGCCCTCCCTCTCTGATCGACGCCCCGGGAGCGACGCGAGATGCAGTCAGGACGGGGACCATTCCGAACAGAATCGCAGTTGCAAAACACAAACCAACGGTGAGGCGAGCACCGTGTAGTCGATCTGTACGACGTCCAAACGTGGAATACCGGGTGGCGCCGAGCGAACCAACGCCGCCACGCCCCAGTAACCCAGCACGATTCCCAAAGCGCCGCCCGCAATTGCAAGGACGAAGCTCTCAATGATGAACTGGCTCGCCAGCCGCTTCCAACCAGCGCCGAGCGCGTTACGGATGGCAACTTCTCGCTTTCTGGCAGATCCGCGCGCGAGTAGCAGGTTCGCCACGTTGACGCAGGCAATCAGCAGCACGAGCACTACGGCGCCGAGCAGAATCCAGAGTGTTCTGCTCAAAGTCGGTCCCATGATATAGGCATTCAGCCGGTGAACCTTCCAGTTCGTGTTGGCGCGATTCACATTTCCCCTAGCTACGCGACTCCCCATTGCCGTCAACTTGGCTTGCGCCTCTTCCAAGCTGACACCTGCTTTTAATCTGGCGATCGTACGGTACAGATGGTTGTCCCTGCGTTGCGCATTTTGCCACTGTTCGTTTGTGAACCCCTGCGGCCGGAATACGTCAACATCTTCAGGCCAGGTTGAATTCTTTGGCATTACGCCGATGATCGTGTGGGGAACGCCGGCAAGTTCCATGACCTGCTGCAACACATTCGTGTCGCCGCCAAACCGCCGCATCCACAACTGATGCGAAAGAACCACAACGCGATCTGCCCCAGGTTTGTTTTCTGCAGACGTGAATCTGCGACCCAGTTGTGGGGGCGAGGCTAGAACGCGGAAGTAATCGTCATCAACCAGCAGGGTGCGTACTCTTTCCGGTTGATTGCCGCCGGTAACATCGAGGTTGAATTGAGAAAAAAAGCTGACGCCTTCGAACAGATCGCGCTGCGCTTTCCAATCCGCGACATCAGGATAGGAAACGCTGCCGCGGTCGGTTCCGAGTCTCTGAAAGATGGTGGAAAGCACAACGAGCTGTTCGGAATTTGTGTACGGCAACGGCTTCACCAACAGAGCGTTGACAACTGTGAATATGGAAGTGGTCGCTCCGATTCCCAGGGCCAAAGTCAGGATCGCAACAGCCGCAAAACCGGGGTTCTTAAGGAGAAGGCGGATCGCGAATCGAGCATCCTGGCTCCATTGTTCGAGAGTGGCCCATCCCCACATAGCTCTGACGTTCTCCTTCACCGATGTCGTGTTGCCGAAAAGCTTTTGAGCCTCAAATGCAGCTTGGGATGACGGGGCGCCTTGCGCTGTCCTCTCCTCTGCCTCAAGGTCCAAGTGATCCTGTATCTCACGCGCAAGCTCCTGTTCGCGCTGACGTCGTGTGCGAAATCTCATGAAGCCTCCTCACCGGGCCGGGCTAGTACGCGAGCGATGGCTTCGGTTAAACGAGCCCACTTGGACTCCTCGGCTGCAAGCTGCTTTTTTCCGGCCGCGGTTAAGCGGTAGTATTTGAACTCGCGATTTCGATCCTTGGCCATCTCCCATTTGGCCTTAATCCACTCCTTTTTCTCGAGACGGTGGAGGGCCGGGTAGAGAGATCCGTGTTCGATCTGCAGAACGTCTTCGGTCGTGTTCTGAATATGTTTGGCTATCTCATGCCCGTGGGCTTGACCGAAAAGCAACGTACGGAGAATCAGAAGGTCTAGAGTGCCTTGGAGAAGATCGATACGGTCGTTTGGCGAGGTTTTCATCGATGGTAGATATTCTACCTAAAAGTCGCTTCATCAGGGTAGACGATCTACTATCGAAATGGTTAGTGAGCAAAAAATGATCCAGGAGGCCGGAAGGGCCTCCTGGCGCCATGAGGGGAGTCAGGCTTGGCGGACGATGGCACGAACAGTGGCAAGCGTAGTGGAACCGTTCTGAAGATAGAACGTCATGCCGTCGTGAACCCATTTCCCGGTAGTCGTCGATCCGGCCGAGAGTTGGGTACCCATCGTCGGACCGGTTGCTGAATTGATTCGAATCTCCGGCGCCGCGACGTCCGGGGCGTTCCAAGATAGTGTCGTCTGACCATATCCGGAGCTGTCATTTATCACGATCGGATTCGGACTAGCCGCGAACGTGACGCCGTCTTGCGCCATGTTCCCGGACTGTGGGGGCGTCAAGAACACGAAACACACAGGTTGACCGGCTCCGTAGAACAGACCGGTCGGCGTAAGGCGGCCCGAAGCCGGGTTGACGCGGAAGACCACGATATTGTCCGTGTTCTGATGTCCGACGTACATGAAGTTTCCGGTAGGATCGATCGCGAAGTTGCGTGGTGTTTCCCCGTATGTCCAAACGCGTTCGATAAACTCAAGCATCCCGGTCTCGGGATTGACCGAGAAGAGTGCGATGCTGTCATGCCCACGATTTGAGGTATAGACAAAACGGCCGGATGGAGCGACCACTACGTGAGCCGTGGAATTGGTGCCTGCGTAGTTCGGCGGCAGCGTTGAGATGGTCTGGATTTCCTGCATCAGGCCACGCTGGGAATCCCAGGATAGGGATCGTAGTGTCGAATTCAGCTCGTGAAGAACGAAAACGAACCGGCCGTTCGGATGAAAAGCGAGGTGTCTGGGACCCGCGCCGGAAGGAGCGCCCAAGCCATCGGGATCACTGGGATTCAAAGTCCCGGTCGTGCCGTCCAACCGATAGATGAAAGTCTTATCGAGGCCGAGATCGTTTGCGAGAACGTAGCGTCCACTGAAATCGGACAGAACCATGTGCGCGTGCGGCGCCGTCTGATTGGGCCCCAGTGTACCGCGATGGATAACCACTTGCGATGGAGGCGAGAGCGAGCCATTGCGCTGAATCGGTATAACGGCCATGTTGCCTTCGTTGGTTGTGGTCCCTGAATAGTTCGCGGCCATCACATAGCGATTAGTCGGGTCGACGCTGACATGAGCGGGATTGCGTCCTTCTGTGGGCTGCCGATTGAGGAAACGAAGATTGCCGTCTGGTTCGATAGCGAATGCCGACACCGATCCGCTTTGACGGCCTTCATAGTTTCCGATTTCGTTTGCGGCGTACAGATATCGCTGCTGAGGGTCGATGGCGAGGAATGAGGGATTCATCTGGTCGCCCGTCACGCCGAGGAGCGCCAGTTCACCTGTTGCCGGGTTCATGCTGTATCGGTAAATACCCTGTCCGCGCGTCGTGTAGCAACCGACATAGAGGATCACTGGGCGCTGGCCTTGTGCCCACGCCCGGGAAGAAGCGACAACCGCACCGGCAGCCGCAGATTGCAGGAAACCACGCCTCGAAAGTTTCGACAACATAGTCCTCTCCTGTGTGAAGTACTACTTGGTATAGAGGATGAAGTATATACGAAACTGCCATGCTGTGGGCAGCGGCCTTAATGACGTCTTGATGCGTCGCCAAACTTGCTCGTTGTCGCAAAACTCTGGGACGAGATCGAGCCCGGATGCACTACACCAGCGACTTTACGGACAAATGGCGTAGATCAGCAGACCTTTCGACGTCCTTGAGGACAATGCTGACAGGGGTCTGGCGCCAAGCGGTTGAGCCTGAACTCAGCCCCTCAGTAGATGTAGAATCAGTCGAAACTCTATGCGGCTGACCGATGGAACGTTCCTCGGGCCTTACCAGATTCGTTCTCGAATCGGCGCTGGAGGAATGGGCGAGGTATACCGGGCCCACGATACGCGCGTGCGGCGCGATGTCGCGATTAAAGTTTCCGCCGAAAAATTCACCAACCGCTTCGAGCGTGAGGCACGAGCTGTGGCCGCGCTGAATCATCCCAACATTTGCCAGTTGTACGATGTAGGCCCAGACTATCTCGTGATGGAGCTTGTCGAGGGTAGCTCGCCGAAGGGGCCGCTACCCCTGGACGAAGCGCTACGCATCGCCTGCCAGATTGCCGATGCGTTGGAAGCCGCCCACGAGAAAGGGATCGTACATCGAGATCTGAAGCCGGAAAATCTCAAGATCAGACTAGACGGCACCGTCAAAGTGCTGGACTTTGGTCTGGCAAAAATGAGCTCGCCCGATGACAACGAGCAGGAATGCGTGCGTACCTCCAGCATGAGTCTCACCGAAGTTGGCAGCGTAATGGGCAGTGCGCCGTATATGAGCCCGGAACAGGCGCAAGGGAAGCCTGCCGACAAACGCACGGACATCTGGGCATTCGGTGTGGTGCTGTACGAGTTACTAACGGGCAAGCGGCCGTTCACGGGCGAGACTGCACAAGGCACGTTGGCGATGGTGCTGACCAAAGAGCCGGACTGGGCGCGAGTCCCGGCTAACGTGCGGCCATTGCTTCGGCGTTGTCTCGAAAAAGATCCAAGACGCCGGCTCCGGGACATCGGTGATGCCATAGCGCTCGTGAATGATGAAGTTTCACCAGAAGGAGGGAATCGGAGGCTCCTGCCGTGGGCGGCGGGTGTTTTACTCGCCGTCGGAGCGGCGTCCTGGTTCGCCGGGCGGGCGGCGCGGTCGACAGATAGTAATCAGCTGATTCGGTTAGACGCCGAGCTCGGGTCGAACGCTGTAGCAGGTCCCGGGATCACGATCGCGCTATCGCCGGATGGACGTCGGATCGTTTACCCGGTGCGGACAGCCGGTACGCAGCAGATGCTGGTGACGCGCGCGTTAGATCAAGCTCGCGTAACCCCGCTGCTGGGCACCGACGGCGCCACCGATCCATTTTTCTCTACTGATTCAAAGTGGGTGGGCTTTGCAGCGGGCGGAAAGCTGAGAAAGATTTCTGTTGAGGGCGGGGCTCCGGTCAGCTTGTGCGATTTGCTCTTTTTTCGAGGAGGGAGTTGGGCCGAGGATGGGAGCATCGTCGCGGCGTTGAGCAGCGCAAGAGGGCTTTCCCGGATCCCCGAGGCAGGCGGCGAGCCACAGCGGCTCACGAAGTTGAGACAAGGGGAATCGAATCACCGTTGGCCACAGGTCCTGCCCGGCGGCAAGAAGGTGCTGTTCACGGCAGCCACGAACCTCGGCGGCGCCACGCTTCACCTGCTGTCGTTGGAGACAGGGCAGATTCAGGATTTACAGATTCGGGGATCGTTCGGTAGGTATGTTCCTACGAGCGGAACCAGCGGTCATCTCCTGTACTTAGTCGAGGACGCCTTGTTCGGTGTGGCTATGGATCCGGACACCGGGGCTATCCGCGGCGCACCTTCGCCGTTAGTGGAGAACGTCGCCTACAGCATGCTAACCGGCGGAGGCCAGTTCGATGTTTCGAGGACGGGAACCCTGGCCTACTTGAGGGGTGAGACTGCTGAATTATGGACGGCCGCGTGGTTAGACGCCACAGGAAAGATCACGCCGCTCTTATCTAAACCTGGCACCTACTTTACGCCGCGCGTGTCGCCTGATGGCAACCTCCTTGCGTTTGCGGCCGCTTCTCGCAAGGGTTCCGATATTTACGTCTATGACTGGCGGAGCGACGCCATGACGCGGCTGACTTTCAATGAGCAAGCCAATTCAACTCCTGTGTGGGCGCCGGACGGCAAGCACATTGCGTATCGCGCCGCTACATCGACAGGAGCCACCATCAAATGGGTCCGCGCTGATGGCGCAGGGGAGACCGTGCAGCTTCTGGAGAACGCTGCAATGTTAGATGTCTATGCTTTCACGCCTGATGGGAAACGGTTGGCATATACCGAGCTGAATTCGGAAACCGGCGGAGACGCATGGACCCTGCCGATCGACACCGGCGATCCCGAGCGCCCCAGGGCGACAAAGCCCGAGCTGTTTTTCCGCACGCACGCGAGTGATCAAGTGCATGGATTTTCTCCCAATGGACGGTGGGTCGCGTACATGTCGAATGAATCCGGACGTGCCGAAGTGTATGTGCGTTCCTTTCCGGGACCCAGTGGGATGTGGCAAATCTCCAGGGATGGCGGCTCACTGCCGCGTTGGTCTCGAAATGGTCGCGAGCTATTCTTCGAAGCGCCGGACAGACGGATCATGGTGGCAGAATATGTGGGTCAGGGCGAGTCTTTCGCCGTGGTAGGCAAACCTCGGGTGTGGGCAGATACGCGGCCCTACGGACCGGCAGGGATCGACTTGTCCCCAGACGGCAAGCGATTCGTGATTTTTGTTCAATCAGACTCAGCCAAAGAGAATCTGCAGGCGACTTTTCTGATGAACTTTTTCACTGAGCTGCGGCAGAAGCTACCCGCGCGAAGAAAGTAGATATCAATTTGTCTATTCACTGAGGCTGCTTCACAGGACCATCGGACGCATGTGGAGGCCCGGCGACCAAGGAGTAGTTTGCGATGTCCGGAACTGCTCCATGCGTGGCCTACCCGTTCTGCGCAGCGGTTTAACTGGCGTTATCTCTCACAATCGGCGTAGTCCAACGACAGCCTATTTCCAAAAATGTCACTCGATGCCAGACCCAGGCAAGACGCACTTGTCCGTAGAACGGCCAAACCTCTGCGGCGACTTCGTATGGCGTTCAGGCACCGGGACCATAGGTGACTACGCGTCCGTGTGATTCGCCAAACCTGCAGCGTATCTTGTCGTAAACACCTGCGCCTCAGCATCTAGCTGGCAAGGACAAGCGATTTTATGCGGCACCGCGACGGCAGGTTGTTCATTGCTATTTAGCCGCTGTTGCGATTGGTCGAAAGTGTTTTCGAAGCAGATCTAGCACGTACCATATTGCTGGAGGTCGTCGACTGCAAACCGTCGTCCGTTTACTCAGAAACGTTGATGTCCCTTCCGACAGAGTGAGTTATGGTTAGCACATGCGGATTGCCGGTACAGGATCGTGATCGAACTGCTTTTTGACCAGCGACTCAGGAATTCAACCGCAACCAGGCGCTCTCACCAGTCGCTGTTCGAGTTCCTGGACAATTCCGCGTGGCCTTCGTGTGAGCGCATACGGAACGTTATGAACCGCTGGACTGAAAGATATCCCAGCATCGAACTCCCTGAACTCCAGACCAGACTTAGGTCAGCAGATGACGACCAGCACAAGTCCGCCTTCTTTGAATTATCGCTGCACGAATTGCTGCTTCAATCAGACTATGAAGTCCGAAGCCATCCGACCGTCATAGGATCACCGAAAACGCCTGATTTTCTAGTCACCTCCGCAACAGGCGAGTCCTTCTATATCGAGGCAGCGTTAGTGACCGACACGCCACGGCACGAGGTAGCAGCAGGCAGGCGGCGGAGCCGTGTTCTAGATGCGATCGATGAGATAGAGTCAGAATTCTACATTAATATCAACACCGCCAAAGAGTTTGAGTTCGATCCTCCGATTAGGCCTCTACTGAACTCCTTACGCCGCTGGCTTGATACTCTCGAACCCGCCGGCGTGAGTGCGGCAATCGCAGCAAACGGTTTCGGAGCCGCTCCTCGGTTATCTGAATCTCACGGTGGTTGCGATATCGAGTTTGAAGCCATTCCGAAATCTTCAAGTTCTGCTGGTCGGGACGTGCGGACTCTGGGTTTTGTAAATGTCGGTCAGGGAGCGATCGTCACGCCACAGAAAGCGATCCGAAACAAGATCGTAGAAAAGGCGCGTAAGTATGGCTCACTTGATCGACCGTACGTGCTTGCGATAAACGCGACCGGAATGTTCGCGAATACACCTGCGGTGTTGCAAGCATTGTTCGGGACCGAGCAGATTGAAGCCGGTGTGCAGCGTTTTGGAATCGAACGAGTAAAGCTGACTCGCGCCGCTGATGGAGCATGGTTTGCGAACTCCGGGCCGCAGATAACGCGCGTCAGCGCTGCTATCGTGTTTTTAAACCTGCAACCATGGATGGTGGCTAAGTGCGAGGTCCAACTTTATCACCATCCTTGGGCCACGAGACCATATACGGGTTCACTTGGTCGGCTTCCAAGCGTTGTTCTGCGGGACCGGAATATCTGCTTCGAAGAAGGACAGCCATTGTCGAGGATCCTCAATCTTCCGGAGCAGTGGCCAGACGACAGCATCGCTGATCTTCGGTAACGCGCCTTCATCGGCGGTGCACGAAGAGCAAAGCGCTGTCCAGTTCGGGTGAGTGGGCTTGTGCTAAGCCAATTCACCTGGTTGTCTAACGGCGAAATCGCTGAAGTGAGTGTCCGCATCCCAGTCGCGATGCCTAAGACGTGGTGGTACTGATTTGGCTAAACTGCCGCACGCTATTATCCATCGACGCTGCTGAGCAGCGGGTTAGTCGAAGGGCGATACGCCAATCGTTTCGGCCAAAAGTTGCTGGAACCGCGCGTCTGAGCGCATCTCGTCCCAGAACAGGTCTACGCCGAGCCAGGCAATGTTCCAATTCCTTTCATTTACGGCGCGACCGAGCAATGTGAGGGCCTCGTCCGTATTGCCGAGACCGGCGTGGACAACGGCAGAATAAAAGGGCGCGGTGTACTGCACACGGCTTGCTTCGTCAAGCTTCGCCAGGATCTCTCTTGCCTCTTCGTGCCGGCCTGCCCTCGCGTAGACGAAACCGGCGCCGGCAAATTTCCAGGCTGAGTCGCCAAGCTCGTGTGCCTGGCGAGCGGAGAGCACGGCATTGCCCCAGTCACCCTGAATCGAATACGCAAGTGCAAGGTAATAGTGGGCCACCCAGTAACCCGGATGGAGTTCCACTGCGGCCCGAAAGCCCTCGACAGCCTCGGCACCGCGTCTCGCCCAATAGAGAGGCCATACAGCGCTTGTGTTTATGCTGGCTGAGAACGGATCGAGCTCCTGAGCTATTTTCAAGCTCTTGCGAGCTTCGTCAACACGCCCGGTCATACCCAGAACAAAACCAAGCCACTGGTGCGCAGACGCATATCCGACGTTCAGTTTTACGGCTCGCCGGAGCGCCTCTTCTGCTTCGGGGAATCTCCAATCGAACAGAAGCAGCCCGAAGCCTGAGGAAGCATAGGCTTCACCGAGAGCGTCGTCGATCTGCAGCGCCATCTCCTGGGCGGCCTTGGCTCTGATCCGGGCCGGCCGGGAATCCATGTCGCCATAGATTCCCAGCATTTGTAAACAGTCAGCCAGGCCGGTGTAGGCCCGGGCATAGCTCGGGTCCGCTTCGATGGCCTGGTCGAAGTAGTTCCGCGCCTGCCTCATTCCGTCAATCGTTCTTTTGTTCCATGCATGCCTTCCACGGAGGTATAGCTGATAGGCTTTCGCGTCCTCCGTATAACGGCGTGCCATCCGAGCCTGCTCCTGTGCTGTGAAATGTACGCGGAGTCGACCGGAAATCTCGCGAGATAACTCATCCTCAATCGCAAAGATGTCTGTTAACTGTCGCTTGTATTGCTGGCCCCACAAGTGCGAACCATCCCGGACACTAACGAGTTCCGCGCCGATCACCAGGATCTCGCCGCGCTGAAAGATCCGGCCCGTCAGTACTACTTGCACACTGAGATCACGGCCAACTTGAATCGGATCGACGTCTTTCCCCTTATGACGAAATACTGTGCTGCGTGCAACCACTCTCAAGCCGCTCAATTGGGCAAAAGCGTTGATCAGGCTTTCGGTTATTCCGTCAGCCAGATATTCAGCGTCGGGCGAGTTCGATGACGTAAAGAATGGTAAAACGGCAATCGATTCAATCTCCGCATCACTACCTCGCTCGCTGGGGCGCCGACCTGCCGTCTTTTCGCCTGCCAGATCCCGCAAGATGAGCGCGAGGTCGACTGCGGACTGAGGCCGCCGGCTGGGATCTTTTTCGAGGCAACGACCAATCCAACGATTGAGCTCGGGTGGGATGGTTTGATCGTATTCTTGGACACCTCGTGGTTCATCATTGAGAATGGCGATGAGAGTGGAGGCTGGAGTGGAACGCTGGAATGCGCGGCGTCCGCTAACCATCTCATAGATCACACAAGCAAGCGAGAACACATCGGTAGCGGCGGTGAGGGGCTCGCCACGGACCTGTTCTGGCGCCATGTAGCCTACGGTTCCTGTAATCAAGTTCACGGCAGAAACTGTGGAAGTCAGCGGATCCGGTTCACCTCTTTTGCCGAATTTGAACTGAGCGAGACCGAAATCGAGAATTTTCACGATTCCGCGGCTGGTCAAGAAGATGTTCTCGGGCTTCAGATCGCGGTGGATGATTCCGGTTTCATGGGCAGCTGCGAGTCCGTCCGCGACACTGGCTGCGATATCTACTGCGCGCCGCCACGGAAGCGGAGAGCGCTCAATCACCGGGCGAAGTGTCTCGCCGTGTAAAAGTTCCGTGACCAGGAATAGCGGAGGATGCTCCAGCTCAGCATCGTAAATGGCCAGAATGTTTGGATGCGCTGATGCTGCAATGGCTCTGGCTTCTGTCTTAAACCGCAACAGTGCCCGGTCGTCGATCGACAGCTCTTCCTTCAATAGCTTCACGGCGACGTCACGCTCAAGCCTGGTGTCCCACCCACGATACACGTCCCCCATGCCGCCGGAACCGATCAACGACACAATCGAGTACGGTCCGAGTCGAGTATTGGGAGCTAGCGGCATGGAGCGCGTCTCATTCTATCGAAATCCGGGTTTGTGACAGTCCGGAGTTTCCGGGTGTCGCCATCGGCTAATTCGCCCGGAAGGTCGGGAATTTCGGGCCGACTGGTTGAATGTCACCATTGGCTTTTGGGGACCGAAAGAAGGTTGAATTCACACGAAATGACTGCTTGCGCCGACCAGATGGTCTTCGATATGGGCAAAGTCGTACGTTTCCTGCCGCTACTTGTCGCGACGATCTTTCAAGACTTCCGCTATCCCGGAATAATCCTGCGATGTTTGCCCACAATATTCATTGAGGACCACGGCAGAATCCCCATACCTTGAGTCGTAGTTAATCCGATCGTTCCTGTGTAGCCATTTGTGCTCAGGAACTATGCGCCGATTTCCCTACATTCCTGCAGTCTCAACCGTTCCTTTCTGCATGAGGCTCAGAAGGGCATAATGATGTCGAAAAGAATTTTTCTTACGTTCGTGCTGGGCGTTTCAGCCGTTCAAATGATTACGGCGGCCCCGCCGCCCCGTGTCGAAAAATACGACCGTCAGCAGGCCCGTCTCAAATACGTGAGGCCGACGGAGATTCCCTTTCCGAAAAGCAATCAGTACACGCCCGCGCGCGAACTGCTGGGACGTACGCTGTTCTTCGATCCGCGGCTGTCCGGTTCAAAGTTCATTTCCTGTGCGACTTGTCACAATCCTGGCTTCTCATGGGGAGACGGGCTTCCCCTGGCGATCGGCCACGGAATGAAACAACTGGGCCGTCGGACGCCGACCATTCTGAACCTCGCCTGGGCTGAGTTGCTGTTCTGGGATGGGCGTGCTGAATCGCTTGAGGAACAGGCTCTTGGCCCAATCGCAGCGCCGGGAGAAATGAATCAGCCGCTGGACAAAATGATCGCCACTGTCAGTTCGATTCGGGGATACAAGCCGCTTTTTGAGAGCGCCTACCCGGGCGAGCCGGCTAACGAAAAGACGGTGGCACGAGCGATTGCGACTTTTGAGCGGAGCGTCGTTTCCGGTCAGGCGCCCTTCGACAAATGGATTGCCGGCGATGAATCAGCAATCTCGGAAAAGGCCAAACACGGATTTGACCTTTTCAATACGAAAGCAGCGTGCGCAACCTGCCACAGCGGCTGGGCGTTCACCGACGGTGGTTTCCACGACTCGGACTGAAGACGGAAGATCGGGGTCGCGGCTCTATTCTTCCGCAACTCGAAGCCATGCAGCATGCCTTCAAGACACCCACGCTGCGCAATGTAACCATGCGCGCTCCTTATATGCACAATGGCGCAGAAGCCACGCTGGATGAAGTGATGGAACTTTACAATTCCGGCGGCCCGTGTGAAGCGGCCCAGTCTATCTCCTGAGATTTTTGAACTGAAGCTCACACCGGAGGAGAAGAGCAGCGTCATCACATTTCTGGAAACACTGACCAGCGTCGACAAACCCATTTCGGAGCCGGTTCTGCCGCGCCGCTAGGCAATCTGTCAGAGAGGAATTATGAAAAAACTTGCAACCACTTTTCTTGCGGCGGGAATGCTGACTACCAGCTTCGGCGCCGAGCAGACCGTCGAGCAGAAGGACCGCACATTCTCGCACACTGAGATTACTCTCCGTCCAGGGGACTCGGTCGTCTTCAAGAACTCCGATGACGTGACGCACAACGTCTTCTCGATGTCGAAAGGAATGGAATTCGATATTCGCCGCCAGGCTCCCGGTGGGTCTTCAACGGTTCCGTTTCCGAAACAAGGCGTATCGGAAGTCCGGTGCTCGATTCATCCGCGGATGAAGCTGATCGTGACGGTGAAGAAGTAGGTGTGACTTCGCCATGCGACTTCCTCTGATTGAACGAACGTATCTGACCTTTATACCCGTTCTGGTAATGGGCATTATGGTTGGGCTGACAGCGCGGAGCAGTTTGAAAAACAACGCACGCGAACTGATAGAAGCTCGTCAGCTAAAAGAGTACGCGGTTCAGTCGCTGGCGCTCCTCCTTACCCAAGACGACGCCTCCAAAATGCTGATTATCGATCCCGACAATCCTTCGGCGGGAACGCGTAAGATCAGTGCTTATGATGCCAATACGGCGCTATTGACGAAGATTGGCCAAATTGCTGGCGCCGAAGAAATCCGAACCATCATTCGACAGCTTTCCGAACTGGACAAAAAACAGCTTCGCCCGGTGGACACCGAACTTTTGGAAGCAATTGGCGAGGGAAAGCAGGATCTGGCAAAGCTTTATCTGGAGAAATACGAGCCGGCGCGCAACGCTTATGAAGCGCTGATTCGAAAGCTGGGCGATGCGGCCGAAGCGCGCGCTGTGGCTGCAGCGGGCCGGTTGAACGAGAAGAATGCGGAATCTCTCCGTGCGATCGGCACAACACTCGGAATAGGTCTGCTCCTGGTGAGCGTCATTACAATGGTGATTACCCGTCAGATTGCACGGCGATTACGGGTGACCGTGGAGCGGCTTCAGGAACAGGCTCAGATCACGGATCTGTCAAGCGCCGAGATTCGTCGCTCCAGCGAGCAGATCGCTTCGGGCGCCGTGACCACAGCAACTTCGCTCGAAGAAACCGCTGCTTCGATCTACGAGATTTCGCGGGTTTCGGAGACATCTGCAGATAACGCCAAGGCAGCGAATACACTGGCCGGGGAAACGGCGGCAGCCGCGGACAAGGCCACCCAGAATCTCACGAGCATGACTGAGGCGATGAAGGCTATTCGCAATTCAAGCAAGAGCATTTCAAAAATCATTGCCACTATCGACGAGATTGCCTTTCAGACCAATATTCTTGCTCTTAACGCAGCAGTGGAAGCCGCGCGCGCCGGAGAGGCTGGCCAGGGGTTCTCAGTGGTCGCCGATGAAGTGCGTAATCTTGCGGGACGAAGCGCGCAGGCTGCCTCGGAGACAGCTCTGTTGATCAAGGCTGCCGTTGACAGTGCCAACCGCGGAGACAGTGTCAGCACCATGGTGGCGAGTGACCTTCTCGCGATCGTGCAGAAAGCGCGCGTTCTCGACGGGCTGGTGGGGTCGATGGCGGCTGCTTCCGAGGAGCAGAGCCGCGGGATATCCCAGATTCAGGTTGCCGTCACCCAGGTTGAGCTGGTAACGCAGGGCAGCAAAGAGCACGCTCAAACGGGAGTTCAGTCGGCCGATGAGCTCAAACGCCAGGCGACGGCTCTGAATTCTGCTGTGGGCGATCTGCTGGTGCTGGTCGGTCGGTCGAACAAGAAGGGTAGTCAGGCGGAAAAAACAGCTTGAGGCTGGACATCTTAACGTGCTACCAACACGGACCTAATGAGCTTCGAGATGGGCCAGAGGATTTTGGAACTTGAAGCCAAACAGCTTCGGACTCTCTCCGATTACTGCAGCCGAGAAAATGTAATAGACATAGTCGTACGTTTCCTGCGGCCACTTGTCACGATGATCTTTCAAGACTTTCCAGAAATTGCGGTCTCTGGGATTGGCGGGCATGCTTTGTAGTAGCTTGACGATGCGATGTTCGCCCCAGTTATATGAGGCGATCACGAGCAATCCTGAAGCTTGCGCATCCGTGCTGTAAATGTCTTTCAAATAGCGAGACGCAGCTCCCGTTGCTTTCTCCCAGTTGTGCCGATCATCCGCGACGTCCGGACGGCGAAAATCGGCGAGAGGGCCGATGCGCAAACCATACTTCACAGCGGTCTCGGGAATGAACTGCCACATCCCTTTCGCGATGCCTTTGTAAGTCGGCGGACCACTAATGAATGGATCGAAGTCGCTCTCCTGAAGCGCAAGATAAAAGAATTGCGGTGGCAAATTCTGCGCTAGTAATTCGTTCGCAATACGAGTTGTATAGCCGTTTATTTCGGCCTTCTGAATCGCGTTGGCAAGCCTGCCGGAAGATTGCCACTTCTTGATGTAGTTCTGCACTTCTTCGACGAAACCGGGCGGCATGTCGAGCTCGCACTCGCCAAAAACACGCGCCATACGCAGGATGAGCCGCTGGTCTTCCGTCATCTTCGGGTCGTAGACACGCAATGACGTAAGGAAGCGGTCGTAACTCTTTTCCATTTCCTTCTGGCGGCTCCGATATTTGGTCACCTGAGCTGCGCCTTGCTGGTTTTGATTATCCTGAACCAGCTTCTCAAGATTCGCAATATCCACGTCGAGTGACTTCATGGCGTAGAAGATTTCTTTCGCCATCGCTGTCTGTTTGGCGATGTGTTGATGCTGGTAGACCGCGTACGCGCCAACGGCCGCGACGATCAACACAAGACCGGCGACGATGCCGTGATACTTGCGCTTCTGCTTCTTCTGAACCTTTTGGAAGGCTCGGCGGACCATCTGGGTGTGCTCGCCAACCGTCTCGCCCGCAGCGGGTTCTTTGAAGTAGCGGGCCGCATAGACGGCTGTCGAATCGAGTGAGGTAGCGGGGGGTGGAGGTACGACGGGCTGCTCAACTTCAAAAGCAACTTCCGGTCCAGCGATACCTAGACGTATAGTCAAGGTCGGCGTGATCGGCATTTCCTGCACACGACTGTCGCCGACGTATATGCCGTTGCTGCTTCCCAAATCGCGAACGCGCCACTGTCCGCCCTCGAATAAGACCTGGGCTTGATAGCGGCTGACATACTCGTTTTGAACGCGCAGCTCGCAGTCTTCGGCGCGTCCGATGCGAAACGTGGTGGTGAAACGCCGATCCTGAAATTCCGGAGCGCCGGCGCCGGTAGTGACCCGTAAAACCGGTGGCGCCTGGAATATTTCAGAAGGTGTGCGCGCGGCCATTTATCCTAGCTTAAGCGAGCTTATCGCGTGAAAATCATCGACATACGTGCAACGACTATAACCGTGCCTCTGGAAGCTCCTCTTCGTCATGCGAATGGCTGTCACTGGGGCCGCTTTGTTCGAACCATTGTTGAAGTGGAAACGGACAACGGGATTATCGGTCTCGGAGAAATGGGTGGGGGAGGGGAATCGGCGGAGGCGGCATTCCGGGCGATGAAGACTTATCTTGTCGGTCACGACCCGGCGCGGTTGGAGGAAATGCGATTCCTGATCGCGAATCCTACCGCCTCGCTTTATAACAATCGGACTCAAATTCTAGCGGCTCTCGAGTTCGCTTGCCTGGATATTCTCGGGCAGGCATGGAACGTGCCGATCTATGACATTCTAGGCGGTAAATTACGGGACAGAGTGCCCTTTGCCTCGTATTGTTTCTTTCGATTTCCAAATCCGCAGACCGGTCAAGGGGAAGTCCGCACTGTCGATCAAGTAATTGAAAATGCGAAAGATCTGAAGCAGCGGTACGGCTTCACGACGCACAAAATGAAAGCCGGTGTTTTTCATCCGGATCATGAAGTGGAACTCTATCGCGCACTGGGCGAAACTTTCCCAGAAGACAAAATTCGCTACGACCCCAACGCGACCTTTTCGACGGAACAGGCAATTCGCTTCGGCCAACGCATCGAAGGACTCAATAACGATTATTTCGAGGATCCGGTTTATGGGTTAAACGGCATGCGCCGGGTGCGGGAGATGGTGCGCATTCCGCTTGCAACCAACACCGTCGTGGTCAATTTCGAGCAGCTTTCGGCGAATATCCTCGATCCGGCGGTTGATGTCATTCTCTTGGATACAACATTCTGGGGAGGCATTCGCCAGTGCGTCAAAGCGGCGGGGGTGTGTGAGACATTCCAATTTGGGGTTGCTGTCCACTCTTCCGGCGAGCTGGGAATTCAATTGGCGACAATGCTTCATCTGGGCGCGGTAATTCCGAATCTTTCGTTCGCTGCCGATGCCCATTATCACCATTTGACAGACGATATCATCGAAGGTGGCCTAATGCCCTACGAAAAAGGCGCGATTCGCGTCCCGGACGGACCGGGTTTAGGCGTCCGGCTCAATCGCGATAAGCTCTTAGAATACAGGGACTTGTACCAGCGACTTGGCGGCTACCCTTACGACCAGGACCCTTCACGTCCCGGTTGGGCGCCGATCATTCCGAACGACCGCTGGGCGGACCCAAAGGACGATACATGCCCGAAGATACCGTATTGAAGTTTGACGAACACAATACCGACGCGCTGCTCCATGCAATCGACGAAGCGGTAAACGGGACGCCAGTGTTCGACATCCATACGCACTTGTCGCCACCGGAGTTCGGAGAACTGTGCTTGTGGGGCATCGACGAACTGGTCCGGTATCACTACCTCATCGCGGAGCTCTTCCGTTCGAACCCGATCAAGCCCGAGCAGTACTGGGCGATGACGAAGGAGCAGCAAGCAGACATCATCTGGGACACCTTGTTCGTTCGGAACACGCCCGTTTCGGAGGCCTGCCGAGGCGTCGTTTGCGTCATGGGCGCGCTGGGTCTCGATCCGGGCGCCAGCAATCTCAAAGAAGCGCGCGAGTACTTTCGCTCAGTCAGCGTCGAGGATCACATCACGAATGTGTTCGAGATTGCCAACGTATCGCAAGTCGTGATGACGAACGATCCGTTCCATCCGATCGAGTCGAAAGTGTGGAAAGGATCTGGCCGGCAGGATCCACGTTTTCATGCGGCGTTGCGTATGGACCCGCTGATCAACGATTGGAACAACGTCTCGAAACGCGAGAGTTTTGCTAACCCGGCAGCAGCACGTAAGTTTCTCGATGAGTGGATCCAGCGTATGAAGCCGCTGTATATGGCGGTGTCGATGCCTTACGATTTTTTGTATCCTGACGACTCGCCGCGCTCGATGGTTCTTCGCGATGTTGTCATACCGACCGCCAAGGCGCACAATCTTCCGTTCGCCATGATGATCGGCGTGAAGCGTCAGATCAATCCACTACTCGGCGATGCCGGAGATAGCGTGGCTCGCGCGAATCTATCTTCGGTGGAGCAGATCTGTCGCGATAATCCCGACAACAAATTTCTGGTGACGGTGTTGTCTCGCGAGAACCAGCACGAGTTGTGTGTGATCGCTCGCAAGTTCGCGAACCTGATGCCGTTTGGCTGCTGGTGGTTCCTGAACAACCCGTCGATCATCGCGGAGATCACCGCCGAGCGATTGGAAATGCTTGGGACGAGTTTCATTCCTCAGCATTCGGATTCGCGCGTACTCGAGCAGGTGATTTACAAGTGGACGCACTCCCGCCGTATCATCGCCGACATTCTGTTCAACCAATACATGGAGCTGACGCTTGACGGTTTCCCGTTGACGTCGCAACACATACAGCGCGATGTCGACAAGCTTTACTCGGGGAATTTTAAATCGCTGGTTGGAGTGGAATAGAGGATCAGCCCGTCAAGCGGGTGTCTTCTTCTGACTTGACTTCCTTAAACTTGGGCGACCACATGACTCGGCAGTCGGGGCGGGCTTTGCGGAAGCGCTCGACTCGCTCCGGCGTCACTTTCGTCCCCGAGACCAGCAGCACTTTCAGTCGGTTCATCGCTTCGAGTTGATCGAGCGTAGCGTCGCTGATACTCGTATCGCCGAGATCGACTTCTTCAAGACTCTTCATCGCAAGCAGGTAGGAAGCGGCCTGATCGTCAATCCTGGTCGACTGCCAAAGATTCAATTTGCGGAGTTTCGGCAGTTTCGTGAGTGGCTCCAAACCGCGCGACGTGATCTCCATGCGGCTCAGATCGAGGGTCTGGAGATTGATCATCGGTGTGATCGCCTTCATTCCGACATCGCTGACGATAGCCCCGCCAATATCCAGTGTTTCGAGTTGAGTTAGCGCTGCGATCGACTCGATGTTGACGTCGGTGAGCATTAAGCCCCAGCGTCCCGAGTCCGTACGTTGCGAGCCGTTAACATCCAGATGTTTCAGTGCCGGCAATAGTCTTAGAAGCGGCAGCGCCAAACCGCTCATCTTGTCACCGCCGATGTGGATCTCTTCCAATGTTTCGAGCGATGCCAAAGCATCGAAGCCGTCATCGTTTACACGGCTGAAACCCACGTCGAGAACTTTTAGCTTTTTCATACCTGAGACGTGCTCGAATACACGGCTGGTCACCTCCGACCAACGGACGTTCAGATATTCGAGGTTGGTCCAGTGCTTGATATAAGCGATAGCTCCGTCGGTCAAGTAGGGACAGTGAAAGCAATTCAAGTAAGTGACCTTCTGTAGGGGCCGAAGCTGCGCGAAGCCGATATCCCCAATCTTTGTATCGGAAAGATTGATCTTGCGAAGTTCGGGCATGGCGGATAGCTTCCGGAGGTCGTCGTCTGTGACCCACGTCGAGGTCAGATCGACTTCAATGATGCGACCCGCTTTGTCCTTCTGAAATGTTCCGCCCAGATCGGTTATCCATGGCGCCTGCTCTGCGTTAGCGGCGCTCAGCAGAACGAGTGTGAACAACAGCGCTCTCATCAACTACGTCTCCGGTTCGGGTTCGCGGATGCCTCATCCCAAACAATTTTGCATTGTGGAAGAGCAGCCTTCAAGTCGCGATGAACTGGAGCGGTTACCGTCGTATGGTACAGATTCAGCGATTCCAGCTTCTTGAATCCCGATAAGAGTTCTCGGCTCTTGTCGCTCACGTAGGTGCTATCGACTCCTAACACGCGAAGATTTTTCATGCCCGCGATCGACACGAGGCCTTCATCGCCTACGTTTGTGTAATCGAGATTCAAGTCTTCAAGAGCGGTCAATCCCGCCAACGCAGGCATGGCTTTATCGGTCAGCGGTGTTCGCAGTAAGCTCAGACGTCGCAGATTCGTCAGGCCGGATAAGTTCGTCATGCCAGCGTCGGTGAATCGAAAGGCGTAATCGAGCACGAGTTCGCGCAGATTGGTCGAATCCTTCAAGTAAGCGAGTCCGTTGTCGGTAATATCCGTGGAGGTGAGATCCAGGTATTCGAGATTCTTGAGGCTGCCAACCAGTTTCATGCCGTCGTCTTTGATATCCGTATTTGCGACCGACAATCGCCGCAGTTGCTTGAGATGGTCCAGGACAGAGAGGCCGTCGTTCTTGATGGGGCACCCAAGCAGACTCAACTCGCGCAAGCTCCCGAGTGTCTTGAGCTGCGACAAGCCTGGACCTTCAATCAACGTATTGTCGAGACGCAGCCTTTCGAGGGTTCCGATCTTTGCGATGTGTTCGACGCCCGCATCGGAGACGCCTGTGTTGTTCAAGCTCAATTCGATCAATGGCAACGCAGACAGAGCGCGCACGCCGAGATCACCAATCTCGACGCCGTCCAGATTCAGAACGCGGAGCTTCGAGAGTCCCGATAGATTGCGAAGCTGTTCGTCGCTGACGGCTGTCCCACTCAGCGAAGCCTCGATCAGAGCTCCGTCTTTCACTACAGCTTTGCCGCCGATGGTTTGCACCCAATCGGCGATTGCAGCATCGCTCTTTCCTGCCAGAATCTGCGGAGGTTTCGTGTTTGCCGGCTTTGGGCCGCTATCGAGGAAGATGAACTCAGTTCGAGGTAATGCAGCTCGCAAACTCAGGACTCCCGATTGTGTCGCGCGCGTGTAGCGCAAGTCGACCTGGCGAAGATTAGTGAAGTGCTTTAACTTTTCCAGTCCAGCGTTCGAAACCTTGGTGCGATACAGATTCAGATACTCGAGGTCCTTCATTCCGGCGAGCGAATCGAGTCCCGCATCGGTTACATCCGAGCTGAGAATATCGAGTTTCTTCAACTTTGTCAGACCCGCTAGATAGGAGAGTCCCGTATCTGTGATCGGTGTGCCACGAATATGTAACTCTTCGAGTTCTTTCAAGTCCTTGAGCGGCTTCAGACCTTCGTCCGTAATGCGGATCTCGTTTGCCCAAAGTTTTTGCAACTTCGTCATGGCGGCAAGATGTTTCATCCCGCCGTCCTCGATCTGAGTCCACGTAATATCGAGCGCCCGCAGGTTCGTAAAGTTCTCAAGTCCGGGACCGGTCACTCGTGCTCGCCGAATCACAAGCTCTTCGAGCGTGGGGCCGAGCGGTTTCATTTTCTCGATGCCGTTATCGCGAAACTTGATGGTTTCGAGAAAGGTGTAACTGAATGTCAGCTTCTTCAGTGTGGCCAGCCCGGCAAGATGCCCGATTTCCTCGCCATACTCAGTCTTTGATTCGGCGCGCGGATTCCACATCGGCCCAGGCAGATGTAGCTCGCGTAAGGCAGTGAGCTTCGCGAAGGCCTCCATGTGCGGAGGGTGCATATTCGTGCCGATGAGGTTCACCACGACAATACGGAAATCCTTATCGGGTAGCTGAGTTATATCGCGAATTCTTTGTGGCGATCCTTCGAGAACAACATAGCCACCCATCCGAATGGCCCAAAGCGCAATATCGCGATCAGCCTCCGCAGCCAATAGGACCGATCCGCCAAGGAGAGCTATGAGAATGCCTAACTTCACGAACATTCTCTTCAACGATAGCTCAACTATCATTTGCTCGGGGCTTTACTCGCGGGTATCAGATCCAGCCGTTCCGTGGTCACGGCTTCCACTGCCTTCCGAGAGAATGCCATTGGATGATAGCGGCCTTCTGACCACGGTTTCGCCAGGTCGGCGTAGTGCGGACTCTCGGGATTCCCCGACTCGCCGGGTGTGTTTGTCATTGTCGATTTATCCCAATCGCTGAGATCTATGATTTGTCGGTAAGATGCTCCTGCTGTCTGGCTGAAATTCGGTCCTGAAGTGGCATTGACGGTGTTTCCGTCACCCGGCCGCGCGAAAGCGCCGGCCCCGGGAACACCGGGAACGGGATGACGAAACTGAACCTGATGCAGTCGGCCCCATGACCACAACTTCCGGTCGTTCCCAAGCCACTTTTCCAAATCGAGAAGAGCCGATTCCAGAGAATCGGTGAGCGCCTTATTGTTGGTTTCGAGTTCGAGCTTACTGAGTGTCGTCAGCAGGTCCACGCGGGGTCCGAGCTGAGGACCGAATAACGCAGCGGGAAGCCTGGCGATCCAAGCCTCGTAAATCGCGGCCTCTGCTGAGTCGGATCGCAGTGTCGCGTCCCAGGAATAGATTCGCTTCACGACCTCGGCCAGTTTCTCTGGAGCCTGCCATTTCCGCAGGACGCTTTGGAATCGCTGCGCCGGCAGTGAGCTTACATCGTTCTGCATGCGCTCGAAGTCGGCGGTCGTAAATTTCTTGCCCGAGGTTAGCAGTTCCTTGATTCGCTGGAAGCGGAACGGCAGAGCCCATTCATAGCCCAATGGGATCTTGTAACCGGGCGGCAGAATATTGTGGTTCGCCGTAGCGATGAAATGTTCGCGTGGGTTGTATAGGAATGGCAGATCCTTGGAGTCGCGGAATCCTTTCCATTCGTACTCGCCGGAGTCTCCTGGAACAGGGAAGAGGCCGGACCAATTCTCGCGTATCGGCGCGAGCCCGGAAGCCTGCCAGCCGATGTTGCCGTCGACGTCCGCGTATACGAGATTCTCGCTTGGAACTTTGTATCGCCGCAGACCGCTTCGGAACTCAACCCAGTTGCGGGCACGCATCAGCGATAAGGCTGCCAGATAGCCGGCTGTACCAGGCTCACTGCCGACCCAGCGTAACGCGTAAGCGCGGTTCTTTGTACGATCCTCGTGAATGATCGGACCATGGAGGCTGGAACGCAGAACAATCTCTTCGGGCGTAGCCTGGCCCTTGACGTTCACGCGATCGCGCACAACTGTGAACTTGCGCCATGACCCTTTGTAAAGATATTCATCGGGATTTGCCGGGTTGGTCTTCTCGACGTAGAGATCTCCCTGGTCGATACCAACGATGGTGAATCCAAACGCGACACGGTCGTTGTGTCCCAGAGCAATCCCTGGGAGCGCAGGCTCGCCCGCTCCGAACGCATTCCAGCCTGGCGCAACAAGATGCACAGTCTTTCGAAGTGAGGGCAGTTGTATTGGCCGATGCGGATCATTGGCGAGAATCGGTTTGCCTGAATGCGTCATGGAGCCGTCAACGACCCAGTTATTGCTCCCTTGCTCTGCGAACCTGGCGGGTCCAATTGCGGCGTTGTAGGCGTTCAAAACTTCTGGAGACACATCCTGAAGGTCCAGGCCGCGCGGTATTTCGAGGGGAACGACGGGATCGGGCGCGAGATACTGACGGAGCGTCGGCAACCCGAATCGTTGGGCATCCTGAACCCTGGCGACTTCGCGGGCGAGGTTTCGTGTCATCAGCAGACCGGCCACTCGCGAGACGCAGTCCTCGGGAGCCCATAAGCCTGGATCGTAGCCGGCCAACCGAAACTCGAGCGGCCGCTTTCCCTTCAACGAGCCAATGTACGCATTGATTCCCGCGGTAAAAGCGGTTGCAATGGTTTTCGTTTCTGGCCCATAGCTCTGCCACTCGGCGGCCCAATCGCCACGGTATTGCACTGCGCGCGCGATGCGATCGCGTTCTAAGGCGGAAGGACCCAGCACTTCCGCCAGCTTTCCCGTGCCCATTCGACGCCAAAGATCGATCTGCCAAAGCCGGTCGAGCGCAGCGATATAGCCTTGCGCGAAGAATAGATCCTGCGTGTTTCGCGCGTAGATGTGGGGAACTCCCCAGCGATCACGAAGCACCTCGACAGGTTCGAGAAGTCCGGGAACGGAGATCCGTTCAGCCTGGAGGAAACATGAGCAGAGGAGAAAGATAAGAGCCGACGCACGCGCGCATCATATCCCAAGTAAACTGCGGACCGCCGGTTCCCATTTGCTATTGTGAGTTCGGATATGATCCGAATCGCCAACGGCCAGGGCTTTTGGGGGGACTGGCTGGAAGCTCCTGTTCGTCTCGTCGAGGGCGGACCCATCGACTACCTCATCCTTGATTATCTTGCCGAGGTCACGATGTCGATCGTGCAGAAGCAAAAGCAAGCCGATCCCAACCTGGGATATGCGCGTGATTTTCCGCCGCTGATCGGAAGAATCGCCAAGCGAATTCGAGAACGCAATATCAAGGTCCTTGCGAACGCGGGTGGAGTGAATCCTATCGCCTGCGCGAGGGAAGTGCGGCGTCTGGCTCCGGATTTGAAGGTTGCGGTTGTGCTCGGCGACGATGTTTTTGACCGGATCGACGACATGCTCAGCCGCGGTGTCGAGATGCGCAGCATGGATACGGGCGAGCCTCTTTCGAGCATCCGGCAACGTATTCTCAGCGCCAATGCTTATATTGGAGCCTTTCCGCTGACTGAAGCGCTATCGACCGGCGCGGACGTCGTGATCGCGGGTCGCTGTACGGACACGGCGCTTGCTCTCGCTCCGATGATTCATCGATTCGGTTGGAAGGAAGACGACTGGGATCGGCTGGCGGCGGGCACGGTCGCCGGCCATATCGTCGAGTGCGGAGCGCAATGCACCGGCGGAAATTGCCAGGTGGACTGGATGAATATCCCCGACCTGGAGAACATCGGCTATCCGATCATAGAAGCCGAACCCGACGGAACGTTCGTGATCACGAAGCATCCGGGTACGGGAGGACGCATCAATACTCATGTCATCAAAGAGCAGCTTCTGTACGAACTCGGCGATCCGAAGAAATACATCACTCCCGATTGCATCGCGGATTTCACGAGTATTCAATTGCGCGAAGATGGCGCAAACCGGGTTCGTGTCTCAGGTATTCAGGGGAAGCGGCGAACGGAAACACTGAAGCTTTCCATTAGTTATGAGGACGGATTCAAGGCGATCGGATCGCTGGTTTATAGTTGGCCGCAAGCTTTGGAGAAAGCGCGCGCAGCCGATAAAATCGTTCGCGCCAGGTTGGACAGACTCGGATTGAAGTTCGATGAAATCTATACGGAATTCCTGGGCTTCAATGCCTGCCATGGGCCGGCCGCGCCTCTGACAGATCCGCCTGAGATTCAGTTGCGCATTGGCGTGCGTGGCCACGACAAGAAGGCTGTGGATCGCTTCACACGGGAATTGGTTCCCCTGGTCCTGAGCGGTCCTCCTACCGGGACGGGATTTGGCGAAGGCCGTCCTCCGGTTCGAGAGATCGTTGCTTATTGGCCTGCGCTGGTCCCACGCAACGAAATCCGAACGAGCGTCGAGGTTGTTCAGTGAGAGTTCCGTTGTCGCGCATTGCGCACGGCCGGTCCGGTGATAAGGGCGATACGTCCAACATCGGAATAATCGTGTTCGACGAACGGCACTTTCCCGTCATTGTGCGTGAGGTCACTGCGGAGCGCGTGAAGGAACATTTCGGAGAACTCGTTCGGGGTGAGGTCGAGCGTTTCGAACTTGCGAATCTTGGCGCGTTGAACTTTCTTCTCCATGGAGCGCTTGGCGGTGGCGGCACGTTATCGCTACGAGTTGACGCGCAGGGCAAAACGATGAGCGCGGCTCTGCTTCGTATGGAGATCGAAATCGATGACCGAGAACTTAACCTTTAGCCGCGAAGAGCGGGTGTTACGAATCACTCTTGATCGCGCTGAAAAGCGTAACGCCCTAACATCGGCCATGTGCGCAGGAATTGTCGAGGCGATTGAAGCGTCCCACGATGATTCGTCAATTGGAGCGATCCTCATCGACGCCAAAGGCGACGTGTTCTGCGCCGGTATGGACTTAGATGAAGCGACGTCGGCTAACGCTGCCGATCTCACCGCGATTCACGAACGGTTGTTCACAGCAGGAACGTGGGCTCGTAAGCCCATTGTCGCCGCGATTCAGGGACCCGCGCTTGGCGGTGGTGTCGGTCTGATCTGTAATGCCCACATTGCCGTTGCAGCGCACGGATCGAGTTTCGGCCTCACGGAAATTCGGCTCGGTTTGTGGCCTTTCGTGATCTATCGGTCAGTCGCGCTGGCTCTGGGAGAGCGGCGCGCCCTGGAACTTAGCCTGATGGGCAGAATTTTCAACGTTCCGGAAGCAATGCAATGGGGACTGGTGCATGAGGCTACGCCTTCCTTCGAGCTCGACGATCGAACAACGGCGATCGCTGCACATCTGGCGCAATCCAGCGCGGAAGCGATTCGGCTCGGACTTGAGTTCGTCCAGAAGACAATGGGTCTCGATCCTGTCACTGCCGCTCCGCTAGCGGCCGAGCTTAGAAAAGGCGCGTTCGCATCGGCGGATTTCAAAGAAGGAGTAGCGGCCTTTCGCGAGAAGCGCAGACCGAAGTTCACTACTCCAGTTCCCGGTACATGAAGACCGTGTCGTGGAGCGTGCCGCAGGCGCTTCGGGCATAGCGGGGAATGATCCCAGCCTTGCGATAACCGAGTTTGTCGTACAGCTTCTCCGCCGCATCCTGGCAGCCGGACCGAGTATCGAGCACGATGAGGGATCGACCGCGTCTCCGCGCTACCTCTTCGACGCGCCGCATGAGAGCCTCGCCGATACCGTTCCTTCGAGCCCGATTGTGAACCATAAGCTTCATCACTTCGGCGCGATGATTTCCATTTGCTCTGGATTCCAAGGCCAGTTGTACGGCGCCCGCAATCTTTCCCTCAAAGAAAGCGACGATCAAGATCCGGTTGTCCGTTCTGATCGCATCGACAACGGACGACCAGTAGGCTGCAGCTTCGCCTTGTGAGACTGGCGGTAGAAATCCGATCGAGGCCCCGCCGTCGACGCTGTCACGGAGCAAATCATTGAGTTCGTTTTGGTACTCGAGAGTCTCGTCCGCCGTAGTTTCGCGAAGCTCAGCCATAAATATTGCGGAGAATACCACAAGGTTTCGTCGAGGCCATAAACTTGGTTGCATACGCTTTTGACTTTTAACAATCGGAGAGGAAATATGACAATTCGTCGCGGAGCTTCCGGGGATTCGGTCAAAAAGATTCAGACGAGATTGAGTGAATTGGGCCTGTACCGAGGACCGGTCGACGGCAGTTTCGGTGGCGGTACAGAGAGCGCAGTCAAGCTGTTTCAGCGGAATTCCAAATTGAACCCAGACGGCTTTGTTGCCGATCCGACATGGGCGAAATTGTTTCCCAAGGAGACTCCGCCCGTAACCAGCATGCTGGGTGAACCTGTGGCGCTTCGCTGCCTGGCTCTGACGTCCTCATTCGAAACGGGTGACATGCCGCCAGAGTGTTTCTGCGGAATTACGGGCGATTTCGATGGGCAGGGAATCAGTTTTGGCGCGCTTCAATGGAATTTAGGGCAGGGAACTCTGCAGCCGTTATTGATGGAAGTCTTTCAAAAACACACCAATCTATGCAAGGACATCTTTCACGAGAACTTTGACGTGGTGATCGCGCTCAAGGAGTCGACTCGCGACGAACAAGTTGCCTTTGGCAGGTCCATCCAGAACACGCGGAATTTTCGCGTCAATGAGCCGTGGCGCGGAATGATGAGAGAACTCGGTCGAACGCCCGAATTTCAGAAAATCCAGGCAGCCCATGCGGGCAAAGTTCATAAACGCGCTCTCACGATGTGTAAAGAGTACGGCCTGACGACCGAGCGAGGAGTCGCTTTAATGTTCGATATCTGCGTGCAGAACGGATCGATCAGCCCAGTCGTGAAAGCGCAAATCCTGGCCGATATCGCGATGCTCGCCGACAAGAAGGATCAGGTAGCGCGAATGCGAATCATCGCGAATCGTCGCGCAGCGGCGGCGAGACCGGAGTTCGTGAACGATGTGCGTGTCCGAAAGCTAACAATCGCAGAGGGACAAGGGCACTGTACACGGAATCCCATATGATCTCGAGGAGCAATTTGGTTTACGTCTCGCCTGATGCCTGCTGGGGTACTGTTTGCTTCTAGTGAAAGGTGGCCACGTGGCAAGTTATCCGCGGCTGATTCGCCCGGCGGACGGAACTGCCAAGACGGCCCGGGACGACTAGGGGACGATATCGAACTACACGGTCGAGATTCGCGGAAAGTGACTCAAGCTCGCCTACGGTGAAATCAGAGATCTCTTGTTCGAACTCGATCGTGTCAAGCTCATGTTTGTGCATTTCTAACTTCGCAAGTAGTGTGTCGACCCTTGTGAGATTCATCGCGCAGGTTCCCATGTACCTAACAATGCGTAAAAGTGCAGCAGAAGCGGTCAAACTTTACTGTGAGAGGATGCGATGTGATTTGGGTTACGAGACTTCAGGTGGCGATGTGAAACGGGGCATTATAGAACTATGACGGCCGCTTCGCCTCTCCCCATTAACACCGAGATGGATCCCAAGGAATGGGAACTTCGTGTTCAGCTTGCCGCTGCATATCGCATCATCGACCATTTGGGCTGGTCGGAGTTGATCTGGACACATTCAACCGTGCGTGTTCCCGGCCCGGAACATCACTTTCTCATTAATCCCTACGGGCTCCGGTTCGACGAGGTATGCGCATCGAATCTCGTCAAGGTTGATTTGCACGGAAACATCATCGGCGATCAGAGGCAAGAGATCAATCCGGCCGGCTTCGTGATTCATAGCGCAATCCACATGATCCGGCCCGACACGCAATGCATCATGCATACTCACACACTCGCCGGCATGGCGGTCGCGGCTCTCGAGTGCGGGCTGCTTCCGATCAGTATGTACTCGCTCGGATATTTCGAACGGGTGGCGTATCACGACTTTGAGGGACCGAGCCTGGATCTGGAGGAGCGGGAACGGCTTGCGAGCAATCTTGGCGACAAGAACGTGCTGATTCTTCGGACGCATGGATTGCTGACATGCGGTCATAGTGTTGCGCAGGCGTTTGTCAGGATGTTCCGCCTGGAACGCGCGTGTCAGGTTCAACTTGCGGCTCAGGCTACCGGGGCGCCATTGATCGTCCCGCCTCGCTCAGTGTGCGAGACCAGCGCGGAACTCAGTGACGACTTCCTGGCCACGGAAGGAGGCAAAGGCTACAGCCGGGCCCCCAATCCCGAGTTCGATGCCCTGATGCGGCTGATGGATCGGAAGGATCCTTCGTACCGAACTTAACGGATTGCCGGGAAAAGCGAGATGGGCGCTGTCGGGGTTCGCGCTTCTGCGCATGACATCAAGATTGCTTGGATCGATTAACGCCGCGCCGGTATCGACGACAGCCGGGACCACAGCCTGCAATTCCTGAGACCAGTCCACATCGAACTTACTCGGAGGGTTGTGATGCAAATCGTCGAGCATCCGAAGCCCGAAGTAAGCCATGGTGAACGGTTTCTGGGCCACGGTAGCAGCGATGCGGCCCTTCTTGATCCAATCGAGGGTCTGGACGTCCGTATCCATCGCGATCACAACCTTACCTTGTACGTTTTGCCGCTCGAGAACTTCGGCGACTTCCTTTCCGGCGGTGGCTTCCAGACAGACGAAGCCGTCGACGGTCACCTTGCCCTCTTTGATGATCTGCATCGTGCGATCGAACGCCAAGGTCGGGTCTCCTCGAACGTCGATTGTCTGCAGGATTTTGATCTCGCTGTCGGCGATCGCATCCTCATAGCCTCGTAATCTTTCGATGAGATTCGATTGAGCCGGGATCGTGTAGACGACGATCTGGCCTTTGCCGTTCAGCTTCTTGACAAGCACACGGCCGCCAATCAATCCCGCCTGATAATTATTGGTACCGATGAAGAACAACCTGCGGCTCCCCGGGGCATCGGAATCCATCGTGATGACTGGAATTCCGGCGGCAATCGCAGCGTTAATTTCCGGCTTCATCACCTGCGGATCGGCCGCCGAGACCATGATGCCCGTCGGCTTCTTACTCAAGAGCTCACGAAAGCGATCCCTCTGTAGTTTGGGGTCGTAGGTCTCCGGGCCGATCATCTCGGCGTGGATCCCGAGTTCGTTCGCGGCGCGTTTCAGTCCGGAGAAGGCCGATTGCCAGTATGGGAGCTTGATGTTAGTTGCTACTAAATAGTAGGTTTCTGTTGATTCGTGGCGGGACTTGGAACAACCGGAAGTGAGCAGGAGCGTGGATAAGGTCAGGCTCGCTGTCGACAGCTTTCGGAGTGAGCGTTGCATAAAACCTCCTCGGACGCCGATGCAGAAAGCGCCCTTACGCTGTTCGTCGATAATTGTACGCTACTTGACACCAAGAGGTTTCTTCCTAATACTCGAAGAAATGCCAGGCAGGGGCGATCTCGACTTAATGATCCTAGTTGCGCTGATACGGCTTGGATCGGAGGCCTACGGGGTTCCAGTTGCGCGAGAGATCGAGGCCCGTTCAGGCAGGCCGGTCGCGCTCGGCAGTATTTATGCCGCTTTGGAGCGTCTTGAGGCCGCAGGTCTGGTTACGTCAGAGTTGGGCGAAGCCACACCGGAGCGTGGCGGAAGAGCCAAGAGGCACTTTCATATCACTGCTGCCGGATTGAAAGAGGCGCGTTCGCGACGAGAAGCTTTGGTGAACATGTGGCGCGGTGTGCCGGAAGTCGAAGGCGAGACAGCTTGAAGCTGTCAGAACCAGTATGTTTTGGGCAACCACTCCAGCGACATCGGTCAGGCGGAAATTACGGCCGCTGTAGTTGTATGTCAGCTTCTCGTGATTGATACCGAGGAGATGCAATACCGTCGCGTGGAAATCGTGGATGTGCATCCGATCTTCAACAGCGTGATAGCCGATGTCGTCCGTTGCGCCGTAGATGAACCCGGGTTTGACGCCGCCTCCCGCCATCCAAATCGTGTAGCCGTAGGGATTGTGATCCCGGCCGTTGCTGCCCTGTGAGACGGGAGTGCGGCCGAATTCGCCGGCCCAGATCACGAGAGTATCCTTCAGCAGGCCGCGCGACTTCAAGTCTTTCAACAATCCGGCAATCGGCTTATCGACTTCCTTCGCGTTCTCATTGTGCTTGTTGAAGAGATCCGAGTGCTGGTCCCATTTGTAGCTGTGCGTGCACTGGATGTAACGGACATTGCGCTCCGCCAGACGACGGGCGAGCAGGCATTGCCATCCGAAATCGGCTGTAAGCGGATCGTCAAGACCATAGAGCTTTTTGGTCGCCTCAGATTCCTTATCGACTTCAAATGCCTCCGGCGCTTGCGCCTGCATGCGGAACGCAAGTTCCAAGGCTTCGATGCGCGCTTCGAGTTGCGGATCGTGCTTGCGCATCTCGGCGTGACGACGGTTGATGTTCTGGATCATGTCCAGCTCAAAGCGCTGGTCATCCTTCTGCAACCGCTTACTCAGGAGATACTCGATGGGCTCGTCCCGAATATCGTCGACCTTGAGTCCAGCGTGTCCGATTGCGGTGCCCTGGTAAGCCCCGGGAAGAAACGCGGAACTCCAATTCTTGGCCCCACCGTGGGAGAGCGCGGGTTTGATCGTGATGAACCCGGGTAAGTTCTGGTTCTCGGTCCCAAGACCGTAAACGACCCAAGCTCCCATGCTCGGACGAGTGAATGTGCTGGTTCCGGTGAAACTCTGGAGCAGAGCAGCGCCATGATCCACTCCTTCGCCGACCATCGATCGGATGACGCAAAGATCATCGGCGCATTCCCGGACATGGGGGAACAGGTCGCTGATCGGGATCCCGCTCTGGCCGGCGTTTTTGAAGGACCAAGGGGATTTCATCAGCGGCCCTGCTTCTTCGTCGGCGAAAGCGAGCGGGCGCTTCATCGGCAGAGGCTTACCGTGATCGCGATCGAGCCGCGGCTTCGGATCGAACGTATCGATGCTCGAGGGACCACCGTGCATGAATAGAAAGATCACGCGTTTGGCGCGGGGAGCAAAGTGAGGCTCTTTGGGCGCGAGGGGATTGAATGAGGCTTCGGCCGCCTGCGCCTCTCGGGAAAGAAGGTCCGCCAAACCGAGATAACCGATGCCGCAGCCGGCGGCGCGCAGCATTGCGCGGCGGGTCATCGGTTTCTCTTTTTGCATGACTAGATCGCGCAAGGGATTGTTCATCAGTCTACGTAGATGTAGGCGTTCGACGCCATTAATGCCTGACAGTAGCTCTGCCACGCTTCGCCTTCGTTATGGCCTCTCTTCTGGAAAGCCTGGATGTAAGTTAGAGCGCCGTCGACTTCGGCCGGCTCCGGAGTACGGTTCAAGATCCGCAATTGGGCGAGTTCCACCCGCTTTGCCGGGGTAAGTTCCGACGCCTTCAGGATGTCGCTCGAAATTCTAGCCGCGCGTTCCGCAATGAAGCTGCTGTTCATCATGAACAGGGCTTGCGGAGCGATGTTCGTGGCCTGCCGTTTGCCAGTCACCGTGGCCGCATCGCCGAAGTCAAAAAGATTGAGAATCGAGGGAAGATTCGACCGGCGCAAAGGTAGATACACCGTCCGCCGCTTTAATGTTTCCGGGCTGAGGCTGAGTCGATCCGTGCTGTTCTCGCTATCGGTTCCCACGCCTTTCTGGAGAGTTCCGCCCATCGTCAGGTCAAGCGTGCCGTCGATGGCAAGCATGGAATCGCGCAATTCCTCGACGCCGAGTCTGCGCCGCGCAAAGCGCGACCAAAGCCTGTTCTCGGGATCGAGCCGCTGCTGTTCGTCGGTGACACTGCTGGCCATCTGATACGTGCTGGAAAGCAGGATCATGCGATGCATCGCCTTCACGCTCCAGCCCGTTCTCGACGAACTGCTTTGCGAGAAAATCGAGCAACTCGGGATGAGTCGGCTTCTCGCCCATCAGTCCAAAGTTGTCCGGGGTGCGCACGATGCCTTCGTTGAAGTGCCAGTTCCAGATGCGATTGACCATGACACGCGGCGTCAATGGATGCTCAGGCATGGTGAGCCATTGCGCTAGTTCGAGCCGTCCGCTGCCCTTCGTTACTTTGGGATCGCGGGTGCTGGCCAGGACGAGTGGGAAAGTCTTGGCGACCGGCTCGCCGGGACTGTTGTAATCGCCGCGAATAAAGACGTGTTGTTGAACTGGCTCGCCTTCCTGAACTGCGCAGGCCATATCCGGTTCAGGCATTGCATTCTTCTTCAGCGATTCGAGTTCATCCCGCATCGTCTTGAGTTGAGCTTGCTCTACCGGAGTCAGCAGGTCTTCGGTGTTGGTGTTTTTCTTTCCGCCTGAGGCGAATGGTCCACCTGCAAGAAAAACGTCGTTGAAGAAGCGGTCCATTGTTACGTCGAAACGAGGACGCTCCGGGGGCGGCATGTCAGCGGCTTCGACCGCTCGTTTGTAGTTGACACGCCAACGTTGGATCTTTTCCGTCCATGCGGCAAGCGTCTCGAGCGATTTGTTCTGATACTTCTGCGCCTCAGCCAGAACTTCTGCTGGGGTAGCGTCGGCTTTCAAGTTGACCCAGGACTCGAGATCCGGTCCGTTAGCGATACCTTTGTCGAGATACTTGACCCACCGATTCAGAAGATCTTCACGGAGGGAGGCTTCCCTGGCGACATCTGCTGCTTTAGCTCCCGCAGCGACTTTTCGCGCGGCAACCATATAAGCGGCAAGCTTCAGCGACTGTTCCTTATGAAACCGCTCACTTCCTATCTGGACAAGATCCTCGATTGCAAACTGCTTCTTTCGAATCGTCTCCTGTTGCGCCTTGTAGGCGCTGAATACTTCCGGTTCGACGAGCGGAGTGTTCAGGAGCTTCGCGACGTTCGGGCTAGGATCCTCAAACGATTTTGTACTCGCGAAGATCGACGTCATTGAGTAGTAGTCTTTGGTGAGAATCGGATCGAATTTGTGATCGTGACAGCGCGCGCAGGCTACGGTCAGACCCAGGATCGATTTGCCGACAACCTCGACCTGCTCGTCATAAACGTCGTAGAGCATCTTCTTCTTATCCTGCTGCGCGATGGCTTTCTGCCCGACAGCGAGGAAGCCCGTTGCGACGATTCCCTGCTTGTTGATGTGTCCATCAGGGGAGGGAAGAAGGTCACCCGCGATTTGCTCGCGAACAAACTGATCGTACGGCAGATCCGAGTTGAAGCTATTGATGACGTAATCGCGGTAGCGCCAGGCGTGCGGATAGCGATGATCTTCGTCGTTGCCGGTTGAGTCGGCGTAACGTGCTATATCGAGCCAATTGCGTCCCCATTTCTCGCCATAGCGCGGCGAGGCCAGCAGCCGTTCGACCACTTTGTGGAACGCTTCGGGCGATGTATCGGCGGTGAACTCGCGAATTTCTTGTTCGGTCGGCGGAAGCCCCGTTAGATCGAACGTGACCCGGCGTAACAATGTCAGCTTATCGGCTGGCTTGGCAGGTTGGATGCCCTTCGATTCCAGTTTCGCCAGGATGAAATTGTCGATCGGCGATTGGACCCACTTAGCGTTCTTGACCGCTGGCGGCGTTTGCGGCTTGACGGGCTGGAATGACCAGTACTTGGCTCGCTCATCGAACCCGGCCGGCCATTTGGTATCCGCTTTTGCCTTTGAGACGCCCGGCCAAAGCGCGCCGGCTTTCACCCATTCGGTGATGGTCTTCAAGTCCTCGGCCGGCAACTTACCCGTAGGGGGCATCTTGACCTTGTCTTCCCAGCCGAGTAATCGGAGAAGTCTACTGTCCTCGGGATTCGAAGCTGAAATTAGTGAAGCTTCGTTCACTGCCTGCTGAAACGCCTCGCCTGAAGTGAGGTCCACCGCTCCCATTTTGGTCTTAGAATTGTGGCATTGACTGCACTTAGCGGCGAAGACGGGGCGGATCCGTTTCTCGAAAAATTCAGTGTCCGCAGCGGTCTGACCAAGCAGGGGCAACCAAATCAATAATCCCGAAAGTAAACGATAACGCTGGTGGCATTTCACGGCCGAGGGGTGTCGACACTTCTATGATACCGACTTCGGCAGGCTCCCCGTCCAAAAATGAAAGGACCGCTTCGACAAGTGCCGAAGCGGTCCTTTTTACTGCCTAAACGATCGCTGCCTAGAACGCGAAACGCAACGCAAACTGCATCTGCCGCGGATTGCCGACCGTGCTGGTGATCGTCCCCGCAGCAGCCGAGCCGATAGCAGAATTGGGTAGGTTGAACGCCGGCGTATTCGTCAGGTTGAACGACTCCGCGCGGAACTGCAAACTACGGGTTTCGGTGAAGTTGAAGCTCTTGAAGATTGAGAAGTCGAGATTAATTCGACCCGGTCCTCGCAAGATGTTCCGTCCACCGTTGCCGTACGTGTACTGCTGTGGAACGCCCCACGCGGCGTCGGCTGTATTGAAGCTCGTATCGAACCACAGATTGGGAGTTGGATTGTCGATCTCTCCACTCTTGCGGCGATCCGGCCGACTACCTCCAGCATTCGACACGCTGTTGTTGAGCGTCGGGGTAAACGGCAATCCGGTTTGCCATGTGAAGATTCCGTTTGTTTGCCAGCCACCGGCAATCGCGTTCAGGAATCGGCATTCTCGATGTCGAACTTCTTGCCCCTGCCCCACGGCAATTCGTAGTTCGTGCTGTGGGTGAAGCGATGGCGAATATCGAAACCGCTGTCGCCGTGATCGTTATTGCGATAGCGAATGTCCTGAGGAAAAGGTCCATTGGCCGCGCCGCCGAAAGCGTTCGGTACGTTATCGATCGAATGCGCCCACGTGTAGGCGGAGAGGAAGCTCATCCCGGATGAGAATCGCTTTTCCATCGTGGCCTGCATGGAGTGATAGTTCGCCCGACCGTCGCTGGTCATATAACTGACGTTCACGACGTTTGGAGCAATGTTGCGCAACGGCCGCCGAGTCGCGGTCGGAGTTGGACCCGGATCCGGCTGATTGTAGTTGAATACGTAATCGAGTTCGCGGCCGAGGTTGCCGACATAGCCGACCTTAAAGACCATGTTCCAAGGCAGTTCCTGCTGGAGTTGCAGATTGAACTGCATCACCGAACCGTTCTTGAAGTTGGGATTCACAGCCAGGAAGTCGCCTGTCGGATTCGCGGTCACAGATTCGAAAGCCAGGTTCTGCAGTGGCCGGAATCCCTGAGACATCGTACGCGGAGTATTCGAGAACTGATCGATGGTCTCAGTTTGAATCGGACCAAACGGGGTTTGGCGGTGCATGCGCAGGGAAACGGATTCGCTTCCTTGCGTGTTGTAGTACATTCCAAACCCACCGCGAACCACCGTGCTCGAGCTTGCTTTATAGGCAAACCCGAAACGCGGCGCCCAGTTGTTCGTATCCGGATTCACACCGGCTCGTGAGTCGGTGTTGAAGCCGGCGATTAGGAGTTTGCCCGTGACAACATCAAAATTTGTCCAGCGGTCTGCGACTTCACTGTACGGGGTGTCGTACTCATAGCGCAGGCCGAGGTTCAGCGTCAGACGATCCGACACGCGCCAGTCGTCTTGAACGAATCCACCCCATTCCGTTCCTCGGATGCCGGGATACACCAGGAGGAAATCCTGTTCGATCAACGCCGCTGTTCCGAGCAGGAAACTCGCCATTGTGTCGCCGGTATTAGCGGTTGCCGACGGATTGGTCGTAAAGGTCGAATCGAAATTGAACCGCCCACTACCTCGATTGGTCTGGAACTGGCTCAACTGCCGACGCCGTGCTTCGATGCCGTACTTGAACGTATGACGTCCGCGAAGGTTCGTGAATGTGACCGTGGGATGGAAAGTGTTTTCGATACGAAGGATCGGAAGTGAACGCGTCTGCCCGATGCCTTGATAGCCTGCCATACCTGTGATGGAAATGCCGTTTGCTTGCGGACCTTGGTTGGCGTTCGGGATCCCGAGTTTTTCGCCAAGCCGTGCGCCTTCCACCGCTCCTTCCTGCCGGTAGTCAAGATTGAACCGATTGAAGCCCATCCTGGCGTCCATCAGGAACGTTGGCGTAATGGTGCGAGTCCAACTCAGAACTGCATGATGAGCGACGAGAGCTGAATCACCGGCAAAGGTGCCTTCGTTACCCAACCCGACGGGCTGGTCGAGACCGGGTAAGGACACGTTGGGGAAGGTTGAGGGTTTGGTCGTGGTCGTATCCTGACGCGAGTAGCGTCCGAACACGAAGTCTTTGTCCGACAAGTTCCAGTCACCGCGGCCGTCGCCCTGATTCCAGGTTTGCTTCTCTTTGAGAATACTGGTGTGATTGTTTACCAATCCTGCGCGCTGCGGCAAGGGATAGGCGTTGATGAGCTTTACAGCAACCGGATCCCATCGATTCTGCGGGATCTGCCGATTCGGAAACGCATCCCGCAGGAAGCGGCCAGGGTTGTTTGGATCAGGCCGCACAGAGAACGGATCGAAGATATCGCGAACGGCGCTGAAATCGCCGCGGCGCATCGCTTCGGTCGGTACTGTGTTCACACTGACGTTTTCGCGTCGTTTCTGGAATCCTTCATAGTTCGCAAAGAAGAATACCTTGTTCTTAACGACGGGACCGCCAAAGCTCGCTCCGTATTGGTTCTGGCGGAACGCAGGCTTCGCCTGACCAACTGGCGCGAAGTATTCGCGCGCATCGAACTTGTCGTTTCGAAGAAACTCGTATGCGCTGCCATGGAATTCGTTCGATCCAGACTTTGAAATGACGTTGACCGTCGCGCCAGCGTTGCGGCCCTGCTCGGCGGCGAACATGTTGGTTTGTATCTTGAACTCACGTACGGCCTCAACGCTGGGACGTAGTGTGATCGAAAGCGTGAGACGTTCATTGTTGTCGACGCCATCGTAAAGGAAGTTATTCGAACCCTCGCGGTTTCCGTTTGAGAATAACTCCGAGCCTGGACGAGAATCGTCCGGTCGGGTGCCGCTCATGATCGTGCCGGTCGCGCTGAATCCAACTCCGGTAACACCCGGTCCGAGCGTCGCGAGTTGTACAAAGTTGCGGCCGTTCAGCGGAAGTTCCGTGATCTGCTTATTCTCAATTACCTGACCGATGGAAGATGTGTCCGATTCGATCAGTGGGGCCGCCGAAGTGACTTGTACCGATTCGGTAACTGCTCCCAGTTCAAGAGCAAAATCGAGACGCGCCACCTGGTTGACTTCAAGACTTACGTTTTCCTGAACGATGGGTCGAAAACCATCTTTCTGGATGTTGACCCTGTACCGTCCCGGAGGCAGCAATGGAATTGCGAAATTGCCGCTTTCGTCGGTTGTTGCTTCTCGAGTGACGTCCGTTTCAACGTTCGTTACGCGGACCGTCGCGCCGGCAACAACAGCGCCACTCTTGTCTTTGAGATTGCCGTTGATTTGTGAAGTGGTTTGCCCAACCAGAAGTTGAGCAGTTAGAAGAGCAAACAAGGCTGCGAACCTTACCCAGAGCATGCTGGGCGTATTACGACTGATCATTGTCGGATTCCCTTTTGCAACGTGGACTTCTTGATCGGAATGTAGCACATCTTAAACGAGTTAGTACAGAATTGACATATGGAGCCTTGGCTGACTGGTAAGTTGAATGACGTTTCTCCGCTCTTGGCAGCGCTTTTGTACTCGTTCGAACAGACGCGAGAGGATCTGCGACGTTGGACCGACGGATTGTCAGAGGAACAAATCTGGCGGCGGAGAGGGGAGATCGGGTCTGTCGGGTTTCACATCCGGCATATTGCCGGAAGCGTGGACAGGTTGCTCACCTATGCCGACGGAGGACAACTCGACGAACGCCAACTTCTCGAGCTCAAAAGCGAACAGAACGACGGTGGTCTATCGCGAGACCAGTTGCTGGCACTACTCGATGAGAAGCTTTCGAAAGCAGAAACGGTTGTACGAGCGATTGATCCCTCTTCGTTCTCTGCTGTGCGGGAGATCGGCCGCAAGCGGACGCCGGTCCCGCTTGGTGTACTGCTGGTCCACATTTCCGAACATACACAACGACATGTTGGAGCCGCGATCGTCACGTCTAAGATAGTGCGAGTCCCTGTCTAACGCGGCAAAAGCAAAAAGGCCGGACACACTAGTCCGGCCGTTTGCATTAATTGGAAATGATCGTTAGGCCGTAACCGGCTGTTCCTTGTACTTCTGCGCCATCTTCTCGAGCGGAATCGGCGCGTAACCTGCGTTGCCGGCCTGACCAAACGAAATCATACGAGCTCTGACGACTTGCTTCATCGCCTCGCGCGCAGGCTTCATGTAGTAACGAAGATCGAACTCTTCCGGCTTTTCAAAGAGGGCTTTACGGACGGCAGCGGTCATCGCCAGGCGATTATCGGTGTCGACATTGATCTTGCGAACGCCATGCCGGATACCACGCTGGATCTCCTCGACCGGTACGCCGTAAGTCTCCTTGATCTTGCCGCCGTATTTATTGATCTCGTCGACGAGTTCCTTGGGAACGCTCGACGATCCGTGCATCACGAGATGCGTATTCGGCAACTTGCGATGAATCTCCTCGATCCTTGACATCACGAGAACTTCGCCGGTCGGCTTCTTGGAGAACTTATAGGCGCCATGGCTTGTCCCGATCGCCACTGCGAGAGCGTCGATCCCTGTGCGCTCGACAAACTCGACGGCCTCATCGGGGTCAGTCAGGTGCGCCAAAGCGTCTACATCGGCGCCGTGACCGTCTTCAATACCGCCTAGGCAACCAAGTTCGCCCTCGACAGTTACACCTCGAGCGTGCGCAATCTCGACTACTTCGCGCGTGACACGAACGTTGTATTCGAAATCAGCTGGAGTCTTGCCGTCGGGCATGAGCGAGCCGTCCATCATGACGCTCGTAAATCCCATTTCGATGGCCGAGATGCACGTCTCAGGGCTGTTGCCGTGATCCTGATGCAATGCGATCGGAATCTCGGGATACAGTTCGGTTGCCGCGAGCATCAGGTGATACAGGAACCGGTCGTTCGTGTATCCACGAGCGCCACGGCTCGCCTGGACGATGACCGGCGACTTCGTTTCACGGGCAGCCTCCATGATCGCCTGGATCTGCTCCATGTTATTCACGTTGAAAGCGCCGACGCCGTAGCCGCCTTTCGAAGCTTCATCAAGAAGCTGCCGCATCGAAACCATTGCCATAAAGAAATTCCTCCCTCGAGTTGGTTTACGGATTGAGATGGGTTTCCAAAACGCGAGCGAGGCTCACTCAAATTACGGAAACGCCGGTTTACGAAAAAGACTTCGGGGCTTTCCCTGACCAAAGATTTTATCACGCGCGTTATTGTCTGCCGACCGATGCGATTAGCACCACTTTCAGTTGTAAACAAACTGAAACAGCGGTACCCTAACAGGAAATGCAAATGAGGGTCAGGTCTCTGCTGTACATTTTTCTCATATTAGTGGCTGGGACTTTGTCCGCCCAGGTCACCACTTCCCGTCTGACAGGCACGGTACAAGACGCGAGCGGCGCTGCCGTTTCCGGCGCGACGATCACCGTCCGGAACGAAGAAACCGGACTGGCTCGCACGGCGACTTTGACGGAATCCGGTATTTTTACGTTTGATGCCATCCCGACCGGCCTCTACACGGTCGAAGTTGAGGCGCCGGGATTCAAAAAGGTCTCGCTCAAAAATAACGAAGTCCGCATCGGACAACCAACGACGGTCAACGCGACACTCGAAGTCGGGCAAGTCACGGAAACGGTGGAAGTGGTGGGAGCCGCTGAAACCGTGCAGACAAGCACATCGGGCAACTACGGAAACGTGCTCACCGAGCAACTTATCCGCGATCTGCCGATTGTTGGCACGCGCGGTCGAAATCCGCTGAACCTCGT
The DNA here is from genome assembly GCA_963844855.1 of Bryobacteraceae bacterium. Classification (GTDB taxonomy): domain Bacteria; phylum Acidobacteriota; class Terriglobia; order Bryobacterales; family Bryobacteraceae; genus DASQDN01. Next base: position 280,405 of record CAWJQP010000072.1, read on the forward strand.
CATGCTGCAACCCGGCACATTCGACGGCGCGAATACCGGAGGAGGGTTTCACGTCCACGGCGCGCGGGATCGCGCCTGGAACTTTACGCTCGACGGCATCGACAATAACGATCCGAGCGCAGGTGGTTCGAACTTTGCGCCGACCCGCACGAATCCCGACTCGTTGAGCGAGTTCCGAGTCGTTACGAGCAACCCGACGGCGGATGTCGGTCGCAATAGCGGCGCCAACGTGATGCTCGTTACCAAGAGCGGTACGAACCAGTTTCATGGTACCGGCTTCTGGTTTTACCGCACCCCGATGCTGAATGCCAATGAATGGGCTAATAACTTCAATAACCTTGGCAAACGCCAGTTTGTTCAGAATATTTACGGCGGCAGCATCGGTGGACCCATTTGGCGCAATAAGACATTCTTCTTCGTGAATCTGCAGCGCTTGGCGGCGTCCGAAACACGTACGGTCAATCGGCTTACGTACACTGCGGACGCCCGTCGTGGGCTGCTGCGCTATGTTTCGGGCGGACGGAATCGCCCCTTCGGCCAGACCGGTGCTTCTGTCGACGCCGCCGGCAATCCAGTGGCGGGAGTGAACCTCGCGACCTACAACGTTGTGGCAAATGACCCGCAGCGCCTCGGTCTCGATCCGACCATCGCTGCCGCTGTTGCAAAGCTTCCGCTGCCAAATAATTTCCAGGGCGGCGACGGGCTCAACACCGCGTACTACACGTGGTCTGCTCCGGTGAACGAGAAGCAGCAGGACAACACGATCAAAATCGATCATCAGTTCAACGACAAGCATTCGGTCTTCGGACGAGGCTCCTGGGGATATCAGGATTCCGTTTGCGATGCCGCAAACTCGGGTACCGCCTTCTTCCCGGGTACAGGCTGCAACGTCAATACGGAGCGTGGTCCGAAAAACATCGCCGCCAGTTGGCGCTATGTGGTGACTCCGAACATCATTAACGAATTCATCTTCGGGCATAGCGAGTTCACCTTCAATTTCCTCAGTCCGCTCGCGCAACCTGGCGCGCTTTTCTTCCGGGGTGGGGACGGCGGCGGAACGGTGACCAACAACCTCGGCGCAGCCGATGCTCCGGTGTTGGTCGAGAATCTTTCTTATGCGATCGGGAATCTCCGCACGATCCGCACACGCCAGTTCGTGGATAACCTGACGTTCGTCAAGAGCGCTCACACATTCAAGACCGGCTTCAACCTTCGCTTCGTGCAGCACGCGGACATTCGCGGATCGGTTGGCGGCGCAAATGCGAACACGACTGTCGACTTCAGCGCGGCGATAAACACGATCAATCCCGCGGCGTTCAACATTCCGAGCGATTTGAACGTACAGTTCGATCGGCCGGAATTCGACCGCAATATCAACTTCCTGCTTGGCAGAGTCGGATCTGTTTCGCGCGGCTTTCCTTCCGATGGCCAGAGCTATGTGGATGATCTGCTGCGCGTCAAGGGTCAGTATGGCGAAATGGAAATGTATTTCCAGGACACGTGGAAAGTCCGGCGCAATCTCACCATCGATCTCGGACTTCGTTGGGAACTGCGCAACGCGCCAAGCGAAGCGAGCGATTTGATTGCGGCTCCAGATCAGCCTCTCGTCAATGGGGCGCCTCCCACGCTTACGGCCAAGTGGATTCAAGGGCAGCCGTTTTATAAGAAGGACTGGAACAATCTTGGACCTTCGATCGGCATCGCGTGGGATCCGTTCGGAGCAGGGAAGACCTCGATCCGCTCGAACTACCGTATTGCCTATGACCGGCTTCCCACTTTTGGTCTGTCTACGATCTTCCAGACATTACCGGGAATCACAACAGGAATCACGGACAACACGTTCGGCCAGGGCGGAGGTCGCTTAGCCAATGTTCCTCAAATCAATCCTCCTAATGTTCCGCCCTCGTCGCTGGCTCAGCCGACCCCGTACACCACGAACACCATCACCGTGGTCGATCCGAATATCGAAGTGGCGACGACGCACATGTGGGCGTTCGGCATCCAGCAGGAGATCGCGCCCCGAACCGTGTTATCGGTCGATTACATTGGCCGGCGCGCTTACAATTTGTACGGTTCCTACAATGCCAATCAAGCTGAGATTTTCCAGAACGGGTTCTTAAATGCGTTTAAGGTAGCGCAAGGCGGAGGCGAGAGCGCGCTACTCGACCAGTTGACGCGGCCTGATACGCGTCGCACCGCGACTGAATCGGGCGCGGCGTTCCTCCGACGCCAGTTCGCAAGTGATATGGCGCTGAACAACGTCGGTATTGTTGCGCAGAACCTTGGCCAAAGGTTCGAACGCAATGCGGCCGGACAGACGGTGAGCGCAACCTCTCTCTCCGGCCTCGGACCATTCTTCTTCTTTCCGTTTCCTCAGTTCGGCCAAATGCGTGTCATCGAATCGAATGACTTCTCTACGTATCATGGGTTAGAGCTTCAAGTGCTTCGACGCATGACCAAGGGACTGGAAGCGCAGTTTAGCTGGACCTGGTCGAAGTCGCTCGATACCCGGTCGTTCGATCCCTCGCTGACTTTGTATGGAACAGGTACCCAGCAGCAGGCGACCTCGCATCCCTTCGACATCAACAACCGCAAACTAAACTACGCGCGTTCCGACTTCGACCGCCGGCATGTCCTGAATTCGTACTGGACTTGGGAAGTACCGGTTGGCCGCGGCAAGCGCTATGGTGTCGACATGAATCGTGTTGTCGACGGTTTCATCGGTGGTTGGTCAATCTCCGGCTTTCTCCGCTACCAGACTGGACGTCCCTTCACTGTCTTCTCGGGCGCCAACACGCTCGGTAACGTGTTTCAGACAACCGTGCAATGCAATGGCTGTTCTCCCAACGATGGCAAGGTGTTCACAAACTCGGCCGGTATCGTGCAGTTCTTCGATCAGGCGACGCGCGAGAAGTTCGTTCCAACACCGGCGGGCGAGATCGGCAATACAGGGCGCAACTTTTTCAATCTCCCTCCGACATTCAACATGGATATGTCGGTATCGAAGCGCTTCGCTATCACTGAGCGGGTCGATTTTCAGATCCGCGCCGATGCGACGAACCTGACTAACACTCCTTTGTGGGAGGTTACCAATTTAACTGCAGTCCGAACATCGGGGAGCTTCGGAAACTTCACCGGACCGTCGGAACTGACGGGCTCGCGTAAGATCCAACTCGGGGCGAAGATCAACTTCTAAATGCATCGGCTGATTTTGGTGGCAGCGCTGGCTTTCGCGGCCGGCGCTGCCGCTCAGACCAAGGACAGACTACAAGAGCGCATCGCTGCCTTCCAGGGCAGCGTTTCGCTTTGTGCGAAGAACCTCGAAACCGGCTCGTCAGTTGGTATTCGAGAGTCCGAGAAGGTGCGCACCGCGAGCACCATCAAGCTGCCAATCATGTTGGCCGTTTTCGACGCTGTCGCGCGCGGGAAGGCGAAGTGGGATGAGCCGCTAGTCGTCGCAGCAGCCAATAAAGTCAGCGGCAGTGGCATCATTGGTTCCGAGGTCTCCGATGGTGTCCAGCTACCGCTCAAGGACGTCGTCAACCTGATGATCGTGCTCAGCGACAACAGCGCCACAAACATGGTGCTGGAACGGTTCAGCGCCGATGCAGTCAATGCCTACCTCGACAAGCTCGGCATAAAGGACACGCGATCTCTCCGAAAAGTCCGCGGTGATGGAACAGTCCTGAAGTCGCCCTCGGGTTGGTCCGCCGCGGGGAAACTTCCGGAGAACGAAAAATACGGCCTGGGAGTCTCAACGCCAAAAGATATGGTCACAATCCTCGAGCGCTTGCACAAGGGCGAGGTCGTAAATCCAGAGTCGTCGCGTGAGATGATCGCGATCTTGAAGCGATGCCAGGATGATTCCGGAATCCGTCGCAAGCTTTCCGACTATCCGGTCGCGAACAAGTCTGGCTCTCTCGATGCCTTGCGTTCGGATGTCGGCATCGTATACTCCAAAGGCGGACCGATCGCCATGGCGATTACGGTCGACGGCATGCCAAAACGGGATTATACGCCCGATAATGCCGGCTCAATTCTGATTGCGGACTTAGCAAAAATACTCGTCGAAGGTCTCGCAACTAAGTAGTAGAATGCGTGTATCCGAAGACGGAATCAGGAAATTCTAGGAGGAATGAAGCCGTGTCGCTGCCGAAAATGGATCGTAGATCCTGGCTGCGTTTGATCGCTCCCAGCGCATTGTTGGGACTTGATGGCACGTTTACCGTCAAGCCAGGCAATGCCGCTCAGGCGAGCCCGAAAGACAACATCAAAGTTAGTAAGATCGAGACGTTCGTCCTCAAGAACTCCTGGGTCTTCGTGAAGATTTCCACCGATGCCGGCATCACCGGCTGGGGTGAGATGTTGAAAGACGATGCCAAGGCCTGCGCTGCCGGGGCTCTGGAAGTAGGGAACTACCTTATTGGCAAGGATCCTCGTCGTGTCGCCTTCCATTGGCAAGCCATCCACCGCGGAGCTTTCTACCGCGGCGGTCCAATCAAGACCGCTATCTCGAGCGGCATCGACCAGGCGCTTTGGGATATCACCGGCAAAGCATATGGGCTTCCGGTGCACAGGCTCATGGGCGGTCCGACACGGGATCGCGTCCGAGTCTACGGGCGAGTGAACAAGGAAAATGGCGTCAACGCCATGAAGACGCAGTTGCGCGCCCTCGGCCGTGGTCCGAACAAATATGTGGAAGGACAGAAGTTTGTCGATGGCGCGGTGGAATACTTCAAAGCGCTTCGCGCAAAAGTCGGACCGGATGTCGACATCGGTGTCGAATTTCATGGAGAGGTTCAACCGCCCACGGCGATGATTCTGATGAAGGCGCTGGAGCCGTACAATCCCTGGTTCTACGAAGAGATCGTGCAGGCGCTCAACGTCGACATCATGGCCGAACTTGCCAAGAAAACCCACATACCGATCGCAACGGGCGAGCGTATTTTCACAAAATGGGGATTCAAAGAAATCCTCGAGAAGCGCGCCGCCACCATCCTGCAGCCCGATATCTGCTATGCAGGAGGAATCACGGAACTAAAGATCATCGCGGGGATGGCCGAAGCGTACTACACGCCGATCGCTCCCCATAATCCCCAGGGACCGTGTTCGCTTGCCGCCAGTCTCCAACTCGCTGCTTCCGTCCCGAACTTCCTCATTCAGGAAAGAGGTGACAACGAGTACAGCGATCTGCTGGCTAAACCATTGCCGCCGATTCAGAATGGCCATCGTCCATTGCTGACCGAACCCGGCCTTGGCATCACGATCGATGAAGATAAACTGAAGGCGCAGGTAGGAGAGCCGAGACCTTACAACGCGCGCTTCGACCCGGATGATGGCTCGGTAGTCGACTGGTAGTTCATCAAGCGGTTAGGAGGGCTCCGGCGGAAATACGTCTGGGCCCTCTGTACGTCCTTTAGGATTTGAGTCTTCAGCGCTTCGGGGGACTCGAACTTCCGCTCCTCCCGTACTCGCTTCAGAAATTCCAGGCGGATCGTTTTGGGAGTATCCCCTTCGAGAGGCAATAGCAAAAACGTCTCGATCGTTCGGCGATCTCCGTTAAACGTCGGCCTCATCCCTATGTTCGTGATCGAGGGCCAATAGCGTCCGGCCCGAAGATCGGTTGTGCGTGTGATGTAGACACCATCGGCTGGAATTACTTCCGCCTTCGTTTCCAGATTTAATGTCGGAACGGTCTGCTTGGACCCGATTCCATGGCCTGGAACGATAGCACCACTGATCGCGTGCGGTCGTTCCAAGAGTCTGCAAGCAAGCGAAACGTTCCCTTCCATCAGCACGCGTCGGACTTCCGTACTGGAAACCATCCGGCCTCGGACGAACACGCTCGGCACGATCTCGACATCGAAGCCGTTTCGCTTCCCCAATTCGATCAACAGGTCGACATCGCCAGCCTGTCTGGCGCCGAAACGAAAGTTCTGGCCGACGAGCACTGCCCTCGCTCCAAGGCCATGCTCCAGCACCTCCGAAGCGAACTGTTTCGGCGTGAGGCTTGCGAACTTCGGATCGAAAGGAAGTACGATCGCCTCTTCGATTCCTTCCTTACGGACTTCCTGCGATCGCTCTTCAATTGTAGTGAGCAATTTAGGAGCGCGCTCGGGAGCCACGACGGCAGTCGGATGAGGATTGAACGTGAGGATGGATGCTCGCCAGCCTTTCTCTTTGGCGACCTCGACGACGCGGCGAAGTAATTGCCGATGCCCGGCATGAACCCCATCGAAGTTGCCGACCGCTACGGCGCGGAAGTGCGCATCGACGCCAGAAATACTGTTATATATGCGAAACATTCAGCTCGCATCTCCGGCGCTCGCTTGTCCAACTTGGATGCGCAAACCGTCATATGCCAACCGGACGCGAGCAGGGAAGCGACTCTCGGTCGATTCATGCGGCAGATCATGGCTTATGTGTGTGAAGAACGCCCGCTTGGGAGAAAGTTGTTCTACGTACGTCAATGCATCAGTGACTGTTGTATGTGTGGGATGGGGCTTGTGACGCAACGCGTCGAGGAAAAGAACATCCAAGCCGCTGAGCTTCGCCATGGATTCCTCTGGGATCGTACTGTGATCTGTCAAATAGGCGGCATCGCCGAACCGATAACCGTAGACGAACGATCGTCCGTGATGAAGAAGAATCGGCCTGAAATGCAATCCAAACAGATCAACACCTTCAAACGTGAGCGGATGCATCGATAATCTCGGGATTGCGGATTCGGGATTGGCGTTGTCAAAAATGTAGTTGAACGAGCACTGAATCGTAGAGAGCGTTTCGGCAGAACCGTAGATCGGGATCTCGCCCTTTTGCCGGAGATTGAGAGGACGAACGTCATCGAGGCCCATGATGTGATCCGCATGAGAATGCGTGAACAGGATCGCGTCGATCCTGCTGATCCGTTCCCGCAATGCTTGTTGGCGGAAATCTGGCGTTGTATCGATCAACACGGTACGGCCGTGATACTGCAGCATGATGGATGGCCGAAGCCGATTGTCGCGTGGATCACTCGAGGTGCACACCTTGCAATCGCAACCCAGCGTAGGCACACCCATGCTGGTACCCGATCCGAGTACCGTTATGGTAACGTCCGGCATCTTAGATGATTAAATTCGACTGCGAGCCGCTGACCTGGACGAAACGGAACCGAAGTTCTGTAAGCGAGTTTTCAATCAGCCGCTGTTCCTCCATAGACAAGTTCCCCTTCGTCTTTTCTCCGATCATCGCGAGCAGGTCGATCGAGTGGCGCGCCACACGCAAATCGGGCTCCGGCCGATCTTTTTCCTCTCCAAAGTGGATCAGCCCCATCGACATCTCAGCCTGCATCTTAAGAGATAGGACGAAAAACTCAAACGTTGCCGGGGGCAGCGGCATTTCATCTGGGTTTGGAACTTCCGGATCACTCATAATTTCTCAGTGTACATGCGGGATATTTGGGGGGGCATTTACTTCCGGACCTCGCCGGGCCTATAATGCTTCCCGACAACATGCATACTCGTCTGCTCGCTCTGATTGCGGCCCTGGCGTTAGCCGGCGCTTGTCTTGCGCAACGGCATAAGCTTGCGGCCATTAATGCGGAAACCGAAGAAGGCAAAATGCTGCAGGCCATCGGCCAGGAATCCGATGAGTCGAAGAAACTCGCATTGATGGAACAGTTTGCTACCCAGTACCCGACGCACGCTGCGACCGGTTGGGTATATACGCAACTGCAGGCCGGTTATAACAAGGCGGGGAACTCGGACAAGGCTATTGCCGTCGGCGAGAAGTTAGTCGCATTGGACGGCATGGACATCGATGCGGCGTACGCCAACTTGAAAGCGAGTGAAACGAAGAAGGACTCCGAGGGCGTTCTGAAATGGTCTGGAGCCACCTCTGAGATAGCACGGAAGACAGTTGCTGCTCCCAAACGCGACGACCAGGCTGACGAGGAGTATAAGCATGCTATCGACTTCGCAAAGCAAGTGGACACATATACCGAGTACTCGCTTTATGCGACTGCACTCCAGGAAACCGATCCAGCGAAGGCGATGAAACTCGCCGATGCGCTCGAGAAGCGAAATCCCAAGAGCCAATACATTGAGATGGTAATGCCGCGGTATTCGGCGCTGGCAAGACAGGCAAACGCTTTGCCGGCGGCGGTAGCTTTCGGCGAGCGAGCGTATCAGCGAGGCCAATACTCGGAAGATATGCTGCTATTGATGGCCGATCAGGCGATCCAGGGAAAGGACCCAGCCAAGGCCATTCAATATTCGGAGAAGGCTATCGAGGTGATGGGTACGCGGCCCAAACCTGAGGGCGTGCCCGACGCCGACTGGGAGCGCAAGAAGAACGTGACCAACGGACTGGCGTATTGGATGGCCGGTACAACGCTAAGTGGCCAAAGCAAGTGGTCACAGGCGGACAAGATGTTGCGGCCGGCGCTGCCGCTGGTGAAGGACAACGAGCAACTCTACGGCATGGCGTTATTCCATCTGGGTCTTGCCAATTACCGCATGGCTCAGGCAAGCAAGAACAAGACTCAGATTGCCGATGCTATCAGCTTCTCCAAGCAGTCCGCTGCCATCAAGGGTCCTCTACAAGCGCAGGCTGCAAAGAACGTCAAGGCGATGCAGCAGGAGTTTGGGGCAAAATAGAGGGATATGCGATTTGCGCTGCTCGCGCCTGCTCTGGCGTGTGTGGTGTTCGCGCAGAGCCGGCAAATCAGCGATGCCGAAGTGCTGCGTGTGCACCGATCTGCACTGATCATTGACACACACAACGATGTGCCGATGAAGACCGTGAAAGGTTACAACATTGGCGAGCCGGCGCCGAAAGGAAGCACGGACATACCGCGTCTCAAGGCAGGGAATGTCGGCGCCACGTTCTTTGCCGCGTATGTGCCAAGTCGCTATGGGCGTCAGAAGAAGGCGGCAGAGTACGCTCGTACCGTCATCAAGTCGATTCGGAATGACATCGTCGGGCATCATCCGGACACTTTCGTCTTTGCCAAGACAGCAGATGACATCGTAAATGCCCGCAAGCGCGGCAAGATGGCAGCTCTCATCGGCTTGGAAGGCGGACATGCGATCGAAGACAGCGTTGAAACGCTACGCGAGTTCTTCAGCTCCGGGGTTCGCTACATGACCCTAACACATTCGAACACGAACAATTGGGCGGATTCGTCTGGTGATGTTCTTAATAAGTCGGTGAAGCATCACGGCGGGCTAAACGATCTGGGACGAAAGATCGTGCGCGAAATGAACAAGCTGGGCATGATTGTCGACGTATCCCACGTTGCGGACGATACCTTCTGGGATGTGATGGAGACCAGCCTCGCCCCGGTATTCGCCTCACACTCATCCTGCAGAGCGATTTCGAATGCTCGACGGAACATGACCGATGACATGATCGTCGCCATGGCAAAGAAAGGTGGGGTCATCCAGATCAATTTCGCCTGCGGCTTTCTAAACGAGCGTGTCCGGACCGACGCTGTTACGGAGAAAGAAAAGATCAATAAAAAGTTCGGAGACGACCAGGACTCACTCAAAACGTACGTCGAGGCCAACTTTGCGCGAGCCACGCTGGCGGACGTAGTCGCTCACATCGATCACGTGGTCAAGATCGCCGGAATTGACGCGGTTGGGATCGGCAGTGATTTTGACGGGGTCGATTGTACGCCGGTCGGACTGGACGATGTGTCGAAGTTTCCGAACCTGACGAGGGCTCTCTTGGAGAAGGGATACACCACTGAGCAGATTCACAAGATCTACGGAGGCAACACGCTCCGGCTAATGCGAGAGGTGGAAGCCGTCGCCAAAAGTTGACATAATATCCGTTATCATAACCAAGACCGAAGTGATCAGCTTTTTAATGAGAGTTTCGTGAAGTCGGATCTACCCGGCTGTATTGCCACCGGTGACACGATCGAAGAGGTGAAGCGCCTCATGCAGGAAGGAATCGAGTTTCACTTGGAAGGCATGCGAGCCGATGGGGAGAATATTCCTGAGCCCACGACGCTAATCGACTATGCCGAAGTAGCCTGAATTCAGTTCAATCCGGTAGAGGTGCCACTCCTTCATGTGGCGCGCGCCGGACTTCTGATAGAAGTCGATGGCCAGCTGATTCCAGTCGAGAACGGTCCACTCCAAACGCCCGCATCCTCGTTGCTTTGCCTCTGCCAGCGCTGTATCGAACAAGGCCCGACCGACTCTACGCTTTCGGTACTCTTCGATTACGAACAGATCTTCGAGATAAAGCGTCGGCAAGGCGAGAAAACTTGAATACGTCTCGAGAACGATGGCGTAGCCGCACGGATAACTGTCCATAAAGGCCAGGAAGCAATCGATCCTTGGCTTGGGTCCGAAGAGATCCCGCATCAACCGCTGTCGCGCTTCTGGGGACGGACGGTCGAGTTTTTCGTAGTCCGCCAACGCATCGACTAAGGCGAAAATCGCCGGTTCGTCCGAAGCGACAGCCTTTCGAACTACCGGGGCGTGAGTTGAGGCCATGCGAGTTCGACTCCTTGGGATACCAGTAGCTTCTGAAACTCAGCGAGTAGCTTCGGATCGTTACGGATCTGACGTGGTGTGGACTTCTTGTTGACGGCGTGTGCCGCAAGCGCCCCGGCCGATTCGCCAATGTTCCACTCCACAGGATGCAATCGATAACAACCGTTCGTGATATGCGTAACCCCAAGGTTCTTGCAGGCCGCAATCAGATTCTCGACTCGTTTGGGAATCAACGCCCCTAGTGGAATCTGAAACGGCAAAGAGCTCACATCAATGTAGTTGTCGCCGCCGGAACTCGGATGTAAGTCGATACGATAGCTTCCGACACCGACTGAATCCTTGAAGTCCTCGGCTTTGACATCCTCTCGGGTTCTGCCCGTCAGTTTCATCCTTGCATCGGTTCCTACGTGCTGCTCAAGAACCGTGACCTCGGCCTGAATTCGCCGTGACTCCCGAATGTAAGGATACTTCGCTAATCCATCTTCCGTTCCGAAGATGTCGGGCCTCAGCCGCAGGCCCTTCCACCCTCCTTCGGTTTGCATCCAGTACAAAAGCGAAAGGCTCAGCTGCTTTGCGCGTTTGAGATGGCGATCGGCTTCAGAGTCCGAGACGCCATGAAGATTACCCAACCAGTAATCGTTCTGCGGCCAATTCACAAGCGTCATGTCAGACCCACCGCTGACGTGCTGACGCGTCGCGATTCGCCTGTATAGCCACAGATTGACGGGCCCAGGTACCGGATCAAGCTGCTCGGGATTGAAGCTCAATTCCCGCCGCGCGAGCGTCTGCGGATGAGACATCGACCAACTCAGTAGTTTGTCCGGCCATGCAGGTCGCAGTTGAGGCACGTAATCGCGCCAGAAACCGTATTCTTCCGGCTTTTCGATGGTGTGATCCTCACCCTTAATGTAGTCCATTGCAAAACATACGGTAAATGACTGAATATTATCTGGTTGGGGGGTATCAGGAGCATGCGGCTCACTCGTCTGCTTCTTTGATTCGAAGCCCGTCACAAACTCCGTCTTGGTAAGCGGAAGAAGGTCCCCTTGTTCGGTGGCGTCCAGGATGTACTTGGCATGAATGGTCCGCTCGGCTCCGCTGCGCGAACTCCGCACGTTCACGGATCGCACGCTATCGCGGTCGATATCGGCGGAAACCGGCTTGTGCTCGAGCAGGATCTGAAGGCGTCCCATGCTGACGTAGGGCGCAAGCATGGATTCGAGCACTGCCAAGGAAACTCGCGGTTCGTGGGTCAATCGGGACACCGATCCGCCACCGGGGTTCAGCAGTTCCCTGCTTCGGGCTAGCTCTGTTAGCGGATAGTTTTTGCGGTAATACTCGCGGACATTACGGCGATAGGCCCGATACGCCTGAGTCCCACCGAACGATTCGATCCAAGGATGTTCATCCGGCGGAACTGCTTGGGATGTCAGCTGACCACCGATCCAATCGGTTTCCTCGGTCAGGATGACGGACATGCCATTCCGAGCCGCCGCCAAGGCTGCCGCGCAGCCCCCGACACTGCCTCCAATTACTGCGACGTCGCAACGAAGCTCACGAGCGGCTAGCAGTGGAGCCGGAAGAAGCTGAAGGAAGAGTCTTCGTCTCATAACTAAGCACGGTTGCTGCAGCGCCGAGGATTCCGACATTTGCTGCCAACTGCGCAGGAACGATCTGTGTGTTCGACGCAAACTGGTTGATAGTTCGACTCGGAACTGCGCTTCGCAGTCGGCTGAACAACGCCTCTCCGATGTTTGTAAGCCCGCCGCCGATCACGACGATTTCCGGATCGAGCAGGCTGATACAACTCCCGAGCCAGGCCGACAACGCTTCAATCAGGTCGTCAAGTTCTTCCCTCGACAACGCGCTTGGATTCCGACCGAGGTCCGCAAGCGCTTTCCCCGACGCCATCGCTTCGATACAGCCCGGGACGCCGCAGCCACAAGCCCTGCCGCGGTAGTCAATCGTTACGTGTCCGCCTTCTCCGGCGGCGCCGTTCTTTCCGTGGTAAATCCTGCCGTTGAGTATGATGCCCGTTCCGATACCCGTACTGATCGTCACATAGAGCACGCTGGAAAAACCGCGCGCCGCGCCGTAATAGGTTTCGGCAAGCCCAGCCGCATTGGCGTCGTTTTCGATGCGACAAGGTAAACCGTATCGTTCAGACACTATTCGCGCGAGCGGCACGTCGCGCCACCCCGGAAGGTTTGGCGGATTCAGAACGACTCCGGTCTTGGGATTGAGCGGGCCGGGCGCGCAGATACCGATGGCCTGCGCGGATGGATCGAGCACAGCCTCGATAGCCGACCATAATTGCTTGAGCGAGGTCTCGAATCCATCTTGTGCGCGCGTCGGCACAAAATGGGTGCGGAGTAGCTCGAGAGTGGATCCACTCGATACAAGGCCGGCCGCCACCTTCGTTCCGCCGATATCCACTCCGATGGCTATCAATTCCCGATTATAAGCTATTGAATCGCGACTCAATCGGGCGTAACATTGTGGCAATTGGAGGATTAATGAGCCTCAATGAAACGATCGGTTCCCTTCTTGACTCGAAGGGCCGGTTCGTCTGGTCTGTAAAGCCTGGCACCTCTGTGTTCGAAGCTCTTTCTCTGATGGCAGATCATGACATCGGAGCAGTTCTCGTGATGGATGGCGACCGGCTGCGAGGTGTGTTGTCCGAGCGCGATTATGCGCGAAAAGTTATTCTCTCCGGAAAATCCTCGCGTGAAACTCAAGTTGAGGAAATCATGTCAACGCCCGGAGTGGTTAATCGTTCAACCACGGTCGACGAATGCATGCGAGAGATGACCGCTACTCGCGTCCGCCACATGCCCGTCGTGGAGGATAACCGTGTGGCCGGTGTTGTTTCTATCGGTGATTTGGTTAACTGGGTGATTTCTGCCCAGGAACGAACAATCAGCGATTTGCACGCGTACGTTTCCGGCGATTATCCGCGATGAGAGACAAGCCCCAGTAAATGTAAGGCATATAGCAGTATTCCCGCTCGGTGCGGGATTCGCATTCCGTCCTGATCGGATATTGGGAACGGTTACGCGTTTATTCTCGTATACTTCGAGAGGACGGGATGCGACTTCTATCGATAGCCTTTGCCACCTCAATGGCGATATCAGCGGCGAACAAGGGCACCGGAATATCCCAGACGACTTTTCATCGGGATGTAGCGCCAATTCTGCAAAAGAACTGCCAGGGATGCCACCGACCGGGTGAGGCTGCGCCGTTCTCGCTGCTCACCTATACCGAAGCCCGGCCGTGGGCTAAGGCAATTCGCGAATCCGTACGTTTGAAACGCATGCCACCCTGGTTTGCCGATCCTCATGTCGGCAAGTTCGCGAACGATCGATCTTTAGCTCAGTCGGACATTGACACTCTCGTGAAGTGGGCAGACACCGGAGCCGCCGAGGGTAACCCGAAGGAGGCGCCCGCTCCTCGGGAGTTCCATAACGGGTGGAATATTCCGCAGCCCGATCTCACTCTGGAAATGCCGAAGTCCTACAAGGTGCCCGCCAAAGGAACGATCGAGTACACGTACTACGTGATTCCTACGGGTTTCACCGAGGACAGATGGGTTCGTTTCGCAGAAGTCCGGCCGGGAAATCGCAAGGTCGTGCATCATGTGATCGCGTTCGTTCGGGAGCCCGGATCGAAATGGCTTAGCAAAGCCATTCCTGGAGAACCCTATGTGCCCGTCAAAGGCGCTTCCGATGAAGGCGGTCCAAGACAGTGGCTGGTCGGATATGCGCCAGGAACGATTCCCGACATGCTCAAGCCGGACCAGGCGAGATTGATCAAAGCCGGCTCGGACATCATTCTCGAGGTGCACTATACGGCGAGTGGCGAGGAACAGTCGGACCTCACAAAGGTTGGAATCGTCTTCGCGAAGGAGCCGCCTAAGGAACGAGTCGTGATGTTAGCCGCGACAACGAAGAAATTCGTGATTCCACCGGGAGCGGATAATCACAAAGTCGAGGCCGAACTGACTCTTCACGACGACACGACTATTTCTGCGCTCACTCCTCACATGCACTTGCGCGGCAAGGCGTTCGAGTTTCGCGTTGTCTATCCTACCGGCGAAACCAAAGAGCTTCTGCGCGTTCCCCGTTACGACTTTAACTGGCAGTTGAGTTACGAACCGGTCGAACCTATCGCTCTGCCTAAAGGCAGCCGAGTGCTTTGCACTGCCTGGTATGACAACTCTCCCAACAATCCGCACAATCCTGATCCAAAGAGTGAGGTCAAGTATGGCGATCAAAGTTGGGAGGAAATGATGTTCGGCTTCTTCAACGCCACGCTTGATCCGCAGAAGAGTCCCGACGAGCTGACCCGCCCGAAGAAGCAGAAGAACGGAGATTGATCGATGCGTAAGTGGTATTTGTTTATAGCCGCATCGAGCCTGTTCGCCGCCCCTTCGACGACCTTCTATAAGGACGTCTTGCCGGTCCTGCAAAATCGTTGCCAGGAATGCCACCGGAGCGGTGAGATTGGGCCGATGGCATTCATCACGTACAAGGAAACACGCCCGTGGGCGAAGGCGATTCGGGAAGCCGTGCGGACCAAGAAGATGCCGCCATGGTTTGCCGATCCGGCGCATGGTAGCTTCTCGAACGATCGTTCGATGACGCAGAAGGAGATCGATACGCTTGTCGCATGGGCTGACTCCGGCGCTGCTGAAGGTCACAAGCGTGATGCCCCAGCGATCCGGCAATGGCCGGCTGGATGGCAAATCGAGAAGCCGGATGTGGTCTTCACTATGCCCACCTCGTTCGATGTTCCTGCGAACGGCAAGATCGACTATCAGTACATCGTCTTACCGACCGGGTTCACCGAGGACAAATGGGTGCAGATTGTCGAAGCACGCCCAAGCGCGCGATCCGTGGTGCATCATGCTGTCATCTTTGTACGTGAGCCCTCCTCGAAATGGTTGCGCGGCGAGGCCGAACCGGGTGTGCCGTTCGTGCCCCCGCGTGCGACACCGGAGGGTCGCCGGCGCAACGACACCGGCGGCGCTGGAAGCGATATTCTGACCATCTATACGCCAGGAAACGTACCGGACACTTTTGTTCCGGGTCAGGCCAAGCTCATTAAAGCGGGCTCGGATCTCGTACTCCAGATGCACTACACTGCGAATAATAAGTCGGCGGCATCGGACAAAACCAGTGTGGGCATGATTTTCGCCAAGGAACCTCCCAAGGAGCGTGTTCTTACCGTTGCCCTCAGCAACGATGAGTTCGTCATTCCACCAGGAGATCCGAATTTCCGTGTACCGGCAAAAGCGACACTTCCGAACGGCGGAACGCTTTTAAGCTTCTTCCCGCACATGCATGTGCGCGGCAAAGCGTTTGAGTACAAACTCACGCAGCCGGGCGAGAAGGAAGATGTGCTTCTCAAGGTCCCGAACTATAACTTCAACTGGCAGCTCACGTACCGGCTCGCCAAGCCGCTCGAAATCAAGCCTGGCGCGCAGATGGAGATGGCAGGGTGGTTCGACAACTCCCCCAATAATCCGCATAACCCCGACTCCAAGGTGGAAGTTCGTTGGGGCGAGCAGAGTTGGGAAGAGATGATGATCGGATTCTTCGATGTCGCCGTCCCGGCGGACATGGACCGCCGCAGCTTTTTTCGAAAGAAGCAGGTCAAGTCTGACTAAATGCGGCTGTTGTTGTTCGGGCTCGCAGGGTCTTGTTTTCTTCTTGCTCACGATCCCATTTCGACGAAGCTGACGTGGTCCCAGGAAATATCGCGTATCGTCTATAAACGGTGCGTAAGTTGTCATCGAAGCGGAGGAGCGGCTCCGATGTCACTACTCACCTACGAGGATGCTCGGCCCTGGGCAAAAGCGATCAAGGAAGAGGTCTTGAATCGCTCCATGCCCCCCTGGGGAGCCATCAAAGGGTTCGGTGACTTCCGCAACGATCCAAGCCTGTCACAGGACGAGATGAATCGTATCGCCGAATGGGTGGAAGGCGGCGCGCCCGAGGGCGATCCGCAGTACCTTCCGAAAATACCGGACATGCCTTCGAAACCAGAACCGCCGAAAGGAAAGCGGACGACCACTCTAAAGGGACCGGTGATGCTTCTCGGCATTCGGCCTCTGATGTCGTCAAGATCAACGCAGATCGTATTACGTGGGCCCGGAGAAACCGTCCAGCCGCTTTTATGGTTGCGTCGCTACCGGCTAGCGCAGAACCGCACCTTCGTGTTTCGTGATCCGATTGCAGTTCCGAAAGGCGCCGTGGTGAGCGCCAATCCCGGCATCGTCTTAGAGTTTCTGGTGCAAAAGAGGTAGCGATGGCCGACGATAAGCCGATTCTTGCTTTTGCTTCTCAACGTCGCTGGGAATCGTGGCTGAAGACCAACCATTCGAAGTCATCCGGAATTTGGCTTCGCTTCGCAAAAAAGGGGTCGGGACTCAAGTCAGTCACTTACGCCGAAGCGGTCGAGGTCGCTCTTTGCTACGGATGGATTGACGGCCAAGCGCTGAAAGATACGGAGACAACGTACCTTCAGAAGTTCACTCCCCGCGCAAAGCGAAGCATGTGGTCGAAGATCAATCGAGAGAAGGTTCGGATACTCATCGAGAGCGGCAGAATGCAGCCTGCAGGACTCGCCGAGATTGAGCGGGCAAAGCTCAATGGCCGATGGGAGACGGCCTACGATTCGTGGGCAACCATGGCTGTTCCCGATGATCTACGGGCGGCACTCGATCGGAACGCCGTGGCAAAGGCGTTCTTCGAAACTTTGAGCTCTCGCAACCGGTACGCCATTCTGTTCAGGCTGCACTCCGCAAAGAAAGCTGAGACCCGCGAGCGGAGACTTTTACAATTCATGGAGATGCTCACTCGTAACGAGAAAATCTATTAGCTAAAGGCTGTAGACAGGCACTGTAAACGCGACGGTGTTGACAATGCCAAGTCGCTGAAACTGTACCCAGACGCGGTGCATCCCGGGACGCGGAAAAATCAAGTTGAACTGGATTTTCGGACCGCCTTCTTCCCAGGCAGGATGGGCATGAGTCATATCGACGAGATCCGCGCTCGCGGCCATGAGATGTCCCCAAGCCCCGAGGTAGGACTCCAGGCCGTCAGGCGGATCGAGCTTGAAAAACAACATCGTTTTCTTGCCTGCCAACGGCATCTCAGGATCCAACCCCAAGGAAACGGTGATGTTCTCAGCCGCTTGGGGACTCAGATCAGGACTGAGCCGCGCGTTAAGCCCTGCTCCGGGAAGAAAGATCGTCTTCGGAATCATCTGCGGCGTTCCACCTGCCGGGTAAAAGTCGCAGAGCACACGATACATTCCGCCTTTCGGTAGCCGCGTGCGAAGCAGAAACGATCCATCAGCCTGCATCTGCGGATGTTCGTGGCGAAAGACAGAAAGATCTTTACTAACCAGGAAGAGATGGAAGAGACGCTCGTGGATGAATTCAAGTTTTGCGAGCTCTTTTTTGTCTGGCTGCAGTATTCGAAAACGAAGGGTGAGCTCCTTGCCGGAAGTGACGGTCATATCGACGGGATACTCTTCCGGGTGCGGAATGCCGGCTACAAGCTGCATTCCACATTTACGGCAACGGTCTGCTTTATCCGAACGAACATCCGGGTCCATCGGACAGACCCAAGGTATAGGCGCTTGTGCCCGCAGCAAACCACCTGTGAGAAGCGCAAGTGACTTTCGGCGGCTCACAGATACGGCGGAAATCATGATTACAGCACTGCTAGTCCGACGTTGCGTATCGCCGGAAAAAGCTGGTGTCCTTCCATTTTGGACGAGCGGCGCGGTTTGCGGTGTGCTCGACAAATGCTGTCATCACGCGATTGAACTGCGCGGCGGACTCAATTTCGACCGGTTGCTGTAGATCGTCGGAAGGCGCATGGTAGCGATTGCGAAGCCAATCGGCCATGATCTTCGCGTCCGGTGATCCTGGCTCGGCATAAAACTTGAACGTGAGCGCCGGTATCCCACTGCGGATGAAGCTGTACTGATCGCTTCGAATAAATCCGTTGCGCGCCGGCTGGGGATCACGCTTGACGGCAAAGTTGAACTTGCTCGCAACCGTCGTAAAATCCGGCCCCAGATCCGACTCATCCAAGCCAAACACTGTGATAGCTTTCAGAGGAATGATCGGCAGGAACATATCGAGATTGATATCGGCCACCAGATCCTTTTTTGCGACGGTAGGGTGCGCGGCAAAATGCTTTGATCCCATCAGCCCGCCCTCTTCTCCTGTGACCGCCACAAAAGCAATCGTTCGGCGAAGCTTCTTCTTGGATAGCGCCTTAGCTACTTCAATGAGCGAAGCAATGCCGGAGGCGTTATCCATCGCCCCGTTATAGATCGAGTCGCCATTTATCTTGCCACCGATACCTAAATGGTCGAGGTGCGCTGATATGACTACCGTTTCCTGTGTCTCCCCAGGCAGGATTCCAATTACGTTCTCGCTCGTCGTGGGCTTGAGACTAAAAATCGATTTGACCCGGATTTTTCCTTTCAGGGGAAAGCGCGGGAGCGTTTCGTTGCGGCGGTGCGTCGCTAAAAGCTGCTCCGCCGAATAACTGGTTCCGTTGAGAAACAGATCTGCATGCTGGGGGTTGACGGTGATGGAAACTTTGACGCCCGCATTGTCCAATAGTTGAGGTTCGGTCAGAGCTAAAACCGGCGCCAGGCGTCTGAGTGTCGAACGTGCCCACGGAATATCGGTGGTCTGCGGATCGCTGAACGACATCACACCAACCGCTCCCGCTTCCCGAAGATTTTTCCAACGCTCTGCCGCAGAACTGGCGTGAGCGGCGAGCGGACCTGCGATATGAGAAGGATTGCCCGATAAATAGAAGGCGATCTTTCCCTTTAAATCGATGCCCGCCAAGTCGTCAATCTTGGCTTCGGGGATCTTTAACCCATGGCCAACGAAAACTACCTCCGCTTCAACGGTGTCCGGCTTATCGATACGAATACTGAGATTCGCCTCTTCGCCCAGCTGGACCTTCCGGCTCTTGCCATTGCGGAGGACTTCCAGCGACGACTTTCTCTCATCAATCAACCTCGTCTGCATACTTACGGGCTGGAGATACGATACCTTCGAAGCTCCCGGCTTCAGACCAGCCTGCTCAAATTGGGATGCCACATATTGAGCGGCCTTCGTATAGCCGGCACTGCCCGGAAGTCTTCCTTCAAGGGCGTCATTCGCGAGAAATTCAACGTGCGACCACCAGGCGGTAGCTTCAGGTGATCGCTCCGCTCCGATAAGGCAGGCAGCGGCGAAAAGAACGGCAATTCGTTTCATGGGTTGAGATAGTTATTGGAACGGAAATGCTCCCGAACGCGGCGAATCTGAGCGGCATGCCGCTCAGCGTGCTCGATGTTGATTCGGATCATATCTTTCAATGTGACACGCCCACGCTCGGCGTGAGTACCCGAGCGATCGAAATAGTCGGGCGTCAAGTGCATCAAAAGGTCGTGATTTTCCGTGCGCAGATGCAAAAATGACTTTAAAGAATCGGAAGGGTGCCGCCAATCGTAACCAAGGTTTGCAGCCCACAGTTTCTCATCAAAAGCTTCCAGCGTCGGATTCGGATCGGCTATCAATCGCCGGAAGCGCCACGCCGCGACGACTTCCGAGTCAGCCAGATGAGCCACTATCTTACGCAAACTCCACGAGTGTTCGTCCGGCGCGTGGTCAATTTCAGAAGGAATGGTATCGGCCAGGGCGACCACCACGAGATCTGCGCCGCGTCGATAACTTTCGAGAAGGTCGGGCAATTCATTCATATCGTCAGTAATAGTCTGCGCAGCTCATGTAATAGCCGCAAACTTGACACAGCAGTTTACATTTCAGCGGGACCAAACGCGAATCGCACCTCGGACAAAACTGCATCGGCTCCTCGTCATTTTGGGCCTGGGGCGGCGGGTCCTCATCCTGTTTTGTGTCAGCCATCGGCAACATGCTGAGGATAACATTCTGACTACTCCGGATACCGCACACGCTCGAGGAAAAGGCCTGCTGCGGGGGCCGTCCATCCGGCGACATCGTAGCGAGTATCGCAATGTCCGTCGAGGAGAAAGGCAAACTCTTCCTCCGACAATTCGCGCTTACCCACTTTCACCAGCACGCCTACTATCCGGCGAACCATGCGCCACAGGAAATGCGACGCTTCGATGCGGAACAGTACCAAATCGTCCTCCAGCGTCACGCTGGCGCCGTCCACGACGACTATTGTCGATTCCGTCGGCTTGGAAGGATCGGGCGCCCGGAAACAAACGAAGTCATGCCGGCCCGCAAGCAGGCTTGCCGCTCGCTGCATCGCCTCGACATCCAGAGGCTCTTTTACCCACCAAACGTACTTTTTCTCGAAGGCTCGCTTTCGGGTTGAGATCTGGTAGATGTACGACCGGCATACCGCATCGTGACGCGCATGGAAGCGGTTGTCGACAGGCTGAACCTTGAGCACGGAAATGGCCGCCGGAAGTTCAGCGTTCAGCGCACGACGAAGTTCTTCCGGACGTGGTGTGCTTTTGACTGAGGCCCGTAGATGCGCAATCTGAGCGAGCGCATGAACGCCTGCGTCAGTTCTTCCTGATCCGTGCAGTTCGACATCCGCCTGAAGGTAGACCTCTGCAGCCTGCCGAATGTCTCCGGCTACCGTGCGGGCGTTCTTCTGCTCCTGCCACCCGCTATAACGGGTGCCATCGTATTCAATTGTGAGCTTCCAGGTTCGAAGCACGATTACAGGTCGATATCTCTCTTCGGAGGACCCGTATCCGGCGATTCTTTCGCCTGCTTCAGCAATTCCTCAAACTTCTTGTCGAGCAGGGATTGACGGGTCTTTTGGTCGGCGAACGACTTCTGGAAGATTTCCTCCCGTTTTGCTGCTTCTCCCTTCAGCGCTCTGGCTGCTACGCCGAGATCCTCAATCGCCGGTGGCTTCTCAGGCGCCTTGTGACTCAGCACCGCTCCCGACTCGCGATCCACACGCAGCGCGGTGTGGCAACACGGACACAGGACGTCAATGACATCATTCGCCATACCGAAAATCTTATCAGTGGTGATGCGATTCCAGCACGGCGTCTTCGATCGGCGCATCTTCCGATTTTTTCGGACCGGAGTCGGAAGGCAACTCGAACCAGAATTCACTACCCTGCCCTACCACGCTAGTGAACCCGATTGTTCCTCCCATGAGCTCCACTAACTGCTTGGAAATGGCGAGTCCTAGTCCTGTTCCCCCGAACTGGCGCGTCGTGGACGAATCGGCTTGCGTAAAGCTCGCGAACAGCTTGGATTGATGCTCGCGGGGAATGCCGACCCCTGTATCCCGCACGGTGATGCGAAACGCTCGCGCATTATCGGCGGCACACGCTGATACACGGACACATCCGGACTTTGTAAACTTGATGGCGTTTCCAACGAGGTTTGTGAGTACTTGGCGCAGTCTGATTCCGTCACCGATAATACGATCCGGAAGGGATGGGTCCATCTCCAATTCGAACTGGAGTTGTTTCGCCCGGCATTGTGCGCCTACCTGTTCGGCAACATTCAAGAGCGTTGAATGCAAGCTGTAGACAGTACGATCAATGTCCAACTTCCCTGCCTCAATCTTTGAGAAATCGAGGATATCTCCGATCAGACGCAGTAGTACGTCGGCAGAATACTGAATGCCCTCCACGTACTCGCGTTGCTCATCGATCAGCGGCGTAGTCAACAGTAACTCGGATAGACCTACAACTCCGTTCATCGGCGTACGAATCTCATGACTCATGTTCGCGAGGAAGCGGCTCTTCAACTCGGTCGCCTCTCTTGCCGTGGCAAGCGCATCGCGGAGCCTGCGCTGTGTCTCGACACGCTCAGTCACGTCTCTGCAATTCGCGACGATGCCCCCTACTACGGGGTCGTTCGAAAGGTTTGTGGCGGCTCCTTCCATGTATCTCCACGTGCCATTCTTGTGGAGGAAGCGGAAAAGCATCCTCGATGTCGTTCCCAACGCCGGCAACTCATAGCTCAATTCTTTGAGAACCGCAGGTAAGTCTTCAGGATGAACATAGTCGAAGGCGTTCCTGCCAACCAACTCTTCCGAATAATACCCAAGTAGCCTCTCGATCGCTGGGCTCTCATATAAGATCACGCCATCCTTTCTGAGGATGGTGATCAGATCGAGTGACCGTTCGATCAGGCTTCGGAATCTGGTCTCGCTGTCACGGAGCCTTTGCTCTGCGTCCCTTGCCTCCGTCACGTCTTCGCACAATACGATGTAGCGCTTCTTTTGCCTTTCCGGACGAAGCAGGACAGACACGTTACTGCGTACCCAAACCACACTACCGTCTCTACGGATATAACGTTTTTCACAGACAATCGCGTCCCCGTCATCAACCAGGTGGGTTCTTGCTTCAAGTGGTGTTTCAAGGTCGTCAGGATGCGTAATCGTCAGGAAGTCGCGCTGACGCAACTCGGCCGCCGAGTACCCGGTGATCTCCGTGAATGCGTCATTCACTTCGACGAACCAGCCGTTCTCGTCTGTTATGGCCACGCCCACTGCAGCATTGCGGAACGCCTCGCAAAGCTTCTGTTCGACCGAGTCCAGGGCATGTTCAAGCTTGCAAAGATCTGTCGTGTCCTGGATGGAAACCACAAGGTGGGAAGATCCGTCAAGTTTGGCTGTGAGATCGAACCAGGTGCGCCAGGCTGAGTGGAAATAGCGGAATCGCACTCGCTTACCGGTCGCAAAGGCTCTCCGATACTCGCGGTCCATGACGGTCCCCCGCCCGGAAGCGAAGAGATCCCAATGATTACTGCCGACTAATTCTTCCCGTCGACGATCGAGAAATCGTTCGGCTTCCGCATTGACGAAAACATACCGATAGTCTTTGTCCAGCACCATGACGCCGTGCGGCAGGGCGTCAAGCGCACAATCTTCTTTGTTCAGGGTCACGCTCTGGTCCATCACAGGGTCTCTTCGACTGCTTGAGCCGGGTCTTGAGGATTTTCTTACCGGCTGCCGACAACTGTGATCCGGAACGCCGGCCGATGAACACGTGTTTTGATGTTCCGAAAACCGGCGCGTTGGGCTAGAGCACGCAACTCCCGCTCAGTAAATCCCGCTTGAACAGAAATAGGGCCGTCATGTAATGTGATTCGATCCCAGCCGAAGAGCCAACGCGTTGCCGGAAGGAAGTAGTACGCGAGGCGGTGCCGTTCCAGATCATTGATGATGACGGCCTGACGCGCCAAGCCGGCAAATTCGTTGAGCAGAACTACGATTTGATCATCGGTGAAATGGTGAAGGAAAAGGGAGCACGTCACCACATCGAAACTATTCGAAGAGAACGGCAACCGGAAAGCATCAGCTGCCAGCTTCGGTTGACTCGCCCGCAGCAAGTGATGTGTCTTGTAATCCAATGAAACGACGGTCGCCTGCGGAAAACTTTCCCGCATCACAGCGCCGGAATCTCCTGACGCCGCTCCCACATCTAGCACTGTAAACGGCCCTGCCGGCGCAACCTGACGTAACGCGCTTCGAAGCGCCTCGTGGCCTCCGAGATAGCGGTTGATACGCACCAGGTCACGCAAGCTGCGGCTGCCCGCCTCCGGCGTTTGCTCATCCAAAATTTCGTGGTCAATTCTCCGTCGGGAACTTATGAACATAGATGCTACGATCGAAGTTCCACATGGATTTTGTAGCTGGCACGATGGGCTGGATCGAAGTGATCTGCGGGCCGATGTTTTCGGGCAAGAGCGAAGAACTCATGCGCCGGCTGCGTCGCGCGATGATTGCGCGCAAACGGGTGCAGGTCTTCAAGCCAGTGATTGATAACCGCTATTCGCACAACGAAATTGTCTCCCATGGCGACATCCGAATGCGATCTGAGGTCTGCGAAACGGCATCAGACATCCTCAAAACGCTCGACTGCGCACGCAGGTGATCGGAATCGATGAAGCCAACTTCCTAGGTACTGAGCTAATCGACATCGCGGGCCGATTGGCAGACAGCGGGAAACAGGTTATTCTGGCGGGCCTCGATACCGACTACATGGGTCGTCCCTTTTCGCCAATCCCCGAATTACTGGCGCATGCCGAATCGATCACGAAGACGCTTGCTATTTGCGTGCGATGCGGCAATCCGGGTAAACATACGCAGCGTTTGGTCGAATCCGACGATTTGATCGTCGTAGGCGCATCGGGGATGTATGAAGCTCGCTGCCGCCGCTGTTTCGAGCCCGGGATTCCAAAACAGGAGTTTCTCGAGTTCGCCCGACCACAGCTTCCGATTCCAGCTACCTAGCTTTGGCTAATCTTTGGCTACTCTAAAAGTGTGAAACAAGTCGGCGGCTATGTGTTTTCCATACCGGAACGGCTGGTTCGTTCTGTGACCGCCTTAGCCGCAGGCGCGGCTCGCGAGGTCGGTGAAGTCATCCTTCCCGCGCGCGTACGCCGGTCACGTTTGTACTATTCGATCGTCGATTCGACCCTACGCTTCCTCATCGAGCAAATTGGACAAGTCGAAGGGTCGTCGAAGGATACAGCCGAACTTCCCAGGGATTTTCTCAAGCGCCGCGCCGCTGGAAACGTTGTGGAAATCGCCGGCATTGCAGCGTTTCGCGCCTCCCCGGTTTGGGTGTTGGCGGCCCTCGCGGATTTGGCGGGCGCAGGACGGGAGTTGATCGGTGAAATCTCGGAGGCCCTCCAGAAAGACGGGCTACTCGAACAGGGCCGGACTTTCGAGAGCGTCAATGAACTGCTCGAAGGTCTCGAGAACACTGCCGGGCGATTAGCCGAGACAGTCAATACACCGCCCTTCGACGTCAAAGGTTTACGCGAGGAATGGGATCAAATTCGCAAAGAAGCATCCCGTATTCCGAAAGCCGCATTGCCCGATCCCAAGCGTTTGGCCGCCGAATGGAACGAATTGAAGGCGGAGGCGCATCGGCAGGAGCGCTCTGTCCTTGAGCTGTCTTCGGTAATGGCAGTTGCCGCCGTCCGTTCCCTACCCGAAAACGCGCGATGGCTCTCACGAGCCATTCGTACGGGCGGCTGGCGAACCGGTGAAGTGCTGGCTCACGGTCTCCTCGACCACTACAGCGAGACCCTCGCAGAGATCCGTAAAACAGGCTACGTCGATTACTGGCTTCGCGAATTCCGCCCATATCTGGAGGGAGCCGTTCGGCAATTTTCCACGAACCGAGAGTCGACGACTGAGCGTTGGTTGAAGACTCGCAGGGTTTAAAGTTCCTTGGCTGACTTGGCGCCTCGGCTCCGAAGCCAACTGACCAAATCATGAGCGCCGCTCCGATCGGCTGCGTCGAGCGGGGTGAGATGGTCATAGCCAATCCAGTTAACGTCCGCGCCACGATCCAAAAGGTAATCGGCCGCCTCCCGTTGACTGCCATGACACGCCAGCCAAAACGCTTTCGTCAGCTCAGCGCGAGGGGGAGAATCGGTAGCGAAGTATTCCTCGACACGATCCATCAATCCAAGGGCCGCAGCCTGCCAAAGATTAGCTCCTGGCTCCGCGCTCCACCAACTGCCGAGCGGCATTCCACTGACCGAAGGCGACAGCATCAGCCAGCGGCGCGCCTCCTGCGATCACGCCGCCGGCCGCTTCGATATCTGCGCCATGATCGAGTAGGGTGTCGAGTACCGAAACGTCATCAGTACTAGCAGCCCAGTGGAGTGGTGTCTCCGAATGGCGGCCTATAAATGGCGCGTTAACATCCACTCCATGGGCAATCAGCAAGGATACGATCGCTGTGTTGTTGGGAAAATGACCTGGCCAATCCGTGGCGACATGCAGCAACGTGCGTTGTCCGTCAGGTCTCGATGTAGCCAGTTCGGGATGCTCGCCGAGCAGGCGCTCCAACGCATTGATATCTCCGCTCTGAATTGCCTGAACTGCAGCAGAGTCTGCCATGTTCGAGTCGTACTTTAACCACTATTAAAGTATTACATGATGTAATACTTGTAAATATTTGATTGTAAAGGTACCTACTTAGCCTTATTTGCACCGATCTTTCGGCAGCTCTAAATTGCTGAACGAACCCGACGGCTCGAATCGAAGATGGTCCCCCACTGCGGTTCCGGTCTGGTCGACGGTTCCTGCGGGAAGCTCCAGGACGGAGTGAGCTCTTAGGTAGATCGCGATTCGCCGCTTCCCCATGTTCTTCCTCATCTTGACAACTTGCTTATGCCGATTCAAGAACAGAACGTCAATCGAGAACTTCATTCCGAACGTGTGAACTGCCTCGCAAGGTACGATCCAGAGTCCCTCACCCGACTTTAAAGAGTCATGTTTTAACAAGCCGGTACGCCGGGTTCCGCTGCTATCGGCAACAATGACAGCGTCGCCTAGCACGACCTTTCTCGTCAAATTCGTTACTTTCACTTCTGGGAGTATCGACGAACTCACGACGGATCAATAGACGTCGCCTCATAATGGAAGCATATGCCGTTTCCGCTGCATCGTCCGCGCCGTTTGCGCGCTAACGAACCGTTGCGTAAGCTCGTACGTGAGACAGCTCTTGCCCCGTCCGACTTCGTGCTTCCCCTCTTTGCTTGTGAAGGAGAAGGGATACGCAAAGAAATCTCCTCGATGCCGGGGCACGCGCAATTGTCTGTCGATAAGATCGTCGATGAATGCCGCGAAGCTGCCTCATTAGGCATCGGTGGAGTCCTGATGTTCGGCATCCCGGCCCACAAGGACGAACACGCCTCGGGAGCGTATGACGACCAGGGCATCGTGCAGCGGGCCATCCGGGCCATAAAACAAGAGACACCGAACCTCCTCGTGATCAGCGATGTCTGCAATTGCGAGTACACCAGTCACGGTCATTGCGGTCTTGTTGTGAATGACGACGTCGACAACGACCGAACACTCGAATGGCTTGGCTGGACCGCAGTGTCGCATGCTCGCGCTGGAGCAGATATTGTTGCTCCGTCCGACATGATGGACGGGCGAGTTGGACGGATTCGGTCTGCGCTCGACGAAGCCAACTTCTCCGGCACACCGATTCTTTCCTATGCGGTGAAGTACGCGTCCGGTTTCTACGGTCCCTTCCGAGAGGCTGCGGAATCCACCCCTCAGTTCGGCGACCGGCGCAGCTACCAGATGGACCCGGCCAATGCGCGGGAGGCAATGCGCGAGATCGAACTCGATCTTGAAGAAGGGGCCGACATGCTGATCGTGAAGCCGGCTCTGGCCTATCTCGATATCTTGTCGATGGCTCGGCAACGTTTTGACGTCCCGATGGCGGCGTATCAGGTGAGCGGCGAGTTCAGCATGATTATGGCGGCGGCGGCCAATGGATGGATCGATAAGGAACGGATCATGATGGAGACGTTGACGTCGATACGACGCGCCGGCGCCGATTTCATCCTCACATATTTCGCTAAGGACGCTGCCCGGTTGCTGTAGGCGCCGCGGTCATGGGCTCACGGCGCTGCGCTATAAGCTCGACGGAACCTCCGCTGTGTTCGTTCAGGCAGTTACCGCTTTGTCGACAAGAAGTGACGTCACGGGTTAGACTCAATAGTCAGGCAATTGGTACTTTCAATTCCACGAGCGTACCTCCGTCCGACCCTCTCGTGACGACCAATTCCCCACCGACCAATTCCGCTCGTTCGCGCATCGCAATTAGTCCCAACCCGCCATTCGCTGCCGGTCCGATGCCCACTCCGCGGTCTTCAATTTGTAGTCGCATCGCCGTTCCCGAGTAAGACAAGCGGACAGAAGCTTCCTTCGACTTCGAGTGTCTGACGATGTTCGTCAGCGCCTCCTGCAGAATCCTATAAATGTGGATTGCATGACCTTCCGCTGGAGATCCTGATCCTTGTTTCTCAAAACTTACTTTGATGCCGGATTGCTTTTCGATGGCTGGAAGGTATCGCTCGATCGCTTTATCGAGTCCATAGTCATCGAGAATCGTCGGATGTAGAGCTTGCGAAAAACTCCGCGTCTTCTCGAGCGTCTCCTGGACGATGTGACGAACTTCTGCCACGTCTTCGGTGAAGGGAGAATCGGCTGGCAAGCCCTTCTTCTCTGCCCTGCGCAACATCGTGCCGACCGCGGTCAAGATCTGGCCGAAATCATCATGCAGTTCACGGGATACCGAGCGAAAAATCTCTTCCTGCAGTCCGATGAGTCTACGCGCAAGAGTACTTCTCTGCTCGGAGACTTGCGCCAGGCGTTGAAATAGCGCGCGATTGGAGGCGGCTACGAACACGCCGATTGCAGCAATCCCGGCGAGCATGGCCAATAGAAATAGATAGATATTACGTTCCACACGATCATAGATGCGTTCGACTGCGGTGGCCGCTAGTTCCTCCCCCTCATGGTTCTGTACGAGCAGGCGTGAGACGGTGCTCGACAGGGACGCCTGCTGGGCGGTGAGAGAATTTGCCATCATCTTGCGCGCTCGAGCCTCGTCCGATTCCGCAATTGCGAGTACCTGATTCATGCTTTCCCAGAACTGCATGACGGACTGCTGGAGGTAGCGATTCTGTTCGCCTGGGCGGATTGCCAATTGGCTTTCTGTTTTCAACGCATCATCGAGATCCAACCGAAGGCGGTCAAACTCGTTTCGATAGGCAGAAATCGGGTACTCCTGCCGGCCTTCGACGACATCGCGAATGGCGAGTCCCAATGAATTGAGATTGCTTTGGATTCGGAGGAGCTGAAGCGAATCCTTGCGATTGCGTTCGACGGTTTCGCGTTGTAAAACGCGCAGACCCTCGATCTGCTTTAAGGTGTACCAGGAGAACACCGCTATAGCGAGCAGCGTAGCGGCAAGACCCGCAAGCAGCCGTGGTGTTGGAGATCCTGTCATCCTCTGCGGATCATTCTATCGGTTCAGTGACTTCTGGCTTGCTATCCAACTCGTTCTAGTACACAATTCCCCTATCACGCTCTCGGGGAAAAGAGGGCGTCTTAAAAACGGCCGGGAAGATCCCGGCGTCTAGGGGAAGGGTTTGCGGTGCGTAAAGAAAAGCTGGAACTCCTACAAGGAACTCTCGATATGCTCGTGTTGAAGACTCTTACTGAGGGGCCTCTTCACGGGTATAACATTGTCGATCGTATACATGAGCTCTCTAGCGACGTGATTCGAGTCGAAGAGGGATCGCTCTATCCCGCCTTGCACAGAATGGAGAGGCGGGGATGGATCGTTGCCGACTGGGGCTATTCGGAGAATAACCGACGGGCCAAATTTTACAAGCTGACGCGAACCGGACGCAAACAACTTGAGAATGAGCTTTCGACATGGAGTCGAATCAGTCGGGCCATTACGAGCGTTGTCGGCGGTCGGTCTGCCGTAGCCGTCGGCTAGTAACTATTCCTGGGTAGTCTTGGGGTGCGCCAAGAAACGGTATCCGACGCTGCGGACGGTCAACAAATGACGGGGCACAGATGGGTCGTCTTCGATATATCTGCGCAGACGCACGATGAAATTGTCGATAGCGCGGGTATCGGTATCTTCGCGCACTCCCCAAACATCTTCCAGCAGTTTCTGACGTGAGCAGACCTGACCTTCTCGTTCGATGAGATAGCGAAGGAGGTTCGCCTCCATCAAAGTGAGTTGGAGCTTCCGTTCTCCGACTGTAAGCGTGAGATTTTCAAAATCGATCACGCGGCCACTGAATTCAAAGATGTCTCGAACAGATTGTCTCTGGAGCCAGTCTCGGCGACGCAGCAATCCCTTGATCCGCGCCATTAGGATTGGCAATTCGAACGGCTTCGGCAGATAATCGTCAGCGCCCGACTCGAAGCCGCGGAGTACATCCTCAGGCTGGCCACGCGCTGTCAGCATTAATGTGGGAACGTACTCGCCGGCCGAACGAAGTTGCGACATTACGTCAAAACCGTCAATACCCGGCAGCATAATGTCGAGCACGACTAAATCGAATTTGCCGCGTTCCGTAGTAAGTCGCTCAAGCGCCGCCTCTCCACTCTCGACCACGTCGACGGCATACCCGTCAGCTTCGAGATTGAAGCGCAGGCCCGCGGCCAGGTGCTGCTCATCTTCGACGATTAGGACCCGGCTCATGACCGTACGGTCGGTCGCGTTGCGGGCAACTCCAGCGTGAAGGTACTGCCGCGGTCCGAGCCTTCGCTCTCGGCATACGCGCGTCCACCGTGGCGCTCAGCAACTGATCGCACGATAAACAGACCCAGACCCGTTCCCTTGACCCGCAACGCCATTGCGTTTGGAATGCGGTAAAAGCGTTTGAAGATTCGTTTCAGTTCTGTAGCTGGAATGCCGACGCCTTCATCCCTTACTCGGACGGCCAGTTGACCCGCCTCATGGCGCGCTAGCTCTACAATGACGCGAACCCTGGGGCCGGAATACTTCACGGCGTTGTCCAGTAAGTTTGAGATCGCCGCCTTCAGTTCCTCGAGATCTCCCGACACCGTAGCTTCCCCTACTGAATCGCGATAGTCGAGCGCCTCCGGTGGCAAGTGGTGCCTCAATCTTGCCAACTGCACGCACTCCTGCACAAGCGCGCGAAGGTCTACTGGAGAACGGTTGAGCTGCTTTGTTTGGCTTGTCCGGGCCGCACGCAGAACCTGCTCGATCGTTCCCATCAACCGGTCGGAATCGGCGAGCATGATGTCGTAGAACTCTCGCCGCTTGGATTCTTCAATGTCGCGCGACTGCAGCGTCTGCAAATACAGACGCATAGAGGCGACAGGGGTCTTCAGCTCATGCGTGACCGAGTTGATGAAGGCGTCGTGCTGCTCATTTCGACGGATCTCCCGGATCAGGAAGATTGTGTTGAGCACAACACCCGTAATGATAAGGCCAAAAAACAGGACGCCCAGGACAAGCAGGATTCCGGCGCGCCAATTCAGCGCGATCCATCCCATTGTCAACGCGGCGGCGAGGACAACTACGCCGGCGCCGAGAGCGGTAAAGAAGAACTTGCTTCTTTGACGTCCGCCTTTCACCATCAAACCCAGTGTAAGGGTAAGGGCGGGATTCACTTAGGCTGCTTTGGTATCGGCTACGACGCTTGTACTAACTTTGGCGACTTTGAGGTTCCGGATAACACCGATAGTTTCGAGAGCCTTCAATTGCAACCAGGTGATATCGAGTTCGTACCAGGCGAGTCCGTGACGGGCAGACGTTGGATGCGCATGATGATTGTTGTGCCAGCCTTCGCCGAAGGTCAGGAGCGCAACCCACCAGTTGTTTCGTGAATCATCGCGAATGTTAAAGCGCCGTGATCCCCACATGTGGGTGGCTGAATTGACCAGCCATGTGGCGTGGTGGCCGACCGTGACGCGGAGGAAGATGCCCCAAAGGACAAGCGGAATACCGCCGACCGCAAGCAGGATGAAGCCCAGCACCGTGAGTGGAACCCAGTGGTACGTGTTCAGCCAGCGATAGAAAGGATCTCTGGCCAGATCGGGAGCGTAACGCCCCATCAATGCGGTCTTGTTGTGATAGCCCTCGCCCATCACCATCCAGAGAATGTGTGCCCACCAGCCGCCGTCGTGAGGCGTGTGCGGATCGCCAGGCTTGTCGGATAGCTGATGATGAATGCGGTGAGTACCAACCCAGAAAATGGGTCCGCCCTCCAAGGCGAGAGTTGAGCAAATAGCAGTGAAATACTCGAACGCCTTAGAGCATTTATATCCACGGTGCGTATGTAACCGGTGATAGCCCATCCCGATTCCCCAGCTCAGAGCCACCCAGTTGAGCGCAAACGCGGTCCAAAAATTAGTCCAGCTAAAGAAAAAGAAAGCGGCGATCGCTCCAATGTGGAAGATGGCGAATGCCGTGAATGTAGTCCAGTTGATAGACTTCCGCTCGGGAAGTGGTGCGGTCACAGTTTCCATGGGTACATTCACAACCCTATCAATTTCTAAGAGTTGCCATTGTAAAACTTGTGTAATTGAAGGTTGTCGAAAGACTACTTGCGGAATTTGCTTTTGATATCCGGCCAGAATTCGCGAAGCATTCGCAGGCCGGTCTCGGAACCAAGACTAATAGCAGTTCGAGTTACACCTTGGGTCCATGGATCTTTGGTGCCGGGACGCATAA
Organism: Bryobacteraceae bacterium; assembly: GCA_963844855.1. Classification (GTDB taxonomy): domain Bacteria; phylum Acidobacteriota; class Terriglobia; order Bryobacterales; family Bryobacteraceae; genus DASQDN01. Next base: position 312,936 of record CAWJQP010000072.1, read on the forward strand.
ACTCGGCCAGCGTATTGCCGGCAAAACTTCCTGCAATCCGACCCACCGCCAACGACGTACCGCCGTTGTCCATTTGTACGATAAAACTACGGCTTAAGACGAATTTCGCCCTCGGACCGAACCCTTCTTTTCCGGATCGATAGAACCGCGGATCTTCACCACGGGCCGCGCCAATACCGAAACGAACGGTACTACTCACCAAATGCCGAGTGTAATTGTTCCTAAGGCGGCGCCCGTAAGCCATTCCGCCGGTGCCCCACTCGTCGCCAACACCGCCAATCTGTCCGATTGTCGTAGTTAGGCCGACGCGCCCGAGCGATTCCATGCTGAACGCCGACTTCAGGAAGTAATCAGTTTTTCCTTTGAAATCGAGTGGCGTAGGATGCCCTTGTACCGCCTCAACAGGCGTTGCGAGCGGAAAGTTTGGTTCTTGGAGGGGAAGTTGTCCAGGTTGTAGTTCTTGGGTTTGAGCCGATAAGGCCCAGGAACAAATCAGAAACGCGGCTCCGGTCCTAAAGGACCGTGTGAGAGGCAGATTAATACGCGTCAATACTATCATCGTAGTACAAATCAAGCGGCCTGGTAAGCCACCTGGTACATCTTGCGCTTTACCGTTACGATGCGCAAGCGGTTTCTTCTAAAGAGTCAGCTTGTCTTGATGCCGCGCAACTTATTGTAGTTCGAGAGACATTTCTCCGCTGTCTCGAAAGCCGGTAGGTCGTAACCCTCTTGCTCGATGTAGTAAAACTTCACACCGCCTGACTTCTCTGCTGCTGCGAAGATATCTTTCCACGGAGCGACGCCTTCGGCGAACAGAACACGGTAACCCTTTTCTTTGGACCACTCTTTCAAATGAAGAGACCCGATGCGACCTGGATTTCCCTTAATCCATACAACCGGATCGGAGCCGGCTTCGATGCAAGTACCGACATCGAGCTGAAGCATTACATCTTTCGGCGTATTAGCAGCAAGTACATCCATCGGCCGCTTGCCGTCGATCGGCTTGAATTCCAGAGCATGGTTATGGAAGCCGGATGTCATTCCTGCAGCCTTCAGCTTTTCCTGGCCGGCGGTCAATTTATCCGCAACTGTCTTCCAGCCGTCGAGTCCGTTCACCCGACCTGCGCTCGCCATGATGAGTGTTTTCGAACCGATAATGCCGTTCAGATCGATTGCCTTTTGGATGTTGGCCGGATCAAAGGAAGTCGAGCTATTGTGCGTTGACCAACACGTCAGCTTGGCTTCATCCAGCACTTTGCGCACTTCCTTGGCATAGTCCGGTGTCCACTCGAAGTACGGCGAGTAAAACTCAACGCCCTCGTAACCCATTTGTCCGACTCGGCGCACCGTGCCGAGCAGGTCTGTTTTCATCTCGTCGCGAACGGAGTAAAGTTCAAGGCCGACCGGCGCTCCCTTACGCTTGGGCGCTGCATGGGAAAGTCCGAGGGCCGCCGAGGTAGCCGCCAGGAAAGAGCGGCGTGTCGTTGAATAGCGAGAAGACATAACTGGCCCTTATTACATCACACCCGGGTATGATAGAGTCCCTCGTATGAAACCAGCCCGCCTCCTGATGTGCGCGGTTGCAGCGGTCCTCGGAGCGAATGCCCAGCTAATGACTCTGACCAAGGATCAGATGGTCAAGCTCACCGCGAAAAACCCGTATGAGCGCTTCGAAGATGGCCGCCCGAAGGTTCCTGACGCCTTGATCGAACGCATGAAAGGAATGTCAGCCGAAGACGTCTGGACCATCCTTCCCGGTAAGGGTTTTCCAAACCACTTCGCGGGTGATTTCAAACTTACGAAGCCGGGAACGAAGCTGGTCGGACGCGTCGTCACGGCGCAGTTCATGCCGGTGCGCGGAGATCTAAATGAAATCATCGCGGCGGAGGGCAAGCAGAAGGGTTACTTCGGAGGACAGAATCAGTGGGTGCTCGATCAACTGCAGCCTGGCGATGTCGTTGTGATCGACCTTTTTGGCAAGAATGAGTACGGCACGTTCGTCGGCGACAATCTCGCCTACTACATCATGCAAAAGACGAAGACTGGCCTGGTTGTCGACGGAGCCGTCCGCGACCTCGAAGGCATAGCAACTTTTGATTTGCCGGTCTATTACAAGAACGCGCATCCGACACCGATCCGCGATGTCATGCTTACCGGTTTCAACGTCCCAATCCGCATCGGTGGAGTAACCGTCATGCCCGGCGATATCGTTCTCGGAGATCGCGAAGGCATTTCGATCGTCCCGCCACAGCTTGTCGAGGACGTGGTCAAACGTGGGGAAGACACGAAGATTCACGATGATTGGACAAAGATGAAGTTTCGCGAAGGCAAGTATAAGTCGAGCGACATCTACGGTAGCCCTCGCGATCCTGCGCTCAAACAGGAGTACGAGGAGTACCGCAAGAAAGCGGCATCGCAGAAATAGCTACTGCAAATAACGCTGTAAGAAATCCATCGCGGCGGTGACAGCTTCCGCCGTCAGGGGATGACCTTGCCTGTGGTTGAGAAAGCCAATACGGTCAGCAGCTCCCGACAAAGCATAAACGGGTTTGACGGCATTCAGGTACAGCAAACTCCGGTCACTATCCGCCGAATCGCCGGCTATCAGGAGAAATGGTCTCGGGGCGATGAGCGCCAGCAGTTCGTGATGATCTCTAGTGTGGTCGAGTTGCTCACCGAGGTACCAGTAGTCTTCATAGTTCGAGAAACTCAGGCCGATCCCAGGTTCCGAGCTGACTGTCGCACCGATACGCTCATCGAAGGCTGCCGCATAAAGCGCCATCTTGCCACCCAGCGAATGACCGATGATGCCTATCTTGCGGGCATCGAGTTCGGGCAACGTCTGCAAATAGTCCAGAAGACGTTGTGAGTCCCAAACCCATTTCCCGAGCCCTGTGAGCTTCGGATGTTTCAGTTTAAGGTTAGCGACAGCTTCGGTGTAGTGCTCGCCGTAGCTCTCTCCAAACCAGCGAATCGCTACCGCCGCGAATCCGCGCTGAACCGCTTGCAGACCGAATGTTGCGCGACTCGTCGCGTTGTATATCCTTCCTCCCAGATTCTTGCCCGCGGGCGTATCTATGTCGTAGTAAGGCACGATGACAACGGGTAAGGGCTTGTCAGGCTTACCCGGAGGAAGCATGAGGTAGATCTTCTCCCAATAATCTTTCTCGACCTGGAGGTACATCAGTCTGCCGGTGTACTGTGTCTCGTTATGAGTCTCGATGAGCCGCGCGCTAACGGGCGGTTTTTCGATGCCACTGATTCCCAGGACGTCTATCCACTGTTTCTGGAGAATCGGCCGTCGCTCCTTCCAATCTTGTGAAGTGAGTAGAGGAGTTAGTTCCCCCGAAACGGTTCGGCAGACGCGAAAGCTGGTGAAGCGACTCTTGCGATCCGGCTCCATGGAAGAACGGTAGCCGCCGCTCCATTTCGACGTCGAAGAGATATAGGATCCGCCACGAATGACTTTGGAGAAGCTTGATCCGTCTTGGACCCATTCCCAGACATTGCCAATGGTATTAAACAGTCCATGTTCATTCGCCAGCAAGGCTCCGGCAGGGACGGTGCCCGTTGACGCAAGACGCTCGAGTAGCTTCCGCGTATCTTTCGTTTGATCGTCGCCAAGGTTGGCATACTTGCGAATATCAGCCGTAGTAGGAAGTTTGCCGGCTGCGTAAGCCCACTCGGCGTCGGTGAGCAGGCGATAACCATTCTTACTGCGATCGCACGATCCCGTCGACAGGTTGTAACAAGGCTCCAGTCCTTCACGCTCACTGCGCAGATTGCAGTAACGAATCGCATCCCACCACGAAACGTTATCGACTGGCAGCTGATCGCCTACGTTGACTGAAGGGTTGGTATTCGTAACATTCCTGTACTCATCCTGAGTAACTTCGCCCGTGCTCACAGAAAAGGGCAAGACATCGGAGGCGTTCGTTTGACGGGCAGGCAACGTTACAAAGGATGTTGTCAGATCAGCGGCGCCAGAGCTCCAACGACGAGCGCAAAACATGTCAGACGTGTCCATCTCATCGTTGTACCTTCGTAACTCATAGAGTATCTTCCAAAGCGCATAAATATGCCGGCTAGCTGCGGTTTGCACAACAGAATAAAACATGTTAGGATTCTTTTGATTTAGGGGGAATCCATGCGATCAATTCTAATTATTGTTCTTGCACTTTCCTGTGTAGCTGGAAGCGTGCTAGCAGCTCCTCTCACCGTCAATTATGAGGGAAGCATCTTAGAAGGTCAGCCGGGCGTGGATCAAGGCCTGCCGATCTATCTCAGCCAGACACCGAACAATGTTCGTTTCCGATTCTTCGTTCCAAACTTCGCATCGCTTACGGCGATCAATTCCATCAGTGTCTCGTTTGATCTTTACGACGATAACGCAAACGGATTCGAGCAGGGCGACTCGGTGTTCGTGCTCAACAGCATTGGTGAGCCGAATGTCTTTCTGACATCGTTTAACGACTTGACCGGATACACGTCGGCATCCCCGCTGACCATCTCCACATCCCTACCAAACGGCGATCTCCCGAATGCTTTGCTCGAAATACAGAACGATGGCGTCTTTTTCATTCGCGTCAATCGAAACGGCAACAATCGAGAAGGTAATGATTTCTATGTTGACAATGTGTCGGTAGCGATCGACGGAGAAGCAGCAGTGCCGGAACCCGGATCCCTCGGACTTCTCACTGGCGCACTTGCAGTCGGATTATTCTACCGGCGACGCCGTCGCGCATCGGTTGACAACGTAGAAATCCGCTGATGCAGTTGAGACGTATCGTGCCTTTCCGCGGCGCGTACTAACAAATCGCGAGCATCAATGAGATGTTCGATCATCTTCTGGCGAGCGTCTTCGCTGTCGCGCTTGCGAATTGCGTGATAGATGCGTCGATGCAAGGTGAGTGTGTGTTCGGGTTCCACGAGCTGAGATGTGACCGTAATCAGTTTACCGAGCGACTTGTGGACCACCGCAAACATCTGCCCGCAAACTCGATTGCCTGCAGCCTTGAATATGGCTTGGTGAAAAAGCAGATCATGATGTACGAAAAGTTCATGGTCCAAACCTGCCTGTTCCATCGTCGACAATTCTGCTCGCAGCTCTTTTAAATCCTCATCGGATGCTCGAAGAGCGGCGCGCGCGGCAAGCTCCGGCTCGACCACCAGTCGAGCCTCCATGATTTCGTGGAAAGAGATGCCATCGAGCAGGATAAGAAACTCCATGGGCTCCCCAAGAATCGATCCGGCGCCTGAGTTGAGATAGGTTCCGTCGCCGACACGCTGGGAAATCACTCCCATAATTTCGAGAACCTTCAATGCCTGGCGGAGAGACGAGCGGCTCACACCAAAGCTTTCCGCTAGTTCGCGCTCCGATGGTAAGCGACAGCCGGCAACTAAAGCACCTTCCGAGATCAGTTGTTTGAAGATCGAAATGAGTTTTACGGTTACGTCCTCCTTTGCAGCTCGAGGACGCTTGGAAACGATCACACTCATAGGTCCGACCAATGCTAGCACGGATCTAGCTCAATTCAAGCCTCACGTTAATGTCAGATGCAACTAGGTCTTGTAAATCCATGCGAATTGGTAGTACCATTTCGACAGTCCGCCGCACAGGAGCTCGCCATGTCGCGTTACATCGTGTCTCGTCTGCTGCTTATTTCCGCGTTCGGAGCCTGCGCTTGGGCGCAGGTTCAATCGGGACGCATAACGGGTACCGTCTTCGATCCGAATAAGGCGGTGATTCCGAATGCTTCGGTCACTGTCACTGAGACGGCAACAAACGTCGCTCGTCAAACGACCACGAACGGATCTGGCGCCTATGTCGTTCCGGCGCTGAATCCCGGCATCTATACAATTTCTGTGACAGCTCCAGGCTTCGGCTCCACCGTGCGTTCCGGCATAGAAATGCAAGTCGGAAAAGACCTGCTGCTCGATGTGGATCTCACTATCGGTGAGACCAACACGACGGTGCAGGTGACTGAAGAAGTGCCGCTGTTGAACTCGGAATCGGGCAATCTTGGACACGTGATGACCAATCGGCAGATCGTGGACTTGCCATTGAACGGACGGGGCTTCAGTGATCTCGCTCGCCTGACACCGGGAGTCGTCTCCCTGCCGGGGACTGGAAACGTCACACGCATTCGTCCGGAGGCCGTGAACGGCACGACGATCAGCGGCGTTCGCGGAAGGCAGATTTCCTTCTATCTCGACGGAGCCGATACGAGTGAGCAGCACCAGGGGGAAGCTGGATTCAGACTTCCATTGACGCTCTTCAGGAATTCAGCGTTCAACAGAACGCCTATTCTGCTGAACACAGTCGATCTGGGAGTTTCTTCAACGCCACGACAAAGTCAGGTACGAACAGAGTTCATGGGACGGCATACGAGTTTTTACGAAACGACAAACTGGATTCCCGCAACTTCTTCGGTACCCAAAGAGCGAAACTGAAGCGCAACCAGTTCGGCGCTGCCATTGGCGGTCCAGTCGTGTTGCCCAAGATTTACAACGGGAGCAACCGTACGTTCTTCTTCTTTAACTACGAAGGCATGAGAGAGCGACAAGGCAACGTCATCACGCGAACCAGTCCCACGGCGGCCATGTTGCAAGGCGATTTCAGCGCCGTCTCGAGTGTGATCTACGATCCACGAACAACAACGACGGCGCCCTCAGGGTCTGGTACGATTCGCACTCCGTTTCCGAACAATCGCATCCCTGTCGATCGGATTTCGCCCCAGGCTGCGTTCTTCAACCCCTTCATCCCAGTTGCGACACAGGCCGGTGGATTGTACACATTCTCGCCATCCACTGCGGTGGACATGGATCAAACAACTTCACGCATCGACCACACGATTAACGATGCCCATCGAGTCTTCTTCCGCTGGAGTTTGAACAACAATCGTCTCAGCGAACCTGGAGGTTCTCCCGCGCTAGGCATCGCCGATTCGAAGACACGCGGTCAGAACTACACGGTGAGTATCACGAGTAATCTACGTCCGAACGTGATTAACGATTTCCGGTTTAACACGCTATACGGACTGATCAGTTTGAATCCGTATCTTCTCGGGCGCGACTTTAACAAGGAAGCCGGAATCACGGGTCTCGAAGAAACTCGGCGCAGTTTCGATACAGGTTCTTTCCCGGACTTTGCGTGGACAGGCTTCACAAGTCTAACTGGATCGGCGTTCGATCAACGGCCAAAGACACAGGATCGCTACACGCGGGAGTTTGCGGACAGTCTTTCCTGGATCAAGGGAAACCACGTCTTCAAATTCGGCACGAAGATCCGCTACTACTCGTGGCTTGGGACCGATAGCAAGGCCTACATGGGAACGTGGACATTCAACGGCCAGAACACCGAAAATCCTGCGAGCGCGGCTGGTACGGGCGCCTCATTTGCAGATTGGGTCCTTGGGTTGCCGTCGAACGCCGGCCGCGCCTATCCATCGGATACTTTCGGTGGCGATTACACTGCCTGGCATTTCTATTTTCAGGACGATGTAAAGGTGACCCGGCGGCTCACACTTAACATCGGGTTGCGCTATGAGTACACGCCGTTTGCCACGGCCTATCGCGGGCAGACCGGAACTTTCGATGGAACACAGTCGCGTCATATCATTGTCGCCAGCCATACCAAGGAAGTCGATCTAGGAGCCCAGCCGGCTGCCGCGACTGCCTATGGCTATTTACAGGATCTAATCCAGACATCCAGTGAGGCCGGACTTCCCTACTCCATAACTCACCCGGACAAGAATCAATGGGCTCCGAGGTTCGGGCTCGCGTGGCGGCCTATGGGTGAATTGACGGTAATTCGCGGAGGCTATGGTGTCTTCTACGAGGGTGAGTATACGGACAGCCGTGTGAACTTGTTCATGCCGCCGTTTCTGCTGCAGGAGACGGCTCTGAACGATCGAGGAGTGAATCCGGCCCGCACGTTTGGCAACTTCTTTCTGGGAGCGCCGCTCGGCTCGCGCAACACGACGGTCGACCTTACGCCGACCTATAGCCGTCTCAACATGGGCTATGACCAGCACTGGAATTTTGGCGTGCAGCAGCAAATTGCCAGCAACCTTGTCGTCGACGTGGAATACGTGGGAAACAAGGGATCGAACATTCAGGGCAATAATGCGTTCAATATTCCGGAACCTGGAGTTGGGAGCGTTCCAACCCGCAGGCCATATCCCCGGTTCGGTCCATTCAGCTATATCTCCAGCGATGTATCGACGACGTATCACGCGCTACAGGTAAAGCTCGAGCGGCGGCTCTCTTCAGGCCTATGGTTCCTTACTTCGTATACTTTCGCCAAGAGTCTATGGACAACGAACACACCAGCCGCAGGTGGCCGCTATCGGTTCGAGCGCGGGCCCTCTGAGTATCACGTTCCGCATTCCTTCTCGTTCAGTTCTGGCTACGAATTGCCGTTCGGCAAAGGCAAACCATTTCTCGCGGACTCAGGTAAATTTGCAAATGCGGTTCTTGGTGGATGGCAAATGCAAGGGATCCTGCTGTTTCGTAGTGGTGTTCCATTCACGCCGACCGTTTCGCGCGATGTTGCGAACACGGGCGTAGGCGGTCAGCGGCCCAACCGGATTACTTCGGGTAAGCTGGACGATCCGACGCTCGAAAGGTGGTTTGATACGACTGCGTTTGCGGCGGCCCCAAACTTCACATACGGAAATTCGGGACTGAGGATCCTATCGCCGGATATACTGCGAACGATCGACTTCTCCATGTTTAAGAGCTTCTCGGTGACCGAGAATTCGCGGCTTCAGCTTCGATGGGAAGTCTTTAATCTCCCGAACACGCCGAGCTTCGCGGCTCCGAACTCCGTCGTAGATAGTCCGGCCGCGGGCCGGGTTACCGCGACGTCAACCGACCCCCGACAGATGCAAGTAGCGCTCAAATACACCTTCTAAATGATGATGCGACGCTTAATACTTTTCATTGCGGGACTTATTACGACGCTGCTGCCGTGCCTTGGACAGGAGCCTGTCACGATTCAGGTGAATGCGGGTTCCAATCTGGGTCCGGTAAGACCCGTGTGGAGCTACTTCGGATACGACGAACCGAACTACACGTATATGAAAGACGGGAAGAAGCTGTTGTCGGAACTCGCGGCGTTGAGTCCTGTCACGGTGCATGTACGCGCTCACAGTCTCCTGGTCACCGGCGACGGGACACCAGCCTTGAAGTGGGGTTCAACCAACGCCTACACGGAAGATGCGAATGGGAAGCCGGTTTATGACTGGAAGATTGTTGACCGCATCTTAGATACATATGTCGAGCGCAAAATGAAACCGCTCGTCGAAATCGGTTTCATGCCGGAGGCCATGTCGGTTAAACCGCAACCGTACCGACACAATTGGGATCCGTCGCAGCCCTACAAATCGATCTATACAGGTTGGGCGTATCCTCCCAAGGATTACGCAAAGTGGTCCGAGCTGATCTACCAGTGGGTGAAGCATTCGGTCGAACGATATGGAAAAGATGAGGTCGCAAGCTGGTATTGGGAAGTTTGGAACGAGCCGAATATCGCCTACTGGCAAGGAACACCGCAGGAGTATCACAAGTTGTATGACTATTCCGTTGACGCGGTGAAGCGGGCGCTTCCGGCCATTCGAGTTGGAGGTCCGACGAGCACTGGGCCAGGCTCGGAAGGAGCGGCAAAGTTCCTGCGCGACTTTCTGGAGCATGTCGTCCGGGGAAAGAACTACGCGACAGGAAAGGTCGGATCACCGATCGACTATATAACGTTCCACGCCAAGGGGCGGCCGAAGGTTGTGGACGGACATGTTCAGATGGGCAGCGAATTTCAGCTGCGCGACATTGATCGAGGATTTCAGATTGTTGCATCATTCCCGGAACTGAAGAAGTTGCCAATTATCATCGGTGAGTCCGATCCGGAAGGATGCGCGGCATGTTCGGTGCGCTTCAATCCGCAGAACGATTACCGGAATGGAACGATGTACTCGAGCTATACGGCTGCGACTTTCGCGCGCAAACATGAGCTGGCAGCGCGGCACGGCGTCAATTTCGAAGGCGCGGTCACGTGGGCATTCGAGTTTGAGGATCAGTCCTATTTCGAGGGCTTTCGGGATCTGGCGACCAATGGGATCGATAAGCCGGTGCTGAACGTGTTCCGAATGTTCGGACTGATGCTTGGCGATCGGTTAGAGGTGAAGAGCTCGGGAGCGTTGTCACTTGATGACATGTTGAAGACCGGCGTAAAGGGAGCGCCTGACGTCAACGCCGTTGCTACGCGAAAGGATCGTACAATCAACGTGCTCGCATGGAATTATCACGATGATGATGTCGCCTCTCCGGACGCCAATATCCAGATCTCGTTGAATGGCCTTCCCGCCAACATAGACCGTGTTTTGGTTCGGCACTATCGTGTGGATAAGAATCACAGCAACTCCTACACGGAATGGAAGGCGATGGGTTCTCCTCAGAAGCCTACCGCCGAGCAATACGCTCGTTTGGAGTCGGCTGGACAGCTACAAAGCGTCGGCTCTCCCCAATGGGTTCACGTCATGAAGGGCGAAATGAAACTGCCTTTCAACCTGCCCCGGCAGGGAGCTTCGCTCCTTCAGGTGAGCTGGTAAAGAGGCCCGCCATTTCTCCGTCTCAACGCTGGAATATCGCGCTACTCGTTAGCGCGGCAATCGCCATCAGCTACTTCGACCGACAGACGTTGTCGGTAGCGATTGCTGCGATTCAACGTGACATTCCGATAACAAACACACAGTTCTCGCAATTGCAGGCAGCGTTCCTGGCGGCTTATGCAGTTATGTACGCGGCCGGCGGGAAACTGATCGACACCCTGGGAACACGACGCGGTTTTGCATTGATCATGATCGGCTGGTCGCTCGCCTGTGCGAGCCACAGCTTGGCGTTGTCGTTCGGCATGCTGGCCGTCAGCCGGTTTCTTCTTGGAGCCGGCGAGGGTGGAGGTTTTCCGGCCGCTACCAAGGCTGTAGCCGAGTGGTTTAGTGTTCGTGAGCGATCGACGGCAATGGGCATCATCAACGCAGGTACTGCCTTAGGAGCAGTGCTCGCTCCACCGTTGATCGCGATGATCATCTCGGGCAGTACCTGGCGCTGGGTATTCGTCCTGTCCGGAGCCATCGGGCTTATCTGGACTCTGGCGTGGTGGCGGCTTTATGAAACTCCCCTGCAATCCGCGAAAGATGAAGCTAGCTCGAGTGTTCGCTGGCTGGATTTGTTTCGGTACAGACAGGTCTGGGGGTTGGTTCTCGGTAAATTTCTTAGCGACGCTGCCTGGTACTTCTATCTGTTCTGGCTGCCGAAGTATCTCTACGACGTGCGCGGTTTCGATCTGAAGCAGGTTGGAACATATGCCTGGATTCCTTACGCCGCTTCCGGGCTGGGGAGTCTGACAGGTGGATGGTTATCGAGCTATCTTTTGCGACGTGGGTACTCGCTCAACGCAGCAAGGAAGATCGCTCTCGGAGCCAGCGCATCCTTGATGCCGTTCGTATACTTCGTCACCGGATCCCCTGTGGAGCTCGCGATCGTGCTATTCAGCATGGCTTTCTTCGGGCAGCAATCGTGGTCGACGCTGGTCATGATTCTTCCGGCGGATCTATTTCCTCGGAGCACAGTTGGCGCGGTAGCGGGTCTGGTCGGATTTGGTGGCGCAATGGGAGGCGTCGTTTTTGGGTTGGTCGCAGGGAAGCTGCTCGATAGCGGCTACGGATACGGTCCGGTCTTCGCCATGGTGAGTTCGTTCCATTTGACCGCGTTTGTCCTATTGCTACTAACGATCCCGGTAGTTCAACCCTTAATCTTTTCCTCAATCTCGGCCCACTCCGACCGATGAGACTCTCTGTGATACAGAGTGACCACAAATCGCGATCGTTTTACGATCATCTACCGGAAGTAGCTATCGAACGGTATTGCACCAACGGAACTACCGGCTCCGTCGTTGACGACTCGCACTTGGCACTCTGCCTGGACTGCACGCAGCGCGGATGGGAGATGCGTGATTTCCTCGAAAGCATCGATCGCGCCGTTGAATCGCTGATGAGCGGATCCACGACGTCAGCCAAAACCCATTAAGCCTTGTGAGAAGGCTGCGGAGCAGAAGACGCCGATTCCGCATGTTGCCGAATCTCAGTCAGGGTAAGACCCGTGATTGCGAGTGCTATAAATCCAGCAATCAGCAGCGGCAGAGTGATGACGGCCCACATCACAAACGAAAACCGCTTGGCCAGGCTCGAATCGATTCCGAACAAAACCAACCCAAACACGGCCGCGGCTTGAAACGTCCCCAAATTCCCCGGCGCCTGCGGAACGACCGCCACAAGCCGCAGAATCACCATCAGAGCGAATCCCTGGCCTAAGCTGATGTCTACGCCGTAGCCTTGTGCCAGCGCATAAATCGGCAGAATCTGAAGCAGCAGATACGGCAAGCTGGCTGCCGCTGACAGATACAGGTAGGGCGAATGGCCGATGATATGGAGATCTTCGAGAAGCACCGTTAGCTTACTCAGCCAGCGGTTGTTTTTGAAAGTCTCGTGCGTTTGCTGTTTTGCAAACATCGCCGCCGCAAGTAATGCGCCTCCCAAAACCACAACCGCGGCCAGAATCTTCCCCAGCGTGATGTAGAGTTCGGGCAGTTCCACAAAATACGTTGTCACCAGCAAACATACGCAGAGCCACAGCCCATCGAACATTCGCTCGATCAGCGCTGAAGACAGAGTAACGGTGAATGGCAGTCCGCTCCATCGTCCCTGCAGGTAGCAGCGAATAATCTCACCCGTACGGAGCGGAAGAATCTCGTTCGCAAAAAGACCAACATAAATCGCTCGGATCGAGCGCGCATACGGAACATCGGCAACCGGTCGTAGCAACAGGCTCCAACGCCAACCCTGTAGAAAGTAAACCAGAATGTCGAAAACAACTGCGGCCGCAACCCAACCCCAATGCATCGCCCGAATTTCTCCCCAGAGCTTCTCGGGCTCAAAGTCGTGCAGAACGTATATCAGAGATCCGACTGATAGTACAAGCGCCAGAATCAGGAGGAACTTCTGTGAAGTGGTGCGACCCAAAATACCATCATAAATGGGGGCAGTCGCGAATTTCGTAGAATGATCTTTATATGAGGATAGTTGCGGCGCTGCTTTGCGTATACCTTGCGCCCCTGTCGGCGCAGCAGATAGTTCGGAGGTCGATAAGCGCTAGCGGAGAGGGCTCGGTTGCGGTGCGTCCCGACGCGGCGCGCGTTACCGTCGCAGTCGTAAAACAAGCCGCGACGGCTGCCGAGGCAGCTTCTCAAAATGCAACCGTTGCTACTGCGGTAATCGATGCAGTTCGTCGGTTGCTTGGGGTCAACGCCGACGTAAAAACGGTTTATTATCATCTGTCTCCGGTGTACAGCAACCCCCGGGACGGTTCTCCTTCGCAGATTGTGGGATTCACGGCTACGAATTCTATCGAGGCAGTAGCCGGCGATCCGACCCTCGCCGGTCGAGTCATCGACACTGCGGTGTCAGCGGGCGCCACTCGAGTTGAGGGAATCCGGTTATTTTTGCAAAATGACGATGCGTCCCGTGCGCAGGCTTTGCGATTGGCGTCGCAACGCGCGCGCGCAAAAGTGGAGGCAATCGCTATGGGCCTGGGTTTAAGACTCGGGCAAATATTAAACGCTCGGGAAGGGTTCGCTTCCCTGCCCCAGGTGGGGATCGACCGGAGCGGCGCGGCCTTGGCAACAACGCAGACTCCGATCGAAGCCGGTACCCTCGAAGTGCGTGCAACTGTTACGGTTGACATCGAAATCGCGCCGTGATCCGGCGTTGACTTCGATAGCGCAAATCGGTATAGTTCTGAAGTACCGCGGTTTCAATGGTTTGTCACTCGTAGTCGCGATGATTTCCCCGCTGGCAACTCGCATATGCGAACCGTTGATCTTGCAGACCGGAACCGGAGATTCGTCGTATGCCCAGCAATGAGGACGATCAGAACATTGAGGCGCAAGTCCCTTCCCCTGAGGGCGACTACGCGCAGATGCTCGACGACTACAGTCACTTTGCGCCGCCCGCTGAAGGTGAAGTCCTCAAGGGATATGTCCTAAAAGTCACCGACAAGGAAGTTATCGTAGACTTCGGCTACAAATCCGAAGGTCTGGTCCCGATCGCTCAGTTCGTCCAACCCGATGGCGCGGTTCATGTTCGAGCAGGAGACACCATCGATGTCATGGTGGACCGCACCGGCGAACGGCCTGAAGGCTATGTCCTGCTGTCTCACGAGAAGGCAAGCCGGCTGCGCGCATGGGATGATCTCGACAAAGCCCAACATGAGAATTTGACGATTACCGGGCGTGTCCTCGGCCGGACAAAAGGTGGGTTGAATGTTGACGTCGGCGGCGTTCCCGCATTCATGCCTGGATCGCAAATTTCCGTCCGTCCGGTACACAATTTAGATCAGTTCGTCGGTCAGGATATTCCGGTCAAGGTGGTCAAGCTGAACAGGCGGCGCGGAAATGCTGTCGTGAGCCGCCGTCTCGCCGTCGCCGAGGAAGAGACGTCCCGTCGCGAACACGCGCTTCATGAATTGAGCGAAGGCGCTGTTGTTCAGGGAGTCGTCAAGAATCTGACCGACTACGGCGCATTCATCGACCTCGGCGGCATTGACGGCTTGTTGCACGTGAGCGACATTTCCTACGGCCGAATCACGCATCCCTCCGAGGCGCTGCAGGTCGGCGACGAGATCAGCGTCAAGATCCTGAAATTCGATAAAGACAAGGAACGGATCTCGCTCGGCATGAAGCAGATCAATCCCAATCCGTGGGACGAGATCGAAACACGATATGCCATTGGAACGCGCGTCATCGGGCGTGTGGTCAGTGTGACGGACTACGGGGCATTTGTGGAGTTGGAGGCCGGTGTTGAAGGGCTCATTCACATTTCGGAGATGACCTGGAGCCGTCGGATGAAGCATCCCTCCAAAGTCGTGCATGTCGGTGATCAGGTAGAGGCGGTTGTCCTCGAGATCAAATCGAAAGAGCGGCGCGTTTCACTCGGGATCAAACAACTCGAAGCGGATCCGTGGACCACGGTCGCGGATCGTTACAGTATAGGAAGTGTGGTTGAAGGCCGCGTGCGTAAACTTACGGACTTCGGAGCGTTCATCGAGATCGAAGAAGGGATCGATGGTTTGGTTCATATCTCGGATCTCTCATGGACAAAGCGTGTAGCGCACCCTTCCGAGGTCCTGAAAAAGGGGCAAGTGATCCAAGCCGTCGTGCTGCACATCGACCCGGATAATCGACGCTTGTCCCTGGGAGTGAAGCAGTTGCAGCCCGATGCGTGGGAGACTTTTTTCCAGACGCACCAAATCGGAGATATTATTCGCGGAAAAGTCTGCCGCGCGTCTAATTTCGGAGTCTTCGTGGAAGTAGCTCCGGGGGTGGAAGGGCTCTGTCACAATTCTGAGATCCCATCCCCCGGCGACAAGGGTAAGGGCGGCCCGGCCCTACCTATTGGCGACGAGATGGAGTTTAAGATCATAAAGATGAACGAAGCCGAGAAAAAAATCGGCCTCAGTGTGCGCGCAGCGGCTGAGCACGACGAACGCAGCCGCGTGGAAGATTACCAGCGGCAGGCAGCGGCCGTGACGCACACGATGGAAGAGCTTATGAGCCGCGGGCACGGCGGAGAAGGCTAACGGAGGATCGGACACATTGACGAAAGCGGACCTGATAGAAGAAGTCTCGCGCGTCGTCGAAATGACACGCAAAGATTCGGAAGTAATCGTGGAGGCGATCTTCGATAGTATCGTTCGCTCGCTGAGAGCGGGAGACAAGATCGAGATTCGCGGTTACGGCAGCTTCCGTACACGCCAGCGACAGCCCCGTGTGGGTCGTAATCCAAAGACTGGGACCCGCGTCGAAGTGCCGTCCAAGCGTATTCCCTATTTCAAACCCAGCAAAGAACTGAAGGACCTCGTTAACCAGACGGAGACTAAGGAACAGGCCGACGGCTCGCCAACGCCTGCCGGCGGTTCCAATATCCCAAATCCCAGCTAAGCATGGATCATCTCTGGAGTCCTTGGCGGTACAAGTACGTCAGTACCGCCGGGCCCTCCCCATCGTGCATCTTTTGCTCGAAATCCCAGGAAGCAAAGGACGAAGAAAACCTCATAGTTCATCGAGGAGTTCGCACATTTACTCTGCTCAACCTCTACCCCTACACGAGCGGGCACCTTATGGTTGCGCCATATGCGCATGTCGCCACGCTGGCTGAGGCGGATGAAGAAACAGCCGTCGAGTTGATGCTCGAAACCCGCCGGGCGCAGCGGCTTCTTGGCTCCGTGTATCGCGCGCCCGGATTTAACCTCGGGATGAACATCGGATCCTGTGCTGGAGCGGGAATCGCCAGCCACATCCATATGCATGTCCTTCCCCGGTGGTCCGCAGATGTGAATTTTATGACCACCATTGCCGAGACCCGGGTGATTCCCGAGGCTCTCGAAGAAACCTATCGCAAACTCGCCGCCGCCTTCCGGAGCGCCTAGCTGTCACAAAGCCCTAAAAATCGACGTCCATAGGGTATGACGAATGTAACGACTCATACGATCGTCGGCTTCTTTCCGACCCGGGAACGAGCCGAATCAGCAGTTTCCGAGCTTATCCGTGAGGGTTTTTCCCGAGAGGATATCAGTGTCGTAGCTAGCAACAAGAATGATGTTACCGCCACGAGATCGCCGGAACCTCCGAATCTCGGTCCCATAACAGAAACAGGCAGCACCAACGATACCGGAGAAAAGGCAGTCAATTGGCGGAATGGCCGGCTTCATTGCCGGCATCGTGGCGCTTGCGATTCCTGGCATTGGTCCGGTCATTGCCGCAGGTCCGCTCGCGATGGCGCTAACGGGCGCTGCAGCAGGAGCGGCAACCGGCGGCCTGATCGGTGTGATGACCGACGACGGTATTCCCGAAGATGCCGCCAAGCGATACTCACACGCAATCGGAGCGGGAAATGTGATGGTAACCGTTCGCGCGGGTACGGGTCGCGCGGATGATGCCGCCGCAATACTCGACCGATCAGGCGCAATAGAAATTGACGAGCCCGCCGAGCGCATACACTCCACTCCGGTTGGTACAGTATCAACCGAAGGTGTTCGCGCCGCGCGCCTGGATGACAGTTCGAGTCTCGTAAATAGGCAGCGTCAGCGTGAACGGCGCGTAAATGTTTACCCGGGCATCACCGGAGGGGGTACTACTGTTTAGAGTCTCCTGCGCATATACTCGCTTGAAGGAGACCTCGCGCAGATGAACCGCAGACAGTTCCTGGCCGGCGCCACAGGCATGGCGTGCGCGCCGGCCTACGCCCAAGAATTCGACAAAACTAAAAAGCGACGTGTGGGGCTCATTGGATCGGGCTGGTATGGAAAATGTGACTTATTCCGTCTGATACAAGTTGCGCCGATCGAAGTTGTTTCTGTGTGCGACGTAGACAAACAGATGCTCGCGGGCGCAGTCGAGATGATCGCTACGCGGCAAGCGTCGAAGCAGAAACCTCGCACCCATAGCGACTACAGAGAGATGTTGAAGCAGAAGGACCTCGACATTGTCCTCGTCGCAACACCGGATCACTGGCATGCCCTCGCAGCGATCGAGGCAATGAAAGCGGGCGCGGATGTCTATTGCCAGAAACCCATCAGCGTCGATATCATCGAAGGTCAGGCGATGCTCGCAGCCGCCCGTAAATACAATCGGGTCGTACAGATCGGCACACAACGCCGCAGCACGCCGCATCTGGTAGAGGCGCGCAACAGCATCCTTAAGGAAGGCAAACTCGGCAACATCGCCTATGTCGAGATCTGCTGCTACTACCACATGCGAACGCGCGAGAACCCGCCGGACACGACTCCTCCGGAAAACCTCGACTACGAAATGTGGACCGGGCCCGCGCCGATGCGGCCCTATAACAAGCTGGTCCATCCGCGAAGCTGGCGGGCGTTTAACGAGTATGGCAACGGCATCGTCGGAGACATGTGCATCCACATGTACGACATGGTCCGCTGGATGATGGATCTCGGGGCTCCGACGTCGGTATCTTCCAGCGGCGGCATTCTCGTGGATAAGAAAAGCAAAGCCAATATCACCGATACACAGACAGCCACTTTCGATCATCCCGAAGTCAAGATTGTCTGGACGCACCGGACGTGGGGCACGGCTCCCGATCCTGCGTATCCCTGGGCAGCCATCTTCTACGGTGACAAAGGAACTCTGAAGGCAAGTGTGATGGGCTATGACTTCATTCCCGTGGATAAGAAAGTCAAGCCCATTCACAAGGACGTGAAGTACGAGCTCGAAGAGTATCCGGAAGATAAGACTGAACCGCAACTGGAGCAGCATGTCGCTCCGGCGATTCGTCATCACATGATGGACTTCCTGGCGGCGATCGACAAACGCAGTAAACCCGTTGCCGATATAGAACAGGGGTATATTTCCACTGCCGCGTGCATCCTGGCGAACATGTCGATGCAACTGGGGAGGACGTTGATTTGGGACGCTCCGCAAGGGCGGGTGGCGAAGGACGATGAGGCCAATCGTCACCTGCGGAGGCCCTACCGGAAACCGTGGATACACCCGGAGCCAAAAAACGTTTAAACTAAAAGAGAAACCTGGAGGTTAACCCTGGAATGAAGAGACTTGCACTGACCATTTGCCTAGCGGGATCAACGCTGATGGCTGCAGGCTTGCAGAATCGCACCAGTGTGCGCGGTTCCTACCTGGAAGCCCGGACGGCTGATGTTTATGTCGGGGCGTGCTTTGCCAATTCCGAAGTCGGACAGGTCGGCAATCTTGCCGTGTTCGGTTGGCATATTGATAACGGAATGTTTGAAGGCGTTCGCCTGGAAGGCCTGTCGGTTGTAGGTGTCGTGAAATCGGCTACCACGTTGGGGGATGTCCATGCGGATGCGAACCCGGCAAAGGCGGTCCTAATCGTCGATGAGAAGGCTTCTCCGGAACAGCGTCTCGCGCTGGCAGCCTTCGCCAAACGTATGGCGGGCGACCTACTGCAAGACATCATTCGCGTCGAATATCAACCCGTCGGAATTAAATTCGACAATGACGATCTGCACACCCGGCGCGCTGTGCTGACGGCAGGCACCCTGGCCAAGATTCAGACCCGCGCGATCAACTCGGGCGATCATGTTTGCGCGCACGAAGAGACCTGGTACAACCCGTTGACGAAACTCGATCACTCGATGCCCGCCTACACCTTGGCAAACAATTACAACGGCAAGGATCTGGGCGCGACCTGGAGCAGTCCCGACAAGCGCAGCGCTTTCGTCGGATCGTTCCAGTTGAACGACTAGATTTCCTCTCCCCGAAGTGAAGAAGGCCGGACGATTCCTGTCCGGCCTTTTTTGTTGTTCAGCCCAGTCAGATCCTGATAAAGATCTTGTGCTTGTACAGCCAGTAGCACATGAACCACATGATGCTCAGGACTACAATGTTTTGCGGGATGCCTCCCAGATCCCCGAGATACCAGAAATTGCCCGTGAATACGCCTACTCCTCGATTCAACCAGCCCCGAAGCACCTGTGAGAACGAATAGATAAAAATCGAGTTCATCCCCAACACAATCGCGGGAAAAGCCCATTTCCGGTATTGCTTCACATCGACGATCCAGTACAAAGCGATTAGAAAGAGGATGACCCACCCTGCACTGAAGAAGGTGAACGATGCCGTCCAAAGGCGTTTGACCAGCGGATTAATCGGCTCCAGTCCCAAGCCAAGCAGGAACGCTCCCGCCGAGCACGCCGCCAACACCTTGAGCTTGTAGACGTGCGGCTTGTCCAACTGCATCAACATTCCTGCCCAGCAGCCGAACAGGATGGTTACCCCGTTCGTAACGAAGTTGATGGTTGTGTAGTAACCGGAATAGTTGTACCCGAGCAGTCGCAAATCGATCACTGCGCCCAAATTGCCGTCCTTCGAAAACGGTCCATCGGGTCCAGGGAAGATCGAGAACAGCGCCCAATGACCAGCAAGCAACCCGATGGCGCAGACCACCTGCAAAGGGAATCGCAATCTGGTAATGAAGAAACAAAGCAGATATCCGAAAGCGATCTGGCAAAGAACATTGATCAACTGAAGCACCGGTCGCCCATGGCTGGAATTGAAGTTCGACAACACGTTGCTGAGAATGATTAATACGAGCGCTCGCCAGGCAACATGCCGGAACAGATCGAAATTGGTGGCGCCCTCTTGCTTTCTTCTGGCGAACGAAAACGGCATCGCCATTCCCACCATGAACGTGAATGCAGGCTGAATCAGATCCCAGAAAGTGCAGCCCGTCCATTCGACGTGCTCTACTTGCCGCGCCAACCACGCCCAATTGGGTCGCGATTGAAGTACAGCCAGGCCAAATCCGTGAGAAATCAGCATTAACATAATCAGCCCACGATAAGCGTCCAGGCTGAATAAACGGACTGGCTGGGATTTCGGTTCCGCAGTCACGCGCGCAGCCGCGTGCTCGGGCATTGTCGATCCAATGTAGGTAGTACTCGCCATCTGTTGACCTAAGTTATCAGAAATAGATTCCGCGAGTGCTACCATCAGGCGCATGTCGGTGTCCCGCTGCCTGACCTTGATCTTGTTGTGCGTATTCTGCGCCGTTGCGGCCGAACCCACTGTCGATTGGGAAAAAGTAAAGTCGGAATCGCTCCAGCATTTCCAATCGATCGTCCGCATCAACACCACAAACCCGCCCGGCAATGAAGTCCAGATCACGGATTATCTAGGACGTCTGTTTGACCGCGAAGGCATCCCCTACAAAGTCTTCACGCTCGAACCGGGCCGCGCGAATTTAGTAGCTCGCTTGAAGGGCAATGGACGCAAACGACCAATTCTGGTTCTCGGACACACGGACACCGTAGGAATCCAGCGGGAGAAGTGGCCGGTCGATCCATTCGGGGCAGTGCTCCGCGAGGGATTCGTATGGGGACGCGGAACTACCGACAACAAAGATATGGTGACCGCTGGATTGATGTTGATGCTGCAGTTAAAGAGGCTGCAAGTTCCGCTCGACCGTGACGTGATCTATGTGGCGGAAGCCGGCGAGGAAAGCACCGCGCGGGTTGGTATTGAGTTCCTCGTTGCCAGCATTGGAATGAGATCGAAGCTGAATACGCGCTTGCCGAGGGAGGATTTGTCCACGCGCAAAACGGGAAGGTCCGATATCTGGAGGTTGCGACGACCGAGAAAGTTCCGCGCGGCGCCAAACTCATTGCGACGGGGACGTCCGGCCATGGCTCACGCCCGCGCCTGGACAACGCCGTCGGACATCTGGCGACCGCCGTAGGCCGCGTCTTTGCGTGGGAGCCACCCATGCGATTGAATGACACGACACGGACGTTCTTCGAGCGGCTCGCGACGATCAGCCCTCCTGAAGAGGCTGCGCGCTACAACGGCTTGGTGGACCCCAGCAAAACCGGGGCGATCCAAAAGTATTTTGCCCAGAACGATCTCGGAAAATACTCAATCCTACGAACAAGCATATCGCCGACCATACTTACCGCCGGATTTCGGCAGAACGTAGTTCCCTCCTCCGCCGAAGCGACTCTCGACATTCGGGCCTTGCCGGATGAGGACATGGTTAAGTTTTACGCAGACTTGGGGCGGATCATCAATGATCCCGCCGTGAAAGTCGTCCCATCCACTCCTGGCCGGCCTGCCGCTCCACCAAGCCGCATCGACACGGAGATGTTCCGTGTCCTTGAAGCGACGCAGCGGCGTCTATATCCGGGCGCAATTACGGTCCCCGGGATGGTAACCGGAGCAACCGATCTGGCACAACTGCGCGCAAAGGGTGTACAAAGCTACGGAATCGGTCCGCAATTCGATGAGGCCGAGTTTGCCGAACACGGCTGGCACAGCGATGTGGAACGCCTCTCGGAAGAATCGCTCTATGGCCTCGTGCGGTTCGTTTGGCACGCGGTCCACAGCATCGCGGCTACGAACTAACTAACAACACTTCGCGCGGGCGTATTTGCCGCGAAAGCGAGCGTCACTGAACCGGCGATACTCTTCGGGAGAATGCGCTAAACCGTGCGCAAGCAGATGACGCTCATAGGCATTCTCGTCGCCAATTTCGCGCAGTAATCCGAGAATCACGCGAAAGAAAGCTCTCATATTTCTTCCGCCCGAAGCTGCGTGACGACAAAGGGACTCTCATTCACGCGCGCGTCCCGCGTACCCTTCAGGACGCCAAGCCAGGTACGAACCGAATCCAATACGATCAAAGTGACCAGCACAACGAAAATGGCGCACAGCACTGCATCCAGTTGAGCGTTGAATATCTGGGTCTTGATCGCTGGTGTTTGGTCCGCAACGTTTCTGAGTTGTTCCGCCTGCGCCAGAAAGCCGATTCGTGGCTGATCGGAAAAGATCTTTTGGTAGGAGGCCGTGAACGTGACAATCAGCAGCCACACCAACGGGCCGACCGTGATCCACATGTACTTGGCGCGATGCATCTTCACGAGAATCGTCGTAGCCACACACAACGCGATCGAGGCAAGCAGCTGATTCGCGATACCGAACAAAGGCCAGAGCGTATTGATCCCGCCAAGGGGGTCGATCACTCCTTGATACAGGAAGTATCCCCACGCAAGTACGATCGCCGCGCTTGTCAGAATGACACCGGGCATCCAACTCGTACGACCCAAAGGCGCATACACGTGTCCAAGAAGGTCCTGTAGCATAAACCTTCCGACGCGTGTCCCCGCATCGATAATCGTGAGGATGAAGAGCGCCTCAAACATGATGGCGAAGTGATACCAGAAACCGAGAATGGCTCGTCCGCCTCCTGTAGACGCAAAGATATGCGCCATACCTAAAGCAAGCGAAGGCGCTCCCCCTGTCCGGTAGAACAACGACTTCTCCCCGACCTCCTCCGCAAGCACCTGCATTTCGTTGACGGTCACCGGATATCCCCATCCGGTGATCGTCGTAACCGCTGCTTCTGCCGTTGACCCCACCGCTCCAGCGGGCGAATTTACGGCGAAGAACACGCCTGGCTGCAGTGCGCACGCCGCAATCAGCGCCATAATCGCGACGAAGCTTTCGAGCGCCATCGACCCGTATCCTACCGGCCAGGCGTGCCATTCCCGCGCAATCATCTTAGGAGTGGTACCGGAAGAAATCAGCGCGTGGAAGCCAGATATCGCTCCGCAAGCGATCGTGATGAAACAGAACGGAAAGATTTTCCCGGCAAAGATCGGACCGGTTCCGTCGACGAACCGGGTCAGCGGCGGCAACTGCAAATCCGGTCTTACAAACAGAATCCCAATCGCCAGCAAAATCACTACGCCAAGTTTTACGAACGTGCTCAAGTAGTCGCGCGGCGCGAGAAGCAGCCAGACCGGCAGTGCGCTCGCCAGAAACCCGTAGATGATGATCGCGATCGCTAGCGCAACACCTGTCATGGTGAACATCGGAGCGAATGTCGGCGAATGCGAAACCCATTGGCCTCCGAAGATACTCAGAAGGACCAGCAGGAAGCCGATAATCGAAACCTCCAATACTTTGCCCGGCCGCCAGTATCGGAGATACAGACCCATGAAAACTGCTATGGGCATTGTCGCGGCAATTGTGAATGTTCCCCACGGACTGTCCTTCAGCGCGTTCACCACGACCAACGCAATCACCGCCAGCAGAATGATCATGATCAGCAGCACGGTTATGAGCGCAGTGACTCCGCCGATCTTACCGATCTCCTCGCGCGCCATCTGTCCCAACGACTTGCCGTCGCGACGCATGGAGCAGAACAAAATGATGAAGTCTTGAACAGCTCCGCCCAGCACGGCGCCGATGATGATCCAGAGCGTGCCCGGGAGATACCCAAACTGCGCGGCCAGCGTCGGGCCCACCAAGGGTCCTGGGCCGGCGATTGCCGCGAAATGATGGCCGAAGACGATCCACTTATTTGTAGGCTCAAAGTCATGGCCGTTCCGCAATCGCTCCGCCGGCGTTGCGCGCCGGTCATCGAGCATCATTACTTTTGCGGCGATAAATCGGGCGTAAAATCGATACCCAATCGCGTAACTGCCGGCGGCCGCCAGCACTAGCCACATACTATTTACGGGCTCACCGCGTTCAAACGCGACCACTCCCAGACCGCATGCGGCAACAATCGCAACCAGAATCCAAAACAGGCGCCCAACAATTCGCATTGAATATGCATTCTATCGCGCGTGTGAGAGACGTGACCAGCAGTGAAATAGTGGATTGAGCCGTGCGGTCCGATATCATTGATGTGGAGGACAAACGAACCACATGCTGGTCCCAATGGTGGTAGAACAGACGTCGCGTGGGGAACGCGCGTTCGATATATACTCCCGCCTGCTGAAGGAGAACATTATTTTCCTCGGCACGCCGATAGATGATAACGTCGCGAACCTTATCATTGCGCAGATGCTTTTCCTGGCGGCTGAGGACCCGGAGAAAGATATTAATCTGTACATCAATTCGCCGGGAGGCTCGATTACGGCGGGCCTGGCGATTCTGGACACAATGAATCTGGTGGAGCCGGATATCGTCACTTACTGTGTGGGACAGGCCGCTTCCATGGGCGCCGTATCTACTGGCCGCAGGGACCAAGGGCAAGCGCTACAGCCTTCCTCACTCGCGCATCCTGATCCATCAGCCATCGATGAGCGGCCTGGCTGGTCAGGCGGCGGATATCGATATTTATGCGAAAGAGATTCTGCGCATGCGCGAGACGCTGAATCGGAATTCTCGCAAGTGCGACTGCGGTCAAAGCCGTGGAACGGTCGCGCGCGACGTCGACCGCGATTACATCATGTCGTCCGGAGCAGGCTCTGGAATACGGGATGATCGACCGCGATCATCGCAGCCGTGAACTGACGCCAGTGAAGTAAGTCCTGCCAGATCGAAGGGCGTCCGATCCACGGGCGCCCTGGCCTAGACATTCGCAGTGAACAAGCCGCAGAGACGAGCAAGCGACAGCGCTCCGACGAGCGCCGCATGCGGGAATCGTCAGAACCCAAGCCCACACGATCGTAGTAGCAAGCCCCACCGCACCGCCTTCATTCGCTGAATGGAACCGACTCCGGCGATAGCGCCGGCGATCACGTGGGTTGTCGACACGGGCATCCCCAGTTCGCTGGAGACGAGAATCGAAACCGCCGCCGCCGTCTCTGCCGCGAATCCGCCCCTCGGCTTCAAGCGGGTGAGCCGTCCGCCCATCGTACGTACGATTCGCCATCCGCCGCTGAGGGTTCCGAGCCCAATGGCTGCGTGCGCGGCAAAGATCACCCAGATAGGAACGTCCAGACGTGGGAATCATACTGTGACGTGAAGAGAACGCCAGTGATGATACCCATGGTTTTCTGCGCGTCATTGGTGCCGTGGGCAAAGCTGAAGATCGCGGCCGAAACGAGTTGAAGCTTCCGGAAATAGACGTCCATACGTTTCGGCGACGCATTGCGGAACATCCAGTAGATGATGATCATCATCAGCATATGCAAGCAGCATGCCGAGCAGCGGCGCAATCAGGATAAAGGCGAGAGTTTCAAACCACACATCAGGATTCAGTGCATCGAAGCTCTGAGAGAAGCCTCGCGTCATCGCCACCTTTGCCATTCCCGCGCCCGCGTAGCCACCAAGGAGCGCATGCGAAGAACTCGTCGGTAATCCGAAATACCACGTGATCAAATCCCAAGCAATGGCGCCAATTAGTCCGGCCAGAATGACGTACGGAGTGACGACGTCCATGTTGACGCCCTTCACGACAGTCTTTGGCCACCTGCGTACCGAAACCGAAAGCGGCTGCGAAATTCCAAAACGCGGCCCACATCACCGCGTGGCCCGGCGAAAGCACGCGGGTTGCGACGATCGTAGCGACGGAATTGGCCGCATCATGAAAACCATTAATGTAATCGAATGTGAGCGCGACGGAGATGATAACTAGAGCGAGAACGAGTGTGCCATCCATGCGGTTAGGGTCTAGCTATTCTTCACAACGACGTTTTGAAGCGCATCGGCCACGTCTTCGCAATAATCCGTGGTCTGCTCGAGTAGCTCGTATATCTCCTTGAGCTTCATGATCTGGATAGGGTCCTTCTCCGTTGCGAACAGATCCTTCACCGCTTTCCGCACGATATTGTCGGTGACGTCCTCAATCCGGTTGATCTCGATACAGTGTTCGATAATCTTCTTGTTGGAGTTCAACGCTTCAAAGGCAGCCTGGAGACTCTTGGAAGATGCAACGATGTTGCGGCAAACCTCGATCGCCACATTGGGTGATTGGCTCGATATTGTAAATCACCATCCGATGCGACGCCTCTTCGATCGAATCGATGACGTCGTCCAGGTGCGTGGAAAGCGAATGGATGTCCTCCGGATCAAGTGGAGTGATGAATGTCTGGTTCAGCCGACGGAACACTTCGTGAATGACTTCGTCGGCCTTCCGTTCGAGCACCGCGATCTGGTCCGCTGCCTTCTCGAGATGAGCGTTCCCGCCCTCCGCGCCTTGTAAGCAGCAGAACAGCGGCTTCGGAGATGTACCGCACCTGGTCCAAAAACAAGCTCAAAGAATTTCTCTTCCTTGGGAAGAAACCTCATAGAACCTCGGCGGCTACAACTATGACAGGTTAGCAATGGCGTAGGACACGGTGTGGACTTTCATCTTCTCAACGTGTTTGCGACAGGTCAACCTACAACTGGTTACGTTTCCGTTAAGACATGGAAAAGCGATTCGCTTTCCTGTTCCGCAGACTCGGTATCCAGATAGCGTACATCTAGTAAACGCTGAGGATCGATATTCCCCATCGCGGAAAGCAGATTCTCTTTCAGGAATGGATGATCTACTTCGAGATCCGCGAGAATATCTCGCAGCGAACGCCTGACCGTACCGGTTTTTTGAGAGCAGCCGCATGGAATCACCGGGGCTCCAAGCGATGCGGAATAGCGGCGAGTAATATCTTCAGTGACAAACACCAGAGGTCGAATGAGGCGGAAATCTTTCTGACGGGAATATGTTACCGGCGGCAAGGCACTGAGACGCCCGGTAAACATCGCATTCCTTAGGAGGGACTCGCAGAAATCGTCCGCGGTATGGCCAAAGGCGATCACATTGGCGCCCAGTTCTCTTCCGATCTCATACACTGCGCGACGCCTGAATCGGCTGCACAGATCACAACCATGGTCCGGCTGCTCATCGAGCAACCTCAGTGACGGCTTATCGTGCTTGTAGAGCCAGTCGATTCCACGCTTCTTCAGGTAGTCGCCAAAAGGGGCGATCGGACGCAAGAACTTACCCTGTTCGACGGTAAATGCGCAGATGGAAAATCGAATTGGCGCACGCGCCTGCAGCAGACACAACGCCTCAAGAAGAGTGACGGAATCTTTGCCGCCCGAAAGACCGACTGCGACACGATCTCCTTCACGGATCATCTTGAAGCGGCTGATCGCTTCCCCGACTTTGCGTAACAGCGTCTTTTCGAGATCCAACTTCCAGTATATCGGGCGCTATCTACCGGGATCGGGCTCGACAGCGCGGGAGCCTACTGCGACCAGTTGCGGCTCAGGATCCCTTTCGACCGCCGACACGCGGACTGCCGGAGCTGCCGGCGTCGCGGGAGACGGTGGAAGCAAGTCCTGATTTGAAGCCCCTAGGGGTTGATGCTTCTGATTCGACCGAGCAATGTATTTGTAGGCCATCAGCGCAACTGCGGACAGGAAGAGTATGCGGCCCATGTGCGAGTACCTTCTATATACTAACGCGTCGCGATCAAGAATTCTCGTTTCAAGTTCCGGCTCACACAGTCCAGAGGCACTCAACGAAAGGCCACTCTTCGTCGGTCCAGCAGGATTTCTCAGTAAAACCTGACATCGACGCGATTGACCGCAACTCGTCGAGCCGGAATTTGTGGGACGATTCAGTCCAGATCGTTTCGCCCTGTGAGAACTCGACCCGAAGACCGGCCTCTGGAATCAGTATCGACTGAGCTCTTTTGGATCGCAGATGCATTTCGATGCGGCGGTCCTCTGCGCTCCAGCGAACCTCATGTTCAAACTCCCGGAGGTCGAACGTCGCGCGGAGTTCCCGATTCATCCGAGCCAAAAGATTCTTGTTAAATGCCGCGGTCACTCCCATTGGATCGTTATAGGCGACCAACATCTGATCGACGTCTTTTACAAGATCGACTCCAATCAAGATCGAATCACCGGAAACCAGAATCGAACGGACGTCGGCAAGAAAGCGAACACCTGCTTCACGATCGAAGTTTCCAATCGTGCTTCCAAGGAACAGCAAGAGAATTTGCTGGTCACCCTTGCGAGCACGCGCGGCGCGCTTCAGACCATCGAGATAGGGCGCATGAATTGGATGCACTCGAGCAACAGATTCCAAGTCTGCTGCGCAGGCTCGTAATGCCGCCGCAGATACATCGATGGGGTAGTAATCGACCGGCTGCCGTCGCGCAAGCGCACTCAATACGTGCTGGGTCTTCGTCCCGGTACCGCTGCCTAATTCCGCCACCAGGACTCCGTGGGGTACGGCAGTTGCGATTTCCGGTGCATGTCGTCTCAGCAGCCTTGCATCCGCTCTTGTGAGCCCGTACTCGGGTAGCATTGTGATCGCCTCAAAAAGGGTCGACCCCAACGCATCGTATAGATAGGAGGGCGGAAGCTGCTTTTGGCCTGAACGGCCCAAGCCATCTTGGACGTCATACGCGAATTGGGTGAGGTGATACGCGGGGGCGTTCATATTTGGATGACCTAATTAGTTTTCTACGAGCCGGAAAGTGGAGTAAACGTACGGATAGTCCGGGCGAAACCAGTTCCGGAACGACCGACGCATCAGACGCCGGGCCGTCCTGCAGGACGCGCCCTTCAACACGTAATGATGTCCATCGAAGAAGTTCTGTGAGTAACCTGGATAATTCTCAGAAGGCTCGAATCCAGGAAAGGGCTCGAAGACTGTGGAAGTCCACTCCCAACCGTTTCCTACGAGCTGCGCCACGCCATAGTGGCTATCACTGTTTGGAGTTGCCGACACCGGTACGGGATCCCAGCTTTGGAAATCAAAGGCTCCCTGCCCCGGCAAAGGCTCGTCATCTCCCCAGGGATATTCGTACTCGCCGTCGCGAGCGCTATACGCGGCGCGATGATATTGCGCTTCCGTCGGAAGATGCTTGTTCTTCCATATCGCGTACTCCTCGGCTTCGCTTCGCGTGACGTAAACAGGCGCGTTCAGAGGCAGCGGAATCAATTCGAACATGCCGCGGAGGAACCATTTCCCGTTTCGCAATGTCCAAAAGTGCGGCGGCTTGGTTCCCTGCTTCACAAATTCGAGATAATCGCCGTTGGTCACTTTGTAGCGGTCAATACAGAATGCCGGCACGCGGACGAAATGCTTCGGGAATTCGTTATCCCAACCAAAACCTTCCTCGGGATCGCGACCGAGGGTGGCTAGGCCCCCTGCTATCTCAACCGGCGTGTTGGTGGTCTCAAAAGCGTCGCTCACCTCCGAACGGCCGGGAGCTCGCTTTTGCTCATACGGCAGGTTCTGAAGCAGGTACGCCAATGTTTCAGCGTGCATCAGCCGATGCTCCAGGGCCATTTCGACAACCGTTTCCGGAGCGTCCGGAAGGATTTCATCGATGCGCTGGCGGACGCGCTGATTGTAAGCGCAGATCTCCGATTGGTTCGGCCATTCGGTTGCTACGTCCGAGGGAAGATTCGTTGAATCCGGATCGATTCCTGCCTCAAACAGGCGGTCGAAATTATGGTTGAAAGCCTTTTCGCCCATGGCCCAGATTGCGATCTGATTCCAATCGAATGCTTCGAGGTGTCCCAGGTAGAAAACCAGCCTGTGCCGCTCGGGTATCGGACGCTCATACAATGCTCCGGGTTCGAGAAGGGAAAACAACAAGTCGGTTTGACGTCGCGCGTCGTGAAAACTATCGATGAGAGTTTCCTGCATGACTGACAACTATAGGACCGTGGGGTTAGATCGAATTGGTGATATTTAAGTTTCGCAGCGGTTCGACCGATGCTATAACTAAGAGTCCCGCCCTCAAAGATTGCGGATCCTTATTTTACTAGACAATGGCGTTTTACGTTAAGCCCCAAAAAGAGTTTCTGGTACGTCCGGCTTTACCCGCCTCCCTTTCCCGGCTGTCCGAACTAGCTCATAACCTCCTTTGGAGTTGGGATCATAATCTTCGCGCCTTATTTCGCAGACTGGATTCATCTCTCTGGAAAGCCTGCGGAAACAATCCGGTTCTGATGCTCGGCCGTGTGCCACAGGCGACACTGGAGCGCGCCGCTACCGATCCACGATACCTCACTTTGTACCGCCGTGCTTGCGAGCGCTACGACACCTATAAGCAGACCGCTGAATCGGAACCGAGTGAGAAGCTGATCGCCTACTTCTCGATGGAGTACGGACTGACCGAATGTCTTCCGATCTACTCGGGCGGACTGGGGCTGTTGAGCGGGGATCACCTCAAAGCTTCGAGCGATGCCGACTAGCCGCTGATTGCCGTTGGTTTGTTATACCAGAAGGGCTATCACCAGCAGTGGCTGAATCCCGATGGATGGCAGCAGGAGCGCTATCCGGTCAACGATTTTTACACGCTGCCAATCGAAGAGGTATTCGACGCGGACGGCACGAGCCGTAAACGTGCAGGTGAAGCTGCCGACGGGACTCGTACACGTCAAAGTGTGGATGATCAGTGTGGGCCGCGTGAAGCTGTACCTGCTCGATACCAACATTCCCGAGAATCTGGCCGACGATCATCGCGACATTACCGATTCTTTGTACGGCGGCGACATCCACACGCGCATTCGCCAGGAGATCGTTCTCGGCATCGGCGGACTCCGCGCCCTGCAGGCGCTGAACCTGACGCCTACGGTCTTCCACATGAACGAGGGCCACTCGGCGTTTCTCGCGGTCGAGCGCATCCGTGTGCTGATGGCGGAGAACAGGCTGACGTTCACGGAGGCGCTTGACGCGAGCCGACTGAATAACGTCTTCACGACGCACACATCGGTACCGGCCGGAATCGACATCTTCGATGCGGGGATGATGTACGACTACTTCCAGGAGTACTGCGAAACCTCGGGCATTCGTTTCGAGGAACTGCTGGCGCTTGGCCGAAAGCACCCACAGGACCACACCGAGCGCTTCTCGATGGCGATCCTTGCGTTCAAGACCGCTGCTTTCCGCAACGCCGTCAGCAAACTGCATCGTCACGTGTCGCAGGAGATGTGGCAGGATCTGTGGCCGGATTTGCCGGTGAACGAGGTCCCGATCACGTCCATCACCAATGGCGTGCATCTGCCAACCTGGCTCAATGGCGACTTCGCGACGCTGTACGATCAGTATCTGCAGCCCGACTGGCGGGAACGCTATCCCGACCCGAAGACCTGGGATCTGATCCAGGACATTCCGGATCAGGAATTGTGGGAGGCTCATCGCCGCCGCAAACGCCGCCTGATTGCGTTCGTTCGCGAGCGCATGGTGAAGTTCGCTTTGGATCGCAAGGCCGGAGCCGCAGAGGTCCGCCGTCTTGCGGAAGTTCTCGATCCGGACGCGTTCACGATCGGCTTCGCCCGCCGGTTCGCCACCTACAAACGCGCGACGCTGCTGTTCCGCGACGTCAGTCGTCTGAAGAAGCTGCTGACGAATCCCGACATGCCGGTGCAGATCGTGATAGCCGGCAAAGCGCATCCAAAGGATCATCCGGGCAAGACGCTGATTCGTGAAATTGTACAGTTGTCCCGCGACCCCAGCATTTCGAAGCGTCTGGTATTTCTGGAGGACTACGGGATCGAAGTAGCTCGCGACATGGTGCAGGGCGTCGATCTCTGGCTGAACAACCCACGCCGCGGCGAAGAAGCCTGCGGTACCAGCGGGATGAAAGCCAGCATCAACGGCGGTTCTGAACCTCAGCATTCTCGATGGCTGGTTCGACGAAGCCTACGAATACTCCGGCGGCTGGGCGATTGGGGGACGGGAACCATACTCGGAAGATCAGGACGAGTATCACGCTAGCGCGATTTACTCGCTGCTTGAAAACGAAATCGTGCCGATGTATCACGCGGCGGCGACGACGGTGTACCGGACGAATGGGTTCGTCGGATGAAACAGTGTCTGCGATTTATCAGTCCACAATTTAACTGTCAGCGCATGTTGGCAGAATACATGCAGGCAATGTATGAGCCCGCGCATTTCGGTTATGATTCGGTCCGGAAGAACAATTTTGAGCCTGCCCGCGAAAGGTCCCACTGGAATTCGCGAGTGCAAAGCGTCTGGAATAATGTGAAATTCTTGGAACTGGGTCCGGGTCCGCAAGCGTCGGTGTGGAGTGGATCTCCGATTCCGTTGCGGGCGGTTGTCGATCTCGCTGGTCTGAAGCCCGGGGACGTTCGCGTGGAAGCAGTTATCGGTCGGGTCAGTTCAGCTGGACAGTTGGATGAGGCAGAGGTGCTTACGCTGCCCGCGGTGGAAGAGCGCGGCCCGGTGTTTGTATTCGAAAGGCAATTTGTGCCGCAATTGACCGGGCGGTTGGGATATGCGTTGCGTGTCAGTCCTAACCATGATGACAACCCCCTCACCAGACCGTGCAATTCTCTTATAAAATGGGGGGTGGAGTAACCGGCGAACGTTCTTTGCCGCCCCTGTCCCTCCCCCTGTCGCAGTATCGCTCGTGAACATCAAGGAGATACGTCCGTAACTATGGATGCGGATCGCAAATACCGGCAAGCCGGCTATCAGGACTCAGACCGATCGCCCAACAACGATCGGAAAGAGAACCAGAAGCCGCCGCGACCAGGAGGTCCTCGTACGATGCAGGATCCCTCCGGGCCCCGTCTTCCGCGACTCGTTCAGGCTGTGGCGGCTTCCCGCTGTTATAGCTGCTCCGTCGCTCTACCTACTGACATCGACTTTAAAGGAACTTGTCCGAAGTGCGGTGTAGCTCTCCATTGCTGTAAGCAGTGCACCTTCTTTGAACCGTCGACGCGTTTTCAGTGCACCAAGCCGATTCCCGCGCGGATCCCGTACAAGGATCAGGTGAACGAGTGTGAGTTGTTCAATCCGCGCGTGACCGTATCGCGCGACGGCGCGCCTCAAGGGTCATCAGGCTCCGGCGGCTTTGCAGCGGGAACGAAGGCCCCTACTCCCCCGGTAATCCGGACATCCAATGACGCGCGCACGGCATTCGATAATCTATTCAAGAAGTGACAATGCGAATTGCCGAACTTTATGCGGCCCGTCAGTTCCGGATAACTGAGGGGCCTAGCCCGGACCCTGGTCCAGGCCAAGTCCAAGTGCGCGTCCGCTCAGTCGGAATATGTGGATCGGACTTACATTACTACGAAGACGGGGGCGTCGGTGAATTCAGTCCCGCGCCTGCCCATCGTTTTAGGACACGAGCCGACCGGCGAGGTCTACAAAATCGGCGCCGGAGTTACCGGGCTGTCGATCGGGGATCGCGCGATGCTGGAGCCTGCGGTGTATTGCTATCACTGCGAGTTTTGCCGTTCGGGCCAGCACAACTGCTGCGAGAACATCGTCTTTCTCAGCACTCCTCCTGAACCGGGCTTTTTCCGTGAATTTGTGAACATGCCGGCGCATAATCTCGTGCCTCTACCCGAGGAACTCGATTTCAACGTTGGCACTCTGTTCGAACCACTGGCGGTGGTTCTGCATTCGCTTGTCCTTGCGCCCGTCCGTTACCGAGATTCAGTAGCGGTTTTCGGTACCGGTCCCATCGGCCTGATGACGATTGCAGCCTTAAAGGCTTGTGGGGCGGGGCGCGTCTTTGCGGTAGAACCTTCACGGGAACGCCGGGAACTCGCCTTGCTGATGGGAGCCGATGTTGTTCTGGATCCCGAGCAAGTCGATCCGGTCAAACAAATTTTGTCCGATACCGGCAAGCGTGGCGTCGATATCGTGTTTGATTGCGCAACCAAGCAGGGCACCGTCAACCAATGCATCAAAGTCATTCGCAGCGCTGGACGTGTCGTGATCGTCGGGATTCCCACTGGAGTCACGACACCTGTTGACCTGCACGAATTACGGCGTAAAGAGGCAGTGTTCTACAATGTGCGCCGGTCCAACCACGAAACCGAGACTGCTATTGCAATGCTGCGCGAGCATTCGAAGAAGTTCGCGCCCATCGTTACGCATTGTCTGCCCCTCGACAATATTCAGCGGGCCTTCGATATGTTGGAGCAAAAGAAGGAAGGCTCCGCCAAGATCGTACTGACCGTATAAAATCAGCTTCACTGCAGCGAACGGGCAGATTTGCATATGGTATGTTCTCCACATGCTGGTCCAATGCGCGCTTTGCGGTTCACAGAATGAGGTTCCAGTGGAACCGCGCGTGGAAGCTGTTGAGCCACCCGATTTCGACACTCGGCCAGGCGAACCGTTGCGCTCCACCATACATAGCTGGGTGAGTTCCTGTCGGAATTGTACGTACTGCGCTGCGGACATTTCTGTCGCTCATGCCAAGGCGGTGGAAGTACTGCAGACTCTCGCTTACCAGCAAACATATCTGGACGAAACAATGCCGCCCAAGGCGCGCGAGTTCCTCTGCTATGCCGCAATTCTCGACAGAATCAGGGAGCATAGCGACGCTGGTTGGAGCGCGTTGCATGCCTCCTGGATTTGCGACGACGAACGTGATCTTCACGCCGGAAACCGCTGTCGCGAACAGGCGATCGAGTACTGGAAGCGTGGTAAACACGCGGGGCAGGCATTTAGTGAAGATCACGCCTCCGAATATGCGCTGGTAGCCGACCTGCATCGGCGGATGGGTCAGTTTGAATTAGCGATGTTCACTTGCTCGGAGGCGCTCGACATGGAGGATGTTCCGCCGGTCATCGAGAATGTTCTTCGTCGGCAGAAAACCCTAATCGAGCAACAGGACACGCATTCTCACTCGATTCGAGAGCTATTCGCCGCCACAAACCGCAACGCGACAGAGTTAATGCAGTAGCGTAAACCCGTTGGAGCAGGACCATCCGGAAATACGTGGCCCAAGTGGGCATCGCATTTTTTGCAGAGCACTTCTACTCGCTCCTGCAACATGACCCGCGAAGTTGAGGTTCGGATGTTCATCTCCGCCGCGGGCGACCAGAAGCTTGGCCAACCTGTGCCCGATTCGAACTTCTCATTCGATCGGAACAGAGCGTTACCGCAGCCCACACATCGATAGAGACCATTGCCGTTATGACGAGCATAGCGGCCGGTGTACGGAGGCTCGGTGCCCTTTTGACGGGTAACGGCAAACTCTGGAGCGCTCAGTTGTTCGCGCCATTCCTTTTCTGTTTTTTCGGTTTTCCTGACGCGGATCTCCTCGCCAGGCTCGCCGGAGTCACTAAATACAGTGAGACCAACTTCGCCACCGGAGCCATCAACAGACACATTTGGGATCGTCGGTTCCTCGGTTGAGGACAACGCCACGAGGCCGGCGAACGCAAATGGCATGACAAGTAGCGCCCGACGCGACACTCCGTTCGGCAGCTTAGCCTCGAAAAGTTCCACTAACAGCTTTGACGCAGCCGGCTACCAACGCGCTCCATTCTTATCTCAAGCGATCGGCTCCGAACTACGTCTGAAAGAGAAAGAGGACTGTGCCGATTTTGAAGCTGAAACCTACGCGGGCGCGCTGCTCAGGCGGAGACATCTGACATCTGAGCATTTGCTTTCCTGCCCGGACCTCCTGAGGCCCGTCTCACTCTAATGACAGCCACAATCCTCTACCTCCGATTATCGGACCAAACTTTTTCCCCCAAGGAAACATGGTTGGGCCGCCGTCCCTGCCGCCGTCCCTGGATGTTCTTCCATCGCATCCATTCCAGAAGGGAAGTCCGGCGCATTACGGTTTTAGCAGACACTCTAAGCCGGTTGTTTGCTTCGTGATTCGCCCCGGATCTCTGGAGTCACAAAGGCATAACCGGTCGAAGCCATCGACGTAAATGTGAAAACAGTGCCCCATACTTTAACGCCCGAGATATCCTACCAACGTTTAGCAGGTCTGACAATTGAGGAAAGTTCTAGTTGTAGGATCCGGGATCACAGTTTGAACCACTACCCTATTTTCGCTTGATTGAACTACTTTATGGAGCAAACACAAGAAAATGCAGGATGTTGACGCACCATGAGGCTAAGTCGAGCTCAGCGCTGTCGAGCGGTAAGGCGTTCTTGACGGCTTACGGTAGTTCCTGTAGACTGCTGGGGCCCCGAAAAGGCCAAAGGAGAGAACATGCGCGCCATCGCTATCGCTTTGCTGACCTGCGTCTTCGCACTGGCTGCAAGCAGCCACTTCGTCGGCACGTGGAAGATGAATAAATCGAAATCCAAAATTGATCCGCGAGGACAACAATATGACAGTCTCACGGTTCAGTTCCTGCAGGAAGGCTCAACGTTGAAGTCAATCCCTACGGTCAACGGCACATTGGTTCCAGCGTCGGTTATGGACGGTAAAGAGCACGCCGTACCAGCAGGTACACCGACTCGCTTGGGTGCCACTCACTACGTCTCGACGGTGAACGGGAATACTATTGAGACCGTCTTCAAGAGAGACGGCAAAATCTTCGGAACACGGAAGACTTCACTGTCTCCGGACGGTAAATCAGCGACTTCTGTGACAGAGGCCATGTTACCGGATGGTCAAAAGACGCACACAACGATAATTCTTGAGAAGCAGTGATTCTGTAACGGGCAGAATGCCCTTGCAGGAAAGTATTTGCGCCTCGCAGACCAAGGTCCGGAGTAAAGTGCGCTCATTGGTGCTTTCCTAGCTGCGACTGATGATTGTCTACGCAACGAAAAACAGGGGCTTATGTTGTAATGGGAAGTACGGGCGCGTAGCTCAGGTGGATAGAGCATCTGCCTTCTAAGCAGAGGGTCGCAGGTTCGAGTCCTGCCGCGCCTACCAATTGCAGGTATCTTCCACTTCTCTGCCCCAGTAAAATAACGCAAACCCGTATCAGAACCGGCTCAATCATTGGCTTCCGTATCAGAACGGTTGGGTCGCGGAATCACCCGCGCGCCGATTCAACCGCGCTAAAGCTTCACGCTTCATTGCAACTTCATTTGTGCGTATTTCTTGAATACGTTAGCATCCGTCTGGCGAAACATCTGGTAACCCATTCGTCGCTACCCGCCGGCACTAAGCCGAATAGCGTACGTCGAACGCAAATATTAGAGCCTGAACCGCGGCACACCAACCCGACGCAGTGTCCTTTTCTACGTCTTCTCAAATCAACCTGGTACTCTGTTATTTTCGTGAATTTTGAAAGAGCCATGGTCCCGGGCTGACCAGTTGCCGGTTGGCGTTTTCTGCGTTTCGAGTCCAAGGTGAAGACAACCTTGTTGGCGATGTCCACCTGTTCTTTCTTCATACATGCCAATTAATACCGGAAACTCACCGCGCAGCAAGGATTGCTTTGGGACCAGCTTTTTCTTGACCGCAAACACTAAAGATTCGCCGCAACTTGGGAAATTCTTGATGTACGGTCGTCGCCCTCAGCGTAACTAATTCAACAACGCCGCCTCGACGGTGAACACGGTGTTTCGCTCTTGAAGTCGCCTTCTCAAATGGTCTTCTATCTCGTTGCGTCCGATTTCGATGACTTTGCACCTCCTGAATGCCGGCTTGAGGGTTACCAGCGCGATAATGTCTCTTACGCCGAGACGCGCTCGTAATTGGCGTTGAGCCTCATTTTAGTCGGCGGCGTGTACCGTCTTTGTCCCGATAGCGCATCCACCAAAACGTTACTGTCACTCCTTCTAGAAACCATTCCGTCATGCTCACGCGGTCTTGCCATCCTACCTCCTGTTTGAACTGAGCGCCGAAGGCCTCAAAATCCGATCAGAAGCCGAATGTGCGCCCCATCACGCGGAAGTGGGGAATCTGCTTCGCTCAACCGGAAGATACACCTCTAAGCGTGCCGCCTCTCCGCCTTTGTGACGGGGATAGGAGAGATTCCGAAGGACAAGCCCGAAGGTCTCGATCCGTCCACTCAGTCCGGATCGCGCACCTTTCTCGGTGTCGTGATCAAGGTAAAGTTGAGAACTGGTGGGCATGTAGTATGTCCGATCTGACCCGGCCGTTGATTTCGCTCAAAATCGCCAGAGTATGCCGACGGTATCCAGAAACATGGTAAGTGGAACTTGAGCAGTGGATCGATTCGATTGCTGGTATCGGACTCTGCGCGGACTTGTCGTCGCGACGTTCGCTCAACTGGGCATCTCGGCATGCCTCCTGCTCCTCTCGTGCACAATCATCAGTGGCGCACCTCATTCTGATTGGCTGCGATCCACCTCGATGGAATCTCCAAGTCCGCCTCGTTGTACTAGTTCGGCAAGAACCAGTCAGAGTCACCCATCGGTTCCGCTACCTTCTTCAGCGCTGATTGCAAGCTGATTCCCTGCTGTTGAGCTACAACGGACGCGCGAAGCTTCTGCCCAAGCTGCCGGTGGCAAGATGATCTTCGTAGTTCGGCAACCGTCTCCGGGCCCTGATCCGTCGGCTCGACTTCTCCGGAGACAAACGCAAACTCTCACGATCCAAACGATCCTACGCGGTCGAGAAGAGGCGCTCTCGGAGTATTGTTTGTGATCGAGCGACTGCCCCGAAAGTGGCTGTCGAATGGGCGGGATCATTACCAAACTGAGACTCCGTATCGAGATGTGCTCCGAACAACCCACCGTATTCGCGAAAGAAGAATAATAAAGATGCGTCAACGTTCCGCTCTCTGGCCGCCGACACCCTGACGTGGTCTGGATCGACCTCGTCAAGAGCGACTCCGGGCACACCGGTGAAATATGCCGGCTCTTCCCGTACGGGCGAAGCATGTTCCGGCTGTGCACTCCGAGTCGCCTTCAACTGTTCCGACAACTGCCGCTGAGTTCATGTCAGTTCCTGAAGTGTACTCTGGTGCTCAACCACATTCAGTTTCGGCAGATGTAGATTCACCAGCAACGCTGAGCTACGTTTCCCGCATCGATGATGTCGTTCTTCTTGCGTCCGCGGGGAGCGCGGTACTGACTGGCCAGAGAGGAAGATATCGAGAAAACGGACTCATCACGGGAGAGCAGCTGGCCGACGAACAGGCAAATGAAGTGATTGCCAGCCCCCTCCAACCGCCCAATTCAGCGCGTCCAGCAGTCACATCCGCGGGCGTGACGCTCCGCTGGTGGGCATTGTCTGTATAAAGAGATGGTGCGAAGGGTTGCTCTGGCATTGTCTGCCGTCTATCTGGTGGAATGTTGAATTGCACCCTTCACATAAATGAGGTGCTGCATCGAGTGATTGCCAGACACAAGGGTGCTTACTGGGAGATGTTCAACATGCTTTGCTCGTGCACATCTCATTTCAGGAGGCAGTCTGCAC
Organism: Bryobacteraceae bacterium; assembly: GCA_963844855.1. Classification (GTDB taxonomy): domain Bacteria; phylum Acidobacteriota; class Terriglobia; order Bryobacterales; family Bryobacteraceae; genus DASQDN01. Next base: position 352,359 of record CAWJQP010000072.1, read on the forward strand.
ATGATTACTCTCAGCATTGACCTCCATCCCGCCAGCCATATGGTCGTGGCTCTCGATGAAAATGGAGTTTCGTTAGGACACCTGACCGTACCCAACACGAGGGGCTGACGCGATTGTTAGAGTTTTCCGCACAATTTACGCCTTTCGTAAGACACGCCTCGCATTCGCCTGCTTATTTGTGTTGAAGTAGCAGTTTAACCGGCACAGATTTCATTGACTGGCCGTCACTGTTGTTGGCAGCCACTATTACGTCCGCTTCTTTCAGCGAAGACAGCGATTGAGATAACTCAATGTTGATTTGATCTAGACCCGGAACAGAACCTTGTGGCCCGGAATACAGGACTGCCATCTCTACAGATCCGACACGCACTGAGACAGGACTTGTTCCGATTCCGCTGCCGTACAACGATAGGTAGAGACGGTCGCCACCTGATCCGAAGTCCACGGGGACCGGTGCGTAATTGCCTGCCTGATCAACAGAGAGCAGTGATTCTTCGGATCTGCTACCGTCGGCTCGCAGCCGCAAAAGGCTTGCCGCTGCGTACTTAATATCCTCTGCTTTTCCGAAGAAAACTCCCGGAGCTACATTCTCTACTCGAGTGGCTGTCTGCAAGTCGGGCTCGTTGTCACGAATCAGCCGAATCGTATAAAGTCCGGCCCGAACGTCTGCGGGAACGGTGAAATTGATGCGCTCGGGAGATGCCAACAACAACGGCGCCTTGAGGTTCTGCGAACTTCCTGAGCGGCGGAACTCTACTTGGACGCCGGCTAACTTTGTGGGTAGTTCGCTACCTTGCGCTGATTCCGTTGTATTGGTCAGATCTTCTCCCATAACCGATGCGAGGGATGTCGGGCTAATCGCAACTTCGCTCAGGCTCGCGGCCGACACCACTGTCAAGATGGGATTGCTGGGCGCCTTTAACTCACCGACCAGTCGGGAACTCCACGGGCACCACCGGGCTCCCGGCAAGAACGCGCCGCCTACTTTCTCAAGATCTTGCTCCACCATTACGGTGGACGCATCGCATACTTCAGCGGCCACGCTGAAAAAATCTACTGAGCCCGGATCCAGATGAAAACTCCATCCGCTGTTGTAAGCTGCAGGCGCCTTGACTATCGTCCCTGAGATGTGAATATCACGCGTGATCCCTCCAATAATGTCGCGAGCCTCTTGTATCAAGTTGGGATCTTCGAGGCGTACAACGAACTGCGCTCCATCGGCAAGCGTGACCGCGTGAAAGTAAGCCGGCTTCGGCTTCTTCGCAGTCAGATCAAGCGCGACACCGCAAACAACTAAAGGCAAAGCAAGCAAACGAGAGTAAGTTGTATACATCCTAAAAACTCCTAAGTTGTGAACTTTGCACCGATCACCGCAGAATCACAAAGAGGATGGCTGCTCTTATTTCGGTCCGGCTGCTAGTCAGCAGCAAGTTGCACAATTGACCGCGCCACCACTCGTATGACTCGGCGTCAATAACGTTTAGCGACGCCTCGCTCGTTGGGTAACGGTGAGCGAGGAAATCTTACCGTTTCGATCGGATTGCGAGGCATGGTAGCGTCGGGAAATACAGTCCTGAGGGGGGTCTTATATATTGAGCGGTCTGGATAGGTGAATCCTGTTTCGGGCCGAGGAATGTTCTGGAGGATCACTATGAACTGTCATCTCAAAGCCGTTGCGGCGCTAACGGTTGGCATCTTGGCGCATGCGCCAAGGAATCGGAGAAACTGACCAAGCCACTCCCGCTTCCACGGCATGACAATGATAAGGGCTTTTGCCAAGAGCGATTCGTCGATGGTAGTTACAATTCGCAGCGGCTGACCTTCGACAGACAGAATGGGTCGGACCTGTAACTATGCAGGCCGCGAAACACTGAACGGGATTTACAACAACGGTCGGGACGGCCTCTCAAACACTTCTGCAACAACACGGTCGCGCTGCAGCCTAACGTTGTGTATATGTGGGTAGCCGACCTCAAATGAGGATGGTTTCCACGACGTGGTGGAAATGGATTCTGCGAACAGCGCTTTCCTAGTTTTCCTGAACAACTCATACGGAGAAGCTGGCGCAAAACTGCAAGAAGGCGGCCTGATCGTTGGCGATGCGAACGGCGGCAGCGAGCTGGATGTAACCACGCTCCTTCGCTCCACGAGGGAAAGTACAACGACGTTCTCACAGTAGACATTCCTTGACTTTCCCAGTGCCAAGTTCATTTTAGGCCATCGGCATCAACCCGCGCGGCGACATCGTTGGCACGTACTGTGACGTCTCACTCCTCCAGTGCGTGGACCTCTCATGTATTTCTCTTCAGCGAGGGGCGTTTTCAGACAGTTGACTTCCCAGACGCCATCGCCACGATTGGCCCTCCAAGATCGATAACGACGAGTTCGTGGACGCCTACGTCGATCCCGAAGGCGTGCAGCATGGCTTTCTAGTCACACCTATGCCGGAACCCGGCACTATATCGCTGATAACGGGCGCTATCGGCCTGCTCGTTTTCAAGAGGAGAGATGAGATGAACGCAGTAATAATCGTTTCAGCGGCAACAGGTCTGCTGACTCTGCTCATCACAGCCGCCACTGCCCCACAGTTTACCGCCATCGACCGCCCCGGAGCCGCGTTTACAAAGCCCCTCGGAATCAACAATCGCGGCGAGATGGTTGGCAGTACTCGTGGCCAGCAGAAGCCAGCGGCGCGCCGCCCAAGCCAGATCACCAGCTTTGTCAGAAATGTTGACGATAGAGGCCTGACATTGACGACGGCTTGACACGCGATCTGAACGGCTTTTCCCCTACCGAACTCCACGCCGACAGCCGATTATATCTTTAACGTCATCTATGAGCGCCCTGCCAATAAAAGCGTTTACCTTGGTCGCATCACCAGAACGCGTTGCAACGCCACAACTGGCAAGCCCATCAAACGGTTCGCTAACCGACCCGATCCGGGTTCTTTACCGTGCGATGACGTCTTGCGACACTTTCGCCGAATCCGCTGAGAAAAGTCTGCTGAACGGGAGCGTTATCGCTGTCAGAATCGCCTTCAAGCACGCTGAGGAAGCGTTCGAGGAGGCGCAGCAATGCATCGGGAATCTAACAGCGGAAGACTTGCCCAGCGACGTCGAGCAAAGAATGAGCGGGTTGGGTCTACGGCTCGATGCGTTGTGGGTGCGACTTGTCTGCGTGTTTCGGTAACGCCTCGTTGAAACCCGTTTGGCCCTTGTTAGCCTTTTTGTCACCACCGCCGCATGTAGCGCGGTTTGTAATTGTAAGTTGTTGATCTTATGGTACCGACGACAGGGATTGAACCTGCGACCCTCTGATTTACAAACCAAAACTAGCGCAAGATGTGAAAACACAACTTAAACCATTGATGGATAAGTACTTATATCCATCTCAGTCTACGCCATGCTTAGGCTTGTTTTTGACGTGTCCTCCCAAAGAAGTCCACAAAGTCGAGGACTTCAGATCGAACGAATGCCTCAGTTCAGTTCATCAAGGTCTCCGAAACAGTCTTAGAGCTTCTTGGGAATGAATCGAAACCGGTGTCTGGTGGCTGGTCCCAGCAAACGCTTTGAATCTGTTCTCAAACTTGCGGATCCGGATTAACACCCAGAAGCGTCGCAAAATCGTTTCACCTACTGTTCGCAGCGTTATACAGATACTGGAAGAAATAATCGGTTTCAGGTAGCGAAATAACCAAGCACGATCATGTTTTTCGGCCGAGCTGAGTTCCTCCGCTGCTTTCTCTCAAACCTGCCCAAGTTAGTTCTATGATCCTGCTTCGCCCAAGTCGGGGATTAAAATAGTATTTCTTCAACCGGATGTTTCATGCCCTGAAGTGTCATTCGAATGCGCCACGATAGTCCGCAGTTCACCCGTTTGGAACGGTTCAGTTTCACCGGGACTGATCACCAACTCCGCCCTTTTTGTCTCAGAAAAGTTTGATGGCCGAGGCACGCGACGTACTGACGCAACCAACGTTGTATTCATCACCGTGAGGATCAGCTTTCTGTGTTGACAGGTGATTGAGAGGACCATGATTCCAAGTACTCTATCGTTCGTGGGAATTGACAAAGCATCTGGCACTACTGGTTCTAGTGATTGCGGAACTGATCTACTCCGCAACCGCAAAAAGCGGGACCGTCGACGTCACGGGGTCGTTTCCGGTCGCGCGTTTAACTTCGCTGGAGCCAATTTCTCCCTAACGGGACAATTCCAAAGCGGTGTATGGCCGACGATTATTGCTATTGTTCCCATAGGGACGATGGCGCCGCTAAGTAACGTGGTGGTAGGTGACGACTTTGGAGGTGGGTCTGGCAGGTTTCCGAAACTGCTGTTCCTTCCGCAGCGTTTGGCTCCTGGCAGCGGAGTGAGGTAGTGCGTTTTACTTCACTCGCAGGTCGATTGTACTCACCGGGCCGGGGCTTTTCACCGGCACATTCCAGTTTTCGGGAAACCTATGCGACACGGGCAGCGACGGGCCGGAACCCACCCATGCCTGATCGATTTGCCCATCTCACCAGGGAAGAAACCGTCGCTTTGCAGGTGATTCAATCAGACGAATCTCTGAAAGTAACACAGGCAACCTACACATTTGTAGAACGCCTGAATCTTCAACGTTCCTGCTTTTCGGTCCGGCGTACTCGTGAAATACGCTGGCAGAGCGCACCATAGACGTTTTCGCGCGGGCTAAACCTCTCGGCGAATGCTCATCTGTTTCCAGGCCGGCACTTACTGAAAACGTCGCTCGAACCGCGTTGAACGCGATCCTTATTCAGTAATCGGTGAAGTTTGTTGGAAATGGAGCCGGCGACAGGGATTGAACCTGCGACCCTCTGATTACAAATCAGATGCTCTACCAGCTGAGCTACGCCGGCTTGCGTAGATAAACTGATTCTAGCAAACCTGAAAACGCGTCTTATCTGATCTTTCGTATCAGGCTGGATCCTGGAGTCGTTCCTAAGACGGTTACGACGTCCTCCAAGCCGTGGCGAACGTGCATGCGCATCGCGTGATCGGCTTCCTCAACGTTGCCTTTGTTAATTGCTTCCACAAGGTCGCGGTGAAAGCGAGCGGGTAGAGCAGGCCGGTGCACTGCGACGTCCAAAAGCCAGTTAAAGATCAAGACGTGGTTCTTCTCTATCGTATTCTTCAACGCCTTGCAGTTTGCTCCTTCGGCAATTCGAAGGTGAAATTCGAGGTGATAACTATGGACCGCATACTGAAATTCACGATCACTCGCGGCGGCGCCGGCGCGGTTGAACATGGCATCCATGTGCTCTGCCATCTTCTCGAGTTCCATCCGATCGCGAACACTTGCGCGGACCGCAAACAGGCGGGCCGCCTGGGATTCGAGGGCTTCCCGAATCTCGTACCGCTCGCGAATATCCTCAGCAGTCGGTAGGCAGACGCGCGTCCCTACTCGTGGGCGGCTCTCGACCAGTTCATCATTCTCGAGGCGCTGCAATGCTCCGGTCACCGGTAAGAGACTCAAACCGAGATCTGCCGCGAGTTTCCGGCGTGATAATTCCGTCCCGAGTGGGATCTCCCCTTTTAATATCCGGTCACGAATAACTATATAGGCACGTTCAGTCAGACTGAGTGGTCCGGTTGAACCGTACGAGGTTGCGCTTGACATTTCAGATAGTTGCCACCCAATTATCCCATAACGTTTCTCTGATATGTCACAAACTAGACTGTTGGGTAATTCCGATAAACGGGCCATCCATTTCTCCGGAAAGTCTTTCATTCTGTCGCCGTCGGCGTTAATACATCCGGAGAGGAGAACAGAATGAATGCCGATTTCCCGACGGTGATGACGATTGAGGCCTTACGTTCCGTACCTTTGTTCGCTTCGCTCGATGCCGATGTGGCGCAAGCCTTGCGTGAGTTGTTGACGATGCGCGAGGTAATCGAACAGACATTCCTCTTTCACCACGGCGACAAGGGCGATGCGATGTACTTCATACTAAGTGGTCGCGTTCGCATCAGCGTTCCAGATACGGAAGGGAAAGATATCCACCTTGCCGAACTGGCTCGCGGAGATTTTTTTGGTGAGATTGCACTCCTCGACGGCAATCCACGCTCTGCTGATGCTGTGGTACTCGAGAAAGCGCCTTGCTGTTCTCGCGCGGGATAGCTTTCTCTCCTTCGTTCGGAATAATCTGATGTCGCTCTGGAAATGTTGGGCGCGATCGCTGATCGCTTGCGTCGAACCGATGACGTCTTACGTCACCGAGTCTCGCGCAATGTCAATGACGAAGAAGCCAAGCGTTTGACGATTTCGGATCGTATGGCCGATGGAATGGCAGAGTTTGGAGGAAGCTGGAAATTCATAATCGCGTCCGTGCTGTTTCTGGCGGTTTGGGTCCCGGCCAATGAGTGGATGCTGCGAGGTCGAGGTTTCGACCCATTCCCGTACACTTTGTTGAATCTGGTACTGGGAATGGTAACGGGCTTGCAAGCTCCCATCATCATAATGTCTCAGAACCGGAAGTCAGAGAAGGACCGGCTGCGCGCCGATCTGGATTATCAGGTCAATCTCAAGAATGAGCTAGCGCTCGGCGAGGTTTTGCGTAGGCTCGACGTACTCGAGAGCGAACGATTGCCTCTCTTGTTTGAGGAACAGCAGGAACGCTTGGAAGGCGCGAGATCAGTTGGAACTCGTCAATCGAAGAATCAGCCAGCCAAATAAGTATCAGAAACCTTTACCAAGTTGCTCCAATATTAGATGCTCATTGTGGTTTGAAAAGCTCACTGCCTCGAGCGCGAACGTCAAAATGCGCCGAGTTTCTAATGGATCGATGAGCGCATCGACGTGTCCCCGCGCAGCCGCATGTTTGGCATCGAGCCACCGTTCGTAATCGGCGCGAGTCTTCTCAATGCGACGCTGCAAATCCTCCGGTATCGGCTTTCCTTCCTTCTGCAGCTTGTCCAACTCGGGCCCATGAACCGCCTTTACCGCCGAGTCACCTTCCATCACGCCGATTCGAGCAGTCGGCCACGCAAAAGTAAAGTGAGGATCGAATCCCTGACCGGCCATCGCATAGTAGCCGGCTCCGCTGGCGTGATTGATGGTAAGAACGATCTTGGGCACGGTTGCGCACGCCATCGTCTCGACCATTTCAGCCCCGGCCCGAATGATTCCGCTCGCTTCGGCCTCCGCGCCGACCATAAAGCCTGACACGTCCTGAATGTAAAGGAGAGGGATCCTATGTCGTTCGGCATTCTCAACGAAGTAGGCGACCTTACGAGCTGATTCCGCGTAAACGATCCCGCCGATACGTGGACCTGCCGTTGTCCTGAGGAAACCTCGCCGATTCGCAATTAGCGCGATCGGATAGCCCGACAATCGTGCATTTGCGCAAAGAATCTCACTGGCATAATCGGGCTGAAACTCCAGGAAATCTTCGGAATCGAGGATACGGGAAATTACCTCGGTCACATCGTATGAAGCGCGATGATCGACCGGAAGCAAATCGTAAAGATCCTCCGGTTTCTTCGCAGGCGCTATGCCAGTCGGTCGAGACACTGGTTTCCGAAGATCGTGAAATAGCCTGCGAATGATCGCCAGACAATCGGGATCATCTTTGGCCGAGTAATGAGCCACTCCGCTGATCCGTGTATGCATGCTCTCGCCGCCAAGCGACTCGGCATCGATAGACTGTCCGACTGCGCCCTTCACAAGATTCGGTCCACCGAGACCCATGAAGCTGACGCGTTCAACCATGATGATGACGTCGCTTAGCGCAGGAAGATAAGCGCCACCGGCAATGCATGGTCCCATGACGGCGGAGATCTGCGGCACATGCAGCTTGCGGCGCATCAGAGAGTTGTAATAGAAAATTCGAGCAGCGCCGTACTGTCCCGGGAAGATGCCATCTTGCAGAGGCAGGTTAACGCCAGCCGAGTCGACAAGATAGACAATCGGCAGCCGATTCCGCATCGCGATCTCTTGCGCTCGCAGAATCTTAGTGATCGTTTCGGGCCACCACGCGCCTGCTTTCACCGTTGCATCATTTGCCACGATTACCGCGGGACGGTCTTCAATTCTGGCCAAGCCTGTCACAACACCGGCGCCCGGGGCTTGACCATCGTAGCGATCGTAGGCGATCAGGAGCCCTATCTCCAGGAACATCGATCCAGGATCGATAAGTTTTGCGATTCGCTCCCGGGCAGTTAACTTTCCGTCTCGATGCTGCTTATCAACCTTGGCTGGACCGCCGCCTTGACGAACCTGGTCTTCTATCGCCTGAAGCTCTTCTACGTTCGCACGCATAATCTTTCTGTTAGTCTAATGTGGCGTCTAATAGTGGCGATGCTTGGTATCGATTGGCGAGCTGCGCGGATCACTTGGACGGTGTTCCTTTTCGCACTAATCCTGTTCATGGTTTACCTGGCCCGCGAAGGCATCATGATCTTCGTTGCGGCATTTTTCTTTGCCTACATGCTGACACCCCTTGTGACTTTCGTGTCACGTGTCAGGCCCGGCGCCGTATCAAAAACCGTATCACTTGCGGTTGTCTATGTCTTTCTACTCGTGGTCATGGTCTCTCTTGGCGCCTGGCTGGGACGAGAGCTCGTAGAGCAAGCGGCCAGTCTTGTCGAGCGGCTTCCAGGATTGATTGAGAAGCATAAGGACCTCTCCGCTATACCGTTGCCATCATGGCTGGAACCCGCGCGAATACGCGTTGTCGATGCATTGCGCGTTCAGCTTGATACTGCCGCCGGGAAGATTGGGCCCCTGCTGCAACAGGCGGTCGGAGGAATTATGGGACTCGCAGGCAGTTTGATGTTCATCATTATCGTTCCGATCCTGACGTTCCTGTTCATGAAAGACTCCGATGTTATTCGCAAGACCTTCCTGGGCTTTATGACCCCAGAAAGACGTCCCGTTGCTGAGGAGGTCCTGGACGACATTCATGTGATGATCGACCAATACATGCGGTCCCTCGTGATCCTCGCACTTACGACGTCTGTCGTTTATGTGATTTTCTTCTGGGCGATCGGGCTACATTACGCCTTACTGGTATCGGTACTCGCCGCCCCGCTCGAGTTTATTCCTGTTTTCGGACCGTTGATCGGAACTCTGCTAATTCTGGGAATTGCTGTCTTCACAGGCTTCCCACATATCTGGTGGATCGTAATATTCTTTGTCGCTTATCGAATGTTCCAGGACTACGCGCTGCAGCCCTATCTCATGAGCAGTGGAGTGCAACTGCATCCATTACTCGTGTTGTTCGGAGCGTTTGCGGGCCAATCACTTGGTGGACTGTGGGGAATGTTTCTCTCGGTTCCGATAATCGCGATTATTCGTGTTGTGTTCGTTCGCCTGTATCGCCGGGAAAGCTCGCATCTCGTAATCGAAGATGTTTCGACCTAAACTACTTCAGTGCAGCGCGCACAAGCGTGCAAACTTCTGCTGCTGTTGGAATGACGATCACGTCGAGGCCCGCGGCTCTCGCCGAGGCAACTCCGGCGGCTGAGTCCTCCACGGCGATTGCTGACTTGACGTTTAGCCGCTCCAGTGCGAGCAAGTAGGGATCGGGCGCAGGTTTATGTCGCGCGACTTCCCCGCCATGAACCACGGTGTCAAGCAGTGGAGTGATCCTGGCGCCGTCGAGGATGGACTCTACTTCGCGGATATTGCTGGATGTGACCACAGCCAGCTTGTAATCTGGCCGCAGCTCCTCGAGGAGTTCCCGGATTTCGTCGGGGACACCAATGTTGCCCATGCGATTGCGGAACATCTCTTTCTTGCGAGGATACTCAAGAGCGAGAGTCTCGATGTCGAACGGCGGGTCGGTTCTCGAACAAAGGTAAGACAGCATTGCCCGATCTGTAATCCCGATGCAGTTCTCGCTATAGCTCTTCCAATCGAGATCAATACCAACGGGTTTGAGAATATCGAGCCAGCACTCATAGTGAACTGGCTCGCTGTCGACGATTACTCCATCGAAATCAAAAAGGACTGCTTCATATCGGATCATCAAATCCGGATTATCGGCTATCGAATCGCACGGACTGCAGCATCTGCTCGTAAACAGGTTGGAGCTGGCGGAAATCCTTCTCCGGACCGATAAAGATCATGTAGAAAAGACCTTCCGGACCGCTGCGCCGTAACAAGCATGTTAATCTCGCGGCCGCCTAAAGGCGACTGGTTGTAAAGGGTCGTCACAAGACCGCTTACGCCGCCAACGCGAACGTTCTTCTGATTTCCGCCGGTCTGTATAGAGGGATTCGATTGCGAGAGCTGTGCGATCAGATCGGATGTGTCCTGCCGCAAGTTCCCTCTGCTATGAGGGGTCGCGAAGCTGACCATCACACCGTAAGCGATCCCTACACCGCCCTTAGAGTCCTGAATAAATCCAGACCGCGGCGCGATCGTCACCATGGCGCTGTCGTTATCTCCAAACGTTTCCCAGTTCCCTGGATAGGACACCGTGAAAGCCCTGCCGCGATACTCGCGCAAACCGCCGGATGGACGGGGGTCACCGGTTCCGACCGCGCCAGTCTGTCCGGCTTTGTTGGCCGGCGCGGCAGGCAAACCACCGACTCTCGACTGGATGCGTTCGAACGCTGCGGTGTTGCCAGTCGAATAGTTCGAGCGCGGCAGATACTGGATTTCTTCCTGGATCGCCTTCATGCGATTACCCGGGTTCGGGTGAGACTGGATAAACTGAGGGCCTCCGCGGCCGCCCTGTGCTTCAAGCTTTTCGAAAAAACGGGCCAGCTTCCACCGGGTTGTATCCGGCCTTGGCCATCATGCGGGCGCCGAGGATGTCGGCGTCGCTTTCAGCACCGCGTGAATACTTCAAGAGCACTGAGTTTGCGCCAAGTCCTATGCCAAGCTGCGCGAGTTGTCCTAGCATGGAGCCGTTGCCGACGATTGCGCCTGCCAGCATCGCGGGCAGTTGGATCAGGTTCGCCTTCGATGCTTGGTTCGTACCATGTCGCAAGCGCAACGTGCGCGATTTCATGCCCCATAACACCAGCCAACTGCGCCTCATTATCAGCGGAAGCAATTAGTCCGGTATGAACGAATGTAGGTCCGCCAGGAAGCGCGAATGCGTTAATGCTCTTGCTCGTTGATGACCTTGAAGGTATATGGATAATCTCCGGCCAATCCAGTGGCGACAAGCTTTCGCCCGATGCTCTCGATGTAGCTCTGCAACTGCTCATCGCGAACTACTGGCATCTGGCGTTCAACCTGGGCAGCAGCCTCGCGTCCGAGTTGAATATCCTGCTCTTTGGAAAAGAGATTCCAACCCGGCTTGACTTCCTTCGGACCGTCCGCTGCGAAGCCCAGACGATAGAAGCGCAAGGACCAGAAACGACTTCATTGTTTTAACCACGTTCGCCTCCCCCCTTGTAGAGATGCCAGCACGTTATAAGCCGTTTCAATACGGGGATTAAGTTATGCTAAGGGTATGACGCCCACCCCCAGAATCTGGCATAACGGCCAGTTCATCGCGTGGAACGACGCCAAGATCCACGTTCTGTCGCATGTTGTGAGTTACGGCAGCTCGGTGTTTGAGGGCATTCGATGCTACGAGACCAAGAGCGGTCCCGCGATCTTTCGCCTTCCCGAGCATATGCGCCGCATGATCGATTCGGCCAAGATTTACCGCATGGAAGTACCCCACTCGGTAGAAGAACTTAGCGAAGCTGCCGTTGAACTCGTACGCGAGAATAACCTTGCTTCCTGCTACATCCGGCCGATTATCCTTCGTGGCTACGGAACAATGGGTGTATTACCGGGCAAAAATCCCGTCGAAACTTACATGGCCTGCTGGGAATGGGGTAAGTATCTCGGTGATGAAGCGCTGAGTTCGGGTGTCGACGTCTGCATCTCAAGTTGGAACCGAATTGCGCCGAATACTCTGCCCGCCCTCGCGAAGGCCGGCGCAAATTACATGAACTCGCAGTTGATCCGCATGGAAGCCGACGTGAATGGATATGCCGAAGGGATTGCGCTCGATCAACAGGGTTACATCAGCGAAGGATCCGGAGAGAACATCTTCGTCATTCGGGATGGCAAGTTGCTGACGCCTCCGCTGGGAGCGTCTGTGCTGCCGGGTATCACACGCGATTCGATTATTAAAATCGCTCAATCGTTGGATATCCCATTGGTTGAGACGATCATTCCTCGCGAATTACTGTATATTGCGGATGAAGTTTTCTTCACCGGAACGGCGGCCGAGATTACGCCGATCCGGTCGGTTGATCGGGTCACGGTGGGCTCTGGTCATAGGGGACCGATCACGGAGCAGTTCCAGAAGGAGTTCTTCGGGATCGTGAACGGAACTGCCGCGGACCGATTCGGCTGGCTGACACCAGTGAAGTCTCGGGAGTTCGCGGGAGTTCAGAAGTAGCAAACAGATCCAATCGGGCGTGCTCTACGGTCACCTCCCCCGAGATCTACCGTTCACACGCCCGTCATAAGGATCTTTGTCATTTGTAACAGGGCCGGTGGTGTTCGTCCAGGAAAATCGGACGGTTCCTCCGGCCTTTTCAACAGCAATAATAGTAGTGAATGCAGAGTGTTAGCAGGAAGCGCCTGTATATATCCTGTGTATAAATCAGCAGCCTTATGAAATGTTTTGGACTCGATCCCTCGAGCGGATCCTATCTGGAGATCGAATACGACTCCATCATTAACGCGATCGACACTTTGATCGATACGCCAGCCGATCCGTTATATATCGCTCCGGCCTGGATCGATCTCCAGGTCAACGGATACGCCGCGGTGGACTATAACTCGCCAGAGACGGCGGTCGACGAGATCGCGCGCTCCATCGATGTCATTCATTCGACGGGGACCGGGCGGTTCTACCCGACAGTAATCACGGGCTCGCCGGAACGGATGGTGGGTTCGCTTCGTAATCTCGCACGGGCGAAGCGTGAACTGGCGAATGGTGGATCGATGGAAGGGTTCCATGTCGAGGGTCCCCATATCTGCCCTGACGAAGGTCCACGAGGAGCACATCCGGTCGAATGCGTACGGGCCCCCGATGTGGAGGAATATCGACGCTGGCAGGAAGCGACCGATGGACTCGTTCGGCTGGTGACATTATCTCCGGAATGGCCCGAAGCGCCTCGGTACATCGAGACGCTGGTGGACGACGGTGTTGTCGTCAGCATAGGTCACACCAAAGCGGACGCCGCTCAGATCCAATCGGCGGTACGCGCAGGCGCGACCATGTCGACGCATATCGGCAATGGGGCTCACGGTGTCATGCAGCGTCACCCAAACTATCTATGGGATCAATTGGCCGAAGATCGTCTAGCCGCGGGAATGATCGCCGATGGCATCCATGTGGGCGATGCGTTCCTGAAAGTCGCGATTCGGGCCAAGGGTGTCACCCGTTCAGTTTTAGTGACCGACGCTTCCATGCCGGCGATGGCGACTCCCGGAATTTACCGATTAGGCGGTCAGGATCTTGAGCTCACGGAAGACGGCCGCGTTGTACTGGCAGGTCAGACTCGGCTGGCAGGGTCATCGCTCCGCATGGATAAGGCGATTACGAACGTCATGCGGATGACCGGCGTCTCCCTTGTTGAGGCGATCTCAATGGCGACCCGGAATCCCGCGCGTGTGGGCAGAATAGCCGGCCGGCAGCGTGGGTTGGCGGCAGGTGATCGCGCTGACTTCGTGCTATTCCGTTACGACAATCAGACCAACGCAATCGAAGTCGTCCAGACAATCGTTAGCGGCAAGGAAGTGTTCGCCGCGTCGTAGCTGCTAAGTCGGGAATGGCCAGACTCGCTCAACAGTCTTGCTGAGTATCCAACTCTTATCGTCGTCATTGAGAAATTTCATCTCATCGCGGACGACGCTCAGAGTCTTGGCATACTCGGCATCTTTCTTCGAGACCGGCCAGTCGGTACCCCACATCAGGCGCTGCGGACCAAACGCCGCATGCAGACGCTTCACATGTTCTTGCGAATCAAGCCATGGATAGGGCTGTTTCGATAGCGACCATGTGTGGGATATCTTTACGAACACTTTTGGATAGCGCTTTAAGACGATGAGCTTGTCGAGTTCAGCCGGCTTGTCGACTGGACAGTCGGCCATATGGTCGATCACCAGTGTCAACTCGGGGAACTTCCCATAGAGCGCATCTATGTCAGGAATTCGCGTGATCGGCGTAAGGATCGTCATCGGAACCTTTAGCTGTTCGCAGCGTTTCCAAAGCGGCGGCATCAATGGCCCGGTGATCCAATCTCCTGTCGCATTCGCGGCAGGACTGAGGCGCACGCCTCGAAACCCCTGCTCTTCTACGAGCTTAGACAAATGATCTGGAGCGCCGGGATTGAGAGGATCCACGCGAGCTACGCCGTGAAACGTTCCCGGATATTTTTTCAGAACATCGGCCACGAGGCTATTGTCGAATTTGTAGTGGATCACCTGAATAATGACGGTCTTCGCGACGCCGTTTGTCTTCATCAGATCGAGCAGCATCTCGGCAGTTGCGTCCTCGGGCGGAACTTTCGCGCCCTCCGCAAACGGATACTTCGGATCATGTTTCCACACATGTACGTGCGAATCGACAATGCGATAGTTTGGCGCGGTTAAGGCCATGTTTGCAGCCAGTCCTCCGATGAATGTTCGTCGACATAAATCAGACATAGATCGACTCCAGCTTATTTATAATGTACGCGCCAGTTTACTAGATTTCCAATGCCAACGGCTAAAGGCTCAGGAACGCGTAATAGATCATGAAGATGCTCATCAGGATCGCTGCCAGCCAGAGTCCAAAAGTCGCGAGAACGCCCGGACGGACAGCCGCCGGTAACCGTTTGTGTCGCAGATAGACAGCGCCGATGCCGATAATTGGCAACAACACAGCCTGAGCTGCCCCGCCCCATTTGACCATTTGCACGGGCGATCCGATCGCTAGGATCAATGCCACCGGAACGAGCACGTGGAACCAGATAAAGCGATTCCGGGTCCTAACGCGAGCCGCGTAATCGCCTCGGGCGAAAGCGCCTCCGATTCGCGTAATGTCGGCAAACACACGACAATTCCCTGCGGTCGCGGCAAAGATTGTTCCGTACAATGTTGCGATGGCGCCGATATAGAATAACCAAAGAGCAGCGCTTCCGAGCGTCTCTGTATACATGCGGGACAACACCACGATCATGTCCTTTGCCGAAGGAACGATGCCCTTGGCGTGCAGCACGCCAGCGCCCAGGAAGTAGAACGCGATCGTCGCCGTGCAATAGATGACCATCGACGCGAGAATGTCGACGTTCATCACGCGAATCCAACCCTTGGCCCGCCGCTGCCACGCCTCGGATCCATCGTTCGTTCCAGCCCAACGCGCGTAGCCTTTTTCCGTGCACCAATACGGATACATGAACAATTCCGATGCGCCGACTCCAGTGATGCCGAAAACTGCGATTGCCGTTGCAATGCCCTTACCAGGCATCTGGAACTTCAATCCCTCGACGATGTCCGACATCGAAAACGAGGGTTGCGCGACCAGGAGCGCGGCGCAGAGCAAGGTCAGCATTGTGAATAAGCAAACCTTGATAGTCGCGAGTGTCTCGATGCGTTCATAGTGTCCGCCGAGCAGGATCAACAGCGTAATCACCATCTCCGCAAGAATCCACACTGTTGTTGAAATTGCTGGAAAGACGATGTTGAAAACCTGCGCAACTCCTCCGTACATGGCCCCGATCTGAAAGAACGTAATCACAGCCATCGTGAACCATGCCAGCACAACCCAGTTGATGTTGAAGATCCGTGGACCGGGCACTTCATTGAAGGCTTCAGCGCCTGTTTCCCCAGTCGCAATGACGTAACGGCCGATTTCCGATTGCACGGCAGGCTTGATCAAACAACTTAAGATAATGAGCCACAGCGCCGCGTAGCCGACTTCAGCACCAAGCGTCGTGGTGGCAATGAGTTCGCCCGAGCCTACAATCGATGCTGCAAGAATCATTCCCGGACCAATCCGCCGCAAAATCTGCGCTATCGTGCGTGGCGGCTCTTGAACTTCGTCCGGGTGGAATTGATACGGATCACGGATTACAGGCTGTGTTGCGAGTTCGGACATTATCGAAGTCGATGCTATCACGCTCGCAATCTAAACTAAGACATGCCGGCCTTTAGCCAGGAACTTTTCCTGTACACTCTCGGACTGATCGGAGCGGTCATAATGATCTCCGCGCTGTTTTCGGGCGTGATCGAGCGAACTGGTGTACCGCAGGTGGCGGTTTTCCTCGGAATCGGAGCACTCATAGGGCCAGCCGGGCTTCACCTCATACACGCAGGAGTGGACTCGCCGATACTACGTGTGGTATCGACGCTCAGTCTGGCGCTCGTGTTGTTCACCGATGCCGTCTCGCTGAGCCTGAAAGAAGTTCGCGAGCAGAAGCGACTGTCGTTCCTGATCCTTGGACCCGGTACGCTTTTGACGGCTGCGCTGATCGCGCTGTTGGCATACTCGATGCTTGGGCTGCATCCAGCTTTGGCCGCGATACTGGGAGCGGCGCTGTCGTCGACAGACCCTGTGTTGTTGCGTGGCTTTCTGAAGCGTCCCGGTCTCGATCCGACCGTGCGACAGGCGCTCCGTCTTGAAAGTGGTATGAACGACGCGGTGCTGCTACCCGTTGTGCTGGTCGCAATCGCAATGTACAGCAGCGACGGCCTGCACCCTCAGCAATGGGCAACGCTTGCAGTCGATATGTTGATCTTTAGTCCGGGAATCGGAGCTTTGGTTGCTTGGGCGGCGGTGAGTCTGCTCGAGTTCGTCCGGCGACGAATCGGTGTGAGACGCGACTATGAATCGATCTACTCGCTTGGTGTCGCCTTTGCAGCGTTCGCTGGGGCTGAGGCAGTACACGGCAGTGGCTTTCTGGCAGCCTTCGCGGCAGGCCTTACGATCTCGGCTCTCGATGTCGAACTCTGCGACTGTTTTCTCGAATACGGCGAGACTACGGCTGAGATGGCGTTGCTCTTCACATTCGTGCTCTTCGGCGCGTCCGTAGTTTGGTCAGGGTTCGACATATTGTCGCCAACCACCCTCGCATTCACGGGCCTCGTATTCTTAGCGCGCCCTGCCGCGTTCCTGCCTGCGCTGCTGCCGGCGCGAACTCCGTGGAGAAATCGCCTGGTCATCGCATGGTTTGGGCCACGTGGGTTGAGTTCGCTACTACTCGTGTTACTGGCAGTATTCGCAGGTCTTCGCGGGGCCGCGAGCGAACTTGTTCCCATCTGTTCTCTCGTTGTTCTGTGCTCGATTCTGGTTCATGGATTCTCGCCCATATTCCTGTGCAAGACAGACACGAAAGAAGTTCCGGACAGCGGCGAGTTCATTACTATCGAAAAGTACAAAGAGGCAATTGCGAACACCGAGCCGATCTTCGCCATCGACGCTCGCACGGAACGCTCCCTGGATGCCGAATCACCTGCGAACAGCATCCGGGTTGATCCGGAGCGGCCCGTCGAAAGCGCGAGAGCGGCCTCGGTCCCGCTTGACTATACCCTCGCTGTCCTGTGTGCTTGACCAAGCGAAGGCACAAGCGCCCGTGTGGCGCGAGAACTCAGGTCGGCGGGCTGGAAGAACGCGCGAGCGCTAAGAGGTGGATGGGAGGCATGGAAGCAGGCAGGCCTCCCAGTCACGCCGTTAGTTTAGTGGCTACTCAGCGCCAAGGTGTCTTCGATCTCCGGGACGACATCGTGAGGCTCGAACCAGCGATAAAGGATCGGCACGATGACGAGCGTAAGCAACGTGGAACTCACCAGCCCACCGATCACGACAATGGCTAGCGGGCGCTGCACCTCCGATCCAGGTCCCGTGGCAAACAGAAATGGAACCAATCCTAGGGCCGCAACGGTGGCGGTCATCATAACCGGACGAAAGCGCACCTTCGCGCCTTCCATGATGGCTTGGAGTTGTCCCATACCTGCCTGTCGAAGATTCTGGATGTAGGAGACCAGCACGACTCCATTGAGCACGGCGATTCCCCAAAGAGCAATGAATCCCACAGACGCGGGAACCGAGAGATACTCGCCCGATAGGAACAGCGCTGCAATGCCGCCTATGGAAGCAAACGGGAGCACGAGGATAATCAGCGCAGCAAAACGTATCGACCGGAAGAGCAGGAACAACAAGAAAAAGATCGCGGCGATCGTGATCGGAACAATGATCATGAGGTGCCGGCGGGCGCGTTCCATGTTCTGGAATTGTCCGCCCCACTCGTAGTAGTAACCGGACGGTAGCGCGACCTGCTTCCTGACCTTCTGTTGAAGTTCGGCAACATAGCTGCCGAGGTCGCGATCCCGGACGTTGATACCGATCACGATTCTGCGCTTTGCCATTTCGCGCTTGATCTGGGACGCGCCCTGCACTAGGTCGATGCGGGCCAGACTTTCGAGCGGCATCTGCTCGCCATCGGAAGCTGTCACCAGAATCTTGCGAATCTCAGGGATACTGCTGCGCAGATGTTCCGGGAATCGCACGACAGCCTGAAACCGGCGTTCTCCTTCGTAGATCTCTGTGGCCGCTTTCCCGCCGACTGCCGCCTCTATGACATCGTGGACATCGGACGCATTCAGGCCGTGGCGCGCAATTGCCTGACGATCGATCGTGACCGTCAGGTTCTGCTGGCCGATCACACGATCCACTTTGATATCGCCCGTACCTTCGATCTGCTGCGCAACGCGAGCCACTTCATTGGCTTTGCTAATGAGGGTTTCGAGATCGTCACCAAATACCTTCACAGCAATGTCGGCACGGACGCCGGTTACCATCTCGTCGACGCGATCGGAAATGGGTTGCGCCATCACCATGTTCACGCCCGGCATGGTTGTGAGGCGTTGGCGAACTTGCTCGGCAATCTGATCCTGAGTGATCCCTTTACGCTCCTCCGCCGGCGCGAGGTTGATCATTGTGTCGCTCTCGTTGTAGCCCGCGGGATCCACGGGAGACTCTCCGCGACCCAACCTTGAGACGATCTTCGTCACCCCAGGCAACTCCTTGAGTCGCCGGATCGCTTCCATCTCCATTGCAATGGATTCATCGAGCGAAATGTTCGGAACACGATCCATGTTTGGTGAGATGGTTCCTTCCTTCAGCTCAGGGATGAAGGACGTTCCGAGAAATGGGAAGAGAGAAGCGGAAGAGACAAATAGCAGCAGAGCCACAAAGATAGCTTTCTTCTCGTTGTGCATCGCCCATGCCAGGACGCCATTGTAAGGGCGCTTCAGCATGCGTAGAAACAACGTTTCATGCTCATGGCCGCCCTTGAGCAAGTACGAGGACAGGACTGGCGAGAGCGTCAAGGAAAGAATCAGTGAGATTCCAAGCGCGATGGCGATGGTGTAGGCCAGCGGCGCGAACATCTTCCCTTCCATCCCCTCCAATGTCATGAGCGGAAGGAAAACGAGAATGATGATGCAGATGCCGAATATAACGGGAGTGCCGACTTCCATCACCGATTCGTAGATGACGCGCAGCTTGTCCGGCCCCCGCGCATTTCCGAGCTTGGCGAACACATTCTCGACAACGACTACGGAACCGTCGACCATCAGGCCAATGGCGATGGCCAGACCGCCAAGCGACATCAGATTTGCCGACATCCCATACTGGTTCATCACAAGGAACGTTAGCGCCGGTGTCAGGATCAGCGTGGCGATAACGATGATGCTCGATCGCAGATCGCCCAGGAAGAGGAAGAGAATGACAACGATGAGCACGATGCCTTCGACGAGCACCTTACTGACGGTGTAAGCGGCCGCATCCACTAACTCCGAGCGATCGTAGTATGGAACGATCCTGAGCCCGTCAGGAAGCATGCCCTTGGAGTTAATTTCCTCGACGCGTTCCTTGATGCGTGCAACGATCTCTTTGGCGTTACCGGCAGCGACCATCATGACGATGCCGCCGACCGATTCCGTGTAGCCACCCTTGATCATGGCCCCATAACGGACTTCTTCCCCGAACTTTACTTCCGCAACATCGCGAATGTAGACAGGTGTAGCGGCAACTTCCTTCAACACGATGGATCGGATATCGTCGAGGTCTTTGATCAAACCCACGCCGCGAACCAGATAGAATTCCGGACCGCGCGGCAGGATACCTCCGCTCGAGTTGGCGTTGTTGCGAGCGAGCGCCTGATAGACATCGTTGATCGTGACTTTGTAGTAGCGTAAGCGAAAGGGATCGACTAAGACTTGATATTGCTTGACGTACCCCCCAGTCGAGTTGATCTCGGCTACGCCCGGTATGGAGCGTAGCAGCGGCCGCGCTACCCAATCCTGTACGATGCGTCGCTCAACTAACTCTTCTTTTGTGAGCGAGCGTTCGCCATCCTTAGGATTATCGAGAGTGTATTGGTAAACCTCGCTCAGCGCAGTAGAGACCGGACCAAGAACCGGAACCAACCCTGGTGGCAGGCGGCTGCGGACATCGCCCAAGCGTTCGGAAACGATCTGTCGCGCAAAGTATAAAGGTGTCTCATCCGTGAATACCAACGTAACGATCGAGAGACCCGGTTCGTTCTGGGAGCGCATCTCGGTCATACCGGGAAGGCCGGTCATGCCGATCTCCACCGGGACCGTGACCATACGCTCAACTTCATCCGGAGACCGGCCCGGCACTTCGGTGGCAACCTGAACCTGCACGTTCGTTACGTCAGGAAACGCGTCGACAGAAAGCTTGCGCGTGGCGTCGATCCCAAATCCAAGAGCGACGAACGAACGACGACGATGATTCGCTGGGATAGAGCAGTGCGGACAACAGAACCCAACAACTAAGATCCCTCCTCACCGCCTAGAGCAAGGCGCTTACGTTCGTTATTGAGATGAAAAGCGCCCTCGGTGACGATCTTTTCGTTGCCGCGGAGTCCTTCAAGCAGCACACGCTTGTCCCCGAGATCTTCCCCGAGATTCACCGGCCACAACAGATACGTATTGGGAGCCGTTTGCACAAAGACGCAGTCCTCATTGCCTTCCCGAACGACAGCGCTCGCGGGGACTACAAGACGCTGCTCAGACCCATCAATCAAGGTCATTGTCGTGAGCATAGCCGGCTTGAAAACTCTGGTTGGATTCGGCAGATTCATCCGCGTGGTAACAGTGCGCGTCTCGGGATTCACCATCGCGCTGACGAAGGATAGCTTTCCGGTGATCTTGTGACCCGGCAATGCCGGTATTTCAGCCCGCACGAGCTTACCCACCTCGATATTCCCTGCGCTCTGCTCCGGCACATCGGCAACAAGCCAAACATGCGACAGGTCGGCGATGACGAAGACCGGTTCGACAGCCTGAACAATCTGCCCGATGGTTGCCTTGCGTTCAAGCATTATTCCGTCGATGCTGGAGACGATGTCCGTTATGGAACTGAGCGCCCGGCTGTTCTGTAGTGTTGTGATACCGTCATCCTGCATGCCGAGCACGCGCAATCGTTCCCGTGCTGCAGACAGATCCGCGGCAGCCTGTTGCAGTTCGGCTTCGCGACGTTGGAGTTCCGCCGAACCGATCACACCGGCATCCAGGAGTTGCTTTGCGCGGCCAACTGCCCGTTCGGCTACCTGTCGCTCGGAGTGCGCTTTCAGAAAATCAGATTGTGTGCTGGACAGCTCCGTACTGTAGATTCGGGCAAGCACTTCGCCCTTACTTACGTGTTGTCCTTCGATGACTTTGAGTTCGAGGATCCGGCCCGTAACCGGCGCGCTGACACGAGCCATGCGGGTTCCGTCCGCTTCGACGCGTCCGGCGACGCGAAGGGTTGAACTCACTAGTTCCGATTGCGGCTGACCAATTCTGATTTGCTTTCGTGAGATCCTCAGCCGGGGTTATCTCCATGGGGTTGCGGATCGCAGCCGCCTCGGCCTTCGGTGCTGTTTTCGTTCCACAGCCGGAGAACACAAGAGAAGTCAGTGTAATTGCGGCTATTCGCAGAGCAGCGGTATGCCAGTTGGTCACGGTATTTGTTCTCCCAGATCGATTGCTCGCAGTTGTTCCAGTTCAATCAACGCCTGTTGACGATCAAACTGCGCATTGAGGTAATCCATTCGCGCGGAACGCAGCACTCGCTGCGCATCGAGGACTTCGATAATTCCGCGTTCGCCAAACTTGAAGGCAGCTTGAGCCGCATCGACGGCCGCCGCAGCTTGCCGGAGAGTGCCGGTTTCCGCTATCTGAACCTGCTGATCGGCAACTTGATACATGCTGTAGGCGCGCTCGAGCGTTGCAAGCAATTGGACTCTGCGGGTCTGCGCGACTGCGGTCGCATGACGCTGGGCAGCCACTGCCTCGGCGATGGGTCCTTCTCGCTTGTTAAATACCGGAAGCGTGAGCGTTACGCCGAATCGAAATTGGGCCGCTTCCGGTTGTTGAAACCAGTCCATCCATATGCTGGGGGATGGAAGCCGTTGGGCTCGCTCGCTGGCCGCCGTTGCCTCGGCAAATCGGATGTCTGCCTCGGCTACTTGAAGCGTCGGGTGCTTCGACAGCATCTCCTGCTGCAGCTCATCGAGGGTCGGCAGGATTTGGGGCCGCTGGAGATCGCCATCCGGCTCGACTGGTCCCAGCGGGGCTCCGACTGCGGCGTATAAGTTCGATAACGCCGCGGAGGAACGCAGTTCAGCGCTCCGCACGGCGATTCGAGCGCTGGCAACTTCGGCCTCAGCTCGCGTCAGTTCGAGGCGCGCCGCTTCCCCGACGTCTACTTGCACTTGAATGCGCCGCCGCAGATCCTCCAGAAGTTCGACGTTGCCCTGCGCCAGTTGCATTTCGCGCCGGCGGCGCAAAGCCTCATAAAAAGCCTGTTTCACGGCTCCGCGAACCGCCAGCCGCATCTCGGTGAGACCTAACTGCGCGCCTTGCCGCCGAACGGTGGCAGCATTGATGCGAGCCGATCGCACCATTGGCAGGTCTATCGGCTGGCTAAAGTTAAAGCCATGCAGCATTCCCGGCATCGCGGCGGTTTGCATCAGCACACGTTGCCGGCCCAGGCCGCCGAAAGTGATGGATGGATTCTGATAGGCGCCGGCCGTAACAATGCCCGCTTCCGCGCCATCGATGGAAGCAGAGGCGGCGCGAAGTTGAGGGTTGTGCCGTTCGGCTAGCTTCAGAGCCTCTTCGAGAGTCACTGGTTCGCTTGGACCCGTCGACCGTTGTATGGGCTGCTGTGAGGAAGCAGCCGCCTAAAGAACTGGGCAACTCCGCCATGCATACAATCACCGCTGTAAGCAGTAGAACTCGATTCACGGTTCAACTATGTGCAACTTGCCTGCCGACGCGTTTTATTAGGAAATGGGGCCAGTTTGCGTCAAATCAATGGACGCAGGTTGTTCGATTTGCGGCAGCCTCATTTAAGGCATGTTCCATTTGGTACACCGCACGCTACAGCAAGTGATTTACTGCGCAAGTTATATGGGCATGACGCGGCAATGGACTGCATGCGCATGGCAAGATGAATTTGACCGGGATGAATGTGAACTTAGTGTTGCGAGATAACCGAGCACAGAAGTTATTTATCGTGAGGCGGGATTCTTCTGCTTACGCTGAGCCACTGGCTTATCGAAGTACCCGACAAACATCTGAATAACCTGCTGTACAACCTCAATTTCATACCCATACTTGTTGAGCGGCATGATGTTGGGGTGGCGGACAGCGGTTTACGCTACGCTGCTTACCTTGGCTCTCGAAGTCTCGCATCTCTGGAAATATTGGCCGAACGATGAAGCGTATCGGATGGACCAGATCTTTGAGACATTCGCCTCGGGTATTGCAGGCGTCGTGGTCGGACTGCTTGCAAGTCGCGAACGGCGTCATCGAGCCAAACTCGAAGACGCCACCCATGCGCTCGCAGAAGTCAATCAGGAACTGCGCAATAACTTAGAGCGGCTTACAAAAGCGGAAAGCATGTATGCGGTCGCGCAGCTCTCCGCCAGTCTTGCGCACGAAATCCGCAACCCGCTGGCAAGCATTTCCGGAGCAGCCGGCATTTTGAAACGAGGTCACGCGACAGCGGACAACGTGGAGGAATGTCTGGATGTCATCGAAAAGGAGTCGAACCGGCTAAATAAGCTGCTCGCTAATTTTCTGAATTTTGCGCGACCTAGAGCGCCTCGCTTTCAGTCCACAGATCTTGCTGCCGTGATCGATTCGACCGTAGCTCTTGCACGGCACTCCGGTGAGGCGAGCCACATCGAATTCCGTCGCACAATTGATGGCGCACTTCCTGAAGCCCTGTGCGACTCGGAGCAACTGAAGCAGGTGCTTTTAAATCTGCTGATGAATGCCGTACACGCAACCGGCCGCGGAGCCGTCGATTTGCATGCGTATGCGCAGGACGGCGCTGTTTTTATCACCGTTCGGGACGAAGGAACCGGCATTCCCAAAGACCAGGAGAACCGGATCTTCGAACCTTTCTTCACAACCAAATCGAACGGGACCGGTCTTGGCCTCGCAATTGCGAGTAAAATCATCGAACAACATGGGGGATTGCTCACTGCGCAGAATGCGCCTGGAAAGGGTTTCGCAATGGTTCTTCAACTGCCCGTAACTCAGGAGACCGCGTGAATCGAAATTTGATAGTCGTCGTCGATGACGATTCCAGCGTGCGGCGTGTCTTGAAGATGCAGTTGGAAGAGGCCGGTTATGAAGTCGCGTTGGCAGTTGACGGCGAAGAAGCTCGCGAGATCATCGACGAACGGCGTCCAAAGCTCGTAATCACTGATCTGCGGATGCCATCCTCAGGCGGGTTGGACTTGCTCCGGCACATTCGCGAAGGACTACAAGAAACGACTGTCATTATCATCACTGCGTTCGCCAGTGTAGACACTGCCGTTGCAGCGATGAAGGCGGGCGCTTACGACTACATTTCGAAGCCAATAGACTATGATGCGCTCGTGCTCGCGGTGCACCGCGCGATGGAGCGCCAGAGCCTGCTCGAAGAAGTTCGAAATCTCCGGTCCGCGCTCGATGGCCGCTATGGTTTCGAAAACATTGTCGGCCGCTCGAAGGCGTTGCTGCGAGTCCTGGAGATGGCTTCGCGCGTGGCGCAGCATGATTCCACCGTGCTTATCCGCGGTGAGACGGGGACAGGAAAGGAATTACTCGCGAGAGCGATTCATCACAATAGCCGTAGGCGAGCGTTGCCGTTCATCACGATCAACTGTGGGGCTATCCCAAAAGATTTAATCGAATCGGAGCTGTTCGGATACACCCGCGGAGCCTTCAGCGGCGCGTACGCAGCCAAGGCCGGGCGAATCGAAATGGCTGACGGCGGAACGCTGTTTCTCGACGAAGTTGGAGAGCTTTCGGTCGACATGCAAGTGAAGCTGTTGCGGCTTCTGCAACATGGCGAGATCGACAAGGTCGGATCCACTGCGACGCGGACAGTCGATGTGCGCGTGATTGCAGCGACGAACCGGAATCTGCAGGCGATGATTGACGATGGCGAGTTTCGAGAAGATTTGTATTATCGGCTTGCTGTCGTGCCGCTCGAATTGCCGCCACTTCGTGAACGCCGAGACGATATCCCGGAACTGGCGCAGCATTTGTTTCGCAAACACAAAGAGAGGCATGGGCTGCATTCGCTCCGCATGTCCACCTCTGTTATGTCGAACCTCTCGCGTCATCGCTGGCCTGGCAACGTGCGGGAACTCGAAAACCTCGTCGAACGACTGGTTGTCCTGGCGATCGGCGACGACATAACGGATTCTGATCTGCCCGATGAATTCCGGGTAGTATCTCATCCGCGGGACACATTCTTACTGGAGTTGCCGGAAGAAGGAATCAGTCTCGAGGCTGTTGAGCGTGAGCTTCTCGTGCGCGCGCTCGAAAAGTTCAACTGGAATCAGACGCAAGCAGCGCGGTATTTAGACATCAGCCGGCGGACCCTGATCTATCGAATTGAGAAGCACCGGCTGGTCCGAGAGAGTGTCGCGACCTAGAGCGTTTGAAACGCGCAGCCTACTGTTTCTTCGGCTTCGGAGGACTGATCATGATGTGCGCTCCTGCAGTTCCGGGTGACATTATCCAAGGAGCGCTTTCACTCCCTTTTGTTGAGAGTCCTGTGCTCTTCGTTGTCGCAAATGGGACGTAGATCACCCAGCGCAAATACTGATCCTGGACCTTGCCGCTTGCCGCATCGAAAGCAGAGCCCGTCAGGACGTAGAGCGTTCGCGGTTCCCTCGGCATCGGGACTTTTCCTTCTTCCACTTCCTTGAATCGGATCTCATTGCGCTTTGCGCCGGTTACTTTCTGCGCTAGCAGCTCGCGACCACGCGCCATAAATGGATCAAGATCTTTGTGGTAGCAGGCAGATTCGAAAGTGGCCTTGGCGGGATCGCTTGCAAGACAGACCAGTTCGTTTTTCCCTTCACGAATGCGAACCTGCTTACCGTCGGGGCTATAGCCAATAACCGCTGCGTCCTGGCGAAGCTCCGGGGGAGCCGCAAGGATTGCCCCAGCGATCTGAGCCTCTTGGGAGGGAATCTCAGCAGCTCCTATAGCCGACGCGAGTAAAAGAATGGAAATCGAAATTTGCAGTTTCATGGGAGTCCAATTCAGCCTTTTACGGTATCACTCTCCTAACGATAACTGCATTTGGGGGGTATCGTCCCCCGCATAAGATTTAGTTACAAGTCGAAGATAACTTGCGTCTCATTGTTGAATCAGGAGCTAGAGTCCGTTTGCTTTTCTTACTTACAGATCGTGAGGGGCGTGGCATCGTGATTGCCGAGGCTGTCGACAAGACGCATGCTAACGCTTTTGGATACAACTACTTACCGGACTTCGCCGGCGATGCGCTGGAGATCGATTCTACCAGCCGCGCTGATGCCGAAGAACTTTGGGGCGTTGAGACGGTGCAACTCGAAACGGAGCTGTCTACCGTGTGGGTTCATGGACCCGAACTGCCGGAGGACGTCGAAGCGGACGGAGTTCTGACTCCCGCCGACTATCGAGACCTGACTCTCGATCATATTGAGCGGACCTGTGACGTCGTCGTGAAGTTGCAGATCGTCAAATTCAGTTAGGCGAGAATCCCGTGCACGAGTTCGCCGTGCACATCGGTCAAACGCATGTCGCGGCCGCTGAAGCGATAAGTAAGACGCTTGTGGTCGAGTCCAAGCAGGTGCAAAATCGTGGCGTGCAAATCGTGCACGTGAACCTTATCCTGTACGGCGTAATACCCATAATCGTCGGTACCACCGTATACAATTCCCGGCTTGAAGCCGCCGCCCGCCATCCACATCGTGAAGCCGAAAGGGTTGTGGTCACGCCCGACACCTTTCGCGTCGACATCGCCCTGAGCACACGGTGTTCTTCCGAATTCCCCGCCCCAGAGGACAATCGTTTCGTCGAGAAGACCCCGGCTTTTCAGATCCTTCAGTAATCCCGCAATGGGCTTATCCACAGCCCGCGCGTTTACTTGATGGCCGCCACGAATATCGGCGTGCTGGTCCCAGCGGTCTATGCCCTTGCGCGCCGGCGCCAGGCATTCCACGAAACGCACTCCTCGCTCGACCATCCTTCTGGCAAGAAGGCACTCGCGCCCGAATTCTTCGGTATCAGGTTCGTCGAGACCGTACATCTTCCGGGTGGCTTCGCTTTCCTTCTGCAAATCGAGCAAGTCGGGAACTTCCGACTGCATGCGGAACGCGAGTTCGTAGTTTGCAATGGTCGCTTCCACCTCGGACACGCCGCCAAATTGATCAAGCACTCCCTTGTTGAGCTTTCGTAGTAAATCGAGTTTCGCTTGCTGCGCGCCTGCCGAATCCTCACGCGGTTTCAGGTCGGCGATCGGTTGGGCGCCTTTGCGAAACAGAGTTCCCTGATAGCTTGCGGGAAGAAATCCGCTACCGAAAATGTCGAGACCGCCCGGAGGCACCAAACCGCTCTCCAGGACAACAAAGCCCGGAAGATTACTGCATTCGCTTCCCAGGCCATAGACCACCCAGCCACCCATGCTCGGTCGGCCCTGGAAGCCGGAACCCGAGTGCATAAAGTAGTTCGCGGCAGTGTGTTCCGAGTGATCGGCAACCATGGAACGCACAATGGTCAGGTCATCGACGCAGGTTGCGACGTGAGGAAACAGGTCGCTCACAGGGGCGCCGGATTGACCGTACTGTCGAAACTCGAACGGCGATCCGAGCACCTTGTCGCCAATGTTGAACACCGTCGTCGGTGTTTTCATCGGGATGGGCTTGCCGTGATCCTGACGCAGGCGGGGCTTCGGATCGAACGTGTCGATTTGCGACGGACCGCCATCCATAAACAGGAAAATCACTGACTTCGCTTTGGCCTTATAGTGGGGCGGCTTCGGCGCAAGAGGGTCCACGGCGGCCGATGCCTGCTTCTCGGCGAGCAGGCTCGCCAGGGCGAGGCCACCAAAGCCATTGGCGCAGCGGAATAACATTTGTCGTCTGGTCTGCATGGCGTTTCTATCGGAGATATATGAACTCGGCGGAATTGAAAAGAACGTGCGCAACATCGGTCCAGACGGCCTTTTCCGGCTTCTGTTCCTGACCAGCTACGAACGATGATATCGAAGCGATCTCGTCCGCGGCAGGCGGTCGACCGAATGCCGCGAGGTACATTTGGCGGACTCGTTCTGTGGTGTCCGGAGCGGTCGCGACCACGCGCTGCGCCCAACCTGCCGCCTGCTGCGCAACGAATTCATTGTTCATCATCATCAGCGCCTGCGAGGGAACCGTCGAAACGGTTCGAGCGCCAATCGCGCTGATCGGAAGCGGATAATCGAACGCCAGGAAAAGGGGCGTCATAAAGTTGCGGCGGACCTGAACGTACACACTCCGACGGCCGGCGCCGTCGAGAGGACCGGACTCCGGCTTTCCGCGTCCATCCTGATAGGAGCTAATGAACGGCGGCACGCTCGGACCGAACATCTGCTTGTCCAAGCCACCAGAGACCGCGAGAATGCCATCGCGAATCGCCTCGGCTTCAAGACGGCGGACAGGCATATGCTGAAGCAGCTTATTGGTGGGATCTAACTTAGCGGCTTTTGGACTGGCTTCCGATGACATTTGATAGGTGCTGCTCAGCACTATCTGCCGATGGAGGTCCTTAACCGACCACCCGCGCTTTACAAAATCGAAGGCCAGATAATCGAGCAGTTCCGGATGGCTCGGTACTTCACCCATCTTTCCGAAGTTATCGGTCGATCGCACAATGCCCGCGCCAAAATGATGCTTCCAAACCCGATTCACCATCACCCGCGCGGTAAGTGGATTATCAGGGCTTGCCATCCAATTGGCAATGTACAGTCGTCCGCTACCGTTCGTGACAGGTTCCTGGTTTGGTCCCGCCACCACCTGTAGGAACCGCCGCGGGACTTCGTCACCTAGGTTCTTGTGGTTCCCGCGGATGTGAAGCCGGACGTTGTGCGGACTCCGGTCCTCGGCGACCATCGCAAACTCGGATACGGGGACCTGCGATTCGAGTCGGGTTCGTTTTGCAATTAACTCGGCTACTTTTTCCTCGTCGGCTGCCGTGAGGGTTTTGGGCTCGGGCAGCGGACCGCTTTCCGTCGGCGGAGGCTGTTGGGTCTCGGAAAATACAATTTCCTCGATCGCGATGTGGCCTTCACGGCTGCGGTCAACGATCTCAAAATAACAAGTGCGCTCGCGTTCGAAAGTCAGCTTTAGAGTTTTCCATTTCGATTCTCCCGGTCCCTCGGGGACGATGTGCTGGCCCTTATAGCCGTCAGCGACAATCGTGAATCGAAGCGGTCCGCGCTCCTTCAGCTTCGGGTCGCCCTTTGTTCCGGAAAGGCGCACGTGCAGGAACAACTCTTTGCCGGTCCGAAATTTGGGCGAGGTCAGCGTACCGGCGAAGACATCGCTGCCGGCTGCTCGCGAATCCGCAGCGCCATTGATCGTCCGATCTCCGAAGGCGGCGCCCTGCGTAACCCACTTGCCAAAAGTCGGCTCGTTGAACTGCTGGAATATCTTGTCTTGCGGCCGATAGTTGACCTTTGAAGCATTCACGACAGGCGGCTTAATCGCCTCAATATCGCGGTCGATTTTCTGTATCGCGCGGCTCAATTCTTCGATCTTGGAGATCTTAGCCGGCGAATCGATCGTCGCCTCGCGGAGATCCGTGCTATGGAAGACGCCTGCCAGAGCGTAATAATCCGCGGTGGGGATCGGATCGAATTTATGGTCGTGGCATCTTGCACAGGCAACTGTCATTCCGAGGAATGCCTTGCTCGCCACATCGATCTGATTGTCGACATCGTCAGCCCGCGATTTTTCCGAGTCGGTCGCGCTATTCAGGACTTCATTGAACCAGTAGTGTGTCGTACCCAGTGGAGACTCGATCGCGGTTCCATCGGCGCGCAGCCGCTTTTTCTCCAGCAGATCGCCGGCTATGTGCTCGCGCACAAACTGGTCATAGGGCACGTCCTCGTTAAACGCACGGATAACGTAGTCCCTGTACCGCCACGGCGCCAGCTTGTCGTTGTCGTATTCGTGGCCATTGGTTTCGGCGTAGCGCACCAAGTCTAGCCAGTGCCGTGCCCAGCGCTCTCCATACTGCGGTGAAGCGAGCAATCTCTCGACAACTTTCTTGAATGCGTCCGCGCTGGTGTCTTTCACGAACGCGTCCAGTTCGGCGGGGGTGGGTGGCAATCCCGTCAGATCGTAGGTGACTCGCCGGAGGAGCGTATTTCGATCCGCAGGCTTGGCCGGTTCAAGACCTTGCTGTTCCAACTTGGAAACAATGAAGGCGTCAACCGGCGATTGCGCCCAGCGTTTATTAGCCACGTTCGGCACAGCCGGTTGCTTTGCTGGTTGAAACGCCCAGAATTTTCGCGCCTCGGTCCAGTCATATGCCTTCTTCGCAACAGGCGCCGGGGCTGCTTCGCCTACGCGGGGATCCGGCGCGCCCATCTTCACCCAGGCTTCGAGGTCGGCGATCTGCTCATCTGGCAGCTTCCCCGACGGCGGCATTTTCAATTCCTGTTTGTACGAGATCGCCTGTACGAGCTTGCTTGCGGCCGGATCGCCCGGAACGATCGCTTTGCCGCTGTCTCCGCCATGCAGTAAACCTTCTTTCGAATCGAGACGCAGGCCGCCAAGCGGTGTTTTCATCTTGCTGTTATGGCAGCCGTAACACTTCTGGGCCAGCATCGGGCGAATCTTTTTCTCGAAAAACTCAACCTGCTCGGAAGTAGGCTCGGCGGCGCTCAGGGAAGCGACAAGAATGAGGATGGAGAATCGAGACAAAGACAACATGGCTTACACGTTTAATTAGAGCGTATCCCAAGAAGAACACTGGCGGCTACGCCCACGGCATACTTTTAGACTAACAATACTTTTAGGCTAACAATTGTGTGGCCCTCCGCATCAGACCGCTATATGCGATGTCTCGCTTGTCTGCTCCCGGTCTGTTTTGTGGCTCCGTTGATATTTGCGGCCGACCCACCGCCAATCCGGCTTCACCGCGTTGCGGCCGGTTTCGAGATGCCTCTCGACATCCGCTTTCCTGCCGACGGCAGCGGGCGCATGTTCGTTGTCGAACAGCGTGGACGAATCCGTGTCGTGAAGAATGGCTCGGTGGCCTCAGTTCCCTTCCTCGACTGGCGTTCTAAGGTTATTTGTTGCGGAGAACGCGGTCTGCTCGGCCTCGCATTCCCTCCTGGCTTTGCATCAAAGCGCTACTTCTATATCAACTACACGGAGACGCCAGGAGGTGGGACGGTCGTATCCCGGATTAAGGTCTCAGGCGATGCGGACGTAGCCGATCCTAACTCTGAGGAAGTGATTCTTCGAGTCGCGCAGCCGTTTTCGAATCACAATGGCGGCAACTTGGCTTTCGGACCGGATGGCTATCTTTACATCGGTCTCGGCGATGGCGGTAGCGCCAACGATCCTCAGGGCAACGGGCAGCGGACGAATGCACTTCTCGGCAAGATGCTCCGCATTGATGTCGAGTCCGGCCAAGCGTCCCTATGCGATTCCAGCGGATAACCCCTTCCGGAATGACTCAGCCTACCGCCCGGAGATATGGGCGACGGGCTTGCGCAATCCTTGGCGTTATACCTTCGATCGCGAAACGCGGGATCTTTGGATCGCCGACGTCGGTCAGAATCGCGCCGAAGAAGTGAACTTTCAGCCGGCATCGAGCCGCGGCGGTGTGAACTACGGATGGAATCGCATGGAGGGACTGCAATGCCTCCCGGCGAGCGGGACCTGTGACCGCACCGGTTTGACTATGCCGATCCTCGAGTACACCAGGCAACTAGGCGTTTCCGTGACTGGCGGCTACGTGTACCGCGGTTCCCGCTATCCTGCCCTGCGCGGCTTTTATCTGTACGGAGACTTCGGTAGCGGCAATCTTTGGGCTGTCCAACCTTCCGGGTCAGCCTGGGACAATCGCCTGGTTCTAGCCTCAGGCCGCACTATCTCCGCGTTTGGGGAAGACGAAGCCGGCGAGCTTTACCTTGCCAATTATGACGGCGGAGAAATCTATCTCATCGCGGCAGGAGCGCCAGCCACAACCGCCAACGGTATCGTCAATGCGGCAAGTTTCGGCTCCGGCATTAGTCCCGGATCTCTGGCAACCATCTTCGGAACCGGCATCACATCACTTCCCGGTATCATTCAGTCCACAGCTTTCCCGCTGCCAGCCGAATTGGCGGGAACGTCTGTGACGATCAACGGTATCCGGGTACCCTTAACCGCGGTCGCGTCTGTTAACGGCCAGGAACAAATCAACTTTCAGGTTCCATACGAGCTGACAAGCGCGTCTCGGGCTACTGTCGTCATAACAGCGAATGGCCAGACGAGCGCGCCGGTTGAAGTGCCAATCGTCAATGCGCAGCCGGAGATCTTCGCCATTACGCGCGCCGGGACGAATGCAACCATCTGGGCAACCGGTCTCGGACCCACTTCGAATACTCCGACGACCGGCCAACCGGCTCCCAGAATGCCGCTAGCCACTCTTGTCGCGCCCCTGACGGTCACCATAGGAGGCTCCACTGCAGCACAAAGCTTCGCCGGTCTGGCGCCCGATTTTGCAGGTTTGTATCAGGTGAATGTTCAGTTGCCCACAAACACAGCCACGGGCGCTCCTGTTGTCATCGCGACCTCAGGAGCATCTAGCCAGCCGGTAGCGCTACCTTAGTGGCTGACTTGGATTCTTTTATTGCGCTGCTCTCACTTGTTATCTGGGTTTATCTGCTTTTCTTCCGTGGAATGTTCTGGCGCATCGCGAAACCGACAAACCAGAAGAACGGCATGCATCGCAATGTGGTGGTCGCCGCCGTCATTCCGGCACGAGATGAGGAGGAAGTCATTGGGCGAGCGGTTGCTTCGCTCCGGTCGCAGCGCTTCGGTGGCGAACTCCGCATTTTCGTCGTGAACGACAACAGTTCCGATCGTACGGCTGGAATCGCCGCCGGCAGCGGAGCAGTTGTCGTTGAAGCCGGTCCATTGCCGCGGGGGTGGACAGGGAAAATGTGGGCGCAATCTCAGGGTGTAAAGCACTCCGCAATCGACAATCCCGATTACTTTCTGTTCACCGATGCAGACATCGAACACGCACCGGACAGCGTACAGGGCCTCCTTAACCGCAACGTCGATCTTGCTTCGGCTATGGTCAGACTCCGCTGCGAATCAATGCCTGAACGGCTTCTTATCCCTGCGTTTGTATTCTTTTTCTTCAAGCTCTATCCGCCTCGCTGGATCGCGGATCCGAAGTCGTCAACTGCGGGCGCAGCCGGGGGGTGCATCCTGATCAAGTCATCCACGCTGCGTAAGATTGGCGGCGTCGAAGCCATCCGTGGTGAACTGATTGACGACTGCGCTCTTGCAGCCAAAGTGAAGCCCCACGGCTCGGTCTGGCTGGGTCTATCGAACGACACGCGAAGCATCCGAGCATACGATTCGTTCGCGACCATCTGGAACATGGTCGCAAGAACCGCTTTCACCCAACTTCACCATAGTTCCCTGCTGTTGGCGGGCACTGTCGTAGGGATGCTCATCACGTATATAGTTCCGCCGCTGTTTGCACTCCAGGGCTTACCTGCAGCAGTGCTCGCGTGGCTCGCGATGTCCTTCTCCTACGCCCCTATGCTTCGCTTTTATCAGCAACCGGTTTTGCTGGCGCCGCTTCTTCCTGCGATTGCAGCGTTTTATATGGGAGCCACCATTCATTCCGCCATCCGTTACTGGCTCGGCGTGGGTGGGCAATGGAAAGGTCGCGTGCAGGATGTCCGCTAGTAAATTTCTACGATGTCCGGTGGAGAAGTGCGGCGGGTGGCCCAGCCGCGCGCGGTATAGGCGTTGTGCTCCGTGTGGAACCATTTGTGCACCGCCGGTAAATCACGGATTTGCTTGGCCAGCACACGGAAGCTTCGAAGGGCCGCGGCTTCTTTCTCGATCCGCCGTTCCAGCAATCGTCCGGTTATGCCATCGTCGGGTGTTGCTTCAAAGTCGAGCGAATATTTACCGGGCTCCATACCAAAGACCCACTCGAAAATTGCCCGCGAGCGTGGCATATGAAAGTCAGACGTGACAACGGCGAGCCGCCGCCAGCCTACCGGGTCGACGTGAAGAAGTTTCGTCAGATACGCGTTTCCGATCGTGTCGTATGATGACGCCTCCACTTGCACACGATCGTCAGGAATGCCTTTGTCGAGCAAATACGCTGCTCCAGCAACAGATTCGATGTATGGATAGCCTTCGTCGTTCAGCGGAGGCGGACGATGCACGGTTCCGGAAGACAAACAGACGATCGTTGCCGTGCCAGCTATGTCAATGGCTCGATCCAGGCGCCGTATGACCCAGGGCGGTAAGGCGCCACCTTCGCGTACTCCTCCTCCGAGCACGAGCACCGCATCGAGTGTGTTCATCCGTCTAACTAGCGCTCGCTCGTAATCCTGACCACCGGAATCAGCTTCTGCCAGTCCGGCATTTCGTAAGGTTGCAGGCGCGTTTTTATGGTCGCGGAGAGATCTTTGGACTCATACGGTCCGATCGAGGGGATGTTTGCCGGAAACTCGAACATCGTTTTACCTGCCGCTCCAAGACTGACCTGCGCCTGTAGTTCGGGCAGATCCGCAGGTGAATGGTTGACGACAAGATAGGCAATCTTGACTTGGCCTTTCCCTTCTTCGATGATCCGTATGCCCGCAATCTCGATATACTTCGCGAGCGGATGCGTCGTTGTTACAGCAGCTGAACCAGCGGAGCCAGTCGCTCCAGGGCTTTCGAGCGCGGCCGAGGGAGACTCGGCTGTCGTGTCCGTCTTTGAGGGAAGAACGTAGAGGTACAAAACAGCCAGAAGCGCGAGGATGCCCACCGCCGAGCCCGCCGCTACCAGCGCCGGTGACGTCGCCTTGCGCGTGACCGGGGGAGCCGAAGCGAAGGCCGGAAGAGACTCAGGCCGTGGCGCTATCGGCGGCGGAGGAGGGGCCGGTGGGACATACTGAGTCTGCACTGGCTGAGTTTGCACCGGTGGAGCCTGAGGCGGCGCTTGAAACTGCGGCGGCGGGGCCTGAGCAGGTGGGGCCGTCACAGTTTGGCTGGCCTTCACGCGGCAGTTAGGACAGTCCGTCTCGGAAGGCGGTACTTCGGATCCGCATTTCTGACAAATCCAAGTAAACATGGTTAGATAACTACTGTAGCGTGATTTTTCGCAGTTGTTCTATCCGGTCCCGGAGGCTGCGCGAAAAACACTCTTCCTCCTCGGGCGAAGCGCCCGCGACTTTGAATCCGATGTGCAGTTGCGCATCCGTGATTTTCCCGAGATATTGCATCAGCCATTTCACATCTTCGACACCTATGTCGTTCTTGAAATCGTTCGTATGCGCTCCGCCGTAACCGAAACGCGCGCGGCCGCCAGAAACGCCTACGACGAACTGACTTGTCTGGGCGCGATACGGCTCGCATCTCCAATTGCCGCGGCCAAACATGCGTCCCCACGCCCCGAAGGATTGTCCCCAGTCATTTACGAAGTACACGCGGCGTCCGTCAGCGTACTCGAGGATACTCGTGTTACTTCCATCCCGGACATCGCGGGCGTCTTTGTTGTCCCAGTTTGAGAACAGCATTACCAACACTTTCAACCCATTCAATTCCTTCGTGCCGAGGAACGGATTGTCTATCCAACTCCATGAACCTGCGAACTTGGCATCCGGTTCGACGCGCTCAAACGCGGCCCAGGTGAATGTGCCGTCCGGTTTGATAAATCCCGAGGCCCGTTTCAACGCTGGCACGTTCTCAATACGCCCCTCCGGAAGAAAGTGGGTCGTCTCGGCAAAGTAACCGAGCGCGGTCGCAAACCTCGTTATGAAGGTTTCCGGCTTAACGTCGTGCCCGCCCTTCAGCCGCCATTCGATGCCGGCGGCGTCACGCACGAGTACCTTCGGACCGGTGCCCCCCATGTCCTCTCGCACGAACGTATAAGGCGGCTTCGGAGCAAACCGGGCCGCGCCCATATCAAAGGCTTCGACTTGGCCAGGATCTTGCCAAAGAATCGCCGTGACCGCGAGCAGCGCAGGAACGAACATGCTTATGGATACCGGCAGGTTAGATGCCGGTCACGAGATAATGATACTCGTGCCTTGGTTTGTTAATGGAGATCTCGTTGACGACGCGCTTGTGCGCGAAGAAGCTGCACGCATGAGACCGCAGTATATGGAGTCCGTCGGTCAGATGGATCCGATCGAGGCGGAGATGCAGCTACGCGAATGGGCGCGTGACAACGTAATCGAGCGAATGCTACTTAAGGCGGCGGCGGTCGGAGATCCGGAACCCGTGCCTGCCGAGGTCATCGAGAAGGGTCTCGAAGCGATGAACACCGAAGCCGGTGGCAAGGTGTCATGCGGCACACGCACCAGTGACGAGGACATACGCGGGCAGATCGAGACTCAATATCGAATCGAGCGGCTCATCCATCGGGTGCATTCGTCGGTACCCGCTCCGAAGCCCAAGGAAGTCGCTGAACTGTACAAGCAGCACAAATCCCGCTTCATGACGCCGGAGCTCGTCCATGCTGCCCACATCGTAAAGAACGTCGATGAGCAGCACGATGAGGCGTCTGCGCGCGCCGCTATCGAGGCGGCGCTGGCTGCTTTGAACACCGGCATGGCATTTCGCGAAGTGGCTGACCAGCACTCCGATTGCGCCGGCAACGGCGGGGATCTTGGCTGGTTTCCTCGTGGTCAGATGGTGGACGAATTCGACGATGTTGTCTTCAATTTGCCCGTTGGCAGCCGGAGCGATATCTTCCGGTCGCCCTTCGGCTTTCACATCGCCACTGTAATCGAGCGACGGGCCGAGGGTGTCAGAGCTTTCAAGGAAATCGAGAACGAGATCACTGCGCACGTGTGGCAAGAGAAGCGGCAGAGAGCTCTCGAGGAATATTTGGACCAACTCCGTGCCAAGGCTGAAATTCGCCAAGGCAAAGCGGCGCAATGAGCTTCAAGATCGTCTCCCCGCCACCTCCCTGCTGCGTGCCCAGCAAGCAGCGCGCGGCGGATCTTGAAGTGTCTCGGAGACTATCCACAAATCGTGAGCGCATAGCTTCGGGCTCAACCGAGAACATGATCAGGCTCGATGGCGGCCGATTTCTCATGGGAACAGACTCGCCCGAAGCCTTTCCGCAAGACGGCGAAGGTCCCGTCCGCGAGATCACGCTTGATCCTTTTTACATGGACGCGCGGCCGGTTTCCAACGATCAGTTTCGTGAGTTTGTTAAAGCCACGGGCTATCGAACGGAGTCCGAGCAATTCGGATGGTCTTTCGTTTTCCAGGCTCACATACCGCCAGAGAAGGTGGAGGATCGGGTCGCAAGTGTCCAATGGTGGTGCAAAGTATCGGGAGCCGACTGGGCCCATCCGGAAGGTCCCGACACCAACATTGATGCTCGGGGCCACTTGCCCGTGATCCATGTAAGTTGGAATGACGCCGCCGAATACGCGCGTTGGTCAGGTAAGCGATTGCCGACGGAAGCTGAGTGGGAGTATGCGGCGCGCGGAGGCCTGGAACAAAGGCTCTACCCTTGGGGAGATGAGTTGACTCCCGAAGGCCGGCATCTGTGCAACGTGTGGCAAGGTGATTTTCCACATCGCGACACAGGCGACGATGGCTTCACCGCGGTTGGCCCAGCCGACGCCTTCCCCGCGAATGGCTATGGATTATTCGGAATCACCGGCAATGCATGGGAATGGTGTGGAGATTGGTTCGATCCTTCTTATCACGTCACGACGACCCGTCTAAATCCGATTGGACCACCTCAAGGCGCGGCGAAGATCATGAAGGGCGGCTCGTATCTTTGCAACCGTTCGTACTGCAATCGCTATCGTGTGGCGGCGAGAACGTCCAATACTCCGGATAGCGCAACCACGAACATCAGTTTGCGCACCGTACGGGACGTGTAAGCACCCGATACTTCCGCAGTAGCTCATACATCACGATTCCTCCGGCCGTCGACACGTTTAGCGAGTGTTTCAAGCCGAGCATGGGTATCCGTATGAACGTGTCGCACGTTGATAGTAACTCAGATTTGACGCCTTCGAGCTCATTGCCGAAGATGACACAGACAGGAAACTGCGGCCTCCAGTCAAACAGATCGACTGAGTGAACGCCCGTTTCGATCGCAGCTATCTCGTAACCCCGATCGCGCAACAGTAGAGCCGCAGTTCGCGCATCCTCGACGTGCTCCCAGGGTACAGAATCTTCCGCTCCCAGCGCGGTCTTCAGAACGCCCTTATGGGGTGGAGCGCTGGTAATGCCGGAAAGCACCAGCCGCTCGATACTGGCTGCGTCGGCCGTTCGAAAAAACGACCCAACATTGAATGCGCTACGCAAATTGTCGAGCAATACCGTTACCGGAAAGTTGCTGATCTTGTCGTAGGGTTTCGAGCCGGACGTTACTTGAAACGGAACCCTCTCCTCATCCATAACTAAAAATCGATAGACGCCAGGATGTCCGACGGTCTTTTTTCGAATGCCCTCGCAATGGACAGAAGGCTCTCCATGGACGGCATATTGGCGCCACGTTCGATCGAACTGATTTGGGAGACGCTGAGCTTGGTAAGCGCGGCGAGATCCTTGAGCGACCAGTCACGCTCGACGCGCAATAACTTGATCCGATGCCCAAGCCGCTCGCGAAGCCGGTCCTGATCCGTACGTCCCATGCCATACGCTTCGATGGCATTCCGTAGAGTCTGCCGCAGTTGATTCAATGAAAACGGTTTTGCCAGATAATCGAAGACTTTGAGTTTGAAAGTCACCCTCATGTCTTCGAGCGACGGATAACCGGTTACAACAATCACGCAAAGATTTGGCCAGCGAGTCAGAAGTTGTTCGAGTACCTTCTCACCTTTGAACTCGCCCATCTTCATGTCCAGCAGCACGATGTCGGGGACCCGCTGCTCGGCTTCGACGAATAGATCCTCTGGATGCGCATACGCGCGCACAGCGTAAGCGCCTTCATCGCGCAGGAAATCTTCGATGTACGTGCGGAAGTCGGCATCGTCATCGAGCACGGCGATGTTGATGAGACCTGGCGCTGCGAGATCCGGCGAAGCCACTCTCTCTACTTTAGAAGACAGCGGCCCGCCGGCTTGGACTCAGAACTGCAAGCGCAATTGGAATCGAATGACACGTCCGCCACCGTCCACCGATTTCTCGTTCGCAAAGACGCCCTGCGCGGAGGAGAATACAGTGGCCGGAACCGTCTGTGCACTCTGCGGCGGCGCAAATGGACTCACGCTGGTCGTTCCGTACTGCGGTGTATTGAAGAGGTTGAAAAACTCGGTTCGGAGTTGGATAGCGATATTCTCCGTCAGCTTGAAACGCTTGATGATATTCAGATCCCAGTTCTTTATTGCGGGAGCGCGTTCCGTATTGCGACCGAGATTTCCGATTCGTCCGATACCACTGCCTGTGTTCGCCGGCAGGCCAATGAATTCCGCCATCATTGGATCGATCGGTTGACGGAGGAACGTGCCGTCCGGCCCGGGAACGTCAGGATTCACGTAGCGCGTCGGTGAAGTATTATCGGGCACTGCGCGCACACCCTTCTGTCCGAGGGGGTTGTAGTCAGGGCGATCGGTTCCGTCGAGTCCATCCGAGTCTTGCCCGTTGGTGATCGTATAGGGATTGCCGCTTTCATACGTCGTGAGGCCTGTAACGGACCAGCCGCCGAGCGTCTGCCCGAGGATGCCCCGGCTTTGCTTGAACCAAGGCAGTTCATAGACGTAAGAGAACACCAGGCGATGGGGACGGTCGAAAGCCGATACAGCCCGATCCAGCGAGAGTCCGCCAAAGTACGGCGGGATCGCAAAGTTGGCGAGAGTCGCTGTATTGCCGTAGCTGAACAGTTCGCTGATGTTGTCGATCGCCTTTGACCACGTGTACGACGCGCTCACCTGAAGACCGTTTGCGAATCGACGTTTTGCTTCTGTCTGCAGCGAGTGATAGCTGGAAGAGCCACCATTCGTCCGAATACTGCGGGCGCCCTGAAGAGGATCCAGTCGATTCTGTCGACGCTCTGCAGGGACTGACACCGGCACTTGTGCACGAAGATCTACCGGGACGAGTGGGTTCAACAGCTCGGTTGCAAACAGACGGGTTCCCTTCGATCCTACATATCCGACATCAAGAAGCCAACGCTCGGTTACCTGGCGCTGAATGGTGAAGGACCAACGCTGGTAGTACGGATTGCGCAATTCCTTGAGTATGCCGCTCTGATCGGCCAGAGGGTTCAATGGCGGTGAAACCAGAGGAAATGTTGTCGTTAGGCCTGGTGTGCCACGCGGGAACGCTTGACTCGCCTGCGCCTGATTGTTGAACGCGATATTGTTTGGTGCGGATGCCGATGAGTTGGAAGTAATGTTATTGAAGAAGCTGTCGTAGCCGATTCCGTAGCCGGTACGGAAAGAAGTCTTTCGATCACCGAAGATCTTTCCAAGGAGCCCGTCTGTAAAGGACGGCGAGTATGCGATGCCGATCATCGGCGAAAAGTTGTTCTTGTCGGCATCGATTTTGTTAGGCTGCCCGAACGGTCCCGTGAACGTGACTGGATCGATATTGTAGAGACCGGTGTAGGCAGGATAGGGAATCACATTCATCGGTGTACCGAAGTACTCGTAACGCAGGCCCATGCTGATCGTTAGCGACGGCGACATTCTCCATCGATCCTGCGCGAAGTACGCCTGACGGAACAACGACGGATAGTAGAAAGGATTTCCGAACGTCCGCCGGACGTTGCCGCCACCGCCGCCGAAATCATCGATGTAGTTCGCCAAACCCGTGTATCGTATGTCGCCGAAACTGCTGTCACGGTAGTCTAGGATTCCGCGTTCGTTGAATGGCGCCGCCTGACGCGCGCGCTGATTCATCAGATCTACGCCGAAACGGAATGTGTGCGTACCTCTAACCAGGCTGGTTGTGTTCTGCAGCGTGTAGTTGTTGTAGATCCGGCCTTGAGGAAAGGTCGCGGTAACTCCATATGGGCTCGCTGTCGTTGTGTTAATACCCTGAATCGCGAGTAAGGGAAGGGTTTCCCCAAGCGGATTCACAGGGTCCAACGGCACGTCAAGATTGAACCGCGTGTATGCGGCTCGTGTCTCGTTCGTGAGTGTCGGGGAAAACACATGAGTCTCGCTCAAGGCATAGCTATAGATCTTGTTGGTCGCGCTTGTATTGAAGCTGGGGAATGAGGACCGTTCGCCGCCCACGGGTTGATTTAGATCATGGATAAGGAAGCGGCCGGATAGATTATCGCGCTTGGTCAATTCGTGATCGATGCGAGCTCCATACTGGCGCTGCTGCTGTGTCAACGGAAACGAGAACAGCCCCCTTCCAAACTCTACTGGGCCGCGTCCGGGCCCTGCATCCAACGTAAATGGACGGAAAGTCGCATCGTAGCCGGCAGTGATGTCGGCCAAAGCATCGGCCCGGACATTGCTCCCGCGTGGAAAGAGTTGGCCCCAACGCGCCCGGCCACCAGGCGTGAACGTGACCATTTCCGTTGCTGTTGTCGAGAATTGCCGTAACTCGAGGTACGACAGATGGAAAAACGTCCGGTCCTTAACGATGCGTCCGCCGAACGTTCCGTCGAACTGTTGCTCGGTTCCAGGGAGGTTGTGCCCACGACTTTGCACTTCGGGAGAATTGGAGAATGAGCTCGAGATCGCATCGTCCCACGTCGAGTCGAGCACTACGCCACCGGTACCGTGAAACCCATTCGAACCGCTGCGGGTGACCACATTCACAACAGCTCCGCCGGCGCGGCCGAACTCGGCGTCATAATTCGAAGTCTGAACGTTTACCTCGGAGATACTGCCCGGATTTGCAACTTGCAACGACTGTCCCGCCACGGAGATGTCGTTGTTGTCCGTGCCGTCGATCATAAAGTTATTTGACCGTCCACGGCCCCCATTGACGGAGAAGGTGCCGGTGGGCGTCGTAAATTTATTGCTGGTAACCCCGGGAGCCGTCAACGCAAGCATCGTTGGATTGCGAGAGGCAAACGGTAGCTCGTCGATCTGCTTCCTCGTGATGTTGACGGCCCGCACCGGCGCTTCCGTCTGTAGTTGAACCGAGTCCCCTGATACTTCAATCACCTGAGTCAGGTCGCCTATCTCAAGCATGGGATCGAGCGTGACAACTTGTGCCGCGCCCACATCGAATTGCTTGGCGATGTAGCTCCGGAAACCCGTGCTCTTTACCTGCAAACTATACGGACCCGGATCTACCGCATCGAATCGATATAACCCTGACTCGTTCGTCTGCGTGGACCGGCTGACGTTCGTAGAGAGGTTTGTCAGGTCGACGGTGGCGGCTTGAATCACGCCCTTCTGGCTATCGGTTACCAGACCCGAAACGGTACCGCGGCTGGTTTGCGCGGAGGCGAGTGCCGCAAGCGCGAGGGAAAGAACGAAACCATGCGCGAAACCACGTGAGAAATGACGCGCGGAGCCGTTGGAGTGTCGGTGCATACGTTACCCCTGCTTCAATGCACTGGCTACCCCAACAGTCGCCAGCCAATGATTTGTACTGCCGAATTCTACCATTTCACAGTAGAACCCAACAATATAAGCGGCGCCGGCAGACAAATGGGGTCACGAGGTCGAACATGGGTTTCCCGGAAACGGACACTATGACGGACGAAATGTCCCGTAAGACCTTGTTTTCAATCCAGAAGAAGCGACAGATCGGCTGGTGGTTCAAATGCACACTGCGATCTGAGCTATGGCAATCAGCCACGATATCCGTTACAGCGTTCGGTCGCTTCGTAAAAGCCCCGGCTTTACAATCGCGGCGCTTGTCGTCCTGATGCTCGGCATTGGAGCGAACTCTGCGATCTTCAGCGTTGTAAATGCGGTCCTCCTGCGCCCGCTTCCAATTCGTGATTCTCATGCTGTGGTCACCGTCCTTCATCGGCCACCGGCGAAAGCCTTTCCAGGAGTCGACACATTTCCCGTATCCCCCGCAAACTACCTGGACTGGCGCGCTGAGAACGATGTCTTCGAAACGATGGCGGTATACGATACTCGGACGTTCCGTCATACCGAGAAGTCCGGCCGTCCGGAATCGGTCCAGGCAACTAT
This sequence comes from Bryobacteraceae bacterium, assembly GCA_963844855.1. Classification (GTDB taxonomy): domain Bacteria; phylum Acidobacteriota; class Terriglobia; order Bryobacterales; family Bryobacteraceae; genus DASQDN01. The sequence goes on from CAWJQP010000072.1 coordinate 395,912, forward strand.
AACGGAAGCCTCCTTCTTCGATGTACTCAAACCGCAGATGGCGACAGGACGTCAATTCTTCGCCGAAGAATGTCAACCAGGGCACGACGACGTGATTGTGGTGAGCGACTACTATGCTCAGGAGCAGTTTGGCTCGGCCGCTGGGGCGCTCGGGAAATCCATTCGACTCAATGACCGGAGTTATCGAGTTGTTGGCGTCCTTTCTCCGAAGTTTCGTGTCCGCTCCTGGGATGCTGCTGATAGCCAGATTTTCGCACCGTTGAGTTGGAAGCCCGAGGAGCGTGTTGAACGGAAGAATCACACCTATGGAGTGGTTGCGCGGCTTAAGAACGGCATCTCAGTTCAACAGGCCCAAGCGAAGATGAATCTGATCTCGACGCGTCTTGAGAAGCAGCATCCGGAGGCAAACACCGGATGGGGAGCTGTTGTGACGCCTCTTCGCGACTCGCTTGTCGGAGAGGTCCGGCCCGCCCTTCTGACGCTTCTCGGAGCGGTCACATTCGTTCTCCTGATTGCCTGTGCCAATGTTGCGAATCTTGTGCTTGCGAGGACACTCGCCCGCCGGAAGGAGTTAGGGATTCGCCTTGCCTTGGGAGCGAGCAGTGCTCGAGCTATGCGCGTCGTGATGGTGGAAACAACAATGCTTTCGCTCGCCGGAGGAGCTCTTGGCTTGGTGTTTGCCGAGTATGCGGTTGCGCTGGTCGTGGCGACCCTTGCCAGTCAGATGCCTCGATCGACGGAGGTCGCGCTGGACGCTAGGGTGCTCGTGTTTACACTGTTGGTTTCACTCTTCGCAGGACTCGCGGCGGGGGCGCTGGCAGCATGGCGATCGATCGGTTTCGATGTCAACGATTCGCTGAAGCAGGGGCTTGGGAAGACCGACGCCGTGAGTAGTGGCCAACGCACGCGCAACTGGCTGGTTGTAGCGGAAGTGGCTTTATCTCTGATGCTGCTGGTGGGCGCTGGCCTCATGCTTCGCAGCCTCTGGGCTTTGCATGACATCCATCCGGGGTTCGAGGCTCGGAATGTGATGACCTCGTTTCTTAGCGTTCCACGAGCCGGTGAAGTCAGCCAACTTTATACGGAAGCATTACCGGCAATTCGAGCGCTTCCCGGAGTCGAATCCGTTGGCGCCGTAGATTCGTTGCCGCTAAGTGGGGGCTCTCACCAGCCCGTCATGATTGAGGGCAGGCCGGCAGAAGTGTTTGCGATGCAACCGAACATCGATGTGCGCGCAATCACGCCGGGGTACATTGCAGCATTGCAAATTCCGATTATTCAGGGACGCGATCTGACTGAAGCCGATACGACGAATAAATTCCCGGTGGTTTTGATCAGTGACTCGATGGCTCGTTCCTACTGGCCTGGCGAAAATCCCATCGGCAAGAGATTGACGCTTTCTTTCACGCCGGATATCAAGCGCGAAGTTGTCGGCATAGTTGGCGATGTCAAACTTCGGGGAGTAGACGTGCTCGAACCGGTTCCGATGATTTACGAACCAATGACCCCAACAATGCTTTCCAATGTTGCTCTCGTCATTCGTGGTTCAGGCGATGCGACTGCGTTGATGTCGGACGCCGGCAAGGCTATGGCGCGCATCGACCCACAAGCTACTATGCGGAGCGCGAAATCTATGGAGGCGATCTTGACCGAGTCTTTGTCGCCGCGCAGGTTCAACATGCTGCTCTTCTCGTCTTTTGCGGGGCTCGCGTTGCTTCTGGCAGCCGTCGGGATTTACAGCGTGCTCGCCTATGGCGTCAGGAGTCGATTGCATGAGATCAGCATTCGCATGGCGGTTGGAGCGCAAGTATCGGACATTGTGCGCCTCATCATGTTGGAAGGTCTGCGGCCTGCGGCCTTGGGCGCCGCGATCGGTATTTTCGGAGCATATCTCGGCGCTGAACTTCTGTCGAAGCTGACTTATGGCGTCAGCACTGCCGATCCATTGACGTTCGGAGCTGTGCTCTTGCTGTTGGCATCGGCGGCATTCTTGGCGTGCGTCGTACCGGCTTATCGAGCAACCAGAGTTGAACCGGTGAATGCGCTTCGAAGCGAATAAGTTTTCTACGTTTGGCGGTGTTTGTAGGGAGAGTCCAAGTAGCGCTGTGACTCTTTGGCGATGTCCGACTGAGGAGCCTTTACGATGGCCTTCTTGTAGGCCTCCATCGCCTCGGTTCGATGCCCCTTCATATCGTTGATCTGGCCAAGTCGCAGCCAAGCTAGCAGTGAAGTGTGCGTGTCGAGCTCGTTCGACCCACTCGTGGCCTTCTTCATTTCGTCCAGGGCGCGATCGAAATCCTTGTACCAGAACAAAAGATTGCCCCGATAGTAGTTAATCTTCTGAACCGGCAGGGACGCAAATCCGGGAGTTCCGGCGCTCTTCAGCTGTTCGATCTTATCGAGCGCCGCCAAAGCCTTCTCCTTGTCGCCAAGGTCGCTATACATTTGCACGGTTTCCAGACGGAACAGGTAATTCCGCGGAAATCTTGCGATCACCTGTGCCAGCAATGGGAGCGCCTGCTCCGGCTTCTTTTCCCGCCGGTAGATCGCGGCGAGGAGGACCTGTGCATCGTGTTTATTCACAGTTCCCTTCTGCGCCACCAGCTCTAGCGCTTTGATGCCGCTCTCCCGGTCCCCGTGGAATCCTCCAAGAAAACCGAGAATCTTCATCGTGAACGGAAGACTCCCCAGGATGTAGTCGTGTACTCCTTGTATAAGCTTCGCGTCCACGAAATCGGGGTTCAGCTCGATGACGCGGTTATGCGCTTTGCGGGCGGCTGTGGCATCTTTCAACGAATCCATCCATGCCTTCCTGACCAGGAAGTTATAATTTGCTCGCAGAGCATAGGCGACGCCTTGGGCATAGAGCGCATCGAAGTCGTTAGGGTCAGCCGCAAGACGCGCTTCGGTGAGCCGCATCGACCTATTCAGCGCGTTCTCAAAGTCGCGCTTGGCCTCAGGCGTCGTATTTAATTTGGATCGGTTCAGGAACGGATTGCTACCGCTAACAAGCTCACTTTCGAGCGCGCCGCCTCGCAGCATCTCTCGATAAAGGACGGCTTGGGCGAGATGGTTTTGAAACTCCGGGTTGTTAGGCTCAATCGCAATCAGCTTTTGAAACTCCGCAATCGATTGCTCATACTCGAGGTTGTAGAAATGCTCGAATCCAGCCGCGGCACGGCTGTCCAGATTGAACTGGGGCGCAGTCGTGAACATAGCCGCGGCTAGAAAAAGTGCCGTCATTCGGAAACCTCCAATCGAGCAAGTGCCCAGCCCGCGTGCGCCGCCACCATCGAATCTTCTGACGCCGCTAAGCGGGCTAAAACCGGCTCATACCGTTTATCGCGAGAATTCCCCATCGCGATGGCTACGTTGCGAAGAAAACCCGAATATTTCGTTCGCCAGACGGGAGTATCACGAAACCGGACTCGGAATTCCTCCGGCGTGAGTAGAGCGAGCCGATCAAGTGGCTCCCCTCTAACTGCAGACGTATAGTCTGGATCCGACGTTTCTGGAGCCTTTCTATTCCAGGGACACACCTCCTGACATATGTCGCAGCCGAAAATCCAGTCTCCGAGCCCTTCGCGTATCGCCTCAGGCACTTCGCCACGGTGCTCGATCGTGTAGTAGGAAATGCACCGCGTGGAATCGAGGACAGTCCTCAGACCTCCGGGAACCAGCGCTTCGGTTGGGCATGCATCGATGCATCTCGTACACGTTCCGCAGCGGTCGGGCGGTGGGGTATCCGGCTCGATAGTGAGCGACGTAAGAATTTCCCCAAGGAATAGCCAGGAGCCTAGTTCCTGATTGATCAGACAGGTGTTCCGACCGATCCAACCGAGACCTGCGAGCCGAGCATACGTTCGCTCGAGCAACGGCGCAGTATCGACGAAGCAGCGGTACTCGAAGGGTCCCAGAACCCCCTGAAGGCGCTGCGCAAGCGCTTCAAGATCTGTCTTCATCGCTTCGTGATAATCAGGAACGACTGCGTATCGAGCGATGTGTGGAACCGTTTCGGGCTGCTTGTAGAGTTTGCCTACGCAGACGATCGATTGAGCAGAGGGGAGTAAGGCGCGAGGATCACGCCGGAGATCGGCGCGATGATCGGTGAGGTACCGCATGGATGCCGCCATTCCGGCTGCGACCCACTCTTCAAATGTATCCGCCTCCGAGGACGGGAGAGCGTTACTTACACCGGCGAGTTCGAAACCGCACTCGCGAGCAAGCGCTTTCACCACATCCGATTTCACTGTTATGCAGAATGGCCCGTCTAGCTAACAGACGGTCCAGTTGTTGCGGTACCACCAACGTAGTAATGACCGCCAGATTTTCATAATTGATTACGCCCCTATTGTACTTCTTCCAAGGGGCCACGACCCAAAAAGAATGATGAATTTCGTGTTACAAAGCGCCGGTTAAACGGGGCGTGCCCACACGGCAACGACGATCGCCGCGATTCCCAGGAAACTGCCAAAAGGAAGCTCATATGTTGATGCATCCTCCTTTTTGAGAAAGATATAAAGCAGCCCACAAATGCTGCCCAAGACAGATCCTACGACGAAGGTGAGCAAGGCGGAGGCCAATCCTACAAACGCCCCGATCATACCTACCATCTTTACGTCGCCAAAGCCCAGTCCCTCACGACCTCGGATCTTTTGATAAAGAGTGCCAATCCCCCAGAGTATGAAACTGAGAAGACCTGCGGCAAACGCCGATTCCGCGACCGAAATCGCAGGTTCGGACCACGAACTGGGCGCTAATATATGGAAAAATCCAACCGGCAGCGGAACGAACCAGGCGAAGATCAGGCCGATCAGAATACCTCCGAGAGTGAACTCGTCCGCGAGAATTCGCTCTTCGAAATCCATCGCGACCAGGACTACTTGTATGGCGGAAAACACGCAGTACTTTACCGCCTCAAGGCCGGGGCCAAGCCAAAGAAAAAAGCCAAAGAATAAAATTGATGTGGTCAGTTCCACGAGCACGTATCGCAACGGGATCACTGCGCTGCAATGGCGGCAGCGTCCCTTGAGTACGAGATAGCTCAACAGCGGGACATTGTCGTACCAGGCGATTGTCCTCTCGCACCCAGGGCAAAAGCTGCGCGCGGGCTTGGCGACGGACAGATCGCGCGGCATTCGATATACGCAAACATTCAGAAAGCTGCCAATGAATAAACCAACGAAACCCGCGAGGACGGCCTCTAGCAAGGAACTACCCGGTCATAGACTTCCATGGTTTTCTCGATCATGTTCTTTGAAGAGAACTGCTCTTCAATGCAACGTCGCGCATTCACGCTAAGGCGTTCGCGAAGAATCAAGGCTCGGCGAATCGCCGCCGCGATCGCTACCGGCTCATTGTCCGTGAGTATTCCATTCTCACAGTTGTTGACGATTTCAGGGAGTCCGCCAACGCGGCTCGCTACCACCGGTACACCGTGAGCCATCGCGAGCAAAGCTGCCGATCCGAGACCCTCGGAACGTGTGATGTACACGAGTAAAGCCGCTGACGGAAGATCGGCAGGCAGATTGTCAGAAAACTGCAAGTCGACCCGCGCAATCCGCGCAGCTTCCTTGGCAAGATCGGCGCCTTTCATTGGATCGAGAGTGGCCGGAGCGATTACCCTCTGGCCTGAGGCGACATTCGACGGACAGTCAACTCCGTCGTAGACAACGGAGATCTTCTCTTCCGGGATCTCAGCTTCCACCAGAGTTCGTTTTACGTGCTCGGAAACGGCGAGATAACGGCTTGCGCGGCCATACTTCCACCGTGACAGAAAGGTCTTCTGCACAGGAAACCCGACGCGTCTGGAAACAACAAGCGGGACGCCAGAGAGCGTTGCCGCCCACGTATGAGACCGCGCGTCATGCGCGTGAACAAGATCGAACTGGCGAGCCCTGGCGCCCAGGGAAAGCATAGTCAGCGGCTCGGCTTGCAAGCCGCAAGCTTGCGCCGCAACCATTAAGGGACCGCCTGCTGGTGTGAGCAGCAAATTGCCGGCGCCCAGGCCTTTGAGGAGAGACAAGACCTGCCATTGACCTCCCCGCATTTCTTTTCCTGAATCAAGGTGTAAAACCCGCATGGGCCCTCCTTGGCGTGATTACCGGCGCGGCGCCATATTCCGCGCTTTTGCGTACTTAACAAAATTGTAAAGCGCCGCCATGTAGGCGATCGTAAGTCCTTCCAGGCCGTCCTGAAAACCTCGCTGGAGGAAGTAGCTTTTTGCGAAAGTCCACGGTGGATCGAACAGCAGATGCCTGCTTCCTATTTTCCGTCCCTGAGATACGATCTGCTCCGCCGCAAGCGTAGTATATCGATCCATCGTCTTAAAGTGCTCCGCGAACGATTCGCACGTGAAATGCAAGAGGTCGGATTCCAAATGCCCGACGAGACCGTTTACCTGAACGCTCTCATGAACGAAGTCGCCAACCCATAGCGCCTTGCGTCGATTGTATAACCGGATTTTCCGATCCGGATACCAGCCCGAGTGTAAAATCCATCGGCCCATATACTGCGCAAGCCGAGGCATTGTGTAGGCGTCACATGAGGCGCCCTTTTTCTTAATGTGCCATATTTCGCCTTCCAGCGCCTCGCTGAGCGCTTCGTCCGCATCGATCGACAGTATCCAGTCATTCGCCGCCCGCTCTGCAGCCAGGTTTTTTTGCTGCGCATATCCGGGCCATGGACTCTCGATCACGCGCGCTCCAAGGTTTGCGGCGATTTCGGCAGTACGGTCCGTGGAGTGGCTGTCGACGACGATAATCTCATCGCAACAGCGAAGGCTCTCCATTGCGCGTGCGATGTTGCGCTCTTCGTTAAAAGTAATGATGGTGGCGGAGATGCGCACGTCAGTAAGAAATTCTCACGGCTGTACGGGCGCTGGAGAAAACGATGCGATGAAAATGGCCAGCGCAAGAATCGCAAGTTGAGCGCGCCCCCGACCGAGCGGCGCCCGATCGTAAAGCCGGGGGTGCTTCATTCCGAAGAAAAAGATTAATGCTGCCCAGAAAATCCAACTCCAAGAATAGAAAAACCCGAGCGGTAGCAAGGCGACAACGAAGATTCTGGTGAGTAGCCGGTGATGGTCGCCCACATAAGAGTAGAGTATGTGCCCACCATCGAGTTGTCCGATCGGCATCAAGTTCAGCGCGGTTGCGAACACCCCGGCCCACGCCGCACGAGCAATGGGATGCACAAGGATATCCGCCGCGCTCACGCCGGGCATAATCCATATCTGAAGCATGCGCATCACGCCCGGTGTACTGAAAACGAAATCACCTTGCGCCCCCACACCGGGAATAATTTTGGAATAAGCCAATCCGATCGCTAGAGCAGGAATTACAAAAAGGAATCCAGCGAGTGGTCCCGCGATACCGACATCAAAAAGTTGGCGTCTCGTGGGAATAACCGATCTGATCCGAATGAAGGCTCCGAATGTGCCGATTAAAGTCGGAGCAGGCAAGAAATACGGCAGGCTTGCGTCAATGCCGTAATAGCGACACGTCAGATAGTGCCCCATCTCGTGAGCTAGAAGTATGGTTAGAAGTGTAAGTGAAAACGGCAGCCCTGCCAGCAAAGTATCGGGCTGCGCGATTGAAGTGATCGCCAGCCAAAGGTCGTCGACATAGGTAGCTCGGTTCTGCTCGAAATTAAAAGCGAGTCGCGCCCCCACAGCCGTTGTAGACAACAACGTCAGCAGAAACAGGAGTAGGTGAAGCCACACTACTGCAACTGCTGAAGCTCTTTGCCCGGCTTGAAGCGAACCGCCTTCCCAGGAGGGATTGCCACCTCCGCGCCTGTGCGAGGATTTCGTCCTATCCCGGTTTTCCTGGGACGAACGTTGAATATGCCGAAGCCGCGAAGTTCTATGCGCTCGCCTTGCGCCAACGCATGCTTCATGCTTTCGAAAACAGTTTCGACAGCCATCTCCGCTTTCGTTTTCGTGATGCCTGTCCTATTGACGACTTCATTGATGATGTCGAGTTTGATCAATGCCTGCCTCCGAAAGAGAATGACCGGCCCTCGGGCCGTATCTGGGGAACAAACAACAAGCTCATGATAGGATTGGCTTTAGACGATTGTCAAGGCGCTTGGTGCCGCTTACTGCTGTGCGGTAGTCTGGCCTAGCCTCTTTCCTGTATGGCAGTAGCCACGGTTCTCGATCGAGACATCTTTCGCAAAACCTGCGGGCGTTTTGCGACCGGGATAGCTGTTGCAACGGTGACAGGACTAGACGGCACCCCCTACGGTCTCACAGTGAATTCTTTCACCTCGGTTTCCGCTACGCCTCCCTTGGTTCTGATTTGCGTTGATTACCGAAGCACAGTTCTCGCGCAGTTTAGATCGAGCGCCTGGTTTTGCGTTAACGTTCTGGCAGACAGTCAAGAGGCGCTTTCGGTGCGTTTCTCTCAGCGAATTCCGGATCGATTCGAGGGGTTAGTTTGGGAGTACGGACCATCAGGTGCGCCTGTTCTCGATGGTTGTCTCGCGTCGATGGAATGCTCAGTTGTGCAGACTGTCGAAGCCGGCGATCACGCCGTCCTAATCGCTGAGGTTATCTATGCGCGCTGCTCCGAAGGCAAACCTCTGCTCTATTTCGGAAGTCAGTATCGTCACTTGAGTAAGTAAGCAAAATATTCAGCAGTAAGGAATTTTTATACAGTCAAGGGAAGAAACTAACCACGAAGACACGTCACATTTATCGCTCGCGAACAGTCAGATGTGTGTTTGAGGCAGTTTGGTATGAACCTTGCTACGACGTCGCAGGAGAAGTCCGTCAGTGGGCTTAAAAAGGAAACCACCCGAATGGTGAAAACCCAGAGCCGGCCAGTCGAGGTGTTGCTTGTTGAGGACAATCCTGGAGATGTACGTCTGACCCAGGAGGCTCTCAAAGACGGCCGTGTCTTTGTAAATCTAACGGTCGCTAATGATGGTGTTGAGGCGATGGAAGTCCTACGGCGCCAAGGAGTGCACGCTGCAAAACCTCGGCCCGATTTAATTCTGCTGGATCTCAATCTACCGCGCAAAAACGGCCGTGAGGTTCTGGAAGAGATCAAGGCTGATGAAGTTCTAAAACGAATTCCTGTAATCGTAATGACTACTTCAAAGGCCGAACAGGATATCCATCGAGTTTATAACTTAAATGCAAACTGTTACGTAACGAAGCCCGTCGATCTCGACGAATTCTTGAACGTTGTCAGATCAATCGAGGATTTTTGGCTTACGATCGTCACCCTTCCTAACGATTAGTTCAAACGGTCAGCTTCGATCGCACCTGTTCGGCTTGCCACAGGTGCCTTCGATCGTGGGCCCCGATAATTGCGAAAACGCCGATGGAGCTGATCCTGATTCGGTTCGAAGCCGGGGATGCTACTTTTGTTTTTTTCCAATCGAGGTCCGAGTTCTCGTCAGCGAAACTTAATAGCCGTTCGTGGATTGATACCCAACGCGCCAGCAGCTCATCGGGATCATAGCGTCTTGACGGTGGCTCGAACTGTTTTGGAGCCTTAAAGCGAATTCGATACGGCGGTTCGAGACTGTTGGAGAACCACCGCTCAAAAAAGCTGGGCCGCGGTTCTGCCGTTCGATGAAACAGCCCTTGCTGGCGGGCAGCGTTAAAGCTTTGTTCGAGGCTCCTGATGTAGAGTGCATTCGTAGTGTTCAAATGCGCGATGCACTCTCCAATAGACCAGGAACCTTGAACGAGCCGCCAGTTAACCTGACTGTCGGACAAGCCGCCTATAACATCCCGAGCCCGTGGGACCAAGGAGCGAAGCTGCTCGACGTATAGCACTTGACCAAATCAAAGCTTCTTGAAGATCAAGCGCGCGCAGGGTTCTTCTTGTCCGGAGAAATCCCCAGTTCTTCAAGACCCTTCCTTGCTTTTTTTCCGTCAAACTTCCCATCGCGGACCAGCTTTGACAGTGCTGCCGCCGCGATCGATTCAGCATCGTTCTCAAAATGGCGGCGAAGATATTGACGGTTGTCACTTCGGCCGAAGCCATCCGTGCCAAGGGTGACAAGCCTGTCCTTCAACCAAGGCGACAGTTGATCGGGAAGCGTCTTCACATAGTCGGTGGCAGCGATAATCGGACCCTGTGAACCTTCAAGAGCCTTTACGATGTATGGCGCCTTAGCAGGCTGATCCGGATTCAACCGGTTCCAGCGTTCCGTGTCGACGGCTTCTCGTCGAAGTTCGTTATAGCTGGTAACACTCCATACGTCAGCCTTAATTTGGAACTTCGTCGCCAGGATCTCCTGAGCCCGTAGCGCCTCGTTGAAGATTGGGCCACTGCCGAACAGTTGCACGGTCGCCTTGCCCCCGTCGGCAGAACGATACTTATAGATGCCTTTTAGAATGCCCTCGTTGATCCCTTCGGGCATTTTCGGATGCGCATAATTCTCGTTGCAGACAGTCAGGTAGTAGAAGACGTCCTCGCGCTTTTCGTACATGCGGCGTAGGCCATCCTGAACGATGATCGCGATCTCGTACGCGAACGCGGGGTCGTAATGGATACAGGTCGGCACAGTACTCGCCATCAACGGGCTATGCCCATCTTGATGCTGTAAGCCCTCGCCGAGAAGTGTCGTCCGGCCGGCGGTGCCCCCTACCAGGAATCCCTTGCCGCGCGAGTCGCCGAATGCCCAGATCAGATCGCCGATTCGCTGGAAACCGAACATCGAGTAATACACAAAGAACGGAATCATCGGCACGCCATAGTTGGCGTAAGCGGTTCCCGCGGCGGTGAAGACTCGCCATGGAACCGGCTTCCGTGATGCCTTCTTCCAGGATTTGGCCGTCCTTGGCTTCCTTGTAATACATGACCATGTCTTTGTCGACAGGCGTGTATAACTGACCCTGACTGGCGTAAATGCCGATCTGGCTAAACAGGGAATCCATGCCGAAGGTGCGGGCTTCATCGGGAATGATCGGAACTACAAGCTTCGACAGATCGCTCTTCAACAACGCCTTCAGAACGGCGACGAAAGCGGATGTCGTAGAAGCTGCGCGAGCTGCCCGATCCGGCAAGCGAATCGCTAAACAATTCGAGACGCAGGCGTTTTGAACTCGAACGGACGAACGACGCGGGCCGGCAGTGGGCCTCCCATAGCTTCGACACGCTTCTTGATGTACTCGGCTGCAGGAGAGTTGTCCTCGGGTCGAAAGAACTCGAGCTTCTTGACTTTCTCCTCCGGAAAATCCATCTCGAACCGCTGAGAGAAGTACTGAATCTGCGGCTCGGTAAGTTTCTTCTGCTGGTGTGTGGCGTTACGACCCTCTCCGCCTTCGCCCAAGCCATAGCCCTTCACGGTCTTGGCGAGGATAACGGTAGGCGCTCCGACGTGGTTCACCGCCTTGTGATAAGCGTTGAAAACCTTTGACTGGATCATGACCTCCGCGGCGTAGGTTGCCAAGTTGCTCATCGGAATAATCCTTCACGAGTTCGAGCAGTTCGGGATACTTACCGAAGAAATGTTGCCGGACGTAGGCTCCGCCTTTGGCCTTGAAATTCTGATACTCGCCATCGACGCACTCTTCCATGCGTTTTACGAGTAGTCCGCTGGTATCGCGTTCAAAGAGCGGATCCCAATCAGAGCCCCAAAGAACTTTGATCACATTCCATCCAGCTCCACGAAACGCGGCTTCCAGTTCACTAATGATCTGACCGTTGCCACGGACCGGGCCATCGAGCCGCTGCAGATTGCAGTTCACGACAAAGATGAGGTTGTCCAACTTCTCGCGTGAACCCAAGGTCAATGCGCCCAAGGATTCGGGCTCATCGGTCTCGCCATCACCAAGGAACGCCCAAATCTTTCTCGGCGTCTTCGGGATAATCCCGCGATTCTCCAGGTAGCGCATGAACCGAGCTTGGTAAAGCGCATTGATCGGGCCGAGTCCCATCGATACGGTCGGGAACTGCCAGAAGTCGGGCATCAGCCATGGATGAGGATAGGACGAGAGGCCAGGATGGTCGCGAAGCTCGTGACGGAAATTTTCGAGATGCTTCTCGTTCAGCCGGCCTTCGATGAAGGCGCGCGCATACATACCGGGCGATGCATGGCCCTGGTAGTAAATAAAGTCGCCCGGCTGCCCATCGTAGGAGCCATGGAAGAAATGATTCTGTCCCACTTCGATGAGTGTGGCCAGAGAGGCGTACGTGGAAATATGGCCGCCGATATTGTCGTCGTTCTTATTCGCTTTGACGACCATCGACAGGGCATTCCAGCGGACATAGTTTTTAATCAGCCGCTCAATCTTCCGGTCCCCTGGGTACGGGACTTCCTCGTCTTTCGGAATCGTGTTCATATATGGAGTTACAAGCTTCAATGGAGCCGTCACACCGAATTCGGCTGCACGGTCATTCAAGCGCTGAAGTAGATAGGAGGCCCGGTCAGGCCCTCCCTCATCAATGACCTCGTCAAGAGAATCGAGCCATTCGCTCGTTTCCTGCGGATTCAGGTCCTCTGAGGCTTCCAGCTTTTTAATATGCATGTGTCGGAGTCTCCTCCCAAGATACCGTTCACCCGAAGCCGGGTGCAAATTTCCCCTTTTGTTGCTTCGGGGTTGGGAGCAGGCTAATATGAAGTGTACCTTCCTGTAGTCGGGGCGTGGCTCAGCCTGGTAGAGCGCCTGGTTCGGGACCAGGAGGCCGGAGGTTCGAATCCTCTCGCCCCGACCAATCTAAGTTGTTGTAATCTCATCAATTGATCCTCCGAAGAGAATCGCCGGAATCGGCGACTTGGTTCTCGATGTCCCTAATTTTGTCCCTACCTTCCGATTTCTCCAAAGCAAGACGGGCCCGCTCCACCGCTTCATTGACCCGGCGATCCACCGCATCCCGAGCCCGCTGCATGGCTTGCCGTGTTGTGTCGTCCTCCGGGTGGATGTACCGCATAGTCGTCGCCATATCTCTATGACCTGCCAGACGCATCAGAGTCCATGGGTCCATGTGGGGGGCCCAGCGGGTTAGGCAGGTATGCCGGAGGCGAGTACAGGTCGAAGTTCTCAAAACGTAACGTCTTGCTGCCGGGCTGCTCCTGCAGTAACCGCGTAGCTTCTTTGACGGCGGTTGTATGTATGCTTGCGGAGGCTCGATTTTTCGATATGACCACTTTTAGTTGGCGCTGGAAATATCCATCGGCTACCCTGAGATCTCTCCAAACGCATTTCAACAATCGCCTTTACTCTGGTTGTCATGGGGATTCGGCGTCGGGCGTTCTCCGTTTTGCCGTACTGGATTTCGATCGTGTCGTCTACGACGTTCGCGGGCTGCAACCGGAAACATTCCTCAGGTCGCAAAGCGCAATCAATAAGAATCGTGTCCACGTCGGCAAGGAGTGCTGGGTCAGAGTGTTTCAGCATCTGACTCGATCGGGCGGCAGCGAAGTAGACGGCCTCCTCAGCCGGACTCAGCACACGGTCACTCCGATGTTCGCCGGGCAGCATCTCCACGGTTTCGAGTTTCGTGTCGACCTTCTTCCATTTCATCGCCCTATTGAACATTCGCCGAAGAACCTGAAGTTGCCGGTTGATCGTTGTGATCTTGATTCCGCATTGCCGAGGCGTGTCTGAACATAGGACCCAATGGTTTCACTCGTGATACGAGTCAAGCCGTGCGTTGGCCAGCTTGTCAAACGCCGAGTAGACATTTAACGCCGTACTCGTAATACTCTCTGGTCTTTGGTTTCTTAGCGAACGTGGAGGCAATGTACGGAAGGAAAGAATCCTCCGCGAATTTCTTCAGCGTGGGTGCCGGCTGGTTCGTTCAACGATCCCAAGTTCACCTTTTGCTAAGGCGGTCCTGTGGGCAGCCTCCATCTGTCGCGCTACATTCGCATTGCCTTGACGAGTTGATTTCTCGATCCACGTCGCCTTTCCACATGAATCGATACCAATATTATTGCCGCGTTTCCTGATTGACATATCTTGTGGACTCCTTCGTTACTCGTGATCGGCCGGCTATACACGGGCTGTCTCTGGCCCTCTTGATCGCTCTTGTTCAATCCATCGGCGGACGGCACCTGGGTCATAGCGGACCAACTTGCCTCCGAGTTTCAAATATTCTGGCCCCATTCCGTTGGCGCGCCATTTCCGCAATAGCTGTACGCTAACGCCCAGTGACTTCGCGGTCTCACGTTCATTTAGTAATGGCTCTTGCAAGCTGCTGCTGTTCTGCACCTCGTCTCCTTTCATAGACTCATCGTTATTCGCGCATCTCAACAGTGGACTGTCAGTTTCTTTGTTCTCCACGCACACCGAGGAGCTATTTGCCCGCTTGCAGGCCCACTACGCTACTGATCCAATGCGCGATAGCTCCGTTCCTCGCGGGGAGTATAGTGATGCCGCGTCTTCTCCGCTCGGACGGATATGAAGGGATTTATCCCATTCGGCTCCGTGTAGCGCAGAACCTCGAATAGGCGAATGCTGTTCTGGTCCAAATAGGGGTACCACTCCACTTCTCGACAGAGGCTTGTCTCTTATGCAGGTACGCTTCGATTCGGCCAACCAGAACTTCGGCATTTCGGCTCGCGACACCCTCCGCAAGTCAGCGCGTGTTCGAAGTCCAGAATGTCGCCTCCACGTCGGCAAAGTGGAGTGGTAGAACCATCGGCCGGTTGCCGCCTCAAAGTCGTAGGATTTTTCTGCCTAGGCTCCCGCCTACTGCGAGCGCCATGTTTTGCACCGTCTTTCAACCTCGGTCTTAATAAGCCCCGGTGCATGGTGAAATCTCGACTTTTGCAATCCGGTTTAAAACGGTTTCTTGTCTGAACAGTTGACGTCTTCCTAACTGAACTGTCGTTAGCCTCGCAAGTCCCTTAACCTTTCCGTTCACAATCTTGGAAAGATGAGATGGTGTGATCTTTAACATTGCGAGCACATTCTTGCGCGTCATCAAGCTCATGTCATCAGTTCCCGTCATTTTCGATTCCGCAATTGAAAATGTGTCCGCCGCTGCGATGTGACGAGGGGCACTCGGCAAGCCGGCCCTAAAGTATACGCCGTGGCCGAGTTACGATCCCGCGAGACCCGTGAGAAAGCAGTATCCTCAGTTCATTGTTCATTCATCTTTTCCGGCTCTGTCTCACGTCTACGGCCTGTTTTGACGCTTTCCGCGCTTTCGCACACCGTGTTTTACATCTTCAATCCACTTGTCAACTGCCTTCTTCGCGAAACAAGCTGCTGACACCGGGATTAATCACGTCCCATGCGGACTGATCCCCAGAAGTCCAATAGTTATGTTTTCGCTATCAGTCCTTATGCCCACCGGGGCCGTTGGTGGCCATTCCACATATCGGAGCTGACGGTCTGCCACAAATAACATCATGCATATCCGTAGCACTCCGTGATTGTACATGACATCTAGTGACTTTGTAAAGCCCCATCGTCCTTGTAAGCCATTGATTCCATATCACTTGCGGTTAGTGGCTTGCCGCATAGAAATTGAAGTTATTTCCGATATAAGCGCATTAATTAAGCTAATCTTCCCTCAGTAAGGCCGAGCATTGCAACGGCAATTCAAATAGAGCGATACGTCGATTTAACAAAACAAACAGATTATCGGAATTCTATTCGGGCCATGAAGTGCGCGACTGTGATTTTTTCTTGGCTGCGCGGTCGTCGTGTATCACCTGCCGCCGTCTCAGAATATATCGGCGCGATGCCATTCGTTTGAATGGCGATTGATGATGAGCCGTCGAAAGAGAGCCAGCGGGTATATATCGAGAGGAATGCGATCGCATTACTAGCAATGCAACTGCGCCGATGGGTGAGGTCCGGGATGCAGCTCCGGAATAGCTCGGAGCAATGAGGGGACACCTCGATGCACGACGATCTGGTTTGTGGAACGCGCGCAATGTGACGGCGTCGTATGATCCGGCATTCCTGCAGGGTTAGTGAAGAGCGGGAAGCCGGCTCTCCGGTAGTTAAGCCGATTAATGGATGCGTTTGCATTCCGCAGAACACACATAGTCAGACAACAACGCGCCAAACGCTGCGGTGTTTGTGCTCGAAGGCATCGGAACATGAACTGAACACGTGTGCAATGTCTATCGTGCCTCCGCTCATGAGCGCCGTCCAGACTCTTTCAATATTGAGGCGCTTAAAGGTGCCTGAGATGTCTGGGCCAGTCAGCAGTTACCGAAGTTTAATCGGGCCGCAACCTTCGGGCGTGCGCATTCCGATCCAATCGATAAGGTTTTCCAAACTTCCGCCGATAGCCATTCCGAAGCTGAATCGATAATTTGCAAACGAGCGACATCGACGAAATCATTTCGTTTGTGATACTTCCGGGCGCGGGTTGAATCGCCCATCGATTATCGGCGGAACTTCGGAATCATTATCTACGCCCCGGAATCATTATCGATAAACATCGGAATCCGCATCGGCGGTTTTTCTGAACGATTTCTCCGGCGGCAACGCCCGATTTGATCCATGCCGATGGGGCAATCGAACGCCATCCGAACAAATATGCCTTCTGCTTCAGAGACAGTGGCACGTACGGTTGGTCGTCGTTCGGCGTACGTTTCCAACGGCTTTCTTGCGTTGGCTTACCCGAGGGCGCCGAACCACCTCGCGTTTGGTCGACACCCGGGGGCTGGTCCGTGGGCTGCCCCCAACCACGAACCGCCAACACCAGCGTGAGGATCAAGGCCCCTGCAAATCGCGAAGGAACGTGCCATCGCCGGGCAACTGAATGCCCATGGAAGGGTTCCAGCGACCGCATCAGGCCGTCCAGCTTCCGGCCGAGGTCGCCATCGTCGTCCATGATTCCCCCTTGAACCATCCCAGGACCTTGTCCAGAACCCCAGAACGCGTTCCCCGGACTTGGGGTAGTCCTGGAGCCCCCCTTCCAGGTCGATTCGTCCTGGGTTTTCTGATTAGACCCGCAGCATAATGTTTTTTGTCTTTGAGAGTCCCGGAATCGGCGCGAACACGACCCGTGAATGTCGCTGTATGGGCTCCGATGCCGAGCGCCAGCGTCCCGCTTGAGGGCTTCAAGCCACGCGCGAGCAAGCGATGACACGGCGTTGTTGTAAATCGCATTCTGACGAAGGCAGATCTCGTAAGGCCCAGTAAGACACCTACTTACGAAGAAGAAAACCCGGATCTGACCGACCCACGAAATATGCCGGCTGCATGGGATCCCGCTGAAAAACTTAGATGAAGGCCTGGCGGACTGAAGTATCGTCGCCGTTCTTCCAGTCCCATACTCGCGCCGTCGGCGTTCCGCTTCCGGCCCGGTAAAGATTGCGAAGAAGCACTCGCCGGCCAAGCTGTGTACTCGGCGTGCCATTGCCCCGGATCGTCGCTTCGAAACCGACAATAACCGACAACTAAAAAGGGGACTACCGGACTTGCGCAGCTGCGCGATTCGCCAGAGGAATGGGACCAGGGCACAAAAGGATACGGCATCCGATACGGGCACCGAATGTTGAACCGGGGCGTGGAGAGCGGCATCGGCTTCGGCGTAGCGGCCTTGCTGCATCAGGACGGGCGCTATTTCCGCAAGCCGAGCGCCGGGTTTGGCGGGCGCGTGCTGCACTCGGTATCACAGACCTTCGTGACACACCGACAACGGAGGAAGAACGTTTTCGGCGTGGCGGGTGGGCGGGAACTACGGGGCGCAGTTCGTCTCGAACGCCTGGAGGCCAGAGAGCGAGAGGAACGTGGGCGACACCATGCTGCGCGGCACGCTCTCTCTGCGCTATGACGCGGCATCGAACCTTTTTAAAGAGTTTTGGCCGGATATCCGGCGCAAGATCAAATTCCCGAATCGGCGCGAAACACACGAGTAAAGATCGCTGTATTGGCAAGCGATGCCGAGCGTGCGCGATAAGGCGTTCGTTCCGCACTCAGCCGCGACGCGTCGATTCCCATCCCGTGCTGGGGGGGGGGGGGGGGGGGGGGGGGGGGGGGGGGGGGGGGGGGGCGTTGCTTCTCCTAAACCTGCGTGTCGGCGATCGGCCCCAGCCGCTCCGGCAGAGTCGGTAGTCCCTTTTTAGTTGTCGGTTATTGTCGGTTTCGCCGAGTGATCCCGCTCGGCGCCAAAGGGGGCGCGTGCTGCCGTGCCAGACGTAGCGCACGGCCAGCAGCAGCAGGTAGCCGATCCATAACGGCGCCGCGGCCAGCACCCATAAATCCGGCCGTGAGACGACTCGGTCTAGGGCCATCATGGCGACGTTAAACACGAACCACACGACCGACGTCAGCAGCCACGCACGTTTGAGCACACTCGATGTTAACCGGAATCCGCGGCATTTGGCAGAAGATCTTTCGTACTACGGGGCGGCATCAATGGCAGTTCAAAGCCGAATCTGCTCCCAGTCCAGTGCCGGATCGTGGAAGTGGCCGTACCGGGCGATCGCAGTAAGATTCGGCGTTCTTGCCCAGCGGTCGCCGGCAGGCTCCATCGACAGGTCCATCAGCGAGGTCCAGGGCTTCGGGTCGATCGATCGTCCATCTTCCGCCTCGAGACGGATGACGCGGAGCGCTGTATCTCCGGGAAACACGGCCAATGTGGCCCTGCATTCCAGTGCCGCGCCGGTCAACACCACTGCTTTCGCCAGGCGCCGCGCGAGCAGGGCTCCTGCACGGTCCACCTTGTAAAAGTCCTTGCCGCTCAAAGCACCTCCGCCGATGGGCACACGCGGTCCGTACGCATCGACGACGAGTTTCTTTCCGCTCAGGCCGTTATCTCCTTCAGGGCCGCCGACCTCGAAGTTGCCGGCGCCATTCACGAAAAATGCATCACTTGCCAACCATCCGATCGAATCCAATTCCGCTCTCACCGCGGTTCGAACGGCCCTATTGAGTTCAATTTCATCTCCGCCGACGGCCTGCTGTAAGGAAGCGCTGAACACTTCCAGGCGCGGCTCCTCAGGGTCGCAGACAACAAGAACCTTGCCGTCAGGGCCGAGCCGCAGGTCCGGCCGTTCCGTCCGCAGGCGCTCAAGTCGCCTGCCGAGGATCGCAGCCAGCCAGTGCTCCGGAGGGACGTAATTGGCCTCGGGACGGTCGATGGCATATCCCGTCACGATCGACTGATCGTCTGAAACGCTCCGAAACTCCGACTCGCCGGGGTTCAGTAACCCTGGGCAAAGCTCCGTCTCCACGTTGAGCCTGTCGGGGAAGGCGCCCACATGCCGCCGTATCCGGCGCTGGAGTAGATCTCGCGAACCACTGAGGGTACATCGATGTCGCAGGCACCGGTGCCTGCGATCCGCCCGGTGACGTACACGCTCGACATGTGGATCGCGACCTCCACTCCGCAGAGGGAGCGCTGCTCGGCGGCTGCCGCCCGCTCGACCAGGGCATCCGCGATTGCATCGCAGAGCTTGTCCGGGTGTCCGGGGAATACAAATTCAGCCGGATAGGTTCGTTTGTTCATGATCTTTCCTCCCGCAGTTCAGCCCAATGGCCCACGAAGGGTGCGAGATCATCGCGCATTGAAAAACCCGGCTTGAGGGCAACAACAAGGCGTGCTGAACCGAGCGCTTGTTCGTGGCTGCCGCGGGCGCGGCCGACGAATCCGTCTGTAAGAAGAACCGCTCGCCTGACGCGATGTTTTGCGATGTGGGCTGCAACGCAGCCAATGTCAGTTCCACCGGTCGTCTTGCAGATGCCCTGCTGTAATTCCTTGAATGAGATCTCGTTGATCTTTGTCGAGAACAAGTGGATTGGGGGCTTTACGAGCTCGCGGCAGTCGAGGACGGCCCCGTATAGTGCGCCTTTCAGGTCGCCGATGCTGCCGCTTACATCGAGGTAGATGTGAACCGGTTCGAGACCGGCGCGGCCACGGCCTATTGTCATGTGGCGATACAGGAGCGGAGGCCGCCCAAGTGCCGTCATGACCAGACTCCGCCGGTCGAATCCGATGACTGGAGTGTAGGTTTCGCAGTCGGTCCAACCGCTGTCGTTTGTCCCTATGCCCGCACGGGCAACTTTGCGGATTAAAGACCTGAGTATCTGCCGATTGCTCGCGATCCGCTTTGGCAGGTGCTGTTCCTCACGCAGGATCTCAGACAGCGACCTTCCCGCAATGGGGTTCGGCGGCTGCGGCCAGCGTTCCACGATTTCACGCACGGCTTCGAACAGGCCCGGGCATGGTTCTAGATCGACCGCTAGACCTTCATGATTGCCAACCAGAGCAGGCGCTCGATCAGTGACCTTCAACTCGGTTCGCAGCGCTTCGAACAGGTCGTAGTAATCGGCGCCAGTTTCGCTGTATAGGGCGGTGTACGCCCATTTGTGCGGGGGCTCGCGTCTCGGAGTCCAGCCGGGAGTTCCACTTTCTTGTCGGGAGTCCAACCGGCGCCGGCGTAACAGGCATCCGGGAAAGTGCTCGTCGGAGTTTTGTCCGGTGAAGAAGCCGATATATTCCGGCTGCGGGAACATGCTGCACAGCAGCGCGTTGATCACCGCATCGAAAACGATGTTGTCGGCTAAGGTGACTCTCTTGAACAGTTTGGTGTGCCCGAGCAGGACGTGGTGCAGTTCGTGCATGACCAGCATCAGGAGTTTTTCCGGCGTTTCGGCGTGTTTTGCAGCGAAGTCCGGATTGATCTTCATCCTCGGCTGGAGTGCAACTTCGACCGCAGCACTCGGCACCTCGTTGGTCTCGACAATCTCGAGCAGCCGCAGGAGTGCTGCCAGGCCGTACTGGCCCGATGGAAATGCGTCGAGAATGCGTTCGGCTAACGCACTCATGCGGACCTCCAGCCTTTCGGGATGAGCAGAATCACGCGACGCGAGGGTCGGATCCGTTGAGGTTCGGTTCTTTATCGCGCAGGTAAAGGACTCTGTGAGGATTTCGATAGAACCGCGCAGACGCTCAGGAGGTCTGTTTCCGCACGTTCGCGGCCGGTCGCCCGGTGGGAGACGATTGCGGCGGGCGGGTAAGGCAAACAAGCGCCCGCTCATTGAGTAGCTTCGCACAGGCGTGCGGGCGACGGCTCGTAGTGTGAGTCGTTCCCTAATACCCAACCGTGTAAGGATCGCTTCGGCTTGACGTGTCCGTCACGCAGTCATCGAGGCGAAGCAGCACACCGCTTGTCAGTTCAAAATGCGGATGAGCGAGCTGAACGATGGCTGTCCTCGGCGCTGCAGACATGTTGTGCAACAACGTCATTTTGCGGGTACCTCCGCGATCTTCTGCCGCGCTTCTGACCAGCGGGCAAGAACCGTATCCACATCAGCCTCGACCGCGAACTCGCCTGCGGCAAAGAGACCGGTCAATAGGTTGGTCGCCGGTGCGGTTTCGCTGCTCTCCGGATCGAGTTCCGAGAGCTTGCGCACGACCTGCTGCCAGATCGCGGTGTCGACTGCCGTTGGCCTGGACGGTTTCACGGATCTCATGTGGCGCGGCGATCGGCGCGTACCACTCGGCACACTGCGACGCGGCGGCCGCGACGAGCCGGCCGGCGCTGCCAGACTCAAACAGTTCCGCGGCAAGCGCGTGGCGGGCGCCGGCGGGCAGCTGCGTAAGGCAGTCGGTGATTACCCCGGAAAACTCTGACTTCTTGAGCTTTGATATGCGCATGGCCAGCATCG
Source organism: Bryobacteraceae bacterium (assembly GCA_963844855.1). GTDB lineage: Bacteria > Acidobacteriota > Terriglobia > Bryobacterales > Bryobacteraceae > DASQDN01. The sequence goes on from CAWJQP010000072.1 coordinate 417,462, forward strand.
CCCGGCGGATCACATCCGGCTCGGCGAGCAGTGCAGCCATCGGACTGGAGGGACCGGTCTCGGCGGCCTTCCATGCTTCGCGGTGTACCGGCAGCAGTTTGTGAGCGGGGACCTTTTCACCGGTGGCCCGCTGTGGGAGGGAATGTGCGAGAGCCAGCAGGGCGGAATCGGCGAACGACGCCGTTGGCTGTGCGAGTTGTCGAAACGCGTGTACCGCGCTGACGTTGCGGACCAATTGGACAGCACGCCTGGCGCTGAGGGCGAGTTCCGCCTGCCGGAGGAGGATGCATACGAGGCGGATGTAGCGTGCGAGCTCCGCGCCATGGGTGGTGCGAATGCTCGACGCGAGCGATCGCACGGCGGGCAAGATCCT